>NZ_JAZEVT010000003.1:0-588435 GCF_036668755.1 Achromobacter sp. ESBL13 | reverse complement strand
GTGGGTTAGGGCGGGGCGGGTTAGGGCGGGGTACGGCGGGGTACGGCGGGGTCACCCGACTCTTCAGCCGTCTGCTCGCCGCACAAAGAAAAAAGCCCCTGATTTCTCAGGGGCTTCGTTCTTGAATACTGGCGGAGAGGGTGGGATTCGAACCCACGGTACGGGGATACCGTACGCCTGATTTCGAGTCAGGTACATTCGACCACTCTGCCACCTCTCCGTGGCTGGGTTCCAAAACGGTGGTGCCTCTTGCTTTAAGACCCAGACTTCAAGTTCTTAAAAGAGGCTTCACTGAAAGATCCCTGGTCGGAAGGATCTTCGTTGTTGGAGCAGCGAAGCCCGCAATTCTACAGGAATTTTTTCTTGTGTGTAAAGGGGGTGCGAAAAAATCTTTGAAGGGAGGCATCCGACGCTTCCGGTGGTCGCGATCTTTGCCCAGAATCCTTCCATTCGCGCTGCGCGCCTTCGGCCTTCCCCCATCATCCCCAGCCGGCATCCTTTTCCATGGACCTGATCCTTATCCTTCTTCTTGCCGCCGTGTTGTGCGTGCCGATCACCCAGCGGCTGGGGCTGGGCGCCATACCGGGCTACCTGATCGCGGGCGTGCTGATCGGGCCGTCGTGCCTGAAGCTGATCACCAATGTCGACACCATGATCAATGTGTCGCAGTGGGGCGTGGTGATGATGCTGTTCATCATCGGGCTGGAACTGTCGCCCCGGCGCTTATGGGCCATGCGCAGCGAGGTCTTTTTACTGGGCACCCTGCAGATGCTGGTCTGCGGCCTGTTGCTGGGCCTGGTGTTTGGCGCGGCGCTGCGGCACCTGGCCGGCATGGAGTGGCAGGCTGCCGTGCTGTGCGGCTTGTCGCTGGCGTTGTCATCGACGGCGGTGGCGTTGAAGCTGCTGGATGAACGCACGTTGACCCGCACGCCGCTGGGGCGCTCGGCCCTGGGGGTGTTGCTGTTTCAGGACATGGCGGCCATTCCGATGTTGGTGGCGGCGGGGCTGCTAGGGTCCGACGGCACGTCGGCGCCTTCCTTCAAGGAAGCGCTGGTGGCCGTGGCGGTGGTGACGTTGGCGTATCGGCTGCGCCTGCTGGGCTGGGCCGCCAAGGCGCAGTTGCAGGAACTGTTTACGGCGGCGGCGCTGTTGATGGTGGTGGGCGCGGCGCAGTTGTTCGACTACGCCGGCCTGTCCGCCGGCCTGGGCGGCTTTCTGGTGGGCGTGTTGATGGCGGAATCGCGCTATCGGAACGACCTTGAAAGCGCCATCGAACCGTTCAAGGGGCTGTTGCTGGGCCTGTTCTTCCTGGCTATCGGCATGTCCGTCAACCTGAAGGTGGTGGCCGACCACTGGTGGTTCATTCTTGGCGGCGTGGCCGCCTTGCTGGTCGTCAAGGCGCTGGTCCTGTATGGGTTCGCGCGGTTTCTAGGCTTGCCGCGCTACCACCGGCTGCTGTTTGCGATGGTGCTGGCCCAAGGCGGCGAGTTCAGCTTCGCCATCTTCAACGAAGCCTGGGATAACCACTTGGTGAATCTTGAACAGCGCGACGTGCTGTCCGTGGTGGTCGCGATTTCGATGGGCGTGGTGCCCGTGCTGATCAAGCTGCTGGAGCGCGTGCCGGAAAACCGTGGCGGCATGGCAGACCTGCCGAGCCCGATCCAGACGGAGCCGGATCCGGATCCGACTCCTGAGCCGCCGGCAAACCCCTCGGCAAACCCCTCGGCAAACCCGGCCGACAGCTCCCCTCGCGCTTGACCCCGCACTGCGTGGGGTCATGGCATGATTGCCGTCTTGCGGGGCGGCTACACTTGTGCCCGCTCTGCATTTCGACCCCACCGTCACCCCACTGTCACCCCCGCCAGACCCCAGGAGAATGCGCATGCTTAAAGGAAAAGTCGCCCTAGTCACCGGTTCCACCAGCGGCATCGGGCTGGGTATCGCCACCGCCTTCGCGCAGCAAGGCGCCGATATCGTCCTGAATGGGTTTGGTGACGCCGCCGAAATCGAAAAAGTGCGCGCCGGCCTGGCCGACAAGCACGGCGTGAAGGTCGTCTACGACGGCGCCGACCTGTCCAAGGGCGACGCGGTACGCGGCTTGGTCGAGAACACGGTGCGCCAGTTGGGCCGCATCGACATCCTGGTCAACAACGCCGGCATCCAGCACACCGCGCTGATCGAGGATTTTCCCGCTGAAAAGTGGGATGCCATCCTGGCGCTGAACCTGTCCGCCGTGTTTCACGGCACCGCCGCCGCGCTGCCCCACATGAAGAAGCAGGGCTTTGGCCGCATCATCAATATCGCGTCGGCGCACGGCCTGGTCGGGTCGGCCAACAAGTCGGCCTACGTGGCGGCCAAGCATGGCGTGGTGGGTTTCACCAAAGTCACGGCCCTGGAAACGGCCGGGCAGGGCATTACCGCCAATTCCATCTGCCCGGGCTGGGTGCGCACCGCCCTGGTGGAAAAGCAGATCACCGCGCTGGCGGAAAAAAATGGCGTTGACCAGGAAGCCGCCGCGCGCGAACTGCTGGGCGAAAAGCAGCCGTCGCTGCAATTCGTGACGCCGGAACAATTGGGCGGCACCGCCGTGTTCCTGGCCTCGGACGCCGCGGCGCAAATCACGGGCACGTCCGTTTCGGTCGATGGCGGCTGGACGGCGCGCTGATAAAGGAACCACGAATGTTGTTTTTGCTTTCCCCCGCCAAGAAGCTGGACTATGACTCGCCCTTGCATATCGAGACGCATACCCAGCCGCTGTTCGTGGATCAGGCCGCCGGCCTGATCAAAGTGCTTAAGACCAAGTCCGCCGAAGACATCGCCGGCCTGATGAGCCTGAGCCCGGCGCTGTCGGAACTGAACGCGCAGCGCTACGCGCACTGGAAGCGCAGTTTTACCCAGACCAACTCGCGCCAGGCCGTGCTGGCCTTCAACGGCGATGTGTACGAAGGGCTGGACGCCTCCAGCCTGTCGGCCAGGCAGCTGGACTGGGCGCAAGAGCACGTGGCCATCCTAAGCGGCCTTTATGGCGTGCTGCGGCCGCTGGACCTGATGCAACCGTATCGCCTGGAAATGGGCACGCGGCTGGAAACGCCCAAGGGCAAGAACCTGTACGAGTACTGGGGTTCGACCATTGCGGACTATCTGAACGAGCGTCTGGAAGGCAAGAAGGCGCCGGTCATCGTGAACCTGGCGTCCGAGGAATACTTCAAGTCGGTTGACCTGAAAACGCTGAAGGCGCGCGTGGTGCAGTGTGTGTTCCAGGACTGGAAGAACGGCGCCTGGAAGATCATCAGCTTTCACGCCAAGCGGGCGCGTGGGTTGATGGCGCGCTACGCGATCCAGCACAAGGTGACCAAGCCCGAAGGCTTGCAAGGCTTTGACCTGGAAGGCTACGCCTACGACGCCTCGGCATCGACGGACGACAAGCTGGTGTTTCGCCGCAAGCTGGCGGATTGACGCGGTGATGGGTTGACGGCGTGGTGCGTTGACGCCGTCATCAGTCGACGCGGTGAGTGCGCGGTTGACGTGAGCACTGTTCCACGTCTTTGCGCGCCTTGCCCGTCTTGCGGGTCACCGAGACCTTCGCCTTCAGGCCGCCGCCGCCACCGGCGGAGCGTGCGTAGGGTCAGCCAGCGCCTGCAATTCCTGGCGGATCATGTGCGAGGCCTTCAGCATCTGTTTCAGCGGATAGGCCAACGCCGCCTGCTCGCCCGATGTGTCGAACTGCGTGGGCAGGGTGGTGGCGATCTGCGGGCGCTTTTCGTCCAGCAGGTCGACCATGCCGTTCATGGCCAGCTGCACCGCCTCGGGCGTTTTGGGCAGCGCGGCCAGGATGGGAATCGCCGCCGTGATCTGCGAGGCCAGCACGTGGTTCTGGATCAGCAGGTTGTTCAATTCCGGCACGCTTTGCTGGTGCGACTTCGGCTCGCTCATCATTCGATAGAACGCCTCGGCAAAGTTGCTGAACGCAATGTGCACGTTCTTGCGTGCCAGCCGCCATGCCAGGTCGGCGTCGATGACGGCGGGCGTGTCGGCGGCGGGGGTGGCAGTGGGGCTGGCGGCGGGGGATGCAGGGGTTGTGGCGGCAGTCGTGGCGGTAGCCGTGGCCACGTTTGACGGCGTGCCATGCGCCTGCATGGCTTCCACGTAGCGCAGGCCGGCCACCAGATATTCGCGGTTGGCGCGCGTGGCGGCCGCCGCCAGCGGCTTCAGGTAGCGCGCTTCCCACCACGGCAGGATGTAGCTGCATATCAGCGCCAGCGCGCAACCCAGCAGCGTATCGATGGCGCGTTCGCCAATCACCGACATCGACACGGTGCCCGGCGACACGAAGTGAAAGACCAGCACCACGAACAACGTGTTGAATATGGCGCTGGCCATGTAGTTCAGCTGCACCAGGCTGTTGCCCATGATGCAGGCGCCCAGCAGCACGGCGAACAGGATCTCGGGGCTGTCGGTCAGGTTGAACAGCAGCAGGGCGCAAATGCAGCCGATCAAGGTGCCGCCCAGGCGCCAGCCGTTACGTTGCCGCGTCAACGCGAAGCCGGGCTTCATGATGATGACGATGGTCAGCATGATCCAGTAGTTGTGCGCGGAAAACTCCGGCGACAACCAGCGGCTGGCCAGGGTCATGGCAATGGCGGCAGCCGCCGTCACGCGCAGCGCGTAGCGAAAGTGCGGGGAATCCAGCCGCAAGTTGCTGGTCAGGAGCCCAAAGCGGAATTCCTGGCGCGAGATGAACCGCGTCAACGATTTGTTGATGCGCAAGACGTCGGTGGGCTTGGCGTCGGGCGATGCGGCGGTGTGGTCGGCCAGGCGGTCCACGATGCGGGCCGAATTGCGCAGGCGGCGCAGCACCTGGATGATCAGCGCCAGCATCTCGGGTTCGCGCTCGCCCAGCCCTTGCTGTTTCAGCTGTTCGATTTCGTATTCGATGGCGCGCAGCTCGGCCTTGGCGCTGCTGCGGTATTGCACCGGGCGGCCACGCGATACATCCAGCGCGATGCGGTTTAATTCCAGCGACATTTTCACCAGCGCGTCACGCATGAACATCAGGCAGTCGTTGCCGGCCAGCGTGCGGCGCAGCGCGGCGTAGTCGGTATGCGTGGCGACCAGAGTGTCCAGCAGTTGCAACATGTCCACGAACATGTTCCAGATCATCACGCGCTGGCGGTCACCCACGCCTTTGCCGCGTGGCAGCGCGCGCAGCACCATGTCGCGCGCGGCCTGGTGCTTTTCCGTCATGATCGACTGGCGCTGGATCAGTGCGCGGTAGGATTCGTCCAGGTCGGCCGTCTCGTCGTAGAAAGCGGCGCGGGCGGCCACGTAGTCGGCCGTGGCGAATAGCGCCACGGACATGGCCTGCTGTTCTTCGCGCAGCCAGAACAGGCGCGAGAATCCCAGGCTGAAGACCACGTAGAACAACGCACCGCCCAGCGTCGCGGCGGCGTGCGCCAGCACTTGGTGCGGCTCCAGCGGCGAATGCATGGTCAAGGTCATCAGCAGCAGGCCGGCAAAGCCGATCAGCCCGCCGCGCTTGCCGAACACCGTGAACATCGAATAGACGAAGCACTGCGCAATCACCACCAGCCAGATCAGGACGGGGTTGCTGGACGCCAGCCCGGTAATGATGACGGTAAGCGTACCCAGCGCCGCGCCGCCCAGCATTTCGTTGGTGCGATGGCGCTGCGGCCCGCCCGGCTGGTCGATGATGGCCAGGCACTGCGCGCCAAACGTCGCGACCAGCCCGGTGGTGTAGTTGCCGAACAGCCCGCCCAGCACCAGCACGGGCAACAGCATGCCAACCCCCTGGCGCACCCCGCCGAAGAAGTAGTGGCTGTAAAGGAAGCGGCGGATGCTGGCGATGCGCAAATCCATGGGGGCGGGGCCTAATTCTCGCGATGCGGCAAGTATATAGATGCGCCCGCGAGTTAGGGCCTTTCCCCGTCGGGCCGCCCCTGGGGGGGCATATATTCTGGGGTCGGATGGCTGCCGGACTTTCCCGCAATTCGCTTTGCATCGCGCGTGCAACGGTCGTTTCACGCCGATTTGCTACCTTTGACGCAACGCGGTAAATTCCACCTCTTGCACCGGTCTGCCTATCCGATACCGGTGCGTTGAGGCGGATGGTAACGGGTCACCTCCCCAGCCATCCCGCCGCAGTGATACTTGCTGTTGGCCGCGCCACAAGCGTGTGTTGCCAAAGCTTCCATTTCGACCTCCAGCGTCCCCCAGGGGCGTTTGCACTGCGTTCTGTCGAGCGTGTGCCGGGTCGGCAGGGTGTCCGGGTGGCGTGGCTCCGTGAGCCGCTAAGCGCCGGATCATGTTGTCGTAACCGGTATGGGTTCCGTTGCCGCCGTATCCGGGCGAGCAGCAGTCAGGGTTGCAGGGCCGGTACTGAAAGGAAATACAACATGGAAATGAATGGCGCCGATATCGTCGTGCGCTGCCTGGCCGATGAGGGCGTGGAACACGTTTTCGGCTATCCCGGCGGCGCAGTGCTTTACATCTACGACGCGATCTTCAAGCAAGACAAATTTCAGCATATCCTGGTTCGTCACGAGCAAGCCGCCGTGCACGCCGCCGATGCCTATTCGCGCTCGTCGCAAAAGGTTGGCGTCTGCCTCGTGACCAGCGGCCCGGGCGTGACCAATGCCGTCACCGGCATCGCCACCGCCTATATGGATTCCATCCCCATGGTCATCATCAGCGGGCAAGTGCCCACTGCGGCCATCGGCGAAGATGCGTTCCAGGAATGCGACACCGTCGGCATCACGCGTCCCTGCGTCAAGCACAACTTTCTGGTGCGTGACGTCAAGGACCTTGCCGAAACCATGCGCCGCGCGTTCTACATTGCGCGCACGGGCCGCCCCGGCCCGGTGCTGGTCGATATCCCCAAGGACATCACCGTCGCGCAGTGCAAATACACGCCGCCCAAGGGCGAGATCTCGATGCGTTCCTACGCGCCCGTCAATAAGGGCCACCAGGGGCAGATCAAGAAAGCCGTGCAGATGCTGCTGGCCGCCGAACGGCCGATGATCTACACGGGCGGCGGGGTCATCCTGTCGAACGCCGCGCCCGAGCTCAACAAACTTGTGTCGCAACTGGGCGCGCCTTGCACCAGCACCCTGATGGGGCTGGGCGGCTACCCGGCCAGCAGCGGCCAGTTCGTGGGCATGCCCGGCATGCACGGCACGTACGAAGCCAATATGGCGATGCAGCACTGCGACGTGCTGCTGGCCATCGGCGCGCGTTTCGATGACCGCGTGATCGGCAACCCCAAGCACTTCGCGCAAAACGCCCGCAAGATCATCCATATCGATATCGATCCGTCGTCGATCTCCAAGCGCGTGCGCGTGGACGTCCCGATCGTCGGCAACGTCAAGGATGTGCTGGCCGACCTGTCCGCCCAATATGAAGTGGCGGCCGCCGAGCACAAGCCCGCGTCCATCACCAAGTGGTGGGAGCAGGTTGAAACCTGGCGCGGCAAGGAATGCCTGAAGTTCGCCAACTCGGACGAAGTCATCAAGCCGCAGTACGTGGTGGAAAAGCTGTGGGAAGTGACGGGCGGCGACGCCTTCGTCACGTCCGACGTGGGCCAGCACCAGATGTGGGCGGCCCAGTACTACAAATTCGACAAGCCGCGCCGCTGGATCAACTCCGGCGGCCTGGGCACCATGGGTGTGGGGCTGCCGTACGCGATGGGCGTGCAGATGGCCAACCCTGGGCACGACGTTGCCGTCATTACCGGCGAAGCGTCGATCCAGATGAACATCCAGGAACTGTCGACCTGCCATCAATACCGCCTGACGCCCAAGATCGTCTGCCTGAACAACCGTTTCCTGGGGATGGTCCGGCAATGGCAGCAGATCGATTACGGCTCGCGCTATTCCGAGTCCTACATGGATTCGCTGCCCGACTTCGTCAAGGTGGCCGAGGCCTATGGCCACGTGGGTCTGCGTATCGAGCGTCCGGCGGATGTCGAACCCGCGCTGCGCGAAGCCTTTGGCAAGCACAAGGAACGCCTGGTCTTTTTGGACTTCATCACCGACCGCACCGAAAACGTGTGGCCGATGGTCAAGGCCGGCCGTGGGCTGACCGAAATGCTGCTTGGCTCTGAAGACCTGTAAGGAGGCCACCATGAAGCACGTGATTTCCGTCCTCCTCGAAAACGAACCCGGCGCGCTGTCGCGCGTGGTGGGGCTGTTTTCCGCGCGGGGCTACAACATCGAAACCCTGACCGTGGCGCCCACCGAGGATTCCACGCTGTCGCGCATGACGATCGTGACGACCGGTTCCGATGAGGTCATCGAACAGATCACCAAGCACCTGAACCGCCTGGTGGATGTCGTTAAAGTGGTGGACCTGACTGAAGGCGCCCACATCGAGCGCGAGCTGATGCTGGTGAAGGTGCGCGCCGTTGGCAAGGAACGCGAAGAGATGAAGCGCATGGCGGACATTTTCCGCGGCCGCATCATCGACGTGACCGACAAGTCCTACACCATCGAATTGACCGGGGTGCAGGAAAAAGTACAGGCCTTCCTGGAAGCCCTGGACCGCAGTGCCATCCTTGAAACCGTACGCACCGGCGTGTCCGGCATCGGACGCGGTGAACGGATTTTGAAGATTTGACCGGCCTTCCAGGCCACGCCACACCCTACATCTGAATTAATCGAATATCCAAAATACTGGAATCTGGAGCACAACCATGAAAGTTTTCTACGACAAAGACTGCGATCTGTCCCTCATCAAAGGCAAGACCGTTGCCATCATCGGCTACGGTTCGCAAGGCCATGCGCACGCGCAGAACCTGCATGAATCGGGCGTGAAGGTCATCGTCGGCCTGCGCAAGGACGGCGCTTCGTGGAACAAGGCCGCCAACGCGGGCCTGGAAGTCAAGGAAGTGGCTGATGCCGTGAAGGCCGCCGACATCGTCATGATGTTGCTGCCCGACGAGAACATCGCCTCGGTCTACAACAAGGAAGTGCACGGCAACATCAAGGCCGGCGCCGCCCTGGCTTTCGCCCACGGCTTCAACGTCCACTACGGCCAGGTCGTGCCGCGCGAAGACATCGACGTCATCATGATCGCCCCGAAGGCCCCGGGCCACACGGTGCGCAACACGTACAAGCAAGGTGGCGGCGTGCCCCACCTGGTGGCCGTGTACCAGGACAAGTCGGGCGCCGCGCGTGACGTGGCCCTGTCGTACGCCAGCGCCAACGGCGGCGGCCGTGCCGGCATCATCGAAACCAACTTCCGCGAAGAAACCGAAACCGACCTGTTCGGCGAACAAGCCGTGTTGTGCGGCGGTACCGTCGAACTGATCAAGGCCGGTTTCGACACGCTGGTGGAAGCCGGCTACGCGCCCGAAATGGCGTACTTCGAATGCCTGCACGAACTGAAGCTGATCGTCGACCTGATCTATGAAGGCGGCATCGCCAACATGAACTACTCGATTTCGAACAACGCCGAATTCGGCGAATACGAAACGGGCCCGAAGATCGTCACCGACGAAACGCGCAAGGCCATGCGCCAGTGCCTGACGGACATCCAGACCGGCGAATACGCCAAGAAGTTCATCCTGGAAAACACCGCCGGCGCCCCGACGCTGACCTCGCGTCGCCGCATCAACGCCGAATCGCAGATCGAGCAAGTGGGCGGCAAGCTGCGCGCCATGATGCCCTGGATCGCCGCGAACAAGCTGGTGGACAAGTCCAAGAACTGATCGACGTTCGGCGCGGGCTGGCCCCGCGCCCCGTCCTCAAAGACGGCATGCTCGCAAGGGCGTGCCGTTTTTTTATGGCCTTTTCGTCAGGCACGGCTCTTGCTCTGTCCCGCAAGCGGGGCCATATGAGTTAACCTTTCACAGTCCGTTGTAAGTTATTGAGACTATGCCCAATTTTTCCATGCGCGATTCCGAGAACCGCCACCGAAGCATCTACTTGCTGCCTAACGCATTCACCACCGCGGCGCTGTTCGCGGGGTTCTATGCCGTCGTGCAGGCCATGAATGATCGCTTCGAAGTCGCCGCCATCGCCATTTTCGTGGCCATGGTGCTTGATGGCATGGATGGCCGGGTTGCCCGGTTGACCAATACGCAGTCTGCCTTCGGCGAACAATATGATTCGCTGTCGGACATGACGTCGTTCGGCGTTGCGCCCGCGCTGGTCATGTACGAATGGATCTTGAACGACCTGGGCCGCTGGGGCTGGCTTGCCGCCTTCGTCTATGTGGCCGGCGCCGCGCTGCGCCTGGCACGCTTCAACACCAATATTGCCGTTGTCGACAAACGCTATTTCCAAGGCTTGCCCAGCCCGGCCGCTGCCGCGCTGGTGGCCGGCTTCGTCTGGCTGGCCGTGGATAACAAGCTGCCTATCCATGACAGCCTGATGGCCTGGGTGGCCTTTACGCTGACCATGTACGCCGGCATCACCATGGTGTCGAACGCACCCTTCTTCAGCGGCAAGAGCTTTGCGCTGGGCCGCAGCGTGCCGTTCTGGGGCATCTTGCTGGTGGTGGCCGTGTTCGTGTTCGTGTCCAGCGACCCCCCGGTGGTGCTGTTCGGCCTGTTCGTGCTGTATGGTTTTTCGGGCTGGGTCATCTGGGCGTGGCGCTGGAACAAGGCGCGCCGCCTGACGCAAGAGCGTCGCGGGCAGTCGTCGTCCTGATCGCTGTCGGTATTACTTACCGCTCGAATTTACCGCTCAAACAAAACCCGCCGATTGGCGGGTTTTGTCTTTCAGCTTCAATATTTGCGTCGGGCTTTATTGCCCGGGCACCTCAGTGCCACATGAAGCGTTCATCGTCGTACATCGGGTCCGGGCCGGGGTGGAAGTGCGTCAGCTTGCTGCCATCACGGCTCATGTAGACGTACATCAACGAATTCCACACGCCGTTTTCCTTGTAGCGATACGACCACACGACTTCGCGCTTTTCCCCCAGCCCCGTCTCTTCGATGCGGGCGGGCGGGCCAAACTCGCAACGAACGCGGTCCGGGCCCCATTCGCCCACTTCCAGCACCTTGAAGTGCGCATCGGTCAGCAGGGGCACGACAGGGCCCACGCGCCCATCGGTGCCTACGTTGGTGCCCCAGGCAAATTGCCCCATCGGCTGCTGGGTCCAGATGACGCGTTGCCCGCCGCCCGCTTGCGGGCAGGTGTAGTTGGGGTTGCCAAATTGGGTCAACACATCGGCGTAGGGCGTGCCGGGCTGGACCTGAGCCAGGTTCGCGCAGGCGGCCAGGCCGGTCAGGGCCAGGGAAGCCAGGGTGAGGCGGGCTGTTCTGTAATATTTAGACATCTTTTGCTCCTCTAGGCGCCGGGGCGCTTGCCGGCCTCTGCCGAACAGGCGAAACCGTCTCTGGGGTAATTCTAGCGTTTCAGCTATAATCACCGAGCTTTATCAAACGTATTGATTGATTTTGCAAGATGCTTTGCGCCGGCAGTCCGGTTGCACGGTAGCCGAAAGCGGCCACTTTGCAGCTATTGAAGCAGCAGTGAGAAAGCAAAAACGCTTATCGCCGGGTCTTACGCAAATTTTTCCCAACCACGTCAGGGCACCTCGGCCCTGTCGCATGTCCGAAGAGGTCATCAATGTCTGTAGCTGACATCAAGAAATCCGATATCGTTGCGCAGTTCCAACGCGCTCAAGGCGATACCGGCTCCCCCGAAGTTCAGGTGGCTCTGCTCACCGCCCGTATCAACGAACTGACCGGTCACTTCAAAGAACACATGAAGGACCATCACTCGCGCCGCGGTCTGCTGCGTATGGTCAGCCGTCGCCGCAAGCTGCTCGACTATCTCAAGGGCCGCAATCCCGATTCGTACCGCGCTCTGATCGAAAAACTCGGTCTGCGCAAGTGATCGACGGGGCTGGCTCCCCATGACGCAACCGTGGTCGGTGCGACGTATTGTCGCAGCGGCCACGGTTTTTCATTTGTAAGGAATAATCGTCATGTTCAACAAAGTGACAAAATCGTTCCAGTACGGCCAGCACACGGTCGTCCTGGAAACTGGCGAGATCGCTCGCCAGGCCTCCGGCGCCGTTGTGGTGTCGATCGAGGACACCGTTGTCCTGGCTACTGTCGTAGCTTCCAAGAAGGCCAAGCCGGGTCAAACGTTTTTCCCGCTGACCGTCGACTACATCGAAAAGACCTACGCCGCCGGCCGTATTCCGGGTGGGTTCTTCAAGCGCGAAGGCAAGCCGTCCGAAAAGGAAACGCTGACCTCGCGCCTGATCGATCGTCCGCTGCGTCCGCTGTTCCCCGAAGACTTCTACAACGAAGTCCAGGTGGTCATCCACACGCTGTCGGTCAATCCCGAGATTGATCCCGACATCGCCGCCATGATCGGCGCCTCGGCCGCTTTGGCTATTTCGGGCATCCCGTTCAACGGCCCGATCGGCGCCGCTCGCGTGGGCTACATCGACGGCCAATACGCGCTGAACCCGACCGCTACGCAACTGAAGTCGTCCAAGCTGGACCTGGTGGTTGCCGGTACCGAAAACGCCGTGCTGATGGTGGAATCGGAGGCCCAACAGCTGTCCGAAGAAATCATGCTGGGCGGTGTGGTGTTCGGCCACGAGCAAATGCAGGCCGTCATCAACGCCATTCACGAATTGGTGAAGGACGCCGGCAAGCCCGAGTGGGATTGGCAAGCGCCCGCCAAGGACGAAGCCCTGATCGCCGCCGTGACCGCGGCTGCCCAGGAAGGCCTGAACGCCGCCTACCAGATCCGTGAAAAGCAGGCCCGTACGGCCAAGCTGCGCGAAGTGTCGGCCGACGTGTCGGCCAAGCTGGCTGCCGCCGCTGCTGAAAAGGGCGAGCCCGCGCCTGACGCCGTTACCGTCGACAACATCATGTTCTCGCTGGAATCGGCCATCGTTCGCGGTCAGATCCTGAATGGCGAACCGCGTATCGACGGTCGCGACACCCGCACCGTTCGCCCCATCAGCGTGCGTCTGGGCGTGCTGCCCCGCGCACACGGCAGCGCGCTGTTCACCCGTGGTGAAACGCAAGCGCTGGTCGTGGCCACGCTGGGCACCAAGCAAGACGAACAGATCATCGACGCGCTCATGGGTGAATACCGTGACCGCTTCATGATGCACTACAACATGCCTCCGTTCGCCACCGGCGAAACGGGCCGCATCGGTGTGCCCAAGCGCCGCGAAATCGGCCACGGCCGTCTCGCCAAGCGTTCGCTGATTCCGCTGTTGCCGGCTCCGGAAGACTTCCAATACACGATCCGCATCGTGTCGGAAATCACCGAGTCCAACGGCTCGTCGTCGATGGCTTCGGTCTGCGGCGGCTCGCTGGCCATGATGGACGCCGGCGTGCCGGTCAAGGATCACGTGGCCGGTGTGGCCATGGGCCTGATCCTGGACGGCGGCAAGTTCGCCGTGCTGACCGACATTCTGGGTGACGAAGATCACCTGGGCGACATGGACTTCAAGGTTGCGGGCACCGAAAACGGCGTCACCGCACTGCAGATGGACATCAAGATCCAGGGCATCACGAAGGAAATCATGCAAGTGGCGCTGGCGCAAGCCCGCGAAGGCCGCCTGCACATCCTGACCAAGATGAAGGAAGCGCTGGACGGTTCGCGTGGCGAGCTCTCGGCTTTTGCCCCGCGCATGCTGACCATCAAGATCAACCCCGAGAAGATCCGCGACGTGATCGGCAAGGGCGGCGCCACCATCCGCGCGCTGACCGAAGAAACCGGCACGCAGATCGACATCTCCGACGACGGCACGATCGTGATCGCCAGCGTCGATGAAGCGCAGGCCAAAGAAGCCCAGCGCCGCATCGTCGAACTGACGGCCGATGTCGAAGTGGGCCAGATGTACGAAGGCTCGGTCCTGCGTCTGCTGGACTTCGGCGCCATCGTGCAAGTGCTGCCGGGCCGTGACGGCCTGCTGCACATCTCGGAAATCGCCAACTACCGCATCGCGAACATTAACGATGTGCTGAAGGTCGGCCAGCAAGTCCGCGTCAAGGTCATCGAGGCCGACGACAAGGGCCGTCTGCGCCTGTCCATCAAGGCAATCGGCGGTATCGAAGCGCAGCAGCCCGCTGCCGCTCCCGATGCAGCCCCCCAATCGGAACCGCAAGCTGAATAAGCTGGCAGACTGATTGAACAAAAACGGCGCCGCAAGGCGCCGTTTTTTATTGCAGCGCCGCAAACGGCGCGAGATGCCTTGATTCATCTTCTTGCGACTTCGCCCCGCTGTCGTCTCCCAACTTCGCCGACCTTGCTGTAAAGTCGTGCGCGAGAAAAGGGGGAATCGGATGATCCAAGCATGACCAGATGGCCTGCTGCCGCGGGCGCGGTGCTGTGCGGGGCGCTGTCCGCCGCAATGCTGACCGGCTGCATGAGCGGTCCGGGCCCGGGGCAGCGCGGGCCGAACAGCGAAGCCATGTCGGCCGACCAATTCGGCCAGACGGACTTCAACCGCACCGTCACGCTGGAAGTGCGCGACAACCTCACCAGCCTGTATTCCCTGCTGGACAAGCTTTACCGCCGCAATCCGCGCGAATGGCGTAAGACCGGCGTGGCCGATCAAAAAGCCGCCGTGAACCGCGTCAAGCACGCCATCGAAGTACGCATCCCGCCCAGCGACCTGGCCGGCCTGCGAGACATCCAGATCCTGGCGGTGTCGCTGGACCCGAACTACGCCGGTGACCGCGTCGGCGCGTTCATCTACGGCATGGCCGACACCATCATTGCCGCGCACAACGGCAAGACCCGCCTGTATGCCACCGACGCGCTGGACGGCCAGCGGGTCTACAATGCCGCACGGAACGTCGAGGCCGCCGCCTGGCTGCTGGCGTCGCGCCGCAACAACCAGGGCGAGCTGCTTTTGCTGGCCAATGAAATGTCTCCCAATGCCACGAACCTGAGCTTCGAACGCGAGTTCGGCGCCATCATCGGCCGGCTGGACCTGATCGCCAACCTGCTTGGCGAGAACTCCCGCCGCATCGGGATCAACTATGCGCAAGGCCTCTTGCTGTTCAATTTTCTGCCTGTGCGTTAACAGGACCCACCCATCGTGATCGATATCGCTTCCATCCAGACCGCCCGCGAACACCTGCGCGGCCAGGTCTTGAAGACCCCGTTTACCTTGTCCCGCACGCTGTCCGACATCTTCGGCGCCGAGATCTGGCTGAAGTTCGAAAACCTGCAATTCACGGCCTCGTTCAAAGAACGCGGCGCGTTGAACCGCATGCTGAGCTTGTCGGACGATGAGCGCGCCAAGGGAGTGATCGCGGTGTCCGCCGGCAACCACGCGCAGGGCGTGGCGTACCATGCGCAGCGCATGGGCGTGCCGGCCGTGATCGTGATGCCACGCTTTACCCCTACGGTCAAGGTGGCCAACACGCGCCGCTTCGGCGCCGAGGTGGTGTTGGCGGGTGATACGTTCGACGATGCCAAGGCGCACGGCTACGAGCTCGCGCAGGCGCGCGGCCTGATCATGATTCACCCCTACGACGACGAAGCCGTCATTTCGGGGCAGGGCACCGTGGCGCTGGAAATGCTGGAAGACCAGCCGCAGCTGGACATGATGGTCATCGCCATTGGCGGCGGCGGGCTGATTTCAGGCGTGGCCACGGCAGCCAAGGCCTTGAAGCCCGACATCGAGATCGTGGGCGTGCAGACCGAGCGCTTCCCGTCGATGTACGCGGCGGTCAAGGGCGTGGACATGCCGCAGGGGCAATACACCATCGCGGAAGGCATCGCGGTGAAATCCCCGGGCGGGCTGACGCAGCCCATCGTGGCCAAGCTGGTCGATCACATTGAACTGGTCAGCGAAAGCGACATCGAGCACGCCATCGTCGTGCTGCTGGAAATTGAAAAGACCGTGGTCGAAGGCGCCGGCGCGGCGGGCCTGGCGGCCCTGCTGCGCGCGCAGGAAGCGGGCAGCGACCGCTACAAGGGCAAGCGCATCGGCCTGGTGCTGACGGGCGGCAACATTGACCCGCTGATGTTGGGCGAACTGATCGAGCGCGGCATGGTGCGAGCCGGCCGCCTTGCCCGTATCCGCGTCGACTTGCGCGATTTACCGGGCGCGCTGGCGCACGCCACCAAGCTCATTGCCGATGCGCAGGCGAACATCACCGAAGTGCATCACCAGCGCGCCTTCACATCATTGCCCGTGCGCAATGTCGAGGTGGATTTCGTCTTGCAGACTCGCGGGCCGGACCACATCCTGGAAGTCATCGACGTGCTGAATGCCGCGGGCTTCGCGGCCAGCAACCACGACCATTGAGCAGGGCGGCGGCACCGGCTTGAGGCCGCCTTCACCCGACACCGAATCCACCTCACGGACGCCCGCAACTTGCGGGCGTTTTTGTTTTCGCGCGCACGCTTGAAGTCGGACGTTGTTGCAAAAAAAGTTGCGCAACGCAGCCACTGCGAAAATTTTTTCACGTCACCCCTGGAACTTTTTCGTTCTTGGCCAACATCCCCGCAGTGCCTGCGTTGAAAGCAAAGTGAAGGGTGTTTGTAAGCCGCCATCACGGCCAGACAGGTGAAAAATGTCCACTATTTGACTCAGGGATATCCCCAAAAAAGTCATGGTTCTTACGGATGTTCGATATGTCGGCATGCGATTTAGGATCTGCCTCTTCGCTTTTCTGCCTGTCGTTCGCGACGGTGCCGCAAGGCGTTGAGATAAGCACGCGCCGTTGTTTTCAGTGATGGTTCGGCGCGTCAGACAAGGGAGACCGCAGCTTGATTAGAAACAGACAGGACTTTTGGTCCGGAGCCATGTTTATTGCCTTAGGAGGGGCCTTTTCCGCGCAGGCCACCGAATATTCCATGGGAAGCGCGGCCCGCATGGGACCGGGATATTTCCCGTTCTGGCTAGGCATTGTCCTGGCGCTGATGGGCGCCGTCGTGCTGATCAGTGCGCTGGCCAGGAACGCCCAGACGACCACGATCAGCCGCTACGACTTCCGCATTCTTTTCCTGGTGGTCGGGTCCGTGGTGTTGTACGGTTTCGCGCTTTCGCACCTGGGGCTTTACCTTTCAGTTTTTCTGCTGGTGCTCATCAGCAGTCTTGCCAGCCACGAATTCAATTGGAAAGTCGCCGTGGCGAACGGCCTGTTCCTCGTGGCGTTCTCCTACCTTGCGTTCATACGCGGCCTGGGCTTGATATTTCCCCTGTGGCCCAGCGCATTCGCCAACTAGGAGACGGCAATGGAACTACTGCAAAACCTGATGCTGGGTTTCTCCGTGGCGTTCACGCCGGAAAACCTCAGCTACGCATTCCTTGGCTGCCTGTTGGGCACGTTGGTCGGCGTATTGCCGGGCCTGGGCCCGGTGCCCACCATCGCGATGCTGCTTCCCATCACGTATGTGCTGCCGCCCACTGCCGGCCTGATCATGCTGGCGGGCATTTATTACGGCACCCAGTACGGCGGCTCGACGACGGCCATTCTGGTTAACCTGCCGGGGGAAACGTCCGCCGTGGTGACGGTGCTGGATGGTCACCAGATGGCGCGCAACGGCCGGGCGGGCGCGGCCTTGTCGCTTGCCGCCATCGGATCATTCTTCGCGGGTAGCGTTGCCACGGTGTTGATCGCGGCGTTCGCGCCACCCTTGGCTGAAGTGGCCTTCGCATTCGGACCCGCCGAGTATTTTTCCCTGATGGCGCTGGGTCTGATCGGCGCGGTGGTCCTGGCCTCGGGGTCGCTGCCCAAGGCCATTTGCATGATTCTTCTGGGCTTGCTGCTGGGCATGGTCGGCACCGACGTCAATTCGGGTGTCGCCCGCTACGATTTCAGCATCCCGGAATTGCAGGACGGTATTGACTTCGCCATCGTCGCGATGGGCGTTTTCGGCCTGTCTGAAATCATGGCCAACCTGGAGCAAAAAGAGAACCGCGTCGAGATCACCGACAAGGTGGGTTCGCTGTATCCCAGCCGGCAAGAGTTCCGCGAAGCGGCGCCCGCCATCGTCCGCGGCACCGCCCTGGGTTCGGCGCTGGGCATCCTGCCGGGTGGCGGTTCCGTCCTGTCGGCCTTCGCCTCGTACACGCTTGAGAAGAAGCTGTCGAAACAACCCGAGCGTTTCGGCAAGGGGCATCCGGCCGGCTTGGCGGGTCCGGAATCCGCCAACAATGCGGGCGCGCAAACCTCATTCATCCCGCTCCTGACGCTGGGTATTCCGGGCAACGCGGTCATGGCCTTGATGGTGGGCGCGATGACCATCCACAACATCCAGCCCGGCCCGCAAGTGATGACGAGCCACCCCGAGCTGTTCTGGGGCCTGATCGCGTCCATGTGGATCGGCAACCTGATGCTGGTGATCCTGAACCTGCCGTTGATCGGTATCTGGGTGAAGCTGCTGCGCGTTCCCTACCGCATGCTGTTCCCGGCAATCCTGGTGTTCTGCACGATTGGCGTGTATTCGCTGAACTACAACGTGTTCGACATCTTCATGTTCGCCATCTTCGGCATCATCGGGTATGTGTGGAGCAAGCTGGGCTGCGAAGGCGCGCCGCTGTTGTTGGGGCTGGTGCTGGGCCCGATGATGGAAGAGAACTTCCGCCGGGCATTGCTGCTGTCGCGCGGTGAGTTCAGCACTTTCGTCACGCGTCCGCTGTCCGCCACATTGCTGGCGCTGGCCGCCATTCTGCTCGTGCTGGTGATGTTGCCGGCGCTGCGCAAGAAGCGCGAAGAAACGTTCGTCGAGGTCGACTGACCACGGGAAACACGCTTGGCTCCGGGCCTGGTGCGGCGCAAGCCGGCCAGGCCTTTTTTTTCAGGCCCGTATTTCAACCTGCATTTTTCACGGCGCCTTCCGCTGGGGCTTTCACCCAGCGTCGCGCGCCACCAGGCTCTTCAAGCCATACAGGCGCTCGCGATGCAGCGTCGTAGCCAGTGGTTCGGGCTCGCGGCCCAGTGCGACGTAGTCGTCGGGAATCTGTGCAATGGCCGTGCGCATGGCGTTCGCGTCGGCTTGCCACCATTGCACCAGCATGCGGTCGGGGTTGTACACGTCCAGCCCCTGGCGCCGCAACTCCGATCGGTTGAAGTCCTTCAGGTTCCACGTCAACACCTGCACCACGGGCGGCTGCTGCAAACCACAGCGCGCGCGGCGCGCCAGGCCGGCGGCAATCACATGGAAGTCCTTGGGGTCGCTGTAGCGCAAAGAAGCTTCATACACCTGCGTGTCGGCTTCATTGGCCTCGGGAAAGCGCGCGTTCATCTCGGCCCAGAATTCGGCCAGCACGTCGGGCGGGATATCCCAGATGCGCGACGCGTTGCGTCGCCATTCCTCGCCAATGCGTTCGGTCCATACCGGCGTGTACACGCCGGCATCCGCCAGACGCAACAGCAGCCGCCGCAAAATGCCGGACATCAGGACGCAGGCGTCCAGGACGATGAAAGGGGGGCGGGCGGCGGGGGCGTTCAAGACGACAGAAAGGAAGGGAAAACAGGGGAAAGCAGGCGAAAGCGCAGGGCAGGCGCAAGACAGGCGACCCGAAAGGCCGATGCCTTTCGATCGCAAAAGTGGTGCCCGAGACCGGAATCGAACCGGTACGACCTTGCGGTCGAGGGATTTTCTTACCACTTCGGCTTTCGCCGCCAGCGCGCGTGCGCTGTTCGTGGTCTGGAGCACGCCTTCACCATAGCCTTGCGGCCTTAGGTGCCCGCCGTCTGCTCTCTACACCTTCCCCGATTTTTCAATCGGGGCTTGGCTCGGCGTTGGCTCGGAACAAGTCCAGGGCATTCGCCGAGTTTGACGGGCTACACCTTTGAAGTTTCCTCCAAAGGGCTCAAATTTTTTCAAGTCCCTTGTGTCTACCAATTTCACCACTCGGGCGATGCGCGGCGCTTTGCAAGGGCCGGCAGCGGGCGTGACTATAACATCCCGCCGCCTGCGTACCGGCTACTTGCGGCCGAACAGCCGGCCAAGAAAGCCGGCGGGTTTGGCGGCGGCTGCTTCGGCTTCCAGGGCGTTCTTCATCGACAGCTCTTGAAAATAGGTTCTGCCGTTTTGCTGGTACGACGACGATGCCTGGCGGTAGGCCACGGCCGATTCGGCGTGACGCTTCATCTGGCCGTAGATCCGGCCGCGCGCAAATAGCGCCCAGCTGCGGTAGTCCGGGTCCAGACCCAGCAGGCGGTCGCAAGCGGCCAGCCCTTCGTCATTGCGCTTGGCGGCGATCAGCGCGTTGATGCGCTCGGCGTGCAGTGGGCCGCTGTCGGGCCAACGTTCCAGGGCGGTGTCGGCATAGGCCACGGCCTCGTCGGCGCGGTTCAAATGCGTCAGCGCTTCGATGCGCACGCGGCGCCATTTCAGCCAGTCCGGGTCCAGCGAAATGGCCACCTCGGCCAGAGGCAGCGCTTCGTCATGGCGTTCCAGGTAGTTCAGCATGTCGGCCGCGTTGCCGGGCAGGAAGTCGTCGCTGGGCGCCAGTTCGTACCCTTTCAGGTAGTACGCCAGCGCGGCCTCCCAGTTGCGCTGGTCGCGCTGGGCGTTGCCCGCCACGAACAGCAGCTGCGCGTCGCCGCTGTCAAGCGGGTCCAGGCCGATCAGCGCCTCTTCGGCACGTTTCGGTTCGCCACTGCGCACGTATTCGCGGGCCTGTTCCTTGCGGCCCTCCCAGCCCGTGTCGGATAGCGCATCCAGATGGCGCCACAAGGGCACGGCTTCGTCCGCGCGACCCAGCCGGTGCAGGGATCGCGCCTTGCCTTCCAGCGGCCAGTCCCAGTCGGGCTCGCGTCGCAGCAGGCTGGTCCATTCCTCGATGGCGTCGGCGTGGCGATCCATGGCTTGCAGGCAGGACGCGCGGTTGTGCTGGATGGCGTTCTGTTCGCCCAGGATGGCGCGCGCGCGGTCGAACATGGCGATGGCGTTTTGCAGGTCGCCCAGGCGCCGGTAGTTGTTGCCGGCGTCGTACAGAAAGCCGCCGTTGTTGGGCGCCAGCGCAACGGCGCGCTGGTGGTAGGGCAGGGCGTCCGTGTAGCGGCCGGCGTTGTGCAGGTTTGAACCGATATAGCAATGCGGCGCGGCGGCGGTCGACCGGATCTGAGAGGCACGGGTCCAGCTGGCGATGGCATCTTCCAGGCGGCGGTCGTTGATCAGCAGATAGCCTTCGGCCATCAGCAGGCCAAAGTGCGAAGGCGCGCGTTGCCGGGCGTCCCGCAATCCGCGCCAGGCTTGCTGCTTGTCACCGTCGTCGTATTGCACCACCGCCTGCACGGCAATGGCGTCGCTGCATTGCGGATCCAGCGCCAGGGCGCGCGCCAGGTCAGCGTCACGCTGAACGTAAGCCTTGCGCTGGGCGTGGCAGCGGGCACGCAAGGCCCACGCGGTGGCCCAGTTGGGCTGTTCGCGCACGGCTTGGTCGCACAGCGACAACATTTTTGGAAGGTCGCTACCGTCTTCGGCGCGGTGAATGGCTTCGATCAAGGCGGACATGCGTGGGTTCCGTCGTTACGTCGGTGGCTGGGCGGGTGCTGAGAATGGCCGGGTGGCCTAGCGCGAGAACGCGCTGGCGTCGTGGCGGCAACTGTAGGTGCGGTCGCTGGCGGGGATGTCGTCGCTGCCGCATTCCCACCGGCGCACGCCGCCGCCTTTGCGTTCGGCGCGCAGTTCGGGCACGTAGACCAGATGCTTGCCCGCCAGGCTGGGCGTGCCGTCGGTGCTGGGCGTGCCGGCAATGGTGAAGCGCAATACGCCGTTGACCGGGTTCATCTCCACCTTGGAAAAGCCGCTGTCCTGCATGGACTGCTGGCTGATGCCAAGGTCGTCCAGGCTGGCCGGGAACTTCTGCGTACGGCGATAGTGGTTCTCCGCCAAGCGGCGCACCGGGTCGGACACCAGGTCGTAGCGGTTGATGTCCGCATGCAGCGGGTTGTCGCTGTTGCGGTCGCCGGTGGCGTTCACGCCAATGACGATGCCCACCACCACCAGCACCAGGGTGCCGAACACGAAAAACAGAAACTTGCCCGCGCCGGTGACGGACGGGGCGCGCGCCACGGCCGCCTGCATCGCGTGCGGGTTCGCCTCCTGCGTGACCACATGCGTGCCGGCCAAGGCGTTGTGCATGGCGCGTTCGCCAAAGATCATTTGCTGCAAATGGTGGAACAGGCCGGGCAGCAGCATGTTCACCGTGTACTTCAGGGTGTGCCGCCACAATGACCGCACCAGGCCGGGCGCCTTGCCCTTGCGATTGACCACGCGCAGTTTCACGGCGCGCTTGCCCGGCGAGCCATTGCCCCACGCGTCCATGAAGGCGGGCAGGAACCAGCCGATCAAACCGGCGACCAAGGCAATCCAGAAAGGCGCCTGGTCACCGGTCAAGCCCTCGTAGGTCAGCTGGGACGCCAGGATCAAGACGGTCATTCCCACCGCCATCACGACGGCGTCGATCGCGCTTGCACCCAGCCGGGGCCAGATGCTGGGAAACACCAGCGCGCTGCCCGGTCCGGCGGCGGCGGAACGGGCGGCGGCCTTGGGCGCGGAGGTTTTCGTGGGTTTGGTTTTCTTCTTGCCCGTGGCGAATGCGCCGGTGGGCTGGGCGGCCGACGAAGCCGGGACAGGCAGCGGCGCCTGGCAACTGAAGCATTGCGTATTCGAGGCGGGGTTCTGCCAATTGCAGCGAGGGCATTGCATGGAAACTGAGATCCTGGGAGCGCCTGGAGGCCGTACAACAACGACCGGAGCGCGGATGATACTCAAGTCTTGCGCTAGGGAAAACCCGGATCACCGCGTGTGCGAACAACGCGGGACACTTTCGTCCATGAAGCCCGCCCAAGCCCCCGTCAGTCCGCCGCGCGATATTGATCCGATATCGCTGCGCCTGTTCTTATCCGCCCTGGAAGAGGGCAGCCTGGCGCGTGCCGCCGCGCGCGAGAACATCGTGCCCTCGGCCGTCAGCAAGCGCATGTCGGAAATGGAGGAAGCGTTTGGCGTGCCGCTGCTGGAGCGGGGCGTCAAGGGCGTGCAAGCCACGCCCGCCGGCAACGCGCTGGCCCCGCATGTACGCCGGCTGTTGCAGGACGTGGAACACATGCACCGCGAGATGGCGGGCTTTGCGAAAGGCGTGCGCGGGCGCGTGCGCCTGGCGGTCAGCGTGGCGGCGTTGTCGGGCGACCTGCCCGCGCAAATCCAATCGTTTCGCCGCGCCCACCCCGAGATCGACATCCTGCTGCAAGAAGACACGACGCAAGCCGCTTTTCGCGCCGTGCTGGAGGGGCAGGCCGACGTGGCGGCCGGATCCGACTTCGGGCATGACGGCTTGCAGGTGTTTGCCTGCGGCCATTGCGAGTTGGCCGCCGTGGTGCCGGGCCAACATGTACTGGCCCAGCGAGAAACACTGGATTACGCGCAGCTGCTGCCTTTCGAACAGATCGAACTGAACCGTGAAAACGGCATCAGCAGCGTGTTCGAACGGACTGCGCAGGCGAGGGGGGTGACGCGACGCATCAGCGCCCGGGTCAGCGGGCACGAAACGATCTGCACGCTGGTCGCGCGCGGCATGGGCGTGGCAGTCGTGCCGCTATACCTGAAGGCGCGCCACACCCACCTGGATATCCGCTTCATCCCGCTGACGGGGCCGTGGTCCAGCACGCCCTTGTGCATCGCCGTGCGCGACCCCGATGCGCTGGCCCCCGCCGCGCGCACCTTGCTGGCGCATTTGGGCGTGCTGCCTTCGGCTTGAAAACCAAGGTATTGCACCAAACGCTTTACGGGCTTTCCCGAACGTTCCGTAACGAGAATGCCCCAGTGCTGAAAGACCGCTACCCGCGATGCGGTCGCGCCCGCGATCATGCTTGCATCGTGGCTGCGGCAAGCTCACTTCGACTTGTGCGCGCCGATTCATTTCCACCGGCCAGCAAGAGGACCACCCGATGAGCGCAGCACCCCCTTCACCTTTCATGGACAGCTCTGAATTGCCCTTGCGCGGCATCAAGGTGCTGGAACTGTCGCACATGATCATGGGGCCGGCGGCGGGCCTGTCGCTGGCGGATCTGGGCGCCGATGTCATCAAGGTCGAACCTATTGATGGCGATCGCACGCGTCGGCTGAAAGGCTCGGGCAGCGGGTACTTTCCGGTGTTCAACCGCAACAAGCAAAGCCTGGCTATCGATTTGAAATCGGCGCAAGGCCAGGAACTGGTGCGCCGGCTGGCGCTGCAAACAGACATGATCGTGGAGAACTTCCGCGACGGCAGCCTGGCGCAGTACGGGCTGGATTATGAATCGCTGTCGGCGGAAAACCCTGGCCTGATCTATGTGTCGCTCAAGGGTTTTTTGTCCGGGCCATACAAGCACCGGACGGCGCTGGATGAAGTGGTCCAGATGATGGGCGGACTGGCCTATATCAACGGCGGCGCCGACACGCCCCAACGCGTTGCCGCATCGGTGAACGACATCCTGGGCGGCACGTTCGGAGTGGTGGGCGCGTTGGCCGCCTTGCATGACCGCCACGCCACCGGGCGCGGCCGCCACGTGCGGTCGGGCTTGTTCGAAAACAATCTTTTGCTGGTTGCGCAGTTCATTGCGCAGTTCCAACTGACCGGCACCGCGCCCAAACCGATGGGCGCCGAACGCAAGCCTCCATGGGGCGTGTACGACGTTTTCGAGACGGCTGACGGCCGCGTCTTCGTGGCGGTGGTGGGCGACGCGCAATGGCGCAACTTCGCGCAGAAATTCCTGCCGCCGGAATGGGCCGCCGACCCGCGCCTGGCCACCGCGGTCGATCGCGAAGCCGCGCGCTCCTGGTTGGTGCCGGGGGTGGCCGAGATCCTGAAATCCTGGAAGACGGCCGACCTGTGCGCCGCGCTGGAGGCGGCCAACCTGTCGTACGGCCCGATCCGCCAGCCCCACGACTTGCTGGAGGATGCGCACTTGAACGTCGGAGGCGCACTGCTGAAGACACGCCTGCCCGACGGCGGGGAGATATCGGCGGCGGCGCTGCCGCTGGAATTCGACGGACGCAAGGCCGGCAAGCGCATGGACCCGCCCCAGCAAGGCGGCCACACCCAGGCGATCTTGCAGGGGCTGGGGCTGGATGCTGCGCGCATCGATGCCCTGCGCGCTCAGGGAGTCATCGCATGACCGGGCCATAACGCCCGGATCCCTGTCGAGGCGGCGTCAGACCGCCAAGACATCCATCAAAGAGGAGACAACATGATCCGCAAACTAGTCGCGCTGGCCGTATTGGCCGTCGCCTGCACCGCCCACGCCGAGGACTATCCCAGCAAGCCCATCCGCATCATCATTCCGTCCACGCCGGGCGGGGGCACCGACTACATCGGGCGCCTGATGAGCAACAAGCTGCACGAATTGAATGGCTGGGCGGTCGTGCCCGAGAACAAACCGGGCGCGGGCACGGCACTGGGGCTGGCCGAAGCGGCGCGCGCGCCCGCGCAGGGCTATGACCTGGTAATCGGCCAGTCGGACAATGTCACGCTGATTCCGCTGCTGATGAAAGTGGCCTACGACCCCATCCGCGACCTGACGCCGGTTGCGCTGGTGGCCACCACGCCGATGGTGCTGCTGGTGTCGGATGCCTCGCCTTACAAGACGCTGCCGGAAGTGATCGAAGCGGCCAAGAAAGAGCCCAACACAATTTCATACGGCACCTCGGGCACCGGCGGCGGCGTGCATATCGCCATGGAAATGCTGCAACACGAAGCCGGCTTCAAGATGCAGCACGTGCCCTACAAGGGCTCGGCCCCCGCGCTGGCGGACCTGATGGGCGGACATTTGCAGTTTGCGGGGTCGTCGATTTCGTCGGCGGCGTCGCTGATCAAGTCGGGCAAGGTCCGGGCGCTGGCGGTGACTTCGCCCAAGCGCAACGCGGCCTTGCCTGATGTGCCCACCGTTGCCGAGCTTGGCTACAAGGATTTCAGCGTGGTGACCTATTACGGCGTGCTGGCGCCCAGCAAGACGCCCACCGACATCGTGCAGCGGCTGAACGCCGACTTCAACAAATTGCTGGCCAAGAAGGACGTGCGGGACGCGTTGGCGGCGCAGGGTCTGGAGGCCGAGCCCGTGTCCCCCGCGCAGTTCGCCTCGCTGATCCAGGCGGACATCGGCAAGGCGCGGCAAACGATCAAGAGCGCCGGGATTGTGGTCCAGCAATGACGGGACATCGACAAGGCGGCATCGATCGGGCGGCATTGACAACGGAGCGGCAGATGAACCAGGACGTCAGGATTTGCGAAGTTGGCCCGCGCGATGGGCTGCAAATGGCGCGCGGCATGATGTCCGCCGCCGACAAGTCGCGGTGGATCGGTCAACTGGCCGACGCGGGATTGCGTGAGATCGAGGTGGGCAGTTTTGTGTCGCCCCGGCTTGTGCCGCAAATGGCAGACACGGGCAGCGTGTTGCCCCAGGCGCTACGCATCGACGGCCTGACCGTCTGCGCACTGGCCTGCAACCTGAAAGGCGCCATCGCCGCGTACGAGGCCGGCGCGCACGTCGTGGCGTTTCCCATTTCGGTCAGCGACACGCACAGCCGCGCCAATGTGGGCAAGGGCACCGACGCGCAGGTGGAGATGATGGCGGCGATTGTTGACTGGGTGCGCGCCCAACCGCGCCCTATGCGGATCGACGCGGCGGTGGCCACGGCGTTCGGCTGTTCGCTGGAAGGGCCCGTGGCCGTGCGCCGCGTGGCCGAGGTGGCCGCCGCCGTGGCGCGTACGGGGATCGATGAAATTGCCTTGGCTGACACGGTGGGCTACGCGCATCCGGCGCTGGTCCGCGAGGTGGTGCGCGCCACCCAGGACGCGGTGGGCGCACAACTGACCAAACTGCATCTGCATGACACGATGGGGTTGGGGCTGGCCAATGCACTGGCGGGGCTGGACGAAGGCATCCGCGCATTCGATTCCTGCCTTGGAGGCCTGGGCGGTTGCCCTTTCGCGCCGGGCGCCTCGGGCAATATCGTCACTGAAGACCTGGTGTTCATGCTGGAAAGCATGGGCTACCGCACGGGCGTGGACCTGTCCCGCCTGTTGGCCGCGCGCGCGCTGCTGGCAGACGCCTTGCCGCAGGAATCGCTGCGCAGCGGCGTGGCGGCGGCCGGCATTCCGAAGACGTTTCGGGCCGGTCTACCACACAGGTAGGGGAACGCAGCCGCGCCGCAAAGGCGCGTTGGCTGCTGTCGAGGGTCTGGCGGAAGCGGTGAGATTCGAACTCACGAACGGTTGCCCGTTGCCGGTTTTCAAGACCGGTGCAATCGACCACTCTGCCACGCTTCCGGGGTGATGCCGCGCCGCGCGTCGGGTCGCGGCGTTACGGCTTGGGGATTCGGCCGTCAGGCAAACATTCTGCCCGATCGATCCCGCGAGATGCCGTAAAGGGCGCAATAATAATCTATTTGCTGCAAAGGAGGCACGCGATGCACGCTGTAGAAATCTCCCGCCCCGGCGGCCCCGAGGTCCTGGTCCCCGTAGAACGCCCCACGCCCGAGCCGGGCACGGGTGAAGTCCTGATCAAAGTCAGCGCCGCGGGCATCAACCGCCCCGACGTGTTCCAGCGCAAGGGCAACTATGCCCCGCCGCGTGGCGTGTCCGACCTGCCGGGCCTGGAAGTGGCCGGTGAAATCGTGGGCGGCGACGTCGCCGACAGCGGCTTTGCCATCGGCGACAAAGTCTGCGCGCTGGTGGCCGGCGGCGGTTATGCCGAATACTGCGTTGCGCCCGTGGCGCAATGCCTGCCCATCCCCAAGGGCTTGTCCGACGTCGAAGCGGCCGGTTTGCCCGAGACGTATTTCACGGTCTGGAGCAACGTGTTCGATCGCGGCCGTTTGTCCGAAGGCGAAATCTTGCTGGTGCACGGCGGCGCCAGCGGCATCGGCACCACGGCGATCCAGTTGGCGCGCGCCATGGGCAACCGCGTGTTCGCCACGGTCGGCAGCGACGACCGCGCCCGTGCCGTCGAGGCGCTGGGTGCTGAAAAGGGCATCAACTACAAAACCCAGGATTTCGTGAAGGAAGTCATGGACGCGACCGACGGGCGCGGCGTGGACGTCATCCTGGACATGGTGGCCGGCGACTACATCGCCCGCGACATGCAGTGCCTGGCCGATGACGGCCGCATCGTCATCATTGCGCAGCTGGGCGGTTCGCGCGCCGACGTGGACACCTCGCAGGTGATGCGCCGCCGCCTGACCATCACGGGCTCGACCTTGCGTCCCCGCCCGGTCGCCTTCAAGGGCGCCATCGCTCGCGCCCTGCGCGAACAGGCCTGGCCCTTGCTGGAAAAAGGGGCCATCAAGCCCATCGTGCACGCCACCTTCCCGCTGGCCGAGGCCTCCAAGGCCCACGCCATGATGGAAGGCGGTGAAAACATCGGCAAAATCATCCTGACAATGTAAGAATCGCGCGGCGATCGGCGTATCGCCGCGCAACAGGATACAATCTTGGGTTTCGCCTGGAATTTTTTCCAGGCAGGCCCGTGGGCGGTTGCATCATTGCCCGGGGCTCACCCCCACTCTGACACCTGCCATGACTTCAGTCGACAATCGCGCCCGCCTTGTGCTGGGCAACTGGAAGATGCACGGCAACCTGGCCGAGAACGCCGCGTTGCTGACCGAGCTGCGCGCCGCGGATGCCGCGAGCCACTGCGAGATCGGCATCTGTGTTCCGTTTCCCTATCTGGCGCAAGCCGGCTCGGCCCTGACCGGAAGCAGCGTGTCGTGGGGCGCGCAGGACGTCAGCGCACACCAAAAAGGCGCCTACACCGGTGAAGTGTCCGGTGCGATGCTGAAAGAATTCGGTTGCCGCTGGGCATTGGCCGGCCATTCCGAGCGCCGCGTACTGCACAACGAAACCGACGAAATCGTCGCCGCCAAGGCGCAAGCCGCGTTGGCCGCCGGCCTGACCCCGGTGGTCTGCGTCGGGGAATCGCTGGCGGATCGCGAAGCAGGCAACACGCTGGCCGTCATTGAACGCCAGTTGAAGCCCGTGCTGGCGCTGGGCGCCGAATCGGTCGCCCGCATGGTCCTGGCCTACGAACCCGTCTGGGCCATCGGCACCGGCCGCACCGCCAGCCCCGAGCAGGCGCAGGAAGTTCACGGCGCCATCCGCGCCGCCCTGCGCACGCTGGGCGCGGCGCAAGTACAAGTTTTATACGGCGGTAGCGTCAAAGCTGCCAACGCCGCCAGTTTGTTCGCCATGACAGATATCGACGGGGCCCTGGTCGGCGGCGCGTCGCTAGTGGCTGAAGAATTTTTGCGTATTGCCGCCATCTAAGTTTCCGTTCCGGAGTCTGTAATGCCCTTGATGCTTAAACTTTTGCTGGCCGTCCAAGTACTTTCCGCGCTGGCTATCATCGTCCTGGTCCTGCTGCAGCAGGGCAAGGGCGCCGACATGGGGTCCGCTTTCGGTAGCGGTTCGTCCGGCAGCCTGTTCGGTGCCACTGGCGCCGCCAACTTCCTGTCGCGCGCCACCAAGTGGGCCGCCGTGGTCTTCTTCGCGTCCACCGCCGGCTTGGCCTACGTCAGCCACAAGGGCACCAGCGGCCCGGCCGTTGACTCCGGCGTGATGCAAAGCTTCCCGGCCGACCGCTCCGTGCCGCAAGTGCCGGGTGCAGCCCCCGCTGCTCCTGCCACCGGTGGTGCTTCGGTTCCGGGTGCTGCTTCGGTTCCGGCGGCGCCTGCCGCGCCGGCCAAGCCCGACGCCTCGGTGCCCACTGCCCCGGCCGCTCCGGCCAGCAAGCCGGCTGAAACGCCCGCTAAGTAAGATCGGGCAAGGTTGAAAAAGCCGGCGTGCGCGCCGGCTTTTTTATTGGATCGGCCCGAAAAATTATCCAAATTATGCAGACGATTCCCGCCACCGAGGCATGTCGGTCGCGGGTTTTTTACGCCAAGAAAATATTGAGGATTGTTCTCGTGATCGATATGCTTCGCCGACTATTTCCAATAGCCCATGGCGTGCCCCGCAACGTGATGCTTCGCGCTCGGTACGCATACTAGAGGCGGGAAGGGGTCGGGAATGGCTCCGTTTTGGAAGGGATTCCGGGTTGAATAATTTCCATGCTAGAATGCTCGACTTTCTGGCACTGCCTATGGCGGTGACCGGAAATCTGGTGAAAGCCGACGTGGTGAAATTGGTAGACACGCTATCTTGAGGGGGTAGTGGCGAAAGCTGTGCGAGTTCGAGTCTCGCCGTCGGCACCAAGAATTCCTCGTAAAAAGCCCGCTGAAACGCTACGTTTCAGCGGGCTTTTTGCTTTGAGTTCGCGTTTGCTCCTGGCCTTGGACGCATGACCATTGAATGGCTCAATGCAGGTTCCCGCCAAACGCCACCACCGCCACCACGAACGTCGTGACCCCAACTGCCGCCAATCGATATGCCCGCTTCGCGGCATGCGCGTTGTTTCGGCTTAGCCCGATCAGCGTCGCCACCGTCGACCACAACCCCGTGAACGCCAGCAGCGCCAGCGTGTACACCCAATCCGACAGGTCATAGCCGCCACCCCCGATCGACACGGACGCCGACGTCCGTGGCCACAGCAACGCAATCAGTGTGCCGGCCACCACGGCAAAGACGGCAAGCCAGGCCAGAAATGCGCGGTCCTTCAGCATGGTTTCGATCCTAGGGTTTCAGTTAGGGGATGTAATGCGCACGGCAATACGCGCCAGATCCGTGATCCGGCACTGTTATAAAGGGCGTTGTGGTTTCAACAGTAGGGCAAGCTTATGTCGATTCAACAGTTGATCCGTTGCGGTGCGGCGGTGTCGCTTATCGCGATGGGTGCAGGATGTTCCATGGTTGGCTTGGGAGACTCCCGTAGCAGCGAGTGTCAGTGGTATCGCAGCAGCTGCATGCACGAAGGCTCGTACGACCCGGGCGAAGAAGACTACGCCGAGGACGAGGCAAAGCGGTTGAACAAGCAGTCTTCCGACCGGCTGCGCCGCAGCTCGGGCAACTGAAGCGGCTGAACCTGCCGACGCAGCCGAGCCCCGCCCGCGCGGCAAGGGTCAGGCTTCCAGATAATGGTTACGCAAGACGTCGGCGTCTATCTTCAGCGCGTCTTGCAGATACCGGTCCATGGTGCCGTATTCCTGCTTGATGGCTTGCACCGATGCGTCCAGATACGCCGGCGCCACTTCCAGCTGCGGCATCATCACGTCTTCCTTGATGCCGCTAGCGCTGGATTTTGCCAGGATGTCCTGGAAGAACCGGGCGTTGCAGTGATTCGATTCCAGATAATTCGACAGGATATCGTCCTGCGCCACGCCCAGCGCCGATAGCAGTAAAAGCGATGCAAAGCCCGTGCGGTCCTTGCCTGCCGTGCAGTGAAACAGCAGCGTCTTGCCGGTCATTGCCGTGTTCATGAAGCCGCCGAACGCGGCTTGGTAGCGCGAGGGAAACTCGCGGTAGATCTCGACCATCATGGTCGTCGCGAATGCCGGGGTGGCGTCGCGAAGGCGCGGCAGCAGGGACGCCATCGCCATATTGCCGTCCAGGACGGGCGATGCAATCCAGTGAAAGCGTTGGCCGAAGTGCGCCTCGTCGTGGGCTTTTTCGGGTTCAGCGCGAAAATCGATGACGGCTTCCAAACCCAGCGCGCCCAGCCGTTCCAGGTCGGTGGCGCTGGCCCGGCCCGGGTTGCCGCTGCGAAACAGTTTGCCCCGCCGCACGCGCCTGCCGTCGATCCCGGTCAACCCGCCCAGGTCGCGCGCATTGTGCACGTTCTCAAGGTCCAGGCGGCGTTGCATGGCCTCCGGCGTTGGCATGAATGGATCTTGTTGGCGCATGGGGGTCGGCATGGGTTCCTTCACGTGTAAACGGGTCGGACGATCGTAGCACCACCGACTCACTCACAGCGGTCATGCCACCCTTGCGCGAGGTGCGGCGCCGGCACTCGTTTCGGCAATAGCCGCCCGGGCCTAAGCCCCCAGTTTTCCCAGCAATTCAATCAGCTGCCGCTTTTCCGCCGCACCCAGTTCCTGGCTGATCCGCGCGTCATGCGCCTGCACGGCCTCTGTGATGTCGGCCAGCACGGCGCGGCCGGATTCGGTTGCTGCCAGGGAATAGGCGCGCTTATCGTGCTCGGCGTCCTGCCGTTCCACATAGCCCAGCGCTTGCAGCTGATTCACGATCTGCACGGCGCCCGACCGCGCAATGCCCTGGATGCGGGCCAGGTCCGTCAGTTTCAGGCGGGTATTTGCCGCAATCAACGTCAATGCCGAGAAGCGCTGGGGGGTGATGTCCCAGGGCGCCAATGCCGCCAGGAAGTCTTCATAGATAACGATCTGCGCACGTCGGATGGCGTAGCCGACCAGACCGTCCAGCGCGCCGTACTGGACGCCGGGAACGTGGGGCTGAAACTGCTCGCCTCGCGCGCCAGGGCGGCGGGGGCGTTGGGATGCGGCTCGTGACATGGCGGTGGCGCGGGGCAGGGTCCTGGTGTCAGGGGGCTCAACACTAATGCAGTCATGCGCGCCGCGCTACCGGATTACGGGAAATCCCCGGTGCGGAAATGGCGACGATTTTGTTATGTTGCATAACAAATAAGACCAGGAGTAGACATGCAAATCGTCATCGCCGGCGCCGGCATCGGCGGGCTGACGCTCGCGTTGATGCTGCATCGGCGCGGCATCGATTGCCGCGTATATGAAAGCGCCCAGGAACTGAAGCCGCTGGGCGTGGGCATCAACCTGCTGCCGCACGCGGTCAGCGAACTGGAACAGCTGGGGCTGATGCCCGCGCTGGCCGAACGCGCCATTGAAACGTCGCAACTGCACTACTACAACAAGTTCGGCCAGCCTATCTGGCGCGAGCCGCGTGGGGTGCAAGCCGGCTACCCCCTGCCGCAGTTCTCGGTGCACCGGGGCGAATTCCAGATGTTGCTGGCCCAAGCGGTGCGAGACCGTCTGGGCAACGACGCCATCGTGACGGGCATGGTGCTGGAATCGGCCGAGCAGGACGCGGACGGCGCCACGGCAGTGTTCCGGCGGCGCGCGGACGGATCGATGCACCGCGTGCGCGGCGACATCCTGGTGGGCGCCGACGGCATCCATTCCGCGTTGCGCCGCCAACTGCATCCGGTGGGCGATGAACCGCGCTTTTCCGGCCGCATGCTGTGGCGCGCGGTCACCGAGGCCCCGCCCTACCTGGACGGGCGCAGCATGTTCATGGCCGGTCATCAGGACCAGAAGTTTGTCTGCTACCCGATCTCTGAACCGCTGCGCCGCGAAGGGCGATCGCTGATCAACTGGATTGCCGAATTGTCCGTGCCGGGCGCCGAACTGCCGGCCACCGACTGGAACCGCCAGGTCGACAAGTCAGTGTTCGCGGACAGGTTTGCCAACTGGCGCTGGGACTGGATCGACATTCCCGCGATCATCGACGGCGCGCAAGCCATCTACGAATTCCCCTTGGTGGACCGCGACCCACTGCCGCGCTGGACACGGGGACGCGTGACGCTGTTGGGCGACGCCGCGCATCCCATGTATCCCATCGGTTCGAACGGTTCGGCGCAGGCCATACTGGACGCGCGCTGCCTGTCGGACTGGCTGGCGCAGGCGGCTGGCGGTCGGGTGCGCACGCCGGAAATCGCGTTGTTGGAATATGAGGCCGAGCGCCTGCCGCGCACCGCCGGCATCGTGCTGCGCAACCGCTTGAATGGCCCCGAACAGGTCATGCAGATGGCCGAAGAGCGGGCGCCGCAAGGTTTCACCGACATCCACGATGTGATTGCGCACGAGGAATTGGCGGCAGTATCGCTGCGCTATAAACAACTGGCGGGATTCGATCCCGCCGCCTTGAAGAAAAGCCGGGAAGCCACGCCATGAGCACCCACAACACACCGACCGACCCCGACGCTCCCCGGCTGGAACCCGTGACGACCGTGATCGTCCAGGTGGGCGCGCCGCAGGAAGTGGGCGACACGCCGCAAGGCCGCCGCCGCGTCATCCCGATTACGGGCGGCACCGCGCAAGGCCCGCGCCTGACAGGCAAGGTGCTGCCGGGCGGCGCCGATTTTCAGGTGATCCGCTCGGCCACGTATACCGACATCCACGCGCGCTACGTCATCGAAACGCCCGAGGGCGATCGCGTCTACGTCGAGAATACCGGCATCCGCACCGGGCAGGCGGACGACATTGCCCGTCTGGTGCGCGGCGAACCCGTGGACCCCGCCAGGATCTATTTCCGCAGCTATCCGCGCTTTGAAACGGCAGCGCCCGCATTGGGCTGGATGAACGAAAGCCTGTTCATCGGCACGGGAGCACGCTATCCCGACCGGGTCGAACTGCGCTTCTACCGCATTTGCTGAACCCGCGGCATCCGCCGCGGCATGACGATAAAAACGACTCGGAGACAACCATGACTTCAATGCTGCGCCGCCTGTTGGGCGGCTTCCTGCTGTGCGTGCCACTTGCCGCGATGGCGCAATTTCCCAATGGGCCGGTGCGGCTGAACGTGGGGTTTCCGCCCGGCACCGGGCCCGACATCGTGGCGCGCACGCTGTCGCAACATATGGGTCCGTTGCTAGGCCAAAGCGTGGTCGTGGAAAACAAGGTGGGCGCGGGCGGGCAGATCGCCGCGCAGACCGTGGCGCGCAGCCCGGCCGACGGCCAGACAATTCTGCTGGGCGAAGTTGGCTCCATCAGCATCTCGCCCGCCACCTACCGCAACCTGAACTACGATCCGCCGCGCGACTTCGCGCCGATCTCTGAAGTTGTGCGCGCCGACTTCGTGCTGGTCGTGCCGGCCGACTCCCCGTATCAGGACCTGACGGCGTTTATCGACGGCGCGAAGAAGGCGTCCGATCGCATCAACTTCGCCACTTTCGGGGCGGGTACGCCGGGCCACTTTGGCGCCGAGCTGTTTGCGCGCGAAGCGGGCATGAAGATCGAGGCCATCCACTACCGCTCGACGGGCGACGCGGTGTCCGGCCTGGTGTCCGGCGCGGTGCAGGCCGCGTTCGTGACGACCGCGCTGGCCGTGCCGCAAGTGCAGGGCGGCAAGCTGCGCGCCTTGGCCATCACCGGCGCGCAGCGCTCGCCCGCGCTGTCGGCGGTGCCGACCTTTGCCGAACGCAGCCTGCCCGCCGTGAACTTCGGCGCGTGGTTCGCGCTGTTCGCGCCCGCCGGCACGCCGGATGCGGTACTGGACCGCCTGCAAAAGGACAGCGCCGCCGCGCTGCGTCAGCCCGCTGCCGTACGCAGCCTGGCCGAGGCCGGCTTCGTGGTGGTGGGGTCCGACCGCCAGACGCTGCAAGCGTTGTTGACCAGCGAATCCAAGCGCTGGAGCGATGTGGTGAAGGCCACGGGTTTCCGCGCCGACTGATCGTTGCCGGCCCCCCGTTTGCCGGCATCCCGTTGCCGGCATCCCGTTGCGTGCATCCCGTTGCGGGCATCCCGTTGCCGGCATCCCGTTGCGTGGCCGAAAGCCATCACGGCGCCATCAGCGCTTCGGCCTGATAGGCGTCGTGCAGCAATGCCATGAACACGGGCGCGTCAGGCATCGCGGTGTCACCGATACGCCTCACCGCGACGCCGGGCGTCCAGGAGTTCATCACGGCGGCCCCCGCCATGGCCGGCAGGTCGGCCAACGTCACGGGCTGCACCCGCTGCGGTATCTGCCTGTCGTGCAGCTGCCGCTGCACGATGCCCATCGTCGTGCCGGTCAGCATTTGGGCATCGGGCCACACCACGGCCTGCCCATCCCAGAACGCAAGGTTCCAGATGGACGCCTCGCTCAAACGACCCTGCCGGTCGACAAAGGCTGCGTCGTCGGCCCCTTGTCGGGCCGCCTGCCGCAACAGATACGTCTTGGCGACTTCGCCCACATGCTTCACGGCTGGCAGCATCCGCTCGTGCTGCATCGCCGCCAACGACAGGGGCCCGGGCGGCCCGTTTGACGGCGGCCCGGTCCGTACCAGAATGTCCAGCGGGGTATCGCCTTGGGCAACGGTGAATTCGCCGGCTGGGGAATAGACGGTGGCGACCAGGGATAAGTCCTCGGGGCTGGCGCCGATGGCCGAACGCAGCGCATCCACGATGGCGGTATCGGGCAACGCCTGCCCGAACATCGTCAGCGAGGCCGCGCGCAAACGTGCCAAGTGCAGGTCCAGGCCCCTGAGCCGTCCGCCGCGTACCTGCATCGCGGTGAAGTGGGCGTAGCCGGCAAACGCCAGCGGGGCCAGGTCGGCGGCGGTGGCGGGCAGGCCGTTGCGTTGCGTGACATAGGGAAAACTATCTAGGGCGGGCATGAAGGACATCCGGGCTGATCATCAAGTTTCGCCACTATCCTGCATTGCCATTACCAGGGGAAACGAGTTATTTTCACGCCATTATCAAATTTGGCTTGAAGATCATGAATCGCCTGCTGCCCGGCACCCGTGCTCTGCGCACCTTGGAGGCCGCAGCGCGTCACCTGAACTTCACGCGCGCCGCCGACGAACTTGGGCTGACCCCGGCAGCCGTCAGCTATCAAATCAAAGAGATCGAAGAACAACTGGGCGTGGTGCTATTCACGCGCACCAGCCGCAGCATTCAATTGACGCCTGCCGGCACTGTGCTCTTCGACGCCGCTGCCGACGCGTTGCACACGTTGCAGCAGGCAGTGTCCAAGGCGCGACGGCTGACGCGGGGCGATGCCCAACTGCGGCTGTCAGTGGGCGCGCGCTTTGCCACGCAATGGCTGTTGCCGCGCCTGCCTCAGTTTCAGGCCGAACACCCCGGCTTGGCATTGACGTTCGACATCAGCGATGCCGTGCGCGACTTTGCCGCTGATGATGTGGACGCTGCCATCCGATTCGGCGCGGGCGCATACCCGGGCGCGCAGTCCCATCGGCTTTTTCATACCGTCGTCGTTCCCGTGTGCAGCCCGGCGCTGTTGCAATCTGGCCGCCCATTGGGTCGCCCGCGGGACTTGTTCAACCACACGTTGTGCTACGTAGACTGCCGGCCCGGCGGCATTGTCTGGCCGAACTGGCCGATGTGGATGGCGGCGGCAGGCGTTGATGGCTTCGACGATAGCCGTAGCGTCGCCTTCGCGGAATCCAGCCACGTGGTGCAAGCCGTGATGGACGGCGCGGCAGTGGGCTTGGTGGAATGGGAACTGGTCGAGCGCGACGTGCAAGCCGGCCGCCTGATCCGGCTGTTCGAAGTGGGGGTTCGGGTGGCGCCGGAATACGCCTATCACTTGGTGTATCCGGCGGCCAGCGCGTCCGACCCCCGGGTATGCGCATTGCGGGATTGGATGCTGCGGACCGTCAGCGGCGCGGATGTCACCAAACAGCACTATCAACCCGGCTCGTTCCACGAATAGAACAGTTTGTTCCGTCCAAAATCGGCCGTTTTGGCCCTTTTGCTAGTGCGCGTGTCAGGGTTCGGCCGTTAGAATTCGTTCCCATATCACCCCCTATCTACCAGTCGAAAGGTCAAGTCCCATGAGCAACGCTTATCTCGAGGCACTCAAGAAGCGCCGTACGCAGTATTCGCTGGGCCGTAATGTGTCGGCCTCCAAAGAAGAACTGGCCAGCCTGATCCAGGAAGCCATCAAGCAAAGCCCTTCGTCGTTCAACTCGCAAAGCTCGCGCGCCGTCATTCTGTTTGGCGATGAAAGCGTGAAGCTGTGGGACCTGACCATCGAAGAAGTGCGCAAGGTGGCGCCGGCCGAAGGTTTCGACAAGACCGAAGCCAAGCTCAAGAGCTTTGCCGCCGGCGTGGGCACCGTGCTGTTCTTCGAAGACCAGGACGTGGTGCGCAGCTTGCAGGAAAAATTCGCGCTGTACGCCGACAACTTCCCGGTGTGGTCCGAGCAGTCGGGCGGCATGGCTCAACTGTCCACCTGGGCAGCCCTGGCCAACGCCAACGTCGGCGCCAGCTTGCAGCATTACAACCCGCTGATCGACGGCGTGGTCGCGCGTGAATGGAACGTGCCGGCCTCGTGGAAGCTGCGCGCGCAAATGCCGTTCGGCTCCAACGAGAACGGTTTTGGCGACAAGCCTTTCATGGACGACGCCGAGCGTTTTCGCGTGGTTGGCTGATTGCCCCTGACCTGAATCAGGCGCCGGTCGCCTGATCAAAAACGTCCTGCAAGCCCGCCCTTCCGACAAAGGAAGCGCGGGCTTTTTCGTGGGGCGGTGCAAATTGTCGACAAGTGCATAATGGTCGTTTGTCCCGCCCGACCCATGTGGGCCGGGCAGCAATGCCGCGCGGCAGCAAGCGCGCCTTGAAGGAGAGATGCCTTATGGATCCGATACTTGCCGGGCTGTCCAAATCCTTGCCTCAGGCCAAGACGGTCGAGCAATTGACCCGCCCGCTGCTGGACATGCTGGGCAGCGTGACGGGATTGGAATCCACGTATCTGACCGAGATCGATCTGAAGGCGGATTTGCAGCATGTGCGCTACGCCCGCAACGTGGGGGATTTACAGATCCCCGAAGGCTTGTCCGTGCCATGGTCGGACACGCTGTGCAAGCGTGCCCTGGAAGGCGGGCGCTTGTGCACCAGCGATGTGGCCAATTGTTGGCCGGATTCCGAAGCCGCGCGCCAGCTGGGCATCCAGACCTACGTCAGCGCGCCCGTGCGTACCGACGACGGCCAGCTGTTGGGCACGCTGTGCGCCGCCAGTGCGCGCCAGTTGCAACTGGCACCGCAGGCCGAGTCCGTGTTGAAGCTGTTCTCCAACGTGATCGCCAACTTCCTGCAACGCGAAATGTTGATGGAACAACTGCACTCGGCCAACGTCCAGCTGATGTCCTACGCGATGACGGACCCGCTGACCGGCCTGCCGAACCGCCGTGCGCTATACGAAGAGCTTGAGCGCCTGGAACAGCGTGCGCTGCGCGAAGGCGGCAGCGTGTTGGTGGGCGTGATCGACCTGGACGGTTTCAAGGGCATCAACGACACGTACGGCCATCAGCAGGGGGATGTGTTTCTGCAAGAGATCGCACGCCGCGTCGCCGCCGCCTTACGCACGTCCGACATGCTGGGTCGCATCGGTGGCGACGAATTCGTACTGGTGGGGCCGGGGCCGGCGCTGGATCGCATGGACACCACGGCAGGCGCCGCCGCGCAACGCGGTGACGCCATGGAAGCCGCGCGGTCCCTGGAAGAACGCGCGACGGCGGCCACGATAGGGCGTTACCAACTGGGTGACGCCGCGGTGTCTTATGAAGGCGCCAGCGTCGGCGTGGTGGCCGTGGACCCGCGCGGCCTGGACGCCGAGGCGGCGGTCCGGCTGGCCGATGCACGCATGTACGAGATCAAGCGCGCGCGCAAAGCGGCGCGCACGATCCATTAAGAATCACCGATAGGCCCGCTCGGCCGCCGACCACTTCAACGTCTTGCGCCACTTGCCACCTTGCTGGCGCAGTTGCAGGTCAAAGTAGCCGTCCGTCTTCTCCGGCAGCACCACCAGGATGTTGCTGGCGTCGGACATGTCGTGATCGCGGGTGCCGTCGGGATGCCAGTCGCCCGCGATGGACTTGAAGAAGGACATGGGCTGGGCGAACACCACGCGCAGGGTAGGGCCGTCGATGTGGAACAGGTACAGGGCCTCGAAGTTGGCGCCGCCGCCTGAATAGCCTTCGCTCCATCCGGCGCGCACGCCGAAGGCCACGGCGCCGGGGGCGATTTTGTAGGCCGCCAGGTCGAAGCGTTTCCATTCGGTGGGCACCGACAGCACCGGGGCGTTGGCGTCTTCCGTTGCCACATCCTGGGGCAAGTCGATGTCGGTATCGCGCCAGTCGGTGGGCGTCTTGACGGGGCCGTTGGTGCGCGCCAGCAACGTGGGGGCCGCGCCCGGCGTCGTGCCGAACACGCCGAACCAGACGCCGTTCTTGTCGTCGTCGCTGGACAGGTCGGCGCATTCGCCGCCGCCGTATTTGATCAGCTGCGCCGCGCGTTCGGGCGTGGACGCCAGGCAGACCATTGCGACAAATGTGCCCGGGCGCTGCCCCCAGGGCTTTGCGCCGGCCACCAGCAGCCGCTTGGGGTCTTGGCCCGGGGCCAATTGCTGCACCAGGAATTCACGCGTGAAGCCGTCGGGCAGCGCAACGCCTAACCCGTCGGGTTGGGGCGCGCCACTCATCTGGCTGTCGTACATCCGGCGGGCGTCTTCCGTCTGGATGGCGCCGCGCGCCTTGTCCAGCGACGGCACCGTCGTGTCTGCCCATGCTTGCGGCACATACGACGCGCAGGCCAACAGGGGGGTCAACAGTAGCGAGGCGAATCGGATGCGCATGGGTAAGGGTAGCGTGTTGGGGGTTGAGGAAGCCGGCGCAGAATAGCGCGGGTGCACGTTTCAGAACGTTGAACTCTGTTTCTATTTTGTAAGTTGATTTCATGCAGAATGGCACGCCGGGTGCCCGGCGCCACGCCCAAGCGCGGGCTTACGCAAAGAGAGAAGACGCAATGACATTGGCACGTTTCGCACTGAACGCAGTAAAGAGCGTTTTTTTGGCCGGTATGTTCGCGTTGTCCGCGCCGGCGATGGCCATCAATTGCGCCAAGGCGAACACCGCCGTCGACAAGCTGATCTGCGCCGATAAGGCCACGGTGGCGGCCGATGCGAACCTGAATCGCGCGTACCAGGCAATCTTGAAACAGGCGCCCGACGACGGCATCCGAGCAATGCTGGTCGCGAGCCAGAAGCGGTGGCTGGCGGCGCGCGATCGTGCGCTTGAGCGCTTGCTTGGCGACCCGGACACCGTGCCCGATGACAAGACCGCCGGCGAGATCGCGCGCGAGCTGATCGAGAACCGCAGCGCGCAATTCACGGAAACCGGCAAAGGGGCCACCACGCCCGCGATCATACGTAGAGCGGTCGAGCAGCAAAAATTTCAATCGCAATTCACGGGCGGCGCGTTCGCCGGCTATTGGACGACTTGCGACGTGTTGCCGCACGATTATGTCGACTACGAGTGCTTCGCAATCCGTCATTACCAAAACAATGACCGCGTGTGCTCGGTGGACGAATCCTGGGCGTCGGGCGCCGTCTACACCAAACGCTACGTCGCCAACGTGGTTGATGGAAAACCGCGCGTCATCGCGTCGTGCTCGTTCAATAGCGCCGACGAAGCCTGCGCGACGGTCGCGGACACGAAGGCGAATTGGAACAGGCATCCCGAGCCACCAAAGTACGTGTATGCCGACGAGCCGCTGCCCAAGCTGGATGGCGAGATCGATGCGTCGGACGATGCGGAATGGGTGCAGGCCTGCCTGACCGACCCGGCGTATCCGCCGGCGCAATAACCGGGCGGCGGGGGCGCGCACATGGGGCGCGCTCGGGCGCTCAGGCCGGATTTCATCGATATTCAAACCGATACGCAAAACTTGCTGTTTCCAGAAGGCAGGGGCGTCATCGCGCCTTAAAATCCGGCATTGCAGATTTTCGCTGCCGGCATCGGCCCGCGCGGAACGAACCGAGAGATATCGATGGATAAGCGACAAGACCTGGAACCTCCGGCGATCCAGGAGGGCGCGGCCCAGACCGGCGCGGAGCAAACCGGCGCGGAGCAAACCGGCGCGTTGCGGATCGACGTGGTGCATGCTGACGTGCTGCATGCCACGGCGTCCGGCGCGCTGGATGCTATCGACGCCGAGGCGCCCGACGTCATCGATGCTACCGACGCCGCCAACACCGCCACCACCGCCGTCGCGACCATCGCCACCACCGCCATCGACGCCATCGCCATCGACATCGAAGCCGATCCCACGCTGGGCTACGCCTCGATTCAGAACGCGGTGCCCATCGTACGTACGTTGCGCGTGACGAACCGCTCGGCGCACACTTTCGAGAACATTGAAGTCCGGCTGCGCTGCAACCCCGCCTTTGCCCATCCTGTAACGCTGCGCTTTGACGCGCTGGTGCCGGGGGAAATCCGCCGTGTTTCGCCGCTGGACCTGACGCCGGACCACAGCTACGTAGCTGATCTGCAAGAGGCCGTGCGCGCCAGTATTGATGTCGTGGTGCAGTCAGCCTCGCAAGAACTGGGGCGGGCCTCGCAACCGATATCCGTGTTGGCGTATGACCAATGGGCCGGCACGCGCGCCCTGCCGGAATTGCTGGCCGCGTTTTCCATGCCGAATAATCCTGCCGTGGATGGGCTGATCGGCAAGGCATCCAAACTGCTGCGCGCACAGTACGCCGACCTGCAAATGAACGGCTACCAGTCCAAAAGCCGCGACGTCGTCTGGAAGCAGGTCTCCGCCATCTACAGCACACTGGCCGCTGAATCGCTGCATTACGCCGAACCGCCCGCTTCTTTCGGCGTGGACGGGCAGAAGATCCGCACGCCGGATCGCATCCTGGACGCGCGCGTCGCAACGTGCCTGGACCTGGCGATGCTGTTCTCGTCCTGCCTGGAGCAGGCGGGATTGCGCCCGGTGATTCTGATGAAGGACGGGCACGCCTGGGTAGGCGTTTGGCTGCATCAAGCGTGTTTTGCGGACCCGCTGACGGACGATGTGCAGGCGATAAGAAAGCGCGTGGACAGCGGTGAATTCCTGGTCTTCGAAACGACCGGCATCGCGCAGCATCCCAACTTCCGCCCGTCATTGCGGCGCGCGTTGGAGCAGGGCGCGGCGCATCTGCGCGAAGAAAATACCTTTCGCTACGCCATCGACGTGCACCGCGCGCGTGAGTTGCAGATCAAACCGCTGCCCTCGCGCGGGGTGTCGGTGGCGCCCACGGACGCCGATGACGTCGAGCGTCCCGCTGCCATCGAGCCCACGCCCGAGCTGCCGCCGCTGGACCCGGAGTTCGTGATCAGCCTGGAGCCCGCCGACGACACGCCGGAAGGGCGGCTGGCCAAGTGGAAGTCGCGCCTGCTGGACCTGACGCTGCGCAACCGGCTGCTGAACTTCAAGCTGACCAAATCCACCTTGCCGCTTGTGGTGCCCGACCTGGCAAAACTGGAAGACGCCATCGTCGACGGCAGCGAATTCCGCATTCGTCCGCTGCCCGCCGCGTTGATGGACGGCAGCGACCCGCGCGTTGCCGAGGTGCATGTGGGCCGGGGCGGCCGCGCGCCGCTGGACGACATGGCGCTGGACGCGCTGGGCAACAAGGAACTGATCGCCCGCGTCACCCAGGAAGCGCTGGACGCCAACCTGCTGACGATCTTCGGCGCGGCGCGCATCGGCCTGGAAGAGGGCGGCGCCAACACGCTGTACCTGGCGATGGGCATGCTGCGCTGGACGGAAAGCCCCGGTGCGGAAAGCGCGCATCTGGCGCCGCTGATCCTGGTGCCGGTGTCGCTGCAACGGCAGTCGGTGCGCAGCGGCTTTCGCCTGGTCCGCCACGACGACGAGACCATCATTAACCCCACGTTGCTGCAAATGCTGCGCAACAACTACGAACTGCGCATTCCGGGGCTGGACGTTTTGCCCGCGGACGACAAGGGCGTGGACGTGGCCCGGGTGTTGCAGGCGTTCCGCTTGGCCGTGCGGGAAATCGCCGGCTGGGAGGTGCTGGAACAGGTGCATCTGGGCATTTTCTCGTTCACCAAATACCTGATGTGGAAGGACTTGCAGGATCGGACCGAGCAGCTCAAAGCCAACCGCGTCGTCAAGCATCTGATCGACCACCCCGGTCAGGCGTTTGCCAAAGAGCCTTTCGACCAGCGCTTTGATCGCCTGGACGACAGCTACCGGCCTGAAGACCTGCTGACGCCGCTGCTGTCCGATTCGTCGCAACTGAAAGCGATCTGTGCGGTGGACGCGGGCCGTGACCTGGTGTTGGAAGGACCGCCCGGCACGGGCAAAAGCCAGACCATCACGAACCTGATCGCGCATCTGCTGGCGCGCGGCAAGACGGTGCTGTTCGTCTCGGAAAAAATGGCCGCGCTGGAAGTGGTGCATCGCCGTTTGGCCAATATCGGGCTGGGCCCGTTCTGTCTGGAATTGCATTCTTCCAAGGCGCGTAAATCCGAGGTCTTGCTACAGCTGGGCCGTGCCCTGGACCACAGCGGGCAGCGCACCAGCGACGATTGGGCGCGCGAGGCCGAACGCCTGAGCGTGCTGCGCCAGGATTTGAACGGGCTGGTCGATGCGCTGCACCACGCGCATGCCAACGGCCTGACGGTTTATGACGCCATCGGCACCTGCATACAGAACGCGGGCAAGGAGCCGTCGCCGATGTTCTGGGCCGACGCGCAGGCGCATCAATACAAAGACCTTGCGCAGCTGCGTGAGACCGCGCGCCGCATGTCGACCTTGTCCAAGGAACTGGGCGTGCTGCACGGACATCCTCTGGCGCATATCGGCATGGCCGAATGGAGCCCCAGCTGGCAAGACGCGTTACTGGAGGCGGCCCGGGTGCTGGACCAGGCGGTGGCAAGCTTGCAGGCGCAGGCGGCTGCCGTGGGTGATGGGCTGGGTGTGCCGGCGCGGTGCTTGAGTCTGAACGCCTATGCGCGTCTGGATACGCTGGCTGACATGCTGCTCGCCGCGCCCCAGGTGCCCGCGGGTCTGGCCACGCAGGCGCACGACCCCGCCGCCCGTTTTCAGGTGCAGGCGCTGGTGCGTCATGGCCAGGCGCGCAACACGCATTGGGCGCAGGTGGGTGGCCAATGGAACGCGCAATTGGCCGAGCTGGATGCCAATACGCTCAAGGCTGAGTGGCTGTCCGCCTGCTCGGCATGGTGGCCGAAGTCTGTCTTCGCCAAGGGCGGTATCCGCAAGCGGCTGGCGGGCTATCGCACGGACGGCCAGCGGCCGGACGAGGCGTCGATTACCGCCATGCTGGCGCCCTTGGCGCGGGTGAACATCGAAGACCGCGAACTGGCTGCGTTGAAGGCGGACGCGCAGCGCTTGCTGCAAGAGCGCTACACGGGGCTGGCCACGGATTGGGAGCAGGTGCAGCGGCATGAGCAATGGGCCGAGCGCTTTGCCGATGCGGTCACGCAGGCGGCGGGCGACCCGGTGTCGGCAGCGGACCTGCGCACCCGGCTGCAAGCACTCGTGGGCCAGAACCGCGCCTTGCTGCAACCTGGGGCACCGTTGGGCAAGGCTTTGCTGGCCTATCGGGATGCGTGGCGCGGCCTGCAAGATGGTTTGGCGCACGTGGATGCGCTGGCCAAACCGCCCGAAGCGCTGGCGGGCGCGCCGGACGCCAACGGTGCGCTTGAACGCATTCAGGGTGTACTGGCGGGCTGGCGCCACAACAGACAATTCCTGATGCCGTGGTGCGTGTGGCGTCAGGCGCGCGAGCAGGCCATAGCGATGCAACTGCAAGGCCTGGTCGCATCCCTGGAGCAGGGCCGTGTTCCGCTGGAGCAGGTCGAAGCGCATTTTGAATTCAGCTATCGCAACTGGTGGGTCAAGAAGGTCATTGACCATACGCCCGTGCTGCGCGCGTTTTCCAGCGCGGACCACGAACGCAAGATCCGGGAATTCCGCGACGCAGACGACCGCTTCCAGACGCTGACGTCGGCCTACATCGCGGCCGTGCTGGCTGCCAAAGTGCCCGATGGCAACGGCGTGCTGGTCAGCCCGGATAGCGAGCTAGGCCTGCTGCGCCGCGAACTGCAAAAAAAGACGCGCCACGTTCCCGTGCGCCAGCTGATGCAGCGCTTGCCGTCGCTGCTGCCCAAGCTAAAGCCATGCCTGCTGATGTCGCCGTTATCGGTGGCGCAGTATCTGGATGCGGGGCATTCGCAGTTTGACGTCGTGGTGTTTGACGAGGCCTCGCAGATTCCGGTCTGGGACTCGGTAGGCGCTATCGCGCGCGGCCAGCAAGTGGTGGTGGTGGGTGACACCAAGCAGTTGCCGCCCACCAGCTTCTTCAGCAAGTCCACGCCCGAAGACGATGGCGCGGGGGATGACGGACAGGTCGAAGACCTGGAAAGCATTCTGGATGAATGCCTGGGCGCCGACATGAACCGTTTGCGTTTGCAATGGCATTACCGCAGCAAGCACGAAAGCCTGATCACGTTCAGCAACGTGACCTATTACGACTCGCAGCTGATCACCTTTCCGTCGCCCGTGACGGATGACGTGGCCGTGCGTCTGGAAAAGGTTGCGGGCATTTACGACCGGGGCGGCAGTCGCACCAACCGCCTCGAAGCGGAAGCCATCGTGCAGGGCATCGAGCAGCATTATCTGGATAAGTCGCGCCGCCGCCAGACACTGGGCGTTGTGACCTTCAACCAGCCGCAGCAAGCCCTGATCGAAACCCTGCTGGACGCCCGCCGCCGCGCCAACGCTGAACTGGACAAGGCGATCTCGGCGCAATCCCGTGAGCCGCTTTTCATCAAGAACCTGGAGAACGTGCAGGGCGACGAGCGCGACGTTATCTATTTCTCGATCACCTTCGGTCCGGATGCCGCCGGCAAGATGACGATGAACTTCGGGCCGCTGAACGGCGAAGGCGGACACCGCCGTCTGAACGTGGCCATTTCGCGTGCGCGCGAAGGCGTGGTGATCTACAGCACGCTGATGCCGGAACAGATCGACCTGTCGCGCGTGCGCGCCACGGGTGTGCGCGACTTGAAGCACTACCTGGAATTTGCGCTGAAAGGGCCGCGCGCCTTGGTCGAGCAGTCGCTGCCGACCGGCCGCGAACCCGATAGCCCTTTTGAAACGCAAGTCATCAAAGTGCTGCGCGACCATGGCTGGGTAGTGCACCCGCAGGTGGGCTGCTCGGGCTACCGCATCGACATGGGCGTGGTCGACCCGCGCGCGCCGGGACGCTATCTGATGGGTATCGAATGCGACGGCCGCGCGTATCACTCGGGCGCCACCGCGCGGGATCGCGATCGTTTGCGGCAGGTGGTGCTTGAAGGGCTGGGCTGGACGCTGCATCGGGTGTGGTCCACCGATTGGTGGATCAACCCCGAACGCGAAGTGCAGAAGATGCTTGCCCGCTTGAACGCGGAGCTGGAACGCACGGTGGAGGACGAATCGCCCGTCGAATTCGTGATCACCACAGAGGAAGGCGATACCGCCGGGCCGCCGGCAGACGGCGTGACCCCGCGTGGCGTTGCGCCCTATCGCGTGGCGGACTTGAGCGCTGCCCCGGAGGGCCCTGACGCGTTCTACAGCCGCGCCAATAACGCGCGGTTGGCGGAACAATTGCGCTTGGTGATTGACACGGAAGGCCCCATCGCCGAGACGGTGCTGCACCGTAAAGTGGCCCGCGCGTGGGGCCTGGAACGCACGGGTGTCCGGATCATTGAACGGTTGCGCACGCTGACGCCGATGGACGTGGGTCAGACAGACGAAGGCGAGGCCACCTTCTATTGGCCGGCCGGCGTCAGCCCCGAAACCTGGAGCGGCTTTCGAGGGGCAAGCGACGACGACGCCACGCGCCGCCGCGTGGACGATGTCTGCATTCAAGAACTGGCGAACGGTGTCCTGCACGTACTGGCCATGACCGGCAACGCGCCGAAAGCGGATGTGATCAAGTCAGTGTGCCGGCTACTGGGCATGTCACGTACGTTGGCCGATGCGGAACCACGCATCGGGATCGCGATAGCGGGGCTGGCGCAACGGGGCGTGGTGCAAGAGGAAATGGGGAGGTTGCAGGCGGGGTAGGGGCGTGCACCAGCGTGAGTTTTCTGTCGCTGCCCGAAGAGAGCGGGCCCTCCACAATCGGGAATGTTCCATTGCCGGTTGGGGCATGAAACCATATCGCCCGGACGTAAGGTGTCATTCTGTAATCACCAGGGCGAGACGGCAGGGTTAATGACCTCGATGTTTTGGTCCTCCGACCTCCGTATGAAAGCACGGCTCGTCAGGCGGGCAAATAGCGGGCCCGCCATTCCCATCCTTCAGCAAGATTTTGAAACCCTCTGCCCGGCGCTTGGCCTGACCCGTCCACACCACGGACGTAGAATGCCGCTTTGCTTTAAGTGCCATTCGGCTTCCAGGAACGAACCATGAAAAAAATAATTCTTCTTGCGTCCGCATGCGCCGCGCTGCTTTCCGCTTGCGCTCCGGTTTCCTCTCCCAGCGTAGGATCCTCTTCCATGCCCGACACGACTGCCGCGTCGCCCGCCAGCCAGCTGACCTTGCCCGCGTATTACTGGCGCCTGGTTTCTGCCACCGATGCATCCGGCAAGTCGATTCCGACGTTGCAGCCGGGCGTTGAGCATCAGCTGCGCCTGGCCTTCACCAACGATGCGTTGAATATCCGGGGCGGTTGCAATACGCAATTTGGCGGCTACCGCTATCAGAACGGCGTGTTGAAGGTGGATAACCTGGCCTCCACGATGAAGGCGTGCGAGCAGAGCTTGATGCAGCTGGATGCCGAGATCAATGAGCGCCTGAAGGGCGACTTGCGTGCCACGCTGTCGGGCGACACGCACGAGCCCGCGCTGGAACTGGTGGGTAAGGACGGCACCGTGCTGAAGTTTGTTGGCGAACCCACGCCGGAAACGCTGTATGGCAGCGCCGGACAGGTCATGTTCCTGGAAGTGGCCGCGAAAAAGGCCGAATGCAGCCACCCCATGATTCCCAATTACCAGTGCCTGATGGTGCGCGAACGCCGCTACAACGAAGCGGGCGTGCAGCAGCCGACGCAGGATAAATGGCATCCGCTTTATCAATCCATCGAAGGGTTCAAGCACCAGGAAGGCGTGCGTACCGTGTTGCGCGTAAAGCGCTACGACTGGAAGAACCCGCCGGCGGACGCGCCGTCCAAGGTGTATGTGCTGGATATGGTGGTGGAGCAGGACGCATCGAAGAAGTAGTCGCAAGTAGTCGCGATTACTGCAACAAAAACGCCAAGCAAAACGCCAACCAAAACCCCAACAAAAATGCCGGGCCGCCCAAGCGACCCGGCATTTTTTTGTGGCCCGCCCGTCAATTCCCCGACGGCTTGAGCGTCAGCGTATCGGCGCGTTCGCTATCCACCTTGGCGCGGGTGAACGCCATGGGGAAGTACTCGCCGGTTGCCCAGCCCTTGAGCAAGTCCTGGTAATGCGGGCTGCGCGGGTCAGCCGATTGGCCCGGCACGTTCTGCACGCGTGAATTATCCCAGTTGGCCACGTCGATCACCTGTCGATACGACGACCCGCTGATCTGCCGGAAATCGCTCTTGCGGAACGTCGCGCGATGCACCGTGTCGTTGTCGCCGCCCACGGGATAGCGCGGCGTGCCCCAGGCCTTGGCGGTGTCCGGCGGCAGCAGGCTGGCCAGGCTGTGTTCGAACTGGATGTGATGCAGTTTGCCCCACTGCCACTGCGTGGAATCCGGCCCAAGCTTGGCGCGCAATTTCTGCACGCCATCGTTCAGCGCTTGCAGCAACAGCGCGTCGCGGCCCCGATCCGGCGGCGTGCCGAAGGCGGCATCTGGCGTGGCCAGCTTTTCCAGCGTCTTGCGGGTGGACAAGTCACCGAACGCCGCGCGGCCGTTCGCGGGCACGTAAAGGTCGGACACCCGCTTGACGACCTCGGGCAACCAGAACGCGTAGACCGTGGCGGCGCGCGAATCGGTCTCCATGCGGTAGTCCCAATCCTTCAGCAGGCCCAGCGCGTCGTTCAGCGCCGGGTCGGCGGAATTGAGCGCTTTGGCATAGCCGCCCAGTGCGCGCGCGGGTATCGACAGGTTGTCGTACTGCAAGTCCTGCGATTGCTGCACCGACAGCCGGCTGCCATCGGCCAGCACTTCGCGGATACGCTGAACGCGATAGGGTTCGGCCCAGGTGCGCGCCGACATGTCCTTATAGGCGTAGTCCGCCGGCAGGTTGTATTCGTTGGCGGTGGCAACATAGCCTTCGGGCGGGTTGTACGCGCGGGGCAGGGCGCTGCCGGGCAAGACGCCGCGCCATTCGAAATCGCCATTGCCCGGCACGGGCAACATGCCCGACCAGTCGTTACGCGGGCGTATCGGCGCGATGCTGCCGCCGAACCAGCCGATGTTGCCGTCCACGTCCGCGTACACCATGTTTTCGCTGGGCGTGTAGTGCTTTTCCATGCCGGCCACGAATTCATTCCAGTTCTGCGCCTGGTTCAAGCGCAGGCTGGCCAGGTAGGCCGCCGTGCCCGGAAACTCAAGATAGGCGGCGCGCAGCGCGTACGCCTTGTGGCGTACGGGGTCTTCGTGAATCACCGGGCCGTGACGCGTGAATTTCAGCTGGCGCACCGCCGCCGCCTGGCCGCGCACGGGAATGGACTCGTCCATCTGCCGCATTTTTTCCCAGCCGCCGCGATAACGGTATTCGTTGGGGTTGGCGGGGTTGGTGTCATAGACGTACAGGTCTTCTTCGTCGCCGAAGGCGAAGATCGTCAAGCCGAAGGCGATGCGGTCGTTATGGCCCATCGACACGCCGGGCAATGACGGTTCGCCCGCGCCGATCACGTTCCAGCCCGGCGCGTTCAAGTGCACCATGTAGCGCAACGACGGCATGGTGATCGACCGGTGGGGGTCGCCGGCCAGGATGGGTTTGCCGGTGTCGGTATGCTGCCCGCCAATGGTCCAGTTATTGCTTTCGTATCGCGTCGCCATCGGATCAAAGTTCGGATCCAGTGACGCCAGCTTGCCTTCGGACAGCGCGCTGGCAAGCGCCTCGCGCTTGTCCAGGGCCAGGGGGCTTTGCGGGAAGTCCGCCGCCACAAATTTCTGCCCATCGCGCGCCAGGGCGTAGTTCGCCAAGACCGACTTGTCGATCTGCCGCACATCCAGGCCGGCGGGCACCTGCAACGCCAAGGGCGGCTCGAAGGTGCTCAGGCCTTGCACGGCATTCAAGCCCAGGCCGGCCACCTGCTGCGCCATTTTCACTTCTTCATTCAGGTTGCGCGTCAGCCCGTAGATACGGATCAGCGAGGTCTCGGGGCGCCAATAGCCGGGCAGCGTGCCGGTCAGCTTGAACTCCGGCGGCAACTGATCGGGGTTTGCCTTCACCCAGTCCACATAGGCGTTGATGCCGGCGGCAAACGCGGTAAGGATCGCCTGGCCCTCGGGGTGATAGCTGGCGAATTCGGCCTGCATATCGCCCCGGAACAGGAACAGGCGCGCCGCGCGGTCCTGTTCGATGAAGCGCGGCCCGAACTGCTCGGCCATCTTGCCTTCGCCTTGTCGGCGCCACAGGTCCAGCTGCCACAGCCGGTCGCGCGCGGCCGAAAAGCCTTGTGCGAAGAACAGGTCATTCTGGTTTTGTGCATAGATGTGGGACACGCCATGTCGGTCCCGCACGATTTCCACCGGCTGGCTCAGCCCGGCCATGTTGATGGTGTCCTTCTTGCCGGTCGACGCGCAACCCGCCGTCAAGGCAATCAGCCCACTCGCCAGCAATGCGGCGATCCTGCGATTAAACAAACGCATGGCTCCTCCTCCAGGTTTATTGCTTTTGTATGCCTGTGGGCCCCGGGGCTCCTGCCGCCGGGTCAACCGCGCAAGCAACTGCTAGAACTAAATCAGTTGGCGCGGCAAAACTGTTTTATTTGTTGAGATTTGGGATGGCTTGTAACGCCGCGGTCGGTTGGAAGGCCAATCGAATCTGATGGATACATGTGTGGGCCGCAAAACACAGAGTGAGCGGACCGGTGAATGGGTCCGACAACCGGGGCATCTCTCTGTTCGACGCGCAAACCGCTACGCACAATGGCCGCATCAACACAGCCATGCCGGCATGAGCCGCAGGCAAGGAGATCTGATGCAGCCCAACTTTCTGCTATTCATCACGGATCAGCAGCGTGCGGACCACGTAGGCAGTTACGGCAACGCCGTGCTGCGCACCCCGGCCCTGGACGCCCTGGCCACCCAAGGGTGGTCCGCCGACCGCTTCTACGTTGCCTCGCCGATCTGCATGCCCAACCGCGCGACGTTGATGACGGGCCGCATGCCGTCGGTGCACGGGGTGCGCCACAACGGCATCGCGCTATCGCAGCGCGCAACGACCTTTGTGGGACGGCTGCGCGACGCGGGCTATTCCACGGCGTTGATCGGCAAATCGCACCTGCAGAACATGACGGGCATCGGCCCCGCATGGCCACCGGCAGGCGCCGCCGCGACGCAAGGCGAGGCCTGGCAGCTTGATGCGGGTGACTACGACCAAGAGTGGGCTCCCAAGTGGCGAGCCGACCCGGGTCACGAGGTGCAGACGCCGTTCTACGGTTTTGACCACGTGCGCCTGGCGCTGGACCACGGCGATCAAATCGGCGGCCATTACGCGCGCTGGCTTGCCCGGCAGCATCCCGAGGCGCGGCGGCAGTGGGGGCCGGAGCACGCGTTGCCCACGCCGGACTTCATGCTGGCGCAACATCGGCAGGCGTGGCGCACTCGCGTTCCCGAAGAATGTTCCGCCACCGCCTACATCGGCGACCAAACCATCACACAGCTGCGCCGGCAGGCCGGCAGCCGTGCGCCTTTCTTTATCCAATGCTCGTTTCCCGATCCGCATCACCCGTACACGCCGCCGGGAAAGTACTGGGGCCAATATCGGCCGGAGGACGTAACGCTGCCGGTATCGTTTCACGCCAGCCGGGCTGCTCACCATCACCCGCCGCCGCACGTGGCCTGGCTGTATCGGCAGCGCGATCTGAACATGGCGGTCAAGCACACGCCCGCCGTGTTCGCCTGCACCGAACGCGAGGCGCGCGAGGCCATCGCGCTGAACTACGGGTCCATCAGCCATATCGATGCCACGATCGGCCGCGTCATGCAGGCGCTGAGCGAGACCGGGCTGGACGCCAACACCGTGGTGATCTTCACCAGTGACCATGGTGACTTTTTCGGCGATCACCAGCTGCTGTTCAAGGGGCCCATCCATTACCAGGGGCTGATCCGCACCCCGTTTATCTGGCGCGACCCGCACGCAGCGCCCGCCGCGCCGCGCAGCCGGGCGCTGTGCGCCACCCCCGATGTCGCTGCCACCGTGCTGGCCCGCGCCGGGCTGCCGCCCTACAACGGCCTGCAGGGCCAGTCGATGCTGCCGCTGATGTCCGGTGCGGTCGACACGCTGCGCGACGCCGTGCTGATCGAAGAAGAGGGGCAGCGCACGATGTTCGGCTTTCCCGGCCGCACGCGGATGCGCACGCTGCAAACGGCGCGCTATCGCCTGAGCGTATATGCCGATGCGGACTGGGGCGAACTGTACGACCTGCACGAAGACCCGCACGAACTTCGCAATCTGTGGCACGACCCCGCAGCCGAGGCGCGGCGCGGTGAACTGCTGATTGCGCTTTCGCAAACAATGATCCGCCATGCGGAAACCAGCCCCCACCCCACGGCCATTGCCTGAAGCATGGCCAAAGAAACGGCGGCCTGCCGGCCGCCGCCACACCGGAGAGCAACATGAGTAACCCGTTCAAGCGCTTGTGGTTTGTCACAGTCTCGTTTCTTGCTGGCCGTTTCGCCGCGGCGCCGCCTTTCTCTGCTTCTCCTGTCTCTGCTTCGCCTTTCTCTGCTTCGCCTGTCTCTGCTTCGCCTGCCTCTGCTTCGTTTTTCGGTGCTTCGCTTTCCCCCGCCCTGTTCTTCGCTGCTTCGCTTTTCGCAGTCCCGGCTTTCGGCGCCTTGCTTGTCGGCGCCTTGCTTGTTGCAGCCCCCGTGTCGACGGCCGGGGCCGCCCCGGCCGATTACCCATCCCGCCCCATCCGGCTCATCGTCAATTCCTCTCCGGCCGGGCCATTGGACATCGGCGCCCGAGCCATCGCGCTGTACGCCAGCAAACTGATGGGCCAGACGATCATTGTCGAGAACCGCCCGGGCGCGTCCGGCAACGTCGGTGCAAAGGCGGTGGCCAATGCCGCGCCCGATGGCTACACGCTCTTGATGACGCTGGACACGCTGATGACCGTCAACCCGCACGTCTTCAAGGACGCCGGTGACACCTACCTGCGGCTGCTGGACCCGCTTAGCATTGCCGGCAGCTTCGGTCTGGCACTGACGGTGCGGCCCGACCTGGGCGTCGCCACCGTGGATGAGTTTCTGCGTTATGCCCAGGCCAACCCGGTGACCTATTCGTCAGCCGGCTACGGCAGCCCGGGCAACCTGGCATTTGAAAAACTGAAGCTGGCCACCGGCATCAACATCACCCACATCCCGTTCCGGGGCAGCGCGGGCGCGGTCAACGCCTTGCTGGGCAACCAGATCCAGGCCGGCTTCCTGGCAGCGTCCGCGGTGCAAGCTCATGTGCAGGCAGGCAAAATGCGCGCGCTGGCCATCTCGGCTCGCGAACCGGACCCCGACCTGCCCGGCGTGCCGGCCCTGCGCAGCGTGGGCGTGCAATCGCTGCAAGATTTTGACGCAGCCTTCGCTTTCCTCATCATGGCGCCGCAAGGCATGCCGCCCGACATCGCCCGCAAATGGGATGAAAGCCTGGCGGCCGTCTACGCCATGCCGGAATTTTCACGCAGCATCGCAAGCCTGGGGCTGGGCGCGCCGTTCGCGGGTAGCGCCGGGGCCAGGGAATGGGTATCGGCGCAGATCGAGAACTGGGCCCAGGTGGTTGAGGGGGCGGGGATCAGGGGGGAGTAGGGAATAGGACATAGGGTATCGGGATAGGAATTACGCGGTAGGGAACAGGAGAAGGGAACAGGAGTAGGGAACAGGAGTAGGGAAAAAGGGAATGGGGGCAGGCACGCAGGAAAGGTCGGGAAACACCTGGCGGAGAGCGGCCTGCGGAGCGTGCCGCGTGCGCAATCATGTGCGGTGTTGCCAATGGAAGAATCCTCGTCTATGTTTCCGCGACCCCCTCCCAATATTCCAAAGGCCGCGCATGCCGACCCCTTTCGCCGATCTCGCCAGCGTCCTCTCCGTGCCCGTCCTATCCGCCGACGACCTGGATACCCTGGAGCAGTTCTTCGACCGCCCCGAAGTTCGCGCGTTCTATGCGCAGAGCCAAGACCCGGCTTACACGTCTGCGAACCTGTTGGCGTGCGCCACGCTCCTTCCTGACCTGCATCCGAACCGGGCATCGGCCCTGGCGTTGTTGTGTGGGTCGATGGTCGAAGATGGCGCCGACCCTGCCATTCTGTTCGACAGCCTGCACGCCATGCTTCGCCAGTGGCTGCGCGCGCTGCGACCCTATTGCGCGCAAGAGGTGGAAGAGGACGACGACGAGGTGGACGAGGCCGACCGCAAAGCGTGGGTCGACGCCCAGGCGGAACTGGCCGCCGTGCCGTTGGACACGCGTTGGGAAGTGGAATCCTTACAGCAGGCCGTTGACGTGCTTGTTCTGCCTATGATGGCGATGCTGATGCGCAGTCAGCGCAACCATGAGTCGTTTATCGCGGACACAAGCCTGATGGCGCTGCTGCACCCCATGGCCACGAACAACGACAGCTTTCCCTTTGAAGAGCTGCATTTTTTGTGGCTGGCATCGCAGATCAGTTATGTGGACGAGCTTGTGGTGGTCTTGCCGACGTCGAAAACCGGATTCGTGGCGCGGGCGCACGGCGTCAACAATAGTTTCCATGCTTTCACACTGCTGCAAATCTTGATTGGCGAGCATGCACAAGCCCTGCAAGTCAAACGCGAGATCGCCGCCCGCCAGCCGGACATGGACCGCGACTCGGCCGATTTCCAATGGCTGCAAGCCGGCGCCTACGCCGACGGTGAACTGACTCAGCCCATGTTGTGGGCCTGGGGCGAAGCAGCCTTGCGCCACAACATGGCGCGGCACGGCAGGCCCGTGCTGATTGCGCTGGAAACGGACGAGGGCACAAAACGAAACTGGTCCGGCTTTAACGGCGCCATCCACGACGCGCAAGCGCCATCGATGACGTTCAAGCGTTATTTGACGGCGGAAGAAGTCGCGTCTTACCTGGCTTGAGCGTCATCGCGGCCTTCGGTCGGCGTTTTGCTCTGCGGCCTGCTGCCGGATGCGTTGGACACGCTCTGGCGTTGAGGGGTGGGACGAAAGCCATGCGGGAATAATGCCGCCAGCCTCGGTAAGACCCTCCAGGCGTTCCAGAAAAAAGGCCAATGATTCCGGGTCTTTGCCGGCCTGCCGCATCAGCGCGACGCCGCGCGTGTCAGCTTCCCGTTCGAAGTTGCGCGAGAACGAAAGTTCAAGCAACCCCGCGCCGAACACGCCGACGTCGTTCGCCATGCTGCTGGCGTCGCCCGTCATCAACAGGACGACGGCTGATAGGCCCATGACGCGACCTAATTGCCGGACGCCATGCCGATGATCGACGTGGCCGATCTCATGGGCCAAGACACCCGCCAGCGCCTCGGGCGACTCCGCGAGCGCGACGAGTTCGTCCGTGATAATCACGTGGCCGCCCGGCAGGGCAAGGGCGTTGGCACCGACCAGCGAACCGCCGCGTCGAAACGCCAAGCTAAGGCTTTCCGGCGCGTTGGCATGCGTCTTCAACTCGTCGAACACGGCAAGAAGTGCCTGCCGTGTCGGAGCCGGCAGTTCAGAAGGGTGCAAGGCTATGCGGTCCAGAGCTTTCAGGGTGTTCACGCCGATATGCGCTTCGACCGCCTGAGGCAGAAACGCGGCGGCGGTGTCTCCAAGCCACGGCAGCGTCCAGCGCAGGCTGATGAAGAAGGCCAACGTGGCAACCACAACAAGCGATAACAGTGCAGGGCGCAAGCGTTCCAGTCGGGACAGCGGAATGACAAAAGCACCACCACGGCGGCGCACCAGACGGTCGACTTGATCGTTGTCGCGGGTTTCGAAGACGGACCCGTCGGGTAGCGTGGCGCGACGCGACGTCGAGCCGATTCGGCTTGTCCAACTTAGCGCACTCTTGGGCAGATCGCGGCGCGTTTCGCCGTCGTCCAGGCAGACGGACCCATGCTCGGGTACCGATAACGTAGCCATGCGGCAGGCGGATGCGCCTGCCGCAAAAAGCCGCCCATGCAAAAGGAAGGAGTCAGAGCGATGCAACGCTGCCGAAGCCTTCAAATTCGCTGAGTTCTCCGCCGAAACTGTCTGGTGAAGCACGTTGCTCGGAAGCAAAATTTTCAAGGCCGGACGCTGCATGCAGGGTGGTGCATTTCATCAGATAACGATGTTGGCGCACGCACGCCCAAGGATAGGCCAGCGTTAGCGACGCGGCGGTGGCGACGAGCCCGGAAGCGACGATCCAGGTATAGACGGCCGGGTCTACCTGACTCTGTAGCCGGTGTCCGCCATCGATGGTGGTTTGCGTAAGCAACTCGTTGCGCACGTAAACGCCGTAATGGACCGACGCAATAAACAGCGCAACATAAAGGTCCATCGCGGCCAGTGGAAGGCTCTCAGGCCCCCAAAGAACGATTGCCAGCAGCCCAGGCAACAGGGCGACGAAGAACAGCACCGCGCTACGGATCAGGCCGCCGTACATCGTGGATACCTTGGGCTGCGTGGTGAACCGCGCGCCACCAAAGCGATAGCCTTCAGAAAGATACTTGCCCAGCATCTTCGAATAGAACGGCGCCAGCAGCCCCAAAGACAGCATGACAAGGATGGGCATCAACATGAACAGCAGTAGCGCGCGGCCGTAGTTGCCCTGGAATTCAAATCTGACGTTGCGCCATGAGGTCATGTGCGCGTTAAAGCGCAGGCCGGCATTAATGGCGGCGGGCATTGCCAGCATCCAGATTAGCCAAAGTACCGGGAAGAGACTTGGGACGAAGTAGCTGATTGCGCTCATGATGCCGATTACGACGATCGCAATGATGCGCCCTTGCAATATTTGCAATGGGCTGGCGTGGTAGTCGAAAGCATGGCCGTCGATGGTCGTATTGCCGAGGAACCACCGTTTGGTGCGGACTTTAGCCCAGGCAGACCAGATGCCCAGGGTGACAACCGTAAGCAAGAGGTTGACGATCCAGAAGCCAAAGAACTCGCTAGCCGTACCGTGAAACGCTACCGGCATGGGCTGCAATGCCGGGGAATCGTGCAAAGGACGAACGCTAGCTCCGTCCGTTGGGAAGGCACGTACCGGGCCATGCTGAATCATCGCGTTCTCCGTGGGATGGGATCCGATAAAGCTGGGATCCTATCGAACGAAAATCTCCGGGTACATCTGATGATTCTGAAATTGCTTGACTATCGATGGCACCGCGCCGACGGCACGGGGCCGGCGTCGTGCGACTGGCGACCGGCGGCCGTGCCGTCAAGAGCCGTCTCCAGCCCTACCACTTGCCCGTACTTTGCGACTGCATGGGCGGCACGGCATTGCTGGGGTGCACCGTGTCCACGTACTTCCTGTAGCTGGCGATGTATTCCGGGCTGTTGATGTCCGGCGTGTTGTCGCTATTCCAGTTTTTTTCGACGCCGGATTCGCGCCACGCGGCCAGGTCGCGCATGACATCGTCGCGGCTGAGAGCAACGTTGGGGCCCGGCATGGCGGTGGCGGGCGCGACGGCCTGCTGCGCGTGGGCGGGGCCGGACAGCAGGGTGGCCGCGATCAAGGCGGCGGGGGCAAGGGCGCTGAACAATTGAATCGTCTTCATGATGAATCCTTAATAACGAGAGCGACCCCTCCCTCTCATGGCTTCGGACACATCGTAGGGCCGCATGGGTGCCCACCGCATACCCAAGATTGATTACGCCTGCTCGGGCCGACCGGTCGGCTACCGGGGGCGGGGTGCTACAGCAGCGAGGCCAGCCTGACCAGTTCCGCCTGCCGGCTGCATTCCATCTTGTTGAGCAGGGACGCGACCTGTTTGCGTACCGTCAGCACCGATGATTGGCGCAGCGTGGCGATCTCTTCGACACTGTGGCCGGCGGCCAGGCCCGCCAGCACGGCGGCTTCGGCGTGGGTGATGGCGAACACGGATTCCAGCTTGTCCACGTCGGGCATGGCGAATGCACTTTTGCGGCGCAGGCGGGCCAGCAGCAGGCGGCCGCCGATCAGGCTCAATGAATCGGGCGCGACGCTGATGTCCATCCAATGGAATTCGCCCCAGCCCGTGGTGGTGGCCAGTGACCGGGAATGGCCATCGCGAATGGCGGCGGCGCAATGGGCATCGAACAGACGCTGGCATTTGGAATCGGCATGGCGCAGCTTGCCGCCCTGAACCCGCCAGCCGCGCGCGTCGTCCAGCAGCTGTCGGGCCAGCGCCGACATCTTGTTGACCATGCCGTCCCGGTTGATGAGCAGCACCGCCTCGTTAACTTCCGAGAATGCGCTTTCCACCGACTTCCAACCAATGGACAACGCCTTTTCCCGCTGACCCAACTGGCTTTGCAGCGTGCGGAAGTACTGCCCGAAATTGCCGGACTGCAAGCGTTCGCTGGCCTTGGGGTCAACCGTTGAACGCTGGAACCCGATCGAGGCGTGCAGCACGGCGTTGGATTCGACGATCAGCGACAGAATTTGCGCCATGCGGTGCTTGAGCATGAAGTCGGCGTAGAACTCGGTGCGTTGCAATTGTGAACGGCTGTACATGCGTGCCGTGTCAAGCCACGTGCCGGCCGGCGCATGCCGCGAATCGCGTTCCAGCACGTCGTGACGGTAGTAGTGCCCTTGGTAGTCGGCAAAGCAGGCGTCCGAAAAACCGATCGCGGACAGGTTTGAAAGGTGGTTGCGTGCGTCAAAGACGATCAGCGTGCCGCTGTCGGCGCCTACCAGGTCGCGCGCGGTGCGCAGAATGTCCTGCCAGGGGGGATCCGGATCAGTCAGATGTTGTACGGCGTCCATCGCGCGCGTGAAGACAAGCTGAGGCTCGACCATGGTGCGTCTCCAACGGGGCTGAATCGCAAAGGCGTTGCTGCGCGCCGCCAGGGGGCGGCTGCGGGCGCGGCTACGGGTGCGGCTACGGGAGCCGGTACGGTGCTGCCTTGCCATCGCGCGGCGGCCATGCGCCGGCGGAAAGCGGATCAGTGCGGGGACGGCGTTGGAGAAAGCAGGTGGGTGCCGTTGGCCCGAGCGGAAATTATGCTCGCGAATTTGTGATCAGTGGGCAAATTCCATAGGCCTGCATGGCCGCCGCCACGCCATGCGTGCACCAACGGTGCACGCGCACCGGGTCAATTCCATCAACACGCATTCAGCGCGCGTCGGTGGGCGCAAGAATGGCCGCGCGCCAGAGATCCAGGAAGTGGCGCTTTTTCAGCGCATCCAGATACACCAGCAGGCCGACGCCCAACGCCATGGGGCGCACGCCCGCTTCAGCGATGACCGACGCGTTGACGGGCCGCATGCCGGATTGCTTGGCCAGCATCTCTTGCCCACGCGGAGAAAGCAGATAGTCCAGCAGCAATGCGCCCAGGTCGCCGCGCGGCGCCTGCCTGGGAATGATGGCGGACCGCGACAGCATCAGCGTGTAGTCCTGCGGATAGATGATGGCAAGCCTGGCGCCCTGATCGATACGGTGGCGCGTGTAGGATTCCAGCAGGTTGTACGCCAGCGTTACTTCGCCGCGCTCCAGCTTGTCCAGCGCGTCTTCGGTGGATTGGTGCGTGGTGACCCCGTTGCGGCCGAACGCGGCCAGCAGTGCGCCGGCCATGCTGTCCAGCCGCGTGTCCTGCGTGGCGGCCAGATAGCCGATGCCGCTGCCTTGCACGTCGTATGTCGATATGCTTTGCGCCAATGGCCGGTCGGGCGCCTGCAACAGGGACAGCAGCTCGCGGCGCGTGTGCGGTGCGCGCGCGGCATCCAGTTTGTCGGTGTTGTAGACCATCACAATTGGGTCCGTGCCGATGCTGAATACCTCGTCGCGCCAATTCGCCCAGGCGGGCAGGGCGCGGGTCTGCGGTGAGACATGGGCTTGGGCGTAGCCGTCGTTCACAAGCTTCGTCTGCAAATCCATGGCGCTGCTGATGATCAGGTCGGGGCCGCGTTTGTTCGGCGCGTCCCGGCTCGCGCGATCCACCGTGTCCTGGTACAGCTGCTGCGTGGATAGCTCGGTGTATTCCAGGCGGATGCCTGGGTTCAACCGGCTAAAGTCCTCCAGCACGCCCTTGAAGACCTGCACGCTGTTGGACGCGTGCAGGACCAGTACCTGCGAGCTATCGGCCGGGCCCAGCGTAAGGCCGTCGCGGCTGACTTCGGCGGCCTGCGTGGCGGTATTGCCGGCGCAAAGCAGCAGCAGGGCAGCCGCGCCAAGCAGCCGTTTGGCCCAATGCCAGGCGCGTGGGTCAAGCATCGCGACGCTCCGCCGGCAAGACGATCACCGCGTCCAGACCGCCGCCCACTCGGTTGCTGAGGCTGAGCGTGCCCTGATGAATATCGACGACACGCTTGACGATGGACAGGCCCAGGCCCGCGCCGGGCGTGCGGGGATTGGGGCCACGGGCAAAGCGCTCGAAGGCGGTGTTGGCAAGGGCGGGTGGGATGCCCGGCCCGTGGTCGGCAACGGTGACGCGCCAGCCGCCGCCGTGGTGGTCCAGCGTGATGTCGATGCGGCCGTGGGCAGAGGCGTCGGTGTTGCCGTCGAGGTGGCCCTCAGTGCTGCCCTCGGTGCTGCCATCGATGCTGCCCTCGGTGCTGACATCGCCGGCCCCGCCGCGCATCACGCGCGCATCCCCCAGTCGGGAAGATCCGTGGCGCAGTGCGTTGTCGATCAGGTTCTTGAGCGCTTCGCGCAGCATCAGGCTGTCGCCCATGACGCGCGGTGCCGGGTTTGCACCCGTGGCGGGCAGGTGCAGGCGCACATCGGGAATGGGATCGGCTTGCGGCACGGTGTCGTAGGTGGCCTGGCGCAGCAGCTCGGCAAGGTCCACGGGCTGGAACTGCTTGACGTTGCTGCGATGGATGACGCTGGCGTCACTAAGCAGCTGGTTGACCAGCCGCGACAGCTTTTCAGCGTTGCGCAGCACTGCCAACAGGCTGCGGCGCTGCTCGCCCGGGTCTTCTTCGTCCAGCGCCACTTCCATCTGGGCGTGTAGCGCGGCAAGCGGCGTGCGCAACTGGTGCGCGGCTTCGGCAATGAACAGGCGCAGCGTGTCCAGGTTGTCGGACAGGCGCGCCATGAAGCCGTCCAGCGATTGCACCAGGGTGTCCAGTTCTTCGGGCACGGGCGCGGCGATGGGGTGCAGGTCGGACGCACTGCGGGCGGCCAGTTCCCGTTCGATGCGCTGGATAGGCGACAAGGAACGCCGTAGCCCCCAATAGGCCAGCGCCAGCGCCGCACCGGTGAACCCGATCAGCGCCAGGGTGCCTTGCCACAGGATGCTGTCGGCCAGCGCGTTGCGCGCTTCGCGCGTTTGCGCCACCTGAATCACGGCGGCCTCGGCGTTGCGCGGGCCGGCGATCTTGCGTTCCATCCACGCGACGCGCACGGGCTCGCCCTGGTAGCGGGACGTGTATAGCTGCGGCGTATCGGCCGTGTCGTTACGCTGGGGCTCGGCGGGCAGGTCGGCATAACCGGAAACCAGCGCGCCGGCTGCGGTCGCAACGCGATAGAACACCCGGTCGCGTGGGGCCTGTTCCAGCAAGGCCAAGGCGGCATAGGGCATGTCCATCTGCCATTCGCCTTGCACCAGTTGCAGGCTATCGGCCATGGACAGGACCGAGGCGCGCAGCAGTTGATCGTAAGTGGTGTCGGCGGTTTGCTGGGCGTAGCCGCGTACCAGCAGGTACAGCACGGCCAGGCCGACGGCGAACAGGCCCAACAGCATGGCAAGCAAGCGGCGGCGGACTGAAATGCGGCCAGGCTGCACGGTCAGTCCTGCTGCGGGCCGGGTGAGGGGCTGTCCGGCGGCGTTGTCGACGTCAGCAGGTAACCCGTGCCGCGCTGTGTTTCGATGCGCAGCGGAGACCCTTCCAGCTTGCGGCGCAGGCGGGCGATGTAGACCTCGATGGCGTTGGGCGCGGCATCGTCATCGAAGGCGAACAGCTTGTTGGCGATCTCTGTTTTGCTGACGGCGCGGTTCATCCCGGCCAACAGGATTTCCAGCAGGCTGTATTCGCGCTTGGGCAGGTCGATGCGCTGTCCGGCCAGCGACACATGGCGCGCGGCGCTGTCGATGACAAGCTCGCCAAAGCGCTGCACGCCGGTGGCCTGGGCGATGGGGCGGCGCAGCAGGGCGCGGCAGCGGGCTTCCAGTTCGCGGAAGTCAAAGGGCTTGGCCAGGTAGTCGTCGGCGCCGGTATCCAGGGCGTGAACCCGGTCTTCGATGTCGATGCGCGCGGTCAGCGCCAGAACGGGCGTTTTGCTGCCACGGTCGCGCAGCCGGTGCAGGATGTCAAAACCCGACATGCGAGGCAGGCCGATGTCCAGGATGACGAGATCGAAGGTTTCGTATTGCAGCACGCCATCGGCGCTGAGCCCGTCGCGTTGAAGGTCCACGGCGTGGCCAAGACGGCGCAACCGGCGGACAAGGGCGTCGGCCAGATCCTCGTCGTCTTCGATTACCAGGATGCGCATCGGCCGATTGTAGCTGCCTGGAGCGGGCCGATTTTCGGGCTTCCCGGGGGTGGGGCGTCGGGTTGAAACAGCGCGCCGGATTTCAAAAAACGACAGGTTCCAGACAGCTTTTATTCCTAGTCTTCGGCTCCTGCTTCCCTTGCTGGAAGCTGCGTCAAACATAACAACGACTAGTCGGAGATACCCCCTCATGCTTCTGACCCTGCTTGGCTTCGGCATGGTGATCACGTTCATGACGCTGATCATGACCAAGCGCCTGTCGCCGTTGGTCGCCCTTATCCTTGTCCCTATTATTTTTGCGTTGCTGGGCGGTTTTGGCGCCGGCATCGACAAGATGATGCTGGACGGTATCCGCAAGATCGCGCCCACGGGCGTGATGCTGATGTTTGCCATCCTGTACTTCGGGGTGATGATCGATGCGGGCCTGTTCGACCCCATCGTCGGCCGCATCCTGCGCGCGGTGAAGGGCGACCCCTTGAAAATCGTGGTGGGCACCACGGTGCTGGCGCTGGTGATCTCGCTGGACGGCGATGGCTCGACCACCTACATGATCGTGGTGGCTTCGATGCTGCCCCTGTATCGCCGTCTGAAGATGAACGCGCTGTCCATGACCTGCCTGGCGATGCTGGCCAGCGGCATCATGAACCTGACGCCGTGGGGCGGGCCGACGGCGCGCGCGGCCAGCGCGCTGCACGTGGACGCGGGGGATATCTTCATCCCGCTGGTGCCGGTGATGGGCGTGGCCATCGTCTCGCTGCTGATGTTGGCGTTCTTCCTGGGCCTGAAGGAACGCCGTCGCCTGGGCGTGCTGTCGCTGCCCGACGGCGCATCGCTGCATGCCGGCTATGACGAGGACGGCCCCAAGAACCTGCCCGAGATCGACGTCGATCACGACCTGCGCCGCCCCAAGCTGCTGTGGGTGAACGCCGGCTTGACGCTGGCGCTGATGGTCAGCCTGGTGATGAACATCCTGCCGCTGCCGGTGCTGTTCATGATTGCGTTCGCGATTGCGCTGATCATCAACTATCCGAACCTGGCCGAACAGCGCCGCCGCGTCGCGCAGCATGCGGGCAACGTGCTGTCGGTGGTGTCGCTGATCTTCGCGGCGGGAATCTTCACGGGAATCCTGTCCGGCACGGGCATGGTGGAAGCCATGTCCCGCAGCCTGCTGGCCGTGATCCCGGACGCGATGGGCCCTTACCTGGCGGGCATCACCGCGCTGGTCAGCCTGCCGTTCACGTTTTTCATGTCGAACGATGCCTTCTACTTCGGCGTGCTGCCGATCCTGAGCGAAGCCGCGCAGGGCTATGGCATTTCGGCGGTGGAAATGGCGCGCGCGTCCCTCATCGGCCAGCCGGTGCACTTGCTGAGCCCGCTGGTGCCGTCCACCTACCTGCTGGTGGGCTTGGCCGGCGTGGAATTTGGCGATCACCAGCGCTATGCGCTCAAGTGGGCCACCTTGGTCTGCATGGTGATGCTGGTTGCCGCCCTGGCGTTCGGCCTGTTCCCGCTGATGGGATCGGTTGGTTGAATCGCGGCGCACGCCGCACGTTGATAAAGGAAGGGTCATGGCTTTGCGTATCGCTTATGTCACCAGCGGAATGGGCCACACGGGCACCGCGATCTGCCAGGCGCTGCATCGCGCTGGCCACCGCGTGGTGGCCGGCTGCGGGCCGCGTTCGTCGCGCCGCGATAGTTGGTTGAAAGAGCAGAAGTCCCTGGGGTATGACTTCGTCGCTTCCGAGGGCGACGCCACGGACTGGGCGTCCACCGAAGCGGCGTTCGACAAGGTGCGGCGCGAAGTCGGCGAGATCGATGTGCTGGTCAACAACGCCGGCTCCACGCTGGACATGCGCTTTCGCCAGATGAGCTATGCCGACTGGTCGGCCGTCTTGCGCAGCAACCTGGACACGCTGTTCAACAGCACCAAGCAGGTGGTGGACAGCATGGCCGACCGGGGCTGGGGACGCGTCATCAACATCGGGTCGGTGGCGGCGGAAAAAGGCCAGATCGGGCAGATCAACACTGCCACGGCCAAAGGCGCGGTGATCGGCTTTACGCGGTCGCTGGCCCAGGAAGTGGCGGCGCGCGGCGTGACGGTAAACCTGGTGTCGCCCGGCTTCATCGCCGACGATACCGTCAAGGCATTTCCCCCGGCGCTGCTGGACCGCATCATCGAAAGCGTGCCCGTCGGCCGGCTTGGCACCGCGCAGGACCTGGCGGGCCTGTGCGCCTGGCTGGCCTCGGACGAGGCCGCCTTCGTAACGGGCGCCAACTACGCCATCAACGGCGGCGTTTATATGAGTTGAGTTGACGTGGGCCCGCGCGCGGGACAGGCCTGGTCGGGCCAGCTTGCAAGTCTGGCCCGGGCGCGCCCGGGTTCAGTGCGTCAAGGCCAGCTGCGCGATGTAGCCCGATCGGCTTTCGCCGGCGGCGCGGGCCTTCGCATCGATTCTGGCCAGGATGCGGCGCGGCAGCGTGATATTGACTCGTTCGATCGTGTCGTCCATCACGGCGGGGTCGATGTCGACAATGGCCCAGACCCACCCCGCGAATTCCGGATTGGCTTGATGAGCCGCGATGCTTCCCGGGGGCGGCACGGCGGCGCCAGTGTGCAGTGCTGTTTCGATCCAGAGCTCTATCGCTTCTTTGGCATTTTCGATGGCATCGTCAATGCCCGTGTCGGATGCGGAATAGCAGCCAGGCAGATCCGGTACGACCACGCCCCACGCTTGCGTGTCGCTGCCGGGCTCTATGGCGATCGGGTATTTCATGAGTTTCCTTGGTAAGCCTTGAAGAAACCAAAGGCGCCAGCCGTAGCGCCGCGAGCGGTCTGCTTCAGTCCTGCCTGCGTCAGCAGCTTGGCGACCAAGCCGATTCCCAAATCCTTTTTCGGATGGGGCACGCTGATATGTCCGGGCTTTTGCGGGTGGACATAAATGTGATGCGAGCCTCTCGCGTTGCGGTAGACCGAACCCGCCAGGCGGAGCTGTCTGATGATTTCGCGGCTGTCCATGATGTGTACCATGCACATCGGAAAGTTGAAAAGGCCGCCAACTGGGACAAACAGGTCCTGGTGTGATGACAGCCCTATGCCAAAATGCACGCCGTTCAACAGTTCAACAGGAGCGGTTCATGCGGCGTATGGGGTGGGCAGTGGCGGGGGTTTTTGTATTGGCGGGGCTTGCCGGTTGTGGCAAGAAGAACGAGTACCCCGAAGGCATACGCCTTGTGACCTATAGCTCGTGCGTGGAAGGCTTCAAGAAAAGCGCCGGGGCGTTGCCAGATGTGGACGCGCGTTCGGCAGCGTATTGCAGCTGCGTGCTGGACGGCTTGCAGAAGTCGGTGCCGCTCAACGACTACACCGCGTATGACCGGATGCTGGTCACGAACGAAAAAGGTCCCGAGCGTGACCGCATCGAAAAGCTGGTCAATAGCGTGGTCAATATGTGCGTGGAAACGCAGATCAAGAAGTAAGCCCGGCAAGCCGGGCAGGGCGTTTGCCGGCCGGGCGGCCGGCGATCCGGCGGCCGGCGATCCGGCGGCCGGCGATCCGGCGGGCTGAAGGCGTAGTGGCCTAGCGGCCCAGCTTCATCGACACGTCGGTGTGCGTGCCCCGGTCCAGGTCGGCGCCTAATGGCTGGTCCCAGTCGGACAGGTTCAACAGTTCCGTGCTGACTTCGCCGGCTTCGATGCGGCGCGCGATGTCGTCCAGCAGCAGCGTGCGGGTAGCGAACCCCTTGCCTTGCAGGTCGCGCGCAAACAGGCGGTAAGTCAGGTTGGGCTCTTCGCCCTTCATGACGCCCAGATTAAGAATGCGGCCTTGTTCATTGCGCATCAGCAGATGCCCGGGGCGGGCATAGATGCGGTAGATGCGCCACGGCGATGAGACAGCGGCATGGTCGCGCGCCACATTGCGCTGGCCGTCCCGACGCGGGGGCTCACCTCGGGGCGCAGGCGCGGACGGAAGCAGCTTGACGCAGGCGTTGGCGAATCGGGCGATAGACTTTTTGAGTGCGCTCACGCCGGATTCACGATTCGCACGGTTGTGCGAGCTGAGCCGGTGGCGATTTCGCGCGCGGAATAATCCGCAAGCGGGCGGATTTGCGCGGTGCGCGGGCAACGATGACGCATGGCCATACTCCTGTATGGCGATACGGCGAGGCGACGCACGTTCAAAGCACCATGGCGCGAGCATACGCGCTTTATCGTTCGCGCGTATGCGCGAGAGCGCCAAGGACGAAAAACGGCGCTTAATACGCGGCTAACCGTTGGCATCATTTTGTCTTTAATCGAGCGTTATTCACCGCGCGCGGGATGAATCCAGTAATTGGAAACGCCAATTGACTTTGCCGACCGCTGCACCCATAGTGGGATTGAAGCTTTTCGAGCATCGTGATTTTCGTCCGGTCTTGCTGCCCACGTGGCGCTACATTGTTCGCTGTCCTTTCCTTGATAGGCTCATCTTCGCGGGCAGTGCCCGCATTTAAAGGAATGAGATTATGGAAACCGGAATCGTGAAGTGGTTTAACGACGCAAAAGGATTTGGCTTCATCATGCCCGAGAATGGCGGCAAGGATTTATTTGCACACTTCTCGGAAATCGTGAGCGACGGACACAAAGTTCTGGTTGAAAACCAGCGCGTCAGCTACGTGACCGCACAGGGCGCCAAAGGCCCCCACGCCACTCAAATCCGCGCTCTGTGAATAAAGGCCCATTGGGCCTTTTTTCCAATTAGGGGGTTATATGTTTCACAATAATATGGTCTACAAGGGCTATCGGCTTACCGCGAACGTGTCGCGGATAGTCGTAGGCGGCACTGGCAGCCCGGCATTTACGGCTACCGTGGCAGTTGAATTGGCCGCTGACCGCGACCAGCTCAATGAACATCACGCCGTACCACTGTTTGAATCGGGCGGGTTTGTATCCAGCCCCGGCATGGCGGTGGATGCGGCGATCAACCACGGACGGCTTGTCGTGGACGCCCATGCCCGGCCTTCTTGATTCCCCGCAGCGCGACGCTGCCCGTTTGCCGACCGGCCGCCCCAATGGGCGGCCTTTTTATTGGCCGGCCTTTTTATTGGCGACACTTTCATTGGCGGCACGTTCATTGGCGGCCTTTTCCTGGGTGGTTTTTCACTACGTGCGCGCGATGGCGCGATACCGATACTTGCAAGCGCGTTTCGATTCGCCACACCGAAATTCGCACGGTCGCCTGTAAACTCGGATCACCTAAAAAGCGCAGGGGATGCTTGATGGCCGGTAGCAGTTTCTTCGCATTGTTCGACGACATCGCCACGATTCTGGACGACGTGTCGGTGATGACCAAAGTGGCGGCCAAGAAGACCGCCGGCGTGCTGGGCGACGACCTGGCGCTGAACGCTCAGCAGGTGACCGGGGTGCCGGTCAACCGCGAACTGCCCGTGGTGTGGGCGGTGGCCAAGGGCTCGTTCATCAACAAGCTGATCCTGGTGCCGTCGGCGCTGCTGATCAGCGCGTTCGTGCCCTGGTTGGTGACGCCGCTGCTGATGCTGGGTGGCGCATTTCTTTGCTTTGAGGGCGTTGAAAAGCTGGCACACAAGTTTTTGCCGCATGACCAGTCCGAAGAGGGCAGCCACGCCGCGCGTGCCCAGGCCTTGCAGGACGAGTCGGTGGACATGGTGGCGTTCGAGCGCAGCAAGATCAAGGGCGCGGTGCGGACCGACTTCATCTTGTCGGCGGAAATCATCGTGATCAGCCTGGGTGCGGTGGCCGGCGCTGACTTCACGCGCCAGGTGGCGGTGCTGTCGATCATCGCTATCGCGATGACGATAGGCGTCTATGGCCTGGTGGCCGGCATCGTCAAGCTGGACGATTTGGGCTTGCACCTTAGCCAGAAGCGCGCGCGAGCCGTGGCTTGGCTGGGGCGCGGCATCGTCGGCGCCGCGCCGTATCTGATGAAGACCCTGTCGGTGGTGGGCACCGCGGCCATGTTCATGGTGGGCGGCGCCATTCTGACGCACGGCATTGCGCCCGTGCACGCGGCCGTCGAACATGCCGCGGCCGCTGTGGGTGGGGGGGCCGTGGTGCAGGCGCTGACGTCCACCGTACTGAACGCGCTGTTTGGCGTGGTGGCCGGCGCCGTGGTGCTGGGCGTGGTCGCCGTCGCCAAGCGGATCTTCAAAAAGCACTGACCTGACGCGGCGAAGGCGGCGTGCCGGGCGCGTGGCGCCGCCATCCTGCGCTGGCGCTGCCATCCTGCGCTGGCGCCAAGCGCCAAGCGCCAAGCGCCACCCGCCAGGCGCCACCCGCCAGGCGCCTCCAGCCAGGCGCCACCCGCCAGGCGCCGCTCGCCTGGCGCCGCCCGCCAGGCGCCACCAGCCACCAGCCACACGCCACACGCCACACCCGCGCGATCGCCCGATTCGCCCGATTCGCCCGATTCGCCCGATTCGCCCGGCCGCCCGCTTCCCCCTAGCCTAGGGAATCCCCTGCCTTGTTGCCCGGAATTGCATCCGCCTAAAATTGGCGCCAATTTATGTGATCATTATTCGATCTTTGGCAGCCACCATGCGCCGCGTCTGGCGGCCATGGAGATGAGGAAAACATGCAGTCCAACGCAGCTATCGCTCTGACTCCCGACGCCGCCATGGCGCGGGCCATCTATGACCTGGGCCACAGCACGGTGTTCGCCGCGCGCACCGACCCGCGTTTTTCGTATTGCATGTACGTGCCGCCGCACATCGACACGGCCAAGCACCCCATGGAACTCGTGGTCATCATGCACGGCACGGGCCGCGCGTTCGTGGAATACCGCGACGCTTTTTCGGAGTTCGCGCGCTGGAACGACTGCATCGTGCTGTGCCCGCTGTTTCCGGTGGGGCCGCTGGGCGACGGCAACCGCGACGGCTTCAAGCAACTGCGCGAAGGCGACATCCGCTACGACCAGATCCTGTTGGACATGGTGGCCGAAGTGGGCGAAAAATTCGGCCTGCGCTTCGACAAGTTCGGCCTGTTCGGCTATTCCGGCGGTGGCCAATTCGTGAACCGCTTTGCCTACCTGCACCCCGAACGCCTGTGGGCCGTGTCGATCGGCGCGCCGGGCTCCGTGACGCTGCTGGACCCCAGCCAGGACTGGTGGGTGGGCGTGCGCGACGCCGAAACGCGCTTTGGCAAAGGCGTGGACATCGAAGCGCTCAAGCAGGTGGCGGTGCACATGATCGTGGGCAAGGCCGACCTGGAAACGTGGGAAATCACGCACCGCGAAGGCGGCAAGTTCTTCATGGCGGGCGCCAACGATGCCGGCAAGACGCGCCCCGAACGATTGGAATCGCTGCGCCGCTCTTTTGAATCGGCCGGCGTGCAAGCCGTGCTGGACCTGGTGGACAACGTGCCGCACGACGGCCTGAAGTGCGTCGGCCACGTGCAGGACTTTCTGGCGCGCGCGCTGCGCAAGCGGCGCAATGCAGAAAACTGAAACCGCGCAATCCGGGCGCCTTTGCCGCCCGCGCCGTCGCGTCCAGGAATAGGAGAGGGCCATGCTGCGTTTCGCGCTATCCCGAATTGTCATGGCTGTACCGACCCTGCTGATCGTGGCGGTGGCGGTATTCGTGATGATCCGGCTGATTCCGGGCGACCCCGCCCAACTACTGCTGGGCGATCTGGCAACGCCGGCCGCGTTGGCTGACCTGCGGGCGCGGCTGGGCCTGGACCAGACCTGGCTGACCCAGTTCGGCATTTGGTTCGGCAACATGCTGCACGGGGACCTGGGATCGTCCATCAACACCGGCCAGCCCGTGCTGGCGCTGGTTTGGGACCGCTTCCTGATCAGCGGCCGCGTGGTGTTGGTGGCCGTGGTGTTTGCCGCGCTGGTGGCGGTGCCGGCCGGCATGATCGCCGCCTGGAAGCAGAACAAATGGCCCGACCTGTTCCTGGTGGGCTCGGCCACGCTGCTGGTGTCGATTCCCACCTTCTGGCTCGGCCTGCTGCTGTTGATCTTCTTTGGCCTGAAATTACAGTGGCTGCCCGTGGTGGGCTATGTGTCGATCGGTGAAGACTGGAAGGCCGGCCTGCTGTACCTGGCCATGCCGATCCTGACCTTGTTCCTGCACGAGATCGGCGTGCTGATGCGCATGGCGCGCGCCAGCACGCTGGAAGTGCTGCGGCTGGACTACATCACCCACGCGCGCGCCAAGGGGCTGTCCGAATCCGCCGTGCTGATGCGCCACGCGTTTCGCAACGCGTTCGGCCCGACGTGGACGCTGATCGGCCTGGTGCTGGGCAACCTGCTGGGCGGCATCGCCGTGGTGGAAACCGTGTTCACCATCCCGGGGCTGGGGCGTCTGCTGGTTGATTCCATCTTTGCGCGTGACTACCCCGTCATCCAGGGCTGTTTATTGTTCGTGGGCGTGGTCTACGTGGTGGTGAACCTGCTGATCGACCTGTGCTATCCCATCTTCGACCCGAGAGTAACCGCCGAATGAAAACGCGAATTCCGACAAGGCGAATTCCCGCCAACGCGCTCCTGGGCGGCCTGATCGTCGGGGCGATGATCGTCGCGGCGCTCATGGGCACGTTCTGGACGCCTCACGACCCACTGAAGATCAACTTCATCTCGCGCCTGAAGCCGCCCGGTGGCGACTTCCTGCTGGGTACCGACGAATTCGGCCGCGACGAGCTTTCGCGCTTGCTGGCCGGCGCGTCCAGCAGCGTGTGGATCAGCCTGTTGACGGTGACCTTCGCCATCGTGGTGGGCACCGCCATCGGCACGCTGACCGGCTTTGTGCGCGGCTGGACCGACCGCATCATCATGGCCTTCAACAATGCGCTGCTGGCCTTTCCCGGCCTGCTGCTGGCGCTGGGGCTGCTGGCCGTGGTGGGCGCGAACAAGTACGGCATCATCCTGGCGCTGGGGCTGGCGTATACGCCGTCGGTAACGCGCATCGTGCGCGGCACGGTGTTGTCGCTGCGTGAAAAAGAGTTCATCGAATCGTCCCGCGTGCTGGGCAATTCCGAGCTCTACACGATGTTCCGACACGTGCTGCCCAACTGCGTGGCGCCCTTGACCGTGCTGGCCACGTCGATGTTCGGCTGGGTGATCCTGGCCGAAAGCGCGCTGTCGTTCCTGGGCCTGGGGGTGCCGCCGCCCGCGCCCACCTGGGGCAATATGCTGGCCGCCGCGCGGCCATTCATGGCGCAGGCGTCCTACCTGTCCATTCTTCCCGGCCTGGCCATCGCGCTGGCGCTGCTGGGCATCAACCTGTTGGGCGACGCGGTGCGAGACCGTCTCGACCCCCGCATGAGGGGCGTGCAATGAGCGCATTGGTATCCGTATCGAACCTGACGCTGACCGTCGGGCAGGGCGGCCGCGAGATCGTCAGCGGGGTGTCGTTTGACGTCGCGCCGGGCGAAATGGTCGGCATCGTGGGCGAGTCGGGCAGCGGCAAGACGCAAGCCGCGCGCGCCATCATGGGCCTGACGCCCGCGCCGCTGGTGGTGGCGGGCGGTGCCATCCTGTTCGAAGGCGTGGACGTCACCAAGGCCGACGCGGCAGTCTTGCGCAAGCTGCGCGGCGCGCGCATCGGCATGGTGTTCCAGGAGCCCATGACGTCGCTGAACCCCTCCATGCCCATCGGCCGGCAACTGGACGAAGGCTTGAAACTGCATCGCCGCGCGATGTCGCCCGCGCAACGCCGCGAGCGCATTCTTGAAATGCTGCGCCGCGTGGGGATCAGCGATCCCAAGGGCGCGATGGACGCCTGGCCGCACGAGTTTTCCGGCGGCATGCGCCAGCGCATGATGCTGGCCTCGGTAATGCTGCTGGAGCCGGCGCTGCTGATCGCCGACGAGCCCACCACCGCGCTGGACGCCGTGGTGCAGCGCGACGTGCTGGAACTGATGGTGGACCTGACGCGCGAACACAACACGGCGGTGCTGATGATCAGCCACGACCTGCCGATGGTGGCGCGTTACACCGAACGCATGGTCGTCATGCAGCACGGCAAAGTGCTGGAAGCCGGCACAACCGCCGGTATCCTGGAACGCCCGCGGCACCCGTACACGCGCAAGCTGCTGGACGCCATGCCGCGCCGCCTGCCGGCCCGCAAGCTGCCGCGGGAAGCGCCCATTGTTGAAGTCAAGAACCTGGTGGTGGATTACGCGGGCCATCAGCGCCTGTTCTCGCGCACCGGCGCCAAGCGCGCGTTGGACGGCATCGACCTGCACGTCAAGCCGCGCGAAGTGGTGGCCGTGGTGGGCGGATCGGGCTCGGGCAAGACGACGCTGGGCCGCGCCATTGCCGGCTTGCTTGCGCCCACGTCCGGCCAGATCCTGTTTCGCAACCAGCCGGTGGATCGGCGCTCGGCCGCGTGGCGCGACTATCGCCTGAATTGCCAGATGGTGTTCCAGGACCCGTATTCGTCGCTGGACCCGCGCATGACCATCGGCCAGTTGGTGGGCGAGGGCCTGCGCATGGTGGGCGACCTGTCGGCGGCGGATAAGCGCCGTCGCGTGGACGAGGTGCTGGCCGAAGTGGGCCTGGGGTCGGAATACGCCAAGCGCTTTCCGCATGAAATGTCCGGCGGCCAACGCCAGCGCGTGGCCATCGCGCGGGCAATCGTGCGCCGGCCGTCGTTCGTGATTGCCGATGAACCGGTGTCGGCGCTGGACGTGACCGTGCGCGCGCAGGTGCTGGATCTGTTCGCCGATTTGCAGGAACGCCACGGGTTTTCCTGCCTGTTCATCAGCCACGACCTGGGGGTGGTGGAACAGGTGGCGGATCGCGTGGTGGTCATGCGCAATGGCACGATCGTCGAGCAGGGCACGCGCGACGCGGTGTTCGACCGCCCGCAAGAGGACTACACGCGCAGCCTGCTGCAAGCCATTCCCGCCCTGGAGTCAACCGAAAACGGCGGCGTGCGGTTGCGGTGGCGCCTGGACGGCCACGAACTGGTGCGCGCCATTGCCTGACGGCGGGCGGGGAACTCCCCGCTTTCCCTGCAAGGACTTACGCCTAAAATACGCGCTTTGGAATTGATAGACGGGAGTGGTCCATGCCGAAAACGGCAGCGACGCAACCCGGCCTGGTCGACCGTATTGCCCATGATATTCAGTCGGGCGTGTATGGTCCTGGCGCCTGGTTGAAACAGATCGACCTGCAAGAGCGCTATGACGCCAAGCGTTTGGACGTGCGGCGGGCGCTGGACCAATTGGCCGCCAAGCGGCTGATTGCGCACATCCCGAACCGGGGCTATCACGTCTACGCGATGGACCCGGACGTGCATCACCAGATTCGCGATATCCGCATCCTGCTGGAAAGCGGGGCGGCTGCGGACCTGATGCCGAACGTCACCGCCGCCAAGGTGCGCGCGCTGCGCACGCTGGCGGAACGCTTTGCCAAGCTGCTGCAAGACGGCACCTTGCTGGAACAGTACGAGGTCAACCTGGCGTTTCACGCGGCCATGTACGACATGTGTCGCAACCGCGAACTGGCTGCGTTGATTCAGGACACGCGGGCGCGTGGCCCGGCCGCGCCGGCCAAGGAATGGGTGACGCGATCGCGCATCGAAATCTCGGCGCGTGAACACTTCGACATGGTCGAAGCGCTGGAAGCGCGCGATGTGAAGCGTTTGCAGAAAATCATTTCCCAACACGTCGGGCAGGATATTTCTTGATGCCTGTGCGCTGATCTGCTGTTGGCTTGTTCGCTTGTTCGCTTGTTCGCGGCGGCCTAAATCGCGGCGGCCCCTTCTGCAAAGGGGCCGCCGTTTTTTTGCCTTTTGCTTTTGCTTCAGGGATACCCCGTATGGCGGCAGGCGCCGCAGCCGCCATAATTAGCAGATTATTTTGGCGCCAAAAATACGCGTGATATCTGCGCCGCACGCCGGGGAGTCTTCTGCATGCACCACCATTTCGTACCCAGAGCGCTTGCGCTCTCCCTGGCGCTTGCCGCCACCGCCGTCCCGGTCCACGCCGCCGTGCTAACCATTGCCCAACCGGCAGACATCCGCTCGACGAACCCGGGCGTCAATCGCGACAACACCACCGATGGCGTGGTGCTCAATATTGTTGAAGGGCTGGTCGGCTACCGCGAAGACGGCACCGTGGGCCCCTTGCTGGCCAAGTCGGTCGATTTGTCGGCGGACGGGCTGACCTATACGTTCACATTGCGCGACGGCGTCAAATTCCACAACGGCGCCCCGCTGACGTCGGCCGACGTGCTGTGGAACTGGCAGCGCTACATGGACGCCAAGACGGACTGGCGCTGCCGCAGCGATTTCGACGGCCGCAATGGCTTGAAGGTCACCGACGTGACCGCGCCGGATGCGAAGACGGTGGTGATGAAGGTAGACCGCAAGTCGGCGGTGTTCCTGGATTCCCTGGCGCGCACGGACTGCGGCATGACGGCCATTATCTCCAAGGACTCGGTGGCGGCGGACGGCTCGTGGGTCAAGCCCATCGGCACCGGTCCGTACATGTTCAAGGAATGGAAGCGTGGCGAATACACGCTGCTGACCGCGTTCAAGGACTACGTCTCGCCCGCGGGCGAGAAGCCGGATGGCTATGTGGGATCAAAGCGTCCGCTGGTGGAAGAGGTGAAGTTCCTGGTGGTGCCTGACCCGTCCACCTCCAAGGCAGGCCTGATGTCGGGCGCCATCGACGCCAGCCAGATCACCAACACCGACGTCGGCGAACTGAAAAGCGTGAAGACGCTGACCGTGTTCAGCCCGCATGACGCCGTCAAGCACGTGCTGCTGTTCCAGACGCAGGACCCGGTGCTGAAAAACGTGAAGATGCGCCAGGCGATCGCCGCGTCGCTGGACATTCCGCAGGTGGTTGCCGCCGCGTCCGAAGGGCTGGGCCAATTGAACAATTCGGCGGTCTACGCGGGCTCGGCCTACTACAAGGACGCTGAGAAGAAGGGCTACAAATACGACCCGGCGCGGGCACAGCAGCTGCTGAAAGAAGCGGGCTACAAGGGCGAGCCGGTGGTGATCTATGCCAACAAGCGCGCCCACGTGCCCAGCTACCAGGTGGCGGTTATCGCGCAGGCGATGATGCAGTCGGTGGGGATCAACGCCAAGATCGAAGTGCTGGAATGGGCTACGCAGCTGGACCGCTACAACACCGGCAAATACCAGATCAGCTCGTTCTCGTTTTCGTCGCGGCTGGACCCGTCGTTAAGCTTCGAGCAGTTCTCGGGCGACAAGGCGAAGCAGCCGCGCAAAGTCTGGGATGACCCGGCCGCGCAGAAGCTGATCGACGACAGTTTCCTGGAGTCCGAGCCGGCCAAGCGGCAGGCGCTGTTCGATCAGCTGCACGCGCTGATGCTGGAACAGACGCCGATGCTGATGCTGTACAACGGCGCCGACGCGTGGGCGACGAACAAGCGGGTCGAGGGGTTCTCGGTATGGGAAGGCAAGCCGCGCGCCTGGGAGACCAAGGTGGTCGGCGCCAAGTAAGCGGGGGCCGGCGCGGCGCTACGACGCCGCCGCGCCACCTTTTTCGTGCCAGGCGCTACGGCGCGACGCGCTCGACTTCCCACGCACGCGGCTTCTTCACCGCCCAGGGTTGGTAGCCCTTGATGTTGCTGCGATACGCGCCGATGTCCAGCCCGTTGTACAGCGGAATGCTGGGCACGTCGGCCAGAAACAGCTTGTGCAATTGATCGAATGAAGCCTGCCGCCTGGTCCGATCGGAATCCACCGAGGCGGCTTCCACCAGCTTGACGGCGTCGGCGTTGTCCCACACCTTGCGCGGCTGCCTGGCCTTGTCGCCCGTCACCATTTCGTAGTTCAACGCCGCATCCAGGCGCGCGGAATACGGGAACGTCATCATCTGGTAAGTGCCCGCGTTATAGCGGTCCAGCTGGGTGGCCCATTCCACGACGGACAACTGCGCATTGATGCCCACGGCTTGCAGCATCGCTTGCACGATCACGGCCGAGTTATACGACTGCGGATAGCGTTTGGTGGTCAGGATCGTCAGCGGCTGCCCCTTGTAGCCGGCCTCTTGCAACAGCTTGGCTGCCCGTGCCGGGTCGTAGTCCCACCCCTGCCTTTGCGCGGCATCGTAGTAAGGCGATACCAGCGGCACGATGGAGTTGTTGGGCTGCGCCAGGCCTTCGGTGACGGCGGCTGCCAGTTGCTTGTAGTCGATGGCATGGGCCAGCGCCTGGCGCAGCTTGGGGTTAGCCAGCACGGGGTCCCTGGTTTGCAACGACAGCGCCGTCATGCTCATCACCGGGGCATAGGCCACCTTCACGTTCGGCGTGTTTTGCAGCACCGGCACGTCGTTGTTGGAGACGTCTTCAATGATGTCGATGTTGCCGCGTTGCAAGGCGGCCTTGGCGGTGGAGTCGTCGGGCACGATCATGAAGCGCACTTCGTCCACCAGGGGGCGCTTGGAGCCGGTGTAGCCGTCGCGCTTGCCGTCCAGGTTGGCGTAGCCTGCGAACTTGGTCAGGCGGATGTACTCGCCGCGCTTCCATTCGGCCAGCTCGAACGGGCCGGTGCCGATGGGTTTGATCCAGGCGCCGTCCGCACCCACCGAATCCCGGGAAAGTACGCCGGTGCCGCCGCAGTCGATACGCGCCAGCGATGCCAGGAACAGGCTGGTGGGCTTGTCCAGGTGATAGACGACGGTGCGCGCGTCGGGCGCCTGGACACCGGTGACCTTGACGGTGCCGCGCCCATCGAACTCGCTGGCGCAGCGCCAGCCGGAGTTGGCGGCGGTGTAGTGCTGCCAGCTCCAGAGCACATCGGCCGACGTCATCGGCTTGCCGTTGTGAAACTTCACGCCATCGCGCAACGTGAATGTGTAGGTCTTGCCGTCGGGGCTGATGTCCACCGATTTGGCCAGCAGCGGGCGCACCTCGGCGTCTTCGCCATAGGCCACCAGGCCTTCAACAATGTGCATGACGACTGCGTCGCTGTTGCTGTCGCGGTTGACGCCGGGTTCGGTGGAGCGGATGTCGGCGGTCATCGAAATGCGCAGCGGCGGGGCGGACTGCGCGCTGACCGGGCCGACGGCGCCGGACAGCCCGGCAAGCGCCAGCGCAACCGCAGCGCCAAGACGGGTTTTTTTCATTGGAAAATTCCTTCGATGGCGCGGGGCGCGCGGGTTTCAGGCTGCGGCCAGCAGTTCGGGTTCGGCGGTCAGGCTATAGCGGGTAAATGTGCCATTCAGCGCGGGCAGGGGCGCGACTTCCATCAGACCGATCGCCGGTTCCATGACCACCATGGCCACCGTGGCGGAAAGATTGTCGTGGCTGCCGGGGCGCGGCGGGCGGCACACGGAATAGGGCGCGCCAAAATCGTCGAACAGTGCGCGCTTGAGGTCCTCGCGCGTCAGTTGCGTCTTTTCGTTCAGCAGGCGGCGCACGCGCCAGTCGCGGTACGCGCTTTCAGGCGTGCTGGCGCGGCCGGTGTCGCGCAGCTTGGACAAGGCCACTTCGCTGACCCAGTGGTTGGCGTGCACGATCAGGTCGTCGCTGCCCGGGTAGATGGGAAAGGCTTCATCGGTGGTGCATTCGTAATCCACGCCAAACCCTGCGGCCATGCCCAGCATGATGTTGTTGGAGCACGACTTGGCGGTGGTGGCTACCGCCTTGATCGCCAGCGCGAAATGCTGCTGTTCCAGCACCTTGCGGCGGATCAGCGACAGGGGCACACCCAGTTGGCGGAAGTCGCGGTCGGACTCCAGGTAGTTGGCGGTGATGGAGACGCCGGCGCTGTTCAAGCCGCTGCGGGCCAGGCCACCGGCTTCGACGAACGTCAGGATGTCCGGGCCGTTGTCGCTGCGCACGCGCAGCACGATGGCAGTTTCGGCGCATTCCGCGCGCCAGTCCCAATTCTGTCCATGGATCAGGTTGCCGTTGGCCGAACGGGTGGGCAGGATCAGCGCGCCGGTGCAGCCGTCGCCGGGTTCCAGTTCGGCCGCCTTCTTCTTTTCGGCGCGCGCCTTGGCCACCACTTCCGTGCGCGCGTTGACCATCACGATGTCTTCAAACGGCACGTCGGCGCCTGCCGCGATGCCGCGCATTTCTTCCAGGTAGTGCGGTGCGAAGGCTTCGATTTCGCGCGCGAAATGGGCGATGAGTTCGGTGCGCGCCATGGCGTCGTAGCCCAGGTCGACCAGCGTCTGGCCGTACATGGCGGCGCTTTTGCGCACGCGCGCGGCAGCCTGTTGACCGTAGGAACGGCCGCGGGCCTCGGGGGTGCCGGAAACCGATACGAAGGGAAATTGGGGAATCTGGGTCATGGACGGAAGGCGGCGCCGCGCGCCGTGGGCTCGGGGATGTGGAAGGGGAAAAGGGAGGGAAGCAAGCTGCAAAAATGTTAGCTTATTTTGGCGCCAATATTGCTCAGGGTTTACCCAATGCGGGCGAAGATCCCACGGCGCGCCGGTTGGAAAAGCGCTTGCCACAGCGGGTGATAAAGCGTGTGCCACAGCGCTTGCCACAGCGGGTGATAAACCGGGCGCCACGGCGGGTGCCACAGCAGGGACGCTCGCGCTAACCGGCATGAAAAAGCCCCCGCGTATCCATCGCGGGGGCCGGCACCATCCGTTCAATAGCAAGCAGCTCAGAGCGGGCCGGCAGCCACCTCCGGCGCGCGGGTGGGCGACCCCATGGCCTGGAACAGCGCCGCCGTTTCCGTCAGCCGGGCGTTGGCGTATTCCAGTTCGCGCAGGCGCGCGGCCACGTAATGCTGTTCGGCCGCGTATTCGGTATAGGGCGCCAGCGCACCCAGGCGCACGCGGCTGGCCGTGTTGCGGTAAGACTGTTCTGCCGCGCGCCGCGAAGCCTCGGCCGAGGCCAGCGCCTGCCCGTCCGCGTCCAGGCGCGCCAGGGTGTCCGCCACATCCTGGAATGCCGTCAGCACCGTTTGCTTGTATTGCAGCACCGCCGCTTCGTAGCGTTCCTTGGCGGCGCGGCGTTCGGCCAGCAAGGCGCCACCGTGAAAAATGGGCTGCGTCAGCGACGCGCCAATCGCCCAGATCGACCCCGCCCCGGACAGGGCGGCCGGCCAACTGAAGCCGCCCTTGCCCATTGACGCGGACAACGACAGGCTGGGGAACAACTGCGCGGTGGCCACGCCTACGTCGGCCGACGCGGCCTGCACCACGGCGTCGGCCACCAGGATGTCGGGGCGCGAGGCCAACAGTTCGGACGGCACCACCACCGGCACCCGCGGCGGCACCGCAAGCGTGCTGAATGCCAGATCCTCGGGCGCCTGGTCCGGGCGGCGGCCCAACAGCACGGCCAGGGCGTGGCGCGTAGCCTGCCATTGCGCGCGCAGGCCGGGCAGCGACGCTTCCAGCGTGGCGGCGTCCTGGTCGGCGTCCAGCGCATCGTTTTGCGATGCAGATCCCAGTTCGTAGCGGCGCTGCGTATCGCGCGCCACTTGCCGCAGCAGCACCACCTGCTTTTCGGTCAGCGCCACGCGTTCGGCCAGCGAGGCCGATGTGATGGCGCCGGTGACGATATTGCCGGCCAGCGACCGCCGGGCCGATTCCAGCCGGAACGCCTGCTGTTCAACCTGCGCTGCCAGGGACGCGTTGGCAAAACGGGCGGCGCCGAACAGGTCCAGGTCGTAAGTGGCCTGTATCTGGCCGGTGAACACGTTATAGAGCGCTGTGGACTCGGGCAGATTCGGCATGGTCAGTGCGCGGTTGCGCGTGCCGCTTGCGCCCGCGTCCACCGACGGCAGCAATGACGAATTGACCTGCGCGCGCAGCTGTTCGCGCGCGCCGGCCAGGTTGCGCTCGGCGGCGGCAAGGTTGGGGCTGTTGGCCAGCCCTTCCTGCACCAGGGCGTTCAGCGCGTCGGACCCATAGCGCTTCCACCATTCGGGCACGGGCCGCGCGCCTTGTTCGAATTGCTGCGCGACGCCCTGGGCCGTGGCGCCCTGGGGCGGCGGGGCCTCTACGCCGTATTGCAAAGGCGTCGCGGTTGCCGGCGGCTTGCTGTCCGGGGCGAACGCGCAGGCGCTCAAGGCCAGCAACAGGGCCGGCGACAAGGCCGGCAATAAGGGCAGCGCCCGCAGCCGAGCTGAAAAACGCGTTGGATGGATTTTCATCATCAGGCTCCTCGTTGCAGCGTATCGGCCGCGTTGGCGCCGGGCGGAACGCCTTCGGGCTCGTCGCGCTCGTCATGGCGCACGCGGAACCATGCCGCGTACAAGGCGGGCAGGAAGAACAGCGTCAGCACCGTGGCGCTGGTAATGCCGCCCATCAAGGCCGTGGCCATCGGCCCGAAGAAGTTGCTGCGCAACAGCGGAATCAACGCCAGCACGGCGGCGGCGGCGGTCAGCACGATGGGGCGGAAACGCCGTGCCGTGGCGCCAACGATGGCGTCCACGCGCTTGTGGCCGTTCAGGATGTCCTGCTCGATCTGGTCCACCAGGATCACCGAGTTGCGCATGATGATGCCGAACATCGCGATAACGCCCAGCATGGCGACGAAGCCGAACGGCTTGCCGAACAGCAGCAACGCCGCCACCACGCCGATCAGGCCCAGCGGCGCGGTCAGCACCACCATCAGCACGCGCGAGAAGCTTTGCAACTGCACCATCAACAGCGTCAGCACCGCCACCGCCATCAGCGGCATCTGCGCATTGATGGACGATTGCCCCTTGCCGCTTTCCTCGACCGGACCGCCCACTTCAATGCGGTAGCCCACCGGCAGGTCCGCGCGGATGGCGTCCAGCTTCTTGTCGATGGCGTGGGTGACGTCGATGCCTTGCGCGCCGCTGGTCACGTCCGCCTGCACCGTGATGGTGGGCTGGCGGTCGCGTTCCCAGATGACGCCGTATTCCAGGTCATAGTGCACCTGGCCCAGGCTGCCCAGCGGCACGGGGCCATTGGGCGTGGGCATGGCCAGCGTGGCGATGCGGGCGGGGTCCACGCGTTCTTCTTTCGGGGCGCGCAGGCTGACGTTGATCAGCTTGTCGCGTTCGCGGTATTGCGTCACGGTGTAGCCGGACAGCGTCATTGCCAGGAAGTCGGATACGTCGCTGGCGCTGATACCCAGTTCGCGTGCTTTTTGCTGGTCGATGTCGAATCGCACCGAGCGTTCCGAAGGTTCGTCCCAGTCAAATTGCACGTTCACGGAACGCGTGTCGGCGCGCACTTCGGCGGCGACTTTTTCCGCCACCGCGCGCACTTCCGCGATCTTGTCGCCGCTGACGCGGAACTGCACCTGATAACCCACGGGCGGGCCGTTTTCCAGGCGCGACAGGCGCGTGCGTATGGCCGGGAATTTTTCCCGCAGCATCGGCTCAAGCCACTGGGCCAGCTGTTCGCGTTCTTCTACGGAGTGCGCGGTGATGACCAGCTGCCCGAAGTTCGGCGTGGGCAGTTGCTGGTCCAGCGGCAGGTAGAAGCGCGGCGCGCCGGTGCCCACGAAGCTGACCGAATGGTCGATCTCGGGCCGGCCTTCCAGCGCTTTTTCCAGCCGCTCGACCTGGCGCAGCGTGGCCGCGAACGACGCGCCCTCTTGCAGCCGCACGTCCACCATTAGTTCGGTGCGGTCCGAGCTGGGGAAGAATTGCTGCGGTACAAACTTGAAGCCCGCCATCGCCACGACGAAAATCACCACCGTGCCGGCCAGCACCCAGAAGCGGCGGTCCACGCACCACGCCACCCAACCGCGCAGACGCTGATAGAAGCGGGTGTTGTAGATGTCGTGTTCGTGGTCATGCGGCTGGTGGGCGTCGCGCTTGCGCTCGGGCAGCAGGCGGTAGCCCAACAGCGGAATCAACACCACGGCGGCAAACCACGAGGTGATCAGCGCAATGGCCGACACCTGGAAGATGGACCGCGTGTATTCACCGGTGCTGGACTTGGCCAGGGCGATCGGCAGAAAGCCGGCCACGGTGACCAGCGTGCCGGTCAGCATGGGAAACGCGGTGCTGGTGTAGGCGAAGGCGGCGGCGCGCGCGCGGCTCCAGCCCTGTTCCAGCTTTACCGCCATCATTTCCACGGCGATGATGGCGTCATCCACCAGCAGGCCCAGCGCCAGCACCAGCGTGCCCAGCGACACCTTGTGCAGCCCGATGCCGAACATATCCATGAACAGCGCGGTGATGGCCAGCACCACCGGGATCGAAATCACGACGACCATGCCGGTGCGCAGGCCCAGCGACACCAGGCTGACGATCAGCACGATGGCGACCGCTTCGGCCACCGAACGCAGGAATTCGTCAACGGAATCCGACACCGCGTCCGGCATGCTGGACACTTCCGTCAGCGTCAGGCCGGCGGGCAATTGCGCCTTCAGCTTGTCGAACGTCTTGTCCAGCGCCTCGCCCAGCCGCACCACGTCCTGGCCCGGTTGCATGGTGATGCCGATGCCCAGCACGGGGTTGCCGTTAAAGCGCATCTGCTCGGCGGGCGGGTCGTCATAGCCGCGATGGATCGTGGCGATGTCGCCCAGCCGGATCGACTTGTCGTTGACGCGGATCAGCGTGTCGGCCAGCGCGCGGCTGTTTTCGAACTGCCCCGTTGGCCGCACGAAGATGCGGTCGTCGGCCGTGGTCAGGGTGCCGGCGCTGGACACCGCGTTTTGCGTGTTGATGGCCTGCGCGATCTGCTGGGGCGTCACGCCTAGACGGCTTAGCTGCGTGTTCGAGATTTCGACGTAGACGTGTTCGGCCTGGTCGGCAAAGTAATCGACCTTGGCCACGCCCGGCACGCGCAGCAGCACGGTACGCAGGTTGTCGGCGTAATCGTGCAGTTGCGCGGGCGAAAAGCCGTCGCCATGCAGCGTATAGATGTTGGTATAGACGTCGCCGAATTCGTCGTTGAAGAACGGGCCTTGCACCCCTTGCGGCAGCGTGGCCTGGATATCGCCCACCTTCTTGCGGACCTGATACCACTGGTCGGCCACCGTGTTGGCGGGCGCCGAATCTTTCATGGTGTAGAAGATCAGCGATTCGCCGGGACGCGAGTAGCTGCGCAGGAAGTCCGTGTTGGGCGTTTCCTGTAGCTTCTTGCCGATGCGGTCGGTGACTTGTTCCTGCACCTGCTTGGCGGTGGCGCCCGGCCACAAGGTCTTGATCACCATCACGCGGAACGTGAAGGGCGGGTCTTCGGACTGGGCCAGTTTGGAATACGACAGCACGCCAAACAGCGTGACCAGCGTAATCAGGAAAATGACCAGCGGCTGGTGGCGCAGCGCCCAGGCCGACAGGTTGAACTTGCCTTCTTTGTGATCGTGGCCGGGATCTTCGGCGGGGTTGCTCATGATGCGAAGTCCTCGGCGTGCAGCGGCGCCACGGGCCGCACTTTTTCACCGGCGGTCACGGTGTGCACGCCTTGCCAGACCACGCGTTCACCCGCCGACACGCCGCCGGCCAGGGTCACGGTGCGCGCGTCAAAGCGCAACACCTTCACCCGGCGCAGTTCCAGCGTGTCTTCTTTCGGCTTGACGATCCAGACGGCGGGGTCCTTGCCGTCATGGAACAGTGCGGTGGCGGGTACGGTGTAGGTGGCCTGGTCGGCCGTGCCGTGGTTGTCGAAGCTGATGTTGGCCGTCATGCCCAGCCGCACTTGCGGCGACGGCGATTCCAGCGTGAGCTTGACGCGGTAAGTGCGGCTTTGCGGGTCGGCGGCGGGCGCGATTTCGCGCAGCGTGGCGGTGAAGTTCTGGCCGGGCAGCGGGCCCAGCGTCACGTTGGCGCGTTGGCCGATGGTCAAGCCGGCCAGCACGCTTTCCGGCACGTCGCAGATGGCGTCGATGTCGCCCGCCCAGGCCAGTTGGTAGACGGGGGTGCCGGCCGCCACATTCTGCCCCGTGTCGGCCTGTTCGGCGGTGATGACGCCCGCATGGTCGGCCTGTAGCGTCGTGTACTTGAGCTGGTCGGCCGATAGCGCGGCCTGCTGGGCGGCCTGATCGCGTTGCGCCAGGGCCGAGGCGTAGGCGTTGCGGGTTTGTTCCAGCTGGGTGGCGGCAATCAGGTTTTCACGGGCCTGGGCGCGGTCGCGCTCCAGCTGCTGCCGGGCGTAGTCCAGCTGATGCTGGGCCGCCGATAACTGAGCCTTGGCGGCCGCGGCGTTCTTGGTGGCGTCGGCGGGGTCAAGCTTGGCGACGACCTGGCCGGGCACGATGCTGTCGCCCAGCCGAACCTGCCGCTCGATGATCTTGCCCCCTACCCGGAAAGACAGCGGCGTGCTGTAGCGCGCCTGCACTTCGCCAGGCAGAGTCCACGCGGGCAGCCGTTCATCGGCCTGCGTCGGCATGGCGACTACGGGTCGCGGTGCCGGGGCGGTTTCTTCTTTGCGGCCGCAGGCCGACACGGCCAGGACCAGCACCAGCAGCGCGGGCAGCGTCATGCGGCGAGTCCATGGGGACCGCGCGGGCGTTGTCAGGGTTGCGGCAAGGGGGCGCGCCGACGATTGTGGGCTGGAGCCAGGAAAATTCACGAAACACCTCGCGGCGCGAAAAGGGCGAAAAGGGGGGGAAGGCCGAAAAAGGGCTAAAGGCATAAGCGAGTCAAGCTCGATACGGGCTGAATTCTAATGCGCTTCTGTATTCGGATACAAGGCTGTATTTGAGATCATTGCCAGTGCTAAACTCCCGCCATGTCAAAAGTGCGCTTAACCCGAGAGCAAAGCAGAGACCAGACGCGTCAGCGTCTGCTGGACGCTGCGCAATCGGTATTCCTTACCAAAGGCTTCGTGGCCGCCAGCGTCGAAGACATCGCCGAACTGGCGGGGTACACGCGCGGCGCCTTCTATTCCAATTTCGGCAGCAAGACCGAACTTTTCCTGCAATTGCTCAGGCGCGATCACGAAAAAGTGATGGCCGACATGCGCGCCATCTTCGAGGAAGGCGAAACGCGCCCGCAAATGGAGGCCAGCGTCGTCCAGTACTACAGCACGCACCACCGCGAAAACGACTGCTTCCTGCTCTGGATGGAAGGCAAGCTCCAGGCGGCGCGCGACCCCGATTTCCGCATCGGTTTTACCGACTGCCTGCGAGAGTTGCGCGCGGCCACCACGGAATACGTCCGGCAGTTTTCCGCGCACGTGGGCACACCGCTGCCCATGCCGGCCGAACAATTGGCGATTGGCCTGCTGGCCTTGTCGGACGGCATGCAATTTAGCTACGCCTTCGATCCGCAAGGCGTGAGCCTGGAAATGACCGAGGCCGTGTTGGCCGGTTTCTTCCGCCGGGTGGTGTTTGGCGACCCGCAGCCCGACGCGGCGCCCGCCGCCTTGCCGCCCGGCGCGCCGACTTCGGTCGGATAGCCTTGCCTGGGCCGGTGCATCGCGGCCCGAATCACCGATGCAGAACACCGATACAGATTGTCAGCCGCATGCCGGCCGTGATAGTAATAACCGCGGCGCAACGGTCGGGCTGAGGGGGCCGGCGCCGAAATTCGCAACCCTGGGCGAAAGGAGCGGCAGCATGTCTTCAGAAACCCGACCATCCACCATCAACCGCCCGGTGTTCTTCCCGGCGGCCATCTTCACGCTGTTGCTGGTCGGATTCGCGATTCTTGCGCCGCAGCGGGCGCAAAGCCTTTTTGAATCCGTGCAAGGCTGGATCCTGGGTAACGTCAGCTGGTTCTACATCCTGGTCGTGGCCATCATCCTGCTGGCCGTGGTGTTTCTGGCCTTGAGCCGCTATGGCGACATCAAGCTCGGGCCGGACCATAGCGAACCCGACTACCGCAATTTCACCTGGTTTGCGATGCTGTTTTCGGCGGGCATGGGCATCGGCCTGATGTTCTTCGGGGTGGCGGAACCGGTGATGCACTTTATGTCGCCGCCGGTCGGCGAGGGGGGCACGGCCGTCGCCGCGCGCGAGGCCATGAAGATCACGTTCTTCCATTGGGGCCTGCATGCGTGGGCGATCTATGCGGTGGTGGCGCTGATCCTGGCGTTCTTCAGCTACCGCCATGGGCTGCCGCTGACGCTGCGTTCTGCCCTGTATCCGCTGATCGGGAACCGCATCCACGGCCCCATCGGCCATGCCGTGGACATCTTCGCCATCATCGGCACGGTGCTGGGCGTGGCGACGTCGCTGGGCCTGGGCGTGGCGCAGATCAACAGCGGGCTGAACCACCTGTTCGGCGTCCCGGTGGGCGTGACGACGCAGATCATCCTCATCGTCGTCACTTGCGGCCTGGCCACGCTGTCGGTGGCCAGCGGTTTGGATAAGGGCATCCGCATCCTGTCCGAGACCAACCTGGTGCTGGCGGCCGTGCTGTTGCTGTTTGTGCTGGTGGTCGGCCCCACCGTGTTCCTGTTCCAGACCTTTGTGCAGAACACGGGCGCGTACCTGTCCGACATCGTCAACAAGACCTTCAACCTGTATGCCTACGAGCCCACCGACTGGATCGGCGGGTGGACCTTGTTCTATTGGGGCTGGTGGATTGCGTGGTCGCCGTTCGTGGGCCTGTTCATCGCGCGCATCTCGCGCGGGCGCACCATCCGCGAATTCGTCACCGGCGTGCTGCTGGTGCCGGCCGGGTTCACCCTGTTCTGGATGACGGTGTTTGGCGACACGGCCATCCACATGATCCTTGTGGACAAGGTGCAAGGCCTGGCCGAGGTGGTCGAAGCAGATTCGTCGCTGGCCCTGTTCGCCTTCCTGGAACATTTGCCTTGGAGCAGTGTGCTGTCGGTGGTGGCCATTGCGATGGTCGCGGTGTTTTTCGTGACGTCCGCCGACTCGGGCGCGCTGGTGGTTGACCTGCTGGCCTCGGGCGGGTCGGACCGCACCCCCGTGTGGCAACGCATTTTCTGGTCGGTGCTGATGGGTGCGGTTGCCATCGCGCTGCTGCTGGCCGACGGGCTGACCGCCTTGCAGACGGCCACCATCGCCAGCGCGCTGCCGTTCTCCATCATTTTGCTGCTGTCGCTATGGGGGCTGTTCAAGGCGCTGAAGCTGGACGCCACCAAGCGCGGTATCCGCTATCAGTCGTTGACCTTGTCGCGCCCCGCGCGCGGCGGCCAATCCTGGGAACGCCGCCTGCGCAACATGGTGATGATGCCGCGCCGCTCGCACGTGCAACGCTTCATCAGCGATGTGGTGCGGCCGGCGCTGGACGACGTGGCCGAGGAACTGCGCAAGCAGGGCTATGCGGTGGAAGTGCGTGAAGTTGAAGGCGACGGCAGCGCCATTCTTGAGGTCTCGCACGGCGAACACCTGGACTTTTCGTATGCCGTGCAACCGGAAGCCTTTGTGCGCCCCAGCCTGACGCCGGACGAAGCCGCCGACGAAGAAGAGCGCAAGTACTTCCGCGCCGAAGTGCATCTGCGCGAAGGCGGGCAGGACTACGACATCATGGGCTGGAGCCGCGACGCGGTTATCGGCGACATCCTGGACCAGTACGAACGCCATCGCCATTACCTGCACATGGTCCGCACCTGAACGGGCGCCGGACGCGTCCTGCCCGGCCAAGCCGCCTGACCCTGAAAGCCGCCAGCCTTGTCTGGCGGTTTTTTTTCGCCCGTGGCGCCGCTAGCGGCCGAGCCGATAGGGGTGCGCTATGCGACGCATTGCGACGTCCACTTTGACGAAATGGAGCGAATGAAGGATTATCCAAGCTTATTCTTGGATAAATAAAGAGAACGATCATGAAGGCGAGATCTGGAGCCTGGGCCGCAGGGGCCCTTGTGCTGGTGGGGGCGTTGGCGGGCGGGTGGGCGTGGAAGGCCGGCCGCGCGCCGCAGCAGGGCGGATGGGCGATGGCGCCGGCCAAGGTTGCGGTGGCGCCCGCCGTGCAGGCGGATTTTCCGCTGGCGCTGGCCGGCATCGGCTCATTGGAGGCCACGCGCCAGGTGCAAGTGCCCGCCGAAGTGGATGGCCGGGTCACCCAGATTCTTTTCACGGCGGGTCAAGCGGTGAAGGCCGGCCAACTGCTGGTGCAGATGAACGATGCGCCGGAACGCGGCGAGCTGGCACGGCTGGAGGCGCAGGCCCGCAATGCGCGCGCCTTGTTGGAACGCACGCGCCGGCTGCTGCCGCAACAGGCCGCCACGCGGGAACAGCTGGATCAGGCGCAGGCCGATTACGACCAGGCCGCCGGCGACATCCGGCGCGTACAGGCGCTGATCGAGCAAAAGCGCGTCAAGGCGCCGTTCGACGGCATGCTGGGCGTGCGCCGTGTGCATCTGGGCCAGTTCGCGCGCGCCGGCGATCCGCTGGTGTCGTTGACCGACGCTTCGACGCTGTACGCAAATATCACCCTGCCCGAACAGGCGCTGGGCGCCGTGCGCGCGGGCCAGCCCGTGACGGTGACGGTGGATGCATATGCCGACCGCCAATTCCCCGGCCAGGTCACCACCGTCGAACCGCAGGTGGACGCCGGATCGCGCACTGTGCGTGTGCAGGCAACGTTGGCCAACGCCGATGGCGCGCTTGCCGCCGGCATGTTCGCGCATGGCCGCATCCGTCTGCCCGACCGGCCCAACGTGATCACGGTGCCGGAAACGGCCATCAGCTATAGCGCTTACGGCGATTCCGTCTACGTGCTGACGACGCCCAAGCCGGGCGAAGCCGCCGTGCCCGCCACGGTGCGGCAAGCCTACGTCAAGACGGCCGAGCGCGTGCGTGGCCGGGTCGTTGTCACTGAAGGCTTGAACGCGGGCGATCAGGTAGTGACGTCGGGCCAACTGCGGCTGCACAACGGCGCGGCCGTTGACGTGACCGGCGCGGACACCGTCGCGTTGGGCGCATCGGCGGAGGCATCATGACATTCACCGATCTTTTCGTGCGCCGGCCCGTGCTGGCGCTGGTGGTCAGCACGCTGATCCTGTTGCTGGGCATCAAGGCGTTAAGCGGCCTGCCGGTGCGGCAGTACCCGCTGACCGAAAGCACCACCATCACCATCACCACCCAATACCCCGGCGCGTCGCCCGACCTGATGCAAGGCTTCGTCACGCAGCCTATCGCGCAATCGGTGGCCACGGTGGAAGGCATCGATTACCTGTCGTCCTCGTCCACGCAGGGCCGCAGCGTGATCACGGTGCGGATGAAGCTGAACGCCGATTCCAACAAGGCCATGACCGAGGTGATGGCCAAGGTCAACGAGGTCAAGTACCGGCTGCCGCAGGACGTCTACGACCCCGTGCTGGTCAAGTCGGCGGGCGAGGCGACCGCCGTGGCCTATGTGGGGTTTGCCAGTTCGACGCTATCGCTGGCGGCACTGACCGATTATTTGTCGCGCGTGGTGCAGCCGCAGTTGTCCTCGATCGACGGCGTGGCCAGCGTGGAACTGTATGGCGGCCAAAAGCTGGCCATGCGCGTCTGGCTGGACCCGGACCGCATGGCCGCGCGCGGCATCTCGGCGGGCGAACTGGCGCGGGCGCTGCGCGATAACAACGTGCAGGCCGCGCCCGGTCAGGCCAAGGGCCTGTACGTGGTGTCCAACATCCAGGTCAATACCGACCTGGTCAATGTGGCGCAGTTTCGCGACCTGGTGGTCAAGCGTGATGGCGACGCCATCGTGCGGCTGGGCGACGTGGCCACCGTGGAACTAGGCGCGGCATCCACCGATTCCAGCGGCTTGATGGACGGCGAACCGGCCGTCTACTTTGGCCTGAATGCCACGCCTGTGGGTAACCCGCTGGTCATCGTCAAGCGCTTGCAGGAATTGTTGCCCAACATCAAGCAGAACCTGCCCCCGGGCACCAGCGTGCAAGTGCCGTTCGAGCTGGCACGCTTCATCAGCGCGTCGATCGATGGCGTGATGCAGACGCTGCTGGAAGCCATCGCCATCGTCGTGGTGGTGATCTTTCTTTGCCTGGGCTCATTGCGCGCGGTGTTGATTCCCGTGGTCACCATTCCGCTTTCCATGCTGGGCGGGGCGGCCATCATGGCGCTGTTCGGCTTCAGCGTGAACCTGCTGACCCTGCTGGCGATGGTGCTGGCCATTGGCCTGGTGGTGGACGACGCCATCGTGGTGGTGGAAAACGTGCATCGTCACATCGAAGAGGGCAAGTCGCCCGTGCGCGCGGCGTTGATCGGCGCGCGGGAAGTGGCCGGGCCGGTAATCGCCATGACGATCACGCTGGCCGCTGTGTATGCGCCCATCGGGCTGATGGGCGGGCTGACCGGGTCGCTGTTCAAGGAATTTGCCTTTACGCTGGCAGGCGCGGTGGTGGTGTCGGGCGTCATTGCACTGACTTTGTCGCCGGTCATGAGTTCGTTCCTGCTGAACCGCCACGTGTCGGAAGGCAGGATGGCGCGCAACGCCGAACGCATGTTTGGCCGGCTGGGCAATGCCTATGGGCGCGTGCTGGACGTGTCCTTGCGGCATCGCTGGGTGACGGGCCTGATTGCGGTGGCGGTGCTGATCAGCCTGCCTTTCCTGTACAACGCCGCGCAGCGCGAGCTGGCGCCCGTCGAAGACCAATCCACCGTGCTGACCGCGATCAAATCCCCGCAGCACGCCAACATCGACTATGTGGAAAAGTTCGGCAAGAAATGGGACGACGTGATGAAGACCGTGCCCGAGCAAAAAGGGCGCTGGTTGATCAACGGATCGGACGGCGTGTCCAACAGCATCGGCGGCGTGGACTTTGTGGACTGGCAAGACCGCAAGCGCAACGCGGATGCCATCCAGGCCGACATGCAATCGCTGGCCAACCAGGTGGAAGGCAGCAACATCTTTGCGTTCCAGCTGCCGTCGTTGCCCGGGTCCACCGGCGGGCTGCCGGTGCAGATGGTGCTGATGAGCGCGGCGGATTACCGCGTCGTCTACGAGGCCATGGAAAGCTTGAAGCAGGCCGCGCGGGCCAGCGGGCTGTTCATGGTGGTGGATAGCGACCTGGACTACAACAACCCCGTGGTGCAACTGACGGTGGACCGGGCCAAGGCCAACAGCCTGGGCGTCACCATGAAGGACATCGGCGATACGCTGGCGGTGCTGGTGGGCGAAAACTACGTCAACCGCTTCGGCATGGACGGGCGTTCGTATGACGTCATTCCGCAAAGCCGCCGTGATCTGCGTGTGTCGCCCCAGGCCTTGGCACAGTTCCACGTCAAAAGCGCCAGCGGCGCACAGGTGCCGCTGTCGAACCTGGTGTCGGTGTCCATGGGCGTGGAACCCAATTCACTGACGCAGTTCAACCAGCTGAACGCCGCCACGTTTCAGGCCATTCCCATGCCCGGCGTCACCATGGGCGACGCGGTGACATTCCTGTCGCAACAGGCGCAGAACCTGCCTGCCGGCTTCAGCTTTGACTGGCAATCGGATGCGCGCCAGTTCAGCCAGGAAGGCTCGGCGCTGATGATCACGTTCCTGTTCGCCATCATCGTCATCTACCTGGTGCTGGCCGCGCAATACGAAAGCCTGCGCGACCCGTTCATCATCCTGGTCAGCGTGCCGATGTCGATATGCGGCGCGCTGATCCCGCTGGCGCTGGGCATGGCCACCGTCAATATCTATACGCAGATCGGGCTGGTGACGTTGATCGGCCTGATCAGCAAGCACGGCATCCTGATGGTGGAGTTCGCCAACGAGATGCAGGTCAGCCACGGGCTGGATCGGCGTGCGGCAATGGAACAGGCCGCGCGCATCCGCTTGCGTCCCATTCTGATGACGACGGCGGCAATGGTGATGGGGCTGATCCCCTTGCTGTTCGCCACGGGGGCGGGCGCGCATAGCCGCTACAGCCTGGGCATGGTCATCGTGGTGGGCTTGCTGGTGGGCACGCTGTTCACGCTGTTCGTGCTGCCTACCGTCTACACCGTGCTTGCGCGTGACCACCGCGCCGCCAGCGATACGCCGCGCGCGCGTGAACTGGCCGCGGCGCAAGCCGAAGACGGCCGCGCCGCTATCCCGCATTAAGGAGCCGACCATGATTGAAATTTCTGCATCAGAACCCCTGCGCCGCGCGGCCCTCATTGCGGGGTTCGAACGGTCGTGCCTGCCTCCGATCTCGGCTGCGCCGGATCGCCCGCGCCGCGCCGCCATCGTGCTGCGGTCAACGCTGTTGGCGCTGGTGCTGGCGTTGTCCGGCTGCGCCGTGGGCCCCCGGTACCAACGGCCGCAAGCCGCGCCCGTGGTGCTGGCCAGCCCCGAGCAGGCGCTGTTTTCTTCTGACGCGCTGCAACGCGATTGGTGGAAGCAACTGCAAGACCCCCAGCTGGACCAGCTGGTGGACCTGGCCTTGAGCCGTAATCACGACATCCGCATCGCCCAGTCTCGCCTGGCCGAGTCGCGCGCCGTGCTGGACGAGAAAGAGCTGGACCGCTTGCCCGCCGTGACGCTGGACGGGCGCTATGAACGCAGCCTGTCGCAGGCCAACGCGGGCACGGCCGGGCAGCGCAGCCTGGCCCAAAGCTATCGGGCGGGTTTTGACGCCACCTGGGAGCTGGACCTGTGGGGACGCCTGCGGCAGGCGGCCGAAGGTGCGGCGGCGCGCAGCGAAGGGCAGGCGGCCGACCTGGCCCAGACGCGCATCGTGGTGGCGGCCGAAGTGGCCCGCAATTACTTCGAACTGCGCGGCGCCGAACAGCGCCTGGCCGTGGCGCGGGCCAACCTGGAAAGCCAGCGCGACAGTCTGCGTGTGACTCAGGCGCTGGTGCAGGACGGCCGAGGCGATGAGGGTGATCTGGCCAGCGCGCGTGCCGAACTGGAAACCGTGCAAGCCAGCGTGCCCGTGCAAGTCACTGCCAGGCGGCTGGCGCAGTATCGGCTGGCGGTATTGGCCGGGCTGCGACCCGTGGAGCTGGCCGAACTGGATGCCGGTAAACCGCTGACCCCATTGGCAACGCGCCTGCCGATCGGGGACGTGGCGGCGCTGCTGTCGCGCCGGCCGGACGTTGCGGCGGCCGAACGCAATATGGCCGCCGCCAACGCGGACGTGGGCGTGGCCACGGCAGAGCTTTATCCGCGTATCGACCTGGGCGGGTTCCTGGGCTTTGTGGCGTTGCGCGGGGCGGACTTCGGCACGGCGTCCAGCCGGGCGTTCAGCGTGGCATCGGGCGTGAATTGGCCGGCCTTGCACTTGCCGACGGCGCTGGCCAGAAATCGCGCGGCCGTCGCGCGCGCCGACGGGGTGGTGGCGCGCTACGAGCAAACGGTGCTTCAAGCGGTGGAAGAACTGGAGTCGGCGCTGACCGAGTTTGGCCAGACCCAACAGCGCCTGGGCAATCTGGCACAGGCGGCGGCGCACAGCCGGCGCGCGGCGGAACTGGCGCGGTTGCGCTATCGCGAGGGTAGTGCGCCGTATTTGACGGTGCTGGACGCGCAGCGTACGCTTTTGCGCGCCCAGGACGCCGTGGCGGTCGCCGAAACGGATTCCTATACCCGTCTGGTGGCGCTGTACAAGGCGCTGGGGGGCGGCTGGGAAGCGGGGGCGCTGATGTGAGGCGCTGAAGGCTGGCGCTGATGCAACCGGCTGATGGGCCGCCAAGTTCATGGCACCATAGGAACCTTACGCCCGGAGTATCGATATCGTCATGTCCGACAGCCTGTCCCACCCCGTCACCTGGATGCCGCATCAGCCGGCGGACCGCGTGTTGATGACCTTGAAGACGCGCGGCCCGCAGTCGGTTGCCGTCATCGCCAAGGCCATGGACGTGACCGCCGAAGCGGTGCGCCAACAGATGACGCGGCTGCATGCAGACGGGCTGGTCGACTCCGAAAGCCACAGCGCCGGGCGCGGCCGGCCTACCCAGATCTGGTTTCTGACCGATGCCGGCCACGGCCGCTTTCCCGATACGCACGCCGAAATGACGGTGCAGATGATTGGGGCCGTGCGCCAGGTGTTCGGCGACGACGGCGTGGACAAGCTGATCCAGGCGCGCGAGGCCGCCATGCTGGAAGGCTATCAGCGCGCGATGGCGGGCGCGGAAGATCTGCCATCCCGCCTTGACCGCCTGGTGCAAGTGCGCTCGTCCGAAGGCTATATGGCCGAATTGCGCAAGGACGGCGCCGATTTCCTGCTTATCGAAAACCACTGTCCGATCTGCTCGGCCGCCAAGGCCTGTATGGGCTTTTGCCGCAGCGAGCTGGATCTGTTCCGGAAAGTGCTGGGCGCGGACGTACAGGTGGATCGCGAAGAACATATCCTGAGCGGCGCGCGCCGCTGCGCCTACCGCGTTCGGCAGCGAGGCCCCGCCCTACAATCCGCGCATGACTCTCAAGCAACTTGAAGCGTTCTACTGGGCCGCCACCTGCGCCAGCTTTGCCGTGGCCGCTGAACGGCTGCACCTGTCGGTGTCGTCGCTGTCCAAACGCATTACCGAACTTGAGGACGCGCTGGGACGGCCGCTGTTTGACCGCAGCGGGCATAAGGCTGCGCTGACCGACGCCGGTCAGCGCCTGCTGCCGCAGGCCCGGCAATTGCTGGCCGCCGCCGACCAGGTGCGGGCGTCCATGGCGGAAACGCCCGGGCTGCGCGGCCGCTGCCGCTTCGGCGTGGGGGAACTGACCGCGCTGACCTGGCTACCGCGCTTGATCGGCGTGGTGCGGGCCGCCTATCCCGACCTGGTGCTGGAACCCTATGTGGACATCGGCCAGGTGCTGGAGCAGCGCGTGGCCGATGGCGAGCTGGATTTCGCCGTCATCGCCGGCCGGTCCTCGCGCGCGAATATCGCGTCGACTCCGATCGGCCAGGCCCGCTTTGCCTGGGCGGCGGCTCCCGCCGCCCTGGGCTCGGACACCCGCATGACCCCCGCGTTGCTGGCTCGCTTGCCGCTGGTGACCCTGCCGGCAGGCGCGGGCACCACCCGCATCATCGATGACTGGCTGGCCGGGCGCGATGCCGCGGGCGAAAGGCTCTGCTGCAACAACTGGGGCGCGATCGTCGGCCTGCTGATCGAAGGCACCGGGGTAGGGCTGATACCCGAACATTGGGCCCAGGCCTTGCAAGCGGAAGGCAGCCTGCGTGTGCTGCAAGGCGACCCCGAGCCGGCCGCGTTGCCGTATTCGTTCCAGTACCGGCGCGACGACGCGCGGCCGCTGGTTGCCCGGCTACGCGAGTCCGTGACGGCGGCGGTGGACTTTTCCGCCCCTTGCCGCCTGCCTTGATTTCCCAGCCACCCGGCGTCCGCGAGGCGGCCGGTCGTGGGCCGTGTTTAGCAGCCGGACGGCCACCGCTCTATACAATCGCCGCGCGCCTGGCGCAGAATTCCACAGATGCAACGACGGAGAACACTCATGCGTAAACTTTGCCTCGCCATGGCCATGGCGGGAATGCTGGCCAGCGGTCTGGCGCAAGCCCAGTCCACCCTGCGTATCGGTCTGCAGGACGACCCGGACGTGCTGGACCCGGTGCGCGCGCGCACCTTCGTGGGCCGCATTGTCTTTGCCTCGCTGTGCGACAAGCTGGTCGACATCACCCCCGACTTGAAGATCGTGCCCCAACTGGCGCAGTCCTGGACGATAGGCCCGGACAACAAAACGCTGACATTCAAGCTGCGCACCGATGCCGTGTTCCATGACGGCACGCCGGTCAACGCCGCCGCCGTCAAGGCCAACCTGGACCGCGCCCGCACGCTGCCCGACAGCAACCGCAAGAGCGAGCTGGCCACCGTCGCCAGCGTGGACGCGCCGGATGCCAACACCGTGGTGCTGACCCTGTCCGAGCCCGACGCCTCGCTGCTGTCCCAGTTGTCGGACCGCGCCGGCATGATGATGTCGCCCGCCAGCTTCGATAAGGACCCAGGGGGCAAGCCGGTATGTTCCGGCCCGTATCAGTTCAAGGAGCGCGTGCAGAACGACCGCATCGTGCTGGAGAAATTTCCCAAGTACTGGGACGCCGCCAACTTCCATTTCGACCGCCTGGTTTTCACGCCGATCCCCGACAACACCGTGCGCCTGAACAACCTGCGCGCGGGCGACCTGGACATCATCGAACGGGTGGCGCCCAGCGACGCCAAGGCAGTCAAGGACGACGGCAACCTGCGCCTGGCGCCGGTGACGGGCCTGGGCTTTCAGTCGATCTCGGTCAACCTGGGCAATGGCGCGCGCGCCAACAACCCGTTGGCCAAGGACAAGCGCGTGCGCCAGGCGCTGGACCTGGCCATCGACCGCGATGTGCTGAACCAGGTGATCGGTGAAGGCATGTTCCAACCGGCCTACCAGCCGTTCCCGCCCGCCAGCTTCGCCTACAACACCGCCTTCGAACACAAGGGCCGCGACCCTAAGAAGGCGCAGGCGTTGTTGAAGGAAGCCGGCTATGACCGCGTGAAGTTCGAGATCACCTTCGGCAACAACACGACCATGCAGCAGGTGTTCGAGTTGGTGCAGGCCATGGGTGCCGAGGCCGGTTTCGACATCACGCTGCGCCCGGTGGAATTCGCATCGCTGCAATCTTCGCTGGCGCGCGGCGACTTTGAAGTGGGCCAAAGCGGTTGGTCGGGCCGGGTCGATCCCAGCGGCAATATCCATCAATACGTCAGCTGCAAGGGCAACCTGAACGACGGCAAGTTCTGCGACGCGGGCGTGGACAAGCTGCTTAACGATGCGCGCGCTGAAGCCGACACGGCCAAGCGCCGCGCGCTGTACGACCAGGTGTTGACCCGCATGCAGGACCAGCGCCCCATCGTTTACCTGTTCTATCTGCCGTGGACCTTCGGCGTGCAAAAGAAGGTTGAAGGCTTTGTGCCTTACCCCGACGGCCTGATCCGCCTGAAGGGTGTGAGCGTCGCCAAGAAGTAAGCCGGGCGACCAACGACGGGATCCGGTTTCGGATCCCGTTTTTCATACTTGCGGGCGGCGTGCGCCGCCGCTACAGGAAGCATCATGTTTACGACTCGCCCGGAAATCCTTGGCACCTTCGGTGTCGTGACCTCTACCCATTGGCTGGCCAGCGCGACCGGCATGTCGCTGCTGGAACGCGGAGGCAACGCGTTTGACGCCTGCGCGGCGTCGGCCTTCGTGCTGCAAGTGGTTGAGCCGCATCTGGTCGGCCCCGCCGGCGAAGTGCCGGCCATCTTCCATTCGGCGCGCACGGGCAAGCTGGAAGTGCTGTGCGGACAGGGCACGACGCCGGCGGCCGCCACGCTTGAGCGATACCGCGCCGAAGGGCTGAAGCTGATTCCGGGTAACGGCTTGTTGGCCACCGTGATTCCCGGCGCGTTCGACGCCTGGATGCTGCTGCTGCGCGACCACGGCACGATGCGCGTGCGCGATGTGCTGGAACCGGCCATCTATTACGCCGAACACGGGCATGCGCTGATGCCGCGCATCTCCAATACTATCGCTGGCCTGAAGGATTTCTTTGAAGCCCATTGGCCCACCACCGCGGCGGTTTACGTACCCGGCGGCAAGGTGCCCGAAGCGCGCAAGCTGTTTCGCAATCCGGCTCTGGCGCGCACGTGGACGCGTGTGCTGAAAGAGGCAGAAAGCGTGGGCAACGACCGCGAACGCCAGATCGAGGCGGCGCGGGACGCCTTCTACCGGGGCTTCATTGCCGAGGAAATCGAGCGCTTTGCTCGCAATACCGACGTCATGGACGAAAGCGGCACGACGCACCGTGGCGTCATCACGGCCGACGACCTGGCGGGCTGGTCGGCCAGCTACGACACCCCGCTGACTTACGACTACCACGGCTACACCGTAGCCAAGGCGGGCGCCTGGAGCCAAGGGCCGGTGTTTTTGCAAACGCTGGCGTTGTTGAAGAACATGGACCTGGCGGGCGTGGGCCCGAACAGCGTCGAGTTCATCCACCGGGTTACGGAGGCGATGAAACTGGCCTTCGCCGATCGCGAAGCCTATTACGGCGACCCGGCTTTCATCGACGTGCCGCTGGCGCACCTGCTGTCGGACGCCTACAACGACGAACGCCGCGCATTGATCGGTGAGACGGCCTCGCATGATCTGTTGCCCGGCCAGGTGCCCGGCTTCGAGGCGCAGGTGGCGCGCGTGATGGACACGCTGGAACGCCTGTCGTCGGTGTCGGCGCATGGCAGCGCCACCAACGAACCCACGCTGGCCGATATGCGCGCGTCGGCCAAGCGCGGCGACACCACGCATGTGGACGTAATAGACCGCTGGGGCAACATGATTTCGGCCACGCCGTCGGGCGGCTGGTTCCAGTCGTCGCCGGTGATCCCCGAGCTGGGCTTCGGGCTGAACACGCGCGCGCAGATGTTCTGGCTGGAAGAGGGCTTGCCGGGCACGCTGGCGCCGGGCAAGCGGCCGCGCACGACGCTGACGCCGTCTTTGGCGCTGCGCGATGGCAAGCCGTACCTGGCTTTCGGCACGCCTGGCGGGGATCAGCAGGAACAATGGCAATTGCTGTTCTTTCTGCGTCACGTGCATCACGGGCTGAATTTGCAGGAAGCCATCGACCTGCCGATGTCGCACACCATGCACTTTCCCACTTCGTTCTATCCGCGCGATCGCAAGCCGGGCCATCTGGCGCTGGAGGCAAGCTTTGGCGCCGACGTGATCGACGGGCTGCGTCAGCGCGGTCATCAGATCGAGGAATTGCCGCAGTGGTCGGTTGGCCGCTTGACGGCGGCCTCGCGCGATGAAGACGGGCTGCTACATGCAGCCGCAACGCCACGCCTGATGCAGGCGTACGCCATCGGCCGTTGACCGTGGGGGAACGGGCCTCGCCAAGCGAGGCCCGTTGAGGGGTCGGCGCAGCGCATGCCGCCTTGCGGCGTTTTACCGGCATGGGCTATCTTTCTCCCATGACTCCATCCGACCAGCGCCCAGGCACCGAAGCGCAATCCCTGACGGGACAAGAGCCGCTATTCATCGTCCTCAATACAGGATCGGGGCGCGGCGACGCGCAGGTCCTGCAAGACACCATCCGCGGCATTCTCGATGAAGCGGGCAGGCGTTACACGCTGATGCCGGTGGACGACCCGACCCGCCTCACCGAAACGGCACAGTCCGCCGTCAAGCGCGCGCAACACGAACAAGGCGTGGTCATCGCGGCGGGCGGCGACGGCACGCTGAACGCCGTGGCCGCCACCGTGCTGGGCAAGGGCGTGCCGTTCGGCATCCTGCCGCAGGGCACGTTCAATTACTTCGGGCGCGCCTACGGTATCTCGCAAGACACCGACGTTGCGCTGCGCGGCTTTCTGCAAGGCCATATCCAGCCGGTACGCGTCGGCCAGCTGAACGGCCGGCTGTTTCTTGTGAACGCCAGCCTGGGGCTGTATCCCACGCTGCTGGAAGACCGCGAGGCCTATAAGCAGCGCTTTGGCCGGAGCCGGCTGGTGGCGTTGTGGTCCGGCGTGGTGACCCTGCTGCGCGCGCCGCGCCAATTGCGGCTGCAACTGGAAGAAAAGGGCCAGGTAAGCGACCTGCGCACGCCGACGCTGGTGGTGGGCAACAACAAGTTGCAGCTGGAACATGTGGGTATCGAGTCCGAGGACCTGGACCGGGACCGGCTGGTGGCCATGACGGTCAAACCGGTGGGCACGCTGGCGCTGTACGGCCTGCTGCTGCGCGGCCTTTTCAGCCGCCTGGGCGAGGCCGAGCACGTCATCAGCTTCGGCTTTCACCGCATGACGGTGCGCATTCGGGGGCGCCATCGCGTCAAGGTCGCGATGGACGGCGAGATTTCATGGATGAACACGCCGCTGGAATTCAAGGTGGCCGACGAAAAGCTGCCGCTGGTGGTGCCCGCGGATTCGCAATACCTGGATCGCTCATGACGCGGATATTGCAATTGTCCGACACGCATTTCGGCACCGAGCGCAAACCTGTGGTCGAGGCCGCGCTGGACTTGGCGCGATCGCTGAACCCGGATCTGGTCGTGTTAAGCGGCGATATCACGCAGCGCGCGCGGCGCGGGCAATTCGCGGCGGCGCGCAAGTTCATCGAACGCCTGTCGCTGCCCGTCCTGGCCGTGCCGGGCAACCACGACATCCCGTTGATCAACGTGTTCGCGCGCGTGCTGAACCCCTATGGCAACTACAAGCGGGCGCTGGGCGCGGTGCTGGAGCCGGTGTTCGAAAATGCCGGCCTGCTGGCTATCGGCGTGAACACCACGCGGCCGCGCCGCCATAAGGACGGCGAAATTTCCGACGCGCAGATTGCCCGCGTGGCGCAGCGCCTGCGGCAGGCGCGCCCCGGGCAGTTGCGGGTGGTCGTCGCGCATCATCCCGTGCGCGCCAAGGTGGAATCCGACCTGTCCAATCTGCTTAACGGGCGCGAACGCGCGCTGGCGGCCTGGGCGCAATCGGGTATCGACCTGGTGTTGGGCGGGCATATCCACTTGCCCTATGTGCTGCCGCTGTCGGCGGCGGGCAAGCCGGCAGGCTGGATCGTGCAGGCGGGTACGGCGTGCTCAAGCCGGGTGCGGGGCAGCGTGCCCAATTCCGTGAACGTGATCACACGCGAAGGCGAGGGCGACCAGCAGATGTGCCATGTCGAACGCTGGGACTATGCCGAAGCCGCCCACGTGTTCGCACCGGTCGACAAGACGCTGGTCAGCACGGTCGAGCGGTGACCGCGCCATGACAGATCCGTACGCGCAATGGGCCGCGGCCCATGCCCTGGAATTGTTCATTGCATTGCCGTTGTTGACGGGCGCCTTTGCCCTGTACACCGTCCGTGTCGTGGCGGGCCGGCCGACTGACGCCCGCCGCGGCGCCATCGTGGCGGGCGTGGCGCTGGCGGTGGCGATCTTTGGGTTGCTGGCGTGGGCGGTGCATAGCCAGGGCGATGTGGTGGCCTTCGACGGCGCATTGGCCGACGCGTTGAGCATGTCGATGAACGCGTCGCTGCTGTGGCTGCTGTCCTGGTTCACGTATCTGGGCGACCGCAACTTCCTGACCGTGCTCAGCGTATTGATGACGCTTTATCTGCTGTGGACCGGGTGGTGGCGGCTGGCCGTGTTTTGCGCGCTGGCCACGGGCTTGGGCGGGGCGCTGAATTGGGTGCTGAAGCACACGTTTGAACGCGTCCGGCCGGAACACGATCACGGCTTCGCGGTAGCGGCGGGCTGGAGCTTTCCCAGTGGGCATGCGTCGGCGGCAATGGCGGTATACGGCACCGCCTGCTATCTGGTGTGGCGATTGTCGCCGGCCCAATGGCGCTGGCCGTGCGTGGCGGCGGCGGGCGCGCTGATCATGGCCATCGGCCTTAGCCGCATCTTGCTGCAAGTGCATTTCGCCAGCGACGTGGTGGCCGGCTTTGCCGTCACGCTGGCCTGGCTGGCGCTGTGCGTGGCCGTGGCCGAGCGCTATTGCAGATCAGGCCGGGCACAACAAGACGCGTAGCAGCCGGCGCTGTACGTTGCCCGCGATGCCGCTTGCGTCGCCGACGGCCAACCCCGGGATGCTGGTATAGCGGCCGCCCGCAAGCGCTACCGCGCGATCCAGCTGGTGCGCGCGTTCCGGCGGCGGCGGCGCCAGGTCCACGATGAGCTTGCCCCGGATCGGCGCGGTCACCGCGCCATCACTGAAGCGTTCCAGCGTGCGGTCAATTTCCCGTTCGCGCGGCAGGGCCAGCACGATGGTGTCTGATTCCATCAAGGCTTCGCGCGCGGAGGTGGCCAGCGTGGCCGAGCCGCGAAAAGGCTCGCAGCGTTCCGGGTCCAGGTCGTACAGGGTCAGCGCAATGTCGGGTTCGGCTTCCAGCAAGCGTCGCGCGGCCATCGTGCCGGTGTCGCCCATGCCTACGATGCTGATACGCAGGTTCATGGCTTGGGCACGGACCACGTGCTCACGATGTGGGCCACGGGTTCGTCCGAGCCCTCGCCTGTCAGGATGACTTCGCCGGCGGACAATCTGCCCACCTTCAGCAGCCGCGCATCGGCATGGATGGCGCCGGCGGGGCTTTTGCGCAGGAAATTGATGGTCAGGCTTGCCGTGACCGCGTGCGTCTGGCCCGTGGCCCCGACCACCGCGGCGTACATGGCCAGATCGGCCAGTCCCATCAGCATCGGACCGGCCACGATGCCGCCCAGCCGCTGGTGCGCCTCGCGGGCCGGCAGCACCGCGCGGGCGGTGCCGCGCCCGATGCGCACGACGTCTATGCCCAACAGCAGCGAAAAGGGATGCTGGTCGGCCAGCAGGATGTGAAAGTCGGCCAGGCTGATCAGCGGCGCGTCGGCGTCGGTGGCGGGAAGGGCGGCGGTCATCGTTGCTCCAGGACAAGGCAATAGTGGTCCAGCAGGGCGTCGGCCTGCTGCCCGAGGGATTTCAAGCGATGCGTGTGCTGCAACAGCAACAGTCCCATCAGATAGGTGAACGCGTTCATCTGTTCGACCGCCACGGTGGCCGGGTCCCAGGACTTGGTACGCGCCAGCGCGGCGCCGATATGGTCCACGCATTGGCGCAGCCGGGCGTTGAGCTTTTCGTCCATGTCCCTGCCCAGGCCGCGCGGCCCCAGCCCCTGGAACAGGTACAGGCCCAGCGAAAAATCCGTGGGGCGCTGGGCGTAGTACTCGAAAAAGGTGTGAATGGTCTTGCGCGCCGCCCCGGAAGCGGGCCAGGCTGCCGCGTCAGCCAGATGGTCGTGCAGGCCCAGCAGCGACTCGTCCAGCAGTTCGCCATAAAGCGCTTCCTTGCCGGCAAACCAGGGGTAGATCGCGCCGGTGGTGCAGCCGGCTTCCTTCGCGATTGCCCGGATCGTGGTCTTTTCCAGGCCGTCGCGCGCGAAGACGCGCTGCGCGGCATCCAGAATCATCTGTCGACGCAGCGCGTTGAGGCGTTCATTGCGCTCGCTGCGCTCATTGCGTTCCGGTTGGTCGGATGGGGAGACGGGCATGGGCAGAGGAAAAGGGGGGCAGGGGGGGCAGGGATGCAGGGAATAATATCGACGATTTTTATAAATAACAATGTTATGGAAATGTGGCGCGGTCACAGTCGGCGCGACGCCTGTTCACGGGGGCAAAACCGATTTCCGTGTACAAAGCCGATGTGTTGGTGCGCGAAAGGCGCCTGAAAGACAGCCGGGAAAACGCCCCGAATAATTAGGGGCAGGGCTGAAAGTCGCATGGATACGTGCTTACCCGTTTGGGGTCGGGTTAGCCCTAACACCACTGGAGCGGCACCATCGCGATGTTGCAAGATCCCAACAGGGGTGTCGCAAACCTGCACTTTTCTGATGCCGACCATAGCCAGTCCCCTCGATTTTTGATGCAATAGCGTCAACTTCCCTTCGCGGAGTTAGGGGGGCGGCAGGCTGGTTTGCTGGATTGCTGCTCTTGTCACTCAAATCAACGGAGATTTCTTAAATGAAAAAGACTCTGCTCGCTGCCGCCCTGCTCGCCGGTTTTGCCGGTGTCGCCCAGGCAGAAACGTCTGTCACCCTGTACGGCATCATCGACACGGGCCTCGGCTACAACAAGATCAGCGGCGCCCCGAACGATGCGGCGAACGGCAGCCGTTTCGGCATGATCAACGGCGTCCAGAACGGTTCGCGCTGGGGTCTGCGTGGTTCGGAAGACCTGGGTGACGGCCTGCGCGCTGTTTTCCAACTGGAATCGGGTTTCAACTCCGGTAACGGCAACTCCGCTCAAGGCGGCCGCCTGTTCGGTCGTCAAGCCACCGTCGGTCTGGCCAGCGACAGCTGGGGTCAACTGGACTTCGGTCGCCAAACCAACATCGCGTCGAAGTACTTCGGCTCGATCGATCCGTTCGGCGCTGGCTTCGGTCAAGCTAACATCGGCGTGGCTCTGAGCGCCGCCAACACGAACCGCTACGACAACATGGTCATGTATCAGACCCCGTCGTTCAGCGGCTTCCAGTTCGGCGTCGGCTACTCGTTCAACGTGAACGACACCAACGCTGCTCAAACCGGCTTCAAGACCGCCGACAACACCCGCGCCATCACGACCGGTCTGCGCTACGTCAACGGCCCCCTGAACGTCGCCCTGACGTACGACCAACTGAACGCCTCGAACAAGCTGTCGTCGGCTTCGGTTGATGCCACCCCGCGTCAGTACGCCATCGGCGGTTCGTACGACTTCGAAGTTGTGAAGCTGGCTCTGGCCTACGCTCGCACGACCGACGGCTGGTTCGCTGGTCAAGGCGTCGACACCAACATCGGCAGCGTGAACTTCGGTGCTAACGCTTTCGCTGACGGCTTCAAGGCCAACTCGTACATGGTCGGCCTGTCCGCCCCGATCGGCGGCGCAAGCAGCCTGTTCGGTTCGTGGCAAATGGTTGATCCCAGCAACACCAAGTTGACCGGCGGCGATGAGTCGACCCAAGTCTACTCGCTGGGCTACACCTACGACCTGTCCAAGCGCACCAACCTGTACGCCTACGGTTCGTACGCCAAGAACTACGCCTTCGTGGACGACCTGAAGTCGACCGCCGTCGGCGTGGGCGTCCGTCACCGCTTCTAATCCAATGCAGGGCGCAAGCCCTGTCTGGATATAAAGCGCAAGCGAACGAACGGGCTGCGGCTCGTTCGTATAAAGCCACCCTTCGGGGTGGCTTTTTTTTCGTGCTTTGTTCTGATTTTGTATGACGCTCGGGAGCTTGTCAGCTGAGTCCTGTATGCTTGCGCTTCTGGTCCGAAAACTGCGATTGTTCCATTTGAGGAATGCAGTCTTTCACCCGTTGTTCAAGCTACAGAGTTCAGCCGGAAGTAACCACGCGAATGCTACAATCCTAAGGTTTGCGCATTTGACGGACGCCTGAATGAACCTGCAACAGTATTTTCCCGTCCTGCTGTTTATCGTAGTGGCCACCCTTATCGGGTTCGCGCTTCTAACGGCCGGCTCCCTCCTTGGCCCGCGGCGTCCCTACGCTGAGAAGCTGTCGCCCTATGAGTGCGGCTTCGAAGCGTTCGAAGACGCCCGCATGAAGTTTGACGTGCGCTACTACCTGGTGGCGATTTTGTTCATTCTTTTCGACCTGGAAATCGCGTTCCTGTTCCCGTGGGCCATCGCCCAAGGCACAGTCGGACTCGTCGGTTTCTGGACGGTCATGGTTTTCCTAGCCGTGTTGACCGTCGGCTTCATCTACGAATGGAAAAAGGGCGCGCTGGACTGGGAATAAACCCCCACGGGTTTTTCTTCACCGCACGCTATCAGAGACGAATATGGCTATAGACGGCATTCTCAAGCAAGGGTTCATCACAACCAGCGCCGACAAGTTCCTTAATTGGGCGAAGACCGGCTCCATGTGGCCCATGACCTTCGGTCTGGCCTGTTGCGCGGTTGAGATGATGCACGCGGGCGCGGCCCGTTATGACCTGGACCAATTCGGCATCATCTTCCGTCCCAGTCCGCGTCAGTCCGATCTGATGATCGTTGCTGGCACGCTGTGCAACAAGATGGCGCCGGCGCTGCGCAAGGTCTACGACCAGATGCCCGAGCCGCGTTGGGTCGTGTCCATGGGCTCCTGTGCCAATGGCGGCGGCTACTACCACTACTCGTATTCGGTGGTTCGTGGCTGCGACCGCATCGTACCGGTAGACGTCTACGTGCCGGGCTGCCCGCCCACGGCCGAGGCGCTGGTCTACGGCTTGCTGCAAATGCAGAACAAGATCCGTCTGACCAACACGATTGCGCGCTGATCTCTCGCCCCGTCCGCGGCAGTCCTTGCCGCCGGCCCTGCGATACCAGCGTATCGGTTCACCTAAGCGTACAAGATGATGACCAGGCTCGAAACCCTGAAAAACAATTTGCAGACCACCCTCGGCGCCGATATTGCGCTGACCGAGGCGTTGGGCGAGCTCACGCTCGAAGTGCCCGCGCAGCAATGGTTCCCGGTCTGCAACAAGCTGCGCACCGAAGCCGGCCTGCGCTTTGAAACCTGTATCGACCTCTGTGGCGTCGACTACCTGACCTGGGGCAACGGCACGCGCCAGCTGCCCGAGGAACCCAGCGCCAAGGTGCACCGCGCGCGTTTCGCCGTGGTGATCCACCTGCTGTCGATCGAACACAATTGGCGCCTGCGTGTACGTACCTGGGCCGCCGATGACGAATTCCCAATCGTGGCGTCGCTGATGGAATGCTGGCCGGCCGTGGGCTGGTTCGAGCGCGAGGCGTTCGACCTGTACGGCATCGTCTTCGAAGGTCACCCCGACCTGCGCCGCATCCTGACCGATTACGGCTTCATCGGCCATCCGTTCCGCAAGGACTTCCCGCTGTCCGGCACCGTCGAAATGCGTTACGACCCCGAACAACGGCGCGTCATTTACCAGCCGGTCACGATCGATCCGCGCGAGATCACTCCGCGCGTGGTCCGCGAAGACTCCTACGGCTTGGGGCGTTAAATCATGGCAGAAATCAAGAACTACACGCTTAACTTCGGTCCTCAGCATCCGGCCGCGCACGGTGTGTTGCGCCTGGTGCTTGAACTGGACGGCGAAGTCATCCAGCGCGCCGACCCGCACATCGGCCTGCTGCATCGCGCCACTGAAAAGCTGGCCGAGCACAAGACCTACATCCAGGCGCTGCCCTACATGGACCGCCTGGACTACGTGTCCATGATGTGCAACGAGCACGCCTACGTCATGGCCATCGAAAAGCTGCTGGGCGTTGAAGCCCCGCTGCGCGCCCAGTACATCCGTGTGATGTTCGACGAAATCACGCGCCTGCTGAACCACCTGATGTCCCTGGGTTCGCACGCGTTGGACGTGGGCGCGATGGCCGTGTTCCTGTACGCCTTCCGTGAACGCGAAGACCTGATGGACTGCTACGAAGCGGTCTCGGGCGCCCGCATGCACGCGGCCTACTATCGTCCGGGCGGCGTCTACCGCGATTTGCCGGACACGATGCCGCAGTACGGCGACACCAGCAAATACCGTGGCGACAAAGAAATGCGCATCATGAATGACGCGCGTTCCGGCTCGCTGCTGGACTTCATCGAAGACTTCACCAACCGCTTCCCGGCCTGCGTCGACGAGTACGAAACGCTGCTGACCGACAACCGCATCTGGAAGCAGCGCCTGGTGGGCATCGGCGTGGTCGACCCCGATCGCGCCAAGGCGCTGGGCTTTACCGGCCCGATGCTGCGCGGCTCCGGCGTCGCCTGGGACTTGCGCAAGACGCAGCCCTACGAAGTCTATGACCTGCTCGATTTCGACATCCCCGTGGGTGTCAACGGCGACTGCTACGACCGCTATCTGGTCCGCATCGCTGAAATGCGTGAAAGTAACCGCATCATCCGCCAGTGCGTGGAATGGCTGCGCAACAATCCGGGCCCGGTCATGATCGAGAATCACAAGATCGCCCCGCCCAAGCGCACCGCCATGAAGACCAACATGGAAGAGCTGATTCACCACTTCAAGCTCTTCACCGAAGGTTTCCACGTGCCCCCGGGCGAGGCGTATGCCTCGGTGGAGCACCCCAAGGGCGAGTTCGGCATCTATCTGGTGTCGGACGGCGCCAACAAGCCTTACCGCCTGAAGATTCGGGCCCCCGGCTTTGTCCACCTGCAATCGTTGGATGAAATGTCGCGCGGTCACATGATCGCCGACGCCGTCACCATCATTGGTACGCAGGACATCGTTTTCGGCGAGATCGATCGCTGATCCGCCCAGACAGTCACGAGCACGCCCGCATAACCCGGATTCAAACTATGCTGCTTTCCGAACAGGCCTACCAGAAAATCGACCGAGAACTCGCGAAGTTCCCGGCCGACCAGCGGCAGTCCGCCATCATGGCCTCGCTTGCCATCGCGCAAGAAGAGAAGGGCTGGTTGGCTACCGAAACCATTGAAGATGTGGCCAATTACATTGGCGTCCCGCCCATCGCGGTGCAGGAAGTCGCCACGTTCTACAACATGTTCGACGTCAAGCCCGTCGGCAAGAACAAGATCGCCGTCTGCACGAACCTGCCCTGTGCCTTGCGCGATGGCGACCGTGCGGGCGAATACCTCAAGCGCAAGCTGGGTGTCGACTACCGTCAAACCACCGCCGACGGCCAGTTCACGCTGGTTGAAGGCGAATGCATGGGCGCCTGCGGCGATTCCCCCGTGCTGATCGTGAACAACAAGCATATGTGCGTGCGCATGACGGACGAGAAGCTGGACGCGCTGGTCGCGGCCCTCAAGGTCCAAGGAGAGTCGGCATGAACGCGCCCGACCTGTACAAGCAGTTCGCGCAAGGGCTTGATCCCAATCCGCTGAACGACCTGTCCAATTCGATGTGCCTGCATGGCCGGCACATCAAGCCGCAGATCATGGCCGACGTCGACGGCGCCAACTGGCGCCTGGAAGACTACGTCAAGCGCGGCGGCTACGAAGCCCTGAAGAAGATCCTGACCACCGGCATGAAGCCGGAAGACGTGATCGCCGAAGTCAAGGCATCGGGTTTGCGCGGCCGTGGCGGCGCGGGTTTCCCGACCGGCCTGAAGTGGAGCTTCATGCCGCGCGCGTTCCCCGGCCAGAAGTACCTCGTCTGCAACTCGGACGAAGGCGAGCCGGGCACGTTCAAGGACCGCGACATCCTGCGCTTCAATCCGCACATCGTGATTGAAGGCATGGCGATCGCGGCCTACGCCATGGGCATCAGCGTCGGCTACAACTACATCCACGGCGAAATCTTCGAAGTGTACGAACGCTTCGAGGAAGCGCTGGAAGAGGCGCGCGCCGCCGGCTTCCTGGGCGACAAGATCCTGGGTTCGGACTACAGCTTCCAGCTGCACGCGTTCCACGGCTACGGCGCCTACATCTGTGGCGAAGAAACCGCGCTGCTGGAATCGCTGGAAGGCAAGAAGGGCCAACCGCGCTTCAAGCCACCGTTTCCGGCCAGCTTCGGCCTGTACGGCAAGCCCACCACGATCAACAACACGGAAACGTTCGCGGCGGTGCCGTGGATCATCCGTAACAGCGGCCAGGCCTACCTGGAAGTCGGCAAGCCGAACAACGGCGGCACCAAGCTGTTCTCGATCACCGGCGACGTCGAACGCCCCGGCAACTACGAGATCCCGCTGGGCACGCCGTTCTCGACGCTGCTGGAACTGGCGGGCGGCATGCGCGGCGGCAAGAAACTGAAGGCGGTGATCCCTGGCGGATCCAGCGCCCCGGTGCTGCCGGCCGACATCATCATGGAATGCACGATGGACTATGACTCCATCGCCAAGGCCGGCTCGATGCTGGGCTCCGGCGCTGTGATCGTCATGGACGAAACGCGTTGCATGGTGAAGTCACTGCTGCGTCTGTCGTACTTCTATTTCGAGGAAAGCTGCGGCCAGTGCACGCCGTGCCGCGAAGGCACCGGCTGGCTCTACCGCATGGTGCATCGCATCGAAAACGGTCACGGCCGTCCGGAAGATCTGGACTTGCTGGACAACGTGGCAGGCAACATCATGGGCCGCACCATCTGCGCCCTGGGTGACGCCGCCGCCATGCCCGTCCGTGGCTTCCTCAAGCATTTTCGCGACGAATTCGCGCACCACATCGAGCATAAGTCTTGTGTGGTCCCGCAATATCTGTAGGTCTCAGGAACAGCAATGGTTGAACTAACCGTCGACGGCAATCAGGTCGAAGTGCCCGAAGGCAGCATGGTCATGCATGCCGCTCAGAAAGTCGGGCTTTACGTGCCGCATTTCTGCTACCACAAGAAACTGTCCATCGCGGCCAACTGCCGGATGTGCCTGGTTGAAGTGGAAAAAGCGCCCAAGGCGCTGCCCGCCTGCGCCACGCCCGTGACTAACGGCATGGTCGTCCACACCTGCTCTGAAAAGGCTCGCGCCGCTCAGAAGTCGGTGATGGAATTCTTGCTTATCAATCACCCCCTCGACTGCCCGATCTGCGATCAGGGCGGCGAATGCCAGTTGCAGGATCTGGCCGTGGGCTACGGTGGCTCGTCCTCGCGTTACCAAGAGGAAAAGCGCGTCGTGTTCCACAAGGACCTGGGTCCGCTGGTTTCCGCCGAGGAAATGACGCGCTGCATCCACTGCACCCGCTGCGTGCGCTTCGGCCAGGAAATCGCCGGCGTCATGGAATTGGGCATGCTGGGCCGTGGCGAACACTCCGAGATCACGACGTTCGTCGGCCGCTCGATCGAGTCCGAGCTCTCGGGCAACATGATCGACATCTGTCCGGTGGGCGCGCTGACCTCCAAGCCTTTCCGCTACAGCGCCCGCACCTGGGAACTGGCCCGCCGCCGTTCGGTCAGCCCGCACGACAGCCTGGGCGCCAACCTGGTGGTTCAGGTCAAGGGCGACCGCGTCATGCGCGTGGTTCCTTTCGAAGACGACGCCGTCAACGAATGCTGGATCAGCGACCGCGACCGCTTCTCGTACGAAGGCCTGAACAGCGACGACCGCCTGACCGCCCCGATGATCAAGGGCACCGACGGCAAGTGGCAGGAAGCCTCGTGGGCTGACGCGCTGCAAGCCGTGGCCCAAGGCCTGTCGCGCGTTCGCGACAGCTTTGGCGCCGGCCAGATCGGTGCGTTGGCGTCCGAATACGCCACCACGGAAGAATATGCGTTGCTGGGCCGCCTGGTCCGCGCGCTGGGTTCCGAGAACATCGACTTCCGCCTGCGCCAGACCGACCCGGCCTTTGACGCCGCGTTGACCGGTGCGCCGTGGCTGGGCATGCCCATCGCTGAACTCGACAACCTGGACCGCGTCCTGGTCGTCGGCTCGTTCCTGCGCAAGGATCACCCGCTGATGGCGCAACGCCTGCGCCAGGCCGCCAAGCGCGGCACGCAGATCCTGATGGTCGACAGCGCCGCTGACGATCCCCTGATGCCCGTCGCTGCCCGCATCACCGTGACGCCGTCCGAGCTGCCGCGCGCGCTGGCCGAAGTGGCCGTCGCCCTGGCGCAAGCCAAGGAACAGGCCGTGCCGGCCGAATTCGCCTCGGTCACCCCGGGCGAAAACGCCAAGCTCATCGCCGCCAGCCTGGCTTCCGGCGCCAACACCGCCGTGCTGCTGGGCAACATGGCCGTGGCCAGTGCGCAAGCGACGACGTTGGCCGCCAACGGCCGCGCCGTGGCAAACCTGGCCGGTGGCAAGTTCGGCTTCCTGACTTCCGGCGGCAACACCGTCGGCGGTTACCTGGCCGGCGCCGTGCCGGGCAAGGGCGGCAAGACCGCCGCTGCCATGCTGGCCGAGCCGCTCAAGGCCTACATCGTGTTGCACGCCGAACCGCTGCTGGACGCCGATAACGGCCAGCAAGCCATCGCCGCGCTGCGCGGCGCGCAGTTCGCCGTGGCCTTGACGCCGTACCGTTCGGCAGCCGCCGAGTGGGCCGACGTCATGTTGCCGGTGTCGCCGTTCACCGAAACGTCGGGCACCTTCGTCAACGCGCAAGGCCTGGCCCAAAGCTTCAAGGGCACGGTTGCACCGATGGGTCAGACGCGTCCGGGCTGGAAGGTTCTGCGCGTGCTGGGCAACGTGCTGCATCTGGCCGGCTTTGACGATGAAACGTCGGAATCGGTGCGCGATGCCGCGCTGGCCGGCGGCATCGAAGGCCGCTTGTCCAACGACGTCAAGGCGCCGTTGGGCCTGGGTCAGGCGCTGACCGGTCTGGAACGCGTCGCCGATGTGCCGATCTATCGCACCGACGCCATGGTCCGCCGCTCCGAGCCGCTGCAAGCAGCCCCCGCATCCCGCAAGCCCGCCGCCGCCATGAACGGCCGCACGCTCGCAAGCCTGGGCCTGACGGCCGGGGTCAAGGTGCGCGTGGCCGGTGCTGAAGGCGCCGTCGAACTTGAAACCGTGCAGGACGATGCCGTGGCCGATCGCGCCGTGCGCATTTCCGCAGCCTTTGAAAACACCGCAGCCCTGGGTGGCGCATTCGGTCAACTCAGCGTGGAGCGTGCCTGATGGAATGGCTTAATGTTCTTGAGAGCCACGGGCAGGAATTGCTGGGCCCGACGGTTTGGATGGTCCTCTGGACCCTCATCAAGATTGTGATCATCGCCGTGCCGATCATTCTGTGCGTTGCGTACCTGACGTACTGGGAACGCAAGATGATTGGCGCCATGCATGTGCGCGTGGGTCCGAACCGTGTCGGGTTCAGGGGGCTGTTGCAGCCGTTTGCCGACGTGTTCAAGCTGCTGACCAAGGAAGTCATCGTCCCCAGCGAAGCCAACAAGGTGCTGTTCGTCGTGGCCCCCGTGGTCACGCTGATGCCCGCGCTGGCTGCCTGGGCCGTGATTCCTTTTGGTCCCGATGTCGTGCTGGCCAACGTCAACGCCGGCCTGCTGTACATCATGGCTATTACGTCGATCGGCGTATATGGCGTGATCGTGGCGGGCTGGGCGTCGAACTCCAAGTACGCCTTCCTGGGCGCGCTGCGCGCTTCGGCACAGATGCTGTCCTACGAACTGGCCATCGGCTTCGTGCTTGTCACGGTGCTGCTGGTGTCGGGCAGCCTGAACATGTCCGAGATCGTCAACGTCCAGAACCGCGGCTGGTTTGCCGACAAGGGCCTGACGTTCATGTCCTGGAACTGGCTGCCGCTGTTGCCGCTGTTCGTGATCTACGTCGTGGCTATCGTGGCTGAAACCAACCGTCACCCGTTCGACGTCGTCGAAGGCGAATCGGAAATCGTGGCCGGCCACATGGTCGAGTACTCGGGTATGGCCTTCGCCCTGTTCTTCCTGGGTGAATACGCCAACATGATCCTGCTGTCGTGCATGGCGTCGATCATGTTCCTGGGCGGCTGGGCGTCCCCGATCGACATCGCGCCGCTGACCTGGATTCCGGGTTGGATCTGGCTGGGTCTGAAGACGTTCGTTGTGGTCTCGTTGTTTGTGTGGTTCCGCGCTTCGTTCCCGCGCTACCGCTATGACCAGATCATGCGTTTGGGTTGGAAAATCTTCATCCCGCTGACCGGCGTTTGGCTGGTCGTGGTGGCGATCTGGATGCAGACGCCCTGGAACATTTGGCGCTAAGCCGCCAGGCAGAGGCAGGATATGGAAGCGATCAAAGATTTCTTCGGCAGCCTGATGCTGACCGAGTTGCTCAAGGGCATGCGCCTGACGGGCAAGTACTTTTTCAAGCGCAAGGTCACCTTGCGTTACCCGCAGGAAAAAACGCCGACGTCGGCGCGATTCCGCGGCCTGCACGCGTTGCGCCGCTACCCCAACGGGGAAGAGCGCTGCATTGCGTGCAAGCTGTGTGAAGCCGTGTGCCCGGCCTTGGCGATCACCATCGAATCGGACCAGCGCGAGGACGGCACCCGCCGCACCACGCGTTACGACATCGATCTGACCAAGTGCATTTTCTGCGGCTTCTGTGAGGAAAGCTGCCCCGTGGACTCGATCGTGGAAACCCATATCCACGAATACCACGGTGAAAAGCGCGGCGACCTGTATTTCACCAAAGACATGCTGCTCGCCGTGGGCGACCGCTACGAAGCCGACATCGCCCGCCGCCGGGCCGACGACGCTCCTTACCGTTGAAGCCCAGGGTCTGATCCATGACTTTTACCACTGTCCTTTTCTACATACTGGCCGCCGTGCTGGTGATCGCGGCGTTCCGCGTGATCACCGCGCGCAGCCCGGTCACCGCCGTACTTCACCTGATCCTGGCATTCTCCAACGCAGCCATGCTGTGGATGCTGCTGGGCGCCGAGTTCCTGGCGTTGCTGCTGGTCCTGGTGTACGTGGGCGCCGTGATGGTGCTCTTCCTGTTCGTCGTGATGATGCTGGACATCCGCATGGACACCATGCGCCAGGGCATGAAGACCTACCTGCCGCTGGGCCTGGTGATCGGTCTGGTGCTGGTGCTGGAAATGTCCTTCGTGCTGGGTTCCACCTGGTACGGTTCGGGTCCGCAAGCCCCGGTTGCCGGCGACTACAACAACGCTCGCGCGCTTGGCGAAGTCATGTACACGCAGTATGTCTACGCCATTGAAGTGGGCGCCGCGCTGCTGCTGGTGGGTATGGTCGCCGCGATTGCGCTGACCCTGCGCCGCCGCCGCGACGTGAAGTACAACGACCCGGTAGCCGCCGTGCGCGTCCGTTCGAAGGACCGCTTCCGCATGGTCAACATGCCCGCCCAAAGCGAGCGTGCCCAGGCCAAGCGTGACGGAACGTCCGCCGCCGCCGCTGCGCCCGAAGGAGAAAAACAATGACGCTGACGCTGGCCCACTATCTGATCCTTGGGGCGATCCTGTTCGCCATCGGGATCTTCGGCATCTTCCTGAACCGCCGCAACCTGATCATTCTCTTGATGTCCATCGAGCTCGTGCTCCTGGCCGTCAACATTAACTTCGTGGCGTTCTCCAGCTGGTTCGGCGATACCGCCGGCCAGGTGTTCGTGTTCTTCATCCTGACCGTGGCCGCCGCTGAAGCGGCGATCGGCCTGGCCATTTTGGTGCTGCTGTTCCGCAACCTGAACACGATCAACGTTGACGAACTCGATCGCCTGAAGGGCTGACGGGGTATTGGAAGAAAATGTCTAGCTCACCCAATCTCTACTTGCTCATCGCGCTGGCACCGCTGGCCGGAGCAATTCTCGCGGGCCTTTTCGGCACCGGCTTCCTGGGCCGCCCCATCGGCCGCCGCGCGTCCCACGTCATCACCATTCTTGGCGTACTCATCTCCGCCATCGGTTCGGTGGTGGTGTTGGGCGACGTGCTCAACGGCCTGCGCTTTGACGGCGCGGTCTACACCTGGAGCCTGATCGGCCAGACCAAGCTGGAAATCGGCTTCCTGATCGATCCGCTGTCGGCCATGATGATGGTCGTGGTCACGTCCGTGTCGCTGATGGTGCACATCTACACCATCGGCTACATGGCCGATGATCCCGGCTACCAGCGCTTCTTCTCGTATATCTCGCTGTTCACGTTCTCCATGCTGATGCTGGTGATGTCGAACAACATGGTGCAGCTGTTCTTCGGCTGGGAAGCGGTGGGCCTGGTGTCGTACCTGCTGATCGGTTTCTGGTACACCCGCCCGACGGCCATCTTCGCCAACATGAAGGCATTCCTGATCAACCGCGTCGGCGACTTCGGCTTCGTGCTGGGTATCGGCCTGTTGTTCGCGTACGCCGGCACGATGCACTACGGCGACGTCTTCGCCCAAGCCGACAAGCTGGCCACGATGACCCTGCCGGGTTCTGACTGGATGCTGCTGACGGTGGCGTGTATCTGCCTGTTCATCGGCGCCATGGGCAAATCGGCCCAGGTTCCGCTGCACGCCTGGCTGCCCGACTCGATGGAAGGCCCGACCCCGATCTCCGCGCTGATCCACGCCGCCACCATGGTGACGGCCGGTATCTTCATGGTGGCGCGCTTCTCGCCCCTGTTCGAGCTGTCGGACGTGGCGCTGTCGTTCATCATCGTGATCGGCGCGATCGGCGCGCTGTTCCTGGGCATCCTGGGCATCATCCAGACGGACATCAAGCGCGTCGTTGCGTATTCCACGCTGTCGCAGCTGGGCTACATGACCGTCGCGCTGGGCGCCTCGGCCTACTCGGTGGCCATTTTCCACCTGATGACCCACGCGTTCTTCAAGGCACTGCTGTTCCTGGGCGCCGGTTCGGTCATCATCGGCATGCACCACGACCAGGACATCCGCAACATGGGCGGCCTGCGCAAGTACATGCCCATCACCTGGATCACCTTCCTGCTGGGCACGCTGGCCCTGGTCGGCACGCCGTTCTTCTCGGGTTTCTACTCGAAGGAGAACATCATCGAAGCCGCCGGCCACGCCAACGTCTGGGGCGCAAGCTTCGCGTACTACGCCGTGCTGATCGGTGTGTTCGTGACGTCGCTGTACTCGTTCCGCGTGTACTTCCTGGTCTTCCACGGCAAAGAACGCTTTGACACCACCGGCCACGGTCACGGCCATGGCCACAACGACCATGCCCATGACGACCACGGTCACGGTCACGATGACCACGGCCACGGCCACGGCCATCATGGCGGCAAGCCGCATGAGTCGCCCTGGGTGGTGACGCTGCCGCTGATCCTGCTGGCGATTCCGTCGGTGCTGGTTGGCGCCTGGGCGGTTGATCCGATGCTGTTCGGCAAGTTCTTCAACGGCGTGATCACGGTGCTGCCGCAGCATCCGGCCATGCACGAACTGCAAGAAGAATGGCACGGCTGGGTCGCCTATGGCCTGCATGCTTTCCAGACGCTGCCGTTCTGGCTGGTCGTTGCCGGTTTCGTCATTGCCTGGTACTGCTACCTGATCAATCCCAAGGTTCCGGCCGCGATCAAGTCCAGCCTGTCCGGCGTCAACAAGGTGCTTGAAAACAAGTACTACGTGGATTGGGTCAACGAGCAGATCATCGCTCGCGGCCTGCGCGCCCTGGGCCGTGGCCTGTGGAATACCGGCGACCGCGGCATCATCGATGGCCTGCTGGTCAACGGTAGCGCCCGCGTCGTGGGTTGGGTGGCAGCGGTCAGCCGCCACCTGCAATCCGGCTTCATCTATCACTACGCGTTCGCGATGATCATCGGCATCATGGCGCTGGTGACTTTCTTTGTGCTGATTCCCCAATGATGGCAAGCGAGATGGCATCCAACACTTTCCCCTGGCTCACGCTTGCGATCTTTGTCCCGATCGTATTCGGCCTGCTGGTGCTGGCGGTGGGCCGTGACGACCGTCCCGGTCTGACGCGCGGCCTGTCGCTGGTCGGCGCCTTTGCCGGCTTCCTCGTCACGATTCCGCTCTACACCGGTTTTGACAACACCACGGCCGCCATGCAGTTCGTGGAAAAGGCCTCGTGGATCGAAGCTTTCAACGTCAATTACCACCTGGGCATCGACGGCATTTCGTTGTGGTTTGTCCTCCTGACCGCGTTCATCACCATCATCGTGGTGCTGGCCGGCTGGGAAGTCATCACCAGCCGCGTGTCGCAGTACATGGCCGCCTTCCTGATCCTGTCGGGTCTGATGGTGGGCGTGTTCGCCGCGCTGGACGGCATGCTGTTCTACGTGTTCTTCGAAGCCACGCTGATCCCGATGTACATCATCATCGGCGTCTGGGGCGGACCGAACCGCGTGTATGCGGCGTTCAAGTTCTTCCTGTACACGCTGATGGGTTCGCTGCTGACCCTGATCGCGTTCATCTACCTGTGGCACGCATCGGGCGGTTCGTTCGACATCCTGACCTGGCACCAGGTCAAGCTTGGCCAGACCCCGCAGATCCTGATCTTCGTGGCGCTGCTGGCGGCGTTCGCGGTGAAGGTGCCGATGTGGCCGGTGCACACGTGGTTGCCGGACGCTCACGTGGAAGCGCCCACGGGCGGCTCCATCGTGCTGGCCGCGATCATGCTGAAGCTGGGCGCCTATGGCTTCCTGCGCTTCTCGCTGCCGATCACGCCTGACGCCTCGCACAGCCTGGCGGGCTTGATGATCACGCTGTCGCTCATCGCGGTGATCTACATCGGCCTGGTCGCGATCATCCAGGAAGACATGAAGAAGCTGGTGGCTTATTCGTCCGTCGCCCACATGGGTTTCGTGACGCTGGGCTTCTTCATCTTCAACACGGCCGGCGTCGAAGGCGCCATCGTGCAGATGATTTCCCACGGCTTCGTGTCGGGCGCCATGTTCATGTGTATCGGCGTGCTCTATGACCGCATGCACTCGCGCCGCATCGCCGATTACGGCGGCGTGGTCAACGTGATGCCGCGCTTCGCGACGTTCTTCATCCTGTTCTCGATGGCCAACAGCGGCCTGCCGGCCACCAGCGGTTTCGTCGGCGAGTTCATGGTGATCATGGGCGCCGTCGAGCACAACTTCTGGATCGGCCTGTTGGCGGCTACCGCCCTGATCCTGGGTGCTTCGTATTCGCTGTGGATGGTCAAGCGTGTGGTCCTGGGCGACATCGCCAATGACCACGTCCGCGAGCTGACCGATATCAACCGCCGCGAATTTGTGATTCTTGGCGTGATGGCGATCGCCGTGTTGTACATGGGGATCTATCCCAAGCCCTTTACCGACGTCATGCACGTGTCGGTCGAGGCCCTGCTGCAACACGTTGCCGTCTCGAAACTGTAAGACAAGACAATGATGCAATCCCAAATCGATTTCGCCCTGGCGGCGCCGGAAATCCTTCTGCTGGTTTCCGGCCTGGCTATCCTGCTCGTCGACGCGGTCAGCAATCACCCCGAGCGCAAGCCGACGTTCCTGCTGACCATGCTGGTATTGGGCGCGCTGACCGTTGTGTCGGCCGTGCAATGGAAGAACGGCGTGACGGGCGCAACCTTCAACGGCCTGTACGTCACCGACGAACTGTCGCACCTGCTGAAGATCGCCTCCTACATCGCCGTGGGCGCCACGCTGGTGTACGGTCGTGTCTACGCCCAAGTGCGTGACATGCTCAAGGGCGGCGAGCTCTACGTCCTGACGTTGTTCGCGCTGCTGGGCCAGATGGTCATGATTTCCTCCGGGAACCTGATTTCCATCTACCTGGGCCTGGAACTAATGTCGCTGGCGCTGTACGCGCTGATCGCACTGCGCCGCGACGACGTCGTGGCCACCGAAGCCGCCATGAAGTACTTCGTGCTGGGCGCGCTGGCATCGGGCTTCCTGCTGTACGGCATGTCGATGGTCTACGGCGCCACGGGTCACCTGGACCTGGCCGAAGTGTCCAAGGTCATCGCCGCCGGCAAGGCCGAGAAGATGGCGCTGGTGTTCGGCATCGTGTTCCTGGTGTCGGGCCTGGCCTTCAAGCTGGGCGCCGTGCCGTTCCACATGTGGGTGCCGGACGTCTACCAAGGTTCGCCGACCGCCGTCACGCTGATCCTGGGCGGCGCGCCCAAGCTGGCCGCCTTTGCCATCACGCTGCGCCTGCTGGTGGACGGCCTGCATGGGCTGGCCGCCGACTGGCAGCCGATGCTGATGATCCTGGCGGTGCTGTCGCTGGCCATCGGTAACCTGACCGCCATCGTGCAAACCAACTTCAAGCGCATGCTGGCTTACTCGACCATTTCGCACATGGGCTTCGTGCTCCTGGGCCTGATGTCGGGTTCGGTGGCGGGCAAGCCGGAACTGTCGTCCGCCGCCTATGGCGCGTCGCTGTTCTACATGCTGACCTACGTCCTGACCACGCTGGCCAGCTTCGGCATCGTGCTGCTGCTGTCGCGCCAAGGTTTCGAGTGCGAGCACATCGACGACCTGAAAGGCCTGAACCGCCGCAGCCCGTGGCATGCTTTCATCGTGCTGCTGCTGATGTTCTCGCTGGCCGGCATTCCGCCGCTGGTGGGCTTCTACGCCAAGCTGGCCGTGTTGCAAGCGCTGATCAGCGCCGGCCACGTGACGCTGGCCGTGGTGGCGGTGCTGTTCTCGCTGATCGGCGCGTTCTACTACCTGCGTGTCGTCAAGGTCGTGTACTTCGACGAGCCGGTGGCTGATGTTGCCCCGATCGTCGCCACGGTTGGCCAGCGCGGTCTGCTGTCCATCAACGGCGCCATGATGCTGCTGTTGGGCCTGTTGCCCGGTGGTCTGATGGCGCTGTGCGTGCAGGCGATTCGTTCGTCGCTCAGCCTGTAAACGGACCCCGGCCGTGAACCAGACGCTGGCGGTATGGCTGTTGATCGCGCTGGCGCTGGTCAGCGCCAACCTGCCGTTCCTGACGGAACGCGTGTTCGCCGTCTTGCCCTTCAAGCAGGGCGGGGCGGTGACGGTCAAGCCGTTCTGGATGCGCCTGGTGGAAGTGCTGGTGTTCTACGCGCTGGTTGGCGCCTTGGGTTTCGCTTTCGAGTCCACGCTGGGCAATCGTTTTGCCCAGACGTGGGAGTTCTACGCGATTACCCTTAGCCTGTACCTGGTACTGGCCTACCCGGGCTTCGTGTACCGCTATCTATTCAAGCGCCACCCTCGCCTGCGGGTGTAAAAGCCCCGCCAGTGCCCTGAAAACGCCCTGCGGGGCGTTTTTCTTTTGGGCGCTTGAAACGCACCACACTTTGGGTGGCGACGCATGGTGGGGCCATGGCGGGCGGCGCCGACCGTGTCCCCCCATGTGACGCACTGTTGTTTTTTCATCTTTTCGTGCGCTACCCGGCTTTCATTCAGGTGTCATTCAGCGTCCAGGATCAAAATCGCAACCGGTAAAAAAATAAGAATCGTTGCTATTCACATTCTGGAGAAGCTGGTTTGAAGCCCCAAGATTCGTATTCGCTGAATACGCTCGCTACCTCGCTTGCCGCGGCCATTGCGGCGCCCGCCCTGTTTATCAGCCCCTACGCCGCCGCCCAGTCCGCGGATTCCGGCGTGACGCAGCTTTCGCCGGTTCGGGTGGAGGGCGAAGGGTCTTCGTACCAGACCAGCACCGTGCCGTCGCCCAAGATGACCGCGCCGCTGCTCGACACGCCGCGCACGGTGCAGGTGGTGCCCAAGCAGGTCATCCAGGACCAGGCCGCATCGACGCTGCAAGATGTGCTGCGCAATTCACCCGGCATTACGTTCGGCGCCGGCGAAGGCGGCCGTCCGGGCGGCGACTTGCCGATCATCCGGGGGCAGAACTCGGCGGGCAGCCTGTTCCTGGACGGCATTCGCGACAGCAGCACGCAGGTGCGCGACACCTTCAACCTGGAACAGGTGGAAGTCATCAAGGGCCCGGACTCGGTGTATTCGGGCCGGGGCGGCGCGGGCGGCAGCATCAACATGGTCAGCAAGGCGCCCAAGGCAACGGACTTCACCGAAGCCACCGCGCAGATCGGCACCGACAACAACTATCGCGGCACCATCGACAGCAACTGGCGCCTGGCCGACAAGGCCGCGTTTCGCTTGAACGTGATGGGCAACAAGGGCGATGTGGCCGGCCGCGACAATGCCGTGGATTTCGAACGTTGGGGCGTGGCGCCCTCGTTGATGCTGGGCGTGGGTACGCCGACGCGCATCACGCTGAGCTACTACCACTATCAAGACGACAGCATGCCGGACTACTCCATCCCGTATGACCCCAAGACGGGGCAGCCGGTGACGGAGACCATGGGAGTCAGCCGCAAGTCGTTTTACGGCCTGACCGGGCGCGACTTCATGAAGACACGCGACGACGTGGCCACCGTGGACTTCCAGCATGACTTTTCCGACAAGCTGCAACTGCGCAACGTGACCCGCTATGGCCGCGGCACGACGGACTTCGCCGCCACCAACCCGGACGACAGCAAACTTAACGTGCCCAATGGCCTGGTGTATCGCGCCTTGAAGTCGGGTTACTACGTCACCAAGAGCTTCGCCAACCAGACCGACCTGACCGGCGAATTCGAGACCGGCAGCCTCAAGCATTCGTTCGACCTGGGCTTCGAATACAGCAACATCAAGCAGAACAAAGACGGCTACACCGAGTCGGGCGTGCCCGCCGGCGGCAGCAACTGCGTTACCGCGACCACCAACGGCCGCAACACCTACGCCAACCCCGCTTTGTGCGCGTCGTTGTGGGACCCGGACCCGGGCACCAACTATCCGGGCAAGCTGAACCGCAACAACAACCCCGCCCGTTACAACACCGACACGCTGGCCCTGTACGGCTTCGACACCATCAAGTTCAACGAGCAGTGGCAAGCCAGCCTGGGCGCGCGCTGGGACAACTACCGCACCAGCGGCAGCAACATCGCCGCCGGCCGCAACGACCCGGCCGGCACCCCGGCGTTCTACAGCACCAGCCGCGACGACAGCCTGTTCAACTATCAGGTCGGCCTGGCGTACAAACCGGTGCCCAACGGCACCATCTACGCCACCTACGGCACCTCGTCCACGCCCTCGGCCATCGCGGCCGGCGCGATCAGCGATGCCACGTCGATCAGCAATTCGTCGCTTGAACCCGAAAAGAGCCGCACCGTGGAAGTGGGCACCAAGTGGCAGGTCTTCGACGATCGCCTGACCTTGTCGGCAGCCGCTTTCCACGACACCCGCAAGAACACCAGCGTGGCCGTGTCGGCCACCGAAGTCGCGCAAGTGGGCGAGGCCAAGGTGCGCGGCATCGAACTGGGCTTCTCGGGCAACATCACGCCCAAGTGGAACGTGTTCGGCGGCTATACCTTCATGGACAGCGAAATGACCAAGGGGGCCTACAACAGCGGCGCCGTCGGCCAGGACCTGCCCAACACTCCGCGCAATGCCTTCAGCCTGTGGACCACCTACAAGGTGCTGCCCAAGCTGACGGTGGGCGGCGGCGCCTATTACGTGGACAAGGTCTACGGCAATTCGGATGCCACCCGCAACGCGGACGGCACGCCCAAGGCGCGCTGGGTGCCGTCGTACTGGCGCTTTGACGCCATGGCGGCCTACGAATTCAACGAACACTACTCGGCGCAACTGAACGTGCTGAACCTGTTCGACGAAACGTACTACACCAAGGCCTACGCGGCGCATTATGCGGCGCTGGGTACGGGGCGCGCGGCGTTGCTGACGCTGAAGATGCGCTACTGATCAGACGCGGTAACCCGACGCGGGAATGAAAAATAGCCACCTTGCAGGTGGCTATTTTTTTCTTGATCTACGGCGCGATCGATCTCAGGCGCGATCAGCTTTCAAACCAGTTCAACACCCCATCCAGCCCCGTGACATTTAAGGCAAAGCGCGTCTGCTCGCGCACGACCGGCTTGGCGTGATAGGCCACCGGGAAGCCCGCGGCGCCCAGCATCAGCAGGTCGTTCGCGCCGTCGCCGATGGCGATGATCTGGTCTTGGGTGGCGCCGTGCGTGCGCGCGAATTCGCGCAGGTAGACGGCCTTGGCCTGGGCGTCCAGGATGTCGCCCAGCACGTGGCCCGTCAGCACCCCGTTGTCGATTTCCAGCGTGTTGGCGTGCGCGCTGTCCAGGTTCAAGCGTTCGCGCAGGCGATCGGTGAAGAAGGTGAAGCCGCCCGAGACCAGCAGCACCTTGATGCCTGCGGCTTGCGCGGTGGAAACCAGGCGTTCGGCGCCCGGGTTCAGGCGCAGCTTTTCCACATAGACCTGTTCCAGCGCTTCGGCCGGCACGCCCTTGAGCAGCGCGACGCGGCGGCGCAGGCTTTCCGCGAAGTCCTTGATTTCGCCGCGCATGGCGGCTTCGGTAATTTCCGACACCTTGTCTTTGACGCCGACCACGCCGGCGATCTCGTCGATGCATTCGATATTGATCAGCGTGGAATCCATGTCCATCGCCAGCACCTTGCACTGCGACAGTTTCAGCCCGGCGGGCACGAAGGCCACGTCAACGCTGTTGCGGTCGGCCCAGGCCACCACTTCGGCGCGGGTCAGCGCATCGTGCTGCACGTCCAGCAGCCGCGCGGCGGTGTTGCTGATGCGCGCTACGCCCTGGGCCTGGGCCAAAGCGGCCAGCTGTTCCGCGTGTTCGACGGTCAGGCCGGGGGATTGGACGACTAAGTGATGGGTGGTCATAAGAAAAAGGAAGGGTCCGGGGAATTACTTCAAGGCACGCAACACGGCGCGAATGGCGTCTGAACGGGCGGGGATTTGCGCGGCTTTGATCTCAACGCGCAATTTATCCTGTCCTGCCAGTTTGATGTTGCGTTGGCGCTGCACCAGTTCAATGATGCGCGCGGGGTCCACACTGGTCTTGGGGCCGAACTGGATCAGCGCCTGCGTTTCACTGGCGTCGATCTTGACGATGCCCAGCGGTTGCGCCGCCAGACGCAGGCGATGCGTCGTCAGCAGCGTCTGTGCGGCTTCGGGCAGCTTGCCGAAGCGGTCGATCAGTTCTTCCTGGATGTGGATCAGGTCGTCTTCATCGGCCGCGTGGGCCAGGCGCTTGTAGATGCCCAGGCGCGCATGCACGTCGGCGCAATAGTCGGAAGGCAGCAGGGCCGGGGCGTGCAGGTTGACTTCGCAAGCCAGGTTGAACGGCGCGTCCAGGTCGGGCTCTTCGCCCGCGCGCAGCGCCCTCACGGCTTCGTTGAGCATCTCGTTGTACATCGAGAAGCCCACTTCCTGGATGTTGCCCGATTGCGAATCGCCCAGCACTTCGCCGGTGCCTCGGATTTCCAGGTCGTGCATGGCCAGGTAGAAGCCGGACCCCAGCTCTTCCATCGCCTGAATGGCCTCCAGGCGCTTCTTGGCATTGCTGGTAATGGCGTCTTCGCCCGGCGTCAGCAGGTAGGCATACGCCTGATGGTGCGAACGGCCCACGCGCCCACGCAGCTGATGCAGCTGCGCCAAGCCGAAGCGGTCGGCGCGGTGGATGACGATGGTGTTGGCGCTGGGCACGTCAATGCCTGTTTCGATGATCGTGGTGCACAGCAGCACGTTGTAGCGCTGCTGATAGAACCCCTTCATCACCTGTTCCAGCTCGCGCTCGGGCATCTGCCCGTGCGCGACCGCGATGCGTGCTTCGGGCACCAGTTCTTCCAGCCGGGCGCGCCGGTTGTGGATGGTCTCGACTTCGTTATGCAGGAAGTAGCACTGGCCGCCGCGCTTGAGCTCGCGCAGCAGCGCTTCGCGCAGCGTGCTGCCGTCTTCGCGGCGCACGAACGTCTTGATGGCCAGGCGCTTTTGCGGCGCGGTGGCGATTACGGAGAAATCCCGGATGCCCTCCAGCGACATGCCCAGCGTGCGCGGAATCGGCGTGGCGGTCAGCGTCAGCACGTCGACTTCGGCCCGCAGCGCCTTCAGCGCTTCTTTCTGGCGCACGCCAAAACGGTGTTCTTCGTCGATGATGACCAGGCCCAGGCGTTTGAACTTGACGTCCTTGGACAGGATCTTGTGCGTGCCGATCACGATGTCGACGCGGCCGTCGTTGATGCCTTCGACGGCGGCCGCCACTTCCTTGGCGGAACGGAAACGCGACAGCTCGACGACGCGCACCGGCCAATCGGCGAAGCGGTCGGAAAACGTCTGCGCGTGCTGTTCGGCCAGGAGCGTGGTCGGGCAGAGCAGGGCGACCTGCTTGCCGTTGGCCACGGCCAGGAAGGCGGCGCGCAAGGCAACTTCCGTTTTGCCGAAACCGACGTCGCCGCACACCAGCCGGTCCATCGGGCGGCCGGAGGTCATGTCGGCAATCACGGCTTCGATGGCGGCGGCCTGGTCCACGGTTTCTTCAAAGCCGAAGCCTTCGGCGAAGGCCTGATAGTCGTTCAGCGGCAAGTTGAACGCAAAGCCCTCGCGCGCGGCGCGCTGCGCATACAGCGCCAGCAGCTCGGCGGCCGTGTCGCGCACCTGCTTGGCGGCCTTGCGGCGGGCCTTGTCCCACTGGCCCGAACCCAGCTGGTGCAACGGCGCGGCATCGGGGTCCGCACCGCTGTAGCGGGCGATCACGTGCAACTGCGATACGGGCACGTACAGCGTGCTGCCGTTGGCGTATTCAAGATGCAGGAATTCCATCTCGCCTTCGCCCATGTCCATGTTGACCAGGCCGTGATAGCGGCCGATGCCGTGCTGGGCGTGGACGACGGGGTCGCCGGCGCGCAGTTCGGACAGGTCGCGCACCATGGCTTCGACGTTGCTGGCCCGTTCCTGGTCGCGCTTGCCTCGGCGCCCGGTGCCCGCGTGGCCCGGGTACAGGTCGTTTTCGGTCAGGAAGGCCAGATTGGCCTGGGGCAGGCCAAAACCCGTGGCCAGCGGCGCGGCCACGATGCCGAAGTTGGCGTCGGACGCCAGAAAGGCTTCGATGGTGTCGGGCTGCGCATCGGGCGTGACGCCGAACTCGTTCAGCATCTGCACCAGCGTCTCGCGCCGACCGGCGGAGTCCGCGCACAGCAGCACCCGGGTCTGACGCGTTTGCACCAGGGCACGAAGTTTGGCGATGGGGTCGTCGGAACGGCGCGCCACGCTGACATCGGGCACGGCGCGAAAGTCCGGGTGCGGGTCACCCGCGGTCAACGACAGGCGGCGGAATTCCTTCAAGCGCGTGTACAGCGTTTCGCTATCCAGGAACAGGGCCGAAGGCGGCAGGACGGGGCGCTCGCGATCGCTTTTCAAGAAGCCGTAGCGGCTGGACGTGTCCTGGTTGAAGCGCTGGATGGCGTCATCGATATCGCCGACGGTCACGGTGACCGTGCCCGTGGTCAGGTAGTCGAACAGCGTGGCGGTTTCTTCGAAGAACAGCGGCAGGTAGTATTCGACGCCGGCGAACGGGATGCCGTTGCCGATGTCCTTGTAGGGCAGGGCGCGCGACGGGTCGCCTTCGAACACTTCACGGAAGCGCGCGCGAAAGCGGGTTCGCGAGTCTTCGTCCATCGGGAATTCGCGCCCGGGCAGCAGCTGCACTTCCCGCACGGGGTACAGGCTGCGCTGCGTGTCCACGTCGAAGCTGCGGATGGTTTCGATTTCGTCATCGAACAGGTCCAGCCGGTAGGGCACGACCGACCCCATCGGGAACAGGTCGATCAGCCCGCCACGCAGGCAGAATTCGCCCGGTGCCGTGACCTGGGTGACGTGGTTGTAGTTGGCCAGCGTCAGCTGCGCGCGCAAGGCGGCTTCGTTCAGCTTGTCTTTCTGCTTGAACGAAAACGTGTAGGCCGCCAGAAACGAGGGCGGGGCCAGCCGATACAGCGCCGTGGTGATCGGCACGGTCAGCACGTCCACCGTCTTCATCATCAGCGAATGCAGGGTATGCAAGCGCTGCGAAATCAAGTCCTGGTGGGGCGAAAAGGCGTCGTAGGGCAGCGTTTCCCAGTCGGGCAGCTGGCGCACGCGCAGGTCAGGGGCAAACAGCTGGATTTCTTCGGCCAGCCGCTGGGCCTCTACCGGTTCGGCCGTCAGGATGACTAACGGCGCCTGCGCCTGCCGGGCCAGATCCGCCAGCAACCAGGCGTCGCCGGAGCCGGGCGGCCGGGGCTGCGCATAGCGCGCGCCGGGTTTCAGCGCGGACAAAGTAGGGGCGGTCGCGGGGACGGGCGGCGCGGCGGTGACGGGGGAAGTGGCGGTGGGCATCAGGGTGGAAGCAGGCATCAAGCGGAAGATTATAAAATCACCGCACCATGTCTGACTCAATCATTGCGATCGTTCCCGCAGCGGGCGTTGGCGCCCGCGCCAGCCAGCCCGGCGTCGAACCCGTTCCCAAGCAATACCGTCCATTGGCCGGACAGCCCATGTTGCGCCATGCGGTGAGTGCGCTGCTGGCCGATGAGCGCGTATCGCAGGTGCGCGTGGCCGTGACGCCCGGCGACGGCTGGGTCGACGCGGCGCTGGCTGGCCTGCCTCGCACGGTCTGGCGGGCCTGCGGGGGGGCCACCCGAGCCGACACCGTGGCAGGCGCCTTGGCCGAAAGCGGCGTGGCCGACGACACGTGGGTGCTGGTGCACGATGCGGCGCGGCCCGGGTTACCCCAGGCCGCCTTGCGCCGCCTGATCGACGCCTGCCTGGCGGACCCCGTGGGCGGCTTGCTGGCGTTACCGGTGGCCGACACCGTCAAGGGCGGTCGCGACCGGGTCGAACGCACGCTGGATCGCAATGGGCTGTGGCTGGCGCAGACCCCCCAAATGTTTCGGGCCGGCGTGCTGCGCGATGCGCTCACGGCGGCCTCTGTGAATGGCGTCACGGTCACCGACGAGGCCTCGGCCCTGGAGGCCGCCGGCTATGCGCCGTTGCTGGTCCCCGGTGCCCTGCGCAACTTCAAGGTGACCTGGCCGGACGATTTTGAACTGATGGAAAAATGGCTATGAGCATTCCTTTTCGCGTCGGGCAGGGCTTTGACGTGCACGCCCTGGTGGCCGGCCGGCCGCTGATCATCGGCGGCGTGACGATCCCGCACACGCACGGCCTGCTGGGCCATTCCGATGCGGACGTGCTGTTGCACGCCATCACCGACGCGCTGCTGGGCGCCGCCGGACTTGGCGATATCGGCCGGCATTTCCCGGATACGGACCCGGCCTTCAAGGGCGCGGACAGCCGCGTGCTGCTGCGCGAAGCCATGGCGCGTGTGCGCGCAGCGGGCTGGGCGCCCGTCAACATCGATGCGACTTTGCACGCGCAGGCTCCCAAGATCGGCCCGCACGCACCGGCCATGGTGCGGAACATTGCCGCTGACACGGGCCTGGCCGAGGCCGACGTGAACATCAAGGCCAAGACCAACGAGGGCCTGGGCTACTTGGGCCGCAAGGAAGGCATCGCGGCCACCGTCGTCGCCTTGTTGGCGCGTGTCGACAGTTGAGGCGTGCGCCGGCCCCTTGCGGGGGCTTCATTTACTTTGGCATACATCTTTAACAAATAAATAAGCGGGTCCATATGATTCGGAATATTCTGCGCGCTACTTAAATCGGATCACATGAGATATTCGGATGCATCTACGTGGCGCAGCCCTGCTTTTAGCCCTTGCCGCAGTATGTGCGCCCGCGCACGCGGAATTTGAACAGCAGTTGGGTCCGCTGGCTGGCGGGGTCCGACAGCAGCTGTTGCAGGGTTGGACGGCGGGCTTGCAAGACGGCTGGTTCACCTTGCAGAACAAAGGCACGCCCGGCAGCGAGCAAACGCTGTACGTCACGGCAGGCCCCGCGCCGGAAGCCGGCCGCATCACCGACGTCAATGTGGTCGTCAATTCGCAGAATCCCAAGGCATCCATCGGCGTTGTGATGAACAACCGCGCCACCAAGAGCCTGTGCCTGCTTGAAATCATGGCCGATAAAAACACGAAGCTGTTCTGCCTGGAAGGCCAGAACCGCCGTGATTTCGGCTCCGTGCCGAATGTCGCCAAGCTGGATGGGTCGGACCGCATCAAGGTGGTCGAAGTGCCGGGCGCCGCGCGCTTTATCGTGAATGGCCAGAAGATCGGCGACGTGGCGGACGTGTCCGCGCTGGGCGCCGACATCGGCATCATGGCGTACGACGTCGGCACGTTCGGCATCGCGGATTTTTCCATCACCACCAATCAAGGATCCAAGCAGCCGCCGGCCGCACCGCCGTCCACCGGCTTGCCGCCTCGTGGCGGCGGCGCGGCCAGCCCGCCGCCCGCGGGCCTGCCTCCGCGCGGGGGCGGCACGGGCGCAAGCCCGCAGAACACGCAGCCGCGCGTCAACACGCCGCAGGCGGCGCCGTCTTCGGGTGGCAATAATTCCGGCCTGCCCGGCTCTGGCCCGTATCCCCGATTCGGCGGCGATACCGAACGCATCGTCGCCGTGTACATCGGGCTGATGAAGAGCATCTTCATGCACGAGTTCGGCCATGCGCTGATCGGCGAACTGCAATTGCCGTCCACCGGCGCCGAAGAAGACGCGGTGGATATCTACGCGGCGTTGCAGATCGTGGAACCCACGATGTACCCGTCGGGCAGCAAGGATGTGGACCGCATGGCGCGCGAAGCGGCCACCTACGCCGCCCTGCAGTGGTACTACAGCGGCAAGCTGTCGGAAAGCCGTGGCCAGGCGCCGTCGGCATGGCAGGACGAACACACGGGCGACCTTAAGCGCTTCCGCAACATGCTGTGCATCATGTACGGCGGCAACCCCGCCGTATTCGAAACGGTGGTTCAGCAAACCGGCTTCGAAGACCGCACCAAGGCCCGTTGCACGGACGAATTCAATAAGCAGAACCGTGCGTGGCGCAAGATTCTGGCGCCATACACGCGCGTCGGCACCTGGACGCCGGACGGCGAGCAAGCGGCCAACGCGCCCGGCGCGCCGGTGAACGTGGTGTTCGAGCCGTCCAAGCGCAAGATCGGCAACCTGTTCGCGAACAACCTGTCGGCCGCCATCGGCGAGAACATCAAGCTGCTGGGCAAGACGTATGTGCTGCCCCGGCCGGTGAACGTGGTTTTCAAGGATTGCGGCAAGCTCAACGCCTGGTACAGCCCGCGTGAAGGCTCGATCACCATGTGCTATGAGCTGATCGAGAACATTGCCGTAATGATTTCGGACATCGAAATGGGCACGGTGGGCGGTGAAATCGTGGCCAAGGACGGCTCGGCTCCGCCTGCCCGTCAGCAGCAGGCGCCCGCGGGCCAGGGGCAGGGCGCCGCCGCCCCGACCGGCGGTTTCGATGAATTGAAGGACAGCGGCATCCCGGCTACGACCTTGCTTTTCTCGGCGCCGTACAAGGGACCCACGCCGGTCCAGCACTACCGCGCCAAGGTCATCACCACGGGCGACCTGGTGCAGCTGATCAAGAACAACAAGAATCTGATCATCGTGGACAGCAGCGGGCTGCGCGACACCTTGCCCATCGCCTATCCGCTGGCCGACGCGGGTTCGGACGGCAGCGTCAAGGACAGCCTGCAAGGTCCGCTGGACGATTGGCTGATGAAGAAGTCGGGCGGCAACCGGGGCGTGCCGATCGTGTTGATGGGCGCCGGCATGAACGACCGTTCGTCGTACAACGCGGCGTTGCGTGTCGGCACCTTGGGCTGGGACGCCTACTGGTATCGGGGGGGCCTGGAAGCCTGGGTGGCCAACGGCTTGCCGACCTCGCCCGTGAAGCCGGCGCAGAACTAATCGGGCTGTCCCCGTCGGCGCGCCCACCTTGGCGCGCGGCAATAAAAAGCCCGCCTGTTTGCACAGGCGGGCTTTTTTTCGTCTTCAGACCGGGCTTACTTGCCTTGGGCGGCCAGCGCCAGGGCGGCGGCGTTGACGACGGCGGCGATACGGCCGGCGTCGCGCAGCTGTTCGGTCGACAGGCCGTCGTTCTTCAGGTTTTCGTAGTGCGAGGCCACGCAGAAATGGCACTTGCCGATGATCGAAGCAACCAGCGCGAACAGTTCAAAACGCTTTTTCTCGACGCCGCCATGGGTGGCGTAGGCGTTCATGCGCAGCTGCGCGGGCAGGCTCTTCAGGTTGGCGTCGCCCGTCATTTCGACATAGGGATACCAGGTGTTGTTCATGCCCATCAGCGCGGAAGCGGTCAGGGCGGCATTGGCGTCGCCTTCCGACAGGCCGCTCTTGAAGGCTTCGACCAGCACCGGGCTGCGCGCAGCGTAAGCGGCGGACAGGGCGGCGCCGACGGCGTCTTCAGGGGCCAGCGTGGAACGGGCGATGACGGCGTCCAGATTCAGGCGGATGTCCTTGGCCCAATCCGGCAGCTGTTCCTTAATGGTCGTAAGAAATTCCATAGTTTTTACCTATAATCTAGAGCAAGTAAAGCCCGGCGCCGGGCCTGCGTACAGGTCCGGGACCGGGCTGGAAATTACAGCGTAGCGCCGCCAACCGTACGGTTGCACGGGCAGAGCTCGTCGGTTTGCAGACCGTCGAGCAAACGCAGAACTTCTTCCGGGTTACGGCCGACGTTCAGGTTGTTCACCGAAACGTGCTGGATCGTGTTGTCCGGGTCAACGATGAACGTGGCGCGCAGAGCAACGCCAGCACCCTTTTCACGGACGCCCAGTTGGTCGATCAGGGCACCGGTGGTGTCGCCGAATTGGTAGTGGCCCAGCTTGTTCAGGTCCGGATGCTCACGGCGCCATGCCAGCTTGACGAATTCGTTGTCGGTGGAGCCGCCCAGCAGGACGGCGTCGCGGTCTTCGAAATCCTTGGCCAGCTTGTTGAAGCCGACGATTTCGGTCGGGCACACAAACGTGAAGTCTTTCGGGTAGAAGTAGATCACCTTCCACTTGCCGGGGAACGAGCTTTCGGTGATGTCTTCAAACGCCGACACGCCATTCTCTTCGTGCTGGTTGAAGCCGGGCTTGACGCCGGTGACCTTGAAGGGCTCGAGTTTGTCGCCAACAGTTTTCATGTTTACTCCCAGTAGTTGTTGGTGGAGATAAGGCAGTGCCTTAAACCATAAATTCTACGCTATGGATTATCGTTGTCTAATTGATAATTCCTAAACTTGGCTTTGGGCAACTCTATCCGCGCGGTCAGCCCACCGCCTTCGCGAGGCAGCATCCGCAGCGTGCCGCCCACGTGCTTGAGCAGGCGTTCGACAATGGCCAGACCCAGGCCCGCGCCGCTGACACCAGTACGCGCCGCCTCGCCACGCGAGAAAGGCCGCAGCAGCCGGTCGACATCTTCCGGGGCGATGCCAGGACCGCGGTCGCACACCTCGATCACGATCATGCCGCCTTCGGCTTGCAGCGTCATGACAAGGTGCGCCATGCCGTCGCTGGACCGGCCATAGCGCCGCGCGTTTTCGATCAGGTTGCTGACCACCCGCTTCAGGTCCAGCGCCGTGATCCGCGCGCGCAGCCCGGGTTCCAGCGACGCTTCCAGTTCGCCGCCCAACGACGCGGTGTGGCTGCGTTCACGTTCATAGAGTTCGGCCAGCACAGCCGATATGTCGGTGGCCAACTGCGGCAGGGTGCCGGCCGGCCGCGCGTATTCCATTAGCTGGCCGATGCTGTGATCGATCTGGCCCAGGTCTTCGTCGATGGCCTGGCGGGCGTCTTCCGACACGCCGCTAAGCTCGATTTCCAGCCGCATGCGGGCCAGCGGGGTACGCAGGTCGTGCGAGATCCCGGCCAGCATCAACTCTCGGTCGGCCTCGGCCTGCCGCAGGTCTTTGGCCATGCGGTTGAACGAGGCGTTCAGATCGCGAATTTCCAAAGGACCCTGTTCGGGCAGTGGCGCGGGCGTCTCGCCGCGCGACAACACCTGCGCGGCGCGGGCAAGCCGGGACAGGGGCCGGTTCACGAACCCCACGCTGACCGCCGCGCCGACAAGGGAAAGCAGCAACGCCGTGGCGCCCCATCCCAGCCATTCGATACCGCCCGTCAAGCCAATCTGTTCTCGCTCGAACACCAGCCAGTACAGATCTTTTTCGATCTGGAAGCTGACCCAGAAGCCGGGCACCTGGTTGACGCCCCAGGCGATCTGCGTCTCGGGGCCAAAGCGCGTGCGGATGTGCTGCGCCACACGCTGCCAGTAGTCGTCGTCGGGAAGGGCTTCGGCGAAGTCGGTGACTTCGCGCGGGTAGACCTGAATGCCCTCGTTGGTGGCCAGGTCAAGCAGCAGCTTGCTGCGTTCGCCGTTATGAGAGTAGATCAGGGCCGTGCGCGTGATATTGACGGCCGTGATCACCCGCTGCGCCATTTGATTGGCGCGCGGTCCCAGCTCCATGCTGAAAAATACTTGTAGCCACGCGCCCAGGCTGACCAGCATCAGCGCTGCGAGCAGCAGGAACGTGCGGCCGAACAAGCCGAGCCGCAAACGTGAAGTCAGGTTCCTGAAGGTTCTGCGCAAGCGGGGCACGAGGCTGCGCTCCTGCCCAGGGCGGGCGAGCCGATCAGCTACCACCGTCCGGCACAAACACGTATCCGAGACCCCAAACGGTCTGGATGAACACGGGCTTGGACGGATTGGGTTCGATCAATTTGCGCAGGCGCGAGATCTGTACGTCGAGGCTGCGATCGAAAGCTTCGTATTCGCGGCCGCGAGCCAGTTCCATGAGCTTGTCGCGGGACAGGGGAATCTTCGGATGGCGCGCGAACACCTTGAGCACCGAGAATTCGCCGGTAGTGATCGGCACTTGTTCGCCGTTGCGCGTCAGCGTACGGGTGGACAAGTTCAGCACATAGGGGCCGAAGGCGATCGACTCGTTTTCCTGGCTGGGAGCGCCCGGATGTTCTTCGGTGCCGCGACGGCGTAGGATCGCGTTGATCCGTGCCAGCAGTTCGCGGGGGTTGAAGGGTTTGGACAGGTAGTCGTCCGCGCCCATTTCAAGGCCCACGATGCGGTCGATTTCTTCCGCCTTGGCCGTGAGCATGATGATGGGCGTATTGTCGTGGCCACCGCGCAGCCGACGACAGATGGACAGACCATCTTCGCCGGGCAGCATCAGATCCAGCACGAGCAGGTCAAAATGCTCGCGTTGCCAGAGTTTGCCCATCTCTTTGGCGTCTTCGGCAACGAAAACGTTGAATCCCTGCTCGGACAAATACCGGCGCAGCAAATCGCGCAAGCGCGGATCATCGTCAACGACGAGGATTTTTCGGGTGGGGGTGGTGTTTTGCGTATTCATGGCCGGAAATGTAACAGTGACAAGAACCAGCGGCTAGTGGGCGTTCACAAGATATTACACATTGCGAACCATGGTTGAAATCCCCCTTACAACCGGGGGCAGAGCCGCGTATTTCGTACAATCTGCACCTATGGAACTAAACCTGCTGGCTTTGGAAACGTCTTCGTCCCGTTGCGGGGTGGCTTTGCTGCGAACGGTCGATGGCCGTTTGCAGGTGATTACCCGCGAGCACGAGGGGTCCCAAGAGCATGCGGAACGACTCTTGCCGATGGCCAACGAACTGCTTGCCGAGTCGGGCATTGCGCCCACGGCCCTGCACGCCGTGGCGTTTGGCCAGGGGCCGGGCGGTTTCACCGGCCTGCGTGTAGCCTGCGGCGTGGCGCAAGGCATGGGCCTCGGGCTGGGCATTCCGGTGCTGCCCGTGGTGTCTCATCAGGCGGTCGCGGCGCAGGTGGCCGGGGCCACGCCCGTGGACGCCATCGTGGTGGCGCTGGATGCGCGCATGAACGAGGTCTATCTGGCGGTTTATCGCCCGGTGGCCGCGCAGGGGGCTGAGGACGCCGGTTGGGAGGTCCTGCAAGCGCCGCTGCTGATCGCGGCCGCCGAGGTCGTGCCCTGGACGGCGCACCACCTTGCCCGATGGTCGGAAACCGCGGGCCAGGCTTTGCGCCCGCTGCTGGCGGGCGATGCGTGGGATGCCTACGCGTCCGACATGATTCCGCGGGATGGCTGGACCCGAGCCGCAAACGCGTTGCGCCCTGAAGCCGCCAGCGTGGCGCGTCTGGCGCGCCAAGGCTGGCTGCGTGGCGAGGCCCTGCCACCGGAAGCGGCCGCGCCGCTTTATGTGCGCGACAAGGTCGCATTCACCACTGCCGAGCGCATGCGCGGGGAAGGCGGCAACCCGAAGGCAGAGCCGTCGCTGGCGCCAGAGGCCACGCAATCGCAGCCCAACGACCGATCCCAGCCCACCAAGCCATCGCAATCCGGTGCACGGCCACAGCACGCTAAGCAGCCGGAGCTTGGCCGCGTACCGCAACCTTCCGACCCGCTGGCGCCCGCCGAACAACCCCAGCCCTTGACGCACGACGACCTGGACGAGGTCGCCGCGCTGGAGGCCCACGTGCAGGCGTTTCCCTGGACGCGTGGCAATTTCGTGGACGCTCTGGCGGCGGGCTACGGCGCGTGGGTACTGCGCCGCGACGGCAAAGTCGCTGCCTTTTGCATTTTGATGTTTGCACCGGACGTCGCGCATCTGCTGGTCATCGCCGTGTCCAAGCACCTGCACCGGCAGGGGTTGGGCGGCATCCTGCTGCAATGGTGCGAGGCGCAGGCGCGGGCACGGGGGCTTGAAGGCGTGCTGCTGGAAGTGCGCCCGTCCAACGTGTCGGCCGTCAACTTCTACCGGCACCACGGCTATTTGCAGATCGGCGTGCGCCGGGGGTATTACCCGGCCGAAAGAGGCACGCGCGAAGACGCGCTGGTGATGCAGAAACGCTTTGATGCCACGCTGGAGGTGGCCGCATGAGCCTGCCGACGCCCACCGCGGCGCCCCGCGTCAATCCGCTTCAACGCATCTGGCTGCGCGAAATCGGCATGGAAAGGCTGTGGCTGCGCCCGGCTCCGGCCGATGCACGCGCGCCCGTTGCGCCGCAAGCCCCTGTTTCCAAACCGGTTTTGCCGGGTTCCGGAGTGCCGCTCCGTGCCCCGGATGCGCCGATCGCGCCCGTGAACCTGTCGCGGGAGCCTGCCGCTGGGCAGATGCCGGCGGCCGCCGCGCCGCCCGCCGCAGCCCCTTCGGAGCCGGCTGCTGCACCGGCCGCTGCCCCGACCGTCGTCGCAACCGAACGCAGTTCCGGACGCCCGGGCATTCCCGCTTCCATCCTGAACCGCACCGGCCCACCGCCGCGTCCTGTACCCAAGACGGCCGAAGAAGAAACCGTCGAGGCGCCTCGCATCCCCGTGGCCGAAGCGGTGAAAAACGCCAATCTGGACGAACTGCGCGAGCAGGTGGTGGCATGCACGGCCTGTGGGCTGTGCCAGGGCCGCCGCCACGCCGTCTTTGGCCATGGGGCAACGCCTACTCGCTGGCTGGTCGTCGGCGAGGCCCCGGGTGAGCAGGAGGATCGGCAGGGCCATCCGTTTGTCGGCCGTTCCGGCCAGTTGCTGGACGCGATGCTGGCCGCCGTGGGCATGAGCCGCGACACCGACGTCTTCATCACCAACGTCATCAAATGCCGCCCGCCGGGCAACCGCAACCCGAAGCCCGAGGAAATTGCCGCTTGCAGCCCGTATCTGATGCGCCAGATCGCGTTGCTCAAGCCGGAGCGCATCCTGGTTCTGGGTCGGTTTGCCGCCCAGACGCTGCTGGGCACGGACGCCACCATCGGCAGCCTGCGCGGCCGCGTGCATACGCTTAAGACGGAAGACGGCAGCCAGATTCCGCTGATTGTCAGCTATCACCCCGCCTACCTGCTGCGCAGCCCGTCCGAAAAGGCGCGCGCCTGGCAGGATCTGAAGCTGGCGTCCCGCCAGATCTGACCGCCCGGCTTGCCGCTGGCGGCGGACGATAAAAAGCCGGGCCCGGGCCCGGCTTTTTATCGTCCGTCTTTTATCGCCTATCTTTTTTATCGCCCGCCCTGGATTGCCCGTTTTTCGTTGCCGATCAACGGCTTGCCGTCTTAGTGGGTATTTGAATCCAGCGCACGCCCATGGCCTTCCTGCCCGATCTGGTCGTGCAGATCCGGGTTGGCCTGCATGTTGCGCTTGCTCCAGCGCATGAACACCACCATCAGCACCGCGACCACCGAGCCAAAAATCACGATGATGATGTTGATCGGCAGTTGCAGCCACAGCAGCAGCGTGTACATCGCCACCATCAGCAGGATGTTGAGCTGTTCATTGAAATTTTGCACCGCGATGGAATGGCCCGCCGACAGCAGCACGTGGCCGCGATGTTGCAGCAGCGCGTTCATCGGCACCACGAAGAAACCGGCCAGCCCGCCCGTGATCAGCAGCAGCAGGTAGACGCTCCAGGGCGAATAGACCAGCGGCATCAGCAGCACGACCAGCCCCATGGCGGCGCCCACCGGCAGCACGGCCAGCGCGCGGCGCAGCGGGATGCGGCCGGCCAGGATGGAACCCACGACCGTACCCAGCGCCGCCACGCCCATCAGCATCGACGCCTTGTCCAGCTGATAGCCCAGGTGGCTGCGGCCCCATTCGATAACGATCAGTTGCAGCGTGGCGCCCGCGCCCCAGAACAGGGTGGTGACCGCCAGCGAAATCTGGCCCAGCTTGTCTTTCCACAGCACGCAGACGTAGCCCCAGAACGTGCGGATCAGGCGCACCGGGTTTTTCTGCTGCGGCGGGTAGCGCACATGCGTGCGCGGAATCATCAGGTTGCACAGCGCCGCCAGCAGGTAGACGAAGGCGATGACCAGGATGGCGGCTTCGGCGGGCGTGTGCACCAGGCTGCCGATGAACGAATGGCTTAACAGGGCGGTCGAGACCGAGGACGAAATCAACAGGCCACCCAGCACCGTGCCCAGGATGATGGAGAAAACGGTCAGCCCTTCGATCCAGCTATTGCCCTTGACCAGCATGTGCGGCGGCAGCATTTCAGTGACGATGCCGTATTTGGCGGGGGAATAGGCTGCCGCGCCGATCCCGACCACGGCATAGGCGGCGCAAACCAGGTAGGTCTGGTATTCGGGGGCGACGCCGATGCTGGCGTACGAGAACATCAGCAGACAGCCGGCCACCTTCAGGGCGTTGGTGGAGAACATCACGCGGCCCTTGGGGAAAGAGTCCGCCAGGGCGCCGACAAAGGCCGCCAGCACCACGTAGGCCAGCGCGAACGACCATTTCATCATGGGCGCCAACCAGTCGGGGCCGTGCAGCTCCTGTATCAAGGCGATGGCTGCGATGAACAGCGCATTGTCCGCCAATGACGAGAAGGCCTGCGCGGCCATGACCAGATAGAAACCACGTTTCAAGAATGTCCCCGTTCTTTGGCCTGAGCCCGGCCAGTCCGCGTGAAAATTATGTGTCGTGCCAAAAAGTGTCAGGGAGTATAGCCGGTGCCCGAAGGCGCACCATTGAGCGTTTGCCCGTGGGTTGACCATTGCTGACGTTTAGCGACAGACTGCCTGCGGTATCATACGACCCATATGTGAGCCGGCCCTTCGTGGGCCGGTTTGCAATCTGTGCGGCAGGTCCGTTAACGCCTTTCGTCAACCCACCCCGTCGTCATCGTACTGTGCGTCTTACTCAGCTAAAACTCGCCGGCTTCAAGTCCTTCGTCGATCCCACCGTGATTCCCGTGCCCAGTCAACTGGTTGGCGTGGTGGGTCCGAACGGCTGCGGGAAATCGAACATCATCGATGCGGTGCGCTGGGTACTGGGCGAGGCCAAGGCCTCGGAACTGCGCGGCGAGTCCATGCAGGACGTCATTTTCAACGGCTCGGGCAACCGCAAGCCGGCGGCCCGTGCGTCGGTGGAAATGGTGTTCGACAACAGCGAAGGGCGGGCCGCCGGCCAATGGAGCACCTACGCCGAAATCGCCGTGCGCCGGGTCCTGACCCGGGACGGCACCAGCAGCTATTTCGTCAATAACCAGCAGGTGCGGCGCCGCGACATCCACGACATCTTCCTGGGCACCGGCCTGGGCGCGCGTGGTTACGCCATCATCGGGCAGGGCATGATCAACCGCCTGATCGAGGCGCGCCCTGAAGAACTGCGGGTATTCCTGGAAGAGGCGGCCGGCGTGTCGCGCTACAAGGAACGCCGCCGCGAGACCGAAAACCGCCTGTCCGACACGCGCGAAAACCTGACTCGCGTGGAAGACATCCTGCGCGAACTGAACAGCCAGCTTGAAAAGCTGGAAGCCCAGGCCGAAGTCGCCACGCGATACCGCGAGCTTCAGGCCGACGGCGAAAAGAAACAGCATTCCCTGTGGTTCCTGAAGGAAACGGGGGCCCGCGAAGAGCGCGCCAAGAAAGCCCAGGAAATGGCCCAGGCGCAAAACGAGCTGGAAGCCGCCATCGCCGGCCTGCGGGCGGGCGAAGCCGCGCTGGAATCGCGCCGTCAGGCCCACTACGCGGCCAGCGACGCGGTGCACACCGCCCAAGGTGCGCTGTACGAGGCCAATGCCCAGGTCAGCCGTCTGGAAGCCGAGATTCGCCACGTGGTGGATTCGCGCAACCGCCTGCAATCGCGCCGCGACCAGTTGCAGCAGCAGATCGCGGAATGGACCAGCCAGCGCGAGCATTGCACTGAACAAATCGCCCAGGCCGAAGACGACCTGGCCACCGCTGCCGCCCGCACCGAAGAGGCGCGCGCCGCCGCCGAAGATGCCCAGGCGGGGTTGCCCGCCGTCGAGCAGCGCGTGCGCGAGGCCGCCTCGGGCCGCGACGAAATGCGCGCCGCCCTGGCTCGCGTCGAACAGAACCTGGCGTTGGTCGCCCAGACCCAGCGCGACGCCGACCGCCAGATGCAGGTGCTGGAGCAGCGCCGCGAACGCCTGCAACAAGAGCTACGCGAGCTGCACGCGCCCGACCCTGTCCGCCTGGAGCAACTGGCCGGCGACCGTGTAGCCGGCGAAGACCAGCTGCAAGAAGCGCAGGAAGAACTGGCCACGCTGGAAGGCCGCGTGCCGGAAGCGGACGCCGAGCGCAGCCGCGCCCAGGCCGCCGCCCAGACCGACGCCCAGAACCTGGCCCGCCTGGAAGCCCGCCTGTCCGCGCTGGTGAAATTGCAGGAAGACGTGCAAAAACAGGGCGCGCTGGAACCCTGGCTGGCCAAGCACGAATTGGCCGGGCTGTCGCGCCTGTGGCAAAAGCTGCACGTGGAGCCGGGCTGGGAAACCGCCCTGGAATCCGCCCTGCGCGAGCGCATGGCGTCCATGGAAGTGCGCAACCTGGATTGGGCGCGCGCCTTTGCCGAAGACGCGCCGCCCGCCCGGCTGGCTTTCTATCAATTGCCCGTGGCGGCGCCCGCGCCGGCCGCCCCGGCCGGCCTGACGCCGCTGGCCAGCTTGCTGCGCATCACCGATCCGGACCTGCGCACGCTGCTGAACGACTGGCTGGCCGGCATCTACACCGCGACCGACGTGACGCAGGCCCTGGCCATGCGCGCGACCTTGCCTGCCGGCAGCGCCTGCGTGGTCAAGGCCGGCCACCTGATCGACGCGCATAGCGTCCGCTTTTACGCGCCGGATTCCGAACAGGCCGGCCTGTTGGCCCGCCAGCAGGAAATTGAAAACCTGCAACGCGAGATCAAGGCCCAGCAGCTGATCGCCGACCAGGCGCGCGCCGCCGTCGCCCGCGCCGAAGCGGCCTGGCAGCAGGTCTCGCAGGCCATCGCCCCGGCGCGTACGCGCGTAGCCGAGGTCACGCGCCGCGTGCACGACATCCAGCTTGAACATTCCCGGCTGCAACAGCAGGCCGAACAATCCGGCGAACGCGCCTCGCGCCTGCGCCAGGATCTGGAAGAAATCAAGGTTCAGGAAGAAGACCTGCGCGCCACCCGCGAAGAAGCCGAAGCCCGCTTCGAGACGCTGGACGAAGAGCTGGCCGAGCACCAATCCCGCTTTGCCGACGCTGAAATGGATGGCGAAACGCTGGCCGCCCAGGCCGAAGCCGCCCGCACGCGCCTGCGCGAGCTTGAGCGCGCCGCGCAAGAAGCCGAGTTTGCCGAACGCGGCATCCAGGTCCGCATTACCGACCTGCAACGCAACCAGCAGTTGGCCGCCGACCAAAGCCAGCGCGGCACGGTCGAACTGGAACAACTGATGGGCGATCTGGCCGAGCTGGATGCGTCCGCCTCGCAGGCCGGGTTGCAGGATGCGCTGGAAGCGCGCGCGGAGCGCGAAGAAGCGCTGTCGCGCGCTCGCCAGGAAATGGAAAACCTGGCGGCTCTGCTGCGCGGCGCCGATGAGGATCGCCAGCAGCAGGAGCAGACGCTGGAACCGCGCCGTGCCCGCATCATGGAATTGCAGCTGCAAGAGCAGGCCGCACGCTTGGCCGAAGAGCAGTTCACCGAACAGCTGAACGCCCGCGAAGTCGACCGCGAGGCGCTGGCCCAGGACCTGGCCAACCGCCCCGAGGAATGGCGCCGCGCCAGCTGGCTGCAACAGGAAGTGGGCCGGATCTCGCGCCAGATCGAATCGCTGGGGTCGGTCAACTTGGCGGCGCTGGACGAATTGAACACGTCGCGAGAACGCAAGGGTTTCCTGGATTCCCAGCACCAGGACTTGATGACCGCCATCGAAACCCTGGAAGACGCGATCCGCAAGATCGACCGCGAAACACGCGAGCTGCTGCAAGAAACCTTCAACATCGTGAACGGCCACTTTGGCGAGCTGTTCCCCAAGCTGTTCGGTGGGGGCGAGGCCAAGCTCAGCATGACGGGCGAGGAAATTCTCGACGCGGGCGTGCAGGTCATGGCGCAGCCGCCCGGCAAGCGCAACAGCACGATTCACCTCTTGTCCGGCGGCGAAAAAGCGCTGACCGCGACCGCGCTGGTGTTCGCGCTGTTCAAGCTGAACCCCGCGCCGTTCTGCCTGCTGGACGAGGTGGACGCGCCGCTGGACGACGCCAACACCGAACGCTACGCAAACCTGGTCGCCAACATGAGCGAGCAAACCCAATTCCTATTTATTTCGCACAACAAGATCGCCATGCAGATGGCCAAGCAGCTGATCGGCGTAACCATGCAAGAGCAAGGGGTTTCGCGTATCGTTGCGGTAGACATAGATTCGGCCGTGCAAATGATGGCCTCCGAAGCGGCATAAACCCCATATTTAGAAAGGCGCCGCCCTCCTGGCGCGGGATGTACACATGAGTGATTTGCAGATCGGGCTGATAGCCCTGGGCGTCTTGCTGATACTGCTGGTGTTGGGATTCAACTGGTGGCAGGACCGGCGCGTCCGGCGCAAGATGCAAAGCCATTTCCCCACGTCTGAACAGGATCCGTTGCTGGGCGCCGGCGCTGCCGGCGCAGCCGCTTCGGCTACTGCCGCGGGCGCGAGCCGTCGCGAACCCGGCATGGGCGGCGATGCGCCGCGCGCGCATCCCGGCCAGCCCGCGCCGGTGGATCCGGGCAGCGATGCCGACGACACGGAAGAACCCGATCCCGCCTGCGAAGTGGTCATTGAAATCAATTTCGCCGAACCCGTGCGTGGCGCCGACCTGCTGCCTTACATGCAAAGCCTGCGCCACGTAGGCCGCAAGCCGATGCGCGTGTTCGCCGAGACCGACCAGCGCCGCCATCGTGCCCGCGTGCATGCCGGCGAATCGTATGCGTCGATGCAACTGGCGGTGTTGCTGGCCAATCGCAGCGGCCCCCTGACTGCCATTGAATGGTCGCAAGCCTGGGCGCGCGCCCAGGACATGGCCGAACGTTTCGACGCCACCATAGAAGGCCCCGACCAGCAAGCCGTGCTGGAGCAGGGCGCCCGGCTGGACGACACCTGCGCCGCGCTGGACACCCAGGTCGGCCTGACGCTGCTGCTGGGCGCGGCCCAGCCTGCCGCTGAAGTGCTGTCCGTGGCCCGCGACACGGGCTTCGTGGCGGACGGCAACCGGCTGGCGTGGCCCGCGGAAAATGGCGTGACGCGCTTCACGCTGTCGCGCGCCGATGGCGCCGCCTTCGATGCCGGCATGGGTGGCGTCGAACGCCTGTACCTGCTGCTGGACGTGCCTTGTGCACCGGCCGATACGCGCGCCTTTGGCCGCATGGTCGACGTGGGCCGCGACCTGGCCGCCCGCCTGCGCGCCGAACTGGTCGACGACCAGGGCAAGCCACTGGCGGATGGTTCCGAAACGGTTATCGACGAACGCCTCCAAGTGCTGTTCGAACAGCTTGAACAAGCGGGCCTGCCCGCCGGAAGCGAGCGTGCTCAACGGGTGTTTGCATAAATGAGCCGCGCGTCTGGTGAAGTCAACCCGGCGGAAACCGCGGCGCGCCTGCGCGCCGAGCTGGAACAGCACAACGTCCGCTATTACGTCTACGACGAGCCCTCCGTCTCGGATGCCGAGTACGACGGGCTGATGCGGCAGCTTGAAGCCCTTGAGGCCGAGCATCCCGAACTGATCACCCCGGAATCGCCCACGCAACGCGTGGGCGCGGCGCCTGTTTCCGCCTTTGGCAGCGTGCGCCATGCCGTGCCGATGCTGTCGCTGAACAATGCGTTTGCCGAAGAGGAAGTGGTGGCGTTCGACCGCCGTGTCACCGACACGTTGCGGGGGGCAGGCCTATTGGGACCGGCCCAGCAAGCCGATTATTTCTGTGAGCTCAAGTTGGACGGGCTGGCGATCAGCCTGCGTTACGAAGACGGCCGTCTTGTGCAGGCCGCCACGCGCGGTGACGGCCAGACGGGCGAAGACGTCACCTCCAACATCCGCACCATCAAGGCCATTCCGCTGCAACTAAAAGGGTCCGCGCCGAAGGTGTTGGAAGTGCGCGGCGAGGTGCTGATGAATCGCGCCGACTTCGAAAAATTGAACGCGTCGCAGGCCAAGCGTGACGAAAAGATCTTCGTCAACCCGCGCAATGCCGCGGCCGGCAGCCTGCGTCAGCTGGACCCGCGCATCACCGCCAAACGGCCGCTGCGCTTCTTTGCGTATGGCTGGGGCGAAGTGCGGGGCCTGCCCGGCAAGCAAAGCGGCTTGTTCGACGAGGCCACGGCCGGCGCCGGCCAGGCGTCGCAACTGCCGGAAGCGTCGCATGGCGCCATGCTGGCGTGGCTGCACGAGCTGGGCCTGCCGGTCAACTTGAAGCACAACCATCGCGCGACGGGCGCCGAAGGCTTGATGGCCTTTTATGCCAAGGTGGGCGAACTGCGTGCCAGCCTGCCTTACGACATCGACGGCGTGGTCTACAAAGTAGATTCGCTGCCCGCGCAGAAAGTGCTGGGCTTCGTGGCACGCGCGCCGCGTTTCGCGCTGGCCCACAAATTTGCCGCTGAAGAAGCCACCACGACGCTGCTGGATATAGAAGTGCAGGTGGGCCGCACGGGCGCAATCACGCCCGTGGCACGCCTGAAGCCCGTGTTCGTGGGCGGAGTGACCGTCACCAACGCGACGCTGCACAACGAAGACGAAATCCGCCGCAAGGATGTGCGCAAGGGTGACACCGTCATCGTGCGCCGCGCGGGCGACGTGATTCCCGAAGTGCTGGGCCCCGTGCTTGAAAAGCGGCCCGACGACGCTCAGGAGTTCGTCATGCCCACGGCCTGCCCGGTCTGTGGGTCGGCCATTGAGCGGCTGGAAGACGAGACTATTGCGCGCTGTACGGGCGGCCTGTTCTGCGCTGCGCAGCGCAAGCAGACGTTGTGGCATGCGGCCAGCCGCAAGGCGCTGGACATCGAAGGGCTGGGCGAAAAGCTGGTGGACCAGCTGGTGGACAGCGGCCGGGTCAAGACCTTGGCTGACCTGTACAGCCTGCGTCCGCTGGAACTGGTGGGCCTGGATCGCATGGGCCAGAAGTCGGCCGACAACCTGGTCGCGGCTATCGACAAGGCGCGCGCCCCGGGCTTGAACCGCCTGTTGTTCGCGCTGGGCATTCGTCACGTCGGTGAAACCACCGCCCGCGACGTCGCGCGGCATTTCGGCAGCATCGACGCCATCATGGATGCCGATGAAGACGCCTTGTCGTCAGTGCCCGACGTGGGCCCGGTCGTGGCGGCATCCATCCGCCGCTTCTTTGCCGAACAGCACAACCGCGACGTCATCGAGCAGTTGAAGGCGCAGGGCGTGAACCCCGTGGCCGACGCCGCGCCGCAAGGCACGACGCTGGCGGGCAAGACGTTCGTGCTGACCGGCACGCTGCCCAACTGGACCCGCGAGGAAGCGTCGATGCACATCCAGGCAGCAGGGGGCAAGGTCAGTGGATCGGTCTCCAAGAAAACCGCCTATCTGGTGGCGGGCGAAGAGGCCGGCAGCAAGCTGACCAAAGCGCAGGAACTGGGCGTGACCGTGTTGGACGAGGATGCGTTGAAAGCGCTGTTAGGAATGTCCTAGTCCAAAAAAAACTGCCCGCGATAGCGGGCAGTTTCGATTTTGGCGCAGGGCAGGCTTACTGGATCTTGGCCTTGTCGCGCAGTTGCTTCTGGTAGTCGGCCAGGGTTTGCTGGCGCAGCATTTCTTCCAGTTGCGGACGCACTTGATCCAGCGGCGGGAATTCCACCGGGCGGGTGTCCTCGACCTTGATGATGTGCCAGCCAAATTGGGTTTGGACCGGCTTGTCGACCAGTTCGCCCTTCTTGAGCTGAGTCACGGCTTGCGCGAACGGCTGCACGTAGTTGGTCGGGGGAGCCCAACCCAGATCGCCACCCTTTTCGGCGCTGCCGGGGTCCTTGGAGTTTTTCTTGGCCAGGTCGTCGAACTTGTTCTTGTTGCTCTTGATCTGGGCCAGCAGGTCATTGGCCGTCTTCTCGTCTTCGACGAGGATATGACGGACCTTGTATTCCATCTTGCCGGCTTGTTCCTTCTTGATCTTCTCGTATTCGGCGGTGACCTTGGCGTCCGAAACCGGGTTCTTGGCCAGGTAGTCAGCCATCAGGGCGCGCACCAAAATGCCTTGGCGGGCCAGTTCGATTTCGGTTTGAACGTCGGCTTGCTTGGCGATGCCGCTGGATTCGGCGGCTTGCACGAAGATCTGGCGGTTAATCATTTCTTGCTTGACCTGTTCGCGCAATTGCGGCGAATCGGTCGCGCCCTGGCTGACCAGCAGCTTGACGAATTGATCCAAATTCTTTTGCGGAATGGCCTTACCGTTGACGGTGGCCACGTTTTGCGCGAAAGCGGGCACGGCGATGACGCAGGCCGCAGCCAGCATGACGATGCGTTTCATGAATATCCTTTTACTTTCTATTTGGGAGCCTGGGCATCTAGCGCAAGCGCATGAATCGGATAGGGGATCAAATCTTGCAAATGATGATACACCAGCCTATGTCGCGCCACGGCGGAGAGCCCCGCGAAGCAAGGCGCTACGATGTGGACGCGATAGTGGCCGGCGCCGTTTTTACTGCCTTCGTGGCCGGCATGCAAATGGGAGTCGTCCAGGATGTCCAGCGTTACAGGTTCCAGGGCGGCCAGGCGCTCTCGGATCAGGGTGATGCGATCGGTGTTGTCGGACATGGCGGCTACATGAAAGTTCCGACGCGCCCACCGCAGTGGGCGCGCCTATGATTGGACCGTGTGGTCGGGCGGCTGGCGCGTCAGGGCTTGCCCGGCGGCGTGCCGGAACCGGCGGTTTCGTCGGTCTGGATGTGTTTGCCCAGCCACACTGACTGGCCGATCACAAAGACGACCATCAGGCCCATCAGGCCGAATGCCTTGAAGCTGACCCATTGCGATTCGGTGAAATGACCCGAGAACGCCACATACAGGTTCAGCGCACCGGCGACCAGGAAGAAGGCTGCCCAGACCAGGTTCAGCTTGTCCCAGGCGGCGTCCGGCAGTTGGATCTGCTTTTCCATCAGGCGGCGGATCAGGTTGCGGCCGAACACCCAGCGGGAAATCAGCAGCGCGCCGCCAAACAGCCAATACAGCACGGTGGGTTTCCACTTGATGAAGACATCGCTGTGCAGCCAGATGGTGGCGCCGCCAAAAACCAGAATGACCGTCAGATTGATCCAGTGCATGGCCTCGGTGGCGCGGCCGGTAAGCTTGAGCCACACAATCTGCAACACGGCCGCCGCCATGGCAACGCCCGTGGCGATGAAGATGTCCGTGTACCGATAGGCAATGAAGAACAGGAACAGCGGGAACAGGTCGAACAGAAACTTCTTCATTCAGTCTTCTATGGGTTCAAACGTCATCGACAGGGAATTGATGCAATAGCGCAGCCCGGTGGGCGGAGGGCCGTCGGGGAAGACGTGGCCCAGATGCGAGTCGCATACATTGCACAGCACTTCGGTGCGAACCATGCCGTGGCTGACGTCGCGCTCTTCGCGCACCAGTTCAGGGTCCAGCGGCTGGAAATAGCTGGGCCAGCCACAGCCGGCGTCGAATTTGGTGTCGGATGCGAACAGGGCCGTGCCGCAACCCACGCAGCGGTAGATGCCCGGCGTGGTCGTATTCCAGTAACGCCCGGTGAATGCGCGTTCGGTACCCTTTTCACGGGTGACCACGTATTCTTCGGGGGAAAGTTGTGCGCGCCATTCGGCGTCGGATTTGCGTACTTTTTCCATATCAGCTCTTGGAGTCCCGATGCCCGAAATGGTTCGGGCATAATCCCGCCCCATGTTAATCGAGTTTGACCAGGCGGTAGTGGCCACGCCCCAGGCAGAAGTGTTGCGTGGGGTGAGCGCGACGCTGGCCGAGCGCCGCATCGGCATCGTCGGACCCAACGGCGCCGGCAAGAGCACGCTTGCGCGCCTGCTGAACGGGCTGGTGCTGCCGTCCTCGGGCAGTGTCCGGGTGGATGGGCTGGATACCCGGCACGATTTGAAGGCGGTGCGCCGCCGCGTGGGCTTTGTATTCCAGAACCCGGAAAATCAGATCGTCTTTCCCATCGTGCGCGAAGACCTGGCGTTCGGCCTGAAGCGGCTGGAACCTGACAAGGCGCTGCGCGAATCGCGCATCGATAGCCAACTGAAGGCGCTGGGGGTCGGGCATCTGGCCGACCGCAGCAGCCACACGCTGTCGGGCGGCGAACGGCAGCTGGTGGCGTTGGCGGCCGTGCTGGTCATGGCGCCGGCGCTGGTCGTCTTTGACGAACCGACCACGCAGCTGGACCTGCGCAACCGCAACCGGGTCCGCGACGCGATCGCGGCGCTGCCCCACGATGCCGTGGTCGTCAGCCACGACCTGGACCTGCTGGAAGATTTTGACCGGGTGCTGGTCGTGCGCGACGGCGTCATCGCCGCCGATGACGCGCCCGCGGCGGCCTTGCGCTGGTACCGGGAGCACTGCGCATGATGGAACCTCTTTACGTCGCCGGCCGCAGTCCGCTGCACCGGCTGCCTGCCTGGGTAAAGCTGGTGGCGCTGGTGGCCGCCGGGGCGGGGCTGTTCATGCTGCGCGACCCGCGTGGGCTGGGCGCGGCGTTTACCGTTTCGGCAATTCTGGTCTGGTCCACGGGCGTGTCGCCCGCCGCCGTCTGGCGCCAGGTGCGCGGGCTGCTGTGGGTGCTGCTGGCCGTGGCGCTTTTCACGGGCGTATTCCAGGGGCCGATCGACGCCCTGGCCGTCGTGCTGCGAGTGGGCGCGATGGTGGGGCTGGCGCTGGCCGTCACGCTGGCCACGCGCACGTCGGACCTGATCGCCGTCTGCGAACGGGCCTTGATGCCGTTCGAGCGGATCGGGCTGGTCGATGCCGGCAAGGTGGCGTTGGCGCTGGCGCTGGCCTTGCGGTTCGTGCCTGAGATCTGGCGCAATTTTCAGGAAATCCGCGAGGCCCAGGCGGCGCGCGGCTTGGGCGCCCATCCGGTTGCCCTGATCGTGCCCTTGATCGTGCTGACATTAAAGCGCGCCCAGGAAGTGGCCGAAGCCATCGACGCGCGCAGCCCCTGAGCCGCGCGCTGCCACCCCACCCAATAGGTAATGCCATGAAATCCCATAACACCGTGCTGATTGCGCTGTTCGCCGCGCTGGTCGTCGTCCTGAGCCTGATCCCGCCGATACCGCTGCCCGGCATTCCGGTGCCGATCACCTTGCAGACGCTCGGCGTCATGCTGGCCGGCGCCATGCTGGGGCCGGTGCGCGGCGCGCTGGCCTGCCTGCTTTATCTGCTGCTCGCGGCGATCGGCCTGCCGGTGCTGCCGGGCGGCCGGGGCGGGTTGGGCGCATTCATGGGCCCCACGGGCGGCTTTCTGGTCGGCATGGTGGTGGGCGCATTTGTCGTCGGCTGGCTGACCCGCACGCTGGTGGGCCGGGCCAACCGCGGTTGGGCAAAGGTGGGCGCGTATGTCGTGGCCTGCGGGGTCGGCGGCATTGTGGTGGTCTATGCCTTTGGCGTGCCGTGGCTGGCCTCGGTGACCAAGATGGGCCTGCCCAAGGCGGCGGCGGCTGTAGCGGTGTTCCTGCCCGGCGATCTGATCAAAGCCGTGATCGCCGCCTGGGTGGCATCGCGCGTGGAACGGGTGTGGCCGATGTTGGGCCGCTGACCTTGGGCCGCTGACAGATTTGTCAGTGCAAGGTGACAGTAAGGTAACCGGCCGGCAAGGCGCTTTGGGGCATGCTGCCCATTACAAGGGAATCCCCCAACTGACGCGCTGAAAGTTTTTCTAGTACAAGTTCGCCATCAAGTTCGCCATTAACGAATGCGTTTGCTGAAACAAGGTTTCCATAGCACATCAGGGATTTACCGTAGTTGCGTGACGTCATCTGATACTGTTTTAACCCTATAATATTTTTTTCTGTATAACTTTAACTAGGCTCGCTTCGCCTCGATCGAGGCACATAAGAGCCACCACAGGAGACAAAAAATATGCGCAAGCACTTCGGCTTGTCCGCGGCGGCTGCCGCTTTCGCCCTGGCCGTGCCGCTTCTGGCAAGCGCGCAGGTCAAGGTCGGCGTCACGGTGTCCAGCACCGGCCCCGCTGCGTCGCTGGGTATCCCCGAACGCAATACCGTGGCGTTGCTGCCCAAGGAAGTGGCTGGCCAGAAGATCGAATGGATCGTGCTGGATGACGCCACCGACACCACGCAAGCCGTCAAGAACTCGCGCAAGCTGGCCACCGACGACAAGGTCGACGTGCTGATCGGCACGTCGGTTACGCCGGGCTCGCTGGCCATGGTCGACGTGGCCGCCGAAGCCAAGGTGCCGATGATCAGCGTGGCCGCCAGCGCCAAGATCGTTGAACCCGTGGACGACAAGCGCCGCTGGGTGTTCAAGACCCCGCAAAACGACGCGCTGATGGCCGGTGCCCTGGCCGACGCCATGGCCAAGTCCAAGGTCAAGACGCTGGGCTTCATCGGCTTTGCCGACGCCTACGGCGACGGCTGGCTGGACGTGATGCAAAAGGCCGCCAAGGCCAAGGGCATTGAAATCGTCGCCATCGAAAAATACAGCCGTACCGACACCAGCGTGACCGGTCAGGTGCTCAAGCTGGTTGGCGCCAAGCCGGACGCCATCCTGATCGCCGGCGCCGGCACCCCGTCGGCGCTGCCGCAAAAGGAACTGAAGGCCCGCAACTACGGCGGCACCATCTACCAAACCCACGGCGCCGCCAACAACGACGTGCTGCGCGTTTGCGGCAAGGACTGCGACGGCATGTTCCTGCCGGCCGGCCCGCTGCTGGTGGCCGCCCAACTGCCCGATTCCAACCCGGTCAAGAAGTCGGCCCTGGCTTATGTTGAAACCTACGAAAAGGCTAACGGCGCCAACTCCACCAACACGTTCGGTGGCCACATGTGGGACGCCGGCCAATTGGTCGTGGCCGCGGTGCCCGTCGCGCTGAAGACGGGCGCCAAGCCCGGCACGCCGGAATTCCGCGCCGCCATGCGCGATGCGCTGGAAAACGTGAAGGACCTGGCCGCGTCGCAAGGCGTGTTCAACATGTCGCCTACCGACCACGCCGGCTTTGACGAGCGTTCGCGCGTCATCGTCAAGGTTGAAGGCGGCAAGTGGGTCTATCAGCCCGGCCTGTAATTCCCTTCGGATTGCCCGATCCACGGATGTGCCTTGCAAGGCCGCGCCACCTGACGGTGCGTGTCTTGCGGCACCCGAGCAATGCTTCGCACCGGCCTTTCCGGCCGGTGTGTCGTATCAGTGTCCCGGGCGGGGCCGGAACACCAAGAATCAATAAGGTTGTTAGATGGATTCCTCAATTGCGCTGATCCTGCTGCAAGACGGTATCGTCAACGGCGCCATCTATGCCCTGCTGGGCATGGCGCTGGTGCTGGTATTTGCCGTTACGCGCGTCATTTTCATTCCCCAGGGCGAGTTCGTGGCGTTTGGCGCCTTGACCCTGGCCATGCTGGTCGACGGAAAGATGCCGGGCACCGCCTACCTGCTGCCGCTGCTGGGCGCCCTGTGCCTGGCGATGGAACTGGTGCGCGGCTTGCGGACCCGCAGTTTCGCTGGCCTGCCCAAAACGCTGGTCACCTGCGTCGTCCTGCCGCTGGCGCTGTTCTGGGTGACCCAAAGCTACATCGGCCCCGACAACTCGCTGTGGCTGAACATGCTGCTGACGTTGTTGCTGGTGATCCCGATGGGCCCCATGGTTTATCGCATCGTCTATCAACCCCTGGCTGAAGCCACCGTGCTGGTGCTGCTGATTGTCTCGGTTGCCGTCCACTTCGCGCTGACCGGCCTGGCGCTGGTGTTCTTCGGCGCCGAAGGCTGGCGCACCCCGGCGTTCGTCAGTGGGCAAGTTGACCTGGGCTTCATGACTTGGTCCGCGCAAAGCCTGTTCGTGGTTGCCACCTGCGCGTTGCTGATCACCGCCCTGTGGTTGTTCTTCGGCAAGACCTTGTACGGCCGTGCGCTGCGCGCCACCGCCGTCAACCGCCGCGGCGCGCGCCTGGTCGGCATCAGCACCACCATGTCAGGCAGCCTGACGTTCACGCTGGCAACCGCCATCGGCGCCATGTCCGGCATGCTGATCGCGCCTATTACCACCGTTTATTACGACACCGGCTTCCTGATCGGCCTGAAGGGCTTTGTGGGCGCCATCATCGGCGGCCTGGCCAGCTACCCCGTGGCCGCCGCCGGATCGCTGCTGGTCGGCGTGCTGGAATCTTTCTCGTCCTTCTGGGCCAGCGCCTATAAAGAAGTGATCGTCTTTACCTTGATTATCCCGGTTCTGGTCTGGCGTTCGTTCAGCACCCATCACGTGGACGAAGAGGAATAAACGCCATGAACCGCATTCTGCTTGCCGTCTTCATCGTCGTCCTGGCGGGCCTGCCCTTGGTGCCTGTCACGCCCGAATTCTGGGTGACGCAACTTAACTACATTGGCCTGGCCAGCCTGGTCGTGCTGGGCCTGGTGCTGCTGACCGGCGTGGGCGGGCTGACTTCTTTCGGCCAGGCCGCGTTCGTGGGCCTGGGCGCTTACACCACCGCCTTCCTGACGACGCAATACGACGTGTCGCCGTGGCTGGCCTTGCCCGCCGGACTGGTGCTGACCGCCGTGGTGGCCTACCTGCTGGGCGCGATCACGTTGCGCCTGTCGGGCCATTACCTGCCGCTGGGCACCATCGCCTGGGGCCTGTCGCTGTACTTCCTGTTCGGCAATATCGACTGGCTGGGCAAGCATGACGGCATTGCCGGCATCGAACCCATCAGCATCTTCGGTGTGTCGCTGGCCAGCGGCCGCAACATCTATTACCTGATCTGGGTATTCGTGCTGCTGGCGCTGTGGGCTACCCGCAACCTGCTTAATTCGCGGCCGGGCCGCGCCATCCGCGCGCTGAAAAGCGGCGCCGGCATGGCCGAATCCATGGGCGTGAACACCGCGGCGTACAAAGTCGTGATCTTTGTCTGGGCAGCCTTGCTGGCCTGCGTTTCGGGTTGGCTGTACGCGCACATGCAGCGCGCCGTCAGCCCCAGCCCGTTCGGCGTGAACTACGGCATTGAATACCTGTTCATGGCGGTGGTGGGCGGTGCGGGTTACGTGTGGGGCGCCTTGCTGGGCTCGGGCGTCATTCTGGTGCTGAAAGACCAATTGCAGAATTGGTTGCCCAAGCTGCTGGACACCAACGCCAACTTTGAAATGATCGTCTTTGGCGTGCTGCTGATCCTGATGCTGCAATACGCCCGCAACGGTCTCTGGCCCATCCTGGCCACCTGGTGGAGCCGCATCACCGGCGCGGATGGTTCGCGCCGCAATCTGGCGCCGCCCGCGTCGGCGCCCGCGCTGCCGACGCGCATGCGTCCCGAAGCCGGGCAGGTGGTGTTGGAAGTGGATGCCATCCGCAAGGAATTTGGCGGCCTGGTCGCGGTCAACGACATTACGTTCAAGGTCCGTTCCGGTGAAATCATGGGTCTTATCGGCCCCAACGGCGCCGGCAAGAGCACCACGTTCAACCTGATCAGCGGCGTGCTGCCCGTGACCCGTGGCAAGGTCACGTTCATGGGCCAGCGCATCGACAATCGTTCCGCGCGCGAGATCGCCAAGCTGGGCGTGGGGCGCACGTTCCAACACGTGCAGTTGCTGCCGGGCATGACAGTGCTGGAAAACGTGGCCTTGGGAGCGCACTTGCGTTCTGACGTGGGCGTGCTGGCCGGCGCCTTGCATTCGGACCGTGCCCGTGAAGCGCAGCTGCTGCACGAAGCCGCCGAACAGATCAAGCGCGTGGGCCTGGGCGAATACCTGTACGAACAGGCGGGCAACCTGGCGCTGGGCCAGCAACGCATTCTGGAAATTGCGCGGGCGCTGGCGTCCGACCCGGTCTTGCTGCTGCTGGACGAACCCGCCGCCGGCCTGCGCTACAAGGAAAAACAAGACCTGGCGCGCGTGCTGGAGCAACTGCGCTCGGAAGGCATGAGCATTTTGCTGGTCGAACACGATATGGATTTTGTGATGCGCCTGACCAACCATCTGGTGGTAATGGATTTCGGTACCAAGCTGGCTGAAGGCGTGCCGGCCGACGTGCAAAAGAACCCGGCGGTGCTGGAGGCCTATCTGGGCGGTATCGATGACGACCTGCCCGAAGCGGACCAGGCCAAGCCGGTCTCGGCAGGAGGTGTGCAATGAGCGCGACGCAATCGCCCGTGCTGGAAGTCAGCAATCTGTCGGCGCGTTATGGCAAGGTCGGCGCATTGGTTGGCGCGTCGCTGACCGTGCCCGCCGGCAGCATCGTGACCGTGATCGGCGCCAACGGCGCGGGCAAGTCCACCATGCTGAACGCGATGATGGGGTCGCTGCCGCACACTGGTCATGCCGCCGGCACCGTGCACTACGCGGGCGCCGATGTGTCCGGTTGGCAAGTCGAAAAGCGCGTGGCTGCCGGCATGTCGCTGGTGCCCGAGCGCCGCGAACTGTTCGGCACCATGTCCGTTGAAGACAACCTGCTGCTGGGCGGCTTTCGCCGTTACCGCGCCCGTGAGGCCGGCTGGCGCGACACGCTTAATGAAGTGTTCGACCTGTTTCCGCGCCTGCGCGAGCGGCGCGGCCAGCAGGCCGGCACCTTGTCGGGCGGTGAACGCCAGATGCTGGCCGTGGGCCGCGCGCTGATGGCCAAACCCAACCTGCTGATGCTGGACGAGCCCAGCCTGGGCCTGGCGCCGCGTATCGTGCGCGAGATCTTCCACATCATCGCGCGCTTGCGGGAAACGGGCGTGGCGATTCTGCTGGTCGAACAAAACGCCCGCGCGGCGTTGCAAGTGGCCGACTACGGCTACGTGCTGGAAACGGGCGAGGTCATTCTGCACGGCCCGGCACGCGAATTGGCGGGCGACCCGAAGGTCATTGAAAGCTATCTGGGCCTGGGCAAGGGCGCCGAGAAAGAATAGGCCCGGCCGCCTTTGCTGACATGAAACCGGGCGCCGGCTCAGGCCGGCGCCCGGTTTTTTTTGCGCACAGGCTTGTTCCGCACCGCGCCGTCAGGCCGCCGGTTTCCAATGCAGGATCAACGCCTGCCCCATGGCGGGGTCGGACGTGGACGGGGCACCCGTTTCAATGCGGCCCGCCAATCGGCGCGTGAAAGACGGGTCATCTTCGTCGTGCACCGTGATGTCGTACCAGCCGCCGCTTGCCCCCATGTCCCAGGACAGGCTTGCTGATTCGCCCGCGGCCAACGTGGCCGAGGTCTTACCCGGAAAGTCATAGGCATTGGCCTCGATGCGGAATGCCCGTGGCGTGGCGCCCGGGTTGCGTACCGACACCTGCAACGATGCACCGACGCCCGCGTAGGCAGCCGTGACGTCCAACGCTGGCGGCGCATCCGGCGCGGCGCGGCCCGTACAGTGGCGATGAAAACCGTTAGGCCCCAGCACCCACAAGTCGTAGCGGCGGTCGCCTTGCGCTGCCGGCCATTGCCCTTGCAGGCGCGTGCCCGCTTCCAGCGTGTACCGACGCGGCCCGTCGGCCAGGCGCAAGCGGTCGTAGACGTGCAGAACCGCGCCGGCCGCCCCGGCATTGTCGAACTGCAAGAAGATCTGATCACCGTCGATGCGCGCATGCGTATGCAGCGCGTAGGGAAGCGCGCGTGACGGCCGCGTGCCGCCAGGCTGGCGCGCCAGCGCGGGCTGCGCGGGCGCCGGCGGAATTATCGTGCCGGCAAGCGCGGACGCTTTTCCCGCGCGTTCGGCGGTAGGGGGCAAGGCGCGCAGCAGGTCGTCGTTGTTGTTGGGCGTGGCGAAGTCGAAGATCGATGTCAGGTCTCCGCACACGGCCCGGCGCCATGCGGAAATGTTCGGTTCGGCCACGCCGAAGCGCTGTTCAACAAAGCGCAGCACCGAGGTGTGGTCGAACACTTGCGAATTGACCCAGCCCCCCTTGGTCCACGGCGACAGCACGTACATCGGCACGCGCGGCCCCAGCCCATACACGCCGTGCAGGTGCGCGGGGGTGTCGTCCTTTTCCACACCCGTGATGCGTTCGTGGTATTCGCCCTGCGTATCGACCGTGGACGCACCGGCCAGCGCGCCGCCGGCATCGTGCGATGGTGGGGCAGGGGGCGGCATGTGGTCGAAGAAGCCGTCGTTCTCGTCGAACATCAGCAGCAGGACGGTCTTGCTCCAGACCTCCGGGTTGGCGGTCAGTGCGTCCAGCACCCGGGCGGTGTAGTCCGCGCCCTGCGCCGGGCTGGACGGGCTGGGATGCTCGGACCCGGCCTTGGTGGCGCAGATCCACGACACCTGCGGCAGCTTGCCGTCCAGCACATCCTGGCGCAACAGGTCCAGGCCGCGTGTGGTCAGCGCCTTGTCCTTCAGCGCTGCCAAAGAGCCCGGCACGCCGTGATAGGCGTCGCGATAGGCCTTGAAGCCGGCGGTGGGGTTCAGCGAATAGTTGTCGGCCATGTCCTGGTAGATGCGCCAGCTGACGCCGGCCGCCTCCAGCCGTTCCGGGTAGGTGGTCCAGGTGTAGGCGCCGGCCGGGTCGCCGCCCGTCAGCTTGTTATAGACGTTGCCCAGGGCCGGGCCGTTGCCGCGCCCCGCGCCGTCGTTCGTGCCTGTCCAGACAAACAGCCGGTTGGTGTTGGTGCCGCCCGTGAACGAGCAGTGATACGCATCGCAAACGGTGAACGCGCGCGCCATGGCGTACTGGAACGGCATGTCGGCCGCTTCGTAGTACGCCATGGAATGGTTTTTCTTGGCGGCGGGCCAGCGGCCCATGCGGCCGGCATCCCAGGCGTCTTGCGCGTTGGACCAGGTGTGCGGCGTGCTGGCCACGCGCACGGTTTCAAAGGCTTCTTGCGTATCCAGCCGATAGGGCAGCACCGTGCGCGGAGCGCCTTCGTCGGGCTTGTCGTTGTATTGCGCCCAGACCGTGCGATGTTGATGGTCGGGGCTGTCAGGCACCGGGATCGGAAAGCGGTCACCAAACCCCCGCACCCCGGCGAGCGCGCCGAAGTAGTGGTCAAACGACCGGTTTTCCTGCATGAAGATCACGATGTGTTCTACATCGCGGATCGTGCCCGTGCGCTGATTGGCCGGGATGGCCAGCGCGCGCCGGATGGCGGCGGGGAACAAGGCCAGGGCGCTGCTGGCCCCGGCAAGGGCGGCGCTGTTGCGCAGGAAATCGCGTCTGCTGTGCATGGGCTTTGGCTCGCCTGACGGTCCAAAGCCCAATAGCCTACGCGCCTTTCCTTTTATCTGGCTGACTGCGATGGCGCCAGATGTGCGCGGGCTTATTTGCGGCCGGTGCTTTCCGCGTAGTCCATATACAGCTTGTGCGCGCGGCGGGCCATCGGGCCGTATTCCAGCGCGCGGTCTTCGACGCGGTTCACGTGGACGACCTTGCCGTAGTTGCCGGACGAGAACACTTCGTCGGCGGCTTCGATGTCGGCGCGGGTCAGGCTGCGTTCCTGCACGTCGACGCCATCTGCCTTCAGCAGCGTCAGCACGCGACGGCGTGTGATGCCGTTCAGGAAGGTGCCGTTGTCCACCGGCGTGGACACGACGCCATCCTTGGCGATCCACAGGTTGCTGGTGGCGAATTCGGCGATGTTGCCCGCGCCGTCCAGCATGATGGCGTTGTCAAAACCCTTGTCGGCGGCTTCGCGAATGGCGCGCTGGCCGTTGGGGTACAGGCAGGACGCCTTGGCGTCGGTGGGCGCCATGTTCGGCCAAGAGCGGGCGTAGCTGGAAAAGCAGGCGGAAAAGCCTTGTTCGCCGGGCATGGGCACCTTGAACACGTGCAGCACGAACTTCGTCTTGTCAGCGTCCGGAAGCAGGAAGCCGTCGGCGCAGTAGAACATCGGCTTGATGTAGAGCTCGGTGCCGGCCGGGAATCGGGATACGGCTTCCAGGCACAGCTTCTGGATCTCTTCCCAGCTGATCTGCGGCTTCATCAGCATTTTTTCGGCGGATCGCACGACGCGCTGGCAGTGCAGGTCGAGGTCGGGCGTCAGGCCGCGAAATGCGCGGGCGCCGTCAAACACCATGCTGGCCATCCAGAAGGCGTGGTCGGCCGGACCCAGCAGTTTGGGGTTGTCGGTGGTCCAGTGACCGTTGTGCCAATACAGGGCGTCCATGTCTATCTTCCTTTACTCGAATTGGGGTGGCGCGGCAGCGGCGCCGAAACGTCAGGATACATGAGGAGCCGGCCGCGAACGGGCGCTTATTCGCGCGCCAGCGACGCCTGCACGCGCTCGGCCACGTCGGCCGGCACCCATTGCCGCCACACGGGTCCGTATTGCTTCAGGAAATAGCGCGCCGCGTCCTCGGGTTCCTTGCCCTCGGTTTCCAGCCAGCCCAGCGTGGCGTTGATGGCGTCGTCCGGCACGGTCAGCTTGGTCAGGAATTCGGTGACCTTCGGCGCTTGCTTGGCAAAGGCCGCGTTTACGCCGGTCACCACCGGGTTGGGTTTGAATTCGGTGGCCACGGGGTTGGTGCACTTGGGGTCCGTCATGCAGGTGTAGGCGGCTTGGTCGAACGCGGGCAGTTGCAGCTTGACCAGGTCCAGCGCGCCGACCAGTGAGGTGGGCGTCCAGTAATAGAAAACGATATCGCGCTTGCGCTTGTAGGCCGACACGATGGCCGCCTTCTGGGCAGCGCCCGAGCCGGGCGCGAACAGCGCGTAGTCCTTGTCCAGCTTCAGCGCGCGCAGCAGGTTGTCGTTCAGCGTGCCGCAGGCCCAGCCCGCCGGGCACCCATAGATGCGGCCACGGCCGGGGTCTTCGGGGTCGGCAAAGACTTCCTTGAAGCGGGCCAAGTCGGATGCCGCCTTCAGGTCCGGGTGGCGCTCGGCCGTATAGCGGGGCACGTACCAGCCTTCGCCCGCGTCGTACACGTGGCCCACGCCCAGCACCTTGCCGCTGGCCAAGGCTTTTTTCCAGGCGCCCTCGATCTGGCCGGGCCAGACCTCCGGCGTGACGTCCACGTCGCCGCGTTGCAGGGCGGCCAGCATGGGCAGCGTTTCGCCGATTTCGACGGTGGTCTTGCAGCCATAACCGTGTTCAAGCACGTATCGCTCAATGCCGGCCAGCACCAGGTTGGACTCCCAGTTCAAGCCGCTGAAGCGGATGGGGCGGTCGACCTCGCAAGTGGCCGATGAGGCGGAGGCGGGGGCGGCATTGGCGGCGGGGGCAATGAAGGATGAGGCCAGCGCGGTGGCCAGCGAGATTGCGCCAAGAACGGGGGCGAGCGGATGCAGATTGCGCATGGTCAGGCACCTGTGGGGTTGGGTGCGTTTTATTGTACGAGCCATAGCGCCGGCGCCCAATGCAATCGGGGCCGCGCGATGCGGCCCCGAAGGAAAGACGGACAGCAGAAGGATCAGGCTCGGGCAGCGCGCCGCTTGTCGATGAACGCGCCGACCTCGCCCACGATGCCGCGCCGGAACGCCAGTACGCAGATAACGAAGATCAGGCCGATCACGATGGTCACCGATTCGCCCAGGCGCAGGAACCATTCCACGCCGGTCAGGCTGGCCATCATCTGACCGAAGTCGCCCACCTTGTTCTCCAGCAGCACCACGATGAAGGCGCCCAGGATCGGCCCGGTCAAGGTGCCCAGGCCGCCGATCAACGTCATCAGGATGACCAGGCCCGACATCTGCCAGGTGGCGTCCGACAGGGTGGCGGACACGAAGACCAGCGTCTTGGTGGCCCCGGCCAGCCCGGCCAGCGCGGCCGACAGCACAAAGGCCAGCAGCTTGAAGCGGTCGACGTCGTAGCCCAGCGAAATGGCGCGCGGTTCGTTTTCGCGCAGCGCTTGCAGCACCTGGCCGAACGGCGAATTCACCGTGCGCCAGATGATGAAGTAGCCGATGACGAAAATGGCCATCACCAGGTAGTACAGGTTGATGTCCTTGGACAGGTCCACCAGCCCCAGCAAGGTGCCGCGCGGCACGCTTTGCAGGCCGTCTTCACCACCCGTGAACTTGGCCTGAAGGAAGAAGAAGAACACCATCTGCGCCAGCGCCAACGTGATCATGGCGAAGTAGATGCCGCTGCGCCGGATGGCGATGGCGCCCATCGCCAGGCCCAGCAGCGCCGCCACGCCCACCCCAAACAGCAAGCCGATTTCGGTGGGAAAGCCCCAGACTTTCATCGCGTGCCCGGCCGCATAGGCCGCGCTGCCCAGAAAGGCGGCGTGCCCGAACGACAAGAGCCCGGTAAAGCCCAGCAGCAGGTTGAATGCGCAGGCGAAAAGCGCGTAGCACATGATCTTCATGGCGAAGATCGGGTACACCCCCAGAAAGGGAAGAGCGGCCACCACGACGGCCAATACCGCATAGCCCAGGAATTGACGATTCATTTTTCTTTTCCGAACAGCCCGGCCGGGCGGATCAACAGAACAATGGCCATGATGATGAACACCACGGTGCTGGACGCCTCGGGCCAGAACACCTTGGTCAGTCCTTCAATCACGCCCAGGCCCAGACCGGTGACGATGGCGCCCATGATGGACCCCATGCCGCCGATCACGACCACGGCGAACACGACAATGATGAGGTTGGAACCCATCAGCGGCGAGATCTGCAAGACCGGCGCGGCCAGCACACCGGCAAAGCCCGCCAGCGCCACCCCGAAGCCATACGTCAGCGTAATCATGCGGGGCACGTTCACGCCGAAGGCTTCGACCAGGCGTGGGTTTTCGGTCCCGGCGCGCAGCAAGGCGCCCAGGCGGGTGCGTTCAATCACGAACCAGGTCGCCAGGCACACCACCACGGACGCCGCCACCACCCAGCCGCGATAGTTCGGCAGAACCATGAACCCCAGGTTGGTCGCCCCGCGCAATGCCTCGGGCGTCGGGTACGGTTGCCCCGACACGCCGTAGAAGCTGCGGAACAGGCCTTCGATCAACAGCGTCAGGCCGAAGGTCAGCAGCAGCCCATAAAGGTGATCAAGCTTGTACAGATGCTTGAGCAGTAATTTTTCGATCAATATGCCGAACAGCCCAACGACCAGCGGCGCCAGGATCAGCATGACCCAGTAGTTCAACCCCAGGTACGACAGCCCCATCCAGGCGATGAACGCGCCCAGCATGTAGAGCGCGCCGTGCGCGAAGTTGATGACGTTCAGCAGCCCGAAGATAACGGCAAGCCCGAGCGACAACATGGCATAGAAGGAACCGTTGACCAGGCCCAGTAATAGCTGGCCAAACAAGGCCTGTATAGGGATGCCGAAAAGGTCAGTCATCTTGTGAAAATCCTGCGCGTACGGATAAAAGTGAGCGAATTCAAGGTGCGGCCACGGCCCGCGCCGGGCCGCACCCTGGGGTCACATGAGCCGAGATTACTTCTTGACCAGCTTGCAGGTGGATTCGGACAACTTGGTGTAGACCTCGTCGCCGGGCAGCGTGGCCACGACCTTGTAGTAGTCCCACGGGCCCTTCGATTCGGCCGGGGTCTTCACTTGCATCAGGTACATGTCGTGGACCATGCGGCCGTCTTCGCGCACATAGCCGCCCTGGGTGAAGAAGTCGTTGATCTTGTTCGACTTCATCCACTTGATGACGGTGTCGGCGTCGTCGGTGCCGGTGGCCTTGACGGCGTTCAGGTAGAACGACAGCGACGAGTAGTCACCGGCTTGCAGCATCGACGGCTTGCGGCCCACCTTGGCTTCAAACTTCTTGGACCAGGCGCGCGAGGCGTCGGATTGGTCCCAGTACCAGCCGTCGGTCAGGTACATGCCTTGCGTGGCTTGCAGGCCCAGCGAGTGCACGTCGTTGATGAAGACCAGCAGACCGGCCATTTTCATCGTCTTGGTCACGCCAAATTCGTTGGCGGCCTTGATGGTGTTGATGGTGTCGCCGCCCGCGTTGGCCATGCCCAGAATCTGGGCCTTGGACGCTTGCGCTTGCAACAGGAAGGACGAGAAGTCAGACGCGCCCAGCGGTGCGCGCACCTGGCCCTTGATCTCGCCGCCAGCGGCTTTCACCACCGCCATCGTGTCGCGTTCCAAGGCGTGGCCGAAGGCGTAGTCGGCCGTCAGGAAGAACCAGCTCTTGCCGCCGTCCTTCACCACCGCCGAGCCGGTGCCGCGCGCCAGCGCCACGGTGTCGTAGGCGTAGTGCACGGTGTAGGGCGAGCATTGCGCGTTTGTCAGGTCGGACGCGCCCGCGCCCACCGCGATGAACGGCTTCTTCTTTTCAGCGGCCACGGCCGCCATGGCCAGGCTGGTGGCCGAATTGGTGCCCGCGACGATGACGTCGACCTTCTGCTGGTCGAACCATTCGCGCGCGCGCGCCGAAGCAACGTCGGCCTTGTTCTGGTGATCGGCCGAGACGACTTCGATCTTCTTGCCGTTGATGCTGCCGCCGGCGTCTTCGATTGCCATGCGGATCGCGTCCAGCCCGGCCTTGCCGTCGATGTCGGAATACACGCCCGACATGTCGGTGATGAAGCCGATGCGGATGACATCGTCGGAGATACCTTGCGCGTGGGCGGTTACCCCCGCAAATCCCAGGCCCGCCATGGCCAGTGCAGCAGTGATGGTGTGCAGCTTCATGGGATGACTCCTCTTCCCTACGGTGTTGTGTTGCCGGGGTTCCGGCGGATGACAGGTTGTTTTAGACGCCCAACAGTTCGTTGAGCGTGTCCTGTTTTTCTGAAAGTTCCGCGGCTTCGAAATGCTCCACGATCTGGCCATGCTCCATTACATAGAAGCGATCGGCCAAGGGCGCGGCGAAGCGGAAATTCTGTTCCACCATGACGATGGTGTAGCCACGCTGCTTGAGCGTCGTGATCATGCGGGCCAGCGCCTGCACGATGACGGGGGCCAGTCCTTCCGAGATCTCGTCCAGCAGCAGCAGGTTGGCGCCGGTGCGCAGGATGCGCGCCACCGCCAGCATCTGTTGTTCACCGCCCGACAAGCGCGTGCCCGGCGAATTCCGGCGCTCTTGCAGGTTGGGAAACATGTCGTAGATTTCAGCCAGCGACATCCCCCCGCCCAGCGAGCCCACGACGGGCGGCAGCAGCAGGTTTTCTTCGCAGGACAGGCTGGCGAAAATGCCGCGTTCCTCGGGGCAGTAACCCACACCCAGGTGCGCGATCTTGTAGGTCGGCAGGTCGATGGCTTCGGTGCCGTGTATGCGCACCGACCCCTTGCGTGTGCCGGTCAGGCCCAGAATGGCGCGCAGCGTGGTCGTACGGCCGGCGCCGTTGCGGCCCAGCAGCGTGACGACTTCGCCTTGCGCCACGCGCATATCCACGCCGTGCAGGATATGCGATTCCCCGTACCAGGCTTGCAAGCCCGAAATTTCAAGTGCCGGGGTGCTCATGCGTGCGCTCCTTGGAGTTCGCCGTCGGTGGTGCCCATATAGGCCTGCATCACGGCGGGGTGGCGCGAGACTTCGGCGTACGTGCCTTCGGCCAGCACCGACCCGCGCGCCAGCACGGTAATGGTGTTGGCGATGGAGGACACGACGTTCATGTTGTGTTCCACCATCAGAATCGTTCGGCCGGCGCTGACGCGCTTGATCAGTTGAGTGACGCGGTCGACGTCTTCGTGGCCCATGCCCTGCGTGGGCTCGTCCAACAGCATCAACTCGGGTTCCATGGCCAGCGTAGTGGCGATTTCCAGCGCGCGCTTGCGGCCATACGGCAGGTTGACCGTGGTCTCGTCCGCGAAGGCGCCCAGGTCCACCTGTTCCAGCAACGCGCGCGCCGGCTCGTTCAAGGACGCCAGTCGCTTATCGCTTTGCCAAAAGTGAAACGACAGGCCGGTCTTGCGCTGCAAGCCGATGCGCACGTTCTCCAGCACGGTCAGGTGCGGAAACACCGCCGATATCTGGAACGAACGGATCACGCCGCGCCGGGCGATCTGCGCAGGGCGCTCGCCGGTGATGTCGATGCCGTTGAACTTGATGGTTCCCGACGTGGGAGATAAGAACTTGGTAAGCAGGTTGAAGCACGTAGTCTTGCCCGCGCCGTTAGGCCCGATCAAGGCATGAATCTGCCCCCGCTTGATACGCAAATCGACCCCATTGACCGCGACGAATCCGCGGAACTCCTTGGTGAGGCCTTTTGTCTCCAGGATTGTGTCATCCATGTCCGCTGCACCGGCGTTGTATTTATATGGTCTCTGCCTGCCGTCATTGCGCCAAGCCCCCGAAGGGCGGAAATCCTACTAAACATCCTAAGGAACTTTCGTAGTTTTCCGATGAGTTGCCGGCGAGTATGCGGACCTCTTTATTAAAATTCCATGAGGGTTTTACATAGGTTTTGCAGTGCGGAAAGGGCAATTGTCGGCGGGCCGACAATACGCACCGCGCAAGGCGGGAAAACCCTTTTTACGACGCAATGCGTTGCAGCAAATTTGCTTTGATTGTTATCAACGCGTCATGCAATCGTGGGTTGGGCGGCGCGCAGGGCACGCCGCCCGGGGCCGTGTCATGCCGGCGTCTTTTGCTTGAATTCGCACAGGTCCGAAATACCGCATTGCGGGCATTTCGGTTTGCGCGCCACGCAGATGTAGCGGCCGTGCAGAATCAACCAATGGTGCGCGTCCTGGATATATTCGCGCGGGATGAATTTCACGAGCTTTTCTTCAACTTCCAGCACGTTCTTTCCGGGCGCGATACCGGTGCGATTGGACACGCGGAAGATGTGCGTATCCACCGCCATCGTGGGCTGACCGAACGCGGTGTTGAGCACGACATTGGCCGTCTTGCGGCCCACGCCGGGCAGCGATTCCAGCGCCTCGCGCGTGGTGGGCACCTGGCCGCCGTGATGCTCCAGCAAGATCCGACAGGTGGCAATCGTGTTCTTGGCTTTGGTGCGATACAGGCCGATGGTCTTGATGTAGTCGGACAGGCCTTCTTCGCCCAGCGCCAGCAAGGCTTGCGGCGTGCCGTATTGCGGGAAGAACTTGCGCGTGGCGATGTTCACCGATTTGTCGGTCGCCTGTGCCGACAACAGCACCGCGATCAGCAATTGGAACGGCGTGTCGTATTCCAGTTCGGTGGTCGGGTTAGGGTTGGCCGCTTGCAGGCGGGCGAAGATCTCACGGCGTTTGGCTGCGTTCATGACTGCGTCGGATTGCGGCGGGCCCGGGCGCGGGCCAGCGCGGATTCAATGGCGGAGCGCTTGCGGTCCTGGCTTTGCGCGTCGTCCTCGGGGGCAGGCGGCGCGCTGGCGGCGGCGGCAGGCGCTTCCGGCGCCATCAGCCGCGCGTTGTCGGCGGCCAGGCGTTCTGCGCGGGCCAAGTGGCTGCGATGCCGTTGGCGGCTGATGTCCGCGTCCGCGCTGGTCCATGCGCGGCCCGCGGGCACCATCTGAATACAGTCCACCGGGCAAGGCGCCACGCACAGGTCGCAGCCCGTGCACCAATCCGCCAGCACGGTGTGCATGTGCTTGTTGGCGCCAACGATGGCATCGACGGGACAGGCCTGGATGCACAGCGTACAGCCGATGCAGTGCGATTCGTCGATGCGGGCGACCAGCAACGGGCCGGGTTCGCCGCGTTCCAGATCCAGCGGCAGGGCAGGGGTTTGCAGCAATTCGGACAGCGCGGCAATGCCGTCGTCGCCGCCCGGCGGGCAGCGGTTGATGGGCGCCAACCCTTGCGCGATGGCGTCGGCGTAGGGCCGGCAGCCGTCATAGCCGCACTTGGTGCATTGCGTCTGCGGCAATAAGGCGTCGATGCGGTCGGCAAGTGAGCGACAGGACATGTAAGGCCAATAAAAGAAAAAGGGGCCACTCGGGCCCCGTGGAATACGGATCAGGCTTGAGAAGGCGCGGGCCGGGCCCGCGCGTCAGGTGCAGGACGGCGCCGTGCCGTCGTCAAGCCGATTGCCGGATGAACTCGGCGATTTTAGGACAGATCATTTCACGCCAGCGGCGGCCCGAGAAAATGCCGTAATGGCCGCAATTGGGCGCCGTGTAATGCGACTTGCGCTCGGCCGGAATGTTCTTGCACAGCCTGATGGCGGCGCGCGTCTGGCCCTGTCCCGAAATATCGTCAAGTTCGCCTTCGATGGTGAACAGGGCAACCTTTTTGATGTCGGCGGGGCGCACGGTCTGGCCGTCCACTTCCCAGGTGCCGCTGGGCAAGGCGAAGTCCTGGAAGACCATCTTGATCGTGTCCAGGTAGAACTCGGCCGGCATGTCCAGCACGGCGTTGTATTCGTCGTAGAAGCGGCGATGCGCTTCGGCGTCGCTGTCGTCGCCGCGCAGCAAGTCCAGGTAGAACTCGTAGTGCGACTTCATGTGGCGATCGGGGTTCATGGCCATGAACCCGGCATGCTGCAGAAAGCCTGGGTAGACCTTGCGGCCGGCCCCCGGATAGCGCGGCGGCACCGGGTGGATCACCTGGTTTTCAAACCACGAATACGGCTTGGTGGTGGCCAGGCGATTGACCTGCGTGGGCGACTGGCGCGGGTCGATGGGGCCACCCATCATCACCATGCTGCGCGGCTGGCAGGGGTCGTTGGCGGTGGCCATCAGCGACACGGCGGCCAGCACCGGCACGGTGGGTTGGCAAACCGAAATCACGTGCACGTCGGGGCCCAGATGGCGGATGAAATCCTGCACATAGCGCACGTAGTCGTTCAAATGGAACGGCCCGGCGGACAGCGGCACCATGCGGGCGTCGACCCAATCCGTCACGTAGACGTCATGGCCGGGCAGCAGGGCGCGCACGGTGTCGCGCAGCAAGGTGGCGTGGTGGCCCGACAGCGGCGCCACCAGCAACACCTTGGGGTCGTCCTTGCCGGCGCCGCGCACGTCGCGGTGAAAGTGCACCAGGCGGCAAAAGGGCTTGTCCAGCGCAACGGTTTCGGTCACGCGGACCGATTCGCCGTTGATGTCGGTGGCGGGCAGATTCCAGGCGGGCTTCTGGTATTCCTTGCCGATACGCGTCATCAGCTCATACCCGGCGGCCATTTGGCGGGAAATCGGGGTGTAAGCGAGGGGGCTGTAGGGGCTGGAGAACAGCTGAGAACCGGCATCCGTGAATGCAGCGAACGGAGTCAGGAAGGCGCGCTGCATTTCGTGCAATTGGTACAGCATTTGGGTGATGTCCTTCTGGGTCGTGCGTGTGCCCCGATTATTGCGCCGAGGACTAAAGATATATCCAATCAGCCTAAAGAAACTGCCGCAAGAACCGGGAATATGTTGCTAAAAAGAGACCCGTCATCCCATTAAGCACCAGTTTAGGGCGTTTTACCGCCCTGCACAGAGACCAAACGGAGGAGTTATGCACTACGCCAAGCAGTGCGGGATCACCAGTAATTTTCCACCGCCAGGTTGCCGGGGATACCCCGGCGGCCGGGTTTGAAACCGCGTTCGCCCAGAAGCTTGCGGGCGTCCGCCAGCATGTCGGGGTTACCGCAAAGCATGATCTTGGCCTGCTGCGGATCCAGGGGTAGCCCGGCCAGTTGCTCCAGTCGGCCATCGGCGATCAGCGTGGTCAGGCGTTCTTGCGGCATGCCGGGTAGAGCCTCCCGCGTGGCAATGGGCAGGTAGACAAGCTTGTGCGGGTCGGCCGCGAACAGGTCAGCCAGTTCGGGGCGATTGCGTGACGATTGGATCTCTTCGCGGTAAGCAAGTTCCGCAACGGTGCGCACGCCGTGCACCAGGACGATGCGGCGGTAGGCGCGCCAGGTGGCCGGATCGCGCAACAAAGACAGGTAGGCCGACAGCCCCGTGCCGGAGGCCAGCAGCCAGAGGTCGCCGCCGGGCGCAAAGCGCTCCAGCGTCAGGAAACCGTAGGGCGTCTTTTCAACGTAGAGGGCGTCACCCGGGCGCAATTGCGCCATGCGCGGGCTGAACAGGCCGTCGGGCACAACGATGGAATAGAACTCCAGCCCGGACTCCTGGGGGGCGGAAACCATGGAATACGCGCGCCAAAGGGTGGGCGGACCATGGGGATCGTCGGCGCCGGGCAGACCGACCCGGGCAAACTGGCCCGGCACGAACGTATACGCGTCATCGCGCGTCACGCGCAAAGAGAACAGCTTGTCGGGCACCCAGGTGTGGACGTGGGTTACGGTCTGGCGCGTGTATTTGGAGTCGTCGGTCATCGGGGCATCGCACGAGGCCGGCCGCCCAGCGGGCGCCGGCCGTCGCGGATTATTTTTCCAGGTATTGCAGCTTGTCCTGCTTGCCGTTCCATTCGTCGGCGTCCGGCAGGGGCTTCTTGGCGCGGCTGATGCTGGCGAACTCGGGGGAAAGTTCGGCGTTCAGCGCGATGAAATTCAGTTGGTCCTGCGGTACGTCTTCTTCGGCGTAGATCGCGTTGGCCGGGCATTCCGGAATGCAGACGGCGCAGTCGATGCATTCGTCCGGGTCGATCACGAGGAAGTTCGGACCCTCACGAAAACAGTCCACCGGGCACACATCAACGCAATCGGTGTACTTGCACTTAATACAGTTTTCGGTGACAACGTGGGTCATTCAGGAACTCCGGGATCGGCGGCTTTTGTGTCTTGTTGGGCGGATTTTACCCAATGCGCGCCCGATGTGCCGGTAATACCCGTATTGACATCGTGGCCCATGGCCGTAAACGCCGGGTTCTCTATGCTATGGTGTCGCGAAACGATACGCGCAACCATGATAATCACTTCGCTGCTCGACACCGATCTGTACAAATTCAGCATGATGCAGGTGGTACTGCATCAGTTCCCCGCTGCACAGGTCGAGTACCGTTACAAGTGCCGCACCGCCGGGGCCGATCTGCGCCCCTATCTGGATGAAATCCGCGAAGAAGTGCACCAGCTGTGCCAGCTGCGCTTCACCGAGGACGAACTGGATTACCTGGGCGGCTTGCGTTTCATCAAAAGCGACTTTGTCGACTTCCTGGGCTTGTTCCACCTGCCCGAGCGCTGCATCCACATCAGCGAAGGCGACGCGCCCGGCGAGATCTCGATCGAGGTGAAAGGCCCCTGGCTGCACACGATCCTGTTCGAGATCCCCGTGCTGGCCATCGTCAACGAGGTCTATTTCCGCAACACGCGCAAGAATCCCGATTGGGAAGAAGGCCGCCAGCGCTTGCAGTCCAAGATGCACCTGGTGCTGGACGACCCCGCGCTGGCCGATTTCCGCGTGGCCGAATACGGCACGCGCCGCCGCTTCTCGAAGGTCTGGCACCAGGAAGTGGTGTCCACCATGAAAGCGCAGATGGGCGAACACTTCGCGGGCACCAGCAACGTGCTGCTGGCCAAGCAGCACGAAGTGCTGCCGCTGGGCACGATGGGCCACGAATACCTGCAAGCCTGCCAGGCGCTGGGGCCGCGGCTGCGCGATTCGCAAGTGTTTGCACTGGAGGTCTGGGCCAAGGAATATCGCGGCGACCTGGGCATTGCGTTGTCGGACGTCTACGGCATGGACGCGTTCCTGCGTGACTTCGACATGTACTTCTGCAAGCTGTTCGATGGTGCCCGCCACGATTCCGGCGATCCGTTCGTCTGGGGCGAACGCCTGCTGGAACACTACCGCAAGAACCGCGTTGACCCGCGCGCCAAGACCCTGGTGTTCTCGGATTCGCTGACCTTTCCGCGCGCTATCGAACTGGCACGCCAGTTTGCCGGCCGCTGCAAGGTGTCGTTCGGTATCGGCACCAACCTGACCAACGACCTGGGCCACGAGCCTTTGCAGATCGTCATGAAGATGGTCCGCTGCAACGGCCAGCCGGTGGCCAAGGTGTCGGACGCGCCCGAAAAAACCATGTGTGACGATCCCGCCTACCTGGCCTACTTGCGCCAGGTGTTCCAGCTGCCTCCCGCCTGAGAGCGGCTCGGGGTAAATTGCTGGTTTCTTGTTTTGATCCAACCCACCACTCGAATCCAAGGGGAATATTCATGAGCAGCATCAAGCGCTTCCACGTAGCCAAGCGCCTGTCGGACATGGCCGTGTACAACGGTGTCGCGTACCTGGCAGGCCAGGTGCCGGACGACGCCAAGCTGGACATCACCGGCCAGACCGAACAAGTGCTGGCCACGATCGATCGCCTGCTGGCTGAAGCCGGCACCGACAAGACCAAGATCCTGATGGCCCAGATCTACGTGGCCAACATCAAGGAATTCGATGGCATGAACAAGGCCTGGGACGCTTGGGTCGCCGACGGCAACTCGCCCCCGCGCGCCACGGTCGAAGCCCGCCTGGCCAACCCCGACTTCAAGGTCGAGATCATCGTGACGGCCGCTATCTAAGCAACATCCGTCCGCCAGCAAGAGCCCTTCGGCTTGCCGAAGGGCTTTTTTTATGTGCGCGTCTGCGCTCAGCCGCCCGTCAAAACCAGCGCCGCAATCAGCCCTCCCAGTTCCTCGCAGCGGTCAAGATCCGCCTGGGGCACGACCTTGTCCGCCAGGATCTGCTGCGCCGATTGCGCACCCAGGTTGACGATCAGCGCGGGCGCCACTGCCTTCAGCCGCCAGCCGGTGCAGATGCGGTCGACCTGCCGCGCCGCGCCCGTGCCATCGCTGCCCGCACTGATCGCGCAGGCGTAGGGCCGGCCCTGGATGCGGTCCAGCACCGCGTAGTAGTTGCGGTCAAAACACTCTTTCATTTCGCCGCTGAGGCTGGCCAGGTTCTCGGGCGCGCAGAATAAAAAGCCATGGCTGGCCAGGATGACGTCGGCGTCCACGTCCGCCGCGCGGCGCATTTCGACGTGCAGTTCGTCCGCCTGATGCAGCTGCGTGGCCGCCGCCGCCGCGCCACGCGCCGCCGCTTCGGCCATCTGCCGCGCGGCGCCGGTGCGAGAGTGCCAGGCGATCAGCAGCTGTTTCATGCGTAACGCCCCAACGTGTCCTGCCGGTAGTACGCCCTCAGCAGGGCGTGCCATTCGGGCAGCGCCTGCTGCAAGGGGGCAGGGTCGACGAAGAAGTGTTCCGAGCTGACGGCAAAGAACTCCGCCTCGTCGGTGGCGGCATACGGGTCCAGCGGCAACTGGCCGTACCAGGCGTCTGCCTCTTCGCTTTCAGGATCCACATCGGGCGGGATGGCCGCTTCGACGGCTTCCAGCGCGGCGATGAAGCGGTCCAGGCTGTCGTCCAGCACGCGGCGCCACACCTGCGGTTTCAGGTCGGGGTGCGCGGACAGCGCCGGCATGCCGTCCGCCATGCCCGAGCGCAGGTCCAGCTTGTGCGCGAATTCGTGGATGATCACGTTGAACCCGCCGTCGGAGAGCTGCGTGTCTTCCCAAGACAGCACCAGCGGGCCGCCTTCCCAGGCTTCGCCCGCGGCGTCTTCGATGAATTCGTGCACCACGCCGTCTTCATCCTGGCGTGTGCGCGGGATACGGAAGCTGGCCGGATACACGATGATTTCGTCCCAGCCTTCGTACAGTTCGGGCGACAGGTTCAGGATGGGCAGGCTGGCTTGCGCCGCGATCGACAGCCGCATGAAGTCCGAGACTTCCAGGCCCTGCGCGCCGTTGATGGTTTTGCTGGCCAGCAGCCAGGCGGACCGCGCCAGCAATTGCGCGGTTTCGTCGGCATTCAATGCCGCCAGGAACGGGTGGGCATCCAGCACCTGTCGCCACAGCCGAGGCGCGATGCGGGCTTGCATTTCGGCCACTTCCGAGGGGCGGGCGCCCCGGCCCTTGAGCCAGCGCAACATAAGCTTTGGTTCCTTGTATATGCCGGATATGGCAGGGGATTCAGCACGATCAAACGCTAGTGTAGAGTGTCGGGATATCAACTAACCCGTGCATTGCGCCAGTCATGTCCGCCCCGCCTGTTATCGACGCGCCTTCGCCTTTCGACGCTTCCTGGCGGCAGGAGGTAGGCGCGGGCCTGGACGCCGATGGCGTGGCGCTGATCGACCAGGCCGTCACCTGGGCCATTCCCCGATTTGAAGGCCAGCACGCCCTGACCGGCGAGCCGCTGGCCAGCCACGGCGCCGGCGTCGTGCGCATCCTGGCCGCGCTGCACACGGATGCGGCCACCCGCGCCGCCGCGTTGCTGGCTGCCTTGCCCACTGACCTGATGGCGCCCGCGCCCGCCTTGCGCAACGACCCCGTCGCGGCCGCGTTCGGCGCCGAAGTGGCGCGGCTGGTGCAGGGCACGCGCGCGCTGTTGCGCCTGGGCGTGGTGGCGCGCCAGGCCAGCGACGCCGAAGCCGAAAGCGGCTCGCAAAAAGAAATGCAGCGCAAGATGCTGTTGGCCATGGCGGCCGATCTGCGCATTGTGCTGATGCGTCTGGCCTCGCGGCTGCGCACCTTGCGCTGGCATGCCGAAAGCAAGGCCCCTTGCTCGACCGATTTTGCGCGCGAGACGCTGGACCTGTACGCCCCGCTGGCCAACCGCCTGGGCATCTGGCAAATCAAATGGGAAATGGAAGACCTGTCTTTCCGCTTCCTGGAGCCCGACCGCTACAAGCAGATTGCGCGCCTGCTGGAAGAAAAGCGGGTCGAGCGCGAGGCCTTCATCGCCGGCGCCATCGACCGCCTGCAATCGGCGCTGACCAAGGCGGGCATTGATGCCGAGGTCAGCGGCCGGCCCAAGCATATCTACAGCATCTGGAGCAAGATGCGCGTCAAGCGTCTGGACTTTGCCCAGATGTACGACCTGCGCGCGCTGCGCATCATCGTCGAGGACGTGCGCGCCTGCTACACGGCGCTGGGCCTGGTGCACGAGATGTGGACGCCGCTGTCCAACGAGTTCGATGACTACATCTCGCGGCCCAAGCCCAACGGCTACCGCTCGCTGCACACCGTGGTGGCCGACGATGACGGCCGGCCCTTTGAAGTGCAGATCCGCACGCGCGAAATGCACCAGTTCGCCGAATACGGCATGGCCGCGCACTGGCGCTACAAAGAAGCCGGCGCCAAGGGCGGGCAGGTGGCCGCGTCCAGCGAATACGACCGTCAGTTGGCGTGGATGCGCCAACTGCTGGCCTGGAACAGCGATGTGGAAGGCGGTGGCCAGCCGGGGCAAGACTCCGGCAAGCCCGATGCCGCCAAGGCAGACACCGGCAAGGCCACTTCAAGCAAGCCCGGGTCCAGCAAGAACCGCAACCTGGTCAAGACGCCCGCCCACACGGACGAACGCATCTACGTGCTGACGCCCCAGGCGCGCGTGATCGAACTGCCCGCCGGCGCCACGCCGGTGGACTTTGCCTATCACCTGCATACCGATCTGGGCCACCGCTGCCGGGGCGCTCGCGTTGACGGCCAGATGGTCCCGTTGCAGACGCATTTGTCCACGGGCCAGACCGTCGAGATCATCTCCGCCAAGTCGGGCGGGCCGTCGCGCGACTGGCTCAACCCGCAGCTGGGTTTTCTGGCCAGCCCGAGGGCGCGCGCCAAGGTTCGGATGTGGTTCAACGCCATTGAATTGCAGCAGCGCATTACGCAGGGTCAGGCGCTGGTTGAAAAAGAACTGCAACGGCTGGGCAAGACGGCCGTCAATCTGGAACAACTGGCGCAGACCCTGGGTTTTGCCCGCGCCGATGACTTGTACGTGGCGGCGGCCAAGGAAGAATTCAGCCTGCGCCAGATCGATAGCGTGTTCCAGCAACCTGCGCCGGCAACCGAACCGCAACCGGCCGCGCTGCGCCACGCCAGCGCGGGCAGCGCCGAGAAAAGCGGCAAGAGTGGCGTGTTGGTGGTGGGCGTGGGCTCGCTATTGACGCAATTGGCGCGCTGCTGCCGTCCGGCGCCGCCCGATGCCATCGCCGGCTTCGTGACGCGCGGGCGTGGCGTGTCCATCCATCGCTGCGATTGCCACAGCTACCAGGCGCTGGCCGCGCGCGAACCCGAGCGCGTCATCGAGGTTGCCTGGGGCGAGACGTCGGATACCTTCTATCCCGTGGACATCAGCGTGCGCGCGCACGACCGGCCCGGCCTGTTGCGCGACCTGTCTGAAGTGTTCGCGCGCTTGCGCTTGAATGTGGTGGGCGTGAACACGCAAAGCAAGCAATCGCTGGCGCATATGGTGTTCACGGTGGAAGTGCGCGGGGGCGAATCGCTGTCCCGCGCACTGGACGCCCTGGCCGAAGTGGCCGGCGTGTCCTCGGCGTCGCGCCGCTAGGGCACCCCCAAGGCCGGGTGGCCATGGGGGCAGTGCTTTAGTGATCCAGCTTTTCGTGCGCGCGCTCGCGCATGAAGAACGAGGCGATCAGGCCCAGTGCCACGCCGAACATCACGTAGTAGGCCGGGGCCATCGGCGAACCGGTGGTCTTGATCAGCCAGGTCACGATGAACTGCGCGAAGCCACCGAAGATCATCACGGCCACGTTGTAGGCCAGGGACAGGCCCACGGACCGCACGCGCGCCGGGAACAGTTCCGCCATCACCGTGCTGAACACGCCAAAGAACGCCGACACGAAGATGCAGACTACGATCTGCACGGTCAGCAGGCGGCTGATCGACGGCGCATCCGACAGCCAGTAGTACAGCGGATACAGCACCAGCAGATAGCCGATCAGCGAACCGATCACCAGCGGGCGGCGGCCGATACGGTCGGACCAGGCGCCCATGAACGGCGTCATCAGCACCATCAGCGCGGCGCCGGCCATCTGCACCATGAAGGTGTCCTTCAGCGGCAGCTTCAGGATCTGGGTCGAATACGTGACCAGATACGTGAAGGTGATGTAGATGGACACGGTGGCGGTCACCACCAGGCCCACGCCGATCAGCGTTTCGCGGGTGTGGGTCTTGACCATCTGCACCAGGCTCAGGCGCTGCACTTCACCGCGCGCGGCGGCCTGGCGGTCTTCTTCCTGCATCTGCTTGAAGACTTCGGTTTCGTCGATGTTCTTGCGGATATAGATGGCGATGGGAACAATGACCAGGCCGAAGGCAAACGGGATGCGCCAGGCCCAGGCCGCGATCTGTTCTTGCGTGAAGAACTCGGTGATCAGCGTGCCGCAGGCGGCGCCGATCAGCAGCGCCAGCATCTGGCCGGCCATTTGCCAGGACCCGTAAAAGCCGCGCTTGCCGTTTGGCGCCATTTCGATCAGCAGGGCCGTCGACGTGCCGAATTCGCCGCCCGCCGAGAAGCCCTGCAACAGGCGGGCGATCAGGATGAAGATCGGGGCCAGGATGCCGGCTGCGTGGTAGGTGGGGGCCACCGTGATCAGCGCAATCGACACGGCCATCAGCGAGGTCACCATCACCATGGCGGCCTTGCGGCCTTTCTTGTCGCCGTACATCCCCAGGATGATGCCGCCCACCGGGCGCATGAAGAAGCCCACGCCGAAGATGGCCGTGGTCATCAGGATGGCGTTCAGTTCACTGCCGGGCAGGTTGGGGTCGGTGGGGAAAAACAGCTTCGCGATGATCGGCGTCATGAACGCGAACACCAGGAAGTCATACCATTCGAGGGCGTTGCCTATGACTGCGGCCACGATGTTGCGTGTGGGAACTGCTTTGTGCTGCACGGTTTCTCCTTGGGGGCGTAATTCAATCCGGCGACATTCTAGGCGCTTAACCGGTGAACGGTCGGCCCCACCGTCCAAGACGCGGGCGCTTCCTGGCTTTACACTTGTCGCTTTTCCCCCAAAGAGAAGTGACATGAACGCGCGCACCTGGCTGGAAACGCTGGTGGGTTTCGATACCACCAGCCGCAATTCCAATCTTGCCCTGATCGAAACCGTCCGTGATTGGCTCAAGGGCCAGGGCGTGGACGCGTGGCTGGCGCACAACCCCGAGCGCACCAAGGCCAACCTGTTCGCCACTTTGCCGGCGCAAGACGGCAACCAGCAGGGCGGTATCGTCCTGTCGGGCCACACCGACGTGGTGCCCGTGGATGGCCAGGACTGGAGCACGGACCCGTTCAAACTTGTTGAAAAAGACGGCCTTCTCTATGGGCGCGGTGCCTGCGACATGAAGGGTTTCATCGCCGGTTCGCTGGCGCTGGTGCCGGAATTCATGGCCATGCCGCGCAAGAAACCGATCCACCTGGCGTTCTCGTACGACGAGGAAGTCGGTTGCGCCGGCGCGCCGTACATGCTGGCCGACCTGCACGAACGCGGCATCCGCCCGGAAGGCTGCGTGGTGGGTGAGCCCACCGGCATGCAGGTGGTAGTGGCGCACAAGGGCATCAACCTGTTCCGTTGCAAGGTCCACGGCAAGGCCGCGCATTCGTCGCTGACCCCGCGCGGTTGCAACGCCATCGAATACGCGGCGCGCCTGATCTGCCGCATCCGCGACCTGGCCGACAGCTTCAAGGCCAACGGCCCGTATGACCAGTTCTACGACGTGCCGTTCTCCACGATGACCACCAACCAGATCCGGGGTGGCATCGCCGTGAACACCATCCCCGAGCTGTGCGAATTCACCTACGAATTCCGTAACCTGCCGGGCATGCAACCGGACCAGATCCAGGCAGAAGTCGAAAAATACGTGCGCGATGAGCTCTTGCCGCGCATGAAGGCCGAATTCGACGGCGCCACCATTGAAATCGAAACGGGCGCCGCGGCCCCCGCGCTGGAAGCCTCCGAAGAAGCCGCCATCACCCAGCTGGTGCGGGCGCTGACCGAAGACCGCGGCACGCGCAAGGTGGCCTATGGCACCGAAGCCGGCCTGTTCCAGGGCATCGGCATCCCCACCGTGGTCTGCGGCCCGGGCCATATCGAACAAGCCCACAAGCCCAACGAATTCGTGGCGATCGACCAAATGGCGTCTTGCGAGACGTTCCTGCGTCGCCTGGGCCAGTCGCTGTAAGCGGGTGGCGGGCGGGGAGGGGACCGTTGCGCGGACCCCGGCCCCGGCCGGCTCAGGTAAAATGACGGGTTGCAAACCGGATTTGCGGCTGGCAGTGGCCTGCCGCGATACCGGGGGAGATGCTTGGTGAAACCTTACGACTTTCCGGATGCCCAGGGCCACTTTGGTCCCTATGGCGGTGTTTTCGTGGCGGAAACGCTGATGCACGCGCTCGATGAGCTGCGCGCCTCCTATGACCATTACCGTGTCGATCCCGCCTTCCTGGAAGAGTTCAACTACGAACTCAAGCACTTTGTCGGCCGGCCCAGCCCGGTCTACCACGCCCGCCGCTGGTCGGAAATGGTCGGTGGTGCGCAGATCTGGTTCAAGCGCGAAGACCTGAACCATACCGGCGCGCACAAGGTCAACAACTGCATCGGCCAGGCATTGCTGGCCAAGCGCATGGGCAAACCGCGCGTCATCGCCGAAACGGGCGCCGGCCAGCATGGCGTGGCAACGGCCACCGTGGCCGCGCGCTACGGCATGGAATGCGTCGTCTACATGGGTAGCGAAGACATCCGCCGTCAGGCCTCGAACGTCTACCGCATGAAGCTGCTGGGCGCGACGGTGGTGCCGGTCACCTCCGGGTCGCGCACGCTAAAAGACGCGCTGAACGAAGCCATGCGCGACTGGGTCACCAACATCGAAAACACGTTCTACATCATCGGCACGGTGGCGGGGCCCGATCCCTATCCGCGCATGGTGCGCGACTTCCAGACCGTGATCGGCAACGAATGCCTGACGCAGATGCCCGAAGCCATTGGCCGCCAGCCCGACTACGTGGTCGCGGCGGTGGGCGGCGGGTCCAACGCCATGGGCATCTTCCACCCCTACATCCCCTACGAAAACGTGCGCCTTATCGGCGTCGAAGCCGCGGGCGAGGGCATGGACAGCGGCAAGCACGCCGCTTCGTTGGCGGCGGGACAAATCGGCGTGTTGCACGGCAACCGCACCTACGTCATGCAGAACGCCGATGGCCAGGTACAGGAAACGCATTCGGTGTCGGCCGGCCTGGACTACCCCGGCGTGGGTCCCGAGCATGCCTGGCTGAAGGACTCGGCCCGCGCGGAATACGTGGGGATCACCGACGATGAGGCCCTGAAGGCGTTCCATGACTGCTGCCGCATTGAAGGCATCATGCCGGCGCTGGAGTCGTCGCACGCTATTGCCCAAGCCGTGAAGATGGCCGCCACGCTGCCGCGCGATGCGGTCATTCTGGTCAACTTGTCGGGCCGTGGCGACAAAGACATGCATACCGTCGCCGAACGTGCCGGTATCGAGCTCTAACACCATGACAACTCGCATTGATCGTATCGCGGCCGCGTTCGCGCGTACCGCCGAATCCGGCCGTTCCGCGGCCCTGATTCCGTATATCGCGGCCGGCGACCCGTCGCCCGTGGCCACGGTTGCCCTGATGCACGCGCTGGTGGAAGCCGGCGCCGACATCGTCGAACTGGGCGTACCGTTCTCCGACCCGATGGCCGACGGCCCCGTGATCCAACGCGCCGCCGACCGCGCCATCGCGCAAGGCGTGGGCTTGGCCCGTGTGCTGGAGCTGGTGGCCGAATTCCGTCAGCGCGATACCACCACGCCGGTGGTGCTGATGGGCTACGCCAACCCCATCGAACGCATGGGCCAGGCTGAATTTGCCGCCAACGCCGAGCGCGCGGGTGTGGACGGCGTGCTGGTCGTGGACTATCCGCCTGAAGAGGTCATCGACTTCGCTGCCACGCTGGGCAAGCATGGCATCGCCCCCATTTTCCTGCTGGCGCCCACCTCCACCGAAGCGCGCATCCAGGCCGTGGCAAAAGTGGCGCGCGGCTATGTGTATTACGTGTCGCTCAAGGGCGTCACGGGCGCCGGGTCGCTCAACACCGACGACGTTGCCGAGCGCGTGGCCGTCATTCGCCGCCACATGGGCGACATTCCGGTTGGCGTGGGCTTTGGCATTCGCGACGCCGAAAGCGCGCAGCGCGTGGCACGCGTGGCCGACGCCGTCGTCATTGGCAGCAAACTGATTGAAACAATGGAGCAGGCGGTGGCGGATGCCCCGGCTGCCCAGCAAACCAACGCTGCGGTTACCGCCGCCAGCGGCTGGCTGCGCACCATCCGGCTCGCGCTGGATCAAGTAAAACGAGACGACGCGTCGGCCTGAGCGGCCGGACGCGACCTCTAACGGGATGAAAAATCAATGAGCTGGATCGAAAAACTCCTGCCTCCTCGCATCAATAAAACCAGCGACAGCGGCGCTCGCCGTGTTCCCGAAGGCCTGTGGGTGAAATGCCCGTCGTGCGAATCGGTGCTGTACAGCGAAGACTTGGCGGCCAATCTGCACGTGTGCCCCAAGTGCGATCACCACATGCGTATCGGCGCTCGCGCGCGAATCGATTCGCTGCTGGATATGGAAGGCCGGGTTGAAATTGGCCAGAACACGCGGTCCGTGGATTCGCTGAAGTTCAAGGACACCCGCAAGTACCCCGAGCGCCTGCAAGAGGCCGTCAAGCAAACCGGTGAATCGGATGCGCTGGTGGTCATGAGCGGTTCGATTCGCGGCGTGCCGGCCACCTTGGCCTGCTTTGAATTTGAATTCATGGGCGGTTCCATGGGCTCGGTGGTGGGCGAGCGCTTCGCGCGCGGCGCCCGGGCCGCCCTGGATAACAAGACGCCGTTCATCTGTGTCGCCGCTTCGGGCGGCGCGCGCATGCAGGAAAGCCTGCTGTCGCTGATGCAGATGGCCAAAACCAACGCCATGCTGACCCGCCTGTCGGCGGCCGGGCTGCCGTTCATCAGCGTGCTGACCGACCCCACCATGGGCGGCGTGTCGGCCAGTTTTGCGTTCATGGGCGATGTGGTCATTGCAGAGCCCAAGGCGCTGATCGGCTTTGCCGGCCCGCGCGTGATCGAGCAGACCGTGCGCGAAAAGCTGCCGGAAGGCTTCCAGCGCTCGGAGTTCCTGCTGCAAAAGGGCGCGATCGATATGGTGGTGGACCGCCGCCAACTGCGCGAGGAAATTGCGCGCTTGCTGGCGCTGTTGACCAACCAGCCGGCGGACGTCGTTACTGCCTGAGCAACGGGCTGCAATGAACGATGCCGCCTGAAGCTTATGGCTTGAGGCGGCATTTTTTGCGGCGCGGCAACCGCTTTGTGACGCCGCATACCGGATCTGGTTTCGATTGTGACGGCGCTTTTCGGAACAGTGTTTTCCACGGCAAATATGTTGCCTTATTGCGACAAGGTTCAAGCCATCTGGCCCGTATTTTGCTATGTTGCCGATTAGACCCAAATCTTCGGAGTTACCTCATGCTGTCGACTAAAAAGAAACTGCTCGCAAGCCTGGTTGGTTTGGCAATGGCGGGCGCCGCCACGTTGGCCAACGCCCAATCGTCGGAAGGTACGCAGGGTGGCGTGAGCATGCATTACGGCATCGGTGACCATTACCAGCGCATTACCCTGAACTACGAAACGCCTTCGGTCTGGACGCACCAGTTTGGTGGCAATTGGGGGCGCCTGGACCTCACGCCGGAATTGGGCGCCTCGTACTGGTGGGCGGATGGCTCGCGTTCCCCCGGCCATGTGTGGCAGCTCAATGCCATCCCGATGTTCCGTTGGTGGACCGGTGAGCGTTTCTACCTCGAAGCCGGTATTGGCGCGACCGTGTTCTCGAGCACGCGCTTCGCAGACGAAAACATCAGCACCGCCTTCCAGTTTGGCGACCACGTCGGCATGGGCTTTCTGCTGACGCCGAACAACCGAATCGGCGTGCGTTATTCGCACTTTTCCAACGCCAGCATCAAGCGCCCGAATCCGGGGCTGGATTTGGTGCAGCTGACCTACACGTATCAGTTCTAAACCGCTTTCCGGCAAGATCAGAAAACCCTCGTCATCGAGGGTTTTTTTTCGTCTGTTGATAGTGGGTGTGGTGGCGACGGACGAAAAAAAAGCCCCCGTCATGCGACGGAGGCTTTTTGGCGCTCTAGCTAGCGGCTTAGTGACGCGTTTCGACTTGAACCAGGGGTTCGTTCGAGACGGACGCAACCGGCTTGCGCTCGCGACCAAGGCGGGTCGGCGTATGCGCGGCGGCAATGCGCAGCTGGGTCTGGGCGTGGCGGTCCGGATCGGTTTCCACCCACTTCAGGCCAGCGGCGTTGACGACGTCATGCAAGGCCTGGGCCTTGGCCGACGGCGTCGCTGCCGGCACCACGATAGGCTGCGACACGGCAGGAGCTGCGGCAGCCGGTGCTGCGGCAGCCGATGCTGCGGCAGCCGATGCTGCGGCAGCCGGTGCTGCGGCCGGGGCTTCAGCGGCCGGGGCTGCGCGTTCGACAACCGGAGCGGGCGCCGCCACGACGGGTTCCACCTCGGCGGCCTTCACCGGCGTTTCCGCCGGGGCTTGGGCCGGTTCAGCGGCTTGTACGGCAACCGGCTCGGTCACCGAAGCAGCCGTTTGCACGGGCTGGGCGACGGGTTCGGCGGCTTGTACGGCGGTCGGCTTGGCAGTCTCGGCAGGAGCGTCGACGGCGGCAGCTTGGGCCGGGGCCTGCGCCGGAACCTGCACCGGGGCTTGAGCCGGGGTGCGGGCGGGCGCCTGGGCCTGGGTTTCCACCGGAGCCTGATCCGCAGTCTGAGCCGGTGCTTCGGCCTTGGCGGGCTGCGCTTCGACAGCTTGTGCTTCCGTTACCTTGGTGTCGACGGCGTCCGTCTGCACCGGGGCGGCAGGAGCCGTTTCTACAGGCGCTGCCGGGGGGGCGATGCCTTCAGCTTGATCGGCGGTGTCGTCGTCGGAACCGTCGTCCAGTTGCTCGTCGCTACCGGCCAGACCTGCTTCGTCCTGGCTGCGGCGGCCACGGCGGCTGCGGCGGCGGCGGCGCTTGCGTTCCGGATCGGCAGCGCCTTCGGCACCTTCGGCCAGCGGCATGCCATCGGCGGTTTGCTCGGCGGCGTCAAGGGTGTCCATCGACGGTTCGGCAGCGGGCTTGGTGGTGTCGGGCAGGGCGGTCGCAACGGACTGCGCCAGCGCGGCCACCATGCTTTCCTGTTCGCTCATCGGCGCGTCGGATTGGCCTTCTTCGCGGCGGTTGCGGCCACGGCCACGGCGGCGGTTACGACCGGCGCCGGTATCGTCACCATTGGCCAGTTCAGCCTGGTCGGGGCGGTTGGATGCGAGCACGGCTTGTGCCGTCTGGCCGTCGCGCTCGCCACGGCTGGTGCGATCGCCGCGTTCCTGGCGGTCGCCGCGTTCGCCTTCGCCACGGCGGTTGCCACGGGCGTGGTGGCGGCTGCCTTCGCCGCCCTCGGCGCCTTCACCGCGCGATTCGCCACGGCGATTGTTGCGGTTACGGTCCGAGCCATGGCGTTCGCCACGGCGTTCCTGGCCATCGTGGCCAGTTCGGCCCTTGCCACGGCCGGAGGCGGCGCGCTTGGCGCTGTCTTCCTGGGCGGTGGGGGCCGGCTTGGCGGCTTCGGAACCGCCGGTCAGCCAGCCGACCAGGCGCTTGAACAAGCCGCCCAGGCCGCCCGTTGCGGCTGCCGGTGCGGCGGGCGCAGCGGCGGGAGCGGCCGGCGTGGACGAAACCGGGGCCGGCTGCGAGGGCGTGATGCCCTTGACCAATGCTTCCGGGCGCGCCTTGATTTCGCTTTCGCGCGGTTGCCACGGCGCGTTCGTGGCGGGAGCTTCCACCAGTTCGAAACTGGTCTTCAGCTCTTCCAGACGCGGGTCGTCATGGCGCAGGCGTTCGATGTGGTGATGCGGCGTTTCCAGATGCTTGTTCGGGATCAGCATCAGGTTGACCTTCAAGCGGGCTTCCATCTTGGTGATGTCGGCGCGCTTTTCATTCAGAAGGTAGGTGGCAACATCCACCGGCACCTGGGCGTGGACCGCCGCGGTGTTTTCCTTCATGGCTTCTTCTTGCAGCAGGCGCAGCACGTGCAGGGCGCTGGATTCGGCATCGCGGATCACGCCGGTGCCGTTGCAGCGCGGGCAGGTGATGTGCGAGCCTTCGTTCAGGGCCGGGCGCAGGCGCTGACGCGACAGTTCCATCAGGCCAAAGCGCGAAATCTTGCCCATTTGCACGCGGGCACGGTCGAAATGGAGAGCATCGCGCAGGCGCTGTTCAACGGCGCGCTGGTTCTTGCTGTCTTCCATGTCGATGAAGTCAATGACGATCAGGCCGCCCAAGTCGCGCAAGCGCAACTGGCGGGCCACTTCGTCGGCCGCTTCGGAGTTCGTGCGCAGCGCGGTTTCCTCGATGTCGGCGCCGCGCGTGGAGCGGGCGGAGTTCACGTCAACGGAAACCAGTGCTTCGGTGTGGTCGATCACGATGGCGCCGCCGGACGGCAGTTGCACCGTGCGCGAATACGCCGTTTCAATCTGGTGTTCGATCTGGAAGCGCGAGAACAGCGGGATGTCGTCGCGGTAGCGTTTGACGCGCTGGACGTTGTCCGGCATCACCACGCTCATGAAGGCGGTGGCCTGATCGGCGATCTCGTCGGTATCGATCAGGATCTCGCCGATTTCGGGCGAGAAATAATCGCGGATGGCCCGGATGACAAGGCTGGATTCCAGGTAGATCAGGATCGGCGCGGAGTTGTCGCGGGCGGCGCCATCGATGGCGGTCCACAGCTGCAACAGGTAGGACAAGTCCCACTGGAGCTCTTCGACGTTGCGGCCGATGCCGGCGGTGCGGGCAATGATGCTCATGCCCTGGGGCAGCTCAAGCTGCTCCATCGTATCGCGCAGTTCCTGGCGATCTTCGCCCTCGACGCGGCGCGAAACGCCACCGCCACGGGGGTTGTTGGGCATCAGGACCAGGTAGCGGCCGGCCAGCGAGATGAACGTGGTCAGGGCTGCGCCCTTGTTGCCGCGTTCTTCTTTTTCGACCTGAACGATCAGTTCCTGGCCTTCGCGCAGCGCATCCTGGATGCGGGCGCTACGGACATCGACGCCTTCCTTGAAGAAGCTGCGAGCAACTTCCTTGAAGGGCAGAAAGCCGTGACGGTCTTCACCGTAGTTGACGAAGCAAGCTTCCAGGCCGGGTTCGATCCGGGTAATGACACCTTTGTAGATGTTGCCTTTGCGTTGTTCGCGGCCGGCGGTCTCGATGTCGAGGTCGATGAGTTTTTGCCCATCAACGATAGCGACGCGTAATTCTTCCTGATGCGTCGCATTGAACAGCATGCGCTTCATGAGAGGGTTTCTCCGTTGTCATGACGCGCCGATATCGGCGCGTGACCTCGGGTCACTCGGGCTGCGGCTGAAGCGGGCAAGAAATGCGGACCGTACCTGGGCGGCGCCCAGGCGTATCCGCCGCGGGTCAGGCGGGCACGTCGTGCCGTGGGGCACGGGGTTCTGTCAGCAGGAGGGTCAGCTTCACTGAATGTGGTTTGACGGAAAAATTGCTGTGAACGGCAGTTGCGGTCGGATTGGTTGCCTACACGCAGCTGGTGCTTTAAATATGCGACGATTCTTGCAGTGCTTCAGAGCCGCTTGCGGCATGCAACGGACCTGCTGGGACAGCGGGCAAAGTGAATGCCACACCACTATCCGGCAGGGCGCGGTTGCGCCGGCGACCAAGAGACCCAGGGGTTGAATCAGCAGGCAGTACAATAGCGGCCCGCGCGCTCGACGGAGTTGCGTACTTGTTTGCATCTCTACGCCAGGCGGCTAGTTCAGCCCCTTAAGGCTGTCCCGATTATATGTCGCTTTCCGCAATGCGCAAAGAAACTTCCTCCCCCATATCCCCCTCTAAAGCCGCCCCCGCCGTTCGCATGGTGGAGGTCGATGGCGAACACGCCGGCCAGCGTCTGGACAACTTCCTGATGCGCTTGTGCAAGGGCGTCCCCAAGACCCACATATACAAGGCCATCCGTGGCGGCGAGGTGCGCGTAAACAAGGGACGTATCTCGGTCGACTATCGCATCGTGGCCGGCGACATCGTCCGCATTCCGCCCTTGCGCCTGCCCGATCCGGGTAAGCCGCGCCCGGTGCCGGGCGCCGAGTTCCCCGTGGTGTTCGAAGACGACGCGCTCTTGGTGGTGGACAAGCCTGCCGGGGTGGCGGTGCATGGCGGCAGCGGGGTGTCGTTCGGCGTCATCGAGCAACTGCGCGCCGCGCGGCCTGATGCCAAGTTCCTGGAACTGGTGCATCGCCTGGACCGCGAGACGTCCGGGCTGCTGATGGTGGCCAAGAAACGCAGCGCCTTGCTGGCGCTGCACGCGATGCTGCGCGAAGGCAAGGGCGACAAGCACTATCTGGCCCTGGTCGAGGGCGATTGGGTGAATGACCGCCAGCACATCAAGCTGGGCCTGTCCAAATGGACGACGCAATCCGGCGAGCGGCGCGTTAAGGTCGACCCGGACGGCCAGGCCGCGCACACCATCATCACGCTCAAGCAGCGTTTCGGCGGTTACAGTCTGGTTGACGCGGAACTGCGCACCGGTCGGACTCATCAAATCCGGGTGCACCTGGCGGCCAGCGGCTTTCCCATTGTGGGGGATGACAAATACGGGCATGACGACGTGCGCGCGGAATTTTCGCGCAAGGGTTTTGGTCGGATGTTCCTGCATGCTCATCAATTGACCCTGGCCCACCCGGTCACGGGCGAACCCATGACCCTGACCGCCGAGCTGCCACCCGCCTGCCAAAAAATACTGAAACAACTGGAGTCGGTCTGATTATGTCGTCGTATTCGCTGGTCGTTTTTGACTGGGATGGCACCCTGATGGATTCCACGCACAGCATCGTGGCCGCCATCCAAGGCGCCTGCCGGGACCTGGAATTGGCGGTGCCGTCGGCGTCCGAAGCCAGTTGGGTGATCGGTCTGTCCCTGGAAAGCGCCTTGCGTCGTGCCGTGCCGGAGCTGACCCAGGCGATGATGCCGCGCTTTCTTGAGCGCTACCGCACCCACTACCTGCTGCGCGATCCCGAACTGCGCCTGTTCGACGGCATTCCCGAGCTTTTGCAGACCCTGGCCGACCAGAACGTGCGCCTGGCGGTGGCCACCGGCAAAAGCCGGGTGGGCTTGACCCGCGCACTGGCGGCCACGGGCCTGGGCCCGCTGTTTGATGCCACCCGCACGGCAGACGAAACCTTCAGCAAGCCGCATCCCGCCATGTTGCATGAGCTGATGCAGGAACTGGACGTGGACCCCGCCCGTGTGGTGATGGTGGGCGACACCTCGCACGATCTTCAGATGGCGGTCAATGCAGGCGTGCACGGGCTGGGTGTGACCTATGGCGCGCATACCATGAAGGAGCTTCAGGGTTGTGCGCCGCAAGCGGTGCTGGATAGCGTGCCGCTGGTGCGCGAATGGCTGCTGCCCCGGGTGTCGGCCGGCGCCTGATCCGGGAAAGATCGCACGCGGGGAGCGCCGCGGCGGAATATCATGGGGCGGCGCAACGTCTATGACCTGTACCCGGCGGCTACGGCCGACGATTGCTGAACCGGAGACCACGATGTTGATACGCAAGCCCCACGATGTTCTTCCGTCCGAAATCACGGACGAAGCGGTCTGGCGTTCGCGCCGCGACCTCATGTTGCGCGCGGGGCTCACGGCCGCGGCCGTGGGGCTGCCAGGCTGGGCCGCGCGTAGCGCGTTTGCCCAAGACGCCGGCACGTTGGCCGGCAAGCCCAACGGTTCGCTCAGTGTCATGGACAAGCAGACCTCGCTTGCCGACATCACGTCCTACAACAACTACTACGAATTCGGTGTCGACAAGGGCGACCCTGCCGCCAATGCCGGCAAGCTGAAGACGCGTCCGTGGACCCTCAGCGTCGAAGGCGAGGTAGGCAAGCCGCGCACGTTCTCTATCGACGACCTGCTGAAGCTGGCGCCCATGGAAGAACGGGTCTACCGGCTGCGCTGTGTCGAAGGCTGGTCGATGGTGATTCCCTGGGTGGGCTATTCGGTATCCGAATTGCTTAAACAGGTAGAACCGACCGGCAATGCCAAATACGTGGAATTCGTCACGGCAGTGCAGCGCGAGAACATGCCCGGCGTGCGCGCCGCGATCCTGGAATGGCCTTACGTCGAGGCGTTGCGCATCGACGAGGCCATGAACCCCTTGGCCATGCTGGTATTCGGCGTCTACGGCAAAGTGCTGCCTAACCAGAACGGTGCGCCGCTGCGTCTGGCCGTGCCCTGGAAGTATGGCTTCAAGTCGGCCAAGTCGCTGGTCAAGATCCGCCTGGTGGAAAAAATGCCGGAGTCTTCCTGGATCAAGGCGGCGCCGCAGGAGTACGGCTTCTACGCCAACGTGAACCCGAACGTGCCGCATCCGCGCTGGAGCCAGGCCACCGAGCGCCGCATCGGCGAAGACGGCCTGTTCAGTCCCAAGCGCAAGACGCTGATGTTCAACGGCTATGGCGAACAGGTGGCATCGCTCTATCAGGGTATGGATCTGAAGGCGAATTACTGAATAACACCATGTCCGAGGTTTCCACCCGGCGCGCTGCCGCAACGCCCGCCAAGACGCAGCTTTCCGCCAAGACCATCGGGCGCTTCAAGCCGCTCCTGTTCCTGCTGGGTCTGGCGCCGTTCGCGCGCTGGATGTGGTTGGGGCTGAACAATGGGTTGACCGCCAACCCGGTCGAATTCCTGACTCGTTCGTCGGGCACATGGACGCTGGTCTGCCTGCTGGTAACGCTGTCGATCACGCCGCTGCGCCGCCTGACCGGACAGCCCGCCTTGGTGCGCGTGCGTCGCATGTGCGGCCTGTTCGCATTTTTCTATGGCGCCATGCACTTCATGGCCTGGGTCTGGTGGGATCGTGGGTTGGACCCCGCCGCGATGTTGCAGGATATCGGCGAGCGCCCCTTCATCACGATGGGTTTCGCGGCCTTTGTGCTGATGACGGCGTTGGCGGCAACGTCCACCCAGTGGGCAATGCGCCGCCTGGGCAAACGCTGGCAGCAATTGCATCGCGCCGTTTATGCGATCGGTCTGCTGGCGGTGCTGCATTTCTGGTGGCACAAGGCAGGCAAGAACGACTTGACCCAACCGGCCTTGTACGCCGGCGTGCTGGCGCTGCTGCTGGGCTGGCGCATCGTGGCGTGGTGGCGCCGCCGCGCGCGCTGACGCGCCTACAGCATCGCGAGCATGATCGCGGCGGTTTCCAGGTCAGGCTGGCCGTCGTGCAACGCGGGCCGGTAGTGCATCTGGAATGCGGCCAGCGTATTGATCGTGGCGGGGTCCAGCTTGCCCTCCTGTCCACAGGCATAGCCCAGGCGCTGCAACTGCTTCTGAAACCACGCCACGTCGGGCAAGCCTTGCGCCTGCAACCGAGCCAGGTGCTGCGCCGCGCCGGCCTCGTCGTACCAGCGCCCGATACCGGCCGCCGCGAGGGCCTTCCAGGGAAACAGCGGGCCGGGATCGACTTTGCGCTGCGGCGCGATGTCGCTATGCCCCACGACGTTTTCCGGCGCGACACCGTGGCGTTGGATCAGATCGCGCAGCAGGATCGTCAGCGCCCGCACCTGGCGGTCGTTGTAGGCGTGCCAGACCGGCTTGCCGTTCTGGCCTTCGGTCCAGCCCGGGTTGACGATTTCGATACCGATCGACGTGCTGTTCATGGCGATGTTGCCGTACCAGGAGCTGGCCCCGGCGTGCCAAGCGGCACGATTTTCATCCACCAGGCGGTAGGCGCGGCCGGCGTCGTTGATCAAGTAGTGCGAACTGACCTTGCCCTGCGATAGCAGCTTGAGCGAGGTAGCGTCATCCACGGTGGTGTAGTGCAGCACGATGCTGCGTACGCGGCTGGCCTGGCCGACGGCGGTGATGGAGGTGTCCAGGTCCAGGCCAGCAGGGCCGCGCGTGGCGCAGCCGGCCAGCACTGCGGTGGCCAGCAGGGTGGCGATCAGGCGAAACATGAGTCAGCGGGCCAGATAAAGGAAAAGCGTGGGCAGCTTGTCGAGTTGAGGGGGCGGCAGTTTCTTCCAGTCGGCGACGGTATGCGTGACGACCCATTCGTCCGCGGTGGTGACCGACCGGGCCACGCACAGCTTGGTGTCGCCTTTCAGCGTGGCCAGCAGGGTAGAGAACATGGCGGCGTTGCGATAGGGCGTTTCGATCAGCAACTGCGTCTGGTTGTGCTTGGCGGAGTGCTGCTCCCAGGCTTTCAACTGCTTGGCGCGCTCGGCCGAGTCCACCGGGGCGTAGCCGTGGAAGGCAAAGCGCTGGCCGTCCAGCCCACTGGCCATCAGGCCCAGCAGGATGGACGACGGGCCCACCCACGGCTTGACCGTGATGCCCAGGCGGTGTGCGGCGTCCACGACTTTTGCGCCAGGGTCCGCGACGGCGGGGCAGCCGGCTTCGGACACCAAGCCGATCTCGGCGCCGTGCTTGACGGGTGTGAGCCAGACGTTGATCTGCCCGGCGTCAATTTTGTCCGTCAGGGTGTGAATCGTGATTTCCTGCAGCGGGCGGGTCGTGCCGATCAACTTGAGAAAGGCGCGCGCCGTCTTGGCGTTTTCGGCGATGTAGGTGTCCAGCCGTCCGGCCAGCGCACGCACGTCGGTCGGCAGCCAGCGTTCGGGTGGGGCGTCGCCCAGGCCGACGGGAATCAGGTGCAGGGCGCCGCTCATGCGGGCGCGCCCGGTGCGTCCAGCGGATCCAGGCCGAACTGCGCCAGCATGCGCGTCAGCGCGATCAGCGGCAGCCCGATAATGGCGGTCGGATCATCGCTCTGGATGCTTTCCATCAATGCAATACCCAGGCTTTCCGCCTTGGCGCTGCCTGCGGTATCGTAGGGTTCTTCGGCGCGCAGATAGGCGTCGATGGCGCGGTCCGACAGCTGGCGAAAGTGGCAACGCGTGACGATGTCTGCTTTCTCGATACGCTGGCCGTCCGTAACCGCCAGTGCGCTATGAAATTTCACGATTTGGCCCGACAGGGCGCGCAGTTGCTCCTTCGCGCGGGGGAAGTCGCCCGGTTTTCCGATAGGCTGGCCGTTGATGGTCGCCACCTGATCAGACCCGATGATGATGCTGCCCGGATGGTTCGCCGCCACAGCCATGGCCTTGGCCACCGAGAGCCGCAGGGCCAGCGCTTCGGGCGTTTCGCCGGGTTGTGGCGTTTCGTCCACATCGGGAGAAACGGCGGTAAAGGGCAAGCGCAGGCGCGATAGCAATTCTTTGCGGTATGGCGAGCTGGAAGCGAGGATCAGGCTAGGCTTTGAAGGCATGCGGTATTTGACGTTAAAGCGTAAGTCGCAGTATTATCTAACGTTTTGCGGGATTTTTGCAGCGCAAAGGCGCAAGGTCCGTCTCTGAACGCTGCGGCCTGAGTGCGGTGGCCTGAGAGTGGCCTTAGTGCGGTGGCCTGAGAGTGGCCTTGGTGCAGTGGCCTTAGTGCGGTGGAATCTCGCAAATGCAAAGGATTTGATCATCAAGCGCATCGATGCATTCGCATTTGCCCATAGCGGCAAGCAAGCGCAAGGCACCATACCTCTTGTGCGGTTTACGCGCGCGGTTGAAGGGTTACCCGAACAACCGCCGGGCGATGCCGGGCTTGTGACGTGGTCTGTGCGCGGTGAGATTGGCAAGTCGGGGCTGTTGCTTGGCCGGCCGCTTCTGCATGTACACGTGCAGGCGAATCCGGTGCTGGTGTGCCAGCGGTGCAATGCGCCGTTCGTGTATCCGGTCGATAGCGAAGTCCTCTTGCAGCTGGTTAAGTCTGAAGCCGATCTTGACGATGGTTTTACCAACGGTGATGTCACCGACGGTCATTCCGCCGGCAGCGACGACGAAGACGAAGAAGGAAATGGTTTTGTGTCCAACCAACCCGAAAAGGTGGTGGGTTCACATCATTTTGATCTGCTGGCCCAGGTCGAAGATGAGCTCATTCTGAGCGTTCCGTATGTGCCCAAGCATGATGTATGCCCGGGCGCGCAGGCCAACGTCAGCGAAGTTCCTGAAGAACCCGCTGTCAAGCGTCCGTCGCCGTTTGCGGTGCTGGAACAACTGAAGCACAAAGATTGAGATCAACATCGGGCCGCATCGCGTACAATGCGCCCCGTTTCTAGGAGTCATCATGGCCGTTCAACAAAACAAGAAGTCCCCCTCCAAGCGCGGTATGCACCGTTCGCACGATTTTCTGGTTGCTCCGTCGACCGCTATCGAGCCGAACACCGGTGAAACGCACCTGCGCCACCACATCAGCCCCAACGGCTTCTATCGTGGCCGCAAGGTCCTGAAGACCAAGGCCGACGAATAAGGCCCCCGGGCCGAACTCGTACTCGGACCAATTCGGCTGAACGCTGATACCTGGCACCCGTGATACGCATCGCCATAGACTGTATGGGCGGAGACTTCGGTCTGCCCGTCACGATTCCGGCTGCGATCGAGTTCGCCCGGCAATTTCCGGATACCCGGCTATTGCTGGTCGGGCTTCCCGACGCGATCGAAGCGGCGCTCTCCGAGCACCGCGACGTTGCGCGTGATCGTATGGAAATCGTGGCGGCTTCTGAAGTCGTCACCATGGACGACCCGGTCGAGGTCGCCCTGCGCCGCAAAAAAGACTCCTCCATGCGCCTGGCCGCCCAGTCCGTCAAGGACGGGCGCGCCGACGCCTGCGTTTCCGCGGGCAACACCGGCGCATGGATGGCCATTTCACGCTACGTGCTCAAGACGCTGGACGGCATTGACCGGCCCGCTATCGCCACGTCCATTCCCAACCAGACGGGCCGCGCCACCACGGTGCTGGACCTGGGTGCGAATGTGGACTGCACGGCCGAGCACCTTCTGCAATTCGCCATCATGGGCGCCGCGCTGTCACAGGCCGTCGACCACCGTGAAAGCCCGACCGTGGGCTTGCTCAACATCGGCGAAGAAGTCATCAAGGGCAATGAAGTCGTCAAGGAAGCCGCCGAGCTCCTGCGCGGCAGCCCGCTGAATTTCTACGGCAACGTGGAAGGCAACGACATCTTCAAGGGCACGGTCGACGTCGTGGTCTGCGACGGCTTTGTCGGCAATGTCGTGCTCAAGTCCGTCGAAGGGCTTGCGAAGATGCTGTCCAGCATCATCCACGAAGAGTTCAAACGCAATATCTTCACGTTGCTGGCCGGCGCCATCGCCAAGCCGGTGCTGAACCGTTTGCGCAATCGCGTCGACAACCGCCGTTATAACGGCGCCGCGTTGTTGGGTTTGCGCGGCGTGGTCATCAAGAGCCACGGTTCGGCGGATGTCTACGCCTACGGATTTGCGTTGCAACGAGCCCGCGAAGCCGTAGTGAGTAAACTGCTGGAGCGCACCGCTCAGACGGTCGCTCAGATTACCAAGCGCGTTCAGTCGGAAGAGGGCGCCGCAACGCCTCCCGCGAACGTGGCTGGGGACACCGCTTGATGGATACCGCAATGAAATATTCCGCGATCGCGGGCACCGGCAGCTTCTTGCCGGAACGCGTGGTTTCGAATGACGAACTGGCAGCGGAACTGGCGACGCGCGACATCGCCACGTCCGATGAATGGATCGTCGAGCGCACCGGCATCCGCCAGCGCCATCTTGCCGAGCGTGGCGTCACGACCAGCCAACTCGCCACGGAAGCATCGCGCCGCGCGTTGGCCGATGCGGGCGTGGACGCCTCCGAAGTCGACCTCATCATCGTCGCGACCTCCACCCCCGATTTCGTGTTTCCCAGCACGGCCTGCCTGGTGCAAGCCAACCTGGGCGCCAAGGGATCGGCGGCGTTCGACGTCCAGGCCGTGTGCAGCGGCTTCGTCTACGCGCTGACCACCGCCGACAGCTTCGTGCGCGCCGGCCGCGCCCGTTGCGCGCTGGTGATCGGCGCTGAGGTGTTTTCGCGCATTCTTGACTGGAACGACCGCAGCACGTGCGTGTTGTTCGGCGACGGCGCGGGCGCTGTGGTGCTCAAGGCCTCCGACGAGCCCGGCATCATGGCCGCGCAGTTGCATGCCGACGGCAGCCAGATGAAGATCCTCAGCGCCGCGGGCAACGTGGCCTACGGCGACGTCACCGGCGACCCCTTCTTGCGCATGGATGGGCAAGCGGTGTTCAAGCAGGCCGTCACCGTGCTGGATCGCTCGGCGCGCGACACCTGCGCCGAAGCCGGTATCGAGGTTGCCGACGTCGACTGGCTGATTCCTCACCAGGCCAACGTGCGCATCTTGAACTTCCTGGCACGCAAGCTTGCCGTGCCGGTCGAGAAAGTCGTCATCACCGTTGATAGCCACGCCAATACCTCCGCGGCCAGCGTGCCGCTGGCACTGGATGCCGCGCGCCGTGATGGCCGCGTCAAGCCCGGCCAGCTCATCCTGATGCAAGGCGTGGGCGGTGGATTCACCTGGGGCTCGGTACTCGCTCGCATGTAAGTGCGCGCCCCGGCGGATGGCGCATCGCGCGCCGCCGCCGCGAGGGCACGCCTGACATCCCACACAGATACTGAATCAATCCAACCGGTCAATCATGAAAATTGCTTTTGTCTTTCCCGGCCAAGGGTCGCAAGCTGTCGGCATGCTGGATGCCTGGTCGGGCGTCGCTGCCGTCACGGACACCGTGGCTCGTGCTTCCGAAGCGCTGGGCCAGGACCTGGGCGCGCTGATCGCGCAAGGTCCGGTGGAACAGCTGAACCTGACCACGAACACGCAGCCCGCCATGTTGACGGCCGGCGTGGCGTTCTACGCCGCCTGGATCGCCGCGGGTGGCCGCAAGCCGGACGTCGTCGCCGGCCACAGCCTGGGCGAATATGCCGCGCTGACCGCCGCCGGTTCGCTGGCGCTTGAAGATGCCGTGCGCCTGGTTCGCGTGCGCGCCGATGCCATGCAGGCCGCCGTGCCGGTGGGTACGGGCGCCATGGCCGCCATCCTGGGTCTGGACGACGACGCGGTGCGCAACGCCTGCGCCGCCGCCGCCCAGGGCGAAGTCGTCGAAGCCGTGAATTTCAACGCGCCCGCACAAGTCGTGATCGCCGGCCACAAGGCCGCTGTCGAACGCGCCTGCGAACTCGCCAAGGCCGCCGGCGCCAAGCGCGCGCTGCTGCTGCCGGTGTCCGCGCCTTTCCACTCCAGCCTGCTCAAGCCCGCCGCTGACGTGCTGGCCGGCGCACTGGCAAACGCCGCCGTGTCCGCACCGCAGATGCAGGTCATCAACAACGTTGACGTGGCCTCGCCCACGGAACCGTCCGCTATCCGCGATGCGCTGGTGCGTCAGGCATGGCACCCCGTGCGTTGGGTTGAAACCCTGCGCGCCATGAAGGCGCAAGGCGTCACGCACGTTATCGAATGCGGTCCCGGCAAAGTGCTGGCCGGGCTGACCAAGCGTATCGACCCCGAACTTACCGGCCTGGCCATTACCGATCCCGCTTCGCTTGAAGCCGCGTTGGCCGTCGTTAACGGAAATTAAAGACATGGACAACTCGATCGAACTGCAAGGCAAGATCGCGCTGGTGACCGGCGCCACGCGCGGGATCGGCCGCGCCATTGCCCAGGAATTGGCCTCGCGCGGCGCAACCGTTGTCGGTACCGCTACGTCCGAGTCGGGCGCGGCCGCCATTACCGAAGCGCTGGCGGCGTTTGGCGGCCGAGGTGTGGTCCTGAACGTGACTGACGCCGAAGCCTGCGACGCGCTGATTGACGCGCTGGGCAAGGAAGGCGGCGGTCCGCACATCCTTGTCAATAACGCCGGCATCACGCGCGACACCCTGGCGATGCGCATGAAGGACGACGATTGGTCGGCCGTGCTGGATACCAACTTGACGTCGGTGTTCCGCCTGTCGCGTGCCGTGTTGCGCAGCATGATGAAGGCCCGCTGGGGACGCATCATCAACGTCACGTCGGTCGTTGGTTCCAGCGGCAACGCGGGCCAGGCCAACTACGCCGCCGCCAAGGCTGGCGTGTCGGGCATGTCACGTGCTCTGGCTCGTGAGTTGGGTAGCCGCAACATCACCGTGAACTGCGTCGCGCCGGGTTTCATCGACACCGACATGACGCGCGCGCTGGCTGAGAGCCAGACCACGGCGCTGCTGCAACAGATTCCGCTGGGTCGTTTGGGCTCGCCCGAAGACATCGCCCATGCGGTGGCCTTTTTGTCCGGGCCGCAAGCGGGTTACATTACCGGCACCACCCTGCACGTCAACGGCGGGATGTACATGCAATAAATCACGAATTGCGCGCCAGGCGGCTCAGGCCGTCGCGCCCATGCCGGGCAACCGGCACCAGGCAGCGCGCAGTTCAACCGGAAACGCCGCATACCGATATTCCTGTGCCCTTGGGCGACAGAACCAGTGCGCGGTGTTATTTTTGTCACGGCCAGGCGTTGCTTTCCTCTACGCTTGGCTATAATTCGCGGGATTTTTCCCAATTGGAGATCTGCATGGAAAGCATCGAACAGCGCGTCAAGAAGATCGTCGCTGAACAACTTGGCGTTAACGAAGCCGAGATCAAGAACGAATCCTCCTTCCTTGACGACCTCGGTGCCGATTCGCTCGACATGGTCGAACTGGTCATGGCGCTCGAAGACGAATTCGAGACCGAGATCCCCGACGAAGAGGCCGAAAAGATCACGACCGTGCAACAAGCGATTGACTACATCAATTCGCACGGTAAGCAGTAAGCTCAACCTATATCGTTCCGGTTGCCCGACCTTCGGGCCCAGCCGGGAAACGGGGCGGTTTCAGGAATTTGCCGTGTGGTCCGCGTGCGGGAAGGGCGTTGTAATGCCCGACCCGCTTTCGCGCGGGCCACACGTGCAGCGCATCCCGAAAGCCGCCTTTCTTTTGTCTGTTTGAGGAGTCATCCGTGAAGCGACGTGTCGTCATCACCGGCCTGGGTATTGTTTCTCCCGTTGGAAACGACCTGACCACCGCTTGGGACAATATCGTCAACGGACGTTCTGGCATCAGCCGCATCACCCGTTTCGATCCCTCGGCCATCACCACGCACATTGCTGGCGAAGTCAAAGACTTCGACATCAGCACCTATATCTCGAGCAAAGAAGCCCGCCAGATGGATACGTTCATCCATTACGGCCTGGCCGCGGGGATGCAGGCATGGCGTGATTGCGGTTTGGAAGTCACCGAAGCCAATGCCGAGCGCATTGGTGTCATCGTGGGTTCCGGCATCGGCGGTTTGCCGCGAATTGAAGAAACCCAGGTCGAATACATGGCCAAGGGTCCGCGGCGTATTTCGCCGTTCTTCGTGCCGGGTTCGCTGATCAACCTGATCTCCGGTCATTTGTCCATTGCCTATGGCATGAAGGGTCCCAGCTACGCCGTCGTCTCGGCCTGCACGACCGGTCTGCATTGCATCGGCGACGCAGCGCGCCTGATCGAATACGGCGACGCAGACGTCATGGTTGCAGGCGGTGCGGAATCGACCGTGTCGCCGCTGGGTATCGGCGGGTTTGCCGCCATGCGCGCCTTGTCGACCCGTAACGACGACCCGGAAACGGCATCGCGTCCCTGGGACCGCGACCGCGACGGATTCGTGCTGGGCGAGGGCGCCGGTGTTCTGGTCCTTGAAGAGTACGAGCACGCCAAGAAGCGCGGCGCGCGCATCTATGGCGAATTCGCCGGATACGGCATGAGCTCGGACGCGCACCACATCACGGCTCCGGACAAAGACGGCCCGCGTCGCGGCGTCATCAACGCGCTGCGCAACGGCGGCTTGAACGCGGACGACATCCAGTATGTCAACGCGCACGGCACGTCGACTCCCCTGGGCGACAAGAACGAAACCGACGCGCTGAAGCTGGCGTTCGGCGATCACGCCAAGAAACTGGTGGTGAATTCGACCAAGTCCATGACGGGCCACCTGCTGGGCGCGGCCGGCGGCATCGAAGCCGTGTTCACGACGTTGGCCGTGTACAACCAGGTTTCGCCTCCCACGATCAACATCTTCAATCAAGATCCGGAATGCGATCTGGATTACTGCGCGAACGAAGCGCGGCAGATGAAGATCGACGTCGGCCTGTCCAACTCGTTCGGCTTCGGCGGCACCAACGGCTCCATGGCCGTTCGCCGGGTCTGATTTGGAAGGCTCCGCGGCAGGACGCTGGTCGTTGCGGGTGCCCGTCGGGCGGCCGGCCAATGGCCATGTCCTGTGCGCAATGGCCGGCGCCGTCGCTGCGGCCTGCGCGTCTCTGGCAGCGTTTTGGCAAGGCATGGGCGGCTGGGCATGCCTTGCGCTGCTGCTTGTGCCGGCCGGGCTGTTACACTCGGCACGGAGCGGCCTGTCCCCGGTATCGGCGTTACGTACGGCAACCGGGGCGGGGCGTTGGCAGGTGCGTCAGCCGCAAGGCTGGCAAGACGCGCGGTTGCTGGATCAGCAGCGCGGCCCCCGCTGGCTTACGCTCACTTTGCAGCTTTTGCCCACCGGGAGTACGGTCTTTACAAATAGCACAATCACCCTCACCGTCTGGCAGCGGACGTTGCAACCCGAGTCCTGGCGGCGTCTATGCCTGCTGACGGGCACGGCGCAACGAGCCCCGTCGGCGGCACGCCCGCAGGAGGCGTCATGAGCGAACGCGAAGTCGACGCGGAGTTGGTCGCGCGCGTTCAACGAGGCGATAAAAAGGCGTTCGATCTACTGGTGCTGAAGTACCAGCGCAAGATCCTGCGCCTGCTGGCCCGAATGATCCGCGACCCGTCGGAAATCGAAGACGTGGCCCAGGAAGCTTTCATCAAGGCGTATCGAGCCTTGCCGCAGTTCCGCGGCGAAAGCGCCTTCTACACCTGGTTGTATCGTATCGCCATCAACACGGCGCGCAACTGGCTGGCCTCGCAAGGCCGGCGGCCCAGCGCGCCCAATGCGATAGAAACGGAAGACGGTGAAACTTTTAACGAAACCGACAACCTAACCGATATAAGCACGCCGGAATCCATGGTCGCCAGCCGCGAAATCGCCGAGACGGTGAACGCGGCAATCGAGGAATTGCCCGAAGAATTGCGCACCGCAATTGTCCTGCGTGAAATCGAAGGTATGAGTTACGAAGACATCGCCCAGAGCATGGACTGCCCTATTGGTACGGTGCGCTCCCGCATTTTTCGTGCGCGTGAAGCCATTGCAACCAAATTGCGTCCATTGCTTGGCACCGATGCCGAGCGTCGCTGGTAAGGAGTGGCAGTCATGCAAACAGCAGCCAAGTCCGTTGAAATCGCCGAGTCCTCCTGGGAGGAATCGGTTTCCGCCTGGATGGACGGAGAAGATTCCGACGATATTCTTCCCAGTCTGTTGTCCAAGGAAGGACGTCAGACCTGGGACACCTATCATTTGATCGGTGATTCCCTGCGCAATGCCGATCTGGCATTGACGCCTAGCGCCGCGTTCCAATCGCGATTGGCGCGCGCGTTGGACGCGGAGCTGCCGATTGTGGCGGCGCCCCGGCGCCGCTCGCCGTTGCGGGTTGGTCTGTCCGGCCTGGCCGTGGCGGCCGCGGTTGCCACCGTTGCCTGGGTAGCGCAGCCTTACCTGACCGGCACGCCGGCCACGGAAGTGCGTGTGCTGGCCGATGCCAGCGGCACGCCTGCCTCCGCCACCGCCGCCGATGACGCCGGCCTGCGCGACTACCTTGAGGCCCATCGCCAGATGGCGGGTCCCAGCGCGGTGCGTCAAGTGTCGTTCGACGTCGGAGCGGGACGTTGATGGCGCTGGCGTTACCGACACGTTGGCCGCGCGCAGGTTCCTGGCATGCCCATCGCGCGGGATGGTTCGCCGCTACGCTTCTGACCGCTTTCCTGTCCGCCCATGAGCCGGCGCGTGCCGCCGACGCGGCCCCGGCCACGGACGATGTGGTCCAACTGCTGACCCGCATTCAGCAGGCCGCGCGCAAGCAGGATTACGCGGGCGTCTTCATGTATCAACAAGGCGAGATGATTCAGTCATCGCGCCTGGTGCACGTGCTTGACGGCACCGGCGAGCGCGAGCGCCTTGAGATCCTGGACGGCCAGCCGCGCGAATATCTGCGTCACAACGACGACGTGCAATGCCTGATCCCGGAACGCAAGACGGTGCTGATCGAGCGCCGTCGTGGCGACCGCTTTCCCGGCCTGCTGCTGGGCGACCCCGCCAATCTTTCCGAACACTACAAAATCCGCACCGAGTCCAAGCTGCATCGGGTGGCGGGCCGCGAATGCCGCCTGATCACGATCGAACCGCTGGACAAGCTGCGTTACGGCTACCGCCTGTGCGCCGACGTTGAAACGAATTTGCTGCTGAAGGCGCAAACGCTCAATGCCGCCCGGGGCGTGGTTGAGCAGGTGTCGTTCACGTCGCTGCGCCTGGGTTCCGAGGTGGACCCGCAACAGCTCAGTTCCCGCTGGAGCACGCGCGACTGGAAGGTGCTGGAGCCCTCGATGACCCCGGTGGACCTGATGGCCCAGGGGTGGCGCATCCCCGCGCCCAAGGGCTTCAAGGTCATCCTGCAGGTGGCGCGGTCAATGGGCCGGGGCGCAACGGTCAGCCAGATGGTGCTGTCCGATGGCCTGGCGGCCATCTCGGTGTTTATCGAACCTTATGACAGTGAGCGCGGGCATCATCCGCCGCCGGGGCCCGCGCAGCGTGGCTCCATCACGGTGTATGGCACGCGCATTGCTGATTTCTGGCTGACGGCCGTGGGCGAGGTGCCCGTAGCCACGCTTGAACAGCTAGCGCAAGCGACCGAATACGTGCCGACCGCGGCAACGGCCGCACCGCCGGCCCCCACCCCCAAGTGACGCACGCCACAGCCGCAAGCAGCAAGCAGCAACTTCGGAGTAATTTATGAAAGCAATGACGGTGTCGAACGCTTTTTTCCGGCGCTTTGTGGTGGCCGTGGCGGCGGGCGTATTCATGTCCGCTGCCTATGTGCCCGTTGCGACCGCGCAAACCCCGACGGTGGCGCTGCCCGACTTCACGGGCATTGTTGAAAAGGCGGACCCCGCGGTCGTGAACATCCGCACGACCGCCACCGTGCCGGTGCGAGGCCCTGGCCCCGGCGGCGGCAGCGATCCGTACGAATTGTTCCGCTGGTTCTTCGGCCCTGATCTTCAGCCGCCTGGCGGTGGGCAATCGCCCATGCCGCGCCAGCGTCCGCAGCCGCCCCAGCCCGAGGAACGCACCGTGCCGCGCGGCGTGGGTTCCGGCTTCTTCGTTTCCACCGACGGCTATATCCTGACCAACAACCACGTGGTGGTTGACGCAACGGACATCTACGTCACGCTGACCGACGGCCGCGAGTTCAAGGCCAAGGTGATCGGTACCGACGAACGCACCGACGTGGCGCTCATCAAGATCGAAGCCAAAGACATGATCCCGCTGGTCATTGGCGACCCCAAGAAGTTGAAGAAGGGCCAATGGGTGCTGGCAATCGGCTCGCCGTTCGGACTGGATTCCACGGTGACCTCCGGCATTGTCAGCGCAATCGGCCGCGATACCGGCGAATACCTGCCCTTCATCCAGACCGACGTCGCCGTCAACCCGGGCAACTCGGGTGGGCCGCTGATCAACCTGGACGGCGAAGTGGTCGGCATCAATTCGCAGATCATCTCCCGTAGCGGTGGTTTCATGGGCATCTCGCTGGCCATCCCGATCGACGAAGCCATGCGCGTGGTTGACCAATTGCGCGCCACCGGCAAGGTCACGCGCGGACGCGTCGGCGTGCAGATCGGCGAAGTGGGCAAGGACGTGGCCGAAGCCATCGGCCTGCCCAAGGCCGAAGGCGCGCTGGTCAGCAGCGTGGAAGCCGAAGGCCCCGCCGAACAAGCGGGCGTGCAGCCGGGCGACGTGATCCTGAAGTTCAACAACGAGCCGATCAAGCGCTGGTCCGATCTGCCTCGTATCGTTGGCGAAACCAAGCCCGGCACGCGCGCTGACATGCAAGTGTGGCGCAAGGGCAAGAGCCTGACGCTGTCGGTCAAGGTGGGCGAGATCCCGACCGAGAAGGCGGCCGCCGCGAAGAAAGCGGCGCCGGCGCCCGAAGTGACCAACGCGCTGGGCCTTGGCGTGGTCGATGTGCCGGCCGATGTCCAGAAGAAGCTGCGGATCAAGGGCGGCGTCCAGGTGAAGGTTGCCGAGGGCGCGGCGGCCAAGGCTGGCCTGCAGGAAGGCGACATTGTGTTGGCTCTGAACGACACCGATGTCACTGGCGCCAAGCAGTTCGGCGAACTGGTGGCCAAGCTGGACAAGAGCCGTTCCGCCGGTTTGCTGGTCCGCCGTGGCGAGCAGACTCAGTGGGTCGCGGTGCCTGCATCGAAGTAAGGCAGCTTCGGCCGGTTGGACCGCCTTTTTACCCTGGGGCGGCCCACCGGCAGAAAAATTTGCCCAAGACCGGCTAAAATGGCTGGTTGCCGCAAGAGGGGGCGCTTGGGCGCCCCCTCGTTTTGCCCGGGTTTCGTCCCGTCAGCGCCCCTCTCGTCAGCCGTGTCCTCGCAGGCGGCGGCGTCTTCCGGCTTATTGCCGAGTGTTCCGTCCCTTATAATTTCAAGCATGCAGCATATTCGCAACTTCTCCATCATTGCCCACATCGATCATGGCAAATCGACCTTGGCCGATCGCTTGATCCAGCGCTGCGGCGGATTGGCGGATCGCGAAATGTCGGCGCAGGTGCTCGATTCCATGGAAATCGAACGCGAGCGCGGCATTACCATCAAGGCCCAGACCGCCGCCCTGCATTACAAGGCGAACGACGGCAAGGTCTACAACCTGAACCTGATCGACACCCCGGGGCACGTGGACTTCTCGTACGAAGTCAGCCGCTCGCTGTCGGCATGCGAAGGCGCGCTGCTGGTGGTGGATGCGTCGCAAGGCGTGGAAGCGCAAACGGTCGCCAACTGCTACACGGCCATCGAACTGGGCGTGGAAGTGGTGCCCGTCCTGAACAAGATGGACTTGCCCCAGGCCGATCCCGAGGGCGCGCGCCAGGAAGTGGAAGACGTCATCGGCATCGATGCATCGGAAGCTGTGCTGGCCAGCGCCAAGACGGGCATGGGCATTGACGAAATTCTGGAAACCATCGTGGCCCGCGTGCCGGCGCCCAAGGGCGACCCGGAAGCGCCGTTGCAAGCGCTGATTATCGACTCGTGGTTCGATAACTACGTGGGCGTGGTCATGCTAGTGCGCATCATCAATGGCGTGCTCAAGCCCAAGGACAAGATCCTGCTGATGGCGTCCGGCGCCACCCACCTGTGCGAGCAGACCGGTGTGTTCACGCCGAAGTCGCAGCAGCGCCCGCATCTGTCGGCGGGCGAGGTCGGCTTCATCATCGCCGGCATCAAGCAGCTGGAAGACGCCAAGGTCGGCGACACGGTCACGCTGGCCAACAAGCCCGCGCCGTCCGCGCTGCCCGGTTTCAAGGAAGTGAAGCCCCAGGTGTTCGCCGGGCTGTATCCGGTCGAAAGCTCTGAATACGACCAGCTGCGTGATTCGCTCGACAAGCTCAAGCTGAACGACGCCGCGCTGATGTTCGAACCCGAAGTCTCGCAAGCGCTGGGCTTTGGCTTCCGCTGCGGCTTCCTGGGCCTGCTGCACATGGAAATCGTGCAAGAGCGCCTGGAACGCGAATTCGACATGGACATCATCACGACCGCGCCGTCGGTGGTGTATGAAGTCGAGCAGCGCGATGGCTCCGTGATTACCGTGGAAAGCCCGTCGCGCATGCCCGAAGTGGGCAAGATCCAGGACATTCGCGAACCCATCGTGAAGGTCACGCTGTTCATGCCGCAGGACTATGTCGGGCCCGTGATGACGCTGTGCAATAACAAGCGCGGTTCGCAGGTCAACATGAGCTACCACGGCCGCCAGGTGCACCTGGTGTACGAGATTCCGCTGGCCGAAATCGTGCTGGATTTCTTCGACAAGCTGAAGTCGGTGTCGCGCGGCTACGCCTCGATGGACTACGAATTCCTGGAATACCGTTCGGCCGACGTCGTGCGTGTGGACCTGCTGATCAACAACGACCGCGTCGACGCGCTGGCCGTGATCGTCCACCGCAGCAACGCGCGCCATCGCGCCCGCGACGTCGTGACCCGCATGCGCGGGCTGATTCCGCGCCAGATGTTCGACGTAGTGATCCAGGCCGCGATCGGCGCCGAAATCATCGCCCGCGAAAACGTCAAGGCGTTGCGCAAGAACGTGCTGGCCAAGTGCTATGGCGGCGACATCTCGCGCAAGAAGAAGCTGCTTGAAAAGCAGAAGGCCGGCAAGAAGCGCATGAAGCAGGTGGGTAGCGTTGAGATTCCGCAGGAGGCGTTCCTGGCCATCCTGCAAGTGGAAGACAAGTAGAACCAAAAGAAGGCGGTTAGCTGATGAGTTGGAACTTTGCCCTGATCCTGTTTGTTCTGCTGGTCTTGACCGGCATTATCTGGGTGCTTGATCTGGCAGTGCTGCGGCGTGGCCGTGAAGCGCGGGCCCAAGCGGCAATGGCGCAGTACGATGCGGCCCTGATCGGGGACGCCCAGGAAGCCGAACGCCTGCGCCGCGAAGCCGGTGACGTGGCGCGCCGCGTGCCCTGGTGGGTTGAATACGCCGTCAGCTTTTTTCCCGTCATCCTGTTCGTGTTCATGCTGCGTTCGTTCGTGGTCGAGCCGTTCCGGATTCCGTCGGGCTCGATGCTGCCGACGCTGCAGTCCGGCGACCTGATCTTGGTGAACAAGTTCAGCTATGGCTTGCGTCTGCCCGTGATCGACAAGAAGGTCGTGGACATCGGCAAGCCCCAGCGCGGCGATGTTTTCGTGTTCCGTTATCCCGTGGATCCGGACGTGGACTACATCAAGCGCGTGGTCGGCCTGCCCGGCGACGAGATCGCTTATCTGGACAAAAAGCTGTATGTGAACGGCACGCTGGTGCCTCACGTTCGCGACGGCGACTACTTCGAACCGGATCGTGTGTCGTATATCGCACAATATAAAGAGAAGTTGGGCGACGTTGAGCACAAGATCCTGCTAGATGAGAACAAGCCGCAGGATTATTCGCCCATGTGGCAATTTCCTCACCGTGAAAACTGCCAATACAGCCGCAATGGGGTACGCTGCAAAGTACCCGAAGGCAGTTATTTCGCCATGGGCGATAATCGGGACAACAGCGCGGACAGCCGTTATTGGGGCTTCGTACCTGAAGCCAATATCGTCGGACGCGCGTTCTTCATCTGGATGAATTTCAGCGATCTCAGCCGCATCGGCCGGTTCAACTGATTATGTCGCTAGCCACGCTAGAAAACCGCCTGGATCACCACTTCGGTGATCCAGCCTTGCTTGAACAGGCACTGACGCATCGCAGTCACGGTGCGCGCCACAACGAGCGCTTGGAATTCCTTGGGGATTCCGTGCTGAACTTCGTCGTGGCGGCGATGCTGTTTGAACGCTATTCCAAAATCGACGAAGGCGATCTGTCGCGGCTGCGGGCCAACCTGGTCAAGCAGGCCTCGCTGGCGGACATCGCCCAACGCCTGGAACTGTCGCAGTATCTGCGGCTGGGCGAAGGCGAATTGAAAAGCGGCGGGTTCCGCCGGCCATCGATTCTTGCGGACACGGTCGAGGCGCTGTTTGGCGCCGTCTTCCTGGACGCGGGCTTTGACGCCGCGCGCCGCGTGATCGTGCGCCAGTACCAACCGGTGCTGGCCTCGGTTGACCCTAAAACGCTGGGCAAGGACGCCAAGACCTTGCTGCAGGAATTCCTGCAAGGCCGCAAGCTGGCGCTGCCCCTGTACACGGTGGTGGCCACGCATGGCGCGGCCCACAGCCAGCAGTTCGAAGTCGAGTGCGCCATCCCGGCGCTCGAGATCAAGGTTACGGCGCCCGGCGCCAGCCGCCGTGCCGCCGAGCAATCGGCGGCCAAGCTGGCTTTGGAGGCTGCGCTGGCTATCAGCCCCGCCACCAAGGCTGCCCGCAAGTCGGGCAAGGCGCGCAAAACCGCGCAATTGTCGCTGCCCGTGGCAGTGGCTCAAGAGACTAAATGAGCGATACCCCTTTTCGTACCGGCTTTGTTGCCATCGTTGGCCGTCCCAATGTGGGCAAGTCCACGCTGACCAATGCCCTGATCGGTTCCAAGATTTCCATCGTGTCGCGCAAGGCGCAGACTACGCGCCACCGTATCCACGGCGTGCTGACTCGCGAGCACGAACAGTTCGTTTTCGTTGATACCCCGGGTTTCCAGACGCGTCATGGCGGCGCCATGAACCGCATGATGAACCGCGTGGTGACGCAGGCCCTGGCCGACGTCGACGTGGTGGTGCACGTGGTGGAAGCCGGCAAATGGTCCGAAGGCGATGCGAAGCTGTTGCCGCTGTTGCCGAACCCGGAACGCACCATTCTGGTCGTCTCCAAGATCGACCAAATGAAGAATCGCGACGACCTGTTCGCGTTCGTCTCCAAGATCATGGCGCTGCACCCCTTTGGCGCCGTGGTGCCCGTCAGCGCCACCAAGAAGCAGCAGCTGGACCAGTTGCTGGAAGAAATCGCCACGCGCCTGCCGGAAGGCGAGGCGATGTTCGAAGAAGACACCCTGACCGACCGCCCCATGCGCTTCATCGCCGCCGAACTGGTACGCGAGAAGATCTTCCGCCTGGTGGGCGACGAACTGCCCTACGGCTGTACCGTTGTCATCGAACAATGGGAAGAAACCGCCAAGGGCGCCAGCATCAATGCCTGCGTGGTGGTCGAACGCGACAGCCACAAGCCCATCTTGCTAGGCGCGGGCGGCATGCACATGAAGCGCATCGCCACGGAGGCGCGGCAAGACATCGCCAAGCTGCTGGACAAGCCCGTGCACCTGGAGGTTTATATCAAGGTGCGCAAGGGCTGGTCCGACCGCGAGGGTGCGCTCCGCGATCTGGGTTATGAGTAGACGGGCGCCTCGCGTCCAGGACCGCCCGGGTTTTATGTTGCACGCCACCGCGTGGCGTGAAACCTCCCTTATTGTTCAGACTTTCTCCCGCGACCATGGCTGTGTCGCCATGGTCGCCAAGGGCGCCAAGCGCCCTTATTCGGTACTGCGTCCCGTGTTGTCGGCCTTTCAGCCCTTGCTGCTGTCCTGGACCGGCAATGGCGAAGTCAAGACACTGACGCGTGCCGAAATCGCGGGCATCCGGCCGTTGACCGGCACCGCGCTGATGTCCGCCTGGTACATGAACGAGCTACTGCTGCGCTTGCTGCCACGCGAAGACGCCCACCCCTTGCTGTTCGACGCCTACGACATGGCGTTGCAGCAGCTGTCCAACGGTACCCGTGCCGCCGGCGCGCTGCGCCGCTTTGAATGGACGCTGCTGCGCGAAACGGGTTATGGCGTGGACGAACAAGCGCCCGATTTCGACGACACCACAATCGAACCCGCGTTGCGGCGCGACCTGCGCGAACGCCTGGCCGAGATCCTGGCCGGCCGCCCGTTGTCGACCCGCCGCGTCCTGATGGACCTGCAACGCATCTAGCGCGCGGCGCGCCACCATGACCTTCACGCTAAAACAGGTCGAGACCTTTCGCACCGTCTATGAAACGGAAAGCGTGACGGCTGCCGCCCGGCGGTTGGATGTGTCGCCCGCGACGGTCAGCGCCACCTTGGCCGCGCTGGAAACCAGCATTGAACTGCGCCTGTTCGAACGCGTGCGCCAGCGCATGCAGCGCACGCCCGAAGCCACCTTGCTGTACGAAGAAATCCGCCGCCTGAATGTCGGCCTGGAAAGCCTGGGCCGCAAGATCCGGGCCATACGCGGCGCCGCGCAGCCCCGGCTGCGCATCGGCTGCATCCATGCCTACGGCGGGGCGATCGTCAGCGAGTCGATCTCACGCTTTCGTACCCGCTACCCGGACACGCCGCTGTACCTGCAAATCCGCGACTCCAATACCTTGCGCGACATGGTGGTATCGGGCGAGCTGGACCTGGCGGTGGTGGCGGACGAATCCGAACTGGAAGGCCTGCGCGGCCATCGGCTGGCCAGCTTGCGCGCGGTAGCGGTGTTTCCCGCCGGGCACGCGCTGGCGCGCCTGGAACAGGTGGACGTTGCCCAGCTGGCCGACGTCGATGTGATTGCGTTGAACGCCGAGGACGGCTCGCGCAAGCGCCTGGATACGCTGTTGCGGCAAGCCGGCCACAGCCTGAAGGTGGCGATTGAAACCCCGTATTCCAGCACCGTCTGCCAATTGGCGTTGGCCGGGCATGGGGTCGGCATCGCCAACCCCGCCACGGCCGTGGGCATGGAAGCCGCGGGCCTGTGTTATCGCCCGCTGACGGCACCCGTGCATTTTGAATGCCACATGATCCTGCATGGCAGCCGGCCCTTGTCCGAGGCCGGGAAGTTCTGGGCTACCTGCCTGCGCGGCGCGCTGGCCCCGCTGGTGGATCGGTTCGGCGTTTGATTTGACGTCGGGGTCGCCCGGCAAGTCGGCCTGGGCGCTTGGCCGATGCCTCCTGCTCCGTAGCGGCCCAAGGTCAATCCGGCCACTGCGTGCCGTCAGCCCCGGCGCCCGTCCGACGTCAACATCAACACCACTGACGATTCAGCGTCCAGTACGCCTGAACGACGTAGCTGGGACACCGCCGCCAATGCCGCGGCGGATGACAGTTCGGTGCTGATGCCCCGGCGCTCAAGCCGGTGCTGCGCGGCGGCGGCAGCGGTATCGGACACTTCCACCGGGGTGCCGCCCGAGCGGGCCAAGGCTTCCAGCGATTGCAAGGTGCAGGTGCCGCCCGCGATGGAATATTGCTGGGTGGCGCCTTCCCACAGGCCGCGCGCATCGCCCGTGGCGCGAGCACGCGACAGGCGTGCATAGGGCTCGACGGCGTGCAGGCGAGGCAGGCGCGCGATGCGTCCGCTTTGCAGCAAATGCTGCCAACCCAGCAAGATGCCCCACAGCAGATCGCCTCGCGCGGTGGGCACGATGATGTCGGTATGCGTGGCGCAAACGTTCAGGATTTCGGTGGCGATGGGCTTGTAGCCTTCGACGCCATAGGGGTGCGTGCCGACGGGCGGATTCAGATAATTGGTGCCCGCGAACGCGCCGTGATTGCGGCACAGGTCCTCGACGTAGGGCCAGCGCGCCAGGCTGTCCTCGAACGCACGAAGGCGGGCGCCGAAGCGTTCCATGGCTTCGCGCTGCAAGGGCGGGCAGTTCTGGGTGATGGCAATATCCGCCTGCAAGCCCGCGGCGGCGCAGTAGGCCGCAATCGACACCCCGGCGTTACCGCTGGAAGCCGCCGCCACCCGCGTCGCGCCGGCCAGCACGGCCCGCGATATCAACTGGGCCGCCATGCGGTCCTTGTGGCTGCCGGTGGGGTTGGCGCTCTCGCACTTAAGCCACAGCTTGCCGACACCTTCGGCGTCGGCAAGGTCGGACGCTTCCAGGCAAGGCGTATCGCCTTCGCCCAAGGTCACCGCTTGAAGCACGGGCAATGGCATGGCGTTGCCGCTTTCCGCGTCGTCGTAGCGGCATTCCAGCGTGGCGGGGTGGCTGGCGGCAAGGCAGCTAGGGCAGCCTTCGGCGTAGTCGCCGGGTGCCCACAGGCTGGCGCAGCGGATGCAGCGCAGGTGGGTCAATCTTGGGTTCATCTGCATAGTCAGTATTTTGACGCTAGGGAGTCCAGGGGTAGGGCGGGGGCCACTTGCAGCAGGCAGTCGCCGTCGTCGCTGCGCGCGATGGCGCGCAGGCAAACCACCGTGCCGGCTTGCGGCGCGTACAGCGGCCTTGCGGGAACATCCGGGCGCGCGGGTTCGACCAGGCGGCCGATCATCTGGTCCGCCGTCACCGCCTGCCCCAGGTCGACGCCGGGCACGAACACGCCCGGTGCGCCCGCGCGCAGCGTGGCGGCCGGCGCGTCCAGGTCATAGAGGCGGATGTCCCGATTGGCCGGAACAGGGTGGTTGGGCAATAGCCCCAGTTCGACAAGGCAGCCCAGCAAGCCATCCCGGCAGCCGTCAACCAGGGCGCCGCGAGTCTGCCTGCCCCCGCCGATTTCGGCGCTTAGGCGCAGCACGCCGTGGCGGCTGGCGGAGGCGGGCATTGAACCTGCCTCGTTGCCGCGAAAAAACACACAGTCGGGAAAGCCGAACGCGCGGGCCAGGGCCGGCAGGCGCTCGTCATAGGCGTCGTTGCCATAACGCGTGATCACCGACGACGGCAGGTAACACAGCGAGGCGCCGCCGCTGTGCACGTCGATCATGGCCTGGATGCGGGGCAGCAGCCGTGCTTCCAGGGCCGCCGCCACGCTTTCGGTGTAGCCGCGCGCCGGTGCGCCCAGGAACGCGCGATTCAGGTTGCCGCCGTCGCTGGGCGACAGACGCGTGCCGGCCAGCGAGGCCTCGGCATTGACAGCCGGCAGCAGGTACACCGTGCCATGTTGCAGCATGCCGGGCAGTTGCTGCCACAGGTCGAGGATGGCGGCCTGGCCTTCCCATTCATCGCCATGCACACCGGCAATCAAGGCCACGGCGGGGCCTGGTCCGGCCTCGATACGCAGCACCGGCACGGTGACGCGGCGGTAGGCCGAGTCATTGGTCGCGGCGGCAACAGAGAAGTCTTCCCGGCTTACGCGGACCATGCTTTGGCTCCGGGGATGTCGGTGGCTCCGGTGGCTGGGCGCGCGCCGATCAATCCAGCGTGGCGGCCTTGATGATGCTCTCCCATTTGGGCAGCTCCTTGCGAATTTGGGTTTGGACGTCTTGCGGCGTGCCGCCCAGCGGCTCTTGCGAACGGCTGCGCAGTTCCTTCGCGACGTTGTCCGATTGCAGTGCCTTGTTCATTGCGTCGTTCAATCGATTGACCACGGCGGCGGGCGTGCCGGCGGGCGCGATCAGCGCGCTCCAGGCAGATTGCTCGTAAGCCGGATACCCTTGTTCGGCCACCGTCGGCACATCGGGGTTGGATGCCGCGCGGGACTTGGTGGTGACGGCCAATGCGCGCAGGCGGCCGTCTTTCAAGTTGCCGATCAAGGGCGGCAGGTTTTCCATCATGCTGTCCACGTGGCCGCCCAACAGATCCGACAACTGCGCGGCTGTCGCCTTGTACGGGATCTGGCGCACGGCGGCGCCTGTCTGGGCGATGAACAGCTTGACGCCAACTTCACTGGTTGTGCCGGGGTCGGCGGATGTCATGGTCAGGCGATCCGGCTGGGCGCGGCTGGCCTCAATAAAGCTCTTCAAGTCGCGATAGGGCGACGCGGCGTTGACGACGATCACATTGGGCGTTTCGGCCACCAGACCAATCGGCGTCACGTCGCGGTCCAGGTTGTAAAGCTGCTGCTTGAACAGGAAACGATGCAACACCAGCGTGCCGACGTGCGCGTAGCCGATGGTGTAGCCGTCGGCGGGGGCGCGGACCACGGCCTGCGTGCCGATGCGGCCGCCCGCGCCGACGCGGTTTTCCACCACGACGGGTTGGCCCAGCTGTCGGCTCATTTCCTGCCCGATCAAGCGTGCGGTGATGTCGGCGTTGCCCCCGGCGGCGGCAGGCACGATCAGCGTGATCGCGCGTTCGGGATAGTCGGCTTGCGCGGTGGTTGCGGCAAGCGATAGCAACAGGGCGGCAAGGCGGGCGGTGCGTTTCATGACGGTTCCCCAGGACGTTGAGAGCTGCGCCATTGTGCGCGGCAGGCCCGAAGAATCCGTTTGCTTCAATAACATGGATGTTCAAGAAAACCTAAGGGCTGAGTTTTTTGTCGTCGTCCTTGTCGTTGTCTTGCCCTTTGCCTTGCCTAGGCCCGGCATCCGCCCGCTGGCCCAGCCCATAGCCCACGGCGGCCGCGCCCAGCGCCACCGCCGCGCCCAACAGGGCAATCAGCACCGCACCATGTCCCAGCATGTCGACGCCGGCCTTGACCCATCCGCTGGCCGCGTCGCCGCCCCGGTAGACGACCGTATCGATGACGTTCTTGGTTTTGTATTTGTCTTCAGCAGGCACCGCCGTGAACAGCATTTCGCGGCCCGGCCGGATCAGCGCATATTCGCCGGCACGGCGCAGGACCATCGCGGCGGCCAGGACGCCGAAGACCGGAAACGCGGCAAGGAAAAGGAATGACAGCCCCACCGCCAGCGGCACCGCCGTCAACAGAAAGCGCAAGCCCAGCCGGGCGGCCACGCGCCCCGTGATGAACACCTGCGACAGCAGCGCCAACGTCTGCACGGTGACGTCCAGCGCGCTGAACACGCGGATGCGCTGCGCGGTGTCGGGAAAGGTGTCGGCAACCAGGCGCGCCTGTTCCATGTACAGAAAGGTGTTCAGCGTGGCCAGCAACACCACCAGCAGCGAGATGCCAAGCAGATAGCGCGACTGGAAAATGCGCAGGATGCCGGCCAGCAGCGCGCCTTCAATGGGACGCTGCATGTCGTCCAGCCCTGTCTCGGGCCGTGTGGCGGCCCGCCAGCGCAACAGCCATTGTTTGAGCGGCAGCGTGGCGGTCAGCAGCAGCGCGGATAACAGCAGCAGGCCCGCCGGGCCCAGCGCGCCGGCCAGCAGGGCGCCCAGCAACGGGCCGCATAGCCCGCCCGCGCTGGCGCCGGCGGCAATCAACGCGAAGAGGCGTTTGGCGGAGTCCATCCGGAACACGTCCGCCATCAGGCTCCAGGCGATCGACACCACGAACAGGTTGAACACCGACAACCACACGTAGAACGCGCGCGCCGCCCAGACGCTGCCGGGTTGCAGGTACAACAGCGCCGCGAAGCCCACCATGGTCAACGCAAAAATGCTGTACACCCAGGTCAGCAAGGTGGCGCGCCGGACGCGGGCGGACAGGGCGCCAAACAACGGCACGACCGCCAGCGTGGCGACAAAGGTGGCGGTGAACAGCCATTGCAGCTGATTGACGCCCGCTTGGATCCCCATGGTTTCGCGGATAGGTCGCAGCATGAAATAGCCGCAGAACAAAAAGAAAAAGAACGCGAAGCCGCAGGCCGCCGGGGCGATGTCGGTTTGGTGGATGCCCAGCGTCTGCGCGATGCGCGCGCGCGCGGACTCAAGCCCGGCCCAGGCCATGACCTTATGCCAGCAGGGCTGCAATGCGTTCGCGCAGCGCGGCGTCGGGCTGCCGCCCGAACCCGGCCAGCGCGTTGTCGGCCATGTTGGCGGGCTTGGACGTGGCGGGGATGACGGCGGTGACGGCCGGATGCCCGATGATGAATTTCAGAAAGATCTGTGCCCACGAGGTGCAGGCGATCTCAGCGGCCAACGCGGGCAGGGGACGGCCCTTGACTTGCCGAAAGAGCGCCCCGTCCTGGAAGGGCCGGTTGATCAGCACCGCAACGCCGTTGGCCTGGCAGGCCGGCAACAGGCGCTTTTCGGCGCTGCGCGCGCCCACGGACAGGTTCACCTGAAGAAAGTCGGGCTTCTCGCGCTCAACCAGTTCGGTCAGCTCGTCGTGGGCATAGTCCGTGTAGTGCGTGATGCCGATGTAGCGGGTGACCCCTTGCTGCTTCAGTTCGCGCAGCAGGGCCAGTTGGTTGCGGGTGTCGATCAGGTTGTGCACCTGGATCAGGTCCAGCTTGTCGCGCCCCAGCCGCCGTTGGGATTCGCGGATCTGGCCCATCGCGGCATCCCGCCCTTGCGCGCCGATCTTCGTGGCTAGAAAGTACGGGGGCGCCGTGGCAGCCTGGCGGGCCAGCAGCGCGCCGACCACAGCCTCGGCCTGGCCGTAGCTGGGCGCGGTGTCGATCAGCGTGCCGCCTTCTTTCGTGAACACCTCCAGCACCTGCGCCAGCGGCGCCATGGCGGCGGCATCGTCGGGCGACGCGTTGAAGGTGTCTGCCGTGCCCAGGCCGATCACCGGAATCTGCTCTTTGGACGAAGGAATGGCGCGGGTCAGCATGGCTTGTTTCACGCTGAGTGCCTGCACGGCGCCCGTGGGTCCCAGCAGGGCGGCGCAGGCGGCGGTCTGGAGGAAGCGGCGGCGGTCTTGCATCGGTAGCGCTCCAAAAGAAAAAGGCCTACACGTGAATGTAGGCCTTTGGACCGGACTGGCGGTAAGCGATTACTCGCGGTTGCCGCCGAAGATGCCCAGCAGCATCAGCAGGTTCGAGAAGACGTTGTAGACGTCCAGGTAGATGGCCAGCGTGGCGGACACGTAGTTGGTTTCGCCACCATTGACCACGCGTTGCAGGTCAACCAGCATGAAGGCCGAGAACACCAGGATGGCCATGACCGAAATGGTCAGCATCAGCGCGGGCAATTGCAGGAAGATGTTGGCCAGCGCCGCGATCAGGATCACGACCGCGCCGATGAACAGGAACTTCTGCATCCCGGACAAATCGCGCTTGATGGTCGTGGCCAGCGTGGCCATCGTGCCGAACACGATTGCCGTGCCGCCGAATGCCGTCATGACCAGCTGCGAGCCGTTGCTGAACCCCATGACGAAGCCCAACAGGCGGGACAGCATGATGCCCATGAAGAACGTGAAGGCAAGCAGCAGCACCACGCCCATCGAGTTGTTCTTGTTTTTCTCGATGGCGAACATCATGCCGAACGCGCCCACCAGGAAAACGATGGCGGACAGGCCGGGGCTGGCGCCCATGACGCGGTTGATGCCGGTGTACATGCCGACCGCCGCACCCAGCACCGTGGGGATCAGCGAGAGGGCCAAGAGCCAATAAGTGTTGCGCAGGACCTGGTTGCGAGCGACCTCGCCCGGCGCGCCAGCGACTGCGCCGGAACGATTAAAAGGGGACGGACGATATTCGTTCATGGAGAACTCCTGTATGCGCCAAAAAAAATAGCTTGAAAGCTTAGATGGGAAGGATACCTTACAGTTCCCTGAAGAATCCAGTTTTTGGAAGATTTACACCTGCGGCAATGCGCCGGTTTCAGCCGGGCCGGACTTCGTTCAATACCCGGGAAACGATACCCGGTAATTCAGCGTCCATGCGCGTCTGGATCTGCTCGATGGCGTCGGCCAGCGCGTGCCGCATCAGCTGTTCGACTTCGGCTTGCAGGCGGGCCGTCAGGACCGAGGCGTCAGGCGGGGGGGCAGCGGGAGCCTGCGTGGCGGCCGAATGAACGGCGGGCGCTTCATCCACGTTCCAGTCCTGCCCGTTGTCGTCGGCGATGTCCGTCAGCAAGGGAAAGGCGTCATCGGGGTCGGCAGCGTCGGCGTCGTCGGCCAGCTCGGTCAGCATCGGCGCGTCGGGCTCATCGGCAGGGGCGGGCGGCGCGTACAGCGTCGGTTCAGCCCGTTGGGTCAAAGTGGGGATGCCGGGGTCGTTGGGGCGAGAGGGCATGGGGGCTCCCGAATGTCAGATTGCCAGGGTGGGCGCGGGGCCCACCGGACGGATGGGGCGGATCAACCGCCGGCCTGTTGGCGGCTGAGATCGTGGCTTTGCGGCGTGTGGCCCGCGTTCTGGTAGGTGCGCCAGCGCTGGCGGGCGGCCTGTTTGTCGTCAGGGTCGTCCGACACGATTTCAAGCAGGCGTTCGAAGGTGTCGAAACCCGGCGGGCTGTCGTCGTCCAGATTCAGCAGCCACAACCCGGGCGCGTCGGCACCCGGGTTGGGCTGGGCCGCCTGGGCGGCCTGCTGCGGGTCACCCGCGGTAAGCACAACCGGCGTTTCAGCCGCCAGCGGGTCGTTGGCCAGCACGTGCGGGATGAAGGCGGTGTCGTCGAACGCCCACAGCATGCGGTCGAAAGCGGCCAGCCGCGAGCCGTCTTTACAGTACACCACCAGCCGCTGACCCGCCAAAAATTGCTTGCGCACGACCTGGCAGGCCATGCGCAAGCGGTCGGGCGCGCCGAAGGCAAAATCGATCCGCGTCATGCCCGGTTCCGTTGCGAAGGTTTCAAACCTGATCCAGCAGGTATTGCATCAGCAGCGGCACGGGGCGGCCCGTGGCGCCCTTGTCCTTGCCACCGCGCCAGGCGGTGCCGGCGATGTCCAGGTGCGCCCACGGGTAGGCCTTGGCGAAGCGCGACAGGAAGCAGGCCGCCGTGACCGCGCCGGCCGGGGGGCCGCCGATGTTGGCCAGATCGGCGAAGTTGGACTTCAGCTGATCTTGGTAGGCGTCGTCCATCGGCATGCGCCATGCCGTGTCCAGCGACTTGCGGCCGGCAGCCGCCAAGGCGTCGGCCAGGGCGTCGTCCTTGGAGAACAGGCCGCTGTTGACGTTGCCCAGGGCAACGACGCAGGCACCGGTCAGCGTGGCGATGTCGATGACGGCTGCCGGCTTGAAGCGTTCGGCGTAGGTCAGGGCGTCGCACAGAACCAGGCGGCCTTCGGCGTCGGTGTTCAGGATTTCGATGGTCAGGCCGGCCATGCTGGTGACGACGTCGCCCGGCTTGTTGGCCGTGCCGCTCGGCAGGTTTTCGCAGGCGGGGATCAGGCCGACGACGTCAAGCGGAAGTTCCAGTTCGGCCAGGGCGCGGAACGAGCCCAACACGCTGGCTGCGCCGCACATGTCGTACTTCATTTCATCCATGGTGGCGGCGGGCTTGAGCGAGATGCCGCCGGCGTCGAACGTGATGCCCTTGCCGACCAGCACGATCGGGCCTTGGGCGTTCTTGGCGCCTTTCTTGGCGGCCTTGGCGCCGGCATGGCGCAACACGATGAAGCGCAACGCTTCGGCCGAGCCGCGAGCCACCGACAGGAACGAGCCCATGCCCAGCGCTTCGACCTGCTTGCGGTCCAGCACTTCGACTTTCAGCGACTTGAATTCGCGCGCCAGGCGCTTGGCCGTGTCGCCCAGGTAGGTGGGCGTGCAGATGTTGCCGGGCAGGTTGCCCAGTGTGCGGGTCAGCTCCATGCCGTTGGCGATGGCCGCGCCTTCGCGCAGGCCCTTCTGCGCCTGGGCGGCGTCGGCGCGCTCGACGATCTGCACGATCTTCTTGAGCTTGGGCCGGGCGTCGCGGTCGGGCTTGCCGAAGCTGGCGTCGTAATGATAGGTGGCGCCGCCGGCCGCGATGGCGGCGCTGCGGGCGCGGGCAATGATGGCGACGTCGGCAATCGGGTTGGCGGCCAGCGTGGACACGCCTTCGGTCAATTGCGCGGCCACGCAGACCGAGGCAAATGCCTGTTCAGCCGACGCGTGTGCGCGGGCCGAATACTCTTCCTGCTTGCCCAGACCCACCAGCACCACGCGCTGCGCGGTCACCCCGGGCAGGGTGCGCAGCGTCAGCGTGGAGCCGGCGCGGCCGCGGAACTCGGTCTTGACCACGGCGCGCACGGCGCCGTTGGAAGCGCGGTCGATGATGTCCGCGGCGGGGCTCAACACGCCGTCCGCGTACACCCCGACAGCCAGGGCGGCGGTTTTAACCTGGTGCAGGGAAGCAGTGGTCTGTGTGCTAAATTCCATGAGGGTTTCCCGTGTGCGTCTGTGTATGATGCGGTCGATTATCCCGCATATTCTCCCATGTCTCTATTTAAACGCTCTGTCGTCAGCGAGATCACCAGTCACGCTGGCGTTGTCTTTTCCACGTTGCTCATCGTGTGGCTCAGCGTGCTTCTTGTGCGCCTGCTGGGTGAAGCAGCGGGCGGCAACATCGGAGCCGACGTCGTCCTGGTGCTGGCCGCGCTATCCACGATCACCGCCTTGCCGACCATCCTGGCCGTGTCGATCTTCATTGCCGTGCTGACTACCGTCACGCGCAATTACCGCGAATCCGAAATGGTGGTGTGGTTTGCCAGCGGTTTGTCATTGGCCGACTGGTTAAAGCCCGTTCTGCGCGTTGCGGTGCCCGTGGCGCTGGCCGTGGCGGGCTTGACGCTGGTGGCCGCGCCGTGGGCGTATCGGCAAATCGGCGAATACCACGAACGCTTCGAGCAGCGCTCGGATCTGTCCAAGGTCACGGCGGGGCAGTTCGCCGAATCGTCGGGCGGCAATCGCGTATTTTTCTCTGAAGACCCGGTTACCCCGACGGATGAATTGGGCAACGTGTTCGCGCGCGAAACGGGCCCTGAGTGGCTGAGCGTCTTGACGGCAAGCAGCGCGCACAGCGAAACGCTGCCCAATGGCGACCGCTTCCTGGTGCTGGGCGAAGGCCATCGCTACGACCTGAAGCCTGGCACGCCGGAAATACGCCTGGTGCATTTCAACAAATATGGTCTGCGCCTGGAAAGCAAGGCGGGCGAAGACCCGATTGGCGAAGCGCGTGCCGCAGCCGAGCGCTCGTCGAAAGCCCGTGCCACGATGCAGCTGGTGGCCGACAACACCGACAGCAGCTGGTCGCAGGTGATGTGGCGCATTTCGTTGCCCTTGGCCGCGTTGAACCTGGCGCTGCTGGCGATTCCGCTAGGGGCGGTGAACCCGCGCCTGGGCCGTTCGGGCGATCTGTTGATCGCCGGCCTGGTCGGCTTGCTGTATATGAACCTGATCAACCTGTCGCGCGCCTGGATTTCCAACGGCAAGCTCAGCTTCGGCGTGGGTGTGTGGGCAATTCACGGCGCGGTGGCGTTGCTGACCGTGTTTTTGCTGATGCGCCGCCTGCGGGTCAAGGCGCCCAAGGACGCCAAGCCGGCCTGAGCATCGATAACACTGCAACGAAGCGGGGGCCTAATTGGCCCCCGCCTTGCGTCAGGGCAGGTACTTCATCGTGCCGCGCTTGCCCGCCAGCAAGTCGGCGTTTTTCAGCACCGACTTGCGGATGAATTCCCACAGCACCGTCACGCGCTTGAGCTTGCGCAGGTCTTCGTGGCAATACATCCAGAACGATCGCGTGATTTCAATATCGGTTTGCAACACCGGCTTCAAACGCGGGTCCTGCGCGGCAATAAAGCAGGGTAGCACCGCCAGCGACTGCCCCTGTAGCGCGGCGTGGTACTGCGCGACCACGCTGGTGCTGCGCAGCACCACGTTGCTGGCCGGCAGCACGTCTTCCAGGTAACGCAGGCGTTCGCTGAACAGCAGTTCGTCCACATAACCGATGAAGGTGTGATGCGCCAGGTCGGCGCGCGTCTCGATGGGGGCGTGGCGCGCCAGATAACCGGGCGTGCCATACAGGCGCAGCGTGTAGTCGCACAGCTTGCTGCACACGTAGGGGCCGCGCTGAGGCCGTTCAATGGTGATCGCCAGATCGGCTTCGCGCTTGGACAGGCTGACAAAGCGCGGCACGGGCAAAATGTCCAAGGTGATGTGGGGATAGCGCCGCTGGAAGTCAGCCGCCAGCGGCGTCAGCACATAGCTGCCAAAGCCCTCGGTGGCGCCGATACGCAGATGGCCGGACAGGGCCTGGCCGATACCCGACAAGTTTTCGCGCGCGGTGTGCACCGTGCTTTCCATCTGTTCGGCGTGGACGAAAAGGCGCTGGCCGTCGTCCGTCAGCACGAATCCCGCACTGCGCGACTTTTCGAACAGCAGCGTATCCAGCTCGGTCTCCAGCGCGCGGATGCGACGCGACACGGTGGTGTGCTCAACGCCAAGCTTGCGCGCGGCCGCGCTGACCCGCTGGGTGCGGGCTACCTCCAGGAAGTACCGCAGGCTGTCCCAATCCAACACGATTTCGATCTCCGGATCCCCGCGCCCACGGGCGTGGGGCGGCTTTTTTTGGTTGTGCATCAATGCACAAGGAATGTGCATTTCTGGTGTTGCTTGTTGATTTTCACACATCTACACTGGGCCGGCAGGCCTCGGGGCATTGCCCTGGGAGTCGCAGGCCGCAAAGACGGCATCACGCTATCAATCAGCGCATAACACTCAGGAGACAAATCCATGAAATTGCACGCACGCGGGCTGGCCGCAGGCTTGTGTCTGGGCGCAATATTGGTAAGCCAGGCGCAAGCGGCCGACAAGCCGCCAGTGAAGATCGGCATCCTGACGGACATGTCCGGCACCTATGCCGGGATGGGCGGGCCCGGGTCGGTGGCGGCGGCGCAGTTGGCCATCGATGACTGCCTGGCCGCGGAATGCAAGGGCATGAAGATCGAACTGGTGTCGGCCGACAACCAGAACAAGGCGGACGTGGGCGCCGCGAAAGCGCGCGAATGGTTTGATCGCGATGGCGTGACGGCCATTGCCGACCTGACCAATTCGGCGGTGGCGCTGGCGGTGCAGGGCATCGCGCGCGAAAAGAACAAAGTGGTGATGTTCTCGGGCCCCGCCACGACGGCGCTGACCAACAAGGAATGTTCGCCCGTGGGCTTTCACTGGATGTTCGACACGTATTCGCAATCGGCGGGCGGCGCCAAGGCCACGGTGCGGGCGGGCGGCAAATCCTGGTACTTCATCACGGTGGACTACGCGTTCGGCCATTCGCTGGAAGCCGACACGGTCAAGGCCGTGAAGGCGCTGGGCGGCACGGTGGCCGGCAGTGTGCGGCATCCCTTGAACGCGCCGGATTTTGCCTCGTACCTGTTGCAGGCGCAAAGCTCGAAGGCGCAGGTGGTGGCATTGGCCAACGGCGGACAGGACACCGTCAACGCCGTCAAGCAGGCGCGCGAATTCGGCATCGTGTCGGGCGGGCAGCGTCTGGTGTCGCTGCTGATTTTCTTGTCGGACCTGCGGGCGCTGGGCCTGGAAAGCGCACAGGGCCTGTCCTATGTGGACGGCTTTTATTGGGACTATGACGACGCATCGCGGCAGTGGTCCACGCGTTTTGAAAAGGCCTTCCGGGGGTTGAAGCCGACGATGACGCAGGCCGGTGTGTATTCCAGCGTGCTGCATTACCTGCGCGCCACAGCGGCGGCGGGCGGCACCGACGGCAAGGTCGTGGCCGACAAGATGCGCGAAATGCCGATCAAGGATCCCATCATGCGCAACGCATCGATCCGGCCCGACGGCCGCGTGATCCACGACATGTACCTGTACGAAGTGAAGAAGCCCGCGGATTCCAAGGGCGGCTGGGACTATTCCAAGTTGGTGGCCACCATTCCGGCGGCCGAAGCCTTCCAGCCGTTGGCCGATTCGACCTGCCCGCTGGTGAAGAAATAACCCGGCGCGCCGGCCCTGACTCTGCCTGGCCGGCGCGTTGCAAGATCCATGAACGCGGATTCCATCCGCATCGACTACGCAGTGTGAGGAGCATCAAATGAGTGAAGTCCCCCGCGTTCCGCTATTGATCGGCGGCAAGCTCGTGCAGTCCAAATCCACCGAATGGCGTGACGTGATCAACCCCGCCACCCAGGAAGTCGTTGCCAAGGTGCCCTTTGCCACGCGCGAAGAACTGGACCTGGCCGTCTCCAATGCCAAGGAAGCCTTCAAGACCTGGCGCAACAGCGGCCAGGGCGCGCGCATGCGCGTCATGCTGAAATTTCAGGAACTGCTGCGCGCCAACACCGGCAAGCTTGCCGAGATGATCACGCGTGAACACGGCAAGACGCTGCCCGACGCCGAAGGCGAGATCGGGCGCGGCCTGGAAGTGGTCGAACACGCCTGCTCGATTGCCAACCTGCAATTGGGCGAGTACGCCGAAAATGCCGCGTCGGGCATCGACGTCTACACCCTGATCCAGCCGCTGGGCGTGTGCGCGGGCATTACCGCGTTCAACTTTCCGGTGATGCTGCCTTGCTTCATGTTCCCCATCGCCGTGGCGTGCGGCAACAGCTTCGTGCTGAAACCGTCTGAACAGGACCCGACGTCCTCGTTGTTCCTGGCGCAGCTGGCGCTGGAAGCCGGCTTGCCCCCGGGCGTGCTGAACGTGGTGCATGGCGGCCCGGATACGGCCAACGGCCTGTGCGAACACCCGGACATCAAGGCGGTGTCGTTCATCGGGTCCACCCGCGTGGGCACCGAGATCTACAACCGCGCGTCTGCCGCCGGCAAGCGTTGCCAGTCGATGATGGGCGCCAAGAACCATTGCGTGATCCTGCCGGATGCCGACCCCGAAGTGGCGCTGAACCAGCTGGTGGGCGCGGCCTTCGGCGCGGCCGGCCAGCGTTGCATGGCCTCGTCGGTAGCCGTGCTGGTGGGCGATGCCCGCAACTGGCTGCCCGATTTTGTCGAGCGCTCGAAAAAGCTGAAGGTCAATTCGGGCACCGATCGCGAAGCCGATCTGGGCCCGCTGGTGTCGCCCAATGCCAAGAAACGCGTGGAAAGCCTGATTCAAAAGGGCGTGGACGAAGGCGCCAAGCTGCTGCTGGACGGCCGCAACCTGAAGGTGTCGGGCTTTGAAGAAGGCAACTTCGTGGGGCCGACGATTTTTGACGGCGTTTCGGAGAACATGACCATCTACACCGAAGAAATCTTCGGACCGGTCCTGTGCTGCGTTGGCGTGGAAACGCTGGAAGACGCGGTGGCCTTCATCAACCGCAATCCCAACGGCAACGGCGTGGCGCTGTTCACGCAAGACGGCGGCGCGGCGCGCTACTTCCAGAACAATATCGACGTGGGCCAGGTGGGCATCAACGTGCCGATCCCCGTGCCGGTGGCGTGGTTCAGCTTCACCGGATCGCGCGGCTCCAAGCTGGGCGACCTGGGCCCCAACGGCAAACAGGCGGTGCAGTTCTGGACGCAGACCAAGACGGTCACGGCGCGCTGGTCGGCCCATGCCAAGACGGTGAACACCACGATTTCGATGCGCTGAAAGGGGGGACGCCTTGCTCCTAAGCTTATACGAATAAGTTATATGATAAGGCGTCCTTATTACTTATAATTGGCCGATCTATTAAGGGCCAATGTATGAACCTCCAGCAATTTCGTTTTGTGCGTGAAACCATCCGGCGCGACTTCAACCTCACCGAGGCCGCCCGGATGCTCTATACCTCGCAGCCTGGAGTCTCCAAGGCCATCATCGAATTCGAAGACGAGCTGGGCATCAAAATCTTCGAACGGCATGGCAAGCGCATCAAGGGCCTGACCAAACCGGGCCTGGCGGTCTCGCAAGTCATCGACCGCATCATGCGCGAAGTCGACAACCTGAAAAAAGTCAGCGATGAATTCGCTCGGCGTGACGAAGGCGGGCTGGTCATTGCCTGCACCCACACGCAGGCGCGCTACCTGCTGCCCCGCGTGATTCCCGCATTCCGCAAGCAATTTCCCAAAGTGCACTTGTCCCTGGCCGAGGGCAGCCCCGCGCAGTTGGCCGAAATGGTCTTGCACGAACAAGCCGATCTGGCGCTGGCCACCGAATCCCTGGCGTTGACGCCCGGCTTGGCGACGCTGCCGGTTTACGCCTGGGAGCACACCGTTGTCGTGCGGCCGGATCACCCCTTGGCCGAGCTGACGTCCAGCGCCGCCAAGCGCCTGTCGTTGGCGCAGCTGGCCGAACACCCCATCGTCACGTATGACCGCGCGTTTACGGGCCGCAGCACGATAGACGAGGTGTTCGCCAACCAAGGCATCCACCCCGACATCGTGCTGGAAGCCATCGATGCCGACGTGATCAAGACCTATGTGGACGTGGGCCTGGGCATCGGCATCATCGCCGGCGTGGCGTACGACCCCCGGCGCGATTCCAATCTGGTCGGGTTGCCGGTGGGCCATTTGTTCGGCACGCACACGACGCGGGTGGGGGTGAAGTCCGGCGTGTTCCTGCGCGACTACGTCTACACGTTCCTGGAAATGCTGGCGCCGTCGCTGACGCGCGCGGTCGTGACCGAGGCAGTGCAGGGCGCGCCTAAATAGACCTGAGTTCGCACCCATAAAAAGCGCGGCGTCTTCTGGACGGCGCGCTTTTTTTTGCCTGCGATCTGCCGCGGAAGCAGGCGCCGACCGGCCGGAGAGCCGCGAGTTCCCTGGGCTTGAACAAATCTCGCTATCCCTTCCAGTAAGCTCATATAAATAATTAAATAAGAACCGATCTCATTTGAATTGACTAAAAAATAGGAATCATTATCATTACATCCAGGCTCAACGACCAGTGAGGTTCATCATGACGGCAGGACTCAGTGCAGTAGTGGTTGGCGCGGATCGTCTGGGAAATATCCCGGATCTGCTTAAGGGACACAACATTTCGATCACGCACCACATCAGCGGCCGTGATCCCTCGCATCAGAAGAAAACGCTACAACTGCCTTCGGGTACGCAACTGGTTATTTTGCTGACCGACTTCCTGGGTCACAACGTCATGAAGACGTTCCGCAACGCCGCGCAGCGCGGTGGCATCCGGGTCGTGGCTTGTCGCCGTTCGGTATGCAGCATGCAGCAAGCCCTGCAACAATGCGGCTTGTGCCCGCGAGCGGGTACGGTGCACTGAATTACCGGAATGCCAGCCATCGCTGGACCAAAAAATACTGGGGAGGCCGACACGGCCTGCGGCCTTCAAGCCGCGAAAGAGCAATGAACACCAAGCACTGAACCACGCACAATGCAAAACGCCGCCAGACAGAGGTCTGGCGGCGTTTTCTTTTTGGGGGATGGCGGGGGGCGGTGTCTGGTGCGACGATGGCAGAGCGGCAAGCCCGGCGTTAATCTGGCGTTCAGTTCGCGGCGCGGGCGGAAGCCATCAGGCTGTTGTCCAGGCGGCGGGCGCCGTTGTAGCGCTTGGTCCAGTAGGCCATGGTCATGCTTTCCACACGCACCACGCCACCGGCGCTGGGCGAGTGCACGAAGCGGTCGTCGCCCAGGTAGATGCCCACGTGCGAGTAACGGCGGCCCATCGTGTTGAAGAAGACCAGATCGCCGGCCTTCAATTCGTTTTTGTCGACCGAGACGCCTTGCTGGGCGATTTCGGCGGCGTTGCGGGGCAGCTTCAGGCCCAGCGAACGTTCTGCCGAATAGGCAACCAGGCCGCTGCAATCAAAACCGGTGTCAGGGGAACTGCCGCCGAAGCGGTAGCGGATGCCCAGGTAGTTAAGGGCTTCGCTGACCATGGCGTTATCGCCGTTGACACCTGAATGGATGCCTTTGCCGGCTTGCTGGCGGTCGCGCTTGAATTTTTGCGTTACCAAGAGGCCGATGGGGTCATCGGCGGTGGCAACCCATTCCATTTCGTACGGATCAATCTCGGACGTATGGGCGGTTGACTTTTGCCCGGTACCTGCACAACCTGACAGAGTCGCTACACAAGCCATCAACGCGAGCGTACGCAGACCGCGCTTTGCCTGGCCAGTGGATGAATTTAATCGCGCGATGATGGAGTGTCGATGCATTCGCCTGGGGATGACCTGCTTTTTGACAGCAAAAGCCACGGGATTAGCCGTGGATCGGGCCGAAATGTCAGCAGAATCAACAATTATCTACAACTTCGCGGGGATTCTACCAAACTTTCATTACCAATCATTGCCGAATCAGTAATGGTTCCATGCCGCGTGGACATTTGGCAGAACTTTTTGACTTGTGGCAAGCCTCGTGCAAGGTTCGCCTACCAGAATGACCAAATGATTCGCAAAGAAATCAATCAGCCTTAAGGCGTACGAACAATACCAGGAGACACAAATGCAAAAAACCCGGGATTTCCATTACAGATCATTGCATGACCGTGATGCGTTCTGGCGCGAGGAGGCCGGGCGCGTGCATTGGGATACGCCCTTTGAGTCTGTACTGGATTTTTCGCGCCCGCCATTCGCCAAGTGGTTCGTGGGCGGCACGACCAATCTTTGCTACAACGCGGTCGACCGCTGGTTGCCCACGCAGGGCGACAAGCCGGCGCTGATCTGGGTGTCCACCGAGGTCGACGAAGAACGCATCTATACCCGGCAGGAGATGTACGAAGAGGTCAACGCGGCCGCCGCCATGCTTGTCGAACTGGGCGTGGCGCGGGGCGACCGCGTGTTGCTATACATGCCGATGGTGCCCGAAGCCGTATTCACCATGCTGGCCTGCGCGCGGATCGGCGCGGTGCACTCGGTGGTGTTCGGCGGCTTTGCGTCGGTCAACCTGGCGCAGCGCATCGACGACGCCGCGCCCAAGGTGGTGGTTTGCACGGACGGCGGCTCGCGCGGCGGCAAGGTCGTGCCCTACAAGCCCTTGCTGGACAAGGCGTTAAGCCTGGCGAAATCCCCGCCTGCCTCGGTCGTGGTGTTTGACCGGGGCTTGTCGCCCTTCGAACCCGTGGCCGGCCGCGACCACGACTACGCCACGCTGCGCGAGCGCCACCGTGGCGCCCGGGTGCCGGTGCAATGGCTGGAATCGTCCGAGCCCAGCTACATCCTCTATACGTCAGGCACTACCGGCAAGCCCAAGGGCGTGCAGCGCGATACCGGCGGCTACGCCGTGGCGCTGGCCTCGTCCATGGAATACCTGTTCAACGGCCGCGCCGGCGACACCTTTTTCTGCACCAGCGACATCGGCTGGGTAGTCGGGCATTCCTATATTGTGTACGGCCCCCTCATCGGCGGGCAGACCACGCTGCTGTACGAAGGCACGCCGGTGCGCCCCGACGGCGCCATTTTGTGGCAGTTGGTGGAACGCTTCGGGGTCAACACGCTGTTTTCGGCGCCCACCGCCGTGCGGGTGCTCAAGCGCCAGGACCCCGCGCTGCTACAGCGGCACGACCTGTCCACCCTGCGCGCGGTGTACCTGGCCGGCGAGCCCCTGGACGAGCCCACCGCCACCTGGATCTCGCAAGGGCTGGGCAAGCCCATCATCGACAACTACTGGCAGACCGAGTCCGGCTGGCCGATTCTTTCCGCGCAGCCGGGCGTGGAGAACGTGCCGACCCGATTCGGCAGCCCATCCTTTCCCGTCTACGGTTTTGACGCGCGCATCGTCAGCGAAGCTACGGGCGAAGACCTGGGGCCGGACGAAAAGGGCGTGGTGGCCATCGTGCCGCCGCTGCCACCCGGCGCCATGTCCACCATCTGGGGCGACGACGCGCGTTTCGTGCAGACGTATTTCACGTCAATCCCCGGGCGGCAGGTGTATTCCACCTTTGATTGGGGGCGCGTGGATGCCGATGGTTATTGGTTCATCCTGGGCCGCACGGACGACGTGATCAACGTGGCGGGGCACCGACTGGGCACGCGCGAGATCGAAGAATCCGTCAACAGCCACAGCGCCATCGCCGAATGCGCGGTGGTGGGCGTGGCGGATCCGTTGAAGGGCCAGGTTGCCATGGCGTTCGCGGTCTTGAAGAATCCCGACATGGCCGGCACGCCCGCCGGGGCAAAGCAGCTGGAAGGCGATATCATGCGCCTGGTGGAAGATCAGCTGGGCGCCGTTGCAAGGCCCGCCCGGATCCGATTCGTGGGCGCATTGCCCAAGACCCGGTCCGGCAAGGTGTTGCGCCGCGCGATCGTCGCCGTGTGCGAAGGTCGCGAGCCCGGAGACCTGACGACCATTGAAGACCCATCCGCCCTGGAACAGATCAAGGAGTCGCTGCAATGAATACCAAACCCGTGCTGAGCGCCGAAGACGTCAAGAAGATCCTCGCCGCGGCCGAAGCACACGCCGTGCAGAACAAGTGGGCCGTGACCATCTCGGTGGTCGATGACGGTGGCCACCTGCTTGGCATGCTGCGGCTGGACGACGCGGCCCCGATCTCGGCGCACATCGCGCCGGCCAAGGCCAAGACCGCCGCGCTGGGCCGCCGCGAGTCGCGCATCTACGAAGAAATGATCAACAACGGCCGCGTGTCGTTCCTGTCGGCCCCGTTGATCGAAGGCATGCTGGAAGGCGGCGTGCCGGTCACCGTCAATGGCCATGTGGTTGGCGCTGTCGGCGTGTCGGGCGTGAAGTCGACCGAAGACGTGCTGATCGCCCAAGCAGGCATTGCCGCGCTGGGCCTGTGAGCCAGACGCAATTGCCGGAACCGCCCACGGGCGGTTCCACGCCGGACGCCGGAGCAGGGCGCGACAGCGCCTTGAATCCCGGCGTGGCCAAACGCGAGGTCTGGGCCTGGGCCATGTACGACTTCGCCAATTCCGGCTACACCACCGTCATTCTCACGGCGGTGTTCAGCACCTATTTTGTTAGCGTGGTCGGCGGCAAAGCGCCGTGGGCCACGCTGGCCTGGACCGCGGCGCTGTCGCTGTCCTATCTGCTCATCATGTTGACGATGCCCACGCTGGGCGCGCGCGCCGACGCCGGCGGCAGCAAGCGTCGGCTGCTGTATTCCAGCACCATCGGCTGCGTGGCCGCCACGCTGGTGCTGACGCAAGCCGGCCCCGGCGACGTATGGCTGGCGCTGGCCGCCATCGTGGTGTCCAACTATTGCTACTGCGTGGGTGAATCCGTGGTGGCGGCGTTCCTGCCCGAACTGGCCCGGCCCGCCGCGCTGGGCCGCGTGTCGGGATGGGGCTGGAGCTTCGGCTATTGCGGCGGGATGCTGACGCTGGGCCTGTCGCTGCTGGTCGTGACCTCGGCCGAAGCCAAAGGCATGACGGCCGAGCATTTCGTGCCCTGGGTCATCGTCGTGACCTGCGCGGTATTCGCGCTGGCGGCGCTGCCGTCCTTCTTGTTGCTCAAAGAGCGCGCACAGCCCAAGGCCGTCAAGCCGCAAGCGCTGCACATGCTGCGCCGCCTGGCGCACGCGTGGCGCGACACCGGCCAGCACTTTCCTGAATTTCGCCGCTTGCTGATGTGCATTGCCTGCTATCAGGCGGGCATTTCCGTGGTCATCACGCTGGCCGCCGTGTATGCGTCCGAAGTCATGGGCTTCACGACGCCGCAGATCATGCTGTTGGTGTTCACCGTGAACATCGGCGCGGCGGTTGGCGCATTCTCGTTCGGCTATGTGCAGGACCGCATTGGCCACAAACCGGCGCTGGCCATCACCCTGGGCGGCTGGATCGTGATGGTGCTGGTGGCCTATTCCGCCGTAACCGCGCCCGTGTTCTGGGTAGCTGCCACGCTGGCCGGCTTGTGCATGGGCACCACGCAAAGCGCCGGCCGCGCCATGACGGGCGCGCTAGCGCCCGCGGGTCGGCTGGCCGAGTTTTATTCGCTATGGACCTTTGCCGTACAGCTGGCCGCCGTGATCGGGCCGCTGACCTACGGCGTGGTCACCTGGGCCACCGATGGCAACCATCGGCTGGCCATCCTGGTGACGGGGCTGTTCTTCGTGGGCGGCCTCATCTTGTTGTCGCGCGTGGACATGAAGCGCGGTCTGGCGCGCAGCCCCGCCGCCTGAATTTGCCGGCCCGTCGGCCCGCCAGGGGCGCCGCCGGGCTGCTATCCTTATGCACTGCCTTCAAGGCATCGCGCGTGATGTGCGATGCCTTGCGTTGATTGCCGGCATGTTGGCCTGATGGCCGATGCCGCCGGGTTGCAGCGGTACTGCGGGACACGGCATTGCGGGCTCTGGCCCGCATTTTGCGTAAGGTGCCCGTAAGAGCGTGGCGATACGGTGGTGGGTAGATAAAGAAACTGTCCCCGCGCCGCACTTCCTTCGTGAAGCTTGCGGTTCGGCGGCCAAGGCGAAAACAGCGGCATCAACAACAAAATCACCGTTTGGAGACAAGATCATGTCGAAAGCAATTGAGTCCGTCCTGGTAGAAACCCGCGTTTTCCCGCCGCCCGAGCGCGCGGCCAACGGAGCGGCGATTCCCAGCATGGACGCCTACAACGCGCTGTGCGCCCAGGTTGAAAACGACTTCGACGGTTTCTGGGCCGGCCAGGCCCGGGACAATCTGCAATGGACCAAGCCGTTCACGCAAGTGCTGGACGAATCCGACGCGCCGTTCTACCGCTGGTTCGGCGACGGTGAACTGAACGTATCGGCCAACTGCCTGGACGTGCACCTGACCAACGGCAACGCCGACAAGACCGCCATCATCTTCGAAGGCGATGACGGCACGGTCAACAAGGTCACCTACCGCGAACTGTTGGCGCGCGTATGCCGCTTTGCCAATGGCCTGACGGGCCTGGGGTACAAGAAGGGCGACCGCGCCATCATCTACATGCCCATGTCGATCGAAGCCGTTGTCGCCATGCAAGCCTGCGCGCGCCTGGGCGTCACGCACTCGGTGGTGTTCGGCGGCTTTTCGGCCAAGAGCCTGCAAGAGCGCATCGTGGACGTGGGCGCATCGCTGGTCATCACCGCCGACGAACAAGTGCGCGGCGGCAAGACCATTGCGCTGAAACCGGCCGTGGAAGACGCCATTGCCATGGGCGGCTGCGAAGCCGTGTCCAAGGTCATCGTGTATCGCCGCACCGGTGGCAAGGTCCAATGGAACGAGTCGCGCGACCTCTGGATGCACGATGTCGAGGCGAACCAGCCCGACACTTGCGAGCCCGTGCCGGTCAACGCCGAACACCCGCTGTTCATCCTGTACACGTCGGGTTCCACCGGCAAGCCCAAGGGCGTGCAGCATTCGTCGGCGGGCTACCTGCTGTGGGCGCTGCTGACCGTGAAGTGGACTTTCGACGCGCGCAAGGACGACGTTTACTGGTGCACCGCCGACGTGGGCTGGGTCACCGGCCACACCTACATCACCTACGGCCCGCTGGCCGCCGGACTGACGCAGGTGGTGTTCGAAGGCGTGCCCACCTATCCCAACGCCGGCCGGTTCTGGGACATGATCGCGCGCCACAAGGTCACCACGTTCTACACGGCGCCCACCGCGATCCGTTCGCTGATCAAGGCCGCCGAAGCCACGCCCGACGCGCATCCCAAGAACTACGATCTGGACAGCCTGCGGATCATCGGCACGGTGGGTGAACCCATCAACCCCGAAGCGTGGATGTGGTATCACAAGCACATCGGCCGCGAACGCTGCCCCATCGTGGACACGTGGTGGCAGACCGAAACCGGTGGCCACATGATCACGCCGCTGCCGGGCGCCACGCCCACCAAGCCCGGTTCATGCACGCTGCCGCTGCCCGGCATCGCGGCCGCCATCGTGGATGAAACCGGCGGCGATGTCGAAAAGGGCAATGGCGGTTTCCTGGTCATCAAGCGCCCGTGGCCGGCCATGATCCGCAACATCTGGGGCGACCCCGAGCGCTTCAAGAAAAGCTATTTCCCGTCGGAACTGCGCGGCTACTACCTGGCCGGCGACGGCGCGCAGCGCGACGCGGACGGCTATTTCTGGATTATGGGCCGCATCGACGACGTGCTGAACGTGTCGGGCCACCGTCTGGGCACGATGGAAGTCGAATCGGCGCTGGTGGCGCACGAGCTGGTGGCCGAAGCCGCCGTGGTGGGCCGTCCGGATGACACCACGGGCGAAGCCGTGGTGGCGTTCGTCGTGCTCAAGCAGGCGCGCCCCGAAGGCGAACAGGCGCAGGCCATCGCCAAGCAGCTGCGCGACTGGGTTGCCAAGGAAATCGGCCCCATCGCCAAGCCCAAGGACATCCGCTTTGGCGACAACCTGCCCAAGACCCGCTCGGGCAAGATCATGCGCCGCCTGCTGCGCGTCGTGGCCAAGGGCGAGGAAGTCACGCAGGACGTTTCCACGCTTGAAAACCCCGCCATTCTGGAACAGTTGGCCAAGCCGCTGTAGGCACGATCGGCCATAAGCGGCTGATCGACGTCCTGGCGACAGGAGCATAATGTCAGACGCCCGCACCGGTAAGCGCCGGTCCGGGCGTCTTTTCTTTTATTCCCCTCACAAGACGGAGCCATGGACGTGAGCCGCAGCAGTTTCGATCGCGCAGGGCTAGCCCTGATGTTCAGCACCATCGTGGTCTGGGCAGGCAGCTGGATAGCGATGAAACTGATCGTGCCCTACATCGGCCCGTTCGACTTCGTGGCGCTGCGATATGTCGTGGGCGCCTTGGTGCTGTTCGCGCTGGCCATCGCCACGCGCCGCCCGCTGGGCATGCCGCCCTGGAAGCTGACCTTGCTGATCGGGTTGACGCAGACGGCCGGATTCCAGGGCTTCGTGCAGACGGCGCTGGTGTCGGGCGGCGTGGGCAAGGTATCGCTGATGGCCTACACCATGCCGTTCTGGGTGGTGCTGTTCGCCTGGTGGCTGCTGCGCGAACGCCCGTCGGCCAAGCACGGCGTGGGCATCGGCCTGGCGGCGATCGGCCTGATCTGTTTCGTGGAACCCTGGAATGGGCTAGGCGACATACGCCCGGTGCTGCTTGGCCTGGGCAGCGGCCTGTGCTGGGGCGTGGGCACGGTGCTGTCCAAGCGCATGTTCGAGCGGCACGCGCCTGATGTCATGACGTTCACGGCCTGGCAGATGCTGTTTGGCGGGCTGGTCATGGTGCCCGTGGCGTATCTGGTGCCGCAAATAAGCGCCCAGTGGGGGTGGCAGTTGTGGGCGGGCATGACCTACATCGTATTGATTGCCACGGCCGCCGGCTGGCTGCTGTGGTTGCAAGTGGTGCGCCGCGTGCCCGCATCCATCGCCGGCCTGTCCAGCCTGGGCGTGCCCGTGGTGGCCATGTTGCTGGCGTGGGCGATTCTTTCCGAACGGCCGTCGCTGGGCGAGCTGGGCGGCATGGTCCTGATCCTGGCCGGCATCTTCGTGGTCAGCCGCGCGGCGCCCGCCGCCCGCGCCACCTGATCCGCGGGCTTTTCGATTTCCCCTTCCGATCTCCTTTTCCCTATCAAGGATTCCCCATGATCGATTTGCGTAGCGACACTGTCACACGGCCGACGCCGGCCATGTTGCAGGCCATGGTTTCCGCCCCGTTGGGCGACGACGTGATGGGCGACGACCCCACTGTCATCCAGTTGCAGGCTGCCGTGGCCGAGCGCGCCGGCAAGGCGGCCGGCCTGTTCTTTCCGTCGGGTACGCAAAGCAACCTGGCCGCGCTGATGGCGCATTGCGATCGTGGCGACGAATACTTGGTGGGCCAACTGGCGCACACCTACAAGTACGAAGGCGGCGGCGCGGCCGTGCTGGGCAGCATCCAGCCGCAGCCCATCGAACACGCCGAAGACGGTTCCTTGCCGCTGGAAAAGCTGGCGGCCGCCGTCAAGCCCCAGGGCGATCCGCACTTTGCGCGCACGCGCCTGCTGGCGCTGGAAAACACGTTTCACGGCAAGCTGATTCGCGCCGGCTACATCCAGGCCGCCACGGACTGGGCGCGCAAAGAAAACCTGGCCACGCACCTGGACGGGGCGCGTGTGTTCAACGCCGCGGTGGCCAGTGGCAAGCCGCTGGCCGACATGTGCCGGCCCTTCGACTCGGTTTCCATCTGCTTTTCAAAAGGCTTGGGTGCGCCGGTGGGTTCGGTGCTGGTCGGCAGCGCGGAACTGATTGCCCGTGCACACCGCTGGCGCAAGATGCTGGGCGGCGGCTTGCGCCAGTCCGGCGTGCTGGCCGCGGCCTGCCTGTATGCGCTGGACCATCATGTGACGCGCCTGGCAGAAGATCACGAGAATGCCCGGGCCCTGGCCGAAGGCCTGCGCGGCATTGCCGGCGTCAAGGTGTTAAGCCAGGACACCAACATGCTGTTCGTGGAATTCCAGCCGTCCCGTTGCGATGCGCTGACCGAAGCGCTGGGCAAGGAAGGCATCCTGATGCGCGCGGTGTACGGCGGGCCGACCCGCCTGGTCACGCACCTGGACGTGTCGGCCGACGATGTCCGGCGCGTGGTGCAGGCCGTGGCGCGCCACCTGGCCTGATCACGGCCGATAGGGGCGGCGCGCAGCGTCAGGCGCCGGCGCGCAGCACGTCCGCCAGCACCGAAAACAGCTCGTCGATCTGGTTGCGTTCGATGATGAGCGGGGGCGACAGCAGCATCGTGTCGCCCGCCGACCGGATCAGGCAGCCGCGCTCCAGGCAGGCGTTGTGCACGGCATAGGCGCGCTGGCCAGGCTGGCCCTCCAGCGGCGCCAGTTCAATGGCGGCCAGCAGGCCGATGTTGCGGATGTCCACCACATGCGGCAGCCCCTTCAGGCTGTGCGCGGCGTCTTCCCAGTAGCGCGCCAGTTCCTGGCTGCGCTGGAACAAGCCCTCGCGACGGCAGATGTCCAGCGTCGCCAGGCCCGCCGCGCAGGCCACGGGGTGGCCCGAATACGTGTAGCCGTGCGAGAGCTCGATGGCGCTTTCCGGGCCTTGCATGAAGGCGTCGTATACGTGTTGCCGCACCAGCGTTGCGCCCATCGGAATCGCGCCGTTGGTCAAGCCCTTGGCGCTGGTGATGATGTCGGGCTTGACGCCGAAATAGGGCGACGCGAACGCGCCGTCTATGCGTCCGAAAGCGCAGATCACCTCATCGAAAATCAACAGGATGCCGTGCGCATCGCAGATCTCGCGCAGCCGTTGCAGATAACCGCGCGGTGGCACGATCACGCCGGTGGAACCGGCCACCGGTTCGACGATGACGGCCGCGATGGTTGAAGCGTCGTGCAGCGCCACTATGCGCTCCAGCGTGTCGGCCAGGTGCGCGCCCCAATCCGGCTGACCGCGCGTGTACGCCATTTGCTGGCGGTCATAGGTGTGGGGCAGGTGGTCAACATAGGGCAACAGATTGCCGAAGGGTTTGCGATGCCCGCCGATGCCCGACACGGACAGCCCGCCGAACCCCACGCCGTGATACGAGCGTTCGCGCCCGATCAGCCGCACGCGCTGGCCTTGGCCGCGCGCCCGGTGATAGCCCAGCGCAATCTTCAGCGCGGTGTCCACCGCTTCCGATCCCGAGTTGGAAAAGAACACATTGGAAAAGCCTTCGGGCGCCTCGGCGCACAACGCGTCCGCCAGTTCAAAGGCCAGGGGATGGCTCATCTGGAACGACGGCGCGTAGTCCAGTTCATGCGCGGTGCGCGCGATGGCCTCGACGATTTCGGGGCGGCGATGGCCCGCGTTCACGCACCATAGGCCGGCAATGCCGTCCAGCACGCGGCGGCCATCCGGTCGGATGTAGTGCATGCCTTCGGCGGCGGCGAACAGCACCGGGTTGCGCTTGACCCGCCGGTTGGCGGTAAACGGCATCCAATACGCGTCGGTTTGGGAACGGGGGGAGGGGGACGAGGACATGGGACGATCCTGCTTCAAGGGGAGTTCAGGTTCGTCTATTTTGTATTAATACATTGATAAATACAATATGGGGCATCGATCAGGTGGTTTGTGCCGCCGCGCGCCCGCCCACCGTGGGCGCGGCGGGTGCGGGCGGAGGCATCCGCTTCAGGAGGCTTGGAGCGACGCTTTCAGGTGGCGGCGCATCAATTGCGACGCCCATTCCTGGTCGCCGGATTCCAGCGCGTCGATGATCTGCAGGTGTTCATTGCTGGAATTGACGAAGCGCGCGTCGCGATAGAACGCAGCGTGTTCTTCCAGGCGGCGAAGGTGGTTTTGTTGCTGCACCGCTTGCAGGATGTAGCGGTTGCCGGAGAAGCGCGCCAGCAGCTCGTGGAACGACGCATTCAGGCCAAAAAATTCAGTAGCCGAAATGTCGGCGTCGTCGCGCTGGATCAGGGCTTCATGGGCGGCACGCATGCGGGCCAGCGCCGGCTTGTCCACGCGAAACGTCGGTTCCAGCAGCCCGGCGCATTCCACCGTCATGCGGAAACGGTAGCTTTCATTCAGCGCTTCAGCGCTTTCCAGCGACGGGGCAAACTGCCAGCCGTGCCCCTTGCGCTTTTCGATCAGGCCATCGGCCGACAGTTGCAGCAAGGTCTTGGCCAGCACACTGCGCGGCACGTCATAGCGCTGCAACAGATCGCGTTCGGTAAAGGTTTCGGGCAGTTGGCGGGAGGCGCGGTCATCGATCAGCCGGCGCGTCAGCTCTTCCTGCGTGGGGCCGGCCCCTTCAATGGCCGGGGGCGCAGCCGCCGCCGCAGCCTGGTCGGACACGGTATAGCCGCTGTTGGGCCGATGCGTGATCAAGCCTTGAGCGGCCAGCAGGCGCAGCGCGCCGCGTACCGGTGTGCGCGACACCTCGTAAGCCGCCGCCAGCGTTTCCTCGGACAAATGCGCGCCGGGCTCGTGCCGCCGCGCCACGATGTCTTCGGCGATGTGTCGCGCCAGGTCGACTTGCAGCGGAGTAGGGCGGGCGGTAGCGGCGGGGGGCATGGCGCGTCAGAGAGCAAAAGGGCGGGCAGTAATCGTAGGGCAATGGTACCGGAGCGCCGTCGCTTTTGAATCAGGCTCGGGCAAACCCTAATATTGAACTTTTTACTATATTAGTACAAAATTTGGCCGTCGATTCTGACCGTATCATTCAGGCCGCCGTTCGGCCTTATCCGGAGTTTTGCTAGCGTGACGATGCCTACCCCGTTTCCCCTGGTCGACGTCCAGGGCAGTCCATATGAACGCGGCCGCCAGCATGGCTCGGCGGTGCCGGAGCACGTGGCGCGCAGTGTGGCCTTGTATCGGGGCCAACTGGAACGCCGTGGCGTGGACGCCGCCCGCCTGAAGGAACTGGCCGCTGCCATGGTGCCGGTGGTGGGCGATTACGACGCCGCCTACCTGGAAGAACTGCGCGGCATCGCCGATGGCGCCGGGCAATCGCTGGAAGACGTGGTGGTCATCAACTGCCGCACTGAAATGATGTTCGGCCATGCCGAACTGGGCCGTGCCCGCAATGGGCTGGACGACGGTTGCACCGGCCTGGTCGTGCTGCCCGAAGCCAGCGCCGGCGGCAAGTTGATGCACGCCCACAACTGGGATTGGCGCGAAGAATGCGTGGACACCGGCATCGTCGTGCGCATGCGCCGCGAAGACGGCCCCGACCTGTTGATGTTCACCGAGGCCGGCAGCCTGGCGCGCCACGGTTTCAACAGCGCCGGCGTATCGCTGTCGGGCAATTTCCTGTCGTGCGAACAAGACTATCAACGGCCCGCGCAGGTGCCGCTGGTGCTGGTGCGCCGCAAGATGCTGGAAGCCACCAACATTTGCAACGCCATGAAAGTGCTGTGGGCGTCGCGCCGCTTCTGCTCCAACAACCTGATGCTGGCCCAGGCCCAGGGCGAAGCCGTGGACCTGGAATGCGCGCCGGACGAGATCTTCTGGATCACGCCGCAGGACGGCCTGCTGGTACACGCCAATCACTGGATCAGCCCGCCCGCGCGCGCCAAGCTGATTGACAAGGGACTGGCCGCCAACCCCGATTCCATTTATCGCCAGCGACGCGTCCAGGACATGCTTGCGCGCCAGGGCGGCAAGGTCGGTTGGGATGCCGTCAAGCGCATCCTGGCCGATGATTTCGCCGCGCCCGACGGCGTGCTGCGTTCGCCGAAGCCGGCCAGCTTCGACAGCATTTCGGCCACCGTGGCCACCACGCTGATGGAGCCGGAAAGCGGCGTGATGTGGATCGCGCGCAAGCCCTATGAAGGCCGCAATTTTGCTGAATACCGGCTGTTCTAAGCCGCGCCAGGAGACCATTCCATGACGTCGAAAGTCCTGCGCGGCAAGCGCGCGCTAATGTTATCCGCCGCCCTGGCCGGCGCCTTGACGGGCCTGCCGGGGCTGACCCAAACCCAAACCCAAACCCAAACCCAAACCCCAGCGCCGTCCCCGCTGCCCGAGATTCGCTACGCCGAAGGCTCGGGCACGCCCACGACCGTGCCCGGCGGCCGCTCGCGCAATACGTCTACCGACAACGTGCTGGCTCACGTGGTTGAATCGCTGGTCGCGCTGCGTGCGGACATGAGCGTGGGCCCGATGCTGGCCGACAGCTGGACGCTGTCCGACGACAAGCGCAGCTACACCTTCAAGCTGCGCCAGGGCGTGACCTTCCACGATGGCTCGCCGATGACGTCAAGCGACGTCAAATGGACGTACGGCTACCTGACCGGCGCGCAGTCCGAATACGCCTGCAAGAATCTTTACGACGGCAGCAAGGGCGCCAAGGTGATCGACGTGCAAACGCCGGACCCCGCCACCGTGGTCTTCACGCTGGATGCGCCCTATGCGCTGTTCCTGGACCAGATGGCCAGCGTGCAATGCCCGATGCCGGTGCTCAGCCCGAAAAGCGTCGACGCCGACGGCAAGTGGATCAAGCCCATCGGCACCGGCCCGTACGCGCTGGCCGAATGGAAGAAAGAACAATACGTGCTGCTGACGCCGTATGCCGGCTATGCGCCGCGTCGCGAAGCGGCCAGCGGCATGGCCGGCAAGAAAGTGGCGTCGGCCAACGTGCGCTTTGTGGTGATTCCGGACGCCGCCGCGCAAAAGGCCGCGTTGATGGCCGGCCAGGTCGATGCGTACAACGCCGACGAAGACAACCTGCCCGCGAAGGACCCGCGCTGGTCCATCATCACCGAGCAAGGGCTGGACACCGTCAACCTGTTGATGCAGACGCGCGCGCCCCTTTTGTCCGACGTGAACATGCGCCGCGCCATCGCGCTGGCGCTGGATTTTCCCGCCATTGCTCGCGCGCTGAACAACGGTCAGGCGGCATACAACCCGTCGCTGGTGCCGACGGCCAGCGTGTACTACGCCGAGGCCGACAAGGCGGGCTACGAAAAGAATCTGAACGAGGTCAAGCGTCTGTTGCAGGCCGCCAATTACCGTGGCGAAACGCTGAAGTTGCAGGCCAACAAGCGCTATCCGTACCTGTACCGCGTGGCGGTGGTCACCCAGCAGTTGCTGAACAAGGCCGGCATCAAGACCGAACTGGACATGCTGGAATGGGGCACGCAGGTCACGAACTTTCGCGAAGGCAAGTTTCAGCTGATGGCCTTTGCGTATTCGGCGCGCACCGAGCCGGCGCTGATGTATCGCGACGTGATCGGCGACAAGTCCAGGACGCCCATGGCGCAATGGGAAAGCCCCGAGGCCGCGGCCATTCTTGAAGGCATCGAGGCCGAGTCCGATACGGCCACGCGCAAGCAGGCGTTCGACAAGCTGCACGCGCTGATGCTGCGCGATACGCCGCTGCTGATGTACTACAACAAGCCCGGCTACGTCGTCGTATCCAGCCAGCTACACGGCTTTACCGGCTGGCCGCTGCGCAAGCCGCGTTTCTTCAACGTCACCAAAAACTGAGGCGCCGTGCTGGGCTATCTAACCAAGCGCATCGCGGCGGCGGTGCCCACGATCATCGTGGTGACTGTGCTGGTCTTCGGCATGATCCGCGCCATTCCCGGCGACCCCGCATCGCTGATGCTGGGCGACATCGACAACCCCGCGCTGCTGGCCGAAATGCGCCACGCTCTGGGCCTGGACCGCCCCGTGGGCGAACAGTTCCTGATCTGGGTCGGCAATGCGCTGCATGGCGACCTGGGCATGTCGATCGCGCGCCGCGAGCCCGTCATGCATCTGGTCCTGACGCATTTCGCGGTGACGGCCCAGGTCGTGTTGACGGCCACGTTGCTGGCCTGCCTGGTGGCCATTCCCGCCGGCATGATCGCGGCGTGGCGACAAAACCGGCGCGCGGATACGGCCATCGTATCCACTTCGATTTTGTTCGTGTCCATGCCCAGCTTCTGGGTCGGCATCCTGCTGATCTGGCTGTTTGGCGTGAAGCTGAACTGGCTGCCCGTGTATGGCTTTGAGTCGATGGCGCAAAGCGGTCTGGGCGCGCTGAAGTACTTGGTGCTGCCGGTGTGCGCCATCGTGTTGACCGAGATCGCCGCGATCACGCGGATGATGCGCGCCAGCACCATCGAAACGCTGCGGCTGGAATACGTGGCGCACGCGCGCGCCAAGGGCCTGCCCGAAAAGCGCGTGATGCTGCGGCACGTGTTGCCCAATTCGTTCGGCCCCACGCTCACGGTCATCGGCCTGATGCTGGGCCATCTGCTGTCGGGCGCGGCGGTCATCGAAACCGTCTTCACCTTGCCCGGCATCGGCCGCTTGCTGGTCGAAAGCATCTATGCGCGGGACTATCCGGTGGTGCAGGGCTGCCTGCTGTTTATTGCGTTGTTGTACGTGGCGGTCAATCTGGTGGTGGATCTGCTGTATCCGCTGTTCGATCCGCGCGTGAAGCTTCAATAGGAACGTCATGACGGGTTTCAAAGCGGGTTTCAAACATACCAATGCCGTGGTGGGCGGCGCCCTGGTGGCGGGCGTGGTGCTGCTGGCGCTGGTGGGCTTGGTGTACACGCCGCACGATCCGCTGGAAGGCGATCTGCTGGCGCGTTTTTCACCGCCGTCCTCCGAATATTGGTTGGGCACCGACGAATTCGGCCGCGACGTGTTGTCGCGCCTGATGGCGGGCGCGGGCGTCAGCGTGGCGGTCAGCGTGTTCTCGGTGCTGCTGGCCTTGCTGTTGGGCACGACCATCGGCGTGGCGGCGGGTTATGCGGGCGGTTGGGTGGATCGTGGCATCAGCGTGCTGGTCGATTCCATGATGGCGTTTCCCGGCTTGCTGCTGGCGCTGGGCATCATGACGGTGCTGGGCCCATCCAAGTGGGGCGTGGTGCTGGCGCTGGGCCTGGCGTATTCGCCATCCGTCTCGCGCATTGCGCGCGGCGCGGCGCTGTCGCTGCGGCAGCGGGACTTCGTCATCGCCTCGCGCGCCACCGGGCATAGTGGCCTGTGGACGGTGTTCCGCCACGTGCTGCCCAACTGCGTGGCGCCGCTGCTGATCTTCGCAACGTCCATCTTCGGGTCGGCGCTGCTGGCGGAAAGCGCCTTGTCGTTTCTGGGGCTGGGTGTGCCGCCACCGTTGGCGACGTGGGGCGGCATGCTGTCCGAAAGCCGCAACGCCATGGACCAGGCGATCTGGCTGGCGTTGTTTCCGGGCGCGATGATTTCGCTAAGCCTGTTGGGCATCAACCTGTTGGGCGACGCCGTGCGCGACCGGCTGGATCCGCGCATGCGTGGGGTGACGGCATGAACGCGCCTGATCATTCCCTGGCGGGCGCTGCGCCCCTGTTGTCGGTGCGCGATCTGGAAATCCGCTTTCCCGGCAATCGCGATGCCGCACCGGTGGTGAACCGCGTGTCCTTCGATCTTCAGGTCGGCGAATCGCTGTCCATCGTGGGCGAATCCGGCAGCGGCAAGACGCTGATCGGGAAGGCACTGTTGGGTCTGTTGCCCGATGCCGCGCGCATCGCGAATGGGCGCGCATTGTTCGACGGCCGCGACGTGCTGCCGCAAAGTGCGCGCGATTGGCAGGCCACGCGCGGCACCGGTATCGGCATGGTGTTCCAGGAACCCATGGTGTCCTTGAACCCCGCGTTCCGCGTGGGCGAGCAGCTGATCGAAGCCCTGGTACTGCGCCGGGGCATGACGCGCTGCGCGGCGTGGGATGCGGCCGTTCGGATGCTGGAGCGCGTGCGGGTGCGCGATGCGCGCGATTGCATGAAGCGGTATCCCCACGAGTTCTCGGGCGGCATGCGGCAGCGCATCCTGCTGGCGGGCGTCATGCTGCTGAAGCCGCGCCTGCTGATCGCCGATGAACCCACCACCGCGCTGGACTGCGTCGTGCAAAAGGAAGTGCTGGACCTGATGGTCGAGCTGACGCGTGAGCAAGGCACGGCGCTGATCTTCATCAGCCACAACCTGGCGCTGGTGGCCGCGTACACGCAGCGCGTGCTGGTGATGTGCCGGGGGCGCGCGGTGGAAACCGGCCAGGTGTCGCAGGTGCTTTCACGCCCCGCCGATCCGTACACATTGAGCCTGCTGGATGCGCTGCCCAAGCGCGGTCCGGCGCGCGCGCCTGTGACGGGTGCGCCGATCTTGCAGGTGGATCAACTGGCCATCGACTACGCCGTGCGAGGTGGCTGGCGACGCAAGCGATTCGTGCGCGCGGTGCATCAGGCGAGTTTTCACGTGGCGCCCGGTGAAACGCTGGCCATCGTGGGCGAATCGGGCAGCGGCAAGACGACCGTCATGATGTCGATTCTGGGCCTGGTGCCGCAGGCGCAGGGGCGCATTGCGCTGGATGGGCAAGCGCTGCCGCCGGGCGGCGAGGGCGGCATCTGGCGCACGGCGCGTCGCCGCATTCAGATGGTGTTCCAGGACCCGTACTCGTCGCTCGATCCGCGCATGACCATCGGCGCACTGGTTGGCGAGGGGCTGCGGCTGGAAGCGGGCATCACGCCGGATGCCCGCCAACAGCGCGTGGATCAGGCGTTGCGCGATGTGGGTTTGGGCGACGGCTACGCCGAGCGCTATGCGCATGAGCTGTCGGGCGGGCAACGGCAACGCGTCGCCATTGCGCGGGCGCTGGTGATGCGGCCGGAAGTGATCATCGCGGATGAACCCGTGTCGGCGCTGGATGTGACCGTGCAGAAGCAGGTGCTGGAAACGCTGATGTCCTTGCAGCGTTCCTATGGTTTCGCGTGTCTGCTGATTTCCCATGATCTGGGCGTGGTCGAGCAAATCGCCGACCGCGTGGTCGTCATGCTGCGCGGGCATATCGTCGAAGAAGGTTCGCGCGACGAGGTGTTCGATCATCCGACGCATCCGTACACGCGCCGGCTATTGCAGGCCGTGCCGGAATTGCGCGGCAATGCGGCGGAAGGATTCCGTGTGCAAGTGCGCGAGCTGCCTGCCGGCAAACGCCGCGCCGATGCGGACTACTTCGATCCGTCCCATAGCGCCGACGTGGCAGCGCCTGCCATGACCGCAGTGGCCGCATCCGGCGCCACGCATCGCGTTGCGCTGGCAGCCGGCGTGGCGTTGGCCGAAACCGTAGCCGCCTGACGCGTCAGCCGTGCCGGCTGCGGCTGTCGGCGGGCGCTTCGTCGCGCGCGTTCATGCCGTAGTCGCGCAGCACGTGCGCGACGCGCAGCCGGTAGTTCTGGAATACGCCGCCGCGTCCTGCTTCCTGGGCGCGGCGATGCGACTCCAGCGAGCGCCAGCGCTTGACGGCGTCTTCATCGCGCCAGAAAGACAGGGACAGCAGCTTGCCCGGCGTGCTCAGGCTTTGAAACCGTTCCACCGAGATGAAGCCGTCGATGGTCTTGAGCTCGTCGATCAAACCGGCGGCAATGTGCAGATAGGGATCGGGGTCGCCATTGGCGGGTTCGACTTCGAATATCACGGCAATCATCAGGTGGGCTCCTTTGAAAACGCAAACTGCGGCACGCGTGCATTGGGCAGCGGCCGATACCGGAAACGGGATGCCAGGGCGGCCGCGTCGGCGCCTGCGTGCAATAAATGGAGCAGCGCGTGGGCAGCGTGGCGGCGCGCAAGCCCTTGGCCGGGGCAGGCGTGGCGTTGCGCGCCGAATGTCCAGCCGGCATCGGGCTGGACCGTTGCCGCCGCCGCCAATACCAGCAGCACGGTCTGGCCGGCCTCGATCCGCTGGCCGCACACCGTGACGGCGTCAGCCAGGAACCGCCGCGTGTTGTGCAGGGGCGGATCGTGGCGGATGACGTGGTCGACCATCGCCTCGGCGTCGGCGGGGCTGGCACCGGCAGACACACCGCGCCTGCCGGCATGGATCAGCGCGTTGCCCAGCAGCCCGGCGCCGGCTTCGCAAGACTGAAACAACAGGCCGGCCAGATTTGCCGCCAGCACGGCAGCGGGGATCAGCGCGCGGGCGCCGTCTACTCGCAGCTTGCGCAAGGGCGGGGCGGCGTCGGCGGCAAGCAGGAAGGATTCCAGGCGGCGTTGCAACGCGTCGGCAGCGTTATGTCCGGCGGCTATCTGGTCCGCATTGGCGGTGGCGGGCAGGGCGGACAGGAACGCTGCAATCTGCGCAGCGCTATCGGCGTGCAGGGCGGGCACCAGCCCCAGGAAGGCTGCTTGGGCATGCACGGGCGCGGCGCTCAGGTAGCGGTCTATGGCAGCGGCGTCCAAGGCTGGTATCGCGGGCCATCGCGGGGTACCGGCTTGCGTGCCTTGTTCCTGCATGAAGGCTGCCAGCAAGGCCTTCAGCCGCGTGTGCATGTCGCTGTCGTTCATGCGTATGAAGCGGCCAAACAGCGTGCCTGCGGGGCCGGCGCGCAGGCTGGGCGGCACAGGTTCCGACGGCGGACGGACTCGCGCAGCCGGATTGCGCATCACGGCCGTGATCGTGTCAGGGTGGCTGGCCACCCAAAGGCCCAGCGCGTCGTCCCGGTACAGCGGCTTTTCGCGCGCTAGCGCGGCGTAGTAGGGGTAAGGGTCGTCGTGCGTGACAGCAAGCAGGGGATGGGCGGGAAGCATGGCATGGCCAGTATGAGATCCGGCTGCCAGTATCTGCCACCCGGGCACGCAACGATTCGATGCCAGCCGAACTATGCCTGCGGCGTGCCGGGAACGTTGGCGCCGCCTAGCGCCAGCAGCGCCGAGTAACCCCGACGTGAATCCGGCCATTGCAGCGTGTAGCCGCTGGCGCGCAGCCGCGCGTTGCTCAGCTTCTTGCTGCCCACATTTGCCGGGGCAGGGGCGACACGCGGCGCGGGCGCACCGATCATCGCCGCGAGCTCGGCGTAAAGCGTGTGCAGCGGCAGTGGTGTGTCGTCGCAGCCGATATAAACCGGTTCAACCTTGGGCAACAGCGCCAGATGCACCACGGCGGCGGCCGCGTCGTCGATGTGGATACGGTTGGCCCAATGTTCAGGCTGCGTCGGCGCGCCCGCCGCGCCGCTGCGCAGGCGCTCGATCAATTGCAACCGGCCAGGTCCGTACAGCCCCGCCAGCCGCAGCGCGGTAGACGACAGGCCGCGCTGGGCCAGCGCGGCTTCTGCTTCAAGCAGGATCTGGCCATTGAAGCCTTGCGGCGCGGGCGGCGTGTCTTCGGTGACCCAGTCGCCATGGTGTTCGCCGTACACGGCGCTGGATGACACGAACACCACGCGCTTTAACCGCGACGTATCCAACACGTTCAGCACGTTCTGCAAGCCGTCGATGAAGACGCCGCGATACAAGGCCGGGTCGCGCCCACCGGGGGCGGGCAGGTGGATCAGCCGTGTCACGCCGGGGGGCAAGGGGGGCAGGGAGTCCGCGCGGGTGATGTCGCCTTGCAGCCATTGGATGCCGCTGTCGTCGTCCGGCGGGTGGCGGCGCAGCGCGTGCACGTGGTCGCCGCGTGCCAGGAAACGTCGGGCCACGCGCTGCCCCAGGTCGCCACAGCCGATAAGAAGTACGCGTTCAGTCATGGTGCCGCCTTGTTCGTAAAAAAGGCGCCTGGGCAGGCGCCTTGAAGCAGGGCGGGCAAACCGCCCTTGCGGGTATTACATGCCGCTATACACCGGCCCTTCGCCGCCTTGCGGGGCCACCCAGACGATGTTCTGGGTGGGGTCCTTGATGTCGCAGGTCTTGCAGTGCACGCAGTTCTGCGCGTTGATCTGCAAGCGGTCCTCGCCGTGATCGTCCTTGATGAACTCGTACACGCCGGCCGGGCAGTAGCGCGATTCGGGGCCGCCGTACTTGGCCAGGTTCACCTGCACCGGCACCGACGGGTCTTTCAAGGTCAGGTGAACGGGTTCGTTTTCTTCGTGGTTGGTGTTGGAAATGAACACCGAGCTGAGCTTGTCGAACGTCAGCTTGCCGTCGGGCTTGGGGTAGTCGATGCGCGCGCATTCCGACGCCGGTTGCAGACAGGCATGGTCGGGCTTGTTGTGGCGCAAGGTCCACGGCATCTTGCCCTTCAACAGCAGCTGTTCGACGCCCGTCATCACGGTGGCCACCGTACGGCCCTTCTTGAACCACTGCTTGAAGTTGCGCGCCTTGTTCAGTTCGGTGTGCAGCCAGGACGCTTCGAAGGCCTGGGGATACGCGGCCAGTTCATCTTGGCGGCGGTCGGCCAGCAAGGCGTCGAACGCGGCTTCGGCGGCCATCTTGCCCGACTTGATGGCGGCGTGGCTGCCCTTGATGCGCGATGCGTTCAGGAAGCCGGCTTCGCAGCCCACCAGTACGCCGCCCGGGAACGTCAGCTTGGGCAGCGACATCAGGCCGCCCGCCGTAATGGCGCGTGCGCCGTAGGCAATGCGCTTGCCGCCTTCGAACGTACCGCGTATGGCGGGGTGCGTCTTGTAGCGCTGGAATTCGTCGAACGGCGACAGCCAGGGGTTGGCGTAGTCCAGGCCGACGATCATGCCGACGGCCACCAGATTGTTGTCCAGGTGGTACAGGAACGAACCGCCGTAGGTGTCGGAATCCAGTGGCCAGCCGGCCGTGTGGATGACCAGGCCGGGCTTGGATTGCGCCGGGTCCACTTCCCACATTTCCTTGATGCCGATGCCGTAGGACTGCGGGTTGCGCCCGTCGTCCAGCTTGAAGCGTTCGATCAGCTGGCGGCCGAGCTGGCCGCGCGAGCCTTCGCCGAACACGGTGTAGCGGGCATGCAGTTCCATGCCGGGCTGGTAGTGGTCGGTGTGCGAGCCGTCGCGGGCCACGCCCATGTCGCCGGTGGCCACGCCACGGACGGCGCCGTTTTCGTCGTACAGCACTTCAACCGCGGCAAAGCCCGGGAAGATGTCCACGCCCAGCGCTTCGGCCTGCTCGCCCATCCACTTGACGACGTCGCCCAAACGGACGATGTAGTTGCCTTCGTTGTGGAAACAGGGCGGCAGCAGCCAGTTCGGCGTGGCGCGCGCGCCGGTCTGGGACAGGAACATGAACTTGTCCTGCGTGACCGGCACGTTCAGCGGCGCGCCTTTTTCTTTCCAGTCGGGAATCAGTTCGGTCAGCGCCAACGGGTCCATGACGGCGCCGGACAGGATGTGCGCACCCAGCTCCGCGCCCTTCTCAAGCACGCATACGCCGATTTCCTGATTCTTTTCAGCGGCCAGCTGCTTTAGACGGATTGCGGTGGCCAGGCCGGCGGGTCCACCGCCAACCACGACCACGTCATATTCCATCGACTCGCGTTCAGACATTTGCAAAGCTCCCCGTATGTATTCCATATTTGGCTGGAAGTAATATCGGCGATTGTATTGCAGGCGGAGGCCGTGTACGCCTTCGTATTTCTTTTAGCCTTCAGGAGTAATTGGTGAACCCGGACAATCTGTCTGCGCGGATTCTGGCGGTGGGCGATACCCATCAGACTGAATTGCCTTTGCGGTGGGGCGACTCTGACGCCTTGAATCATCTGAACAACACGCTGTATTTCCGCCTCATGGAAGAGGCCCGCATGCAGATCCTGTATGACGCGGGCTTTGCGTTGCCCGCCGATAACGGCGCCATCCTGGCCCACGCCTCGTGCGATTTCCTGCGCCCGCTGACCTACCCGGCCACGGTGCGGGTCACGCACAAAGTCACGCGCATCGGCCGTTCCAGCGCCGAATTCGAGCTGCTGCTTGAGAAGGTCGGCGACGACGCCGGGCCCTATGCACGTGGTCGCAACGTGCTAGTCTGGATGGATTACGTGGCCAATACGTCCGCACCGTGGCCGCCCGAAGTGCTGGCCCAAATGGCGACGCAATTCCAGGCGGCTGCGTCAGAATAACGGCGCTAAAACGCCGGTCATGCCGTTAAAATCAAGCGCAAAATCACAATAGAAATAAAGGGGCGCGCCACCCTCGGCGCCGCAACCCGGAGACATCGGGCAGTGTCTTGATGCCATCTGGGGGCCGACGCCGGCAGCCGCGCTCCAAGGAAAAACAGGGCTTACCCCGGCTTTCTTTGATCCCATGGGACACACCGCGCAAGCGGCGGGGCGGGCTCTCTTCGGTTAGACCTTAACTAGGAGTTGGAGCGATGGACAAGGTTTTTGCAAGCGCCCAGGAGGCGCTGGCAGGCATCGTCAAGGACGGTCAGATGATCGCCGTGGGCGGTTTCGGCCTTTGCGGTATTCCCGAAGCCCTGATCGCCGCGCTGCGCGATTCGGGCGTGAAGGACCTGACTTGCATCAGCAACAATGCGGGCGTCGACGGCTTTGGCCTGGGCCAGTTGCTGAACACGCGTCAGGTGCGCAAGATGATCGCGTCCTACGTGGGCGAGAACAAGGAATTCGAACGCCAGTACCTGTCCGGCGAACTCGAACTTGAATTCACCCCGCAGGGCACGTTGGCTGAAAAGCTGCGCGCCGGCGGTGCGGGTATTCCCGCCTTCTTCACCCGCACGGGCGTGGGCACCATCGTGGCCGACGGCAAGGAAATCCGCGAATTCGACGGCCAGCAATACGTGATGGAGCGTTCGCTTGTGCCGGACGTGTCGCTGGTCAAGGCGCACATCGCCGACCGCAGCGGCAACCTGGTATTTCGCAAGACGGCCCGCAACTTCAACCCGAACGTCGCGATGGCCGGCAAGTTCACGGTGGTCGAGGTTGAACAGATCGTTGACACCGGCAGCCTGGATCCCGATCAGATCCACCTGCCCGGCATCTATGTGCAACGGATCGTGCTGAACACGACGCCGGAAAAGCGCATCGAACAACGCACCACTCGCCCGGCCTAAGGAGAAGACGACATGGCATGGTCCCGCGATGAAATGGCGGCGCGCGCCGCGCGCGAGCTGCAAGACGGTTTTTACGTGAACCTGGGTATCGGCTTGCCGACCCTGGTTGCCAACCACGTGCCCAAGGGCGTGGAAGTGTGGCTGCAATCCGAAAACGGCCTGTTGGGCATCGGCCCGTTTCCCACCGATGACGAAGTCGACGCCGACCTGATCAACGCCGGCAAGCAGACGGTAACGACGTTGCCGGGCTCGTCGATCTTTTCGTCGGCCGATTCGTTCGCGATGATCCGCGGCGGCAAGATCAACCTGGCCATCCTGGGCGCGATGCAGGTGTCCGAAAAGGGCGACCTGGCCAACTGGATGATTCCGGGCAAGATGGTCAAGGGCATGGGCGGCGCGATGGACCTGGTGGCCGGCGTAGGCCGCGTCGTGGTCCTGATGGAGCACGTGGCCAAGAAGAAAGACGGCACCGAAGACATCAAGCTGCTGCCCGAATGCAATTTGCCGCTGACGGGCGTGGGCGTGGTTGATCTGATCATTACCGACCTGGGCGTGATGGAAGTCACCGAAAACGGCCTGAAGCTGCTGGAAACGGCGCCCGGCGTGACGGTGGACGAAATCCAGTCCAAGACGCTGGCCAAGCTGGACGTGTCGTCGGTCAAGTAAACGACCCTTGTAGGCGCCCTTTGTTGGCGCCCCTTGTAGGCGACCCTTGTAGGCGACCCTTGATGCACCAATGAAAACGCCCCGCAAAGGGGCGTTTTCATTTCTGCGGTACGGGGCGCGTGGCGCGAGGCGCTACGCCGCCGCGTCCAGGCGCATCCCCACATGCGGGATGCCGTCTTCAATGTATTCCTCGGTGACCTGCACAAAGCCGTGCCCGCCGTAGTAGTTGCGCAGCCGCGCCTGCGCGCCCAGATACATGGCGCGGCCCGGCCAGCGTTGGCGCACTTCGGCCATGGCGTGGCGGATCAGCTCGTGGCCCAGGCCCTGGCCGCGCGTCCAGGGCGCGGTGATCACCCGGCCGACTTCAATCTGGCCGTCTTTCAGCGACGGGTCCAGGATGCGGCAATACGCGGCCAGCTGCCCGTCCTGCCATGCCATCAGGTGCGACGTCTGGCCCATCAGGTCCTTGCCGTCGATGTCCTGGAAAACGCAGTTTTGCTCAACGACGAACACTTCCGTGCGCAGCCGAAGAATCGCGTAGATCTCGGGCACGGTAAGTTCCTGGTGGGGTTTGCAGATCCAATCGGGCATTGCGGCAGTCCAAGTCAGCGGGTCGATAAGGGGGAAAAGCAGAGCGCCGATAGCGTACCTCAAAGCGGCCCCGTTTCTTTTTGGGTCTTTCCCGCTTCATTCCTGTTTCATTCGCACGGGCCGTCCCACGACAATCCGCCGTTGTTACATAATTTCACGGGTATACCCTTAGTATGAAAAGGAATTTTCTTATTTAAAATTTGCGTGTAAACAGATTTACACAATCGCCAGATAAGCCGAACCCCCCGCACACGATGAACAAGGCCGTACTTACGATCGCTGATCGGATCGCCCGGGCCCAGCCCGCGCTGAGCCGGACGCAGCACAAGATGGCCGAATACGTGTTGGCGCACCAGTTTCGCGTTGCCACCATGACCATCGACGAATTCGCGGCGGCAGTGGGCGTATCCGTGGCCACGGCCAATCGCTTTGCGCGTGCGCTGGACCTGCCGGGTTATCCGCAGTTTCGCGCCGAACTGGCGCGTGGCTTCGAAGCCGCGCTGGAACCCGTGGAAAAGCTGCGCACCGAACTGGCGCATTCCGCCAGCGCCGTGCAGATCTTTGCCGCCACGCTGGAAGAAGACATCCGCAACGCGCAGCGCAACTTGCAGTCGCTGGATTCCGCTGCCTGTGAGCAGGCGGTGCAGGCCATCCTGGCGGCCGAACGCGTCTTCATCATCGGCTTTGGCGCCAGCGGTTTCCTGGCCGGCCTGTTGCAGCGCGGCCTGTGCATGCACCTGCATTCCGTTGAATCGCTGGCGGGCCCCGGCGGCGTGTCGCACGCGGCGCGGCAGATGTCGCGCATGACGTCCAACGACCTGGTGATTGCAATCGGCTTTCCCCGCTATCTGGCCGACACGGTGACGCTGGCGGCCGCCGCCAAGCAGGCCGGCGTGCCGGTGCTGGTGCTGACCGACAAGCCCACGTCGCCGCTGGCGCCGACGGCCTCCGTTGTGCTGTACGCGTTTTCCGCGCGCCAGCTGATCCCCAATTCCGAAACCGCTGCGCTGGGCCTCATCGAAGCCTTGTCCGCAGCCGTGGCCTATCGGGCCAAGAATTCCGTTGCGGCAGCCGCTGGGGTGACCCAGTCCGTGATGCCGTGGCTTATCCATGGAGTAGGTAAACGATGATTCAACCCGTGATTGCCATTCACGGTGGCGCCGGCGCGATGTCCCGCGCGGCCATGTCGCCCGAGAAAGAACAGGAATACCTGGCCGCCCTGGAGTCCATCCTGACGGCCGGCCAAGCCGTGCTGGCACGTGGCGGCAGCGCCCTGGACGCCGTTACCGAAGCCGTGCGCCTGCTGGAAGATTGCCCGCTGTTCAACGCGGGCCACGGCGCCGTGTTCACCAGCGCCGCCACGCACGAGCTGGATGCCGCCATCATGGACGGCGCCACGCTGCGTTCCGGCGCGATTGCCAACGTCAATTGTGTGCGCAACCCCATTTTTGCCGCGCGCAAGGTCATGGAAAACAGCAAGCACGTGCTGTTCGTGGGCGAGGGCGCTGAAGCTTTCGCGAAGGCCGAAGGCCTGGAGATCGTGGACCCGTCCTATTTCTCTACCGACGCCCGCCGCGAACAACTGCTGCGCGTGCAGCGCGAGACGCCCGACGCCGCCGTGCTTGACCACGACGGCCAGGCCATGGTGGCGCGCGGCCAGCCCGCGCCGGCCGACCCGCTGGACGCCGACAAGAAGTTCGGCACCGTGGGCGCAGTGGCGGTCGACGCGCAAGGCAACGTGGCCGCGGCCACGTCGACCGGCGGCATCACCAACAAGCAGGTCGGCCGCGTGGGCGATGCGCCCTTGATCGGCGCCGGCACCTACGCCAGCAACAAGACCTGCGCGGTATCCACCACGGGCACCGGCGAGATGTTCATCCGCATGGTCGCCGCTTACGACGTGGCGGCACAGATGGAATACAGCGGCGCGTCGCTGCAAGAGGCGGCCGACCGCGTCGTGATGGAAAAACTGCCCACCATCGGCGGCAAGGGCGGCCTGGTGGCCGTTGACGCCCAGGGCAATGTGGCCTTGCCGTTCAACACGGAAGGCATGTATCGCGGTTACGCCCGCGTTGGCGAAAAGCCGGTCACCGCCATCTACCGATGAGCGTGACGGGTTCTGTTTTGATTTTGGGGATTAATAAAGATGGTTGATCGCGCAAACAGCCTGGCGCTGCCGGAAAACCGCGTGGTCCAGGTCGACGACCTGACGGTGCGCTTCGTGGGTTCCGAGCGCACGGTCGAAGCCGTGCGCAACCTGTCGTTCCATGTGGACCGGGGTGAAACCCTGGCCATCGTGGGCGAATCGGGTTCGGGCAAATCGGTGACGTCCCTGGCGCTCATGCGTCTGGTGGAACATGGCGGTGGGCGCATCGCCCAGGGCCGCATGGCGCTGCGCCGCCGCAACGGTGCCGTGATCGACCTGGCCAATTCCAGCCAGCGCGTCATGCGTAATGTGCGCGGCGCCGACATGGCCATGATTTTCCAGGAGCCGATGACGTCGCTGAACCCGGTGTTCACCGCCGGGGACCAGATCGCCGAATCGATCCGCCAGCACCAGGGCAAGGACGCCGCCGCCGCGCGCGCCGAAGCGCTGCGCATGCTGGAACAGGTGCGCATCCCGGAAGCCAAGTCCGTGCTGGACCGCTACCCGCATCAACTGTCGGGCGGCATGCGCCAACGCGTGATGATCGCCATGGCGCTGGCCTGCAAGCCCGCGCTGCTGATCGCCGATGAACCGACCACGGCGCTGGATGTCACCATCCAGGCGCAGATCCTGCAACTGATCCGTCAGCTTCAGGAAGAAATGCACATGGGCGTGGTGTTCATCACCCACGACATGGGCGTGGTGGCTGAAGTGGCCGACCGCGTGTTGGTCATGTACCGCGGCGACAAGGTTGAAGAAGGCCCGTCTGAACAAGTGTTCTCGGCGCCGCAGCACACCTACACCAAGGCGCTGCTGTCGGCCGTGCCCAAGCTGGGCGCCATGGAAGGCACCGATCTGCCCGCGCGCTTCCCGCTGCTGCAAGTGGAAGGCCAGGCCCAGCCCGTGGCCGAGCCCGGCATCAGCAGCACGCAGGAAGTGCCGGCCGCCAAGCGCGAACCGATTCTGTCGGTGCGCAACCTGGTGACCCGCTTTGACCTGCGCGGCGGCATTCTCAGCCGCGTGCAGCGCCGCGTGCATGCGGTGGAACAGGTCAGCTTCGACCTGTACCCTGGCGAAACGCTGTCGCTGGTGGGCGAGTCCGGTTGCGGCAAGTCCACGACCGGCCGTTCGCTGCTGCGCCTGGTCGATAGCCAGGCCGGCGAAATCAAGTTCGGCGGGCGTGACATCGTCAGCCTGAAGAACAACGAATTGCAGTCCCTGCGCCGCGACATCCAGTTTGTGTTCCAGGACCCGTTCGCCTCGCTGGACCCGCGCGTTACCGTGGGCTTCTCGATCATGGAGCCGCTGCTGGTGCACGGCGTGGCCAAGGGCAAGGAAGCCGAACGCCGCGTGTCGGAATTGCTGGAACGCGTGGGCCTGCCGCCTGAAATGGCGCAGCGCTATCCGCACGAATTCTCGGGCGGCCAACGCCAGCGCATCTGCATCGCGCGCGCGCTGGCCCTGAACCCCAAGGTCGTGATCGCGGACGAATCCGTGTCGGCGCTGGACGTCTCCATCCAGGCGCAAATCGTGAACCTGCTGATCGACCTGCAACGCGACATGGGCATTTCGTTCCTGTTCATCTCGCACGATATGGCCGTGGTGGAACGCGTCAGCCACCGCGTGGCGGTGATGTACCTGGGCCAGATCGTTGAGATCGGCCCGCGTCGCGCCATTTTTGAAAATCCGCAGCACCCGTACACCAAGAAGCTGATGTCGGCCGTGCCGATCGCCGATCCGGCGCGTCGCCACCTGAAGCGCACCTTGTTGTCCGATGAAATTCCCAGCCCGATCCGCAAGCTCGGCGACGAGCCGGTGGTGCAGCCGCTGGTGCAGGTTGGAACCGATCACTTTGTTGCCCGCCATCCGGTCGGCGGCGCGTATTGATTCCGTTGTCGTACCTATTTTTCTTCCACCAAACCCCCTAATTCCATTTTGGAACCAGGAGTTGCAATGATGAAAGTTCTGCGCCCCACCAAGTTGATGGCCGCCGCCGCGGTGGCCTTCGGCGTGCTCACTTCGCCGTTGGCGCATGCAGCCAAGGACGTGACGTTTGCCGTCTCCATCGCACTGGAAACGCTTGATCCGTACAACACCAACAGCACGCTGAACCAGGCTGCCGGCAAGGCCTACTACGAAGGCCTGTTCGAATTCGACAAGGACCTGAAGGTTCAGAAGGTGCTGGCCACCGACTACACCGTCAGCGAAGACGGCCTGGTCTACACGTTCAAGCTGCGTCCCGGCGTGAAGTTCCACGACGGCACCGACTTCAATGCCGAAGCGGTCAAGATCAACTTCGATCGTCCGGCCAACCCGGAAAACCGCCTGTCGCGCTACATCCAGTTCAGCGTCATCGACAAGACCGAAGTGGTTGACCCGATGACCATCAAGATCACGTTGAAGAAGCCGTTCTCGGCCTTCATCAACGCGCTGGCCCACCCGGCCGCCATGATGATCTCGCCGGCCGCGCTGGCCAAGTACGGCAAGGAAATCGGCTTCCACCCGGTGGGCACCGGCCCGTTCGAATTCGTCGAATGGAAGCCGGCCGAATACCTGAAGGTCAAGAAGTTCGACGGCTACTGGAAGAAGGGCTACCCCAAGGTCGACACGCTGACCTTCCGTACCGTGACCGACAACAACACCCGCGCCGCCGTGGTGCAGACGGGTGAAGCGCAGTTCGCCTTCCCGGTGCCGTTCGAACAAGCCGCCGTGCTCAAGAAGAACGACAAGCTGGACGTGGTCGATCACCAGAACTCGATCATGGCCCGCTACCTGTCGATGAACACGCAGCAAAAGCCGTTCGACAACGTCAAGGTGCGCGAAGCCATCAACTACGCCATCAACAAGGAAGCGCTGGCCAAGGTCGCCTTCTCGGGTTACGCCACCGTCGTGGACGGCGTGGTGCCCAAGGGCGTGGATTTTGCGCACAAGTCGGGCCCGTGGCCGTACGACATCAAGAAGGCCAAGGCCCTGCTGGCCGAAGCCGGCTACCCCAATGGCTTCGAAAGCCAGCTGTGGTCCGCCTATAACGACGGCACCTCGGTGAAGGTGGTTCAGTTCCTGCAACAGCAGCTGGCGCAAGTCGGCATCAAGGTGCAGGTTGAAGTGCTGGAATCGGGTCAGCGCGTGCAGCGCGTGCAACAGGTGCAGAAGCCGGAAGATGCCAAGGTCCGCATGTACTACGCCGGCTGGTCGTCCTCGACCGGTGAAGCCGACTGGGGTCTGCGTCCGCTGCTGACCACCGCTGCTTTCCCGCCGGTGCTGAACAACGTGTCGTACTACTCGAACAAGTCGGTGGACGACGGCGTTCAGGAAGCCTTGGCCACGACCGACCGCGCCAAGAAGACTGAAATCTACAAGGGCGTTCAGGAAACCATCTGGAAGGACGCCCCGTGGGCCTTCCTGGTGACCCAGAACAACCTGTACGTGAAGTCCAAGAACCTCTCGGGCGTGTACGTGGAACCGGACACCTCGTTCTGGTTCGGCGACATCGACCTGAAGCAGTAAACCTAGCAGTCACTCTTGGGGCCTTCGGGCCCTTGTAAGGCCACATACGGCGGGGGCGCGGTGTCCCCGCCGATGTTGCAGGAATTTCAATGCTGACCTACATCGTCAAACGTCTTCTGGGCATGATCCCCACGCTGCTGCTGGTAGCCGTGGTCGTGTTCCTGTTTGTGCACATGCTTCCGGGCGACCCGGCGCGACTGGCCGCGGGCCAGGAGGCCGACCAGCAAACCGTTGAGCTCGTGCGCAAGGAACTTGGGCTGGATCTGCCCCTGCCGCAGCAGTTCGTGCGCTACTTCAGCCACATGCTGCAAGGCGACCTGGGTACCTCGCTGCGTACCAAGCGCCCCGTCTCGACCGAGATTTCCGACCGTTTCATGCCCACGTTGTGGCTGACGCTTGCCAGCATGGTGTGGTCAGTGACCTTCGGCATGATCATCGGGATCGTGTCCGCGGTCTGGCGCAATCGCTGGCCCGACCGGCTTGGCATGACGCTGGCGGTGTCGGGCATTTCGTTCCCCGCGTTCGCGCTGGGCATGATGCTGATGCAGGTGTTCTCTGTGAACCTGGGTTGGCTGCCGACCGTGGGCGCCTCGACCTGGCAACACTACATCCTGCCGTCCATCACGCTGGGCGCCGCGGTAGCCGCCGTGATGGCGCGCTTTACCCGCGCATCGTTCGTGGAAGTGATCCAGGAAGACTTCGTGCGCACGGCCCGCGCCAAGGGCCTGACCGAGCGCCGCGTCGTCATCAAGCACGCGCTGCGCAACGCGCTGATTCCCGTGGTCACCATGATGGGCTTGCAGTTCGGCTTCTTGCTGGGCGGCTCGATCGTGGTGGAAACCGTCTTCAACTGGCCCGGCCTTGGCCGCCTGCTGGTTGATGCCGTGACCCAGCGCGACTATCCGGTGATTCAGGGCCTGGTGCTGCTGTTCTCGCTGGAATTCATTTTGATCAACCTGATTGTCGACGTGCTCTATGGCGTCATCAATCCCAGCATCCGTTACAAGTGAGGCGGCCATGAGCAATCCGACACCCGCCACGATGGTCGCCGCCGTTCCGAAGAACGACGTGCGCACGCCCGCCACCGAATTCTGGCGCAAATTCAAGAAGCAGAAGCTGGCCGTGGGCGCCGGCATGTTCGTGCTGTTGCTGGTTGTGGTCGCGGCGTTCGCGCCGTGGATCGTGCCCTTCGACCCCGAGAATTTCTTCGACTACGACGCGCTTAACGCCGGCCCGTCGCTGACCCACTGGCTGGGCGTGGATTCGCTGGGTCGCGACATCTTCAGCCGCATTGTCATGGGCGCCCGGATCTCGCTGGCCGCGGGCTTCCTGTCGGTGGCCATGGGCGCCATCGTCGGCACCTTCATGGGCTTGATGGCCGGTTACTACGAAGGCTGGTGGGAACGCATCACGATGCGTATCTCGGACGTGCTGCTGGCGTTTCCGGGCATGCTGCTGGCAATCGGCGTGGTGGCCATCCTGGGTTCCAGCATGGTCAACGTGATCGTGGCCGTGGCCGTGTTCAGCGTGCCGGCGTTTGCCCGCCTGGTGCGCGGCAACACGCTGTCGATCAAGCAGATGACGTATGTTGAAGCCGTCAAGAGCGTGGGCGCGTCCGACTGGACGATCATCATGCGCCACATCCTGCCCGGCACGATCTCGCCGATCGTGGTGTACGGCACGATGCGCATCGGCACGTCGATCATCACCGCCGCCAGCCTGTCGTTCCTGGGCATGGGTGCGTCGCCTCCCACGCCCGAGTGGGGCGCCATGCTGAACGAGGCGCGCGCCGACATGGTCATCGCCCCGCACGTGGCCATCTTCCCGGCGCTGGCGATCTTCCTGACGGTGTTGGCGTTCAACCTGCTGGGCGACGGCCTGCGCGACGCGCTCGATCCGAAGATCGACCGCAAGTGATACCTGCAAGTAAATAGGAAAGGCCCTGTCGCCGGGCCGCCCCAAGGCGGGGCAGCCCGCCCCAAAGGCGCGCGGCTTGGGGGCACTATCTGCGCCGTCGCCCCTTCCCGAAGGGCGGCGGCGTTTTGCATTAAGGAGCGTGGCAACACGCGGCAATCATGAACAAACAAGCGCTGGATCTGCCCCGCATCGGCGTGCTGCCGTCAGGGCCCCTGGATTCGATTTGCGACGTCGGCGACGTCACCGTCGGCCATTGCACGCTGGCCGACGGCGCGCAGCAGACGGGCGTCACCGTCGTGCGCCCGCACGCCGGCGACCCATTTCTGGACAAGGTTCCTGCCTCTGCCACCGTGCTGAACGGCTTTGGCAAAAGCACGGGCCTGGTCCAGGTGCAAGAGCTGGGCGTGCTGGAAACGCCTGTCGCGCTGACCAACACCTTTGGCGTGGGCACCGTCGCCAACGCGCAGATTCGCCAGGCCATCGCGGCCAACCCCGAGATCGGGCGCGGCATGGCCACCGTGAACCCGCTGGTGTTCGAATGCAATGACGGCTACTTGAACGACATCCAGGCGCTGGCCGTGCAGGAATCGCATTACGCCGAGGCCTACGCCCGCGCGGCCAAGGCGTTCGACCAGGGGGCGGTCGGGGCCGGGCGCGGCATGTCGTGCTTTTCGTTCAAGGGCGGTATTGGCTCGGCGTCCCGCGTGGCGTCCATCCAGCCCGGCCTGCGCTACACCGTTGGCGCGCTGGTGCTGGCCAACTTCGGCCGCTTGCCCAACCTGACCGTGGCGGGCCGCCCGTTTGGCCGCCGTCTGGCCGACCAGCTGGACCGGGGCTTGGCGCAGCAAGGCGAGAACGCCGCGATTGCGCCGGAGAAGGGCTCCATCATCTTGTTGCTGGCCACCGACGCGCCGCTGGACTCGCGCCAATTGCGCCGCCTGTCGCTGCGCGCGGGCGCGGGCCTGGCGCGCACGGGGTCCGTGTTCGGCCACGGCAGCGGTGACATCGCGCTGGCCTTTTCCACCGCGTACACCGTGCCGCAACTGGCCGAGCAGCCGATGCCCGCCGTGGCGATGCTGCACGAAACCCGTATCGACCCCTTGTTCGAAGCCGCTGCCGAAGCCTGCGAACAAGCCATCATCGCCGCGCTGTGGCACGCCGACGCCGTGACCGGGCGCAGCGGCCATCACCGCGCGGCCATCCGCGAGGCCGCGCCGCAGTGGCGCCGATGGCTGTCCGACACCGCATTCTGAATTCCTTGAAGGCTGACCCCATGAAGATCCTGATTTCCACCGATATCGAAGGCGTCGCCGGCGTCTTCCACGCCGAGCAAGTCCGCGCCGGCAACGGCGAATACGAGCGCGCCCGCGCCTGGATGACCGCCGAGGCCAACGCGGCCGTGCAAGGCGCCATTGCAGGCGGCGCCGAAGAAATCCTGGTCAACGATTCGCACGGCGGGTTTCGCAACCTGCTGCCCGACGGCCTGGACGAACGCGCGCGCCTGGTGCTGGGCAAGCCGCGCTACCTGGGCATGATGGGCGGCTTGGAAGAGGGCTGCGACGCCGTCTTCATGATCGGCTATCACTCGCGTTCGCAAGGGCGCGGCATTCTGGCGCACACGATCAACAGCTTTGCCTTCGCGCGTGTGCTGATCAACGGCATGGAGCTGGGCGAAGCGGGCCTGTATGGCGCGCTGGCCGGCGAAATGGGCGTGCCCGTGATCTTGGGTACGGGCGACGACGTGTTCATCGCCGAAACGCGCGACACGTTCCCCGGCGCTGAATGGGTGCAGACCAAAGTGGCCCATGGCCAGGGCAGCGGCGTGACCTTGTCGCCCGCCGCCGCGCGCCGCGCCATCGCCGCCGCCGCCGAGACCGCGGTGCGCAAGCTCAAGGGCAAGGCCACGTCCGCCGCCGATCCGAAACCCGTTCCTTTCCGCATTCCCGCCCCTATAGAATGCCGGTTGCAGACACAGAGCGCGGCGCTGGCCGACCTGTTCTGCATGTGGCCCACGCTGGAACGCGTGGACGGCGTGACCTTGCGATTCACCGTGGATAGCATGCAGTCGGCCGTCCGCACGTTGAACAGCCTGGCCGCCATGTCTTTCATGTTGCGCTAAGGATCCCATCCCCCATGTCTAGCACCGACGCCCGTATCGCCCAATTGCGGCAGGCCATGAGCCGCCGCGGCCTGTCCGCCTATATCGTCCCGTCTTCGGACCCGCACCTGTCCGAGTACCTGCCGGCGCGCTGGCAGGGGCGGCGCTGGCTGTCGGGCTTCACGGGGTCGGTCGGCACGCTGGTCGTCACGGCTGACTTTGCCGGGCTGTGGGTGGACAGCCGCTATTGGGTGCAGGCCGAGGCGCAACTGGCCGGTACCGGTGTGCAGTTGATGAAGATCGCGCTGGCGTCCACGCCGGGCCATGTCGACTGGCTGGCCGCCAACACCGGCGCGGGCGACGTTATCGGCGTTGACGGCCAGGTGCTGGGCCTGGGCGCATTCCGCGCCTTGTCGGCAGCGGCCGCCAAGTCTGGCGCCACGCTGGAAATCCGGGAAGACTTGCTGGACGACATCTGGACCGACCGCGCGGGCCTGCCCGACGCCGGGATCTATGAACACGTTGCGCCCGAAGCCTGCGTGACCCGCGCCGACAAGCTGGCGCAGGTGCGCGGCGCCATGCGCGCACATGGCGCCGATGTGCATTTCATCTGCACCGTGGACGACATCGCGTGGCTGCTGAACCTGCGCGGGGCCGACGTGGAGTACAACCCGGTGTTCGTCGGCCATGCGCTGATCGGCCTGGACCACGCCACGCTATTCGTGGCCGACGGCAAGATCGACGACACGCTGCGCGCCACGCTGGCTGCCGATGGCGTCGAAGTGGCAGGCTATGCGCAGGCCGCGGACGCCTTGGCCTCGCTGGAACGGGACCAGACGCTGCTGATCGACCCGGCGCGCGTGACCTGCGGCGTGTTCCACGCCATGGACCCCGCCGTGCCGCGCATTGAAGCGATCAACCCGTCCACCTTGTTCAAGTCGCGCAAGACGGATGCCGAACTGGCCCATGTGCGCCAGGCGATGGCCCAGGACGGCGCCGCGCTGTGTGAGTTCTTTTCCTGGTTCGAAGGCGCGCTGGGCAAGGAAACCATTACCGAACTGACCATCGATGAGCAGATCACCGCCGCCCGCGCCCGCCGCCCGGCCTACGTCTGCCCCAGCTTTGCCACCATCGCCGGATTCAACGCCAACGGCGCCATGCCGCATTACCGCGCCACGCCGGAATCGCACGCCACCATCGAAGGCGATGGCCTGTTGCTGATCGATTCGGGCGGCCAGTACCTGGGCGGCACTACCGACATCACCCGCGTGGTTGCGGTGGGCACGCCCAGCGCCGATCAGAAAGTGGACTTCACGCTGGTGCTCAAGGGCATGATCGCGTTGTCGCGCGCGTCGTTCCCGCGCGGCACGCCGTCGCCCATGCTGGACGCCATTGCGCGCGCGCCCATCTGGGAAGGCGGGGCGGAATACGGCCATGGCACCGGCCACGGCGTGGGCTATTTCCTGAACGTGCACGAAGGCCCGCAGGTGATTTCGTACCGCGCCATGCCGGGCCCGCACACCGCGATGGAGCCGGGCATGATCACGTCGAACGAACCCGGTATCTATCGCCCGGGCCGTTGGGGCGTGCGCATCGAAAACCTGGTCGCCAACCGCAGCTGGCTGACGTCGGAATTGGGCGAATTCCTGTGCTTTGAGACGCTGACGCTATGCCCGATCGACACGCGTTGCATCGAGGTGTCGCTGATGCGCGCGGACGAAATCGCGTGGCTGAACGACTATCACAAGACGGTGTTCGAGCGACTGTCTCCGCTGGTGCAAGGCGAGGCCCTGGCTTGGCTTGAACGCAGCACCGCGCCGATCAGCGCGTAGGACGGTCGCCAGGCGGGGCCGGCGACAACGCTCAGGCCGACTTCGCCGCCTGCCTGGCGCCCCAGTACAGCGCCAGGGCGCCGGCCATGCACCCCATCACCAGCAGCGCGGCGTAGATCGCCAGCACGGCAGCGCTTGCCGAATAAGACTGCGCGGCGCGCATCATCTGGCTCCATGTCATGGCCTTGACGGCCAGATAGGCCAGGCCGATGCCGGCCGCCTGGGCCAGCCAGAAGGCCAGGCTGCCATGGGCGACGGCACGCCCCAGGCGGGCGCGGCCGATGTGGCGCGGCAGTGCCTTCAGGCAGGTGACGACGCACAGCGCGAACAGCAACGCGGGCAGCGCGATATAGCCCAACACAAAGGCCGTCCAACCGGCATCCAGAACCATCATTTGCAAATAGCCGCCCGCGGCGATTGATACGGTCAACTGCCAGGCCAGCACGGTCAGCCCGGCGATCCAGGCCGCGTGCCGCCGACCGTAGGCGGGTGCGCCTGGCGCGCCCTTGCGTTGCACCGTCCAGGCGGCAATGCGCACGACCAGGCACATGCCGACGATTTCCAGCACGATGTTCACCACGCGGAAAAGCATGGCCATGGTCAGGAACTGGCCGGTCAGTTCAAGGCCGAACTGCTCGGTCAGCGCACCGCGGTTCTGCATGACGAAGCGCATGCCCACGTTGTGCAGGTAGGCGCTGGCCGCCGACACCATCAAGGTGTAGATCAGCTGCAAGGCGATAAAGGTGCCGAACAGCTTGCGCGGCTCGTCCACCGCCGTGGTGTTGTGGCGGCGCAGCCAGCCATGCATCGTGCCCCACACCGTCAAACCGACCATGACGGCGGATGCCAGGATGTTGGTCAGCAGCGGCATCAGGTATTGCGGCTGGCTGTACATTTCGCGCATTTGGTCGAATTGGGGCAGGGCCAGCATGGTGTAGCCCTGCACCAATGCGCCGTAAGCCAGGCGCACGATAACGGCGGTCAACGCCAGGCGCCAGGCGAGCGAGGCGGCGGCGGCCGAAGGAGCGGATGCCGGGGAAGGCGACGCTGATGCTGGAAACGTGGAAGGGGTCATCGACGGTGGCGGAAAGTTGAGAAAAAGCGGGGTCGAAAATTAGGGATCGAACATATCACGGCGTCTGGGGCCCGCGTGAATGCGGCGCGCCCAGGCCGGCATTTGAGTGCTGCCAAATGTTACGCGTCAGCGCTAGGGGAAAACCCAAATAACTTCCGCCTCCCGGCTATAATCCAAATTTCCCGCACGCGCCCGCTCGTCCCGGGTGCTCATTACGATGACCAAATACGTATTTGTCACCGGCGGAGTGGTGTCTTCCCTGGGCAAGGGCATCGCCGCTGCGTCGCTCGCCGCCATTCTCGAGTCGCGTGGTTTGCAGGTCACCATGCTGAAGCTCGATCCGTACATCAACGTCGATCCGGGCACGATGAGCCCCTTCCAGCACGGTGAAGTGTTCGTCACGGAAGACGGCGCCGAAACCGATCTGGACTTGGGCCACTACGAGCGTTTCATTTCCGCTCGCATGCACAAGGTGAACAACTTCACCACCGGCCAGATTTACGAATCGGTGCTGCGCAAGGAACGGCGTGGCGACTACCTGGGCAAAACCGTCCAGGTGATTCCGCACATCACCAACGAAATCCAGGACTTCATCGCCCGTGGCGCCGAAGCGGGCTGGAACGGCAACACGGATGTCGCCATCGTCGAAATCGGCGGCACCGTGGGCGACATCGAGTCCCTGCCTTTCCTGGAAGCCGCGCGCCAGATGAGCCTGCGCATGGGCCGCAACAACGCGGCCTTCGTGCACCTGACCCTGGTGCCGTTCATCGCTTCCGCCGGCGAACTCAAGACCAAGCCTACGCAGCATTCGGTCCAGAAGCTGCGCGAAATCGGTATCTATCCGAACGCGCTGCTGTGCCGCGCCGACCGTCCCATCCCGGACGACGAGCGCGCCAAGATCTCGATGTTCTCGAACGTGCCGCTGGACGCCGTCATCTCGGTCTGGGATGCCGATTCCATCTACAAGATTCCCGCCATGCTGCACAAGCAAGGCGTGGACAATATCGTCTGCGAAGCGTTGGGCCTGACCCCGCCGCCGGCCGATCTGTCCATGTGGGACAACCTGGTCGAAGCGCTGGAGCACCCGCAGCACCAGCTGACGATCGGCATGGTCGGCAAGTACGTCGACCTGACCGAATCGTACAAGTCGCTGACGGAAGCCCTGGTTCACGCCGGCATCCACACGCGCTCGAAGATCAACATCGAATACATCGATTCGGAAGACATCGAAACCCGCGGTACCGACCAACTGAAGCATCTTGACGCCATTCTGGTTCCGGGCGGCTTCGGCAAGCGCGGCACCGAAGGCAAGATCGCCGCGATCCGCTACGCCCGTGAAAACGGCGTGCCGTATCTGGGCATCTGCCTGGGCATGCAACTGGCCGTCATCGAGTTCGCGCGCCACGTCGCCGGCCTGGGCGGCGCCAACAGCACGGAATTCGACCCGTCGGCGCCCCATCCGGTGGTGGCACTGATCACCGAATGGATGGACCGCGAAGGCAAGGTCGAAAAGCGCGACAATTCGTCCGACCTGGGCGGCACCATGCGCAAGGGCGCGCAGCGCGTGCCGATCAAGCCGGGCACCCGCGCGCAGACCATCTACGGCGACGAAGTGAATGAGCGTCACCGTCACCGCTACGAGGTCAACAACGTCTACGTGCCGCGACTGGAAGAGTCCGGCATGGTGATCAGCGCCCGCACGCCGACCGAAAACCTGCCGGAAATGATGGAATTGCCCGACCACCCGTGGTTCGTGGGCGTGCAGTTCCACCCGGAGTTCACGTCGACCCCGCGTGATGGCCATCCGTTGTTCTCCAGCTATATCCGCGCCGCCATCGAGCAGAAGTCTCGCCGCGGTCAGGAGGCGTAATGCCGGTTCGCGGTCTCGAGTTCCGTAAGCGGATCCTCGGGGCCGCGGCCCATTTCTCCAGCGCCGCACTAGGCGGCGGCGCTTCTTTCGGATACAACCAATTAGCATCGGACAGGTGTCGCCAGGCCGCTTTGCGCGACACTGGCGGCTTTGCCGTATCCGGCGCCCACCCCCTTTCAACGCCACTGCTCTGAAGGAACCCCATGAGTGCTTACATCATCGCCGAAGTCACGGTGACCAAGCCCGCGCAATACGAAGACTACAAGCGTCTGTCCACGCTCGCCATGCGCGCGTACGATGCCAAGGTCCTGGTGCGGGGCGGTGAGACCAAGCACCTTGAGGGCCGTAAGCCCGGCCGCACCGTCGTCATGGAATTTCCGTCGATGACCGCCGCCCAGGCCTTCTACGACTCCTGGCAGTACCGCCGTGCCCGCAACGCCCGCGAGGGCGCGGCCGTCATGAATATGTTTATCGTTCAGGGAATGTAAAGTCATGAGTGCAATCGTCGACATCATCGGCCGCGAAATTCTGGATTCGCGCGGCAACCCCACCGTGGAATGCGATGTGCTGCTGGAATCCGGCGCCATGGGCCGCGCGGCCGTGCCGTCCGGCGCATCCACCGGCGCCCGCGAAGCCATCGAGCTGCGCGACGGGGACAAGAGCCGTTATCTGGGCAAGGGCGTTCTGCGCGCCGTTGAGAACCTGAATACGGAAATCTCCGAAGCATTGATGGGCCTGGATGCCCAGGAACAGACCTTCGTCGATCGCACCTTGATCGAGCTGGATGGCACCGAGTCCAAGGAACGCCTGGGCGCCAATGCGATCCTGGCGGCCAGTATGGCCGTGGCCCGCGCCGCCGCCGACGAATCCGGCCTGTCGCTGTACCGCTATTTCGGCGGCAGCGGCCCCATGAGCATGCCCGTGCCGATGATGAACGTCATCAACGGCGGCGCGCACGCCAACAACACGCTGGACCTGCAAGAACTGATGATTTTGCCGGTGGGCGCGGGCAGCTTCCGCGAGGCCCTGCGCTGGGGCGCTGAAGTCTTCCACATGCTGAAAAAGCTGATCCACGGCCAGGGCATGTCCACGGCCGTGGGCGATGAAGGCGGCTTTGCCCCCAACGTCCCCAGCCATGAAGCCGCCATCCAGCTGATCCTGAAGGCCATCACCGAAGCCGGTTACGAGCCGGGCACGCAGATCGCCCTGGGCCTGGATTGCGCCAGCTCGGAGTTCTACCGCGACGGCAAGTACACGCTGGCCGGCGAAGGCGGCATCTCGCTGTCCTCGCAGGAATTCACCAACCTGCTGGCCACCTGGTGCGACAAGTACCCCATCATCTCGATCGAAGACGGCATGGCCGAAAACGATTGGGACGGCTGGAAGCTGTTGACCGACCAGTTGGGCAAGAAGGTGCAATTGGTGGGCGACGACCTGTTCGTCACCAACACCAAGATCCTGCGTGAAGGCATCCAGAAGGGCGTCGCCAACTCGATCCTGATCAAGATCAACCAGATCGGCACGCTGACCGAAACCTTCGCCGCCATCGAAATGGCCAAGCGCGCCGGCTACACCGCCGTCGTGTCGCACCGTTCGGGCGAAACCGAAGATTCCACCATCGCCGACATCGCCGTGGCGACCAACGCCATGCAGATCAAGACGGGTTCGCTGTCCCGTTCGGATCGCATGTCCAAGTACAACCAGCTGCTGCGTATCGAAGAAGAGCTGGCTGAAGTGGCGTCGTATCCTGGCCTGGAAGCTTTCTACAACCTGCGTTGATGGGAAGCGCGATGGCGACGCCCCGCGCCGCCATCGCATCCGCGCCACGACTGCTCTGAGGGTTCTCGCGTATGCGCCTGTTGTTCCTGGTGCTGTTCGTGCTGGTAGGCTTGATCCAATACCCGCTTTGGTTGGGTAAAGGCGGCTGGTTCAAGGTCTGGGATTTGCAACGCCAAGTGGCCGAGCAGCGCGAGACCAATGAAGGCCTGCGCGCGCGTAATGCCGCGCTGGAAGCCGAAGTGCGAGACCTTGAAGGCGGCTCTGGCGCCATTGAAGAGCGCGCCCGCGGCGAGTTGGGCATGATGCGCGACGGTGAAGTGTTCGTTCACATCCTGCCGCAGAATGCGCAACCGCCCGCCGGCGGCGCGACCCTGGCGACCGATGCGGCCACCAAGCCCGCCACGCCGGCTCGCACCAGCGCCCCGGCAGCCAAGCCGCCCGCCGCTCGTGCTACACCCGCCGCCGCACCCAAGCCGGCCAACAGCACGCGTCAGTAAGCTTGCGGCGGCCGGCTTGCTTGCTGGTCGCTGACAGCTGATAGCCGATAACTCATAGCCGGTAACTCATAGCCGGTAACTCATAGCCGGTAACTCATAGCCGATGCCCGGCGTCAATCGCAGAGGGCATCGCGGCATGCCCCCACCACGATTTCCGCCGGCCCTGGCCGCGCGCCCGTCCAATCGACCGGGTGCGTGTGCATCTCCATTTCCAGTTCAACCTGAATCGGCAGCAACCCATGCCTGCGAGCCACGCCCGCGTAGCTGGCGTCGTTGCGCCCCAGCGCGGTGAGCGCCGCTCGTACGGGGAACAGCCAAGGCTTGTGCAGATAAGTCAGCCGCAGCTTCAGGGTGTTGGCGTCGAAGATGGTGGCAGCGCCGGGGCGCGGCGGTCGCCTGGCGTGCTGCAAGTCCTGGTAGTCGTTGTCGATGGCGCGTCGGCCCGGCGCGGCCAGGACGGCCAGGTCCTTGCGGCCATGGTCGCGGAACATCCTGGCATCGGGCTGCAAGACTTCGATTCGCCACGCGCCAAGGCCCGTGCCCGCCGAGGCGTCGGCATGTGCGCGCGCCAGCCTGCGCCTCGCACCGGCTTCGCCGTCGGCGCCGGCATGCAGGGGCAGCAAGCCTTGAATGAATGCATCGCGCATGGGAGCCGGTTGCACATGGGCCGTGGCGCCGGCGCGCGCGGCTTCCATCAGCGCCACGTGCGCCATTTGGCGCACGGCTTGCCAGCGTGCTGCTTCGATGCCCAGCAGGCCCATCAGCAACACCATGGCGCCCGCCACGGCGAATTCAATGGCGGCGGCGCCCCGCTGGCGCGAGGCGGCAAAGAAAAAGGCGGTCATGGCTGCGCAGTGTGGCGCGGGCATGACCGCCTGTCGATACGGACAATCCGAGGTGATGGAAATGTCCCGCAGGGCGGGACGCGGCGCGATCAGTGCACCGTGGGCGGCGCGTCGTCGGCGGCAGGCTGGTTTGGCGAGAACAACGTGGCGCAATCCACGGCGTCGAACTTATAGGGCTTGCCGCAGAAGTCGCATGACACATCCACTTGGCCGCGCTCGGCCAGGACGCTGTTGACCTCTTCTTCGCCCAGCGAACGCAGCATGCTGGCGACGCGCTCGCGCGTGCAAGGGCAATGCCAGCGCACGGGCGCCGGGTCGAACGCCAGCAAGGTGTCTTCCCAGAACAGGCGATGGATCAAGGTGTCGATATCGGCTTCCAGCACTTCGTCGCGCTTGAGTGTGCTGGCCAGGGCGACCACACGGTCCCAGGTTTCGGCGGCGGCTTGCTCAGTCAACAGCGGGGCGTCGGTGCCACCATGGAACGGCAGGCGTTGCACCAGCATGCCCGCGGCGTTGTCGGCATCGGCGGCCAGCCACAAGCGCGTGTCCAGCTGTTCGGACGCCTTCATGTAGTGTTGCAGCGCTTCGGCCACCGTGTCGCCTTCCAGCGGCACGATGCCCTGGTAGGTCTGCTGGCCCGGCAGCTTGCGTTGCGGGTCCAGCACGACGATGAAGCGCCCGTTGCCCCCGGGGTTCAGCAGGCTTTGCATGGTGCCATCGGACGGCACTTCATGACCTTCGCGCACTTTGACGGTGGCGCGCAGGCTAAGGTCCGAACGGCATTCCACCACCAGCAGGGCGATGGGGCCGTCGCCCTGGATCTGAAGCACCAGCGAGCCATCGAATTTGATGTTGGCGGCAAGCAGGGTAGAGGCCGCTACCAATTCGCCCAGCAGGTGGGTGATGGCGGGCGGGTAGTCGTGGTTGGCCTGAACGGCCTTCCAGGTCGCGTCCAGGCGGACGGCCTGGATGCGGACGCTGCGGTCTTCGGTAAGGTATTTTTTGAGCTGATCGGTCATGGGGGAATGTTAGCCGATCAGGCCACCCAATTCCCCCTGCTGCCAGCAGGGCTACGGCAACTGCCCCGGGCGCTCAGGCCAGGCGCTTGAGGGCCGTCTTGTAGTGTTGGCCGCGCGCCACGTAATGGGCGGTGTTCTTGTGCAGATTGGCGATTTCTTCTTCGGACAGTTCGCGCACGATCTTGCCGATGCCGATCACCAATGAGTTGTCGGGAATGACGCGGTCTTCCGGAATGATGGCGCCGGCGCCGATCAGGCAATTGCGCCCGATCACCGCGTTGTTCAGCACGATGGCCTGCATGCCCACCAGCGCGCCTTCGTGGATCGTACAGCCGTGCAACATGGCTTGATGGCCCACGGTGACATTCGGGCCGATGGTCATGGGACAGCCGCTGTCCACGTGCAGGACGCTGGATTCCTGAATATTGGTGCCATGGCGGATCAGGATGGCGTCGTTGTCACCCCGGATCGATACGTGCGACCAAATGCTGACGCCGGCTTCCAGCGTGACATTGCCGATGATGTCGGCGCTGTCGGCGACATAGGCTGCGGGGTCGATGCGTGGGATCAGGTCGTCAAGCTGGTAGATGGGCATTGCCTAGGTTTCCGATCATTTTTCAGGGCCCTCAGGGGCAGGCGCGACGTTCTCGGCCGGTGCGGCGGCGTCGGCGAGGCCGGGCGTGGCGGCGGGCGAGGGTGACGTCGATTTCGGCACGGCGGCGGACGTGGCGGGCGCGGACACCTTGGGTGTATCGGCGGGTGCGGACGGCTTGGGCGCTGGCGGCGCGGCGGTGGGCGCTGGCGGCGTGGACGCCTTCGGTGCCACGGTTGCCGCTTGCGTCGCGACCGTCGCAGGTGCCCCGGTTGCCACAGGCGCCGCCGCGGGTGCCGTCGCCACGATGTGCGCGCGCTCTTGCTCACGTTGGCGCAGGATGCGGCGTTGGATTTTCCCGGTCGTGGTCATCGGAAGTTCGTCGACGAACTCGATCTCTTTCGGGTATTCGTACGGCGCCAGGCGCTCACGAACATGTTCCTGCAGGTTCTCGATGATCTCGCCGCGGTCGCGGTGGGCGAATTCGGGCGTCAGCACGACATACGCCTTGACCAAAGCGCCCCGTTCGGCGTCCGGCTTGGGCACCACGGCGGCGTTGGCCACGGCGGGGTGGCCGACCAGGCAGCTTTCGATTTCGCCGGGGCCGATGCGGTAACCGGCCGACTTGAACACGTCATCGGCACGCCCGGCGTACCAAAGGTAGCCGTCCGCGTCGACGGTGGCCAAGTCACCCGTCAGGCACCAATCGCCCTTGAATTTGGCCTGAGTGGCGGCTTCGTTGCGCCAATAGCCCAGGAACATTACGGGGTCGGGAAAGCCGTGGATGTCCAGCCGGTTGACGGCAATTTCGCCGGTCTCACCGGGCGCCACCGGCCGCCCTTCGTCGTTCAAAACCGCCACCTGGTGGCCGGGATACGGGCGGCCCATGCTGCCCGCGCGGGCGGGCCAGCGCTTCTGGCTATTGCCCACCACGTAGTTCATTTCGGTTTGGCCGAACATCTCGTTGGGCGTCACGCGCAGCGCCGACTGGCACCATTCAAAGACCGTTTCCCCCACACTTTCGCCCGCGCTCATGATGGAACGCAGCGCCAGCTGGTAATGGTTGCGAGGCTCGGGCACGGCCTTCATCATCATTTTCAGGGCCGTGGGAAACAGGAAGGTATTGGTGACCTGGTAGCGCTCCATGAGCTCGAACGCGCGCTCGGGCGAAAAGCGGCCGCGCGTGCCCACGATGGGATGGCCGAAATACAGGGTTGGCAACAGCGCGTCCATCATGCCGCCCGTCCAGGCCCAGTCGGCCGGCGACCAGAACACATCGCCCGGCTTGGGGAACCAGTCTTGCGAGGCCACGAAGCCCGGCAGGTTGCCGATCAATACACTGTGGGGCAGCAGCGCGCCCTTGGGCGCGCCGGTGGTGCCTGACGTGTAAAGCAGAATGGCCGGGTCCGATGAACGCGTCGGCACGGCCTTGAATTCGTTGGGCTGTCGGGCAAGCAGGCTGCGCCATGGCAGCACGCGTTCGTCAGCGAAGCCGATGCCGATGATCTGTTGCAGGTTGGGGCAGTTGTCGCTGACGGCCAGCAGGTTGGCGCTGGAAGCGTGGTCCACGATGGCGACCCGCGTTTCGGAGTCGCGCAGACGGGCTTCCAGTGCCTCGGGGCCGAACAGCGCCGACAGGGGCAAGACGACGCCGCCGACGGTGTAGATGGCCATATGGGCCACGACCGTTTCAGGCCGTTGCCCCAGCACCACACCGACCCGGTCGCCCCGGCCCACGCCCATCTTCACCAGGCCGTTGGCCAGCTGATTGACGGCTTCGGCCAGGCGCGCATAGGTCCAGACTTCGCGGTTGCCCGACTCGTCTTCGTAGTAGATGGCGATGCGCCGCGCATCCGGACTACTGGATGCCCAGCGGTGGCAGCACGCTTCCGCGATGTTGAACTGGGTGGGAACCAGCCAGCGGAATGTTTGGTAGAGCGCCTGATATTGGTCGTTCATGGCCCTATGTTGTAAGCATGTTGCAGCTGCGTGAACGGGCCGGCTCGCCCGTTGCCTCAGATGCAAGCATGACCTAGAGGGCCGTGAACTGCAATATCCCCGTTGCGTAATGGGGACGCATACGGGTTATCACGGGTGTTTGCTTTGGCGTCGAAGCGCTGACGGCAGGGCGGGCAGCGACAGCGATCGCGGGGGGCGGGCGGTGGGCTCGGCCTGCCGCTCGGACTGGATGGCGGCCCAGTCCAGCAGCTGCAACTGGCCGTCGTGGGTTTCTGCCAGGGCCGACAGGCTTTCCACCCAGTCGCCGTCATTGCAGTAGAGGATGCCACCAACGTCGCGCAATTCCGCCTTGTGAATGTGGCCGCACACTACGCCGTCCAGGCCCCGCCGGCGCGCTTCGCCCGCCAGCGCCTCTTCGAAATCGGTAATGAACGACACCGCGTTCTTGACCTTGTGCTTCAGATATTGCGACAGCGACCAGTAGTGCAGCCCCAGGCGATGCCGCAGCCGGTTGAAGTGGTGGTTGATCCACAAGGCCAATTGATAGAGCCCGTCGCCCAGATGGGCCAGCCAACGGCTGTGCTGGATGACGCCGTCGAATTGATCGCCGTGCAGCACCAGCAGCCGCAAGCCTTTGGCGGTGACATGCACGTCTTCATCCAGGATCTCAATGTCGCCGAATGCGTAGCCCGCGAATTCCCGCGCGAATTCGTCGTGGTTGCCGGGGATGAACACCACCCGCGTGCCGTTGCGTGCCTTGCGCAGAATGCGTTGAATGACGTCGTTGTGCGCGCGCGGCCAGTGCCAGTGCTTGCGCAGTTGCCAGCCGTCGACAATGTCGCCCACCAGATACAAGGTGTCCGAGTCGTTGTGGTCCAGGAAATCAAGCAGGAAATCCGCCTTGCACCCGGCTGTGCCCAGGTGAATATCGGAAATCCAAAGGGCACGCCAGTGCGCGGGGCGGATTTCGTTCACGGTCGCTTCCATGTGGGCTGTCGTCATGCCTTGGAATCAAATCATCCGGCGATGACGGGCGTGTGAAGCTATCGTGACGCTGTTGTGACCGGCGCGGCCCCGGCGCGGGGTGTTAGCGGGATTTCTGACGTTGCGGCGCGTTGCGCAGGCGCGTGCCAAGCAGGCGGTCGTGCAGGAACTGGCCGTCCGGGTCGAACCAGGACCAAATAAAGATCGTGAACGGCGCGGCCACGATGAACATATCCATCGACGCCCAGCCCGTCAGGCTGGCGGCGCCCCAGACTACGGCCGCGCCGGCCAGCACCAGCGGCCAGACAAGCACATAGCGCAAGATCAGGCGGCCCGTTGCCGGCGTGTTGCCGTCACGGTCCACCAGCCGGATATTCCAGGTTTTCATGGGCAGGGTCTGGCCGCGCCGGCGCCAGCACAGCACGAAATACGCGCCAATTGCCACAAACAGCCAGGCCTGGCGCGCCGCGCGCAGTTCCAGCGCGTTCTTGCTCTGGGTTAGCGTGTCCAGCAGATAGCCGGCCAGGAAGACGACGCCGAACAGCAATACGGCCTCGTACATCATGCAGGCAAAGCGGCGCAGCCGATTGGGGGTCTGGTCTAGGAAGGCGTCGGTCGTCATGGGTCGGCATTATCCGACAAAAAAAAACCCGCCGGTAAGGGCGGGTCTATAAAAGGGGCTATGCAGCCCCCAAGGGGAAAATCGTTCGGGCCGCGACGTCAGGCCCGGTCAGGCTTCAGGCGGCGGAGTGCGCGTTCTTGGCGCTCGTCTTGCCAACCAGGGCCTTCACGCCGTGAGCCAGCTTACGCAGGCCTGCGGCCAACGCCCGCATCGGGTGCGGACGGAATTGTTCTTCAATTGCCTGGAGCATCAGTTGGCGCTCGAGTTCGTCGGTCAGGCGGATGGTGTTGTTCGGGTTGATCACAATAGCCTCCACGGGCTTGCTCAGTTGTTTAGCTACTAGGGATAACCCGAATTATAGGGGTTTACCCTCAAACTGTGCAAGAGGCAGATGCAAGCTGGTGCAACATGGCAACACCTTGGTGCTGATGATGCCCCAAAACCGGGCGGCGGGGCACCATAAGCAAAGATACGGCCGGCATGTTGCGGCGCTTTTACAACGTGGCGGGAACGCGGGGAATGGGGGGCGGCCCGGGCGAGAACCGCCCGGGCAAGGCGGCGATCAGGCGTCGCGGTAGCCGGCGGCAACCAGTTCGAAACCGAACAGGCGGCAGTCCAGCGCGCCGTTGTGCAACGGCACGCGGCGCTTGGGCTTCAGGCGCATCTGGTTGGGCAGCGTCATGTCGCTGGTGATGACGTGCAACTGCCAACCGGCAAAATTGCGCTTCAGGCAGGTGGCCCAGTCACGCCACAGGTCGGCGTCCTGTTCGGTCAGCATGCGCTCGCCGTAGGGCGGGTTGGTGACGATCCAGCCGTGGTCGGCGGGTGCCGTTATTTCGCGCGCGTCGCCGATTTCGAAGCGGATCGAGTCGGCGGTGAGCCAGGCGCGTTCCGCATTGTTCTGAGCGAATTCAATGGCTTGCGGGTCCAGGTCGTAACCGACCAAGGGCGCGTCCAGCTGAGGGAGGATGCGCGAGCGCGCGTCGTCCTTCAGGTCGCGCCAGCGGTAGGCGTCGTGGTCGCGCAGGCGTTCAAAGCCAAAGGGGCGCGAAATGCCCGGGGGCACGCCCAGGGCGATCCAGGCCGCTTCGATCAGGATGGTGCCCGAGCCGCAGAAGGGGTCCAGCAGCGGGGCAGCGGGGTCCCACCCGGCCAGGGCCAGCATGCCGGCGGCCAGGTTTTCGCGCAGCGGGGCCTCGCCCTTGTCCAGGCGCCAGCCACGCTTGAACAGCGATTCGCCGGACGTATCCAGGTACAGCGTGGCTGTGTGGCCCGTCAAGAACAGGTGGACGCGGGCGTCCGGGCGCACGGTGTCGATGCTGGGGCGTTCGCCTTCCAGTTCGCGCAGGCGGTCGCAGATGCCGTCCTTGGCGCGCAGATTGCAGTACTGCAAGCTTTGCACCGGGCTCTTGATGGCCGAGGTGTCCACGCGCAGCGTTTGTTCGGCGCCGAACCAGCGTTCCCAGGGGGTGTCGCGGGCCAGGTCCAGGATGTCGTCTTCGTGCGAGATTTCGGCATGGGCGACTTGCACCAGGATGCGGGTCGCCAGGCGCGAATACAGGTTGGCGCGCTGCACGCCCGACCAGTCGGCGGTGAACGAGCAGCCCGCGCGGCCGGCCTGGGCGTCTTCATAGCCCAGCGCCTGCATTTCGGCCGTCAGGGCCTCTTCCAGGCCTTGAGGGCAGGGCGCGAACACGGTGAACACTTCCGCCTGGCGGGTCTCGCGCGGGCGGCGGCTGCGGGTTTCGACGCGGGGCGCGCGATCCTGGTGGTCGGCGTGCGCGTCGTCCTGGTAATCGTCGTGCACGTCGGGGTAATCCGGTTGCGATGCCTCTACGGGCGGTTCGGCCTGGAAGTCGGGCGCGGGGCCGTCATCTTCAAACGGATCGTAGAAGCGGCCTGCCGGGGTGGCCGGGGCGATGTACTGGTCATCGCGCAGGCGCGGAGCGCGTTGCGGCGGGCGGCCGGAACGGGCGCTGGGTGCGGCGTCGCGACGCGTATCGTCGGAGCGGTCGCGGGAAGGCTGGTTGCGATCGTATCTGCCGCGCTCGGACGTGCCGCGCTCAGACGCGCCACGGCCTGCCGGGCCGCGCCCTTCACCCCGGCTGGGCTGGCCGCGATCGTATTGACCGCGTTCCGCGCCGCCACGGGGCGACTGGCCACGCGTACCGGCACCGGGCTTGCGGCGCGCCTCTTCTTCCTGGCGGCGTTGATAGCCTTCAGGGTCTTTCTGGCGTTCGACGTTTTCCTTGGTGCGCGAGATCTGCGCGACCAGCTTGGCGCGAGCGCCCGTGCGGGTGCGCTTGGGCGCCTCGACGGCGTGGGCGTCACGCGCCGTTTTTTTGATCGTCAGCGTCTTGCGCGGGCGGTCCTGTTCATCAGAGGACATACGAATCCTGGCGAATGTGCAAAGGTAGGGGGAATCAGAAGGGTTTGACGACGACCAGCGCCACCACCACCAAGAGCAGCAAGACGGGAACTTCGTTGAACCAGCGATAGAACTTATGCGAACGGGTGTTTTTGCCCTGTTCGAATTTACGCAGCATCAAGCCACAGGCGTGATGGTAGCCGATGACGAGCAGGACGAAAAAGAGTTTGGCGTGCATCCAGCCATTGCCCGGGCCCACGCCGATGCGGTAACCCAGGTACAGCCACATGCCGAAAACAATGGCCACCACGGCCAGAATGGTGGTGAAACGGTACAGCCGGCGCGCCATGCCCAGCAGCGTCACCTGGACGGACGCGTCCGACTGCTGCGCCAGGTTCACGAAAATGCGCGGCAGGTAGAACAACCCGGCAAACCAGGAAGCGATGAAGACGATGTGAAAGGTCTTGACCCAAAGCATGGCCATGGCGGCATCCAATCTAGGAAAGCCGCATTGTAAGGCCGCCGGATGGTCCCGCCGCCCTGCTGCTAGATCACATACAGGTCCACGTATTCGTGCACCGGCATGGCCTCCAGCGCCTGCTGGTCCAGCGACACGTCCAGAATGCGGCGCTGCTGCCTGGCCGGGAACATGCGCGCCAGATTGGTGCGGAACTTGGCCTCCAGCAAGGGGATGCCGTCGGCGCGGCGGCGCTTGTGGCCGATGGGGTATTCGCAGACGATTTCGTCCAGCTTGGATCCGTCCACGAATTCCACCGTCAGCGCGTTGGCGATCGAGCGCTTGTCCGGGTCGTGGTAATCGCGGGTGAAGGCGGGGTCTTCCACGCACACTATCTTGTCGCGCAAGGCGTCGATGCGCGGGTCGCTCGCCACATCGTCCTCGTAGTCGGCCGCCGTCAAGCGGCCAAACAGCACGGGCACCGCCACCATGTACTGGATGCAATGGTCGCGGTCGGCCGGGTTGTTAAGCGGACCCTTCTTGTCGATGATGCGAATGCACGCCTCGTGCGTGCGGATGGTGATGGCCTTGATGTCTTCCGCGCGCTTGCCCAGCGCACCGAGCTTCACATGTAGCTCCATGGCGCATTCCACGGCGGTCTGCGAATGGAACTCGGCCGGGTACGAAATCTTGAACAGCACGTTTTCCATCACGTAGCTGCCATACGGCCGCTGGAACTTGAACGGCTGGCCCTTGAAGAGCACGTCGTAAAAGCCCCAGGTCTTGGCGGTGAGCACGGACGGGTAGCCCATCTCGCCGGTTTTCGCGATCAGCGCCAGGCGCACGGCGCGGCTGGTGGCGTCACCCGCCGCCCAGCTTTTCCGGCTGCCGGTGTTGGGGGCGTGTCGATACGTGCGCAGGCTTTGGCCGTCGACCCAGGCCAACGACACGGCGTTGATGACCTCATCGCGGTCCAGCCCCAGCATCTGCGCCACCACGGCGGTGGACGCCACCTTGACCAACACCACGTGGTCCAGCCCGACCTTGTTGAACGAATTTTCCAGCGCGATGCAGCCCTGGATCTCGTGCGCCTTGATCATGCCGGTCAGCACGTCGCGCATCGTCAAGGGCGCTTTGCCGGCGGCGACCGCGGTGCGGGACAACCAATCCGCCGTGGCCAGGATGCCGCCAAGATTGTCCGAGGGGTGGCCCCATTCGGCGGCCAGCCACGTGTCGTTGAAATCCAGCCAACGGATGAGGGTGCCGATGTTGAACGCGGCCTGCACCGGGTCAAGTTGAAACGACGTGCCGGGCACCTTGGCGCCATGGGGCACCACCGTGCCCGGCACAATCGGCCCCAGCAGTTTCTTGCAGGCCGGGTATTCCAGCGCTTCCAGGCCGCAGCCCAGCGTGTCGATCAGGCAGTTGCGGGCGGTCTCATACGCCAGGCTGCTCTTGATCTCGTAGTTAAGAACGTAGTCCGCGATATCGACCAGGACTTGATCGGGATCGGGACGTACGTTTGAGATTGGGGCGGACATTGCGAACCCTCCTTAGCAAAGAAGTGAATACAGGTGGCCATGCCGCGCCTTGTTCTCGTTATGGTTGCGGCCGCCTTACTTGCGCTTGTCCAGCGGCACGAACTTCTGGTCTTCCGGGCCCACGTAGTTGGCGGTGGGGCGGATGATCTTGTTGTCGATGCGCTGTTCGATGATGTGGGCCGACCAGCCCGCCGTGCGCGCAATGACGAACAGCGGGGTGAACATGGACGTGGGCACGCCCATCATGTGGTAGCTGACTGCCGAGAACCAGTCCAGGTTGGGGAACATCTTCTTGATGTCCCACATGACCGTTTCCAGCCGCTCGGCGATGTCGAACATCTTGGTGCTGCCGGCCTTTTTGGACAGCTTCTTGGCCACGTCCTTGATGACCTTGTTGCGCGGGTCGGACACGGTATAGACGGGGTGGCCAAAGCCGATGATGACTTCCTTGGCCTCGACGCGGCGGCGGATGTCGGCTTCGGCTTCGTCGGGCGAGTCATAGCGCTTTTGCACATCGAACGCCACTTCGTTGGCGCCGCCGTGCTTGGGGCCGCGCAGCGCGCCGATGGCGCCGGCAATCGACGAGAACATGTCCGAGCCCGTGCCGGCGATAACGCGCGCGGTAAAGGTCGATGCGTTGAACTCGTGCTCGGCGTACAGGTTCAAGGAGATGTGCATCGCCTTGACCCATTCGTCGCTGGGCTTTTCGCCGTGCAGCAAATGCAGGAAGTGGCCGCCGATGCTGTCGTCGTCGGTTTGCACGTCGATCATGTGGCCGTTGTGGCTGTAGTGATACCAGTACAACAGGGCGGAACCCAGGTTGGCCATCAGGCGGTCGGCGATGTCGCGCGCGCCCGGGGTGTTGTGGTCGTCTTTTTCAGGCAGCACGCAGCCCAGCACCGACACGGCGGTGCGCATCACGTCCATGGGGTGGCTGGATGCCGGCAGCGCTTCCAGCGCTACTTGCAACTGGGCGGGCAGGCCGCGCAGGCTCTTCAGCTTTTGCTTGTAGGCGGCCAGTTCCGCCTTGTTCGGCAGCTTGCCGTGAACCAGCAGGTGGGCGATTTCCTCGAACTCGCTGGTGTGGGCGATGTCCAGGATGTCGTAGCCGCGGTAGTGCAAGTCGTTGCCGCTGCGGCCGACGGTGCACAGCGCGGTGTTACCCGCCACCACGCCCGACAGGGCGACGGACTTCTTGGGTTTAAAACCGGCTTTTTCTTCCGGCTTGGCGTCCGGCTTGGCTTCTTGCTTTTTGGGAGCCGTGCTCATGTCTCTACTCCTTCACTTTCGCTGTGGTCGATGCAATGGGGGACTGGCGTGGCGGGATTACGCTTTGCCCTTTTGAAACAGAGCGTCCAGCCGGGATTCAAATTCGTGATAGCCGATGCGGTCGTATAGCTCTTCGCGCGTCTGCATCAGGTCCACCACGTTTTTCTGGTGGCCGTCGCGACGAATAGCGGTGTAGACGGCTTCGGCGGCCTTGTTCATGGCGCGGAAGGCGGACAGCGGATACAACACCATGCCCACGCCCACGCTCTTCAGTTCTTCAACGGTGAACAGCGGCGTCTTGCCGAATTCAGTGATGTTGGCCAGCACCGGCACCTTGACGGCCTTGACGAAGCGGTCGTAGGTGGGCAGGTCATAGGCGGCTTCGGCGAAGATTGCGTCGGCGCCGGCTTCCACGCACGCCAGCGCGCGCTCGATCGCGGCGTCCACGCCGTGCGAGGCGATGGCGTCGGTGCGGGCGATCAGGTAGAAGTCGCTGTCGGTGCGCGCGTCGGCAGCCGCCTTGACACGATCGGCCATTTCTTCGGTGGTGACGATTTCCTTGCCCGGGCGATGGCCGCAGCGCTTGGCGCCGACCTGGTCTTCGATGTGGCAGGCGGCCGCGCCGAACTTGATCAGGCTCTTGACGGTGCGGGCGATGTTGAACGCCGACGGGCCGAAGCCGGTATCGATGTCCACCACCAGCGGCACGTCGCACACGTCGGTGATGCGGCGCACGTCGGTCAGCACGTCGTCCATGGTGTTGATGCCCAGGTCCGGCAGCCCCAGCGACCCGGCCGCCACGCCGCCACCCGACAGGTAGATGGCGCGGTAGCCGGCGCGCTTGGCCAGCAAGGCGTGGTTGGCGTTGATGGCGCCAATGATCTGTAGGGGGCTTTCTTCGACAAGGGCGCGGCGGAAGAGGGCGCCGGGCGATTCGGGTCTGGACATGGAAGTCTCCGTTCTTATGGCTAGCCCACGACCTTATCGCGGGTCCGGAATATAAATCTGTCCCCTACGCGACAATCCCGGCGCGGCCGGGCCAAGAGACAGGTGTATGTTTCGGCATGATGGCGGTACAGAAGAATTGGGCCCGCATGAACGGGCCCAATTCTGATTCAAGCGCTGCTTACTTCAGCAGGTCCTTGACGCCGTCGCGCTCTTCCAGCAGCTCTTTCAGCGTGAAGTCCAGGCGTTCGCGCGAGAAGGCGTCGATTTCCAGGCCTTCGACACGCTTGTATTCGCCGTTTTCGGTCGTGACCGGAACGCCGTAGATGATGCCTTCCGGAATGCCATACGAGCCATCCGACGGAACGCCCATCGTGACCCACTTGCCGTTGCTGCCCAGGACCCAGTCACGCACGTGGTCGATGGCGGCGTTGGCGGCCGAAGCGGCCGAGGACAGGCCACGGGCTTCGATGATGGCGGCGCCACGCTTGCCCACGGTGGGGATGAACGTGTCGCGGTTCCAGGCGTCATCGTTGATGAGCTTGGTCAGCGATTCGCCGCCGACGGTGGCGAAACGGAAGTCGGGGTACATCGTGGGCGAGTGGTTGCCCCAGACGATCAGGTTTTCGATGTCGGCAACCGGCTTGCCCGACTTGGCCGACAACTGCGACAGGGCGCGGTTGTGGTCCAGGCGCAGCATGGCGGTGAAGTTCTTTGCCGGCAGGTCCGGCGCCGACTTCATGGCAATGTAGGCGTTGGTGTTGGCCGGGTTGCCGACCACCAGGACCTTGACGTTGCGGCTGGCCACATCGTTCAGGGCCTTGCCTTGCGCCGTGAAGATCTGGGCGTTGACCGAGAGCAGGTCCTTGCGTTCCATGCCAGGGCCGCGCGGACGGGCGCCAACCAGCAGGGCCACGTCGGCATCCTTGAAGGCGGTGCGCGGATCGCTGTGGGCGGTCACTTCCTGCAGCAGCGGGAAGGCGCAGTCATCCAATTCCATGATGACGCCCTTCAGGGCCTTTTGCGCTTTCTCGTCGGGGATTTCCAGCAGTTGCAGGATGACGGGTTGATCTTTACCCAGCATTTCGCCGGAGGCGATGCGGAATAGCAGTGCGTAACCGATTTGGCCGGCGGCGCCGGTGACGGCGACACGCAAGGCAGGCTTGGACATGGACGTTCTCCGTAATGGTTTGGCGAGAAAAATCTCACCAATCAGTGTAATCGTTGGGGCATCAAAAACGGCGCGCACGAACCTGCCGGCGCGGGGCCCTGACAGCCGTGAATCCTAGAACGATTTCAGGGGTCCGTCAAACGCTCTTCTATCTTATATAAGACATAAGACGTTGGACAGCGTCCGGGCCGATATGCCACAATAGAGCGTTTATTCGAATGCGCTACAGGCCGTTTCTTCATACCCCTGGCAGCGCATTTTTGGATGTGGGTCCGCACCCGTTTTGCGCCGCCCTCCCATCATCCGGATGAACATGACACTTTCAAGAAGATCCATGGCAGAGCCCCGGCCCGAAACCTCCTTACGCAATCGCGCCGCCCGTTCAACGGGCGAGGGGGCCGCTTTCAGTCCGCTCTATCGCCAGATCAAGGATCTGCTTGTCCAAAGCCTTGAACGCGGCGAATGGAAGCCCGGCGAACTCATCCCCAGCGAAATCGATCTGGCTGCCCGTTTTCAGGTCAGCCAGGGCACGGTGCGCAAGGCGGTTGACGAGTTGGCCGCCGAGCACATGCTGCTGCGCCGCCAGGGCAAGGGCACCTTTGTTGCCACCCACCATGAAGCCCGCGTGCGCTATCGCTTCCTGCGGCTGGCCGCCGACGATGAAAGCGAAGCCGGCCGCGCCGAAAGCCGCATCCTGGAATGCCGCCGCGTGCGCGCGCCCGCCGAAGTCGCCCGTGCGCTGGACTTGCGCGCCGGCGAAACCGTTGTGATGATCCGCCGCCTGCTGTCCATGGGGCAGACGCCGACCGTCGTGGACGACATCTGGCTGCCCGGCTCCATTTTTCGTGGCCTTACCCTAGAGCTCTTGACTGCCAACAGGGCGCCGCTCTATGGCCTGTTCGAATCCGAATTCGGCGTCAGCATGGTGCGCGCGGACGAAAAGCTGCGCGCGGTCATTGCGCCGGCCGAAGTCTGTCCCCTGCTTAATGTTCCGGCCGGCACGCCGTTGTTGCAGGTAGACCGGGTGTCTTACACCTATGGTGACCGCCCCATGGAAATTCGCCGGGGTTTGTACTTGACCGATCGATACCACTACCGCAATAGTCTGAATTGATGAGCTTTTACACTACGATTTGATACCGACCCTATCTCTGGGCGAAAATAGCGTGTTTGCCCGAAAGGGCCACGGCAATTTCGCCGTCACGATTCCCTAGTTCCGAAACACCGAGGCCGTCATGTCCGACACCGCTGCCAAGCCACGTCCGCAGTTTCGCAATATTGGGCTTGCCCAAGTTGCGTTCTCCTATCGCCTGCCCCTGGCCGGCAAGCTGTCCATCCTGCACCGCATCAGCGGCATTTTGCTGTTCCTCTGTTTGCCCTTGGTCATCGTGCCGCTGTTCGCAGCTAGCGTGGCCGCACCGCAATCGTTTGCCTGGATCGCCTCCATTGCGACCAACCCGATCGTCAAGCTTGTCTTCCTGGTTCTCGTCTGGGGCTACCTGCACCACTTCTGTGCCGGCATCCGCTACCTGCTGCTGGACCTGCACATCGGTATCGACAAGCTGTCGGCCAAGAAAAGCGCCGGCGTGGTCTTCGGTGTCAGCCTGGCGCTGACGCTGGTGTTCGGTCTCAAACTGTTCGGAGTGCTGTAAATGGCCGCCGCTAAAAACTACGGACCCAAGCGCCTGGTCGTCGGCGCGCACTATGGCGTCATGGATTTCATCATCCAGCGCATCACCGCCGTCATCATGGCCGTGTATACGCTGGTGCTGCTCGTCGGCATCTTGATGATGCCTGCCTTCACGTATGAACACTGGGTCAAGCTGTTCAACTTCTACGTGGGCTTCATTCCGGTTGGCCAGATCCTGGCCTCCCTTGCATTCATTGCGTTGGCCTGGCATGCCTGGATTGGCGTGCGCGACATCTGGATGGACTACGTCAAGCCGGTGGGCTTGCGCTTGCTGCTGCAAGTGCTGACGATCCTCTGGCTGATCGGTACGGTCGTTTACTTCGCGCAAATCCTCTGGAGCATTTAAGCCGTGGTCTCTGTCATGAAATCCTTGCCGCGCCGCCAGTTTGATGTGGTGGTCGTTGGCGCCGGTGGAGCCGGCATGCGTTGTTCGCTGCAACTGTCCCAAGCGGGGCTGTCCGTTGCAGTGCTGTCCAAAGTGTTCCCCACGCGTTCGCACACCGTTGCCGCACAAGGCGGCGTGAGCGCCTCGCTGGGCAACATGAGCGAAGACAACTGGTACTGGCACATGTACGACACCGTCAAGGGGTCGGATTGGCTGGGCGACCAGGACGCCATCGAATTCATGTGCCGTGAAGCGCCGAACGCCGTGTACGAGCTCGAGCACTTCGGCATGCCGTTCGACCGCAACCCCGACGGCACGATCTACCAGCGTCCGTTCGGCGGCCACACCGCCAACTTCGGTGAAAAGCCGGTGCAGCGCGCCTGTGCCGCCGCCGACCGCACCGGCCACGCGCTGTTGCACACCCTCTACCAGCGCAACGTTGCCGCGCGCACCCAGTTCTTCGTCGAATGGATGGCGCTGGACCTGCTGCGCAACGAAGCCGGTGACGTCGTGGGCGTGACCGCCCTGGAAATGGAAACGGGCGAAATCTACATCCTCGAAGCCAAGACCACGGTGCTGGCCACCGGCGGCGCCGGCCGTATCTGGGCTGCTTCCACCAACGCCTTCATCAACACCGGTGACGGCCTGGGCATGGCAGCGCGCGCGGGCATCCCGCTGCAAGACATGGAATTCTGGCAGTTTCACCCCACCGGCGTGGCCGGCGCGGGCGTGCTGATCACGGAAGGCGTGCGTGGCGAAGGCGGCATCCTGTTGAACAAGGATGGCGAACGCTTCATGGAGCGCTATGCGCCCACGCTGAAAGACTTGGCCCCGCGCGACTTCGTGTCGCGCTCGATGGACCAGGAAATCAAGGAAGGCCGCGGTTGCGGTCCGGACGGCAGCTACGTCGTCCTGAAGCTTGACCACCTGGGCGCCGACGTCATCAACAAGCGCCTGCCCTCGATCCGCGAAATTGCCATCAAGTTCGGCAACGTCGACCCGATCAAGGAACCGATCCCCGTCGTCCCGACCATCCACTACCAGATGGGCGGCATTCCGGCCAACTACCACGGCCAGGTGCTGTCGCGCGAAAACGGCGAGAACAAGGTCGTCAACGGCCTGTACGCCATCGGCGAATGCGCCGCGGTGTCCGTGCATGGCGCCAACCGCCTGGGCACGAACTCGCTGCTGGACCTGATCGTTTTCGGTCGCGCCACCGGCAACCACATCGTCAATTCGCATCCCGAGCGCCAGCGCGCGCACCAGGATCTGCCGAAGGAAGCCGTGGACTTCTCGCTGGACCGCGTGAACAAGCTGGAATCGCGTACGTCGGGCGAAAAGACGCAAGACATCGGCAACGCCATCCGCTTCTCGATGCAGCGCCACTGCGGCGTGTTCCGCACGCTGGAACTGCTGAACGAAGGCGTGACCCAGATCGAAGATCTGGCCAAGCAAGCCGACAGCATCTACTTCAAGGACAAGTCCAAGGTGTTCAACACCGCGCGCGTCGAAGCGCTGGAACTGGCCAACATGACCGAAGTGGCCCGCGCCACGATCAAGTCGGCTGCTGCCCGTACGGAAAGCCGTGGCGCTCACGCGCTGGACGACCACCCGACGCGCGACGACGAGAACTGGCTGAAGCACACGCTGTGGTATTCCGAAGGCAGCCGCCTGGATTACAAGCCCGTGCAGATGAAGCCGCTCACCGTTGAGTCCTTCCCGCCCAAGGCGCGTACCTTCTAAGTCCGGATAGAGCCCATTATGAGCACCAAGAGAATCGTCAAGTTCGAAATCTACCGCTACGATCCGGACAAGGACGAGCGCCCCTACATGCAAAAGCTGGACGTTGAACTCCAGCCCACCGACAAGATGCTGCTTGATGCGCTGGTGCGCATCAAGAACGACGTCGATGACAGCCTGGCCCTGCGCCGCTCGTGCCGTGAAGGCGTGTGCGGTTCGGACGCCATGAACATCAACGGCAAGAACGGCCTGGCCTGCACGACGAACCTGCGTGAATTGAAGGAACCCATCGTTCTGCGTCCGCTGCCGGGCTTGCCCGTCATCCGCGACCTGATCGTGGACATGACGCACTTCTTCAACCAGTACCACTCGATTCGTCCGTACCTCATCAACGATGCGCCGCCGCCCGAAAAAGAGCGCCTGCAATCGCCCGAGGCACGCGAAGAACTGGACGGCCTGTACGAGTGCATTCTGTGCGCGTGCTGTTCCACATCCTGCCCGTCGTTCTGGTGGAACCCGGACAAGTTCGTCGGCCCGGCCGGCCTGCTGCAAGCCTACCGTTTCATCGCGGACAGCCGCGACGAAGCCACCGGCGAGCGTCTGGACAACCTGGAAGATCCGTACCGCTTGTTCCGTTGCCACACCATCATGAACTGCGTCGACGTCTGTCCCAAGGGGCTGAACCCGACCAAGGCAATCGGCAAGATCAAGGAACTGATGGTCCGCCGTACGGTCTAGTGTCTATCTAGCGTGAAGACTTTTGTTTTTATGGTGTAAAGATGAGCAGGCTAACTGAACTGGAGCGGGCGCGTCTGCGTTGGCGGGCGCGCCGCGGCCTGCTCGAAAACGACTTGATCATCACTCGGTATCTTGACGCTTACGAGGCTGAACTTACCGATGATGATGTGGCCGCATTGACCCAGCTGTTCGAGATGGGAGACAACGATCTTCTCGACCTGCTGCTGGCCCGCAAGGAACTCGAAGGTGAACTGGATACCCCCAGGCTTCGGGGCATTATTGGCCAGATGCGCGCACTCTGATTAATGTGAGAGGAATAAACATGAACCTGTCTGACAAAAAAGCCACTCTATCCTTCTCGGATGGCAGCGCACCCATTGAGTTCCCTGTCTACAAGGGCACGGTCGGTCCGGATGTGATCGACATCCGCAAGCTGTATGGCCAGACGGGCATGTTCACGTTTGACCCCGGCTTCATGTCCACCGCGGCTTGCGAATCGGGTATCACGTACATCGACGGCGACAAGGGCGAACTGCTGTATCGCGGCTACCCCATCGAGCAATTGGCCGTCAATTGCGACTTCATGGACATCTGCTACCTGATTCTGAACGGCGAACTGCCGAACCAGGAACAGAAGGCGGACTTTGATTCGCAAGTGACCCATCACACGATGGTCAACGAACAGCTGCACTTCTTCCTGCGTGGCTTCCGCCGCGACGCCCACCCGATGGCCGTCCTGACGGGCCTGGTTGGCGCGCTGTCCGCGTTCTACCACGACTCCACCGACATCACGAACCCGCAGCACCGTCACATCTCGGCCATCCGCCTGATCGCCAAGATGCCGACGCTGGTCGCGATGGCGTACAAGTACTCGCAAGGCCAACCGTTCATCTATCCGCAGAACGACCTGTCCTACACGGGCAACTTCCTGCGCATGATGTTCGCCACGCCGTGCGAAGACTACAAGGTCAACGAAGTTGTTGAGCGCGCGCTGGATCGCATCTTCATCCTGCACGCCGACCACGAGCAAAACGCGTCGACCTCGACCGTGCGCCTGTGCGGTTCGTCGGGCACCAACCCGTTCGCGGCGATCTCGGCCGGCGTGGCTTGCCTGTGGGGCCCGGCTCACGGCGGCGCCAACGAAGCTTGCCTGCAAATGCTGGAAGAGCTGCAAGCCAACGGCGGCATCGACAAGGTCGGTGAGTTCATGGAGAAGGTCAAGGACAAGAACTCGGGCGTGCGCCTGATGGGCTTTGGCCACCGCGTCTACAAGAACTACGACCCGCGCGCCAAGCTGATGCAGGAAACCTGCAAGGAAGTGCTCTCGGCCCTAGGCCTGGAAAACGACCCGCTGTTCAAGCTGGCCATGGAACTGGAACGCATCGCCCTGTCGGATCCGTACTTCGTCCAGCGCAAGCTGTACCCGAACGTGGACTTCTACTCGGGTATCGTCCAGCGCGCCATCGGCATCCCGACCTCGCTGTTCACGGCCATCTTCGCGCTGGCCCGCACGGTGGGCTGGATTGCCCAGTGGAACGAAATGCTGTCGGATCCCGATTACAAGATCGGCCGTCCGCGCCAGCTGTTCACGGGTTCGGTGACCCGCGACGTGCCCCCGATGGACAAGCGTTAATCCGCTTTCCGTTTCGGCAAGTCTGTGACAAGAAACCGCCTTCGGGCGGTTTTTTGTTGCCCGCGTGGCAGCGGCCAGGGCGCGGTGATATCCGGATATCATGCTGGCCATGATTCCCGTCTCATTGCCATCGGCCAATTTCTACCTGCTGCTGTTGTTCGGCATGCTTGCCGGCGTCGTGCTGGGCGGTTGGGCCCTGGTGCTGGCCATCAGCGCCGGCCATCGCCGCACCGTCCGCAAATACTGGAAGACATCGGCCATCCTGTTCGTGGTGTTGGCGGTGCCCTTTGCCTTTTTCGTCTGGGTGCAAGTCATCGTCGGCCAGATCGAACGCGAAAGCGAACGGGCCGAGGCGGCGCGCAATGTCACGCTGGAACAAGCTGCCACCGTCGGCGGCGTGGCCATTCCCGCCGGCACCCGCTTGAAGCTGCAGGACGAAGGGCAGTTGGAAACGTACGTGGCGGCCGAATTTCCCGTGCCCACCCCGATCTTCGGGGTGCAAGCCACACTGGCGCGCCGTTATCTGGACGCCGAATACGAAAAAGAAACGTACGCGCTGATCCGCCGGTATCCCCGCAGCATCATCCTGAAAGGCCAGGGCGATCAGACCGTGCTGGGATGGCGCTGCGACAGTACGCACGACATCGAATTCGATACCCAGCCCGACGGCACGATGAAGGCCTTGGACCAATGCCGCTTGGGTGCCGGCAACAACGTCGACGGCATGGCCATTCACGCGGGCTCGGTGCTGTATGGCTCGAACGGCACGGTGTACGTGGATGGCTCGACCGACCCTGACCGCTGGCGCATTGAAGTCAAGGATCCCGTGGCGGTCAGGGTATTCGGGCTGATGTTGAGTGAGCCCAGGATCTATCTGGATGCCGACCGCCATCTGCTGCGCGTCAGCGATTCGGAGCTTGCCTGCCGGGCACGGTTCGGCGGCTTTGACTACGCCGAGGGCACGCAGGTCAAGACCATCAGGCGTGTGGTCGATGGGCAGCGGGAAGCCTTTCCCGGCGTGCTGGTGTTCAGCCCGGCTGCCGGGCAAGTCGCAAAGAAGGAAGGCCAGGCCGACGTGCCGCAGGGCATGTCGGTCATGCAGGCCTTTGATGGAACCTTGGTGGGCATCGTCACGAACGACGAAGTCGGCGTCTTCAAGTTTGCAACCTTCAGCGTTGGCGACGAAGCCCCGGCGGCACCGGCGCGGGCGCGCTGCCCGCAGTAGCGGCGCGGCGCCTGGCACATGCGCCGCACCCGGCCCGCCTACACGCTGATATGACGCGCCATCAGCACCGCGAACAGCGGCAGGAAGATAAAGAGGTGTGATTCGATCATCACCCAGCGACGCACGCGCTTGATCTCGGGCAGGGTGGGCACGAAGCCCGCCTGTTGGCGCGACTGTTTTGCCCAGCGGAAAATCGCCAGCGTGGGCGGGATCGAACAGAGGGCGATGATGACGAACAGCGTGATCTTCGCGTGAAACCAGGGGCTGCTCAGGTAGAACGCCGCGCCCTTCACGCCTTGCGTCAGGCGCAGCAGGCCGGTGATCAGCACCAGGACGGCGCTGACGCCGTAAAGGCGGTCGTAGATCACCAGGCGCTTGAGGTTGGCGGCGGTCAGATCGGGGCGCAGCAACACGGCTTCGGCGGTCAGCACGACCACCAGTACAAATATCGCAAGGTAATGGAACCAGGCGTATAGCGCATCGGCCAGCATGTTGTCTCCAGGGTAGGGGTGAAGCATGGTTTTACCATTGGCCGGTGGCGGGGCGCGGTGCGGCGGATATAAAAAAACGCATCGCGGCGATCAGCCGGCGCCGCCGCCAACACGCCATGAAAAAAGGCGCCCCGAAGGGCGCCTTTGACGTCAGGACTCGCGCGCGATCAACGGCGCTTCTTGGCGGCGTCGGCGGCTTCCTGCTGTGCGTCCACAACGGCCAGGGCCGTCATGTTGACGATGCGGCGCACGGTGGCGCTGGTCGTCAGGATGTGCACCGGGCGTGCGGCGCCCAGCAGGATCGGACCCATCGCGACGCCATTGCTGCCCGTCATCTTCAGCATGTTGTACGTGATGTTGCCGGTGTCCAGGTTCGGCATGACCAGCAGGTTGGCGCGACCCTTGAGCGTGCTGTCCGGGTAGGCCAGCACACGGATCTTTTCCGACAAGGCGGCGTCGGCGTGCATTTCGCCGTCCACTTCCAGATCGGGTGCGCGGTCTTGCACCAGCTTGCTGGCGGCGGCCATCTTCTTGGACGATTCCGTGACGCGGCTGCCAAAGTTCGAATGCGACAGCAGCGCAATCTTCGGCACCACGCCAAAGCGCAGCATTTCGTCCGCGGCCTGGATGGTGATGTTGGCCACTTCTTCCGCCGTCGGGTTTTCGTTGACGTGGGTGTCGGTGACGAACAGCGTCTGGTCGGGCAGCATCAGCACGTTCAGCGCGGCGTACGTCTGGCCTTCTTTCTTGCCGATGATTTCGTCGACGTACTTGAGCTGGTTGTCGTACTTGCTGGCCACGCCGCACAGCAGCGCGTCGGCGTCGCCACGACGCAGCAGCATCGCGCCGATCAGCGTGTTGTGCTTGCGGATCATCGCCTTGGCGATGGCCGGCGTCACGCCTTCACGGCCCTTGAGCTGGTAGTACGCATTCCAGGTTTCGTTGAATCGGTTGTCGTCTTCGGGGTCGACGATTTCGAAGTCCTCGCCCGCCACCAGACGCAGGCCGGCCTTGGTGATGCGCATTTCGATGACCGACGGACGGCCGATCAGGATCGGGCGGGCCAGCTTTTCGTCAACCACGGTCTGCACGGCGCGCAGGACGCGTTCGTCTTCGCCGTCGGCATAGATGACGCGCTTGGGCGCCTTCTTGGCCTGGGCGAACAGCGGACGCATCAGCTGGCCCGAGTGGTACACAAAGCCCATCAGCTTCTGGCGATAGGCTTCGATGTCTTCGATGGGGCGGGCGGCCACGCCGGAATCGGCGGCGGCTTGGGCCACGGCCGGCGCAATCTGGAAGATCAGGCGCGGGTCGAAGGGCTTGGGGATGATGTAGTCGGGGCCGAACGACAGTTCCTGGCCGGCGTAGGCGCGGGCCACTTCATCGTTCTGCTCGGCTTGTGCCAGCTCGGCAATGGCTTTCACGCAAGCCAGCTTCATTTCTTCCGTGATGCGCGAGGCGCCGGCGTCCATGGCACCGCGGAAGATGAACGGGAAGCACAGCACGTTGTTGACCTGGTTCGGGTAGTCCGAACGGCCGGTGGCGATGATGCAATCCGGGCGGGCGGCCTTGGCCACTTCCGGGCGGATTTCCGGTTCGGGGTTGGCCAGCGCCAGGATCAGGGGACGGTCGGCCATGGTCTTGACCATGTCGCCCGTCAGCACGCCGGACGTCGAGCAGCCCAGGAAGACGTCGGCGCCGTTGACCACGTCGGCCAGCGTGCGCGCGTCGGTCTTTTGCGCGTAGCGCTTCTTGTTGGCTTCCATGTTTTCATCGCGGCCATCCCAGATGACGCCGCGCGAATCCACCACATAGATGTTCTCGCGCTTGACGCCCAGGTGCACCAGCAGGTCCAGGCAGGCGATGGCGGCAGCGCCCGCGCCCGAGCAAGCCAGCTTGACCGCGCCGATGTCCTTGCCCACGACCTTCAGGCCGTTCAGGATGGCGGCCGACGAAATGATGGCGGTGCCGTGCTGATCGTCATGGAAGACGGGAATCTTCATGCGCTCGCGCAGCTTCTTCTCGATGTAGAAGCACTCGGGCGCCTTGATGTCTTCCAGGTTGACGCCGCCCAGCGTGGGCTCCAGCGCCGCGATGATGTCGACCAGCTTGTCCGGATCGTTCTCGGCCAGTTCGATGTCGAACACGTCGATGCCGGCAAACTTCTTGAACAGGCAGCCCTTGCCTTCCATGACGGGCTTGGCGGCCAGCGGACCGATGTTGCCCAGGCCCAGCACGGCGGTGCCGTTGGTGATCACGCCCACCAGGTTGCCGCGCGAGGTGTACTTGGACGCCGCGTCTTCACCCTGGTCGAAGATGGCCATGCAAGCTGCCGCCACGCCGGGCGAGTAGGCCAGGGACAAGTCGTCCTGGTTGGCCAGCGTCTTGGTCGGCACGACCGAGATTTTGCCGGGGGTGGGATAGGCGTGGTAATCCAACGCCAGTTTGGTAAGAGTTTCGTCCATGGGATCGGGGCCTCTGAGGCACTAACTGAGAAAGAAAACGGGATGAAAAGCGAAGATGACAAACGGCGGGCTCGGGGCCCGCCGGTTTCTTTGCGAAATGCTTAGGGAACACCCGTATTTCACCAGAAAGCGCGGGCGCTTGGTTGTTGCAGTGCAGCGATCCGACGGGTTTGGTCAAAAACCCGTCGGATTTACTCGAGGCCGACGACAGCCGCTTTCAGCTTCTATAACTCCCAGGGCGGCGTCTGGCGCGAACCCGCGTTCAGGCGCCGGCGCAAGGCGTCGGCGTCTTTCTGCCGGCCCAGGCTGTCCAGCGCGTACAGCACGATCCAGTCGGCGCTGACTTCAAAAAAGTCGCGCAGTTGTGCGCGGGTGTCGCTACGGCCGAAGCCGTCGGTGCCCAGCGTGCGGTATGGGGCGGGCACCCAGGCGCGGATCTGTTCGGGCACGGCACGCACGTAGTCGGTGGCGGCAACCACCGGCGCGTCGCTGGCGCCCAGGCAGGTGCGGACCCAGTCCGCGTCGGCGGCGGCTTCCAGGCCCAGCACGCGGGCGCGTTCGGCTTGGCGGCCATCGCGCGCCAATTCCGAAAAGCTGGTCACGCTCCAGACCTCGGCATCCACGCCGTAGTCCGCGTGCAGCCGGTCGGCGGCCATCTCGGCTTCGCGCAGCATGGGCCCGGCGCCAAGCAGCCTGACCTGTGCCTGCCGGCGCGCGGCGCGCAGCCGGTACATGCCGCGCAGGATGCCGACGCGCACGGCGGGGTCGGCGGGCATGTCGGGCTGCGCCAGGTTTTCGTTGGTGACGGTCAGGTAGAAGAATTCGTCGTGCTGCTCATCCAGCATGCGGCGCATGCCGTGTTCGACGATAACGGCCACTTCAAACGCATACGCGGGATCGTAGGCGCGGCAGTTGGGCACGGCGGCGGCCATGATGTGGCTGGAGCCGTCCTGGTGCTGCAAGCCTTCGCCGCCCAGCGTAGTGCGGCCCGACGTGGCGCCGATCAAAAAACCGCGCGTGCGCTGGTCGGCGGCGGCCCAGATCAGGTCGCCGATGCGCTGGAAGCCGAACATCGAGTAATAGATATAGAAGGGCAACATCGGCAAGCCATTGACCGAATAGCTGGTGCCGGCCGCCGTCCACGACGAAATCGCGCCGGCTTCGGTAATGCCTTCCTCAAGGATTTGCCCATCGCGCGCTTCGCGGTAATACAGCACCGAGCCGATGTCCTCGGGTTCGTACAACTGGCCTTGTGCTGAATAGATGCCGATCTGCCGGAACAGGTTGGCCATGCCGAATGTGCGGGCCTCGTCTGCCACGATGGGCACAATGCGCGAGCCCACCGTGGCGTCCTTCAGCAGCCCGGTCAGCATGCGCACGATGGCCATGGTGGACGACATTTCCTTGCCGTCGGCGGCCAGTGCGAAGCGGGCCCACTGTTCGACCGCCGGCGGCGCCAGGCGCGGCGCTTCGGTGCGGCGGCGGGGGATGTGGCCACCCAGCGCGGCGCGGCGGGCTTGCAGGTGGCGCAGTTCGGCACTGTCTTGGGCCGGGCGGTAGAACTTCAGGGCCAGGCAGTCGGCATCTGAAATGGGCAGGGCAAAGCGGTCGCGGAATGCCAGCAGTGCCTCGTCGTCCAGTTTTTTTTGCTGATGCGTCGTCATCTTGCCCTGGCCGGCGGCGCCCATGCCGAAGCCTTTTTTGGTCTGCGCCAGTATCACCGTGGGCTGTCCGCGATGCTGCGCGGCGCGGTGGTAGGCCGCGTGGATCTTCACCATGTCGTGGCCACCGCGATGCAGGCGGTCGATGGCTTCGTCGGTCCAGTCGGCCACCAGCGCTGCCAGTTCGGGGCTTTGGTTGAAGAAGTGGGCGCGGTTGAAGGCGCCGTCATTGGCCGCAAAGGTCTGGAACTGCCCGTCGACCGTGTTGGCAAAGGCTCGCGCCAGCGCGCCGTTGGTGTCGCGGCGCAGCAGGGCGTCCCAGTCGCTGCCCCACACCAGCTTGATGACGTTCCAGCCGGCGCCGGCGTACAAGGTTTCAAGTTCGTCGATGATGCGGCCGTTGCCGCGCACCGGGCCGTCCAGCCGTTGCAGGTTGCAGTTGACGACGAACACCAGGTTGTCGAGCTTTTCGCGCGCGGCAAGCGTCAACGCGGCGATGGATTCGGGTTCGTCCATTTCGCCGTCGCCAAAAATGCCCCACACCTTGCGGTCGCTGGCGGGCACCAGCGAGCGGTGCTCCAGGTAGCGCATGAAGCGCGCCTGGTAAATGGCGTTGATGGGTCCGATGCCCATCGACCCCGTCGGAAACTGCCAGAAGTCCGGCATCAACCAAGGGTGCGGGTAGGACGACAAGCCGCGCAGGCCCCGCGCGGTGGCGGTGATTTCCTGGCGGAAATGCGCCAGGTCGTCTTCACCCAGAAAGCCTTCAAGGAACGCGCGGGCGTACACCCCGGGCGCGGAGTGTGGCTGCATGTAAACCAGGTCGCCAGGGCCTTCAGCCGTTTGCGCGCGGAAGAAGTGGTTGAAGCCCACTTCGAACAAGTCGGCGGCCGATGCATAGCTGGCAATGTGGCCGCCAAGTTCGCCGTGCGCCTGGTTGGCGCGCACCACCATGGCCAGCGCGTTCCAGCGGTTGATGCGCGCGATGCGTTCTTCAACGGCCAGGTTGCCGGGAAAAGGCGGCTCCTGGTCGGCCGGTATCGTATTCAGGTAGGCGGTGCGCGTCTGGCTGTTGGCGCGCAGGCCCAGGGACGCGGCATGTCCCAGCAGGCTGTCCAGCACGTAGCCCGCGCGGCTTGCTCCGTCCGCGTCGACCAGTGATTGCAGGGCATCGCGCCATTCGGCGGTTTCAGCCGGGTCGGCATCGGTGGGCTGTTCGTGTCCCGGGGCGGGTTGGCTCGCGTCACGCATGGGGTGTTGTCTCCTGTTATCGCTCCATCCTAGACCTGTGTGAATGGCATGAGTCATCAAATTGCGGGGAAGACGCACAGGATTTCAGCATAATCTTTGGTGGATATTTCGAACGACGGCAGCTTCTGCGGTGCAGGCGCGCTTACTCGTGGTGACCACGGGGTGGACGCCAAAGCGCTAGAATGCGCGCTTTATTCGCATTCATAACGGGAGACTTCAATGACCCAACCCGTCAGCGTCCCGGCAAACGTCACGCTTCCCGAACTTACGTTCCGGGGCATTTTGCTGGGCGCCCTGATCACCGTGATCTTTACGGCGTCAAACGTCTTCCTGGGGCTGAAGGTCGGCCTGACGTTTTCGTCCGCGATTCCGGCGGCCGTCATTTCGATGTCGGTGTTGCGCCTGTTCAAGGACGCCAACATCCTGGAAAACAACATGGTGCAGACGCAGGCTTCGGCCGCCGGCACCTTGTCTTCCATCATTTTCATCCTGCCCGCGCTGGTCATGATGGGCCACTGGCAAGGCTTTCCCTTCTGGCAGACCCTGGGCATCTGCGCCGCCGGCGGCATGTTGGGCGTGATGTTCACCATTCCGCTGCGCCACGTGATGGTGGTGCAAAGCAATCTGCCGTATCCGGAAGGCGTGGCGGCGGCCGAAATCCTGCGCGTGGGCAGTGCCGAACGTGCACAGGACGCGGCCGACGATGCCTTGGCAACGTCAGACCGACCGGTGGCGAAAGCCGCGGCCAAGCCCGTGGCGACCGGCATGGGCGACATCGTCGCCGGGGGCGTGGTGGCGGCGGCGGTCAGCTTTGCGGCAAGCGGCTTGCGGGTGCTGGGCGATAGCGTCAGCGGGTGGTTCGCGCTGGGCGGCGCGGTATTCCGGTTGCCCATGGGCTTTTCGCTGGCCTTGCTGGGCGCGGGCTACCTGATCGGCATCGTCGCGGGCCTGGCCATGTTGACGGGGTTGATCATTTCGTGGGGCATCGCCGTGCCGGTGTTGACCGCGATGGGCGACATGCCGGCGGGGCAATCGCTAGCCCAATACGCCACCGGCCTGTGGTCCTCGCAAGTGCGCTTCATTGGCGCGGGCGTGATTGGCGTGGGCGCCATCTGGACGTTGGCAACCCTGTTCATGCCGATGGCGCGTGGCGTCAAGGCCTCGTTCTCGGCGCTGACCAGCGCGGGCGCGGCCCGTGCCGGGCAAGCGCCGCGCACCGAACGCGACTTGTCGGCCGGCTGGATTTCAATAGTGACGCTGGTGCTGGTGGCGGTGTTGGTGGTGACCTTCCAGGTGTTCCTGTCTGGCGCGCCCGTGTCGGCCGCCGCCGTCTGGAAATTGGTGGCCTACGCCGTGCTGTTCGCCTTTGTGTTCGGCTTTCTGGTGGCGGCGGCCTGCGGGTATATGGCGGGTTTGGTGGGTTCGTCGACCAGCCCGATTTCGGGCGTGGGCATCGTCGCCATCGTGCTGGTGTCGTTGCTGATGCTGACGTTGGGCGGCGAATTACTTCAGGCGCAGAACGGCGTGCAGATGGCGATTGCGTTGTCCATCTTCAGCACCTCGGCGGTGGTGGCGGTGGCGTCCATTTCGAACGACAACCTGCAAGACCTGAAGACGGGCTGGCTGGTTGGCGCCACGCCATGGCGCCAACAGGTGGCCTTGCTGATCGGTTGCGTGGTGGGCGCGGCGGTGATTTCACCGGTGCTGGAACTGCTTTACAACGCCTACGGTTTTGCGGACGCGATGCCACGCGCGGGCATGGACCCGGCGCAAGCCTTGTCGGCGCCGCAGGCCACGCTGATGTTGGCGATTACGCGCGGCATCTTCACGCACCAATTGAACTGGACGATGATCCTGATCGGCATGGCGGTGGGCGTGGCGCTGATCGTGGTGGACGAAATCCTGAAGCGCACTTGCCGCGTGGCACGTATTCCGGTGTTGGCCGTGGGCATCGGCATCTACCTGCCGCCGACGGTGGCTGCGCCGATCGTGGCCGGCGCGGTGCTGGCGTGGCTGCTTGAACGCGCGCTGCGTCGTCGCGCCGCGTCTGCCGGCAAGCCTTATGAGCAATTCGCCGATGCCGCGAACCGGCGCGGCGTGTTGATTGCGTCGGGGTTGATCGTGGGCGAAAGCCTGGTAGGCGTGTTGATGGCCGGCATCATCGGCGCGGCGGGTACGGATGCGCCGCTGGCCATCGCGGGCGAGGGCTTCGCGGTCACGGCGTCGTACCTGGGGCTGGCCGTGTTTGTGTTGGTGGCGGTGCTGTTCTGGCGGCGTGTGATGCGGCTGGCGTAAGCCGCGTGTAGGGCGCGGTGGCGAGCGCGTTGTGACGTGCCCGCCGCCGCCCGCCGTCAGATCAATGCTCGTCGGCTTGCAGCGCCGCCGAGATGATGGCGCGGCGGTCATGTGTGGCACCGTTCAGAAACAGGTTCAGCAACACGGCCGATAGCGAGGCCAGCAAAATGCCCGACTCGATCAGCGTGTGCAGCGAATGCGGCATCCATTGTTTGAAGTCGGGGGCAATCAGCGGCACCATGCCGATGCCGATCGAGACGGCAACAATCATGGCGTTGTGGCGGTTGCCCTTGAAATCCACGCCCGACAGAATGCGGATGCCCGTGGCCGTCACCATGCCGAACATGACGATGCCCGCGCCGCCCAACACCACGGTGGGCAGCGATTCCACCAGCGCGGCCATCTTGGGCAGCAGGCCAAGCACCAGCAAGATGATGCCCCCCGCCACGCACACGAAGCGGCTCTTCACGCCGGTTACCGCAACCAGGCCCACGTTCTGCGAAAAGCTGGTGTACGGAAACGTGTTGAAGATGCCTCCGATCAAAGTCCCCAAGCCGTCGGTACGCAGGCCGCGCGCCATGCCCTGCTGGCTGATTTCGCGGTCGGTCATTTCGCCCAGCGCCAGGAACATGCCCGCGGATTCGATCATCACGACCACCATGATCAGCGCCATGCTCAAAATCAACATGGGGTCGAAGCGCGGCATGCCGAAATGGAAGGGCAGCACGATGTCGAACCAATCCGCCTGGCCGATTTTCTCGAACGTCATGATGCCCGTGGCCGATGCCACGATGGCGCCGATGACGATGCCCAGCAGCACCGAAATGTTGGCGATGAAGCCCTTGGTGAATTTCACGATCAGCAGGATCGAGGCCAGTACCAGCACGGCGATGCCAAAGCCGGTCAGGTCGGCATAGCGCGGGTTGGGCATCGACGGCATGATGGCAAAGCCCTGCGGCACGGGCGGGATGGCGCTGCCCGGCGACGTGACGTCCGCCAGCCATTTGGCATAGATGGGGTCGACGATGACGGGGGCGGTGGGGCCCGACGGGTTGCCGAACACCCAATTGATGCCGACTCGCATCAACGTAATGCCGATGACGGTGATGATGGTGCCCGTGACCACGGGCGGGAAGAACCGCAGCATGCGGCTGATGACCGGGGCGATCAAAATCGAAATGATGCCGGCCCCGATGATGGTGCCGAACAGTAGCTGCGCGCCGCCCGGCCCCGGGTTGGCGTTGGCCATTGCGACCATCGGCGCCACCGCCGCGAACGTGACACCCATCATGACGGGCAGCTTGATGCCGAACCACTGCGTGGCGCCCAGCGTCTGGATCAGCGTGACCAGCCCGCAACAGAACAGGTCGGCCGAGATCAGCATGGCGACTTCGTCGGGCGTCAGGTTCAGCGCCCGGCCGACGATCAAGGGCACGGCTACCGCGCCGGCATACATCACCAACACGTGTTGCAGGCCCAATGCCGCGAGTTTGCCGGTAGGCAGGCGCTGGTCGACGGGATGGAGGTCTTGAGACGCGCGGGACGGCGCGGGGGATGCAGCCTGCATGGGAGTGTCTCCTGGCGGAGTGGGATGTCGGTCGGAAAATCCTGAAAAGCGGTCTTGTGTACGAGGAATGTATACAGGTATGGGCGGTCCTCGAAATGGAGGAAAACCCGCATCATATAAACACGTTTAGTTACGTTATGTAGGAATTGTCGCGGGAAGTGTGCGCGATGGGGCCCTGGGCCGCGCGGCTCCGGCCCCTGTCCGGCGCGATCAGGCCGGTGCCAGCAGGTCGGCCAACGTGCGCGCGATCACCTTGGTGGCGCGGCGCAGGTCTTCCAACACGACGCGTTCGTCGTTGCGCTTGGCGTGGGATTCCAGCACGGTGCGGGGCCCGGCGCCGTAGATGACACCGGGGATGCCGGCTTCGCCGTACAGGCGCACGTCGGTGTACAGCGGCGTTCCCATGGCCGGGATCGGTTCGCCGAACAGCACTTCGCCATGCTTCTGGATGGCATCGACCAGCGGCTGGTTGCCCGGCAGCGGACGCATCGAATTGGCCAACAGCAGGCGCTTGATGTCGATGGTGATGCCGGGGGTGGCGGCAGCGGCTTCCTGGATGATCCGGCGGATGTCTGCTTCCACTTCAACGGCGTTTTCTTCGGGGATCATGCGGCGGTCCAGCTTGAAGCTGACCTTGCCGGGCACCACGTTGGTGTTGGTGCCGCCTTCAATGCGTCCGACGTTCAGGTACGGGTGACTGATGCCGGGCACCTCGGACCTGATGTTCTGGTACAGCGCGTTCTGTGCATACAGCGCATTCAGGATCTTGACCGCGCCCTGCAGCGCGTCCACGCCCGTGGTGGGAATGGCGGCGTGCGCCATTTTGCCGTGCACCGTCACTTCCATTTGCAGGCAGCCGTTGTGCGCCGTGACCACCTCGTAGCTGAAGCCGGCGGCAATCATCAGGTCGGGCTTGGTCAAGCCTTGCGACAGCAGCCAGCCGGGCCCCAGCAAGCCGCCGAATTCTTCGTCATAGGTGAAATGCAGTTCGACCGCGCCGTGGGTCGGCTTGGCCACCGCTTCCAGCGCGCGGACCGCATAGGTGAAGCTGGCGAAATCGCTCTTGCTGACCGCGGCGGCGCGGCCGTACAGGCTGCCATTTTCAATTTCGGCGCCGTAGGGGTCGTGTTGCCAGCCATCGCCCGGGGGCACGACGTCGCCGTGCGCATTCAGCGCGATGCGGCGGCCGGGCCCGTATTCGCGCCGCACGATCAGGTTGGTGATGGATTGCATGCCGTAGTCCTGCACCGCTTGCGCGGGCACGGCGTGCGCTTCGGCCACAAGGCCCATTTCCTTGAGCAGTTCGGCGGTGCGGACGGCGTGCGGCGCGTTATTGCCGGGCGGTGTGTCGGTGGGCACGCGCACCAGCGATTGCAGGAAGCTCACCTGCTCGTCGAAGTGGGCATCGACCCAGGCGTCTAGTCGGGCGTAGTCGGTCATGGCGTTAGCGTTTGATGTCGTTGGCAAGGTCGTCCAGCAGGCACTGCATGGCATGCGCGGCCAGCTGGATGTCGTCGCGGGTGGTGGATTCGCGGGGGTTGTGGCTGATGCCGTGGTTCTGGCCGCGCACGAAGAGCATGGCCTGAGGCATGACTTCGTGCAGCTTCATGGCGTCGTGCCCGGCGCCGCTGGGCATGCGGTGCAGCGGCACGCCCAGCGCGTCGACGGCGCGTTCCCAACGCTGTTGCCAGGCAGGGTCGCTGGGTGCGGCGGCGGCGCGCATGGTTTCTTCAAGCGCATAGCGCAAGCCTCGGCGTGTGCAGATGGCGTCAAGTTCGGCCAATACGTCGTTCACCAGCGCGTCGCGTTGCGCATCGCTGGGTGCGCGCAGGTCCAGGCTGAAGCGGCATTCGCCCGGTACGACGTTGATGGATCCGCTGGGCACTTCCAGCATGCCCATGGTGCCTACCGAATCGCCATCGCGCGCGGCGCGTTGTTCGACATACAGGGCCAGTTCGGCGGCGGCGGTGGCGGCATCGCGGCGGCGGTTCATCGGCGTGGTGCCGGCATGGCAGGCCATGCCGAAGATCTGCGCCTGATATCTCACGCTGCCGTTGATGGACGTGACGATGCCCAGGGGCAGGCCCATTTCGTACAGCACCGGGCCCTGCTCGATATGGACTTCGACAAAGCCCAGATAGCGCGAGGGATCGCGGCGCAGCTTCGGAATATCGTCAATGCACAGGCCGGCGTGCAGCATGGCGTCGCGCATGGTGACGCCGTGCGCGTCCTTTTGGTCCAGCCATTCAGGCTTGAAGTCGCCGATCAACGCGCCCGATCCCAGGAAGGTGGCGCGGTAGCGCTGGCCTTCTTCTTCGGCAAAGCCGATGACTTCCAGGTGGTAGGGCAGGCGGCGACCTTGTCGATGCAGTTCGCGCACGCAGGCCATGGGCACGAAAATTCCCAGGCGGCCGTCGTATTTGCCGCCGTTGCGCACGGTGTCGTAGTGGCTGCCGGTCATCAGGGTGGGCGCATCGGGCTGCTGGGCGCGGTAGCGGCCCACCACGTTGCCGACGGCGTCGATCTCAACTTCGTCGAAGCCGCAATCTCGCATCCAGTGCGAGATACGCTGCGCGCAGGCGCGGTGCGCTTCGGTCAGGTACGTGACGGTCAGCTGGCCTTTTTCGGCGTAACCGGGATCGCTGTGGATACTGAGCCGTTCCTGCCAGTCCCAGATGTCGTTGCCCAACGTCAGGTCGCGTCCAAACTTGTCGGCCATGCGAATTTCGACGATGCGGTGGATGTTGCGCAGCGCCTCGCGGACTTCAACGTCGGGCGGGTTATCCAGCCGCCGCGCAAATTCGTCAATGATCTGCTGGCGCGACAGGCCCGTGCCGCGCGCGCCGCGCACGGCCAGGATGAACGGAAAGCCGAAGCGAGCGTTGTAGTCGTTGTTCAGTTGTTGCAGCCGCGCCAGTTCATCGGGCGAGCAATGCGTAAGCCCGGCCTGGTCCTGTTCGTGGGTGGACTCGGCGGTCAGGCTGTTTTGCTGCATGGCGCGCCCCGCCAATTCAGGGTGCGCGCGGATCAACGCCAGCTGCGCGTCGATATCCGCTTGATCCAGCACGTGCCGCAACTGATCCTGCAAATGCGCCAGTGACCGAAAAGGCCGGGCGGCTAGCGCCTGCCGCGCGATCCACGGCGAATGTTCGTACAGGCCGTCCAGCATGGCCAGCGCCGAGTCGGGCGTGGCGGCATTGAGTTGTTCCAGCGTGTGGGGCATGGTCGGTGCGCTCAACGGTTGGGAATATAGGGATGCGTGGCCTTCCAGTGCCGGGCAATATCCAGGCGACGGCATACCCAGACGCGGTCGTGGCTGGCAATGTGGTCCAGAAAGCGCTGTAGCGCAGTGATGCGCCCGGGGCGGCCCAGCAGCCGGCAATGCATGCCGATGCTGAGCATCTTGGGCGCTTCGTCGCCTTCGGCGTAAAGCACGTCGAAGCTGTCCTTCAAGTACTGAAAGAATGGGTCGGCGTGCGAATAGCCCTGCGGCAGCGCGAAGCGCATGTCGTTGCAGTCCAGCGTATAGGGCACGATCAGTTGCGGCACGACCGCGCCGTCGCTTTTTTGTACCTGCATCCAGAAGGGCAGGTCGTCGCCGTAGTAATCGCTGTCGTACTCGAAGCCGCCGTAATCGGCCACCAGCCGGCGCGTGCGCGGGCTGTCGCGTCCGGTGTACCAGCCCAGCGGGCGGCTGCCGGTCAGCTGCGTGATGGCGTCCATGCCCAGGCGCATATGTTCGCGTTCGGTGGCTTCGTCCACATTCTGGTAATGCACCCAGCGCCAGCCATGGCAGGCGATTTCGTGGCCCAGTTCAGTGAGCGCCGCCGTCAATTCGGGGTGGCGCTGCAGGGCCATGCCTACGCCGAACACGGTCAGGGGCAGCTGCCGCTTTTCAAACTCGCGCAGAAGGCGCCACACACCGGTGCGCGACCCGTATTCGTAGATGCCTTCCATGCTGAGATGGCGGTCGGGGTAGCTGGCCGGGTTGAACATTTCCGACAGGAATTGCTCAGAACCCGCGTCTCCATGCAGCACGCTGTTTTCACCGCCTTCTTCGTAGTTCAAAACGAATTGAACGGCAATGCGAGCCTGGCCGGGCCATTGCGCGTGGGGCGGGTTGCGGCCGTAGCCGATCAGGTCGCGGGGATACGGAAGCGTCGAGTCGTAGGTGTTCATGAATAGCGGGGCATGGAGCCAAGAGGCGCGGGCAGCGGTGACGAAGTCAGGCCGGCCATGCGCGGATGAACGGACGGTTTCATGATGGGCTAAACAATAGCTGGAAAGCAATTAGCTGTATACAATTTATGTACATCATTAAGGATAACCATGAGACCGCCCGGCAACCTGCGGGGCACACAGGAGACAACATGGAATTGACCACGCACGTACTCGACACCATGCACGGCTGCCCGGCCCAAGGCATGGCCGCGGCGCTGTACGCAACACGCGGCGACTCCGCCACCCTGATCCAGCAGTTCACGCTGAACCACGATGGCCGTAGCGCCCGGCCGCTTTTTGCCGACGCGGACTTGCAAGTCGGCACCTACCGGCTGGTGTTCGAGGTGGCCGCCTACTTCAAGGCGCGCGGCGTTGTCTTGCCCGAGCCCAACTTCCTGAATCGGGTCAGCCTGGATTTCGGCGTGGCGCACGCGGACCAGCACTATCACGTGCCGTTGTTGGTCAGCCCCTGGAGCTATTCCACGTATCGGGGCTCGTAAGCGGCAGGGGCGTGGGCTGCCGGTCTGCGGGCAGCCGGCCCCGCGTCTCAGGGTATTCCTGATGCCAGAAAGGTCGAGCACGCATAGCCTTGTGAACAAAACCTGCATACAATTTCGTCCATTCTGGTCGCAGCGGTGCGGGGCATTCAAGCCTTGTGCGCGATCCATCTTCTGCTTACAGCGCCCGCGGTGGTAGGCAGTGCGGCGGAGCCTACAAGGCCCGCCCACTGCGGGGGCGTGGATGGAAAGCTACTACCTGGATTGGGTCAACCTGTTGCTGCGTTGGGCCCACATCATCACCGGCATCGCATGGATCGGCACGTCGTTCTATTTCGTGATGCTGGACAACAGTCTGGAAAAACCGCAAGACCCTGAATCGCTTGCCAAGGGCGTGGGCGGCGAGCAATGGGCCGTGCACGGCGGCGGTTTCTACAACATGCAGAAGTACGCGGTGCAGCCCAAAAAGCTGCCTGAACACCTGCATTGGTCGTTCTGGGAAAGCTACAGCACCTGGCTGACGGGCTTTGCGCTGTTCACCATGTCGTACCTCTGGAACGCCAGCACCTACCTGATAGACCGGTCAAAAATGGACTGGCAGCCCAGCACCGCCGTGGCCGTCGCGCTGGCGTTTTTCGTGGTGTTCTGGATCGTCTACGACGGCATCTGCCGCCTGTTCGGGCGCGGCAAGCACGGTGACACGATCGTCGGGGTGCTGGTGGCAGTGTTCATCGCCCTGGCGTCCTGGCTGGCCTGCCATTGGTTCGCGGGCCGCGCGGCGTTCCTGCTGGTGGGCGCGATGATGGCCACGACCATGAGCGGCAACGTGTTTTTCTGGATCATCCCCGGCCAGCGCAAGAACGTGGCGGCGATGCGGGCGGGCAAGCCCGTCGACCCCGTCCATGGCCAGCGCGGCAAGCAGCGCAGCGTGCACAACACGTATTTCACGCTGCCCGTGGTGTTCACCATGATGAGCAACCACTACAGCTTTACCTATACCCATCAGTACAACTGGATCGTGCTGCTGCTGATCATGCTGGGCGGCGCGGCAATCCGGCAGTTCTTCGTGGTGCGGCACCGCTTCAAGCTGGGCAATGCGCGCAACCCGCTGCCCTACGTGTTGTTGGGGGTGGCGGTGCTGGGCTTGACCATCGTGTGGATGCGGCCCGCCCCCGTCGCCGCGTCAGCGCCGTCCGCGGCCGCGCCCGCCGACGTGGCGTTTGCCCAGGTGCGCCATGTGTTTGACCAGCGGTGCCTGCTGTGCCACGGCGCACAGGTCCAGATGAAGAACGTGCGCCTGGATTCGGTTGAGCAGATCGCCACGCACGCGCAGGCCGTGTACCAACAAGTCGTTGTGTCGAAAATCATGCCGATGGCCAATTCCACCGGCATGACCGACGACGAACGCGCGCTGATCGGCGCCTGGTTCCAGGCGGGCGCCAAGACGCAATAGCGGGCAGGGCGCTTCAGCGCAGATCGCCGGCGGGCCAGCCCATTGATCCGAAGCCGGTGGGCGGCTGGCCAGCTTCAGCCGTTGCGGTACAGAAAGCTGTAGGCGTTGATCGCCGGCACCCCTCCCAGGTGCGCATACAAAACCTTGGAGCCCGCAGGGATCTCGCCTCGTCGTATCAGGTCCATCATGCCTTGCATGGATTTGCCCTCGTACACCGGGTCGGTCATCATGCCCTCCAGCCGCGCGCAGGTGCGGATGGCGTCGTTGGTTTCCGCCGATGGCAAGCCGTAGGCGGGATAGGCGTAACGCGTATCCAGCACCACATCGCTGTCCGCGATGCCGGACTCCAGCCCGACCATATCGGCGGTGCGCCGCGCGATGCGCAGGATTTGCGCGCGCGTCTGCTCCGGCGTGGCGGACGCGTCGATGCCAATGACGCGGTTGGCGCGGCCGTCCGCCGCAAAGCCCACCACCATGCCCGCTTGCGTGCTGCCCGTCACCGCGCAGACCACGATGTAGTCGAACTTGAATCCCAGGTCGGCTTCCTGGCGGCGCACTTCTTCGGCAAAGCCCACATAGCCCAGGCCGCCCAATTCGTGGTCGGACGCGCCGGCCGGAATGGCGTACGGCTTGCCGCCGCGTTTGCGCACGTCTTCCAGCGCCTCTTCCCAGCTGCGCCGAAAGCCGATGTCAAAGCCCTGGTCCACCAGCCGCACGTCGGCGCCCATCAGGCGGCTCATCATGATGTTGCCGACGCGGTCGTAGACGGCGTCGGAATAGTCCACCCAGTTTTCCTGTACCAGCACGCAGGACAGCCCCAGCTTGGCGGCCACGGCGGCCACCATGCGCGTGTGGTTGGACTGGATGCCGCCGATGGTGACAAGCGTGTCGCAGCCTTGCTCCAGCGCTTGCGGAATCAGGTATTCCAGCTTGCGCAGCTTGTTGCCGCCAAACGCCAGGCCGCTGTTGCAGTCTTCGCGCTTGGCATAGACGTGGACCTTGCCGCCCAAATGCGCGGACAAGCGTTCCAGCTTTTCGATGGGGGTGTCGCCGAAGGTCAGACGGTGTCTGGGAAAGCGTTGCAGATCCATGCGGGCTCCTGTGTTGGGATTCCGGCCGGCAAGTGAGGCTCGGGTGTAAAAATCATAGGAATCGCAGGCAGCAGCGGTCAATTGCGTATTTTGTTGCGACTACGATATTAAAAACAGCGAAGCTCAGTAATTTAGATTTAATATTTTTGGAATAAAAAGAAACACGAGATAATATTTTTCAGGGACACATGCAATGAGCGTGCTTGCCGGATTGGATCGTATCGACCGCCACATCCTTCGTCTTTTGCAGGACGATGCCCAGATCACCAATCTGGATCTAAGCGCGCGTGTGCACCTGAGCCCGGCCGCCTGCTTGCGTCGGGTAGAAAAGCTGAAGGCCGAAGGCATCATCAAAAAGACGGTGGCGCTACTGGAGCCCGCCGACGTCGACATGGCCACGCTGGTCATCGTGGGCGTGGTGCTGGACCGTTCCACGCCCGACTCCTTCACCGATTTCGAGGAAGCGGCGCGCGGCATCAGCGGCTGCCTGGAATGCCATCTGGTGGCGGGCGAATTCGACTACTTCCTGATGCTGCGCATACGCGACCTGGAGCGCTTCAACAAGCTGCATGCGGGCGAGATCATCAAGCTGCCCGGCGTACGTCAGATTCGCACCTTTTTTGTGTTGAAAGAGATCTTGTCGACGACTGCCTTGCCGGTGTGACGCGGCTAATGCACAACACTCACGCATTGAAGTGCTCGGCAATGACGCACTGCGGCATTTTGGAATGGCGGAAATTGATGGCGCGTAGACGTCGCAATGTCAGGGGTTGGCCGGACATTCCACGGCCGCATGCAGGCATTCCGAAAGGGCTTTTGCGCCACAAAAATGTCTCAAGACGCCCGTAAACTCAAAGGGTTATACTGCTCGGCATACGGCTTTCAAGGCTTGTACGCGCCTTCTGCCCCCTGCGATCCGCTAAACGGGAAGCCCGTGTCGCGGAAGGTTTTTCCTGCATCGTGTCGAGTGAAGCACTCGTAAAGGTGAAGCGATATGTCTTCGGAAATAGAATCTCTATCCACGTCTTATCTCTTTGGGGGTAACGCCCCATATGTTGAGGAGCTTTACGAAGCCTACCTCGACAATCCCGGTTCGGTTCCTGATAACTGGCGCGAATATTTCGACCAGTTGCAGCACGCTCCCGCAACCGACGGCCAGGAATCCACTCGCGACCAGGCCCACGCTCCCATCGTCGAATCGTTCGCCCAGCGCGCCAAGGCCAATGCCTTTGTGCAACGCTCCGCCGAACCCGACCTGAGCGTGGCCAGCAAGCAAGTGTCGGTGCAATCGCTGATTGCCGCCTACCGCTCGCTGGGTTCGCGCTGGGCCGATCTGGACCCCCTCAAGCGCCAGGAACGTCCGCAGATCCCGGAACTCGATCCCGCCTTCTACGGCCTGACCGAATCCGATCTGGACCAGACCTACTCGGCCACCAACACCTACTTCACGACCGCCAGCACCATGACGCTGCGCGACATCCTGAAGGCGCTGCGCGACACGTATTGCCGCAGCATCGGTGCTGAATTCACGCACATCTCCGACCCCGCCGCCAAGCGCTGGATCCAGGAACGCCTGGAAACCACGCTGGGTGCGCCGGCCTACTCGGTCGAAGAAAAGCGCCACATCCTGCAGCAGCTGACCGAGTCCGAAGGGCTTGAGCGCTTCCTGCACACCAAGTACGTCGGCCAGAAGCGCTTCTCGCTGGAAGGCGGCGAAAGCTTCATCGCCTCGATGGACGAAGTGGTGAACCACGCCGGCGAAAACGGCGTCCAGGAAATCGTGGTCGGCATGGCCCACCGCGGCCGCCTGAACCTGCTCGTGAACATCATGGGCAAGATGCCCGGCGACTTGTTCGCCGAGTTCGAAGGCAAGCACGCCGAAGGCCTGACCGACGGCGACGTGAAGTACCACAACGGCTTCTCTTCCGACCTGTCCACCCGTGGCGGTCCGGTCCACCTGTCGTTGGCCTTCAACCCGTCCCACCTTGAAATCGTGAACCCCGTCGTCGAAGGCAGCGCACGCGCTCGCCAGGAACGCCGCGGCGACGCCGAAGGCAAGACCGTGCTGCCGGTGCTGGTGCACGGCGACGCGGCTTTTGCCGGTCAAGGCGTGGTCATGGAAACGCTGAACCTTGCCCAGACGCGCGGCTACGGTACGGGCGGCACGCTGCACATCGTCATCAACAACCAAATCGGTTTCACCACGTCCGACCCGCGTGACTCGCGTTCGACGCTGTATTGCACCGACGTGGTCAAGATGATCGAAGCCCCGGTGTTCCACGTCAACGGCGACGACCCCGAAGCCGTGGTGTTCGTCACCAAGCTGGCCCTGGACTACCGCCTGCAATTCCGTCATGACATCGTCGTGGACATCGTTTGCTTCCGCAAGCTGGGCCACAACGAACAAGACACCCCGTCGCTGACGCAGCCGCTGATGTACAAGCGCATCGGCCATCACCCCGGCACGCGCAAGCTGTACGCCGACAAGCTGACCACGCAAGGCGTGCTGGCTGAAGGCGAAGCCGATCAACTGGTCAAGGACTACCGTCAGCTGATGGAAGACGGCCAGCGCACGATTGAACCCGTGCTGACCGACTACAAGAGCAAGTACGCCATCGACTGGTCCCCGTTCCTGGGCGCCAAGTGGACGGACCAGGCCGACACGGCTGTGCCGCTGGCCGAACTCAAGCGCATCGGCGAACGCATCACGACGGTTCCGGAAGGCTTCACGGTGCACCCGCTGGTTGCCAAGCTGCTGAACGACCGCCGCACGATGGCCAAGGGCGAGATGAACCTGGACTGGGGCATGGGCGAACACCTCGCCTTCGCCACCCTGGTTTCCTCGGGCTACGCCATCCGCATCACCGGTCAGGACTCGGGCCGTGGCACGTTCACGCACCGCCACGCCGTGCTGCACGACCAGAACCGCGAACGCTGGAACGACGGCACCTACATTCCGCTGCAGAACGTCTCGGAAGGCCAGGCTCCGTTCACCGTCATCGACTCCGTGCTGTCCGAAGAGGCGGTGCTGGGCTTCGAATACGGTTACTCCAGCGCTGAACCGAACACGCTGACCATCTGGGAAGGCCAGTTTGGCGACTTCGTCAACGGCGCGCAGGTCGTGATCGACCAGTTCATCAGCTCCGGCGAAGCCAAGTGGGGCCGCCAGTCGGGCCTGACCCTGATGCTGCCGCACGGCTACGAAGGCCAAGGCCCCGAGCACTCGTCAGGCCGCATCGAGCGCTTCCTGCAACTGTGCGCCGACAACAACATGCAAGTGGTCCAGCCGACCTCTGCCTCGCAGATCTTCCACGTTCTGCGCCGCCAGATGATCCGCCCGTTCCGCAAGCCGCTGGTGCTGTTCACGCCGAAGTCGCTGCTGCGTAACAAGGACGCGGGTTCGCCCCTGACCGATCTGGCCGGCGGCAGCTTCCGCCCGGTGATCGGCGAAGTGGACGACACCATCGACGCCAGCAAGGTCAAGCGCGTGCTGGCTTGCTCGGGCAAGGTGTACTACGACCTGGTCAACGCGCGCCGCGAGCGTGGCGCCGACAACGTCGCCATCGTCCGCGTCGAGCAGCTGTACCCGTTTGCGCACAAGTCGTTCGAAACGGAACTGCGCAAGTACCCGAAGGCCACCGAAGTGATCTGGGTTCAGGACGAACCGCAGAACCAAGGCGCCTGGTTCTACGTTCAGCATCACGTGTACGAGAACATGGTGGAAGGCCAGAAGCTGGGCTACGCCGGCCGCGCCGCGTCGGCATCGCCGGCCGTGGGCTACCTGGCCAAGCACCAGGAGCAGCAGAAGGCCCTGATCGAGACGGCTTTCGCGCCCAAGTTCAAGGTCATGTTGACGAAGTAACCCTGACTTGATGCACGCGCCGCGCGCGGCAAGCGTTTTGGAACCTGGTTTCGAACCTTGCCGCGCCGCGTGACCAGAACACACACTTTACGGAACAAACAAAATGGCTATTACCGACGTCGTCGTCCCCCAACTTTCCGAATCCGTCTCCGAAGCGACCCTGCTGACCTGGAAGAAGCAGCCGGGCGCTGCCGTTGAAGCGGACGAAATCCTGATCGAAGTCGAAACCGACAAGGTCGTGCTGGAAGTGCCGGCTCCCGCCTCGGGCGTGCTGGCTGAAATCGTCAAGGGCGATGGCAGCACCGTGACCTCGGGCGAAGTGCTGGCCCGCATCGACACCGCCGCCAAGGCCGCCGCCGCCGCGACCGCGCCGGCCGAAGCCCCCAAGGCTGCTGAACAAGCCGCTGCCGCCCCGGCCCCCGCCGCCGCGCCGGCTTCGTCGGCTGCTGCCGGCGTGGCATCGCCCGCCGCCGCCAAGATCCTGGCCGAGAAGGGCGTTGACGCCGCTTCCGTATCGGGCACCGGCCGCGACGGCCGCGTGACCAAGGGCGACGCCATGGCTGCCGGCGCTCCCGCCGCCAAGGCCGCTCCGGCCAAGGCTCCGGCCGCTCCCGCCCCGACCACGCTGTCGCTGGACGGCCGTCCGGAACAGCGCGTGCCGATGAGCCGCCTGCGCGCCCGCATCGCCGAGCGCCTGCTGCAATCGCAGCAAGAAAACGCAATCCTGACCACGTTCAACGAAGTGAACATGCAAGCGGTCATCGATCTGCGCAGCAAGTACAAGGACAAGTTCGAAAAAGAACACGGCATCAAGCTGGGCTTCATGTCGTTCTTCGTCAAGGCCGCCGTGGCAGCCCTGAAGAAGTACCCGCTGATCAACGCGTCGATCGACGGCAAGGACATCATCTATCACGGCTACTTCGACATCGGTATCGCTGTCGGCAGCCCGCGTGGCCTGGTGGTGCCGATCCTGCGCAACGCCGACCAGCTGTCCATCGCTGAAATCGAAAAGACCATCGCCGACTTCGGCCGCCGCGCCGCCGACGGCAAGCTGGGCATTGAAGAAATGACCGGCGGTACGTTCTCGATCTCCAACGGTGGCGTGTTCGGTTCGATGCTGTCGACCCCGATCATCAACCCGCCGCAATCGGCCATCCTGGGCGTGCACGCCACCAAGGATCGCGCTGTTGTCGAAAACGGCCAGATCGTCATCCGTCCGATGAACTACTTGGCCCTGTCCTATGACCACCGCATCATTGACGGCCGCGAAGCCGTGCTGGGTCTGGTCGCCATGAAGGACGCCCTGGAAGATCCGCAGCGCCTGTTGCTGGACCTGTAATCTCGACGCCCCGCGCGGCGCCGCACCGGGCCTTCGGATCGCGGCGCCCCGGCCGGCCCACGGCTGGCCTCCGGCTCGCAAACACCGGGCGGGGCGTGTTCCACCCCACACTCAATCGCGAGAACACTATGTCCAAACAATTTGACGTCGTCGTGATCGGCGCAGGCCCTGGCGGCTACATCGCCGCCATTCGCGCAGCCCAACTGGGCATGTCGGTCGCTTGCATCGACGCCTGGCAAAACGGCCAAGGCGGCCCGGCTCCCGGCGGCACCTGCACCAACGTCGGCTGCATTCCGTCCAAGGCGCTGCTGCAATCGTCCGAGCACTTTGAACAAGCCAACCACCACTTCGCCGAGCACGGCATCGAAGTCAAGGGCGTCAGCCTGAAGCTCGACACGCTGATCGGCCGCAAGAACACGGTGGTCAAGCAAAACAACGACGGCATCCTGTACCTGTTCAAGAAGAACAAGGTCACGTTCTTCCACGGCAAGGGCCAGTTCAGCGGCCAAGTGGAAGGCGGCTGGGCCATCAAGGTCACCGGCACCGCCGAAGAAGACCTGATCGCCAAGCACGTCGTGGTGGCCACGGGTTCGTCGGCGCGTGAACTGCCCGGCCTGCCGTTCGACGAAAAGGTCGTGCTGTCCAACGACGGCGCACTGAACATCGGCGCCGTGCCGAAGACCTTGGGCGTGATCGGTGCCGGCGTGATCGGCCTGGAAATGGGCAGCGTGTGGCGCCGCCTGGGTTCGGAAGTGACCATCCTGGAAGCGATGCCGGAATTCCTGGCCGCCGCTGACGGCCAAGTGGCCAAGGAAGCGCTGAAGGCGTTCACCAAGCAAGGCCTGAACATCCAGATGGGTGTGAAGATCGGCGAGATCAAGGCCACCGCCAAGTCGGTGACCGTGCCCTACGTCGACGCCAAGGGCGCCGAGCAAAAGCTGGTGGTCGACAAGCTGATCGTCTCGATCGGCCGCGTGCCTTACACCGGCGGCCTGAACGCCGACGCGGTGGGCCTGAAGCTGGACGAACGCGGCTTTGTGGCCGTGGACGGCGACTGCAAGACGAACCTGCAAAACGTCTGGGCAGTGGGTGACGTGGTGCGAGGCCCGATGCTGGCGCACAAGGCCGAAGAAGAAGGCGTGGCGGTTGCCGAGCGCATCGCCGGCCAGCATGGCCACGTCAACTTCGACACCGTGCCGTGGGTGATCTACACGTCGCCGGAAATTGCCTGGGTCGGCAAGACCGAACAGCAGCTCAAGGCCGAAGGTCGCGAGTACAAGGCCGGCAGCTTCCCGTTCCTGGCCAACGGCCGCGCCCGCGCGCTGGGTGACACCACCGGTTTTGCCAAGGTGATCGCCGATGCCAAGACCGACGAAGTCCTGGGCGTGCACATCGTGGGCCCGATGGCCTCGGAACTGATCTCGGAAGCCGTGACCATCATGGAATTCCGCGGCGCCGCCGAAGACATCGCCCGCATCTGCCACGCGCACCCGACCTTGTCGGAAGCGGTGAAGGAAGCCGCTCTGGCCGTGGACAAGCGCGCGCTGAATTTCTAAGCGTCCTTGACCTGAGCTAGACGGGGGGCGGGTTCAAGGACCCGCCCTTTTTTCATTTTGGTTGCTTGAGCTTAACCCCATGAACGTTCTCGAATACTACGAACACGCCTTGGCCGAACGCGGCTACAAGCCCGATGCCGCGCAAAAGCTGGCCATCGACCGCTTGCAGCGCTATTACGACGAATGGGTCAAGTTCAAGTCGATGCGCTCGAATGCCCTGAAAAAGCTGCTGAACCGGCCCGACGTGCCGCGCGGCGTGTATCTGTGGGGCGGGGTAGGGCGCGGCAAGAGCTTCCTGATGGACGCCTTCTACGCGACCGTGCCCGTGGTGCGGAAGACGCGCCTGCACTTTCACGAGTTCATGCGTGGCGTGCACCGCGAGCTGGAAGAAGTAAAGGGCATGCAAGACCCGCTGGATGAAGTGGCCAAGCGCGTCGCCAAACGCTACCGCCTGATCTGCTTTGACGAATTCCACGTGTCGGACGTGGCTGACGCGATGATCCTGCATCGGCTGCTGCTCAAGTTGTTTGAATACGGCACGTCGTTCATCATGACGTCCAACTACGAACCGTCCACGCTGTATACGGACGGCCTGCACCGCGACCGGGTGCTGCCCGCCATCGCCCTGATCCAGTCGCGCATGGACGTGATGAACGTGGACGCGGGCGTGGACTATCGCCGCCGTTCGCTGGAGCAGGTGCAGTGTTATCACACGCCGCTGGACGACCACGCGCAGGCCGCGCTGCAAAAGGCGTTCGACAGCCTTGCCGATACGCCGCCGCAGGAACCCTTGCTGCACATCGAGCACCGCGAAATCCGCGCCGTGGCGCTGGCCGGTTCGGTGGTGTGGTTTGATTTCGCCACGCTTTGCGGCGGGCCACGTTCGCAGAACGACTACCTGGAACTGGCCAACCGATTCCACGCCGTGATCCTGTCGGGCGTACCCAAGATGGGCCCGCGCCAGGCCTCCGAGGCGCGCCGCTTCACCTGGTTGATCGACGTGTTCTACGACCACCGCGTCAAGCTGATCATGTCGGCCGAGTGCGAACCCGAAGAGATCTACACGGAAGGGGCATTGGCCAACGAATTCCATCGCACCGTGTCGCGCATTCTTGAAATGCAATCGCGCGAATATCTGGAATCCGAGCGCCGCCTGACGGCGACGTTGTAGTAATGCCGCAAGCGGCCCGTCTCGGTCGAGCCGCTTGTACATAGCATTGGTAATGCAAGTCATTATCACTTAAGATTTTGACACTTCAGGTTCCGCACCGCGGTCTCAATTGTGTCTTCCTCTTTGTTTTCCCCACCGGCTTCGTGCGCAGACGCCGCGATCGCGCCCATTGACGGGCTGTATCGCGAGCACCGGCCATGGCTGTTCGGATGGCTGCGCCGCAAGCTGGGTTGCGAGCATCGCGCCGAAGATCTGGCGCAGGACGTTTTTGTGCGGGTGATCCAGGGCCGCAAGGCGGTGCGCGCGACCGATGCGCGCGCCTTGCTGACTACGATCGCCAAGGGGTTGGTCGTGGACCATCAGCGCCATGCCGCGCTGGAATACGCCTATCTGAACTATCTGGCCACGCTTGAGCAGGCGTACGCCCCGTCGCCCGAGACGCAGGCCGAACAGCTGCAAGCGCTGGTGCGTCTGGACCGCCTGCTTGACGGCTTGCCGCCCAAGGCACGTTCCGCATTTCTGATGTCACAGCTGGATGGGCTGACCTATCCCGACATCGCGCAGCGTCTGGGCGTATCGCTCAGTTCCGTTCAGCAGTACATGGTGCGCGCGATGGCCGCCTGCTATGCCGCGTTTTATGAATAACGCGGCACGAACCACCCCGCCCGACGCCGTGGTGCGCCAGGCTATCGCCTGGTGGGCGCGGATGCAAAGTGGCGTGGCAAATTCCCGGGACCACGAGTCCTGCCGCGCGTGGCTGGACGCCGATGCCGCTCATCGACAAGCCTGGGAACGCCTGGAAGCCATCGGCCGCGATGCACGCCGCGTGCCGGCGGCGTTGGCCCACGCCGCACTGAATTCGCCAAGATCCCAAGGCCGTCGCAACGCATTGCGCGGCTTGCTGAGCCTGACGGGCGTGGCCGCCATCGGATGGGCAGGCTACCGGCACACGCCCTGGCAACGCCTGGCGGCTGACCTTAGCACCCGCGTGGGCGAACGCCGTACCGTGGCGCTGGCCGACGGCCTGAGCATCACGCTGAACAGCGATAGCGCCGTGCGCCTGCATCTGTCGGGCGGCGCGCGCGGCATCGACCTGCTGCGTGGCGAGATGCTGGTGAATACAGAACCGCGCGCGGGCGTGGATGCGCTGCACGTGATCGCGGGCCATGGCGAACTGCGTGCCGAGCGCGCGCGGTTCGATCTTCATCGCACCGACGCAAGCTTGCGGCTGGGCGTGTACGAAGGCAGCGTGGAACTGCTGCGCCAGGGCGCCTGGACGCATGCCGCCGCCGGCGAGCGGCTGGCCTACATCGACGCCGACGAACTCGTGCGCAGCGCCGTCGACCCCGACCGGCTGGCCTGGGTGGACGGCATGGTGGTGGCCAAGGAGTGGCGGCTGGACGCCTTTGCGCGCTATCTGGCGCGCCAGCGCGTAGGTGTGATTCGCGTGGACCCCGCCGTGGCCGCCCTGAAGCTATCGGGCGTGTTCCCGCTGGACGATGCGGAACGCGCGTTGAAGGCGCTGGAGCCCGCACTGCCCATCAAGGTCACGCGGCACACGCAGTATTGGTTGCAGGTCGATCCTCGGCAAATTTGAGCGTTACAACTTTTTTATCCGGATGTCTTGCAGGTTTTTGCCTCCCGTACGGAATGGCAGGGATAGATCACCGTACAGGGAGAGTTTCGTGTCTGCTTCATCTCAATCGCGCCTGCGCGCCACACTGACGGCCGGCCGCAAGGCCGTGCTGACCGCCTCTTGCGCGGGCGTGCTTGCCGCCGGCATGCCCGCTGCGTGGGCACAGTCCGCGCCCGCTGCCGCCAACGCGCAGCGCAGCTACCAGATTCCCGCCGGTGCGCTGGCCGATGTGCTGACGCAGTTCGCCCGCACGGCGGGCGTGGTGCTGTCATTCGATCCGGCTTTGGTGCGCGGCCAGCGATCCGATGGTTTGAATGGCGGCTATTCCGTCGGCGCCGGCTTTGCGCGGATCTTGTCGGGCAGCGGCCTGCAAGCGCGTGCGCAGTCGGGCAACACCTGGACGCTGGCGCCCGCGCCTGCCTCGCCGTCGGGTGACGCGCATGTGCTGGCGCCGGTGACGGTGTCCGGCATGGCGGAAAGCGCGCTGGTGCCCACGGTGGGCTATGTGGCCAGCGCCAGCGTCAGCGCCACCAAGACCGACACGCCGCTGATTGAAACGCCGCAGTCCGTGTCGGTCATCACGCGCGAACAGATCACGGAGCAGGGCGCGCAGACGCTTAATCAGGTGCTGCGATACACCGCCGGCGTCGCGACCGAATCGCGCGGCGCTACCGCCACGCGGCTGGACCAGTTCAATGTGCGGGGCTTTTCCGCATCGTCTTATCTGGATGGCCTGCGCGTATTCGGTGGCCGCGATGCGCTGCCGCAAGTCGATGCCTATCGCCTTGAACGGGTGGACGTGCTGAAGGGGCCGGCCTCGGTCATGTACGGCCAGGGCGGCCCGGGCGGCGTGGTGAACCAGGTCAGCAAGCGGCCGCTGGAAGAGACGCTGCGCGAAGTGGAGGTGCAGGTCGGCAACTACGACTATGGCCGCGCCAACTTCGACTTTGGCGGGCCGGTGGACGAAGACGGCAAGTTCTTGTATCGCCTGGTCGGCGCCGGCTATATGTCCGACGGCCAGGTGAAGGACACCAAAGAGCGCCGCTACTTTGTGTCGCCGGCCTTCACGTGGAAGCCCAGTGGCGATACCTCGCTGACCGTGCTGACCAATTTCCAGCGCGATCCCGACATGGGTTCGTACGGCAGCGTGTCGTCCATGCGTACGCTGTTGTCGGCGCCGGACGGCATCCGCCTGCCGGCGGATTACTACGACGGCGACGCCAATTTCGAAAAGAGCGACCGCAAGAGCTATTCATTGGGCTACGTGCTGGACCACCGGTTCAACGACACGTTCAAAGCCACGCAAAGCCTGCGCTGGACCCGTTCAGAAGCCAAGTACCGCAGCGTCTACGGCGCCATGACGAACAACTACGGCTATACGGACCGAACCTATCTGTACCAGCAGCGCGCGGCGATTGCCACGGACGTGGATGTGGGCGCACTGACCATCGACAACAATGTGCAGGCCCGCTTCAACACCGGCAGCTTTGGTCACACCGCGTTGCTGGGCTTTGATTACCAGCACGTGAAGACGGACACGTTGTCGGGATCCGGCAGCGCGCCGCCGCTGTACGTGCTGAACCCGGATAACCGACAGCACATCGCCACCCCGGCATTTTCGTCGGATGCCACGTCCAAGCAGTACCAGGCCGGCTTGTACTTCCAGGACCAGATCAAGATCGACCGCCTGTCGGTATTGCTGGGCGGGCGCTATGACTGGGCTCGCACCGTCGGCGAAACCACGGCAATTCCCAGCGGCCGCGTCACCCCGTCGTCGCTGACCGCCGAGAAGTTCACGGGCCGCGCGGGCGTGATCTACAACTTCGATAATGGCGTGGCGCCGTACTTCAGCTACTCGGAATCATTCGAGCCGCAGTCGGGCACGGGTTGGCAGAACGTGCCGTTCAAGCCCATCGAGGGCAAGCAATACGAAGTCGGCATCAAGTATCAGCCGCCCGGCAGCGCAACGTTGCTGACCTTCGCCGCGTTCGATATCCGCCGCGAGAACATGACGACAACCGATCCGGACCCCACCCACGTGTGCGGCACGGCCGGCGGGCGCTGCTCGATCCAGGCGGGCGAACTGCGTACGCAGGGGATCGAGCTGGAAGCCAAGAGCGAGCCGCTGCGCGGCCTGACGCTGGTGGCGGCGTATTCGCTGATGGACAACGAATATTCCAAGGCCAATCCGAACCTGGCGGGCTTGAACCTGAAGGGCAAATCGCCGGCCGGCGTGCCGTCGCAACAGGCGTCCGCATGGGCGCGCTATCAGCTGCAAGGGGGGCCGCTGGCGGGCATGGGCGTGGGCGGCGGCGTCCGTTATATCGGCTCGTCGTTCGTTGACGAAGCCAATACCTACAAGGTGCCTTCCGTCACGCTGTTCGACTTGATGCTGGACTATGACCTGGGCCGCGTGTCGCCTTCGTTGAAGGGTATGCAGGTGGCGTTGAACGTGCAGAACCTGTTCGACAAGGAGTATGTCGCGTCGTGCCTTGGTGAGTCCTGGTGCTGGTACGGTTACCAGCGTTCGGTGAAGGCCAGCTTGCGTTATCGCTGGTAAGCCGGCAGTACGGATCGCGGCGGGTTACGCCGTAGCGGGCGGACCGATGGCCCGCCCGCTACGCTTCAATGGTTGCGCTTCAAGCACCGTGCCTCAGGCGCTGCGCGCCTCTGCGACAAACGCGCGCCAGCGTGCAAGAAAGGCCTCGCGACCGGCGGAGGCTTCGGCTTCATCGACCGGCACGATGTTGATGTCGGCAAGCGGCGGCATGTCCAGGTGCTTGCTGACGTCGATGTCGTCCCGGCTGGGGCGGCGATAGGCGTTTTGCAGCAATGCCAATTGCATCTCGCGCGACAGCAGCAGGTCGTACATGCGCTGGGCGGCCTGCGGGTTGGGCGAGTTCTTCACCATGGCCATGTTGTCGGCCACGGTGAAGGTGCCGTCCGACGGGTACATGATGCCGATTTCCTTCTGGCCGCCCGCCACATAGGGATACGCCGTTGATTCGAAAGTGATGCCCACGGCGTACTCGCCCTGACCCACGCTGCGCACCACATGCGAGGCCGCGCTGGAGACACTGACGTTACGCGCCAGCGCTCGCAAGCCGTCGGTACCCAGCACGCGCTCGATGCCCCACAACGCGGTAAAGGCTGTTGAACTGTTGCCCGGGTCGCCGATGATGACCTTGCCTTTAAAGCGGCGGTCGGTCAGGTCGGCCCACGACGTCGGGGCGGGGCCGGACAACTGCCGCGCATTGACCATGCCAACCACGACGTGCAGGTTGGCGGCCATCCAGAGGTCGTCGGGGCCATGCAGGTGCTCGGGAATCGCGGCGATGTGCTTCGAGCGGTAAGGCTTGAACAAGGCGCGGTAGCCGTGCATGACGTTGGCGCTGGACGTCCAGAAAAGATCGCCCTTGGGCTGGCCCGCTTCGGCTTCGATCCGTTTCAGCAACTGGCTGCTGCCGCCCGCCACCGTGCTGGGCTTGATATGGGGCAGCAGGTCGCGCGCGAGATCGCTGGCGGTCTCGACGGACTGGGCGTTCAACGTGGTGTACAGGACGACTTTTTCGGCCCGCTGGGCCAGCGCCTGAGCGGGCAGGGCGCCGATGCCTCCGGTGACGGCCAGCAGCTTGAGCACCTGGCGGCGGTTGAAAGAGGGAAGCTGAATCATGGCGGTTCCTTGAAGGGTGGGGTGAAAAAGGCGGGCTCAGGCAAATAGCCGGATATTGAAGACACGGGTCGCCAGCAGCACCGGCGCCAGAATCACGGCGATCAGCACCAGGCCATAGGCCGATGCCTGCGCCATCAGGCCACTGTCGATCAGTCGGAAAATCTGGATGGGCAGCGTTTCATGGCCTGGCGAATACACGATGACCGACGCGCTCAGTTCAGAGACGGTGGTGGTCCAGGTCAGGACGGCGGCGGCGGCGATCGCGGGCGCCATCAAGGGCAGCACCACCTTCAGGAAGGACGCCAGTGGCGGCACCCCCAGGCTGATGGAGGCCTCTTCGATGGAGTCGGGCAGGTTGAACAGCGTGGACGACGCGTTGCGCACGCCAAAGGGCAGTCGGCGCACGATGTAGGCCAGCACGATCAATGACGCGGTGCCGGACAAATCGAACGCGCCATGGCCGAAGGTCATCAATAGACCGATGCCGATTACCGTGCCGGAAAGTGCTAGTGGAATGGAGCTTAGGTAATCCAGCCAGGGCGTCAACAAGTTGCGCTTCTTGACGATCAGGTAGCTGGCCAGCGTGCTGAAGGCAATGGCGATCAGCGTGGCGGCTCCGGCGAACAAGACGGAGTTCAGCACCGGGCCGGGGGCATTGATCAGCACGCGTTCCAGATGCGCAAGCGTCCATTCACCCCAACGCATGACCGGGCCATGCGCGCGTGTGAAGGCTCCCACGGCCAGCGTGCCCAGGGGCAACATGGACAGCGCCATCACGGCCAGCGCCGCACCCGCCATCGCCAGCGCGCCGGGCCCGCGTATCGGCGTCTCGGGCGCGGCGCGCCCTTGCGTGATTTCATAGCGGCCCCGCGACACGATCCAGCGTTGCAGGAACAGGGCCAGCATCACCAGGGCAATGGATGTGGTGGCCAGCGTGCTTTGCATGACCGGGTCGCTGCCGGTTTCGGATACGGACGCCTGATACGTCAATACCGACAGCAGTTCGACGCGGTGCCCAAGAATCATCGACGTGGCGAAATTGCCCACCACCATGGTGAAGACGAGCAGCGCACTTGCCAGCACGGCGGGCAGCACTACCGGCGCCATCACCTTCAGGCGCGATATCGGGGGCGACGTGCCCAGGCTTTGCGCGGCCTCTTCAAGCTGCGCATCAAAGCCGCGAATGGCGGCCAGCGTGCCAATGTAGATGTACGCGTAATACGTGAACGTCATCACGGTCAGCAAGCCCGGCCAGCCATAGAACGACGGCGGGTCCAGTCCCAGGCCGTCACGCAGGGCGCGTGTCAGCACGCCGTTGTTGCCCAGGATCATCAGCCAGGTCTGCGCGCCGATCACTTCGGGAATGATGAGCGTGATCAAGGGCAGGATCGACACCAAGGCCTTGCCGGGATAGCGGTGGCGCGCGGTCAGGTAGGCAAGCGGCACGCCGATGGCCGCGGCCAGCAGCGTGACGCCCGCGCCCAGCAGCAAGGTGTTGCCGATGGCGCGCGGATATCGCGGATCCGCCAGCATGATTTGCCAGCCGGACAGGCCTTCGTCGTTGCGGGCCAGCATGCTGGCCGACAGGATGTTCAGCACAGGCCAGACCAGGAATACCAGCAACACGGCCAGCACCGCCAGCGACAACCACGTCCAGGGCGACCGCAGGATGGGAACCAGGCGCTTCATGATGCCAACACCAGGGTTTTTTGCGGGTTGAAAACCAGGTCCACCTTGGCTCCTCGTGCCAGCGCCGCGATCGGGTCGCCGTGCACGTCCACGTTCATATGGCGGCCACTGGGCAGTTCGACGCGGTAGTTCGTCTTGATGCCCAGGTACTGCTGCGTCAGGATCCGTGCGGGCACGCCGGCGCCCGCGGTGGTGGACAGCAGGATGTCTTCGGGGCGCGCAACCAGAACGGCCTGGCCTGTCACGGGCACAGGGGCATGCGCGGCCACGGGGTGCCCGTCGAGCTGCAAGCGGACCGGCCCGATTTCACGCGCGTGGCATTGCACGGGCAGCAGGTTGGCCGCACCGATAAAGTCCGCCACGTAGCCGCTGGCCGGCTGGCTGTAGATATCGCGCGGCGTGCCCAACTGCGCCACGCGGCCCTTCTGCATGACGGCGATCTGGTCGGATAGCGCCAGCGCTTCTTCCTGGTCGTGCGTGACAAAGACGGTGGTGATGCCGGCCTCGCGCTGGAGTTCGGCGATGGTCTGGCGCACCTGGATGCGCAGCTTCGCATCCAGGTTGGACAGCGGTTCATCCATCAGCAGCACCTGCGGCTGGATGACCAGCGCGCGTGCAAGCGCGACGCGCTGCCGCTGCCCGCCGGACAATTCGGCAGGCAGTCTTGCCGCGTATTGCCCCAGGCCCACCCGTTCCAATGCCGCCGTAACCCGCTGCTGGATCTGGGCGGACGCCACCTTTCGTGCGCGCAGCCCGTACGCCGCGTTGTCGAACACGCTGCGGTTGGGAAACAGCGCATAGTCCTGGAACACCATGCCGATGTTGCGTTGGTGCGCGGGCAGCCGGGTCACGTCCTTGCCGCCAAAAAGCAGTTGGCCGGAAGCAACGGCCGTGAATCCCGCGATGGCGCGCAGCAGGGTGGTCTTGCCGCAGCCGCTAGGGCCCAGCAAGGTAAAGAAGGCGCCGGGAGGAATATCCAGGCTCAGGCCGTCGATGACGCGCTGATCGCCGTACGAGATGCAGAGTTTTTCAATGCGGATGTCCATGCCCGGGGGCTCCTGATGCGTGCAAGGTGTGTGGGGGGAAGGATCAATCCATTGCCTGGCGCACCAGCTGCAAAGCCTGCCGATGGCGTCGCGGGTCCCCCGCGGCGAGGATGCGCGACGCCGGGTTGCCGAGCCCGAGCGCCTGTCCGTTCCAGTCCGTGATGACGCCCCCGGCGCCCTGGATGACGGGGATGAAGGGCGCGTAGTCATACAGCGCCAGGCGGGCGTCGATGGCGATGTCGGTGCGGCCGGCGGCCAGCAGCCCATACGCCAGGCAGCATCCACCGTAGATGCGCCAGCGGGTACGTTCGCGCAGCGCCTGCAAGGCGGGAAGTTCGTCGGGCGCGTAGAAGTCCGGGTTGCTGGTGCTGAGCATCGCATCGCCCAACTGGTCGCAGGCACGTGTGTGGCAGGGCACGCCGTGATGCAGGGTAGGGCGTCCGGCAGCGCCGACCCAGCGATCACCGGTGGCGGGAAAATCCATGATGCCCAGCACCGGCGTGCCGCGCTGCATAAGCGCGATCAAGGTGCCGAAGACGGGCACGCCGGCAAGAAAGGGCGCCGTACCGTCGATGGGGTCAAGCACCCAGACATGCTCGGCGTCCAGTCGCACGATGCCGCCTTCTTCTCCGTAGATGCCGTGCTTCGGGTACGCGTCTTCGATACGTGCGCGCAGGTGCGCTTCGATGGCTTGGTCCAGCGCGGTGACCAGGCTGCGGTCCGGCTTGATATCGGTGCGCGGCAGGCGGGGCCTGGCGGCGTGGGCTGCGGCGTTGGCATTGTTGTCGGCATCAAGCTCAACGGTGTGGTTCAGGTAAGGCGCGTACATTTTTCGCGCCTCGTCAGCCAGGCTTTGCGCGAACGCGATGTGGGCGTCCAGGGTGTTCGTCATGAGGGGTTCCTTAGTCGAGCGAGTTGCCGGATGAGGACGCGATGGCCGCCAGCGTGTCGATGCGGGCGGGCGCCAGCAGATGTCGGGGGGGCAAGGGCTGCCAGCCATAGAGGGCTTGGGCGGCGGCGCCGCAGATGCGGCCCTGGCAGGCGCCCATGCCGCAACGCGTGTGCAGCTTGGCGTCGGTCCAGTCTTGATGCGCCGCCAACGCGGATTGCGGCACGTCTTCGCAACGGCAAATCAGGGTGTCCGGGCGTGCCAGGGACAACAGCGGCGCGCGTAGCGCGAAGGGGCCGCGTAGCGCGTCGGCAAATTCCTGCCAACGCGCAAGATCGTTCGACAGGCGCGCGGCCTGGGTCAGTTCGCCCACCGCCGCATGGCCGGCGCGCGTGCCCTGCACCCGGGCGCGTTCGTTGCCGCCGATGCCCGTGCATTCGCCTGCCGCGAAGATGCCGGGCACGGTGGTTTGCTGCACGTCATCCACGTGCAGGCCACCGTGCGCGTCCAGTTCGCAGCCCAGCATCTGTCCCAGCTTGATGTTGGGCACCAGGCCAAACCCGCAGGCCAACCGATGGCAGGCGATGGTTTCTTCGCCGTCCGCGCGGCGTAGCCGCACCTGTTGCACGCGCCCATCGCCGGTGGCTTCCAGCACGTGGCTGGCAGTACGGTAGTGCGGATTGAACAGCGCGACGGCTTGCGCGGCCTTGGCGGGCCAGCGGTGCAAGCGATAGGCGAAGCGCAGCAATGCCCGCCAATCCGCTTGTTCGGCAATGCGCACGACGCGCGCGCCCGCCCGATGTGCGGCATGCGCCGCGGCAAGCAGCAAGGGGCCCGTGCCGGCGATGACGAGGCGCTTGCCGCGCAGCGGTACGCCCGCTTTCACCAAGGCTTGCAGGCCGCCCGCGCCGGTCACGCCGGGCAAAGTCCAACCGGGAAATGGCAGCAGAAGCTCACGAGCGCCCGTGCACAGGATCAGCGCGCCATAGTGCTGCGCCCAACCTTCGCGCGCATTCTCCAGCATCAGCGCCCGTTGCCCGGGCAAGCCGGCCATGCCGACGACACGGGTGTCGCAAAGCAGCGTGATATTCGAATATTGCGTCAGTTGTTCGCGCAGGCGCCGGGCAGGGGCGGGTATGGACGCGCCCGGGCCATCGCGCCAGATCTGGCCACCCGGTGCGGCGTTGTCGTCCACCAGCACAATGGCGCGTCCGCTTGGCGCGGCGGCCAGCGCGGCTGACATTCCAGCAGGGCCGGCGCCGATGATCAGCAGGTCGCAGGCATTTGCGGCAGCGTCATGTCGCGGGGCTACGCCAGGCGGGGTGCTGTGTTCCAGTACCGTATCCACGCGCATGCCTTCCTGGCAGCGCGTTTGGCATGCCAGGCGCAGGCGGCCATCGATCAGGACCCGGCATTCGTGGCACACACCCATGCCGCAAAATGCCGCGCGTTTTTCGCCGGACACCGATACGCGCGAATTGCCGGGTGACCTGGCGGCCAGCGCGGCGGCGACGCTGCTGCCGGGTTCCACGCGCATCGGCCGGCCGTCAAGCTGGATGCGCGGGCGGGCGGAATATCGCGGACGCGTCATGGCGTTACCTCGTCAAATGAGCGGGATGGTGCAAAGGGCGCGGCAGCCAGCGGCGGCGTTGCGTTCGTCATGAGAGCGGTCAGCAAGGCGGCGGTGGCGGGTGCGGTGGTGACGCCCAGGCCTTCATGGCCCAATGCCAGCCAGAGCCCGGGGCGGCTGGGGTGCGGTCCAATCAGCGGCAGACCGTCCGGCGTGGCGGCCCGGATGCCGGTCCAGGTGCGGATGAGGTTCATGCCCGACAGACCTGGCAGGAAGTCGATGGCCTGCTTGAGCATGCGCGACAGCACCATGGGATCGATGTCGGAATCGGCTTGCCCGATCTGGCGTGACGAACCGATCAGTAGCTGGCCCGTGGGCCGGGGCTGCACGTTGAATGCCACGGAGGCGCCGTCGCGTTGCTGGGTGCTGGCCATGTAGGCAAGCTCGACCAGTTGGTGGCGAATGCCGGTCGGGTAGCGGTCCGTGATGGCCAGATGGCCTTTTTTGGGAACAAGAGGCAAATCGTTGCAAAGGTGGGTGGCCAACATGCCCGCCGCCAGCACGACGGCCTTGGCAGGGCGCCGCGAGCCATCGGCCAGGACAGCGCCGCGCTCGTCAATCTTGTCCACGCGGGCGGCCTCGAATGACACGCCCGGTGGCGCGTGCGTCAACAGCCAGCGCGCCGCGTTGGGGGCATACACCAGGCCGTCGCCGGGTACGTGCAGCGCGCCGGCCAGGCCGGGGCGCAAGAAGGGTTCGGCGTCGGCCAGTTGCCGCGCGCTAAGCAGCGTGGCCGCTATTCCGTGGTGGACAAGACGCGCGTGCTTGCGTTCGGCTTCGGCCATGTCGTCGGGATTGGCTGCGACCCACAGCGTGCCGCATTCGGTGTAGGCGCATGCGGGGTCTGCTGCGTTCATGCGCGGGCCCCACTGCCGCCATGTGTCGATCGAAAGGCTGCTCAGCGCGAGTTCGTCGGGGTCGCCGTCCATGACGACCAGATGGCCCATGCCGGCCTGCGTGGCGCCTTTCAGGCCGGCGTCCAGCACATGCACTGACAGCCCGGCGGCCGCCAGGTGGCGCGCACAGGCGGCGCCGATAATGCCCGCGCCGACGATCAGCACGTCTTTCGTGGGGTGTGGCATGCGTAGGCTTCCGTGGCAATTAGCGATTAGCGAATAGCGGTCAGCAAATAACGGTCAGCAATAACGGCCGGCGATCAAAGCCGGATGCCCCAACCGAAGGGGTCGTCCGGCTGGATCAGCAATGTGGATTCGGCGCAGATGTGGGCGCGCCCGCGTATGGTGGGAATGATCTGCCCGTCCGCCAATTCATAGCTGGCCTGAAAGGTGCTGCCGATGACACTGGCCTGCCGCCAGATTTGCCCCGGGGCCAGCTTGCCGTCCGCGGCAAGGCAGGCCAGCTTGGCGCTGGTGCCGGTGCCGCACGGCGAGCGGTCATAGGCTTTGCCCGGGCACAGCACGAAGTTGCGGCTGTCGGCGTTGGGGTCGGGGGAGAACAGTTCAATGTGGTCGATTTCCGCGCCATCGCGGCCGCTGATGCCCGACGCTTGTAACGCCTGGCGGATGGCCCAGGCGTACTGGGTCAGCGCGTCAAGGTTGTCTGGCGCAACGCGCTGCGCGTGCTGGCTGACCAGGAAGAACCAGTTGCCGCCCCAGGCGATGTCGCCGACGACCTTGCCGTATTCGGGTACATCGACGCATACGGCCTGGCGTAAGCGGTAGGCGGGCACGTTGCGCACGCTGACGGATCCGTCTTCGTGCAAGGTGGCGCGGATCGTGCCGACCGGCGTTTCGATACCGTGTGTGCCGGGTTTGATACGGCGCAGGTAAGCCAGGGTGGCGACCAGCCCGATAGTGCCGTGGCCGCACATGCCCAAATACCCGGCATTGTTGAAGAAGATGACGCCGGCGGCATTGGCCGGGTTTTGCGGGGGGCACAGCAAGGCCCCCACCAGGACGTCGCTGCCTCGGGGTTCAAGGACGGTTGCCGCGCGCCATGCGTCGTGCTTGTCGGCAAGGCGGCGTTGCCTTTCCGCCATGTCCGCGGCGCCCAGATCAGGAAAACCGGAGACAACAAGCCGGGTGGGTTCACCGCCGGTGTGGGAGTCGATGACACGGATCTGATTCATTGACGCGCCTTGTGCAGAAGTTGTAGACGTGCAGCGAAAAAGCGGCCCGGCAATCAGTGCTTGCCGGCGGACGAACAAGAAGAAATCGAACAAGCGAACGGGCTAGTCTAGGCAATTAAACGCGTGGCGTCGTGTCGTAGAGACCGCAACGCCACGCATTTTCCTCACCGCGCGATTCAGCGATAACGCCATGGCATTGCTGGAAATTCCTGGAAGTCATCGGCCGGATCATCGTCGGGCGGAAAGGGCGGTCAGGGCAGCGACTGGTACTGCGCGGGGCGCGTTGCCAAGGCCTGCGCCACAACGCGTTCGATCAATGCGCGTTCTTCGCCAATGACCGGCAGACGGGGTCGGCGCACGTGTTCGGTGCCTACGCCAACCAGCGCGTCGATCAGCTTCAGGTTCTGAACCAGCTTGGTGGATACGTCCAGATGCAGCAACGGCGTCATCCATTGATAGAGCGACAACGCCTCGGCGTACTTGCCCGCCTTCATCAGGTCGTAAAGCGCGACGGTTTCACGGGGAAACGCGCAGCCCACGCCGGCCAGCAGGCCATCGCAACCCAGCGCCAGGCCTTCGTAGGCCAGATCGTCCACGCCCAGGAAGATCTGGTAGCGGTCCCCCACGGTGTTGCGCAGGTCGGTCACGCGGCGGGTGTCGCCCGAGCTGTCCTTGACGGCGGCGATCCATTTGCAGTCGGCCAGCTCGGCCATGTGGGCGGGCGTCAGGTCCACGCGATAGGCCAGCGGGTTGTTGTAGACCATGATGGGTTGCTGCGCGGCATTGGCCATGGTGCGCACATTGAGCATGGCCTCGCGCGCGTCCGCCACGTAGATCAGCGACGGCATGACCATGAAGCCCGCCACGCCCAGCTTGTTGGCGCCTTCGATGTATCGCAGCGCTTCGCGCGTGCTGGTCTCGGACACGTTGGCCAGCACGGGCACGCGGCCGCCGGACGCCTCCAGTGCGATCTTGGTGACCTGTAGCTTTTCTTCCAGCGTCAAGGTGCTGGCCTCGCCAAGCGAGCCGCAGGTGACCATGCCATGGATGCCGTTGCGAATCTGGAAATCGATGTGCTTGGCGGTGCCTTCGGCGTCGATCTGTTCATCGGCGTGGAACTTGGTGGTGATGGCGGGAAAGATGCCTGTCCAGCGAGGGTGCGTCATGAGGAACTCCAGGGTTCACGTGCGGTGGGTGGCTTCAGATATATGGCTAATATATTTAATTCACGGGTTAAAGGAATGGGGGTTAACCAGCGCCTGGCCTTCCGGCACAAATTTCGATGGATGCGGTAGTGAGAATGGTTATAATTCAGGCCGATAAAAAACAGGCATCGGCCGCGGGGCTTGTCTGTTGTCTTTATCAGACTAAAAAACCAGAGGAACCAGAATGAACTTTGCAAGGACTTTGGCCGCTATCGCGCTCATGGGATGCGCGGGCGCTGCGCAGGCGCACTTTGTTTGGCTGGAACGGGGGGGCGAAGGCCCGGCCAAGGCGTACTTCGGCGAATGGGCCGACGACGTGCGCGAAAAGCAGGACGGCTTGCTGGGCAAGATTCTGGTGGCGCCCGTCGTGACCGCCGCTGACGGCACCGTGCTGAAGGCCTCGGGCAAGGGCGCGGACTTTGTGGAATACGCGGTGTCCGGAAAGGGCGACGTGCGCCTGGCCCAGCCGATGCAGTTCAAGGAAACGCTGGTCAAGTACGGCGCCAAGGCCGGACGCACCGATACGCAGGCCAAGCTGGACCTGGAACTGGTGCCCACCGCCGCCGGCGCCAACGCTTTTGTCCTGAACTTCGAAGGCAAGCCGCTGGCCAAGACCGAAGTGACCGTTTTCGGTCCCCCTAAGTGGGAAAAGCGCTTCTGGACCGACGAGAACGGTCGTATCGAAATCACGACGCCGTGGCCGGGCCAGTACGTGCTGGAAGCGGCGCACATGCAAGAGAAGGCGGGCGAGGCCGACGGCAAGACCTACGCCAAGATCCGCTACGTTTCCACCCTGACCTTCAATGTGAATCCGTGAAAGCTCCCGCAGCCGGCGCAGGCATGATGCGCTACCGCATGGCCGTTTTTTCCAGGGCGGCTGCCGCCATTCTGGGCGGCTATGTCCTTGCCTCGGCGGCTGCGGCGTGCCTGGCCGCCTGGCTGCCCATGGGGCGGGCGGACGCCGTCACCACGGCCCTGATGGTGTCGTTCGTCGTCTACACATGCGGCGTGATCTGGGTGTTTGCCACGCGTAGCGCGTGGCGCGCCTGGGTCGGTATTTTGCTGCCCGCCGCATTGTTGGGCGGCTTGTTCCTGGCCGGCCGCGCGATGGGGATGGCATGACGGCACGAAAGCCCAAAGCGCAGGGCGAAGAGGGCCTGCGCCAATCGATGTCGTGGCTGCACACCTGGGCCGGATTGATATTCGGCTGGGTGTTGTTCGCGATGTTCCTGACCGGGTCGCTGGCGTTCTTCCGGCCCGAGATCACGCGCTGGATGCAGCCCGAGATCCAGGTGCAGTCGGCGCCCGCCGTGCAGTCGGTCGAGATGGCGCAGCGCTACCTGAACGAACATGCCCCGGACGCCAAGCGCTGGTTCATCACGCCGCCGTCCGATCGCGAGCCGCTGATTCTGTTGCTGTACCAACTGTCCAAGCCCAAGCCGGGCGAACGCGGCTTTGTGCGCGTGAAGCTGGACCCCGCCACCGGGCAGGCGGTCCAGGGGCGCGAAACACGCGGCGGCGATTTCTTTTACCGCTTCCATTTCGAACTTGAGACCGCGTTCCCGTGGGGGCGCTGGCTGGCCAGCATCGCGGGCATGTTCATGCTGGTGGCGATCATCAGCGGCATCATTACCCACAAGAAGATCTTTGCCGATTTCTTTACCTTCCGTCCTGGAAAGGGCGGACAACGCGCCTGGATGGATGGCCACAATGCCCTGTCGGTGCTGGGGCTGCCTTTTCATCTGATGATCACCTTCAGCGGCCTGGTGCTGTTCATGGTGATGCTGATGCCCGCCGGCATCAAGGCCGTCTACGAAAATCCGCGCCAGTACACGGACGACGTTTTCAAGTCATTCAAAGTCACGCCGCCGCTGAATCAACCCGCGCCGCTGGTGCGGATTGCGCCGCTGGTCGAGCAGGCACAGCAGCAGTGGCAAGGTCGACTGGGCCGCGTCACGGTAAACAACCCGGGCGATGCGGGCGCCACCGTGACGTTGACGCAGGCCGCCGCTGACGGCGTGTCGTTCGGTCTGATGGCGCCGTGGATGCGGTTTGACGGGGTGACCGGCAAGCCAACGGAAGGGCAGGGCGAGTTGGGCGCCACCGCCAGAACCGCCGGCACGATCACCGGCCTGCACCTGGGCTTGTTTGCCGAGCCCTTGCTGCGCTGGTTCTATTTCCTGGTCAGCCTGGCCGGCACCGGCATGGTGGCCACGGGGCTGGTGCTGTGGATTGCCAAGCGTCGCCAGAAGGCGCGGCCCCAGGATGCGCGCGAAGCGTTTTCGCTGCGGTTGGTGGACGGCTTGAATGCCGGCACCATCGCCGGCGTGGTGCTGGGCGTTGCCGTGTTCTTCCTTGCCAACCGCCTGCTGCCGGCCGACCTGCCGGGGCGTCAGTTGTGGGAGTCCCGTAGCTTCTTCGCGGCGTGGGCCGTGTCGCTGATCTATGCATTTCTGTTCCAGCGCCGCAAATGGCAGGACCTGCTGGGTGTTGCCGCCGCCGCGCTGGCCCTGGTGCCGGTGGTCAACGCGTTGACGACATCGCGCCACCTGGGCGTGTCGCTGCCGCAAGGCGATTGGGTCATGGCCGGATTCGATCTGACCTGCCTGGCCAGCGCCGTGTTGTTCGCCTGGATGTCGCTCAAGGCGGCGCGAGCGCGTCGCGCGCCGGCCAAGGGGGCTGCGCGGGGGCGGGCCAATGCGGCGGCATCAACGGCCACTACGGCCACTACGGCCTCTACGGCCTCTACGGCCTCTACGGCCTCTACGGGCTCTACGGCCTCTACGGCCTCTCGGGCCTCAACGGCATCAACGGCATTAACGGCATCAACGTCCCCCGCGACCGCCGCCGTCGTCTACGAACCGCGAGGTGATACGCCATGACGCTTGCAGCTTTCTGCCTGGCCTACGCCGGTTTTTCCGCGCTGTGCCTGGGAATGGACCGCCACTACGAAGACCTGTTCGACCGCGCCATCCCGCGCCGCCACCGCGTGCCGTTGCGCATCTTCGGCTGGATCGCGCTGGCCTTGTCGCTGTACGCATCGGCCACGGTCTGGGGCTGGAGCTACGGCACGGTGGAATGGATCGGCATCCTCAGCATCGCCGGCTTGCTGCTGATCTGGTTCCTGACGTTCCGTCCGCGCGCGGCGTTGACCACGGGCGGAATCTGCGCGTTGGCCGCGCCGGTATTCGCGGTTCTGTAGGCGGCCGTTCGCGCAGCCCGCGTACATGGCGTGATGGCGATTTGCGCGGCGCTGGTCGGGCGCCCGCCGTCGCAGTCGGGCAAGGCGCCGATGCGCTGGCACGTTACACTGCTTGTTTCCCCCTAGCACACGCCTCTTCGCCTTATGAATACCCGCGTCCTTACCGGCATTACCACCACTGGCACCCCCCACCTTGGCAATTACGCGGGGGCCATCCGGCCCGCCGTGCAGGCCAGCACCCAGCCTGGCGTGGACGCGTTCTTCTTCCTGGCGGACTATCACGCGCTGATCAAGTGCGATGACCCGGCGCGTGTGGCGCGTTCCCGCCTTGAAATCGCCGCCACCTGGCTGGCGGTGGGCCTGGACCACGAACGCGTGACGTTCTACCGGCAATCCGACATTCCCGAAATTCCGGAGCTCAGCTGGCTGCTGACCTGCGTCACGGCCAAGGGCATGATGAACCGCGCGCACGCCTACAAGGCGTCCGTGGATCAGAACGTGGCCAAGGGCGTGGACCCGGACGACGGCATCACGATGGGTTTGTTTTCGTACCCGGTGCTGATGGCCGCCGACATCCTGATGTTCAACGCCAACCGCGTGCCGGTGGGCCGCGACCAGATTCAGCATCTGGAAATGGCGCGTGATATCGCGCAGCGCTTCAATCATCTTTATGGCCGCGACTACTTCACGCTGCCCGAAGTGGCCATTGAAGAAGACGTGGCGACCTTGCCCGGCCTGGATGGCCGCAAGATGTCCAAGAGCTACAACAACACCATCCCGTTGTTCGAAGGCGGCGCCAAGGCGCTGCGTGCGTCGGTGATGCGTATCGTGACGGATTCCCGCGCGCCCGGCGAAGCCAAGGACGCGGAAAATTCGCACCTGTACACGCTGTATCGTGCATTCGCCACGCAGGCGGAATCGGCGGCGTTCCGCAAGCAGCTGGAAGACGGCATGGGCTGGGGCGACGCCAAGCAGGCGCTGTACGAGCACCTGGAAAACCTGCTGGCGCCGATGCGCGAAAAATACGTGGACCTGATCGCCAACCCGGGCCGCATTGAAGACATACTTCAAGCCGGCGCCGACAAGGCGCGCAAGCAGGCCTTGCCGCTGATGCAGGAACTGCGCGTGGCCGTCGGCTTGCGCAACCTGAATGCGGGCGCGGCGACGGCCAAGTCGCAGGGCAAGAAAGACAAGGACAAGGGCGCGCGCTTCGTCAGCTTCCGCGATGAAACGGGCGGCTTCCGCTTCCGCTTTCTGGCGGCGGATGGCGAAGAACTGCTGTTGTCGCAACGCTTCGCGGACCCGAAGCAGGCGGGCGCCTTGATGCGCCGTCTGCAAGAGGAATCGCCTGACACCGTGCTGCAAGCGTCCGGCGAAAGCTATGCCGCGGTCATTGATGGTGAGACGGTTGCTGAAGCCCCGGCCGGCGCGCAAGGCGATGCAGCGTCGCGCCTGACGCGCACGCGTGACGCGCTGGCGTCGCTGGCGAAAGAATAAGCGGCCGGGCGGCGCGCTACCGCCTGCTGCCCGCCTCCGTCTGCTGCCCGTGCGCCGTTACGCCGTACGGGCGCCCGCCACGATGCGCCCATCGCGCACCTGGAACCGCTGCGCGCTGCCTTGCCCGGCGATTTCCAGCAGGTCGCCTTCCGAATAGCCCGTCACGTTCGGGCAATCCAGCCATTCCGGGTTGATGAACGGAAAGTACTTCAGTGCGCCGCTGCCCTGGCTTGCGAAATCGAACGTCGTGTTGGCCACCACTTCCGGGTCCCATTGACTGGCGTCGAAAGTCAGCGCGCAGCCCACGCCGATCCGGTACACGATGCTGGCGCCCATGCTGGCAAAGCCCAGCGCGCCCACTTGTAGCTGCGCGCCGTTGCGCAACTCGATCACGCGGCTGCCCAGGCGTTCCAGCGTGATGTGCTTGAAGGCGACTTCGGCGCCGTCAACGACCAGATGCGAGTATTGGCCCAGCGTGACTTCGGCGTAGGTGCCGCTGTGGCCGGCTTCTTTTTCGGTGATCGTTGCCGCTTCATTGGCGGCAAGCGTGATGGTCGTGCGCATGTTCAATGGCTCTCCGGGGCTCTCGGGGTAGGGCGCTTTTTCTTTTACTTCTTGCCTGATAGACGGTTCGCGCCGCGGTTCGCCTGATCATGGGTGTTTGTGTCTGCCGTGTTCCCCAACGCCACCAGCTTTTATTATTTGGACACAATTCGATATTTTCCCTTATTTTTAGAATTCTTGATTGAGCGAGCGCAAGGAAAACGCCCAATCTACGGGAAAGTCCTAGGGTAAAGGTGGGCAAAGAAAAAGCCAGGGCATCAGCCCTGGCCTTGTTTTGGCGACGCGCGAAAAAGATCAGCGCTTCAGCTTGGCGAAGGCGTCCGCCATGGCGCTGTTCATGCCACCGGCACCGCCTGCCGCGTTGCCACGGCCGCCGTCACCTTGCGGGCGGCGCGGGCGGTCGCCGCCCTTGGGGGCATCGCCGCCGCGGCGCGCGGGCGCCGCAGTGTCGTTCAGGCGCATGGTCAGCGCAACGCGCTTGCGGGCGGCGTCCACTTCCAGCACTTTCACGCTGACCGTCTGGCCGACACGAACCACATCGCGCGGGTCTTTCACAAACTTTTCGGCCAGGGCCGAAATGTGGACCAAGCCGTCCTGGTGCACGCCGATGTCCACGAACGCGCCAAAGTTGGCCACGTTGGTCACAACGCCTTCCAGCACCATGCCGGGATACAGGTCGTTCAGCGTTTCAACGCCTTCCTTGAACTGCGCCGTCTTGAACTCAGGGCGCGGATCGCGGCCGGGCTTTTCAAGTTCGGCGAAGATGTCGCGCACCGTGGGCAGGCCGAATCGTTCATCCGTGAAGTCGGACGGCGACACACCCTTCAAGGCGTCGCGCTGGCCGATGATCTGTTTGACCTCGGCCTTGATCTTGGCAACGATGCGTTCGACGACGGGATAGGCTTCCGGGTGCACCGACGAGGCGTCCAGCGGGTTGTCGCCGTTGGGAATACGCAAAAAGCCTGCGGCTTGTTCGAACGCCTTTTCGCCAAAGCGCGGCACTTTGCGCAGCACTTCGCGGGTCGGGAACGCGCCGTTTTCATCGCGCCAGGACACGATGTTCTTGGCCAGCAGCGAGTTCAAGCCCGACACGCGGGCCAGCAACGCGGCCGACGCCGTGTTCACGTCCACGCCCACGGCGTTCACGCAATCCTCGACCACGGCGTCCAGCGAACGGGCCAGCTCGCGCTGGTTGACGTCGTGCTGGTATTGGCCCACGCCGATGGCCTTGGGATCAATCTTGACCAGTTCGGCCAGGGGGTCTTGCAAACGGCGGGCGATGGACACGGCGCCGCGCAGCGTCACGTCCAGATCGGGGAATTCCAGCGCCGCCATTTCCGAGGCCGAATACACGGATGCGCCCGCTTCCGAGACCACCACGCGGGTGACCTTCAGGTCGGGGAAGCGTTCCATCATGTCGCCCACCAGCTTTTCGCTTTCGCGCGAAGCGGTGCCGTTGCCGATGGCGATCAGGTCGACCTTGTGGCGCGCCACCAGCGCGGCCAGCGTGTTGATCGTGCCGTCGCGGTCGCGGCGCGGTTCAAACGGGTAGACGGTGGTGGTGTCCACGACCTTGCCGGTCTGGTCGATGACGGCGATCTTGCAGCCCGTGCGGATGCCGGGGTCCAGGCCCAACACGGCCTTGGGACCGGCCGGTGCGGCCAGCAGCAGGTCTTTCAGGTTGGCGGCGAACACGCGGATGGCTTCGGCTTCACCGCTTTCGCGCAGGCGGCCGATCAGTTCGCTTTCAAACGCCGTCAGCAGCTTCACGCGCCAGGTCCAGCGGCACACTTCGCCCAACCAGCGGGCGCGCGGCGTCGCGTCCAGCGCGAACAGGCCATTGCCCAGCTTCAGGAAGTTGGCGATGCGCGCGACGCACGGGTGCGGCACCTGCGCTTCAAGTTCGGCTTCCAGCCCCAGGCGCAATTCCAGCACGCCTTGCTGGCGGCCGCGCAGCAGCGCCAGGATGCGGTGCGAGGGCAGGGTGCGCAGCGGCTCGTTGAAGTCGAACCAGTCGCGGAAGTTGGCCCCTTCGGTTTCCTTGCCGTCGATCATCTTGGAATAGATCAGGCCGGTGGACCACAGGTGCTCGCGCATGTCGGCCAGCAGGTCCGCGTTTTCCGCGTAGCGTTCGGCCAGGATGTCGCGCGCGCCGTCCAGCGCCGCCTTGGCATCATTGATGGACGCCTCGGGGTTCAGGTACTGCTCGGCCAGCGCGGCGGGGTCGCAGGCGGTGTCGGCCAGGATGGCGTCCGCCAGGGGTTCCAGGCCGGCCTCGCGGGCGATCTGGGCACGCGTGCGGCGCTTGGGCTTGTACGGCGCGTACAAGTCTTCCAGGCGCTGCTTGGTGTCGGCCGTGGCAATTTCTTGCTGCAACGCGGACGTCAGCTTGCCCTGCTGCGAGATGGACTCAAGGATGGCGCCACGGCGCTCTTCGAGTTCGCGCAGGTAGCCCAGCCGCACTTCCAGGTTGCGCAGCACGGTATCGTCCAGGCCGCCAGTGGCTTCCTTGCGATAGCGCGAGATGAACGGCACGGTGGCGCCGTCATCCAGCAGTTCCACCGCCGAAGCGATTTGGGAGGTGCGCGCACCCAGCTCGGTGGCAAGCTGCGCGATGATGCGGGCGTTGTCGACGCCGGCGGCGACGTACGTGATAGCGGAAGTTTCAGACATCTCTATACGACGGCAAAAAGGAAAAACAAGGGGCGGATTGTGCCATAAGCGGCTATTACAAAACGTGCCAGGGGGGACCCATCTGTCCCTTGGTCAGCCGGAAAGGCGGCGTGGCAAGGGGTATCATTTGGTCCTTTCCCACATCAGTGTCTGGCGCCCGAACCGTTACCGGTACCGGTTCACCATAGACTCCGACCGACACTAGGCTGCCGTAATGCTGGACCTGGATATTTCCGAATTCTTCGACGAGGACGGGCCGTTGGCCACGGCCATGCCCGGCTACAAGCCTCGCCCTTCGCAAGTGGAGCTGTCGCAGGCCATCGGCGACGCCATCCAGGACCGCGCCACGCTGGTGGCCGAAGCGGGCACCGGCATCGGCAAAACCTGGGCCTACCTTGTACCCGCCTTCATCCAGGGCGGCAAGGTGCTGATTTCCACAGGCACGCGCACGCTGCAAGACCAGCTGTTCGCGCGCGACTTGCCGCGCGTACGCGCCGCGCTGGCCGCGCCCGTCACCGCCGCGCTGCTCAAGGGGCGCGGCAACTATGTCTGCCACTACCACCTTGAGCGCTTGCAGGGCGATGAGCGCGCGTTGAAATCGCGCACCGAAATCCAGCAGCTGCGCCAGATCCAGGTGTTCGCGGGCATTACCAAGACGGGTGACCGCGGCGATCTGGCGCAAGTGCCCGAAGACGCCGACATCTGGCAGCGTGTGACCTCGACCCGCGAGAACTGCCTGGGCCAGGAATGCCCCCGCATCCGCGACTGCTTCGTCGTCAAGGCGCGCCGCCAAGCCCAGGAGGCCGATGTCGTCGTGGTCAACCACGCGCTGTTCATGGCCGACCTGGTGCTGCGCGAAGAAGGCGTTACCGACCTGCTGCCCGAAGCCGATACCGTCATCTTCGACGAAGCCCACCAGTTGCCCGACACCGCCACGCGGTTCCTGGGCAGCAGCGTGTCCACGCACCAATTGATGGACTTTGGCCGCGCGCTGGAAGTGGCCGGGCTGGCGTATGCGCGCGAGGCCGCCAAATGGAGCGACGTCAGCCGCCACCTGGAAACGGCCGCGCGCGAACTGCGCCTGGCCTGTGCGCCGCTGGACAAGATGCCGGGCCGCAAGGCCACGTTCGAGGCCATCCCCAACCCCGAGGAATTCGACGAGGCGCTTGCCGCCTTGCGCGAGGCCGTGGACACGGCAACCAAGGCATTGGGGGTGGTGGCTGAAAAGCACCCCGACCTGATGGCGGCCGCGCGCAGCGGCGCCGAAATATCGGTGCGACTGAAACGCTGGGCAACGCCGGGCCGCGCGGGCGCCCACACGGATGATGAAGGCTGGGGCCGTGATGACCAGGCGCCCGAGCCCGCCGCCGACATCGCGCTGGCCGATGGGCCGTCCACACCCGCCGCCATTCTGGAAGGCGTGGCGGCCGCGCAGCAATGGACCGGCCCGGCCGTGCGCTGGGTCGAACACGGCCTGCACCATGTGCGGCTGCATTCCGCGCCGCTGTCCGTTGCGCAGGCGTTTTCCAAATACCGCAAGCCGGGGCAGGCCTGGATCATGACGTCGGCCACGCTGTCGGTGAATGGCGAATTCACGCACTTCACCAGCCAGCTTGGCCTGGAGCAAGCGCGTACGGGCAAGTGGGAATCGCCGTTCAACTATCCCGAACAGGCGCTGCTGTTTGTGCCGCGCGGCATGCCCGAGCCGCAATCGCCGCAGTTCCTGGATCGCTTTGTCGACACGCTGATGCCGTTGCTGGAGGCCAGTCCGGGCGGCACGCTGGTGCTGTGCACGACGCTGCGCGCCGTGGAAAAAGTGGCTACATTGCTGGCCGACGCGTTTGACGACGCAGGCCACGACTGGCCGCTGTTGAAGCAGGGCGAGGGCACGCGCCGCGATCTTCTGGACCGCTTCTGCAAGCTCAAGCACCCGGTGCTGGTGGGCAGTGCCAGCTTCTGGGAAGGCATTGACCTGCCGGGCGACGTGCTGACCCTGGTAGCCATCGACAAGCTGCCGTTTGCCCCGCCTGATGACCCGGTCATCGAAGCGCGCCTGCGCGCGTGCCGGGCGCAGGGCGGCAACCCGTTTTCGGAATACCAATTGCCCGAAGCCGCCATTTCGCTCAAGCAGGGCGCGGGCCGTTTGATCCGCACGGAATCGGACTGGGGCGTCTTGATGGTGGGCGATGCCCGCCTGGTCGAAAAGCCCTACGGCAAGCGCCTGTGGCGCGGCCTGCCGCCGTTTGCCCGCACGCGGGAACTGGAAGAGGTGCTGGCGTTCTACCGGCGCAAACAGGGCGGCGACGACGTGGCGGCCTAGCGCGGATGCGTTGCCGCCGGCGTTGCGGCAAGACGTTCTTTTTCGGCAACGCCGCCAACGCCTAACCACCAGGCCCAAATAAAAAGCCCCTCGGATCCACGATCCGAGGGGCTTTTTCCCATGCGGGCAAATCCGCTGAACAATCAGTCAAACCAATCAGTCAAACGGATTCCACCAGCTGCGGTCGGCCTTCAGGCCCTTGGTCTTGAATTCGCTGTTGGGGAAGTTCTTGTCGTAGACGCGTTGCGCGTCGTTCTTCAAGTCGGTCATGCCCAGCTTGTCGTAGGACTCGACCATCAGGTAAAGCGCTTCTTCGGTGGCGGGGGCGCCTTCGAAATCGGTGATGACGGTTTGCGCGCGGTTGGCGGCGGCCACGTAGGCGCCGCGTTCGTAGTAATAGCGCGCCACATAGACTTCGTTCATGGCGATGGTGTTGACCAGCCACGCGATGCGCTTTTCGGCGTCAACCGAATACTTGCTTTCCGGGTAGCGCTTGATCAGTTCGTTGAACGCGTCGTAGGACGCGCGCAGGCCCTTGGGGTCGCGCTCGGCGGGGTCCTGGCCCGTGATGTTGGTCATGAACGCGCTGGCGGGCGTGAAGTTGATCAGGCCTTTCAGGTACAGCGCGTAGTCGGTGCCCGGGTGGTTCGGGTAAAGCTGTTGAAAGCGATCGATGGCGGCCAGGGCCTGTTCGTTTTCGCCGTCTTTCCAGTTGACGTAGGCCAGTTCAAGCAGGGCCTGCTGGGCGTACACACCGAAGGGGTAGCGGCTTTCGATGGCGGTCAGGCGCTCGCGCGCTTCCTTCCAGCCGCCGGAAGACATTTCCGACTTGGCGTCGGCGTAGAGCTGTTCGGCGCTCCAGTTGGTGGTCTTGTCATATTTGCTGTTGGTCGAGCCGCAACCGGCGATGACGATGACGGCAAATAGCGCGATAACCACGCGCAAAACCGGCCCGCTTCGGGATGCGGGGTTCGAGGGAGCTGCGGGGTGGTGAATCACGAGAATCGTATCCTTGGTGTTAGCATGGCAGGCTGATTATATGATTTGTCTCCATGTCCGATACAGCCGCCGGCACAGATCTCGTTTCCGACGACGAACTCCTGGGCCTTCCTGACGAAAACTCCGACGAAATCACCGAGGCAAACCCCGCCGAAAACCGGGGGGAACCGCAACGTGTAACCGTGCCTTCCAGCACCCGCGCCGACCGGCTGGACAAGGTGCTGGCCGGCTTGCTGCCCGACCATTCCCGCAGCCGCTTGCAAGGCTGGATCGAATCCGGCAACGTGCACGTGAACGGCGCGCCCGGCAAGACCCGCCAGACGGTGGGCCCGGGCGACGAGCTGCTGGTATGGGCCCAGCCCGCCCCTGACGCGCGCGCCTTCACCCCCGAACCCGTTGAATTCACCGTCGTGGACGAAAGCCCCGACTGGATCGTCGTGAACAAGCCCGCGGGCCTGGTGACGCATCCGGGCGCCGGCAACTGGAGCGGCACGCTGCTGAACGGCCTGCTGTACCGCTACCCGGAATTGGCGGCCGTGGCGCGTGCCGGCATCGTTCACAGGCTGGACAAAGACACCTCCGGGCTCATGGTCGTGGCCCGCAATGAAAAGGCCCAGACGCATCTGGTGCGCCAATTGCAGGCGCGCAGCATGGGCCGCGAATATGTCGCCCTGGCTCATGGTTGGATGGCGGCGGCCGGCCGGGTGGATCGCGCGATCGGCCGCGATGCCCGCGTGCCGGTGCGCATGAGCGTCGAACGCCCCGTTGCGCCCAAACCCGCCATTACCAATTACGCGCCGGTCCGGCGCGGCCAGGTGGACCCCGGCGGGCGCGTGACGGAAGTGGTGTGTCGCCTGGAAACCGGCCGCACCCACCAGATCCGCGTCCACATGGCCAGCCTGGGGCACCCGCTGCTGGCCGATACCATCTATGGCGGCAAGAACATTGCCGGGGCCACGCGGCAGATGCTGCATGCGCGGGCGTTGCATTTCGATGATCCCGGCGGCAACGGCGAGGTGCAATTCGCCGCTGACGTTCCGGCCGACATGACGCTAGTTCAGGAAACCGTTGCATGGACCGCGTGATCGCCAGCTTGCCCGTTGTGACCGGCCCGTCGTGGCCGGGCGTGTCGTACTTCTGCACGACCCGCGCCGGGGGCGTGGGCGTGGCGCCGCATGATTCCCTGAACCTGGGCCGGCGTGCCGGCGACCAGCCCGACACCGTCACTGAAAACCGCCGCCGCGTGCGCGCCGCCGTCCCGGGCGAGCCCTTGTGGCTGCGCCAGGTGCATGGCAGCGAGGTGGTCGATGCCGATGCGCCTGAGCTGCCCGACGAACCGGCGGTCGACGCCAGCGTCACGGCGCAACCCGGGCGCGTGCTGGCCATCATGGTGGCCGACTGCCTGCCCGTTGTCATTGCCGACGCGCAAGGCCAGGTGCTGGGCGCGGCGCATGCCGGCTGGCGCGGCCTGGCGGGCGGGGTGCTGGAACACACGCTGGCGGCCATGCAAGCCAAGGTGCCCGACGCCGGTGGTTGGCGCGCCTGGGTCGGCCCCGGCATCGGTCCGACCGAATTCGAAGTGGGGCAAGACGTGCTGGACGCTTTTACGGCGGACGATCCGGCCACGCTGCGGTTCTTCACGCCGCGTCCCGGTCTATCGGGAAAGTGGCTGGCCGACCTCGCCGGACTGGCCGATTTCCGCCTGCGCCGCGCCGGGGTACAAGAAGTGGCCCTGAGCGGCATGTGCACGGTATCGGACCCGCGGCGCTTCTTTTCATACCGCCGCGATACCGAAACCGGACGCATGGCGTTGCTGGCCTGGCTCGACCCGGTTTGATCTGGCGCAAGGCCGCCGCACAGGGCGCAAAACCGTGCGGCGAAACTCCTTGTATACCCGCATTGACAGTGATGGACCCGGAATGCAACATCAATCGAGCAGTGTCGATAACAAGGTGTGGAAGTGAACGCCAATCTCTCCGCAGGACCCATTCCGGTGAGCGTGGCACCGGAAATCCTGGCCGAAATTCAGGCCGAATTCTCTCGCGAGTGGCAGCGCCTTTGTGACGACGCCCGGCGCGGCGCGCTTGTGCCTCCCGCCGACCGCCGCTTTGCCGGCGACGCCTGGGCCGCCAATGGCTCGCATCTGCTGCTGGCCCACACGTATCTGCTGTCCGCGCGCGCCATGCAGCGCATGGTCGACGCCGCCCAGGTCAGCGAACCCATGCGCGAGCGCCTGCGTTTTTCCATCATGCAGTGGGTGGACGCGCTGTCGCCGTCCAACTTCCTGGCATTGAATCCGGACGCCCAGCAATCCATCGTCGAAAGCGCCGGCCGCGCGCTGAACGAGGGCCTGGCCAACCTGCTGGGTGACGTCAAGAAAGGCCGCATCACCCAAACCGATGAATCGCAGTTCGAGATCGGTCGCAACGTGGCCGTGTCGCCCGGCGAAGTGGTGTTCGAGAACAAGCTGTTCCAGCTGATCCAGTACGCGCCCTCGACCGCCACGGTCTACGAGCGCCCGCTGGTCATCGTGCCGCCGAACATCAACAAGTTCTACATCCTGGACTTGCAGCCCGAAAATTCCTTCGTGCGCCACGCAGTGGGGCAGGGCTACACGGTGTTCCTGGTTTCCTGGCGCAACCCGTTGGCCAGCGACACCGATGGCGTGGACCGCGCCACCTGGACCGACTACCTGGATGACGCCGTGCTGCAATCGCTGCGCGTGGCCAGCGACATCACCAAGCAGCCCAAGGTCAACGCGCTGGGTTTCTGCGTGGGCGGCACGATGCTGGCCGCGGCGTTGGCGCTGGCCGAGGCGCGCGGCGAACAGCCGGTAGCGTCGCTGACGCTGCTGACTTCGCTGCTGGATTTTCACGACACCGGCGTGCTGAAAGTCTTTGTCGACGAAGCCCACGCGCTGCTGCGCGACCAACAACTGGGCAACGGCGGCTTGATGCCCGGCCGTGACCTGGCCACCACGTTCTCGTTCCTGCGGCCCAACGAGCTGGTCTGGAACTACGTAGTCGGCAACTACCTGAAGGGCCAGAAGCCGCCCCCGTTTGACCTGCTGTTCTGGAATGGCGACAGCACCAATCTGCCCGGGCCGTTCTTTTCCTGGTACTTCCGCAATACCTACCTGGAAAACAACCTGAAGGTGCCGGGTCGCGCGCAAGCGGCCGGCACCCCGCTGGACCTGACGCGCCTGACGATGCCGGCGTACATCTTTGGTTCGCGCGAAGACCATATCGTGCCCTGGGTGTCCGCCTATGCCTCCACGCAGGTCCTGCGCGGGCCGCAGCGTTTCGTGTTGGGCGCCTCGGGCCACATCGCCGGCGTGGTGAACCCGCCCGCCAAGAAGCGCCGCAGCTATTGGGTGGCGGACAAGCTGGGCAAGAAGGGCCATGACATGCCGGGCGACCCGAATGCCTGGTTCGCGCAAAGCACCGAACACGCGGGCAGCTGGTGGCCGGACTGGACGGCCTGGCTGGCCGACCATTCGGGCAAGCAGATCAAGGCGCGCACAAAATTAGGCAATGCCAAGTACCAGCCGATCGAGCCGGCGCCTGGCAGGTATGTGAAGGTCCGGGCAGCCTGAAACCGCACGACGCGGTTTACCCCGGACTAATAAGAAGTTAATCAACGAGGCGTCCGTCGCACACAGGAGGAAGTCCAATGAGCGGAAAACTGGCTTACGTAACAGGCGGGATGGGCGGTATCGGCACCTCTATTTGCCAGCGCTTGGCCAAGGATGGCTTTCGCGTCGTGGCAGGTTGCGGCCCCAGCCGCAACTACCAGCAATGGCTGGATGAGCAGGCTGCGCAGGGCTACACGTTCCACGCGTCTGTGGGCAACGTGTCCGACTGGGAATCCACCGTGAAGGCCTTTGAAAAGGTCACGGCGGAGCTGGGCGGGGTCGACGTGCTGGTCAATAACGCGGGCATCACCCGCGATGGCTTGTTCCGCAAGATGAGCGCCGACGATTGGCGCGCGGTGATCGACACCAACCTGAACAGTCTGTTCAACGTGACCAAGCAGGTCATCGAGGGCATGGTTGAACGGCAGTGGGGCCGCATCATCAACATCAGCTCGGTGAACGGTCAGAAGGGCCAGTTCGGCCAGACCAATTACTCCACGGCCAAGGCCGGCATCCATGGCTTCACCATGGCGCTGGCTCAGGAAGTGGCCAGTAAGGGTGTCACCGTCAATACGATTTCGCCGGGCTACATCGGCACGGACATGGTTCGCGCCATCCGCCCCGAAGTGCTTGAAAAAATCGTGGCGACCATTCCGGTGCGACGCTTGGGCACGCCCGAGGAAATCGCCTCCATGACGTCGTGGTTGGCGTCGGACGAATCCGGTTTTTCAACCGGCGCGGACTTCTCGCTGAACGGCGGCCTGCACATGGGCTGATGAAGGCTAGCGGGCCGCCCCCCGGCGGCTCAAGGCGCTGGAAGGCCTCGGGGAGAGGGCCTTCCGGCATTACACTCCACCCTATTCGAAGTCTTAGAGATCGCCCGATCCGGGGACACACATGACGCAAGCACAAACCGGCGCCAGCCTGCGCCTGATTAAAAAATACCCCAACCGTCGCCTATACGACACCCGGACCAGCACCTACATCACTCTGGCAGATGTCAAGCAACTGGTCCTGGCCAATGAAGAATTCCAGGTGGTCGACGCCAAGAGCGGCGAAGACCTGACCCGCAGCATCCTCTTGCAGATCATTCTGGAAGAGGAAAGCGGCGGCATGCCCATGTTCTCGTCGAACATGCTGTCGCAGATCATCCGTTTCTACGGGCACGCCATGCAGGGCATCATGGGTTCTTATCTTGAAAAGAACATCCAGGCCTTCATGGAAATCCAGACCCGCATGGCGGAACAGTCCAAGGGGCTGTACGGTAGCCAGTTCGGGCCCGAAGCCTGGACGCAGTTCATGAATGTGCAGACGCCCATGTTGCAAAACATGATGAACAACTACATCGACCAGAGCAAAAACCTGTTCGTGCAGATGCAGGATCAAATGCAGGACCAGACGCGCGCGATGTTCTCGACGTTCCCGTTCACGCCGGGCAGCACGCCGGGCCAGGGTCGCAAATAGCGCCAAGCGGCAAAGGCGCATCCGCGCTTTTTGCCCTGCCAGCAGCCGGTGCGGCACTGCCTCGCCGGCTTTTTTGTGGCCGCTTTTCCCTTTGAGATAACGCAACGAACTGACGCATCCCGGGCCTTTTGGTTCAGGGATATGTCAGTTTTTTTCGTTACATTAATGCAAACGGTTCTTGTTTATGTTTTTAGAGCCGATACCTAATTCGAGTTTCACAGGATGATGCACATGATCAAGAAAGCCTTGGCGCTGGCCATTGTCGCAATGAGCGTGTCGGCCGCCAACGCGGCCGAATACCCCATCGGCAAGCCGGTTGAGAAGGGCGGCATGGAAATCGGCGCGGTGTATTTGCAGCCGATCGAAATGGACCCGCCCGGGATGATGCGCCCCGCCAAGGATTCCGATGTGCACCTTGAGGCCGATATCCACGCCACGGCCGGCAACAAAACCGGCTTCCCGGAAGGCGAATGGGTGCCTTACCTGGTCGTGAATTTTGAAATCCAGAAGGTCGGCAGCCAGAACGTGCAGAAAGGTACCTTCATGCCGATGGTCGCCAACGACGGGCCGCACTATGGCGACAACGTCAAGCTGGAAGGCCCGGGCAAGTACAAGCTGAAGTATTCGATCCTGCCGCCGTCCGAAAACAAGATGGCCCACTTCGGCCGCCACGTCGACAAGGAAACCGGCGTGGGCCCGTGGTTCGAGCCCTTTGAACTGGAATACGAATTCGTCTACGCCGGCACCGGCAAGAAGGGCGGATATTGATCGTGCGCCGCCTGCTTCGCGTTGTTGCCGCCGTGCTGATCGGCCTGGCCGGCCTTGCCGGCATGGCGCCCGCGCAGGCGGACGAATTGCCGACGTTCACGCTCAGGTTCAAGCCGGACGGCACGTTTGAGCCGGCAACCCTGGAAGTGCCCGCCGGCCGTTTCAAGATTGAACTCATCAACGAAAGCAACGAGCCGGTGGAATTTGAGAGCATTCCGCTGCGCAAGGAAAAAGTGTTGGGGCCGGGGGTGAAATCCTTCGTCGTCATCACCATTTCCCGCCCCGGCGAGTACCCCTTCTTTGATGACTTTCACCAAAGCGTGAAAGGCACCCTGGTCGTCAAGCCCAAGGAATAAGCGGTAGCCATACATGGAACAGGTCCTTTTTATCGTCTGGCGTGAAAGCGTCGAAGCCCTGCTGGTGGTGGGTATTTTGTACACCTGGCTACGCGCCACGCCGGAAGGCAAGCGCGGGCTGAATTACCTGTGGGGCGGCGTGGCGGCGGGCCTGGGGCTGGCCGTGGCGCTGGCCCTGGTGTTGCTGGGCGTGTCGTCCTGGCTTAGCGACGAAGGGCAGGAATGGTTTCAGGCCATCATGTCGTTAGCCGCTTGCGCGCTGGTCGTGCAGATGGTTGTGTGGATGAAAAAGCACGGCCGCACGCTGAAAGGCGAACTGGAAAGCGGCGCGCGTAGTTCCGTCGCCAATGACAACTGGTGGGGCCTGTTCGTGCTGGTGGCCATTGCCGTGGCGCGTGAGGGCAGCGAGACCGTGGTGTTTCTGTACGGCACCGTGTCGGCGGGCGAGGGCGGTGGCGACATGGCCAAGCTGGCGCTGGCCGGCGTGGCCGGTTTTGCCGTGGCCTTGCTGACGTTCTGGCTGTTGCAGTTGGGCGGCAAGATGATTACGTGGCGCCGCTTCTTCCGCGTAACCGAAATCCTGTTGCTGCTGTTGGCCGGTTCGCTGCTGGTCGGCGGCCTGGACCACCTGATTTCGCTGGACGTGTTGCCCACCATCATCGACCCCGTCTGGGATAGCTCGTGGCTCTTGAGCGACAGCACCGGCGTGGGCAAGGTCCTGGCCGACTTCGCCGGCTACCGCGCGTTGCCCGCCCTGATCTCGGTGTTGTTGTGGGTGGCTTACTGGATCGTGGTGTGGGCGCTGTTGCGCTGGGTGGGCGGCAAGCCGGCCCGCGCGCCGGTGCCAGCGCGCAACGTCTCTTGATTCCGACGTGATGCCGGACTGAACATTGAAGGTTTGACCATGGCTGCTGTACTCGGGAGGGTGACTTCCCGGATCGCCGATTTTCTCCGTGACCATGCCCCGCTGTTGCGCAAGCTTCAGTGGGGCATTGTTGCGTTGTACGCGTTCCTGTTGATCGTGCCCGCAATCATGCCCTTGCCCGACAACGCGGCATCGGTGTTCAACAACCTGACCATCGTTGCGCAGTTTGCCTTCTGGGGAGTCTGGTGGCCATTCGTGCTGATCTCGATGCCGATCCTGGGCCGCGCCTGGTGCGGCTGGCTTTGCCCAGAAGGCATGCTGACGGAATGGGCCAGCGAGCGCGGGCAGGGCCGCGCCATCCCGAAGTGGATGCGCTGGGGCGGCTGGCCGTTTGTGGCGTTTGCGTTGACGACGGTGTACGGCCAACTGATCAGCGTGTATCAATACCCGCTGGCGGTGCTGGCCGTGCTGGGCGGTTCCACCGTGGCGGCCATGATCGTCGGCTGGCGGTATGGCCGCAGCAAGCGCGTCTGGTGCAAATACCTGTGCCCGGTCAACGGCGTGTTCAACCTGCTGGCCAAGCTGGCGCCGTGGCACTTCAAGGTCGATGAAGAAAAGTGGCGCCACCCGGTTATCCGCATCGAGCCCATCAACTGCGCGCCGCTGGTGCCGCTGCGCCACATGAAGGGCGCGGGCGATTGCCACATGTGCGGCCGGTGCAGCGACTATCGCGGCGCCATTGCCCTGACACCGCGTTCGCCTGAAGAAGAAATCGTGCACGTGGCGGATGGCGATGCCTGGCAGACCGCCTTGCTGTGCTTCGGCCTGATGGGTATCGCCATCGGCGCGTTCCTCTGGAGCGCCAGCCCCTGGTACGTGACGGCCAAGCAGTGGGCCGCGACCTGGCTGGTCGAGCACGACATCATGTGGCCGCTGATGGACAACGCGCCCTGGTTCATCCTGACGCATTACCCCGACGTCAACGACAGCTTCTCGTGGCTGGACGGCGCGGGCATCCTGATGTTCGTCATCGGCGCCACGGTGATTGTGGGCGGCGCCAGTTTCCTGTCGTTGTGGCTGGCGGACCGCCTGGCGCCCGCCGCGCCGTCGGTCGATGCCGCCGCAACGCGCTGGATCCGTCCCGGCGTGCACAAGCTGGCGCAGGCGCTGATCCCGTCGGCCGGCATCGGCGTGTTCCTGGGGCTGTCGGCCACCACCGTCAACCTGCTCAAGCACGAAGGGGTGCAAGCGGGCTGGGCCGGCCCGGTGCGCTTCACGTTGTTGACACTTGCCGTGCTGTGGACCTTGCGCCTGTTTGCCCGCCTGTTGGCGCCGCGCCCCGTCACGGCCACGCGCAAGGTGGCGGCGTGGGTGGTGCTGGTTGCGGGCCTGACGCCGTTCTGCATGGCTTGGGTGTTTTTCTTTGCAATCTGGTAAGCGATGCGTGATGGATCGCGGCGGGGCGCTGCGATAAAGTGGAAAGCCTTGCCGGGTGCGCCGGCGCTTTTCCTGCGTGATTCCCTTCATGACTTCCTACGCTTTCCGCCTGCTAAACGTCTTTGCCTCGTCCACCTTCGGAGGTAACCAGCTTTGCGTGTTTGAAGACGCGCGGGGCATGGACGACGCCACGATGCTGAACCTGGCCGCGCAATTCAATCTGTCGGAAACCACGTTCATCCTGCCGTCCGACAAGGCTGATGCGCGCGTGCGCATCTTCACGCCGGGCTACGAGATGAAGTTTGCCGGCCACCCCACCCTCGGCACGTCGCAAGTGGTGCGCGACATTCGCGGCACCGGCGATGCGTTGACGCTGGAATTCGCCGCGGGCGTGGTGCCGGTGCAGGCGCAAGGCGACGCCTGGACCTTCACCGCGCCGTGCCCCAACGGCGTGCAAACGGCGCCGCCCCAGCAAGATCGCGCGGCAATCGCATCGCTGGTCGGATTGTCGGCCGATGACCTGGCAAGCGATCCAATTTGGGTGGATACCGGCGCCGATCAGCTGCTGGTGCCGTTGGCCAGCGTGGACGCGGTGCGCCGCGCGGCGCCCGATTCCGCCAAGCTAAGCCGCTGGCAGGCCAGCAGCCTGGGCCGCAAGACGATGTACCTGTTCGCGTTCGACGAAGGCAATGTGCGCGATGCACGCCAGGTAGTCGTGGCGCGCTACTTCTTTGCCAAGGCGGGCGGCGGTGTGGACGAGGACGCCGGCACCGGATCGGCCTGCGCCAACCTGGGGGGCTGGTTGATTCACAAGCAGCGGCCTTTGCCCGCCAGCATCCTGGTCGAGCAGGGCGATCAAATGGGACGTCCGTGCCGCTTGCTGCTGGACGTGCATGCCGACGGCCGCATCCAGGTGGGCGGCCGTGCGCTGGAGATCGGCCGGGGCACCGTCACGATCTGACGGATCTGATCCGGGGCATCCCCCGGGGCAAGGCGGGCGCTGTGTGGAGGCCGCCCATAAAAAACGGCGCCTGTGTCTGCCACAGGCGCCGCCTCTCTCTCTAGGCCCCGGTATGGAACGCGGCCGTCCTTACAAACCTGCCTTACTTCTTGTTCTTGGCCGGGTCGACCTTGATGTTGTTCTTCACCTGCTTCACCCCTTCAACGCCACGGGTGACGGTAGCAGCGTGGTCGGCTTCAGCCGCCGTGCCTACGGTACCGGTCAGCGTCGCGACGCCATTGTTGGTTTCCACGGCGATGTCCAACGCGCTCAGTTGCTTGTCGGCAACGAAAGCGGCCTTGACCTTGGTCGTTACGGTCGCATCGGAGGCATATTCGCCCACGGATTGCTTGGGCTTGCCATCATCCGCCGCGAAAGCCATGGAAGTGAAGACAGCGCCAGTTCCCAGTGCGGCGGCGGCGATCAGCTTGCGAAATTCCATAGTCGTGCTCCTTATTAGTATGGGTCTGCGGCGTTAAGCGTCGGCGCGGCAGACAGTCAGATTTTCAACTTTCAACTTCGAGGGGTATGCGTGCTATCGGCGTGTTCTATTTTTTTCGAAGCGCGCCGCTCAGGATGGACAAGAGCGCCAGCACCAGGAATACGAAGAACAGGATCTTGGCGATACCCGCGGCCCCGGCGGCAATACCGCCAAAGCCGAGAACCGCCGCGATGATCGCGATGACGAAGAAAACTACGGCGTAATGCAACATGTCAGCTTCTCCAGTGAGTTCGACCGATCAAGGCGGTGGGAGGATTCAGGGATTGCGGTCGAAGAAATCCCGGACTTCCTTTTGCGCTTCATCCTTGGTCTTGCCATAACGCTCTTGAATCAGGCCAGCCAGGCGTTCGGCGTTGCCTTCCGTGCGGGTCAGTTCGTCGTCGGTGAGCTCACCCCAGGCGGCTTTGGCCTTGCCAGTCATTTGCTTCCACTTGCCGGCGATGATGTCGTTATTCATGGTGACCTCTCTTCTTATCTTCGTGCGACGCAGGGCTTATGGCCTATAAGTTCCTGCTGTCGCGGTTGACTTGAACGCTGATCAGCTAGCCCCTAACTTACGAGTGGCCAAAGGGGCTGTCAAACGCGGCTGTGGGTATATGTAACAGCGCCGGAAGGCTTGGCGGACGCGATTTTCCGAGGGAAAAATCCCGGGCGAAAGGGTCGCGCAGGAGTTACATTCCGGCAATGTCTTGTCCCCTTTTGAGCGGGGCTGGTAACGGAAGATGCGTCGGTTCCCCCCTGTGGCGGGCTAAAACGGCCACTGCGGCGCTGGTGGCGGCAAGGCCCGGCCGGTATAGTCGTGCCCAACCCTTGGGCTTTTCATCAACGAAAAAGGAAGGCACGCATGACGCAACGACTTTGCAGCGCTCTCTTGCTGACGCTGGCCGCGCTGGCGGCGGTGGGATGCACGCACGTGACGGACAAGTACCAGGCCACCGGCCCCGCGCCGGAAGCGGCAACGCCCAGCACCTGAGCGCGTGGGGTTACACGTTGCACCCGGCGCCGTGCATGGTGGTTGACATCATGGCGGTCGACGTCATGGCGGTTGACATCATGGCGGGTGAAATGCAAACGGGGCGCACTGCGCCCCGTTTGCGTTTTCGGCGTACCCGCCGCGCCGCCCGCCTCAGGGCTGGGCGATGCGGTGAGCGATGTGCGCCAGCGCTTCTTCCACCTGGTCCACCAGGATCAGGCACAGATCCCCGGCTTGCAGGCGCCCCAGCGCCGTATCGATAGCCAGGAATTCGCCATGGATTTCCTCGATGTGCATCGTGCGCGGCGCGTCCACCAGGCCCTCTTGCAGCAGCGCCAGCACCTCGCCGTCGGCGCGGCCCCGTTGGCATTGATCCTGGTACAGCAGCACGTCATCAAAGGCGGCGCCCAGGATTTCGGTCTGCATGCGGATGTCTTCATCACGGCGGTCGCCCGCCCCGCTGATGACCACCGAGCGGCGCTTGGCCGGCATGGCGTCCACCGCGCGCACCAGCGCCAGAATGGCGTCGGGGTTGTGGCCGTAGTCGGCGATGACCGTTGCGCCCCGGTAGTCGAACACATTGAAGCGGCCAGGGGCCGTTTGCGCATCGTTCACAAACGTGGCCAGGCCACGGCGCACAACGTCCCAATCCAGGTTCAACGCCCACGCCGCGGCAATTGACGCCATGGCGTTTTCGACCTGGAAGGTGATCGTGCCATTGCGCGTCAGCGGAATGTCGGCCAGCGGGAAGCGGGTTTCTTCGGCGCCTTGCGCCGCCACGATCGCGTCGCCGTCGCGGTACACCGACCGCAGGCCCTGCGCGCGGTGTGTGGCCAGGACGGGATGGTTGCGGTCTTCGGCAAAGTAGGTGATTGACCCCGGGCAGCTGGCGGCCATCTCGGCCACGATCGGGTCGGCGGCATTTAGCACAGCGGTGCCTGACGGGTGCACGTGCTGCACGATCACGCGCTTGACCACGGCCAGGTCCTCAACGGTGCTGATGTAGCCCAGGCCCAGGTGGTCGCCCATGCCGATGTTGGTGACGATGGCCACGTTGCAACGGTCGAACGCCAGGCCTTCGCGCAAGATGCCGCCACGCGCGGTTTCGAACACGGCGGCGTCCACGTCCGGGTGCATCAGCACGCTGCGCGCGCTGCGCGGGCCGCTGCAATCGCCGGTGTCGATGCGCAGCTTATCGATATACACGCCGTCGGAATTGGTCATGCCGACGCGGTTGCCGGCCGCGCCCAGCAGGTGCGCGGTCAGGCGCACCGTGGTGGTCTTGCCGTTGGTGCCGGCCACGGCCACGACCGGAATACGCCCGTCGTCGCCGTCCGCGTACATGTTGGCGATGATGGCCTCGCCCACCGCGCGGCCCTTGCCGAACGACGGGTTCAGGTGCATGCGCAGGCCCGGCGCGGCGTTGACTTCGACCACGCCGCCATGCTGCTCTTCCAGCGGGTACAGCACGCTTTCGGCCACCACGTCCACGCCGCAGATGTCCAGCCCGATCATGCGCGCGGCGGAGACCGCGCGCGCCGCCATCTCGGGGTGCACTTCGTCGGTCACATCGGTGGCCGACCCGCCCGTGCTCAAATTGGCGTTGTTGCGAAGGAAGATGAGGGTGCCGGGGGGCGGCACGGAATCCGCGTCAAAGCCTTGCTTTTTCAGCGTGGCCAGCGCGATGTCGTCAAAGCGGATCTTGGTCAGCGAGGTGGCGTGCCCGTCGCCGCGCAATGGGTCCGCGTTGACCTGATCGACCAGTTCGCGAATGGTGTGCTGCCCGTCGCCGGTCACTTGCGGCGGGTCGCGGCGCGAGGCCGCAACCAGCGCGCCGCCCACCACCAGCAGACGGAAGTCGTGGCCGGGAATATAGCGTTCAACGATGACTTCCGAGCTGACTTCCTCGGCCACCTCGAACGCCTGGATCACGCGTTCCCGTGTTTCGATGTTGACCGCCACGCCCCGGCCCTGGCTGCCGTCGCGCGGCTTGACCACCACGGGGCCGCCCAGCTCTTGCGCGGCTTCCCATGCCTCTTCGGCGGTCGTCACCGAGCGGCCCATGGGTACCGGCACGCCGGCCGCGTCCAGCAGCATCTTGGTCAGGTCTTTGTCTTGCGCGATCGATTCCGAAATGGCGCTGGTCAGGTCGGTTTCGGCGGCCTGGATGCGGCGCTGCTTGCTGCCCCAGCCGAACTGCACCATGCTGCCCTGCGTCAGGCGGCGATAGGGAATGTTGCGGGCGACGGCGGCGTTCACGATGGAGCCGGTGCTGGGTCCCAGGCGCACGTCTTCGTCCAGATCGCGCAAGCGCTTGAGCGCATCGGGCAAGTCAAAGGGCGTGTCGTCCAGCGCCGCGCGCACCAGTTGCTGCGCCATTTCCATCGCCAGCAGGCCGACTTCTTCTTCGCTGTACTCGACAACCACCTGGAACACGCCGGGCTCCACGGTGGACGAGGTGCGCCCAAAGGTCACGGGGCAACCGGCGTGCGCCTGCATCGTCAACGCGACGATCTGCAACACGTGCGCGATCGACACCGCGCCTTGATGGCCTTCCGGCCGCATCAGCCCGGTTTGCGGCAAGCGCGCGCGCAGGCGGGCTTCGAACTCGGGCAGGTTATCAATGGAGCACTCGGCGTCGGCGCACGAAACGATGGCCTCGATCGCGGTGTTCTTGCTCCACAGATTGGGGCCGCGCAGGGCACGGATACGGGAAACTTCCATGGCAGGTATTCCTGTCAGTATTGTTGAATCCAGCGGCGGACCAGATCGATGGTGGGGCCCGAAAAGGCTTCGTCGGATTGCAGCAGGACGAAGTCGCCCGTTGCAATGCCGGTCAGCACGCTTTCGATGGCCTTGCCATGATCCGGCTCGTCCTGGATGTCTTTCACGCGGCTGCCTTGCGACAGCCCCTGGCGCAGCAGCGCGCGCGCCTGGCCTTCGGGGCGCTTGCTTTGCACGGTCATGTCGTCATAGAGCACGACGCGGTCAAAGGCATCGCCCAGCAGGCGGCCCTGTTCGATCAGGTCGGCGTCGCGACGGTCGGCGCCGGCGGAATACACCGCGGCGCGGCGCGTCGACGGAAACTGGTCGATGGCGGCGATCAGCGGGCGCAGGGCGGACGCGTTGTGCACGTCGTCCACCACCACCGTGCTGCCGTTGCGTTCAAACAGCGTGAACTGCCAGGGCGCATCAGCCTGGTCGATATCGAAGGTTTCGATACCGGCGCGGATCAGTTCCACGGGGATGTCCAGCGCCCAGGCGGCGCCCACGGCGGCCAGCACGTTTTCCACCTGGAAGGCCACGCGGCCACCATGCGTCAACGGGATGGCGGCCACATTGGCCAGCCGCTCTTCGCGGGCGCCTTGCGCCAGGATGATGCCGCCGTCGCGCACAAACACCGCGCGGCCGTCTTGCTGCAAATGCGCGGCGATGGCGGGCAGGGCGGGGTCGATGCCAAAGAAAATCACCGCGCCATCGCACAGCTCGGCCATTTCCACCACGCGGGGGTCGCGCGCGTTGAGCACGGCGGCGCCCGTCGGCAGCACCACGTCGACCTGCGTGCGGAACACATTGAACATGCGTTCCGTTTCGTTGATGTCGAAGTCGCCAAGATGGTCGGCGTCGTCGATATTGGTCACCACACCGACCTGGCAGCGGTCATAGGCCAGGCCCTGGCCCAGGATGACGCCGCTGTCGTTTTCGATGACGGCTGCGTCCACGTTGCGGTTCATCAGCAACCGGGTGCCGGACGCGAAATCGGCGCGGTCGCCCTTTTGCACCAGGCGGCGGTCCAGGTACAGCCCTTCGCTGCACGCCAGGCCGGTGCGCTTGCCGGACAGATGCAGCAAGCGCGCAACCAGGCGTGCCACCACGGTCTTGCCGTTGGTGCCGGTGACGCCCACGATGGGAATGCGGCCGGCGTCGCCGTCGGGGAACAGGTGGTCGACGATGGCGCGGCCCACCGGGCGAGGGGTGCCGTCGGCCGGCTTCAGGTGCATCAGCAAGCCCGGGCCGGCGTTCACTTCAACGATGGCTCCGCGCTGTTCCGCCAGCGGGCGGGTGATGTCTTCGGCCACCAGGTCCACGCCGGCTATGTCCAGGCCCACCACGCGGGCGGCCAGCGTGACGGTGGCGGCAATGCTGGGATGCACGCGGTCGGTCACGTCGAACGCCACGTTGCCGCTGCGCTGCACCAACACGCGCTGGCCGTCGGCCGGCACGCTGTCTTCCGACATGCCCTGGCGGGCAATTTCCAGCCGGGCGGCGGAGTCCAGGCGGACCAGGTTCAATGGATGGTTTTCGGTGCGACCGCGGCGCGGATCGATGTTGATCTGGCTGTCGATCAATTCGGTGATGGTGGACTTGCCGTCGCCCGTTACCCAGGCTGGTTCGCCGGCGGCGGCGGCCACCATGCGGTTGCCGACCACCAGCAAACGGTGTTCGTTGCCCAGCACAAAGCGTTCGACGATGACGCCGCTGCCTTCATCCACCGCCACGCGGTAGGCGGACACCACGTCTTCACGGGTCGTCAGATTGGTGAAGACGCCACGGCCGTGGTTGCCGTCATACGGCTTGACCACCACGGGCAGGCCGATGTCCTCGGCGGCTGCCCAGGCGTCGTCCTCGCTGCGCACCAGGCGGCCCTCGGGCACCGGCACGCCGCAGGTCGACAGCAGTTCCTTGGTCAGGTCCTTATCGCGCGAAATGCCTTCGGCGATAGCGCTGGTGCGGTCGGTTTCGGCTGTCCAGATGCGGCGCTGGGCCGAGCCGTAGCCGAATTGGACCAGGTTGCCTTCAAACAGGCGGATATACGGAATATCGCGGTCGTCGGCGGCATCCACGATGCAAGCGGTGCTGGGCCCCAGGCAGTGCTTGTCCACCAGGCTGCGCAGCTTGGCAATGGTGGCGGGCACGTCGAACGGACGGTCTTCAATGGCGGCCATGACCAGGTCGCGCGCTTCGTTCAGGGCGGTGCGGGTGACCTGTTCCTGCCAGGCGCGCACCACTACTTTGTAGACGCCGCGGGTGGACGTTTCGCGGGCTTTGCCGAAGCCGCCGCGCAATCCGGCCAGGTTCTGCAATTCCAGCGTGACATGTTCAAGAATGTGGCCGGGCCAGGTGCCTTCTTTCAGGCGGGCCAGGAATCCCCCGCGCACGCCGGGGCTGCATCGGTGTTCGATCAGCGTCGGCAGCCATTCGGACAAGCGCTCGTAAAACCCGGGAATGGTGTTGGACGGATAGTCTTCCAATTCACCAATATCCACCCATGCTTCAAGGACCGGGCGATACGTCCAAATGTTCGGGCCGCGCAAAGCCACGACATCGAGAAATTCAATGTCTTTCTTTTTCATGTTTTAATTTACTTGAGAAGCAGGTTGGCACGCGCGGACGCCCCTATGTAAGACCGCGAATTTATTGCGAATTTTTGGGGTTGCGCTGTAAGAATAATGCCAACGAGTGGGGGATCCCAGATATTCCTAATTAGAAAAATCGGCTGCTACTATACGACGCCTTCAAGGCGTGAACTCGTTGTGTTGTAAGGAAGGGACACGTTTGCCGCCGTAGGTGGTAAACCGGTTGCCGCCTAGTAGGGCAGAGTCCTGGCCCGGTATGCGTTCCAATGAAAAAACCACACCTGCTTTCCGGCCTTGCCGATGCCTTTCCTGCCCGCTGGCGGGATGAAATCCGCGCTGAATTAGCGGATGGCGAAACCTTGCTGGCCTGGGTTGAAATAGACCTGGACCAGCGGCTGAAGTTCCAGCCAGGGCTGGTCGCCGCGACGGATCGGCGCCTTCTAGCCCGAAATTCCGCCGATAACGGCTGGGATTCGTGGGCCTACGGGCCGCAATTAACGCTTAATCTGACGGACCACGCCGGCGCCGCCGTGCTGGAATTGCACGACAATACGGCGCGTCTGGCCATCTGGCGTTTCACGCTGGCCCGCAACCCGGCCGCGCTGCGCCTGTTGGCGCAGTTTGAATCGCAGCAGGCGATCCGGCTCTCGGGCCAAGCCGAAGAAGCGCCGCAGGAACGCAATTGCACCGTCTGTAATAACGTTATTCCCGCCGGCGAGGAAGAATGCCCCACCTGCAACCAGGAACAGGCGGCGCCGTCGTCCACGTGGGCGTTGTTGCGGCTTTGGCGCTTCGCGCGGCCGTATCGCGGCCACTTGCTGGTCGGTTTCGTGCTGACGTTGCTGGGCACGGCCGCCACCTTGGTGCCGCCTTACCTGACCATGCCGCTGATGGACGATGTGTTGATTCCGTTCCAGAACGGCGCGCCCATCGACTACAGCAAGGTGCGCCTGTATCTCAGCGGCTTGCTGGCATCCGCCTTTCTAGCCTGGGGGCTGGGATGGGCTCGCACCTACATCCTGGCCTGGGTCAGCGAGCGTATCGGCGCTGACCTGCGCACCACCACTTATGAACATTTGCAGCAGTTGTCGCTGGAGTACTTTGGCGGCAAGCGCACGGGCGACCTGATTTCACGCATCGGTAGCGAGACCGACCGCATTTGCGTGTTCCTGTCTTTGCACCTGCTGGACTTCGCCACCGACATCCTGATGATCGTGATGACGGCGGTGATCCTGGTGTCGATCAACCCGTGGCTGGCCTTGGTGACGCTGGTGCCGCTGCCGTTCATCATCTGGATGATTCACGCCGTGCGCGACCGCCTGCGCCACGGTTTTGAAAAGGTCGACCGCATCTGGTCCGAAATCACGAACGTGCTGGCCGACACCATTCCCGGCATTCGCGTGGTCAAGGCATTCGCACAGGAAAAGCGCGAAGTCGCGCGTTTTCGCGAAGCCAATAATCGCAACCTGGAAGTGAATGACCGCGTCAACACCACGTGGTCGCTGTTTTCACCCACCGTCACGCTGTTGACGGAAGTGGGGCTGCTGGTGGTGTGGATATTCGGTATCTGGCAGGTGTCGCAAAAGCAGATCACGGTAGGCGTGCTGGCTGCGTTCCTGGCGTATATCGGGCGCTTTTATCTGCGCCTGGATTCCATGAGCCGCATTGTGTCGGTGACGCAAAAGGCGGCTGCCGGCGCCAAGCGCATTTTTGACGTGCTGGACCATGTGTCCAGCGTGCCCGAACCGCAAAAGCCGGCCACGCTGCCGCACATCAACGGCCGCATCGAATTGCGCGACGTGGGCTTCCGCTACGGCAACCGCCAGGTGATACGCGGGCTGAACCTGACCATCGCCCCGGGCGAAATGATTGGGCTGGTCGGTCACAGCGGCTCGGGCAAGAGCACGTTGATCAACCTGATCTGCCGTTTCTACGACGTGTCCGAAGGCGCGGTGCTGGTGGACGGCATCGACATCCGCTCGGTGCGCGTGACCGACTATCGGCGCAACATCGGGTTGGTGCTGCAAGAGCCCTTCCTGTTCTTCGGCACCATTGCCGAGAATATTGCCTACGGCAAGCCTGACGCCACCCGCGACGAAATCGTCGCAGCCGCTCGTGCGGCCCATGCGCATGAATTCATCCTGCGCCTGCCGCACGGCTATGACTCGCTGGTGGGCGAGCGGGGCCAGGCCCTGTCGGGCGGTGAACGCCAGCGCATCTCGATTGCGCGCGCGTTGCTCATCGATCCGCGCATCCTGATCCTGGACGAAGCCACGTCGTCGGTGGACACCACCACCGAAAAGGAAATCCAGAAGGCATTGGACAACCTGGTGCGTGGTCGCACCACGATTGCCATCGCGCACCGGTTGAGCACGCTGCGCAAAGCCGACCGGCTGGTCGTGCTGGACCGTGGCCAGATCGTCGAGCAAGGCCCGCACGAAGAATTGATGGCCCGCGAGGGCGCCTACTATCGCCTCTACCAGGCGCAAGCGCGCCAGGCCGAAGCCGACGCGCAGGCGTCGGGCAGCGAAGACATGGCCGCCGTGGCCTGACGCCGAACCGGGATTATCTTCATGACGTTGCCGACCTTTCAGCTGCGCCGCAATGCCTTTGGGCGTCTGGAATATCAATCCGCCGACGGCGAGACGCACGAAGGCGTCATCCCCGTGCGCGCCTTCCCCATCAGCGAAGCGGGACGCGGCCTGTCGCTGGTGACCAGCGACGGCCACGAACTGCTGTGGATCGAACACCTGTCCGACGTGCCGGCCCCGCAACGGGCGCTGATTGAAGAAGAGCTTGCCGGGCGTGAATTCATGCCCGAAATCCGCAAGCTGGCCAGCGTGTCGACGTTTGCCACGCCCAGTACCTGGAATGTTGAAACGGATCGCGGCCCCACCTCTTTCACGCTGCGCGGCGAGGAAGACATCCGCCGGCTCAGCCCGCAGACGCTGCTGATTGCCGACAGCCACGGCATCTTCTATCTGGTGCGCGACATCCTGGCGCTGGACAAGCACAGCCGCAAGCTGCTGGACCGGTTTCTGTAGGGACGCCGCACAGCGCGGCTACCGCTGGGCGCTGCCCTTGAACGGCGTGTGCGATTCCAGCTCGCCCAGATAGTCGGTGACCGCCGAGGTTTCCTCGTCCAGGAAATTCTGGATCGCCTCGGCAAAGCCCGGGTGCGCCACCCAGTGCGCCGACCATGTCGGCGTCGGCAACAAGCCGCGCGCCATCTTGTGTTCGCCTTGCGCGCCGCCTTCGAAACGGCGGATGCCATGCGCAATGCAATACGCAATCGACTGCATATAGCAGGTCTCGAAATGCAGGCCCGGCACGTATTCAGTGGCGCCCCAATAGCGCCCATACAGCACGTCGCCGCCCACCAGATTCAGCGCTGCCGCCACCCGCACGCCATCGCGTTCGGCCAGGATCAATACAAACGCTTCCGGCTGTTCCCGATGCGCGCGTTCAAAGAAATCCCGGTTCAGATAGGGCGGATTGCCATGGTTGAAATACGTGCGGCAATAACAGTCGTAGAAAAAACCGAGGTCGGCGGGGGTAATGTCGCCGCCGCGCAACCAGCGGAAAGACAAGCCGGCGGCGGCGACCTTCTTGCGGTCCTGGCGGATCTTCTTGCGCTTGTCGTGGCTCATCAGCGCCAGGAACGCGTCAAAATCCGCGTAACCCGGGTTGGTCCAATGAAACTGCACGCTTTCCCGGATCATGAAGCCGGCCTCGCGCAGCACGTGCATGTCGGCGTCCGCCGGAAACAGCAGGTGTAGCGACGACACCTTGATTTCCTCGGCAAAGGCGACCAGCCCGCGCACCAGCGTGGCCCGGTCTTCGTCATTGGTGGCCAAGAGGCGCGGCCCCGTGACAGGCGTGAACGGAATGGCAGACAGCAGCTTCGGGTAATAGCGCATGCCGTGGCGTTGGAAGGCGTCGGCCCAGGCGTAGTCGAACACGTATTCGCCACGCGAGTGCGACTTCAGGTAAAGCGGCGTGGCGGCGGCCAGCGCTCCGTCGCGCCACAGCGCCAGATAATGCGGCGCCCAGCCCGAGGCCGGCGCCGCGCATCCCGTTTCATGCAGCGCGCACAGAAACGCGTGCCGCAGAAAGGGTTGATCACCGGCCAGCGCATCCCAGGCATGGGCGTCGATGCGGGACAGGTCGGTTTCAATGGTCAAGCGCAGGGAATCCATTCGTGAATGATAAAGTCTTCGCCAGCGCGCGGGTTTGAAACCGTGGGCTTTTTCAGGGATTGCGGCGGCACGGGCCGCCTGGGATTGGAAACACCATGGACAGCAACACCATCGCCGCGGCAGATGCCGCGCCGATCGCGCAATGCTTGCGGGGGCAGGCCTTGGCCGCGCTCGCCGCCAAGACATGGCCGGAAAAACTGGCGGCCGTGCGCAATATCGCCGATCGCGCGCCGCTGGACCGCACCCGCGTATTCGTCGCGCCGCACGGCTTGCCCGGCCGGCCGGAACACCCCGAATTGGTGCCGCCCGCGCAGGTCAAGCATCGGTCCATGGCCACGGTCGAGGGCCGCGCCGCGCTGCTGCACGCACTGGCTCATATTGAATTCAACGCCGTCAATCTGGCGCTGGATATTCTGTGGCGTTTTGCCGGCATGCCCGAAGCGTTCTATCGCGATTGGCTGCGCGTAGCGCGCGAAGAGGCCTATCACTTCGATCTGTTGCGTCAGCGGTTGGCGGCGCTGGGTTACGCCTATGGCGACTTCCCCGCGCACAACGGCCTGTGGGACATGGCCGAGCGCACGCGGGGCGACCTGCTTGCGCGCCTGGCGCTGGTGCCGCGCACGCTGGAGGCGCGCGGGCTGGACGCCTCGCCCATGATCCGCAACAAGCTGGCCGGGGCAGGAGACGCGCCCAGCGCGGCCATCGTCGACATCATCCTGCGCGACGAGATCGGCCATGTCGCCATTGGCAACCATTGGTTCAAGCAGCTATGCGCACAATCGGGCCAGGAACCCGTGGCCTGCTACGCCGACCTGGCGCAGCGTTATGACGCCCCCAGGTTGCGCGGCCCGTTCAACCTGGAAGCGCGCCGCGCGGCGGGGTTCGACGACGCCGAGCTGGCCGCGTTGCAGGCCAACCAGCCGGTACCGAACACCCAATGAAACCGATAAGCATTGATGCGTTGCTGACCGGCACCGTGCGTCCGCTGGGCGATTCCGGCCGCGATAGCGGTATCGACAAACACCCCGTTTCCCAGCGCCTGTGGGTGGGCGCCGAAGGCCTGCGCGGCGACGAACAAGCCGACCGCCGTTTTCATGGCGGCCCGGAAAAGGCGCTGCATCATTACGCCCGCGAGCACTATCCCGCCTGGCAGGCCGAGCTGGGCGAACGCGCGGTATTGCAGGCGCCGGGCGCATTCGGCGAGAACATATCCACCCACGGCATGACCGAAGCCGACGTCTGCGTGGGCGATGTGTTTCGCGCCGGCACCGCCTTGATCCAGGTATCGCAAGCACGCCAGCCGTGCTGGAAACTGGATCACCGATTTGCCCGGCGCGGCATGGCAGCCCGCGTGCAGGCCAGCGGCATGACGGGCTGGTATTACCGCGTGCTGCAAGAGGGCTGGCTGTGCGCGGGCGACACGCTGACGCTATCCGAACGCCCGCATGCACAATGGACGCTTGCCCGCGTGCAAGACGTGCTGAACCGGCGCGTGCTGGACGCGGACGTGCTGCACGCCCTGGTCGCGCTGCCCGAACTGTCGCCGAACTGGCGGGCGCTGTTCGAAAAGCGCGCCCAGGCCGGACAGGTGGAAGATTGGACCCGCCGCCTGCAAGGCGATGCGCAGGCCCCGACATCGCAGGAACGTTGAACATGAAAATGCCCCTATCGACAAGACCGGCCCTGGCCCGGGCGCTTTGCTGCGCGGCGCTTGCACTGCCTGCTTTCGGCGCCCACGCGGCCGACCCTTACGCCGCCTGCCTGTCGCAGCTGCGCGGCCCCGCGCAGAAAGCGGGCGTGTCCGCCGCCACCTTCGACACCCATACGAAAGGCTTGTCGCCCGACATGGCCGTCATTGAGCTGCTGGACGCGCAGCCCGAATTCAAGACGCCCATCTGGGACTACATGGCGGGCCTGGTCGATGACGAGCGCGTGGCGGACGGGCAGGCGGGCATGGCGCGCTGGCAGGCCGACCTGGCCCGCGCGGCGGTGCGCTACCAGGTCGACCCGGCCACGATTGCCGCCGTGTGGGGCGTGGAAAGCAACTTTGGGCGCACCCTGGGCGGCCGGCCGCTATTGACGTCCCTGTCGACGCTGTCCTGCTTCGGCCGGCGGCAAGCCTACTTCCGAGGCGAATTTTTTTCGACGCTGAAAATCATTCAGGACGAACACATCGCGCCAGAGCGGCTGGTGGGTTCGTGGGCCGGCGCCTTTGGCCAAACGCAGTTCATGCCCTCCACCTATCTGCGGTTGGCGGTGGATTTTGATGGCGATGGCCGCCGCGACCTGGTCGACAGCGTGCCCGACGCACTGGCCTCAACCGCCAACTTCCTGAAACGCGCCGGCTGGAATCCGGAATTGGTCTGGGGTTATGAAGTCCGTCTGCCCGCCGCGCTGGACGCGGCCGGGGCGGGGCGCAAGAACAAGCGCGCGATGTCCGCTTGGGCTAAACAAGGTGTGACCCGCGCGGACGGGCAGGCGCTGCCTCCGGGCGATACGCCGGTCGGCCTGCTGCTGCCCGCGGGCAGGAAAGGCCCCGCGTTTCTGGTGACTCGCAATTTCGATGCGCTGTATTCGTACAACGCGGCGGAAAGCTATGCCCTGGCCATCGCCCACCTGTCGGACCGCCTGCGCGGCGGCGGCCCGCTGATACAAGCCTGGCCCACCGACGACCCGGGCCTGTCGCGGGCGGAACGCCGCGAATTGCAACGCTTGCTGATCGCCAAAGGCTATGACGTGGGCGAACCCGATGGGATGGTGGGCACGCGCACGCGCCAAGCCTTGCAAGCCGCCCAGCGCGAACTGGGTCTGCCCGCCGACGGGCGTGCGGGCCTGAAGGCGCTGCGGGCGCTGCGGGCATCCCAGGCATCCCAGGCGCCCACCCCGCCGCGTTGAAGCCACCCAGGGCCGGATAAGCGGCCGCATTCCGCGGCCAGATTTACAAGTTTTGCAAAGAACCGACCCTGGGTAACCGCCTTGACATGCCGGGTGCCGGTCGCGGCCCTATACTGGTTTTCCCACTTTTCAGGAGCACTGCGATGAGCTTGTTGGATACCTTGGCCTCGATGGCCGGCGGCGGTCAGCAAGGAGGCTCGGCATCGCTGCTGCCGGCGCTGATCGAACAACTGAACAAATACCCGGGCGGTCTTACCGGCCTGATCGCCAGCTTTCAGAAGGGCGGCTTGAGCGAAATCGTGGCGTCTTGGGTAGGCACGGGGCAGAACCTGCCCGTCAGTCCCGACCAGCTGGGCGCCGTGCTGGACCCGGGTGTCGTCAACGAACTGGCCGCCAAGACCGGGCAGGACACCGATTCGGTGCTGGGCTCGCTGTCGTCGCTGTTGCCGCAACTGGTGGACAAGGCCACGCCGCAAGGCGAGGTCCAGCCTGGCCAGGATTTCAACCCGACCGATCTGCTGGCCTCGTTGTCCGGCATGTTCGGCAATCGGGGCTGACCCGGCGGGACGGGCTTACCCCTGATACGTCAACCGCTTTCCTCTCCCACCCGCCGGCGCCTGTTGCAGGCGCTGGCCGTGGGCGCGCTGGCGCCCTTGGCTGCCTGTGCACCGCCCCTGTCCTTGAACGCCACGTTTTTGCAACTGTGGCGCAGCCATCTGGATTTGACGCCTGAAGACTGGCGCGTGCGCCTCTCGGCCTATCGGCGCCTGGGATGCCGCGAGATCTTCCTGCAATGGGTCGGCCTGGAAGGCGGACGCCCTGACGACTGGATGGCGTCCGATGCCACGCTGCGCATGATCTTCGACGAGGCCGAGCACCAGGGTCTGGGCGTGCATGTGGGGCTGCCTTACGACCAACGCTGGTGGGAGATGCTGGGCAACGCCAACCCGCGGGCATTGGCAGCTTACTTGGACCACACCCGCACGCGCGGCGTGGCGTACATGCAGGCCGCGCCCTGGCCCAAGCGCAAGTCGTTTCGTGGGTGGTACCTGCCCTACGAGCTGGAACAATACAACTGGGCCTCTGCCGCGCGGCAAGCGTTGCTGATGCCGTGGCTGGATGCCTTGTCGCGCGCGGCGCAGGACACCAGCCGGGGGCGCCCGCCCTGTATTTCCACCTATCATTCCCGCCTGCCCACCGACGGTTCCTTGATGAACCTGTGGAGCGCCATCCTGGACCAGGTGGCGATTCATCCCATGATCCAGGACGGCGTGGGCGTGTCTGGCCTGGCCAACTACCAGGCGCTGGCGCCGCTGCACGACATGCTGCTGGCGCGCCGCGCATCGTTCGACCTGGTTCTGGAGTTGTTTGAAGAACTGCCCTCGGGCAGTACCGATGGCTCGACCTTCAAGGCGCGCTCGGCCGACTTCGATCGCGTCAAGCAACAGTGGGAAGTCGCGCGCGGCTATGGCGCCAAGCGGGTGGTGGCGTTTGCGATTGACCCCTGGGTCATCGACAACACGCCCGAGGCGCGGGCGCTGATGCGCGCGTGGCTGGACGCGCGCGTCTAGTACGACAGCGTCAGGTTGATGAACAGCCCGCGCGCCCGGTCGGCCGCGCCGCCGCCGATGTTGAAACGGTACTGCGTGGTCAGGTCCAGATAGGATCGCGGCGCGTTGTAATGGTCTTCACGGAACCAGTAACGCACGTTGAAGCCGGGGCCCGCGCCTAGCGACCATGACGAGCCATTGCCTTGTTGATCCACGGAAAACGACTCGCCTTGGAGGTTGAAGGAGGCGCGGTTCTTGTTCCACAGCCAGTCGGCGCCCACCACGGCATACGGAAAGAACACCAGCCGGTCGCTGAGGGCATCCATCCGATAGCTGCGACCCACGCGCAATTCACCGGCGCCAAACGCCTGGTCGCGTTTCATGCGGCCCGAGACCTTGTCGCTGTCTTTCCCCGTGGCGTTGTCGCGCAGCCAGTATTTTGCGGGCATGTCCTGCCAGGAATAGCCGCCCTGCAAATAGCCTTCCATCGTGAACCAGTCGGGGCGGTCGATGCGCAGGTTCGTGCCTTCGTACAAGCCATAGGTGATGTACGCCAGCCACGCGCCGTTGTCCGCCGTGGTCTGGTAGTGGGGCGATTGATTCGTCTGATTCAGCGCGCAGCGCAGGGCGGCCGGCGCGGGGCTGAACGTGCCCTGGCGCGTGGCGGTGCCCAGGTTGAACTGGCGTTCGATGCCGAACGTCAGGCCTACCTCGGTGGACGGCGTGAAGCGCATGCCCAGCGACCCGACCGTCGTGGGCAAGCCCGCGATGCCTTCGTTGCGGGTCTCCGCGACATCGATGCTGCCTCCGCAAGGGTCGGCGACGGTCTGGCCGGTAGTCTTGCCGCCTTTGTCATACAAGGTGTTGGAAAAGCGGCCATACAACTCGAAGGTCTGCGTGGCCGAGTTCAGAAAGTCGGCCGGGCGCCAGAAGATTTCGGCCGTGCTGAAGATGGCGTCACCGGGCACCGTGATTGCCGCGCCGCCCAGCCCGGAGGACGCCGGCCGCGCGCCGCGATAGCCGGCGGACACATAGCCGCCCCATTCGCGCGACAACTCCGCAACGCCGCTGCGCGTGTCAAAGCGCTGCTGCGGCGTCAGTTCCAGTTTGCCGGCATCGGCTTCGTCGATAGCCTGCTGCAAATCAGCCACCGCGCCACGCTTGTCGCCCGCGCCGGCGCGCGCATAGCCTTCGTCCAGGATTACGGTGGGCGGCGCCTTGCCGGTGGCGCGCGCGGCCTGGAAGTCTTGCAATGCCAGGGCCGGCTGCTTCGTGCGTTGGCGCAGATAGCCGCGCTGCATCAGCAGCGTGGGGTCGTCGGGCTGCGCCACCAGCGCGTCGGTCATGCGTTGGTGGGCTTCGGCCAGCTGCGCGCCTTTGCCGGCTGCAAGCGTGGTGGTCAACAGCCGCTGGTATTCCTGGTTGGCCGGGTCTTGCTCGACGGCCAGGCGGGCCTGGGCGATGGCCTCGGCATAGGCTTCGCGCGCATAGGCGGCGTAGGCCCGTGCAGCGGGGCCGCCGCTGCCCACCGCGTCGGACGGCAGCAGGTCGCAATAGGCGCCGGGCGGCGTGTTGCGGCAGTCCGGGACGGGCGCGGGGTAATTGGCCAATGTCAGCGTGGCGGGCACGGCGGGCCGGGAACGGGCGCGCTTGATTCTTACGTCGGCGGCGCTGTCCTGGCTGCCCAGTGGCGTCATCAGGGCCAGCGCGCGGGCATTTTCGCCGCCGGCCAATGCGGCGTCGGCGGCCAGCAGCCGGATGCTGCGGCGCTGGGCTTCGGTTAATTGTCTTTGCTTCAACGCGGCGTCAAAGTCTGCATTCGCCAGATCGGTCTTGCCTTGGCGCTGGCGCAGATAGCCGCGCATGACCCGTGCCGTGGTGTTGCCGCTGCGCGCGCTGGTGGCGGGGGTGGCGTCCGCGCGGGCGGGGGCGTTGCTGTCGCCGGTGCCGCCGGTGGCTCTGGTGCCGTCGGCGCCGGCCGTGGCGTTGATAGCGTCGGTGGCGGCGGCCTCGGCTTCTGCCAGGCGGTCGCTTTGCATCAGCGCGGTAATCAGCAGCATGCGATAGCCGGCGGTGTCGGGTGACGCCGACACGGCCTGGCGTGCCAACGGCACGGCATCATCCGCGCGGTTGTCACTTAGCGCCTGGTAGGCCGCATCAGCCTGTTTGGCGGCCATGCGCGAGGCCATGGTCTGGCGCCGAGCAGCCAGGTCTTTTTTGTTCGGAGCGCCCAGCGCAATCGCGCGGTCGATGGCGGCGTCGGCCTGGGCGTATTGGTTCTGCGCTTCCAATGCGTCCAGCCACAGCATGGCCCACGCACCTTGCTTGGGGTCGATGCGAAATGCGCGCTCGGCGCCGCTTGCGGCGGCGGCATAGTCACCGCGCTTGTAGTCGGCGTAGGCGCGGGTGGCGATGGGATAGCCGCGACGGTAGGCCGAGGCGGGGGGCGATGCGGCAGGCGATGCAGGGGCCGATGGGGCGGCCGATGCAGGGGCCGATGCGGATCCGGGAGCGGCGGCGGTGCCGGGCGCCGGTGAAGGCGCAGGCGCCGGCGCGGAAGCGGTCGCGGGTGGCGGTGCCGGGCGCAGATTGGCGCGGGCCTGGCGTAACGCGGGCGTGTCGATGCCTTCCTTGATGGCGTCGGCGGCGGCCTGGTCGGCTTCTTTCAGCTTGCCTTGCTTTTGCAGCGCGTAGATTCGCAGCAGGTGCAAGCGTTCCACGTCCGGGCGCAGCACAATGGCCGATGCGGCCTGCCGCGCGGCCAGTTCATAGTGGCCGGCATCAAAATTCTTGTAAGCCTCTTCAGCGAACCGAAATGCGGCGCCTTCCAGCGGCGCTTCTGTTTTCGCGGTGGTCGGCGCGGCGCTTTGCGCGCTGGCCGGTGGGGCAGCCCCCATGCCGGCCAGCGCGGCGGACAGAATCAGCGAGCGGGTCAACGGTGTCATGTCGGCGCGGGTTTGTCTTTGGAATGCGGCGGTGTGGTCGCCTGTCCTGATTGTTGAAAGTCGATGGCTTCGCTTAGCGTGCCTTCGTCCAACCAGCCTTGCTCGGTCAGGATCTGTCCCAACGGTTTTTTATCGCGCGCCTGGATTTCAAGGGCGCGCGCCAGCGTGTCCTGATCGATGGCCTGCCACGACAACAACAGTTCGCCCAGCCGCTGGCGTTGCTGCGACAACTGGTCCGTGCTGGGAAAGTCGTGCATGGTCTTGTCCCATGCCAGCCGCTTGCCCGTGACCAGGTGGGCGATGAACAAACGCCACGCCCGCGCCGCGGCCATGGCGTTGATGAAGTTGCCCACGATCATGCGGGGAATCGACAGCACCGCGTGTTCCCAGCCATACATGCGCCCGACAAAGTACGCGCGCTGCACAACGCGCAGCAGCAGCGCCACGGCGTTAGCCCACATCAGTATCACCAACCACCCGCCGGGCCGGAAATACGAGGGGTAATACACCTTCCACCATCCGAATTTATCGGCCAGGAAGAACACGAAGAAGTTCGCCAGCAACACGTAGGCCAGGATGGCGATAAACGACGTCACCAGGCCCTTGCGGTCACGGAACAGCAGGTACCGATTGGCCAGGGACCCGGTCCAGCCCACCTGTTGCCAGCCTTGCAAACCGATGCCCAGCGTCCAGCGCGCCTTTTGCCGGTACGCGGTGCGAAACGTGTTCGGAAAATACTCGCGCACGCCCAGCGGCATGCGGATCGTGGAAACTTTTTCAGGCCCCAGGCCGAACCAGGAGCGGCGGCGCGTGACGTATTCCACTTCGAATTTGCCGAAGATCTGCTTCATGCCGCGCTGCGCCAACCGCGCCCCGATGTCGTAGTCTTCCGTCAGCGTGTCGGTATTGAACGGCTGGTTGTTGGTTTCGGCCGCCAGTTCCTCTAGCGCGCGTCGGGAAAAGCAGGTGCCCACGCCGGCGGACGGCACCATCTTCGACAAGCTTTCGCGCACCACCAGGTCCTTGGTGTGCCATTCGGCGAATTCATCCATGTAGGTGCCGGCCACCAGCTCGTGCCAGTGACGCTCCAGCGACGTGACCGGCAGCTGGATGAAGTCGATGCGTGGCAGCAGATAGTTGTAGTACTTCAGTTCCAGCGGGTGCAGCACGTCTTCGCTGTCGTGCAGGATGACGCCGGCAAACGGCACGGGCTGCTTGGCGTTCTGCGCGAAGATGGCCTGGACGATCCAGTTCAGGCAATCCGCCTTGCAGGTGGGCCCGTCATGCGGCACTTCCACGCGGATCAGCTTGCGATAGCGCCGCCGCATCCGCTCTACTTCGTCGATGGTGCGCTGGTCGTTCTGGTAGGTGCCCGCAAAGATCATGTAGTCCTTGTATTCCAGCGTGGACACCATGGTTTCAAGCATCGACGAGATCACGTCGTACTCCAGCCAGGCCGGCACCATGATGGCCAGCGGCTGTTCGGGCTTGGCCCGCAACTCCTCGGCCGACAGCGCGGTGTAGCGTCGCTTGACGGTCAGCGAACGCCGCAGTTCGCGCAGCCAGAACCAGGCGTCGATGAACAGATCATCCAGGCTGGACAGCAGGATGATGACCCCCACCACGGCGGTCACCACTTCCAGCCCGCGGTAATAGTCCGCGATGAAGTAGGGCCAATAAAGCGAAGACATGGCGGTGTCGGCCTTACGGGTTGCCCCGGTTCTTCTTGCGGCCCACGCGTCGCGCCACGATCAGGATCAGGATCAGCACAAGCAACGCGACGCTGATTGCCGGCACGCTCCAGGCGATGTAGCGGCGCCATTCGAAGAACGCGCTGCCGCCGGGGCTTGCGGGGTTGCTGGCTTCCGGGTTGGCGCTGTCTATCCACGCAATCGGCCCGTTGGCGCCGACCACGGCCACGTTGCCCCGATTCAGCACGAAAGGCGCGTCCAGCATGCCCGGGTGTTGGCCCACGGTGTGCCAAAGCACGCCATCCTGGCCATTGCCGCGCACGACTTCGGCGGTGCTCAGGTGGTCCAGCCCGGAGAGGTCCAGCCACGTTGCGTTGCGGCCATCCACCTTCAGTTGCTTGCGGTCGGTGACCTGAACCATGGGCTTGGCGCCGTCCACCGGCACTTCCATGGCCAGGAACGGGCGTGCCGGCTTGAACGGCTGGCCTGCCGGCGCTACCGACAATTCCGCGCGCGTGGCCGACACGCCGCTGGCCGAGGCGATGCCGATCACCCGCTTGATGTTGTCTGGCGCGTCGGCCAGATAGCCGTCCGGAATGATCAGTTGCGGGTTGCCGGCCAGCAGCGGCAACAGCCCGACAAAGGTGCCGTCGGGCTGCGGTTTGCCGGGCTTGATGTAGCTGGTGGGCAGCACGTTTACCGGGTAACCCTGGGCAATCTCGTTGCAGTCCACCGACACGGGCTGGCGCTGGAACTGGACGCGCAGCGCATTGGTCACGCCCAAGGCATAGCCAGGCACGCGGGCCGTCAGGCGCTCGGGTTTGCCGTCGGCATCCATTTGCCGGGCCGCCAGCAAGATGCCATTCCAGAACACCGATGCCACGGGGCGCGTGGACGATGCGCCGGGGGCCGCCGCCAGGTCCAGCACCAATTCATCGGGCATCAAGCCGTCCGAGGACACGGTGGACAGCGGGAAAGTGGTGGTCCAGTCGCCACGCGCCACGACGTCGAAGCTGGTCGCTGATCCGCCCAGCGTGGTCAGGCGCACGGCACCGTCGTCGGCGGCCTGCGGCGATGTGGCCGTTTTGATGTTGACCTGCCGCGTGACCAGGATGCGACGCCATGCACTGTCAAAAGCGCCCGCCGCTTGCGCGCCCGCGTCGGCCGCCACCGCAATGACGGCCTGCCGGCCCAGCGGCAGCAAGCGGATATCGCGCGAGGGCAGGTCGGCGCCGGCCAGCGGCATGCGGGCCTGGCGCCAGGCTTTGAAGGCGGCGGCCGCGTCGGCGTCACCGGCAAGCTGCGCGGCCAGCGCATCCAGTGCTTCGTTATAGCGGCCCCGCAGCGCGGCGTCGGCAATCACCACATCGCCGCTGACGGCGGGGGCGCCCATCACCAGCAGGGCGCCGATTTCTGCTGGGCTGGCCAGTTTGTGCGCGGGCTTGTTGGCAACGGCGGCAATGGCCGCAAGCTGTTCCAGCCCGGCCGGCGCTTGCAGGCCGCGCGTATCGATCTCGTCGCCCACCGACGGGAACGCGCGGACCGCGACGCGCTTGCCCGACCGTTCCAAGGCCACGCCCAGCCGCCAGGCGCTATCGAAGGCCTGCTGGTCCAGCTTGGTGCCCGACACCATCAGCACGGGCCTGCCGGGCAGCGTGGCCCAGGCGTCGTCCAGGTTGCCGATGGCCGAGGCATCGTAGCGATAGCGCAGGTGCGTTTGCGGTGAAATGATCAGCGCATTGGCGGTGGCGCGGTTGCTTTCGCAGCGGCGCAGCGCGATCTCTGATTGCCAGTCCACGCCCAGCCGCAAGAAGCCGGATTCCCGGTTGCGGCTCTCGACGTTCAGGCTGCGAGTCATGGACCCGTCTCCATCGGCGACGCGCTCCGCCGTTTGCGGCACGCCATCCAGCCATAGCACCATGGTGGTCCGGCCGGCTTCTCCCTTGGCATATCTGGCATCGAACGTCAGCGTGGCGTCCGAGATCGGCACGCCGCGCGGCACGGGCAGATAGAACTCCTGGCGCGCGTCGCTGTTGCTGAGGACGACGGGGTCCTTGACGCCCAGGTCAAGCAAGGTGGTGTCGCGCGTGATCCATCCATCGCCCTGCAAGCGCCGCAACGCATCGCCGGCGGGGCTGGCCAAGCTGCTTAGCGGCAGGACCAACCCCGCCATCATCAAGGCACGGCAAAGGACTCGGGCAACGGGAACGGGCAGGGCGCTGGGGTGCATTGGGGGCTCCGGGGCGGAATGCGTCGCGAATAAGGTCGGGGCGAATTAGCGCAATGGCTCGGGACAAGTGATCACGAGCGATTGATAAGGGCTACTGGTCAGGGGCAGGGCCGTGACATCAGGGCAAGGGCGCATTGGCGTCGCGGTACGGATCGAACTCGGAAACTGCGCGCCCGCATAGCGCGTCCACGATGCGCTGGCTGGCGCGGCCGTCGCCATAGGGGTTGATGCGACGCGAGAATGAGGCGTGCTGGTCGGTGTCGTCCAGCAGCCGGTTCACCTGGGTAACGATGCGCCGCGTGTCGGTGCCCACCAGGGCCACCGTGCCGGCTTCGACGGCTTCGGGGCGCTCGGTCACGTCGCGCATCACCAAAACGGGCTTGCCCAGATAAGGCGCTTCTTCCTGCACGCCGCCCGAATCCGTCAGGATGAGATGGGCGCGCTGCATGAACCACACGAAGTCCAGGTAATCCAGCGGATCAATCAGATGCACATGGGACAGCCCGGCCAGGTCCGTCATGACCACATTGCGCACCTGCGGATTCAGATGCACGGGGTACACAATCTGCAAATCATCGCGGCGCGCCAGTTCCGCCAACGCCGCGCAGATGTTCTTGAAGCCGCCGCCAAAACTCTCGCGCCGATGGCCGGTGACCAGCAGCAGGCGCCGCGTGGGGTCGAGCCAGTCGTAGCGCGCTTCCAGTCCTTGCGCGAGGGGCCCTGCGGGGTCCAGCTTGGCGCAGGTCATCGCCAGGGCATCAATGACGGTATTGCCGGTCACGGTGATTTGTCCGGCAAGGTTTTCGCGCATCAGGTTGCCGCGCGATTGCGCCGTGGGCGCGAACAGCCAGTCACCCACCGCGTCGACGACGCGCCGGTTCATTTCTTCAGGAAACGGCATGGCCAGGTTGCCGGTGCGCAAACCGGCTTCAACGTGGCCGATGCGCACGCGCCGGTGGAAAGATGCCAGCGCACACGCCGACGCGGTGCTGGTGTCCCCGTGCACAAGTACGCAGTCGGGCTGTTCCCCGTCCAGCACCTTGTCAACGCTTGAAATCAGCCGCGCATACAGGCCGTTCAGTGTTTGATTGGGCACCATGACGTCCAGGTCGTGCTGGGCGCGCAGGTCAAACAGCGCCAGTACCTGGTCCAACATCTCGCGGTGCTGGCCGGTCACGCACACCACGCTCTGTATCTGCGGCTCTTTGCCAAGCGCGGTGACCAGCGGCGCCATCTTGATGGCTTCAGGACGGGTCCCGAAGATGGATAGGACTTTCATCACAAGATGACCCTCCCCAGAGCGTGGTGGCGTCCATTATGTCTTGAAAATATTCGTAATATGTGACGGATTATGTCAGTAACCGCCATATTCGGCGCTACAGGGGGACAAGCACCGCGCCGTGTCGTGAGGCGTTGTCAAGATGCAAAAAAGCCAACTCCACGAGTTGGCTTGGAAGGGTTCGCTGCACGTCCGGTGTTAACGCGGCGCGTCGTCGGGCCGATACCGCAGCGCTTCGATCACCAGCGCCAGCGCTGGCGAGATGTGGCGTCGGCTGGCGTAATAAAGGTGGTAGCCGGGAAAACGGGGCCACCAATCCTCAAGCACCGGGAGCAGGCGGCCGCTGTCGATATGTGGCTGTATCAAGTCGAACGGAACATACGCCAGGCCCAGGCCGTCCAACGCCGCTTGCAGCATCAGGAAGGTGTTGTTGAACACGGTTTGGCCATCGACGCGGACGTTCAAGGCCTGCCCATTCTTTTCGAAATCCCAGGCATACAAGCCGCCATGGGTGGGAAGGCGCAGGTTCACGCAGCGATGCTCGGTCAGGTCTTGCGGGGTGATCGGCAACGGCCTGCCCGCCAGATATTCCGGAGATCCCGCCACCGCCATGCGCAGTTCGGGTGCGATGCGGACCGCGATCATGTCCTTGTCCACGCGGTTGCCCACGCGCACGCCCGCGTCAAAACGATGCGCGGCAATATCCGTGAACGCGTAATCCACGCTGAACTCAATCTGGATGTCGGGATATTGCTTCAGCAAGGGAGCCAACCGCGGCCAAAGCACCGTGGCGATGGCGTGGTCGTGCGCGGTGATGCGTACGGAGCCGGCAGGCTTGTCGCGCATGGCGTTCAGCGATGCCAGCTCTTGCTCGATCTCGCTAAGCCTGGGAGCCAGCACGTTCAGCAGCCGGTTGCCCGCCTCCGTGGTGGAAACACTGCGCGTGGTGCGCGTCAATAAACGCACGCCCAGGCGCGCTTCCAGGGCAAGCATGGCATGGCTGAGTGCAGAGCGCGACACGCCCAGCTGCGCGGCGGCCCGGGTAAAGCTGCGTTCGCGCGCCACGGCCACGAAAGCTTGCAGGTCGTTCAGGTTTTCTTTGGTCATTGGTGAGTGGCTTACACCAGTGTGTGCGCACTTTGCTGTCTTCTCAGCTAATGGTTCGGATCATACAGTGTGAAAAAGCCAGCGGCGCAACGGCATTGCGCTGCCATTCCCTTACAGAACAGGACCGATCCATGAACACGCTTTGTAAAACAGCCATCTGCCTGGCGGCGCTGCACACGGGCTCCTCGGGCGCTGCGGGCGTCGCGGGCCCCGCTCAAGCGCTCGATTCGAAGCCGGCTACAGGCAGGCAACAGCTAACGCGCGCGGGCAGTCAGCCTTCGATGGCCGGACCCGAGGATTACTTCACCGGACCCGTGCGGGTGGATCCGGTCTGGCCGGCCGATACGCACATCAACGCGTCGGGGGGCTTGGTCACCTTCGAGCCCGGTTCACGTTCCGCCTGGCATACGCACCCCGCGGGCCAGCGCCTGGTCGTGGTGTCGGGCGTGGGACTTACTCAGGAATGGGGCGGCCCCGTGCAGGAGATACGCCCAGGCGACGTGGTCTGGTGCCCGCCCGACGTCAAGCACTGGCACGGCGCCGCCCCCAACACCGCGATGACGCACCTTGCGGTCACCGGCACGGCGCAAGGCAAGAACGTGACCTGGATGGAAAAAGTCAGCGATGAACAATATAACGCGCGCTAAATACGCCGCTACGTGGGGTTATGGCCGCGTATTGGCGTTGAGCCTGAGCCTGGTTTGCGCGGGCGTCCACGCTGCGCAGGCCGCCCCACCCACCCCGACCGCCCCGTCCACCGCGAATCAACAGGAGTCCCAACCCATGCCCGCCGCCCAAACCACGTCCCCAATCACCGACCAGACGCTGTCTATGCGTCAACAAGCGATTATGCCGATCGCGGCATTTGCCGCCGCCGGCGATCTTAGCAAGCTGAACGCCGCTTTGAACCAAGGCTTGGACGCCGGCATGACGCTTAGCGATATCAAGGAAGTGCTGGTGCAACTCTACGCGTACGCCGGGTTCCCGCGCAGCTTGAACGCCCTGGGCGAATTGATGAAAGTGCAACAGGCGCGCAAGCAGCGCGGCATTGATGACGCGCCCGGCAGCGAACCCAGCCGCCCCATCCCGAAAGGCGACGCTTTGCTCGCGGCAGGCACTGCCAATCAAACCAAACTATCGGGCGGGGAGGTGGCGGGGCCGCTGTTCGACTTCGCACCCGTCGCCAACGAATACCTGCGTGCGCATCTGTTCGGCGATATTTTTGAGCGCGACAATCTCGATTGGCAAAGCCGGGAACTGGCCACGGTAGGAATGCTGTCGGCACTGCCTGGCGCCGAACCGCAGTTACAGGCGCACATGCGCATCAGCATGAATGTGGGCATTACCGAAGGCCAGCTCCATCACCTTGGGCAGATTCTGGAGGAACGCGCGGACCCCGCGTATGCCCAGCGGGCCCGTGCCGCGCTGGACCGCCATTTAGCGACGAAGGCAGCGGGTTGATTGGGAAAACGGTTTCGGAGATCCGAAAAGAAAAAGCCGCTCGACGATATGTCGAGCGGCTTTTTGCGTCTAGCGGTCAGTGCCGGTCAGTAATGAGCCTTTCGGCTAAAACGTTAATCCTGAAAATCAAAATGCCGAAAATCAGGAAAACCGGCATCAAGGGTATTTGGTGGAGCCGGGGGGAATTGAACCCCCGTCCGCAAGCCCTCTGCAATCAGTTCTACATGCGTAGTCGATTTATTTAGTTTTAACTTTGGACTTAGCCAACCGACAGGCCGGACCAAAGCGATTCACGTAATTTAAATCTGAGCCGTGTGACCCCAGCGCAGACCGATTCCTTGTGAATGTCGCTGCTGCGGTTCGAGGGTTACCCCCCTAGGAAGTTGCCTTCCTCCGCCTGACCCAAGGACAGATCAGTGCAGCGGCTCACCGCTTAAGCGGCGAGAGCGAAACGCTCGTCGTTGGCGTTTGTAGTGTTTCCAGTGGTTTAACGAGCGAACTGGTGCTCGGCATGCCCTGAGTTGTTTCGCGACCCACGTCGAATCCGGATCGGCCCCAAGAACTTCCTATTGTACTGGTAAATGCCATAGCCCGCTGTACTGTCCACCGGCCCGCCAAACGAGGCGTGGCGCGGGGGCGACAGCGGGTTCTGGCCCGCGTCTTACCGACCTTAGACGGCGTTTGCGCAAGCAGGTTCCGCGGGCGCGCGGCCGCGTGAAGCCGCCATCAGCGCCAGCGCCAAACCCACGGAAATCGCCACGATCAGCGCGGCGGCCCAGCCCAACGATGCCAGCCCATAGTTGTCGATGACATGGCCGCCCACCACGGCGCCCAGCCCGATACCGATATTGGCGCCCGAGATGTTCAGCGATGCGGCGAAGGCCGGCGCCTGCGGGGCCGCCTTCATCAGCCGGACGTGGCACACAATGAACAGCGCCGCCTGGGCGATGCCCCACAGCCCCAACGCCACCGCCAGCAAGCCGTGCGATTGCATCACCGGCGCGACGAACACCAGCCCGGCCGCCATCATGGACGAAAACAGCGCCGTTGCGCCCAGCGGGCTACGGTCGACCATGCGGCCGCCCAGCGTGTTGCCGATCAGGCCCACGGCGCCAAAAGCCATCATCGTCCAGCCAACGATCTGGCCGTTGAATCCGGCCAGTCGTTCAAGCATATCTGCCAGATAGGTGTAGGCCGTGAACATGCCGGTGAACACCAGCAGCGACAGCACCACGTGGCCCAGCACGATCGGGTCGCGCAGGATGCGTAGCTGTGTCACCAACTTGACGCTGTCGGCGCGGATCCGGGTGCTGGGAAAAGTCAGCAACAGCAGCAGGGCTTTGGCGAACGCCACGCCCGACAGCACCCAGAACGCGGCACGCCAACCGAACGCGTCCGATATCAGCACCCCAATCGGGATGCCGAACACGGTGGCCGCCACGATGCCGAAGGCGACTAGCGATATAGCACGCCCGGCGCGCGCCGGGCCCACCAGTTCAACGGCGGTGGCGCTGGCCAGCGACCAGAATACGGGCAAGGCCAAGGCAGGCACGAAACGGGCCACGGCCATGACCCAGATATTGGGCGCCAGGGCCGCCACGGCGTTTGACACGCCAAACAACGCCAGAACGCCAATAAACAGGCGTTTGCGTTCTACGTTGGCCATCAAGGCCGTTAACAAGGGGCCCGTGGCGGCAACCGTGAAAGCAAACAGCGTGACCAGCAGGCCAGCCTGTGAAACGGTCACATTCAGATCGCGGGCCAAGCCGGGCAACAGGCCGACGATCAGGAATTCGGTAGTGAGGATGGTGAAACCGGCGGCGGAAAGTAGCAGGATGGGCAAAAGCATAGGCATTCCTCTGGCGCGATGCCACATGGCGGCGCGCGGGGGCAGGGCGTTGTGATCGAAAAGGTCAAAACCGCGCGACGGCAATTGCGTGGCGCGCTGCACAACGGCGTTATGTCGTCGGCGGTAAGGTGTGTGCGGTTAGGCGTGTGCGGTGAAGGAAGCGGGGCGGATGAAAGCGCTGCCCCCACGCCAGCGAGGGCCGAATCGGCAATCGGAAGGTCCCAACCGCCGGGGATGGTTCACACTTTAAGGGAGTTCGAAATCCGGATAAAGCAGACTCGGGCGGAAAGATTGTTCGCGCGAGTCAACTAATGCGTGCGCAGCCCTGGGCCGAATGGGACGCTCATGATGGTCGGCGTGAGCGGGGCGACAGGGCGACAGGGAAGAGACGCACAAGGAGGGACGCGTTTGGGAGGCGGAGAAGAGGGGCTGAACAAAAGGCGCTCAACTGAAGAGGCTGAACAGTAGGGGCTGAACAGTAGGGGCTGAACAGTAGGGGCTGAACAGTAGCGGCTGAACCGAAGAGGCTGAACCGAAGAGGCTGAACCGAAGAGGCTGAACCGAAGAGGCTGAACCGAAGAGGCTGAACCGAAGAGGCTGAACCGAAGAGGCTGAACCGAAGAGGCTGAACCAAAAAGGCTGATTCGGGAGCCCGATCAAGAGAGGCGGCGAACCCCTAGCGCGCCGCCACCTCGCTTCAGCGCACGTCGCTGGGCAGCAACGGGTGGATGGCGGCCCAGAGCTCTTCCGGGGTGTTGGCGCGTGTTTCGGCCTGCCAACTGATGATGTCGTCGTCTTCGCCCACGTACCCGTAGGCGGCTGCCACGGCGGGCATGCCGGCGGCGTGCGCCGCCTGGATGTCGCGCAAGTCGTCACCCACATAGACGCAGCGGTCGGTGGCAAACCCGGCTTCCCGAGCCGCATGTTGCAGCGGCAGCGGGTGTGGCTTGGCGTGGGCGGTGGTGTCGCCGCAGACCAGCACGGCGCTGTCGCGGGTCAAATCCAGAAATTCGACGATGGGCAGTGTCAGATACGTCACTTTATTGGTGACAATGCCCCACGACAGGCCGCGTTCGCGAATGTCCGCCAGCAATTGCTCGATTCCGGGGAAAAGCTTGCTGTGCACTGTGGAGCTGGCCGCATAGTCTTCCAGGAACTGGAGACGTGTCGGCTCGTAATCCGGATCGCCGGGTGCCAGGTCCAGTGCGACGCGCAGCAGGCCACGCGCGCCTTGTGACGCCACCGGACGCAAGGCTTCGTACGGCATGGGCTCCAGGCCGCGGCGCGTACGTTGCTGGTTGGCGGCGGCGGCCAGGTCGGGGGCGGTATCGGCCAGGGTGCCGTCGAAATCAAACAGGATCAGGGCGCTCATTTGCGGGTAGCCATCAGATAGTTGACCGAGGTGTCGGACGACAGCGAATAGATCTGCGTAATCGGGTTGTATTCCATGCCCCGCATGCTGATCGGCTCCAGTTGGGCGGCGCGAGCGGCCGCGGACAGCTCGCTGGGCTTGATGAACTGGTCATAGCTGTGCGTGCCGCGCGGCAGCAGCCGCAGAACATATTCGGCGCCAATGATAGCGAAGAGGAAGGCCTTGGCGTTGCGGTTCAGTGTCGAAAAGAACACCCAGCCGCCCGGTTTCACTAGCGTCGAGCAGGCGCGCACGATGGATGCCGGATCCGGCACATGCTCCAGCATTTCCATGCAGGTGACCACGTCGTACTGGCCGGGCTGCTCGACAGCCAGCTCTTCAACGGGCACCTTGCGGTATTCCACCTTTACGCCCGATTCCAGTCCGTGCAAGCGTGCCACTTTAAGCGACTTGTCGGCCAGGTCGATACCGGTGACTTCCGCACCGCAGCGCGCCATGGCTTCAGCCAGGATGCCTCCGCCGCATCCGACGTCCAGCACCTTCCTGCCCGCCAGGTTGCCCGCACATTCCTGAATCCACTCCAGCCGTAGCGGGTTGATGGCGTGCAGCGGCTTGAACTCGCTTTCGGGGTCCCACCAGCGGCTGGCCAGGGCGCTGAACTTGTCCAGTTCGGCTTGGTCGGCGTTGACGGCAGGGCGGTCGGAGTCGTGAATTTGCGTGGTCATGGGAAGGTCCAGCGAAAGGCGACGCTATATATATAGAGGGGCGGCTGCCGCGCACGGGGCGAGGTAGGCCGCACGCCATAGCACCAACCTGGTGCATGACGGACGAAAAAAAGGGCCTCGCTATGCGAGGCCCCTTATTGTAGCTAGTCCGGCAATTACTTGCGGCTACCCACGATTTCGATTTCAACGCGACGGTTTTGGGCGCGGCCCTCTTTCGTCTTGTTGGAAGCGATCGGGTTCGACTCGCCCTTACCTTCCGTGTAGATACGGTTGGGGTCGATACCCTTGCTGACCAGGTAGGTCTTGACCGAAGCGGCGCGGCGCTCGGACAGCTTCTGGTTGTAGGCGTCAGTACCGATCGAATCGGTGTGGCCAACAGCAATGATGGTTTCCAGCTCGATACCGCGAGCTTGCTGGGCAACTTGATCCAGCAGCTGACGACCTTCGGGCTTCAGGGTCGACTTGTCGAAGTCGAAGAACGTGTCAGCATTGAACACGACCTTTGCCGCCATCGGGGCCGGCTTCGCCTTCTGTTGTGCAACCGGGACACCGTCGCAACCGGGGATACCGGTGGCAGGGGTCCAGAAAGCATCGCGCCAGCACAGTTCGTTCGTACCGTTTTTCCAAACGTTACCGAACGGGTTGCGCCAGTTGTCCACGGTTTGCGCGGAAGCTACACCAGAGGCCGTGACGGCGGCGAAGGCGAGCGCCAGAGCGAATTTGGAGGGTTTGTTCATGTTTCTCCTCGTTGAGCTTGAAGCTGGATAAGTGACTCGCAGCGAACCCCCGCCGCATATCAGGAAAACGGGGCCAGTATAGCAACGCCAAGAGCTGGTTCAAAGGATTAGCTACTGGGTTTCCTGCGTGCTGGAAACAATCTTAAGGCATTTGGGCACCTTTGGCTTCCCTGGAGAGGCGCATTAATGCTGGATATGGCGTTTTCGGCGCTCGTTCGGTTTTCCATGTTGGTTTTTGACAACAGGGGTGGAGGGCGTGGCCCGGCGGCCGAGGGACCTGTCCGACCGGCCGTCCAAGCCGACGCCTTGCGGCACACCGCAAGCAAGCCGGGCAAACGGGAACGGAATCGAATGATAGAATTTCCTGTTTACCCGGCCCGGGTTCCTCCTTACACGATTCTGTCGTTATATATATGGATTCCTTTGCCAAGGAGACGCTTCCGGTTTCGCTGGAAGAAGAGATGCGCCGCAGTTACCTCGATTACGCGATGAGCGTGATCGTTGGGCGGGCGCTACCGGATGTGCGGGATGGGCTCAAGCCCGTCCACCGGCGCGTGCTCTACGCGATGCATGAGCTGAACAACGATTGGAACCGCGCTTACAAGAAGTCGGCGCGTATCGTCGGGGACGTAATCGGTAAATACCACCCCCACGGTGACCAATCCGTGTACGACACCATCGTCCGCATGGCGCAGGATTTCTCCATGCGCTACATGCTTGTGGACGGCCAGGGCAACTTCGGCTCGATCGACGGCGATAACGCCGCGGCGATGCGGTACACCGAAATCCGCCTGGCGAAGATCGCCCACGAGCTGCTGGCCGACATCGACCAGGAGACGGTCGACTTCGGCCCCAACTATGACGGCAGCGAACAAGAACCGCTGCTGTTGCCCTCGCGTCTGCCCAACCTGCTGGTGAACGGCAGCTCTGGCATCGCCGTGGGCATGGCCACCAATATCCCGCCGCACAACTTGCAGGAAGTGGTCGACGGCTGCCTGTACTGCTTGCGCAACCCGGCCTGCACGGTCGATGAACTCATCGAGATCATCCCGGCGCCGGACTTTCCCACGGGCGGCATCATTTACGGCATGTCCGGCGTGCGCGAGGGTTATCGCACGGGTCGCGGTCGCGTCATCATGCGCGCCAAGACGCACTTCGAAGACATGGAAAAGGGCAACCGCCAAGCCATCGTCATCGACGCCATCCCCTACCAGGTCAACAAGAAGACGCTGCAGGAACGTATCGCCGAACTCGTCAACGACAAGAAGATCGAAGGCATCTCCGATATTCGCGACGAGTCCGACAAGGACGGCATGCGCCTGGTCATCGAGCTCAAGCGCGGTGAAGTGCCTGAGGTTGTGCTGAACAACCTGTACAAGAACACGCAGTTGCAAGACACCTTCGGGATGAACCTGGTGGCGTTGGTCGATGGCCAGCCGCGCCTGCTCAACCTGAAGCAGATGATCGACTACTTCCTGCAACATCGCCGCGAAGTGGTCACGCGCCGCACGGTGTTCCAACTGCGCAAGGCTCGCGAACGCGGCCACGTGCTGGAAGGCCTGGCCGTTGCGCTGGCAAACATCGACGACTTCATCGCGATCATCAAGGCCGCGCCGACGCCTCCGGTCGCGCGCCAGGAATTGATGGCCAAATCGTGGGATTCGTCGCTGGTTCGCGACATGCTTTCGCGCGCCGATGGCGACACGCCGGGAGGCCGCGCGGCCTTCCGTCCGGACGACCTGGGCACCGAATTCGGTCTTCAAGGCGACGGCCTGTACCGTCTGAGCGACACGCAGGCTCAGGAAATCCTGAACATGCGCCTGCAACGCCTGACCGGGCTTGAGCAGGACAAGATCGTCGGCGAATACAAGGACATCATGTCCACCATCGCCGACCTGCTCGACATCCTGGCACGCCCCGAGCGCATCACGACCATCATCAGCGACGAGCTTCAGGCCATCAAGGCCGAATTCTCGACGAACACGAAGGATGCGCGTCGCTCGGAAATCGAACTGAACGCAACCGAGCTTGACACCGAAGACCTGATCACGCCGACCGACATGGTCGTGACCCTGTCGCACGGTGGCTACATCAAGAGCCAACCGCTGTCCGAATACCGTTCGCAAAAGCGCGGTGGGCGCGGCAAGCAAGCCACGGCGATGAAGGAAAACGACTGGATCGACCAGCTGTTCATCGCGAACACGCACGATTATCTCTTGTGCTTCTCGAACCGCGGTCGTGTGTATTGGCTGAAGGTCTGGGAAGTGCCGCAAGGCACGCGCAACTCGCGCGGCAAGCCGATCGTCAACATGTTCCCGCTGGCTGATGGCGAGAAGGTCACGGTGGTGCTGCCGGTCAAGGAATTCAGCGAAGATCACTACGTCTTCATGGCGACCTCGCGCGGCACGGTCAAGAAGACCCCGCTGTCCGACTTCTCCAACCCGCGCAAGGCCGGCATCATTGCCGTGGACCTTGACGACGGCGACTACCTGATCGGCGCCGACCTCACCGACGGCAAGCACGACGTCATGCTGTTCTCGGATTCGGGCAAGGCCGTGCGCTTTGACGAAAACGACGTCCGTCCGATGGGCCGCAACGCCCGCGGCGTGCGCGGCATGATGCTGGAAGAAACGCAGACCGTCATCGCGCTGCTGGTGGCCGGCGACGAAACGCAGACCGTGCTGACCGCAACCGAAAACGGCTATGGCAAGCGCACCCCGATCGGCGAATACACGCGCCACGGCCGTGGCACCAAGGGCATGATCGCCATCCAGACCACCTCGCGTAACGGCAAGGTGGTGGGCGCGGTGCTGGTCAACCCGACCGACGAAATCATGTTGATCACCACCGGCGGCGTGCTGGTGCGTACCCGTGTCGCGGAAATCCGCGAAATGGGGCGCGCAACGCAGGGCGTCACGCTGATCAACGTTGATGACGGCAGCACGCTGTCCGGCGTACGTCGTGTTGTGGAAAGCGACGCTGACGACGACGGCGAGCTGGACGATGACGTCCAAGCCGAAGACGGTCAGGCGGAAGGCGGCGACGATACCAACGGCGCAACGGATTCGACGGAACCTACGGAGCAATAATGGCCCGCCCCTGGAACTTCTCGGCAGGCCCCTCGGCCTTGCCCGAGGTGGTATTGCAGCAAGCAGCAGCTGAGATGCTGGATTGGCATGGCAGTGGCATGTCGGTGATGGAAATGTCCCATCGCGGCAAGCACTTCGTGCAGATCTGCGACGAAGCCGAATCCGATTTGCGTGATCTGCTGGGCTTGCCCGCTGATTACGCGGTCATGTTCATGCAAGGCGGGGGTTCCGGGGAGAACGCCATCGTCCCCATGAATCTCATGGGGCGCCGGGGCACGCCGGCCGCCGACTTCGTCGTGACGGGCCATTGGTCCAAGCGTTCGTACAAGGAAGCGGCCCGCTACGGCAGCACCCACGTCGCGGCAAGCAGCGAGCAAGCCATCCAGCTGGATGGCCGCGAGCAGGCGCCGTTGACCTGGGTGCCGCCGGTCGATACCTGGAACGTGCGGCAGGAATCGGCCTACCTGCATCTTTGCAGCAATGAAACGATTGGTGGGGTCGAGTTCTTGGACTGGCCCGACACCGCCGCGCTGGGCGCGCCCGATGTGCCGCTGGTGGTGGATGCGTCGTCGCATTTCCTGTCGCGGCCCATGGATATCACGCGTTGCGGCATGGTGTATGCCGGCGCGCAGAAAAACGCAGGCCCGGCAGGCGTGACCATGGTCATTGCCCGCCGTGACCTGATCGGCCACGCCTTGCCGATTTGCCCGTCGGCGTTCGACTACGCCAACGTGGCCGCCGAGCATTCGCGCTACAACACACCGCCCACCTTCGCGATCTATGTCGCCGGCCTGGTGTTCAAGTGGGTCAAGGCCAACGGCGGCGTGGCGGGCATGGAAGCCGCCAACAAGGCCAAGGCCGACCTGCTGTACGGCTACCTGGACGGCAGCGGTTTCTTCCGCAATCCCATCCACGCGCCCGTGCGTTCGCGCATGAACGTACCGTTTGTGCTGCGCGATGAATCGCTCAACGACGCCTTCCTGCAAGGCGCCGATGCGGCGGGGCTGACCCAACTGAAGGGTCACAAGAGCGTGGGCGGCATGCGCGCGTCCATTTACAACGCCGTACCGCTTGCCGGGGTCGAAGCGTTGGTCGAGTACCTGAAGGAATTCGAGCGCCGCTATGGATGAAGACCTGCAACGCAAGTTGCGCCCCTTGCGCGAACGCATCGATGCGTTGGACGCGCAGATCCTCGACCTGCTTTCGCAGCGCGCCCGCGCCGCGTTGGAAGTTGGCGAAGCCAAGCACGCCGCACAGGCCGATGGCCCGGTGCTGCGCCCGGAGCGCGAGGCCGAAGTCATTCGCCGTTTGCAACAGATCAACCCGGGCCCGTTTCCGAATGCGGGCGTGGCGTCGGTCTGGACTGAAATCATCTCGGCCTGCCGTGGCCTGGAACGCGGCATGACGGTTGCCTACCTGGGCCCGCAAGGTTCGTTTTCCGAGCAGGCGGCGCTGGAACACTTTGGCCACGCCGTCCAGAAGCTGCCGTGCGTGTCGTTTGACGAGGTGTTCCGCGCGGTTGAGGGCGGGCAGGCCGACGTGGGCATGGTGCCGGTCGAAAACTCCACCGAAGGCGCCGTCAACCGCAGCCTGGACCTGCTGCTGAACACGCCGCTGACGATCCTGGGCGAGCGTTCGCTGGTGATCCGCCATTGCCTGATGTCGCAGTCGGGCACCATGGATGGCATCAAGACCATTTCCGCGCACCCGCAAGCGCTGGCGCAGTGCCAGGGCTGGCTGACACGCAACTATCCCGATGTGGAACGGGTTGCGGCGCCCAGCAATTCCGAAGCGGCGCGCGCCTCGGCGGGGGACCCGACCATCGCGGCCATTGCCGGCGAAGTGGCCGCGCCCGCCTGGAATCTTCAAGTCATCGCGGCCGGCATCCAGGACGATCCGCACAACCGCACCCGGTTCCTGGCGATCGGCAATATCCAGCCGCTGGTCAGCGGCAAGGACAAGACCAGCCTGATCCTGGCCGTGCCCAACCGCGCCGGCGCCGTCTACGAAATGCTGGCGCCCCTGGCGGACAACGGTGTGTCGATGACCCGCTTCGAGTCGCGCCCCGCGCGCACCGGCCAGTGGGAATATTATTTTTACGTCGACGTCCTGGGTCATCGTAATGATCCGAACGTTCAGCGCGCGCTTGCCACGTTGCAGGCGCAGGTTGCCTACCTGAAGGTGCTGGGTTCCTACCCGGCGCCGTGAGCCCACACCATGACCACCGCATCCAAGCCCCTCGTTGCCCCGGCGCATGTCAGCGCCATTGCGCCCTATCAGGCGGGTAAGCCCATCGAAGAACTGGCCCGTGAATTCGGGTTGGATCCGGCGGGCATCGTCAAGCTGGCCTCTAATGAAAACCCGCTGGGCATGCCCAAGTCGGCTCGCACCGCGATGTTGGCCGCGGCCGAGTCGCTGGCGCGTTATCCGGACCCGAACGGCTTCGATCTGAAGGCCGCGCTGGCCGAACGCTATGGCGTGCCGATGAACTGGATCACGCTGGGTAACGGCTCGAACGACATCCTGGAAATCGCGGCGCTGGCGCTGCTGGAGCCGGGATCGTCCGCCGTCTACGCGCAACATTCGTTTGCGGTCTATCGGCTTGCCACACAAGCGCGCGGTGCACGCCACATCGTGGTGCCGGCAAAAGACTACGGCCATGACCTTGACGCGATGTTCGACGCCATTGCCGACGACACGCGCTTGCTGTTCATCGCCAATCCGAATAATCCCACCGGCACCTTCGTGCCTGGCGACAAGGTTGCGTCCTTCCTGGAACGTGTGCACGCCGCGCATGGTGACCGGGTCACCGTGGTGCTGGACGAGGCTTACAACGAATATCTGGATCCGGAATATCGCTTCGACAGCACCGCGCTGGCGCGCCGTTTTCCGAACCTGATCATTTCGCGCACGTTCTCCAAGGCCTATGGGCTGGCGGGGCTGCGCGTGGGCTTCTCGGTGTCGCAGCCGCCCTTGACTGACTTGCTCAATCGCGTGCGTCAACCGTTCAATGTCAATACGCTAGCGCAGGCCGCGGCTATTGCCGCCCTGGGCGATGCGGCCTACCTTGAAGAGGCCTATGCGTCGAACAAGTCGGGCAAGGCGCAGCTGTGCGCCGCGTTCGATCGGCTTGGGCTGCGCTATGTGCCCAGCTTCGGCAACTTCGTGCTGGTGCACGTGGGCGACGCGCCCCGCATCAATCTGGAATTGCTCAAGCGTGGCGTGATCGTTCGCCCCGTGGCGGGCGATGGCCTGCCGGAATGGTTGCGTGTGTCGATCGGGTTGCCTGAAGAGAATGCCCGCTTTATTGATGCCCTGACCGACATCCTGGCCACATGAACGACGCGTTACCTTCTTCCGATCAGGGGGCCGCTGGCCCCCTGATTCCTGTATTGGCCGTGGTGGGCGTGGGGTTGATCGGTGGGTCGTTTGCCGCCGCGCTGCGCCAGGCAGGGCAGGTGGGGCGCGTGCTGGGCGTGGGGCGTAACGCCTCGTCGCTGGCGCGCGCCGTTGAGCTTGGTCTGATCGACGAAGCCGTCAGCGCCGAAGATGCCGCCGCACGCGCGGATCTGGTTCTTCTGTCCACGCCGGTCGGTGGCCTGAAAAATGTGTTGTCGCGGATGCTTCCCCATCTGGGCGACAACACCGTCGTCACCGATGCGGGCAGCACCAAGGCCGAAGTCGTCGATGCGGCGCGCCAGGCGTTGGGCGAGCAAATCGGGCGCTTCGTGCCAGGGCATCCGATTGCCGGCGCCGAGCGCACGGGCCCCGACGCCGCCGATGGCGCGCTATATCGCCGGCGTACCGTCATCTTGACGCCGTTGCCGCAGAACAGCGCCGCCTCCATCGCGCTGGTGCGACGTGCTTGGCAAGCCTGCGGCGCCAGCGTGATCGACATGGACGCCGATGCGCACGACCGCGTGCTGGCCTCGGTCAGCCATTTGCCGCACCTGTTGTCTGCCGTCTATATGGAGCAGGTGGCCACGGCCGCCGACGCCCGCACACGCCTTGACCTGGCGGGTAGCGGATTTCGCGATTTCACGCGCATCGCGGCGGGTTCGCCCGAGATGTGGCGCGATATCTTTTTATCCAATCGCGACGCGATGCTGGCCGAGCTTGCCGATCTGCGCGCCGTTCTGGATCGAGCCGAACGCGCCATTGCCGATGGCGACGACGCGGCCTTGCTGGCTTTGCTGGACACTGCGGCCCAGGCGCGCCGCAAGTGGCAACAGGAGTAACTGACATGGGCGCTTTGCCTTATCTGGACCTGCCGCGCGTGCGGCAGGCGCACGGCGTAATGGCCTTGCCCGGTTCCAAGAGCATTTCCAACCGCGTGTTGCTGTTGTCGGCCATCGCCGAAGGCTGCACGCGGATTACCGGGTTGCTGGATTCCGATGACACGCGCGTCATGTTGGGTGCCTTGCGCCAATTGGGCGTGCAGGTGTCTGACCTGGATGCCGGTCGCGTCACGGTAGAGGGCGTGCGCCGTTTTCCAGTTGAAAGCGCGGATCTTTTCATGGGCAATGCGGGCACCGCGATTCGTCCGCTGACCGCCGCGTTGGCCTTGATGGGTGGTGACTACCGCCTGTCCGGTGTTCCGCGCATGCACGAACGGCCCATCGGGGATCTGGCGGATGCGCTGAATGCACTGGGCGCACGCATCGATTATCTGGGTCAGCCCGGCTATCCGCCGCTGCATATCGGCCGTGGTCAGATCGCCGACGAGGCGGTTACGCGCGTGCAGGGCTCGGTATCCAGCCAGTTCCTGACGGCCTTGCTGCTGGCCGCGCCCTTGCGGGCCGGCCGCAGCGGCAAGCCCGTGACCCTGGAAGTGGTCGGCGAGCTCATCTCCAAGCCCTACATTGAAATCACGCTGAACCTGATGGCACGGTTCGGCGTGCAGGTGCAACGCGACGGCTGGAGCCGCTTCGTGATCGAAGGCGGGGCGGGCTACCGCAGTCCGGGCCAGATCGCGGTCGAAGGCGATGCCTCGACAGCGTCCTACTTTCTTGCGCTGGGCGCGATCGGCGGCGGCCCGCTGCGCGTGACCGGCGTGGGCGCTGACAGCATCCAGGGCGATGTCGCTTTTGCCGACACGCTGGCGCAAATGGGCGCCACGGTGGCCTACGGCCCCGACTGGATCGAGGTTTCGGGCGTAAGGGTGGCCGACGGGGCGCGCTTGAAGGCGTTCGATGCCGACTTCAACCTGATTCCGGACGCCGCCATGACCGCGGCGGCGCTGGCCTTGTATGCCGACGGTCCTTGCCGGCTGCGTAACATTGGCAGCTGGCGCGTCAAGGAAACGGACCGCATCCATGCCATGCAGACCGAGCTTGAAAAGCTGGGGGCAACGGTGGAATCGGGACCCGATTGGCTGCGGGTCATCCCGCCGGCGCAGGACGCCTGGCGCGACGCGCACATCGGCACGTGGGACGATCACCGCATGGCCATGTGCTTTTCATTGGCGGCCTTCGGGCCCGCCGCCGTCCGAATTTTGGACCCGGGTTGCGTCAGCAAGACGTTCCCGGGTTATTTTGATGTCTACGCAAGCCTTGTGTCGGCCTAGCGCACTTTCCCCATGACTTCCACTTCATTGACTGACTCTTCCGCCGCCGTCATCACGATCGATGGCCCCACCGCGTCCGGCAAGGGCACGGTGGCCCATCGCGTCGCCAAGGCGCTGGGCTGGGCCGTGCTGGACAGTGGCGCACTGTACCGGCTGACCGCCCTGGCTGCCCTGAATCAAGGCGTGTCCGTCGACGACGAACCCGGCGTGGCGCGCGTGGCGGAAACGCTGGATGTCCGCTTTGACGGGCCTCATGTGTACCTGGCCGGCGTCGATGTCGGGCACGAGATCCGGCGCGAAGAAGTCGGTAATTTCGCGTCGCGCGTCGCTGCGTTTCCCGGCGTGCGCCGGGCGCTGCTGGAGCGCCAGCGCGCGTTTCGTCGGCCCCCCGGGCTGGTCGCGGACGGTCGGGATATGGGCACCGTGGTGTTCCCGGACGCGTCGCTGAAGGTGTTCCTGGTTGCCGATGTGGTGGCCCGGGCCGAGAGGCGGCGTAAGCAGTTGATCGAAAAGGGAATTTCTGCTAATCTAGACGACCTTCTGCGAGACATGCGCGAGCGAGACGCCCGCGATACCGAACGCGCCACGGCGCCGCTGGCTCCCGCAGCAGACGCACACGTGCTGGATTCATCTGATTTGACGATTGCAGAAACGGTGCAGGCAATACTGGATTTTTGGCAGCAGGCCGGCAATAAGGCGAAAGGCTGATGCAAATAGCTTAGGCGAATAGCTTCGGCAAATAGCTTAGGCGAATAGCTTAGGCGAATAGCTTAGGCAAACAGCTGATTTGCCGGATTCTGCGCTGCAAAATCGCCCGGACGATACAACGTATTACGAACGTACAACGTCCGGGCCTAGTTTTATTTGATTAGGCCCTGTCCTCGCCAGGCGCAACCCCCACGGGCCACCCCGCAGGGCAAACCGGCAGGCAGGTATTTTGACTCCACTGTGGCGGGCAATCCGCTGCGGTGTGTTCTTAACGGCCATTTCGGCCCAATGGATTTCAACCCCATGTCTTCCGTTTCCACTACCGCCACCGGCGGCGAAAGCTTCGCCGACCTTTTCGCACAAAGCCTCAAGAGCCAGGACATGAAGTCCGGCGAGGTCATCAGCGCCGAAGTCGTGCGCGTCGACCATAATTTCGTCGTCGTCAACGCCGGCCTGAAGTCCGAAGCGCTGATCCCCCTGGAAGAGTTCCTGAACGACCAGGGCGAGCTCGAAGTGCAACCCGGCGATTTCGTCTCGGTGGCCATCGATTCCCTGGAAAACGGCTACGGCGACACCATCCTGTCGCGTGACCGCGCCAAGCGCCTGTCGGCCTGGCTGCAACTGGAAAAGGCCCTGGAAAACGGCGAGCTGGTTACCGGCACCATCACCGGCAAGGTGAAGGGCGGCCTGACCGTCATGACCAACGGCATCCGCGCGTTCCTGCCCGGTTCGCTGGTGGATCTGCGTCCGGTCAAGGACACCACCCCGTACGAAGGCAAGACCCTCGAATTCAAGGTCATCAAGCTCGACCGCAAGCGCAACAACGTTGTGCTGTCGCGTCGCCAAGTGCTGGAAGCCAGCATGGGCGAAGAGCGTCAAAAGTTGCTCGAAACCCTGCACGAAGGTGCTGTGGTCAAGGGCGTGGTCAAGAACATCACCGATTACGGCGCGTTCGTTGACCTGGGCGGCATCGACGGCCTGCTGCACATCACCGACATGGCATGGCGTCGTGTGCGTCACCCGTCCGAAGTCCTGCAAGTGGGTCAAGAAGTCGAAGCCAAGGTCCTCAAGTTCGACCAGGAAAAGAGCCGCGTCTCGCTGGGCGTCAAGCAGCTGGGCGAAGATCCGTGGGTGGGCCTGGCTCGCCGCTACCCGCAAGGCACCCGCCTGTTCGGTAAGGTCACGAACCTGACCGACTACGGCGCGTTCGTCGAAGTCGAAGCCGGCATCGAAGGCTTGGTCCACGTGTCCGAAATGGACTGGACCAACAAGAACGTCGACCCGCGCAAGGTTGTTACCCTGGGCGAAGAAGTCGAAGTCATGGTCCTGGAAATCGACGAAGACCGTCGTCGTATCTCGCTGGGCATGAAGCAGTGCCGTCAAAACCCGTGGGAAGAGTTCGCCACGAACTTCAAGCGCGGCGACAAGGTCCGCGGCGCCATCAAGTCGATCACCGACTTCGGCGTGTTCGTTGGTCTGCCTGGCGGTATCGACGGCCTGGTTCACCTGTCCGACCTGTCCTGGACGGAAACGGGCGAAGAAGCCGTGCGCAACTTCAAGAAGGGCGACGAGATCGAAGCCGTGGTTCTGGGCATCGATACCGACAAGGAACGCATCTCGCTGGGCATCAAGCAGCTGGAAGGCGACCCCTTCAACAACTTCGTCGCCACGTTTGACAAGGGCGCGGTTGTTCCGGGCACCATCAAGTCCGTCGAAGCCAAGGGCGCTGTTGTCACGCTGTCCGTGGACGTTGAAGGCTACCTGCGCGCTTCCGAGATCTCCTCGGGCCGCGTTGAAGATGCCACCACCGTTCTGAACGCCGGCGACAACATCGAAGCCATGATCGTCAACATCGACCGCAAGACGCGTTCGATCCAGCTGTCTATCAAGGCCCGTGACAACGCCGAGACCGCCGAAACGATCCAGCGCATGTCCGACGCCAGCGCTTCGTCCGGCACCACCAACCTCGGCGCGCTGCTGAAGGCCAAGCTGGACCAACAGCGCAACGACGGTTAATTCGTGACCAAGTCGGAGCTGATCGCCGCCTTGGCGGCCCGCTATCCTCAGCTGGCCGCCCGCGACACCGATTACGCCGTCAAGACCGTGCTGGATGCGATGACCCAGGCCCTGGCCTCGGGTCAGCGCATCGAGATCCGCGGCTTTGGCAGCTTCTCGTTGTCGCAGCGGTCTCCCCGCATCGGCCGCAATCCGAAGTCCGGCGAACAGGTGTTGGTGCCTGGTAAACAGGTACCGCACTTCAAGGCAGGCAAGGAATTGCGCGAACGGGTTGACCTGGTCGGCGGCAATGACGAGGACGCCCAGTCTTCTGGATCGGGTGAACCGATGACGTCAATGGCAAGTTTGCACGCCATGCACTGACGAATCGGCTAGTAAGGCTGCCTACGGGCAGATCGGACCGAGAACAGGCCCCTTGAGAAATCAAGGGGCTTTGTTTTTTCCGCTTCGGATTCGTCCCGCTTTTGCGGGGATTTTTTTTCTTGGACGCTTAAGACGTCGCTTACAATTGGCAGTCTTGAATTCTCTGGAGCATGCGTCATGCGCTATCTAGTCTGGGCCCTGCGATTGCTCGTGTTTATTGCGGTGTTGATGTTCGCCTTGAAGAACACCGACCCGGTCGCCGTGAAGTTCTACGCGGACTACGTCGTGCAAGATGTGCCGCTGATCGTCGTGATGCTGGTCGTGTTCGTTGCCGGAGCCTTGTTCGGCCTGTTGCTGACCGTGCCCGCCGCCATGCGCCGCCGCCGCGAAGCCATGCGCTTGCGCCGCGAACTGGACCGTGTCCAGGCCGCCGTCAACGGCACCACGCCCGTCGTGCCCCCCGAAGCCGTTGCCCCGATGTCGCCGCTTTGATGGCGCGCCGCTCGTCGAACGTCCCGCAACCGCATCCCGCACTGATTTACCGCAAGAGCCCGAAACGTGGATTTTGAACCTTGGTGGCTGATTTTCGTGCCGGTGTTGTTCGCGCTGGGCTGGCTGGCCGCGCGCTTTGACATCCGGCAAATGCTTCGGGAAACGCGCAGCCTGCCCGATTCGTATTTCCGGGGGCTGAACTTCCTGCTCAACGAAGAGCCGGACCGTGCCATCGACGCGTTTGTCGAAGTGGCCAAGCTGGACCCCGAAACAACCGAGCTGCACTTCGCGCTGGGCAGCCTGTTCCGTCGCCGAGGCGAAATGGAACGCGCCATCCGCGTGCATCAAAGCCTGCTCAGCCGTTCCGATCTGCCTGATGCCGAGCGCGAGCATGCACAGCATGAACTCGCGCAGGATTTCCTGAAGGCCGGCATGCTGGACCGCGCCGAAAGCGGTTTCGAACAGCTCAAGGACACGCGCTACGCCCTACCGGCGCTGCGCTCCTTGATTCGAATTTTTGAATCCGAACACGACTGGCCACGCGCCATCGAAGCGGTCAAGACCTTGCAGGGCCTGGTCGATGAACCGGTCCCGCAAATCGTGCATTACTACTGCGAGCAGGCGCAAACCGCGCTGTCGGCCAAGCCGGCGGACGTCGACGCGGCGCACAAAGCGCTGGACGCCGCCGACCATGCCTTGTCCACCACCGATGCGTCGGTGGGCAAGGGCGCCAAGGTGCGCACGGCGATGCTGCGTGCGCGACTGGCGTCGCTGGAACAGGACCCCAAGCGCGAGCGGCTTTACCTGGAATCGGTCATGACCGACGCGCCGGAATTCGCCGGGCTCGTGGCCGAGTCGCTTCTGGCCAACTATCGCGCCGCCAACCAGGTCGAAGCGGGGCTTGATTTCCTGCTCAAGCAATATCAACGGCACGCGTCGCTGGACCTGTTCAACGTGGTGTTCCGCGAATTGCGCGTGCAGCAGGGGTCTGACGTCGCGTGGGCGTTCGCGCGCGGTGCGTTGCGCAGCCATCCGTCCTTGCTGGGGCTGGATCGCCTGCTGGAAGCCGAACTGGCCAACCCGGAAAGCGGCGCGGAAAGCGGGCCGGTGCCCGGCGCCGACCTGACGCTGCTGCGCAGCCTGATTCACAAGCATACGCAACGCCTGGACCGCTATGCGTGTCGTAGTTGCGGTTTTCAAGCGCGTCGTTTTTACTGGCAATGTCCCGGCTGCAACGCCTGGGAGACCTACGCGCCGCGCCGCCTGGAAGAACTTGAATGAAGCCTTTTCCCGCCGAAGCCATTTCCCAAAGCCGCGTCCTTGTCGTGGGCGACGTGATGCTGGACCGCTACTGGTTCGGTGAAGTCGAACGCATTTCGCCGGAAGCGCCGGTGCCCGTGGTGCGGGTCGCGCGCCGTGAAGACCGCCTGGGTGGCGCCGCCAACGTCGCGCGCAACGTCGCGGCGCTGGGCGGGCAGGTGACGCTGGTGGGCGTGCTGGGCGAAGACGAGGCGGGCGAGAGCATCCGCCACTTGTCCGCCGAGGCCGGCATCCGTGCCGATCTGATCGCCGACCCCTCGCTGCACACCACATTGAAAATGCGCGTGCTGGGCCGTCAGCAGCAATTGCTGCGCGTGGACTTCGAGCAGCATCCCGAACAAGCCGCCCTGGACAGCGTGGACGCCGCGCTGGCGCGTCATCTGTCCAACCACGATGTGCTGGTGTTGTCCGATTACGCCAAGGGCGTGCTGACCCGCGTCGAATCGTTGGTGTCCATGGCGCGCCATGCAGGCATACCGGTGCTGGTAGACCCCAAGGGCGACGACTATTCGCGCTATCGTGGCGCCACCCTGGTCACGCCCAACCGGGCTGAAATGCAGCAGGCCGTGGGCCGCTGGAATTCCGAAGCCGAACTCACCGATCGCGCGCAGCGTCTGCGCGCCGACCTGGATCTTGAAGCCCTGCTGGTGACGCGGTCCGAGCAGGGCATGACATTGTTTACCGATGCGGGACGCGACCACATCGATGCGCAGGCGCACGAAGTGTTCGACGTGTCGGGTGCCGGCGATACGGTATTGGCCACGCTGGCCGTGTCGCGCGCCATTGGCTTGCCGTGGGCCGAATCGATGGGCTGGGCCAACAAGGCCGGCGGCATCGCCGTGGGCAAGCTGGGCACCTCTGTCGTCACCGCCGCGGAACTCGCAGGAGAAATTTCATGATCGTCGTAACCGGAGCCGCGGGCTTCATCGGCAGCAATCTGGTGCGCGGGCTTAACCGCCGTGGCATCCATGACATCATCGCGGTCGACGACCTGACCGAAGGCGACAAGTTCGTCAACCTGGTGGACTGCCAGATCGCTGAATACATGGACAAGGACGACTTCCGCCGGCGCGTGGCCGACGGCAGCCTGCCCGCCGTGCGCGCCGTGTTGCATCAGGGCGCCTGCTCGGACACCACCGAGCGCAACGGCCGCTACATGATGGACAACAACTACCGCGTCACGCTGGAACTGTTCGAGTTCTGCCAGACGCGGCGCATTCCCTTCCTGTATGCCTCGTCCGCCGCCGTCTATGGTGGCTCGTCCGTCTACGTCGAGGACCCGGCCAACGAAGGCCCGCTGAACGTCTACGGTTACTCGAAGCTGCTGTTCGACCAGGTGCTGCGCAAGCGCATGGACAGCCTGACGGCGCAGGTGGTCGGGCTGCGTTATTTCAACGTTTATGGCCCGCATGAACAGCACAAGGGCCGCATGGCCTCGGTGGCGTTTCACAACATGAACCAGTTTCTGGAACACGGGCATGTGCGCCTGTTCGCGGGCTGGGACGGTTATGTGGACGGCGGTCAAAGCCGCGATTTCATCTCGGTTGAAGACGTCGTGGCGGTCAACCTGCATTTTCTGGACCATCCCGATCAGTCCGGCATATTCAATTGCGGCACGGGCCGTGCACAACCCTTTAATGACGTGGCCGCAGCCGTGGTGAATGCCTTGCGTGCCGAGCGCGGCGAGGCCGAGCTGACGTTGGCGCAATTGGTCGAACTGGACTTGATCCGCTACATCCCGTTCCCGGAAGACCTGAAGGGCCGCTACCAAAGCTATACGCAGGCGGACGTCACCCAGCTGCGCACCGCCGGGTTCTATGCGCCGATGCGCGACGTGCAGACCGGTGTTGCCGAGTACGTGCGCTATTGGCGCGCGCGCCGCTAGCCGCCAGCCGCCCGCCGCTAAGGCGGGCTGCCGAAAAGCAGCACCACGCCGCCCCGCGCCGCGTGAAAGCCAGGCCACCCTTCAGGGTGGCCTTTATTTCGCCCACGTAGTTTCCGAGGTGGATCAATCCATTCACTGCACGGCCCGCAGGCAGGGCGAACGTCCATGATCCAGGGGTGGTTCGGCATCCGCCGCACCCGTTCTTTTCGGAGACCCTCATGAACCCTTTCCTTGTACCCGCCATTGTCCGTCGCGGCGCGGCCATGCCATGGCGCAAAGCGCGCTTGCCGCATGCGTCGGCAGGCGGCCGCAATGGGCGCCGCCTGTGGCAACACGTGCTTGGCGTCATGCTGGTGAGCGCCGCGCTGGGCTTCACCGCGCCGGAAGCCCGGGCGGTAGATGTCAACCAGGCCAGCGCGCAGCAATTAGAGACCATCCGGGGCATCGGCCCGCGCACGGCCGAAATCATCATCAATGAACGCGAACGCGGCGGCCGCTTCGATTCGTTCGAAGACCTGGCCGAGCGCGTGCGCGGCATTGGCGAGAAAAAGGCGCAGGCCTTGAAGGCGGCCGGCTTGCAGGTGGGCGAGGGCGATGGCGCGGCAGGATCGGGCCAAAGCCCAAGCCAAAGCCAAGGCTCGGGCGCCGCGTCATCCACCGCCAAACCGGCCAAGGGCAAACCCAGCACGGCGCCGGCGGCGGCCCGGCCCTGACGCGCCGGGTAGGCGGCTAACCCCTGGCGCGAGCGCGGCTTTTGCCCGCGCCCAGCGCCAGGCAGAGTTATTATCTTTTGCATGACTACTACCTACCCCACTATCGAGCAGACCGTCGGCAATACGCCGCTGGTGCGATTGCAGCGCATTCCCGGTGCCGCGGGCGACGCGCGTGGCAACGTCATCCTGGCCAAGCTGGAAGGCAATAATCCCGCCGGTTCCGTGAAGGACCGCCCCGCCTTGTCGATGATCCAGCACGCCGAAGCGCGTGGCGACATCAAGCCGGGCGACACCCTGATCGAGGCTACCAGCGGCAATACCGGCATCGCGCTGGCCATGGCGGCGGCGATGAAGGGGTACCGCATGATTCTGATCATGCCCGACAACCTGTCCGTGGAACGCCGGGCGGCCATGGCTGCCTACGGCGCCGAGCTGATCCTGACGCCCGCCGACAAGGGCGGCATGGAATACGCCCGCGACCTGGCCACCGAAATGCAGGCCGACGGCCGCGGCGTGGTGCTGGACCAGTTCGCCAACCCCGACAACCCGCGCGCGCATGTGGAAACCACGGGCCCCGAACTGTGGACGCAAACCGAAGGGCGCATCACGCATTTCGTCAGCGCCATGGGCACCACGGGCACGATTATGGGCGTGTCGACGTATTTGAAATCCCGCAACCCCGCCGTGCAGATCGTGGGCGCACAGCCGGCCGAAGGCTCGCAGATTCCGGGTATCCGCAAGTGGCCCGAGGCCTACCTGCCCAAGATCTTCGACCGCAGCCGCGTGGACGCCTACGAATCCATCGAGCAATCCGAAGCGGAAACCATGGCGCGCCGGCTGGCCGCCGAAGAAGGCATCTTTGGCGGAATTTCGTCCGCCGGTGCGCTGGTGGCCGCCTTGCGTGTGGCCGAAAGAGTTAACGACGCCACCATCGTGTTCATTGTCTGCGACCGGGGTGACCGTTACCTGTCCACGGGCGTATTCAACTGATTCCGTACGGCAGCAGTGGGGCGCATCCAGTCCCCACAATAAAAAAATGCCCCGTTCATCCTGACGGGGCATTGCTGTTTCCGGGGCGGGCAGATCACCGCGTGACGCGCGCTTCGATTTCGTACGCCAGGTCCGCCACCGACGTCGCGTAGAAGTAGCTGCGGTTGTACTTGGTCAGCGCAAAGAAATTGGGCGTGCCAACCCGGTATTGCGCCGTGCCGCGCGCTTCTTCAACCAGGTCCACCACCCCCAGCGGCTGGGTGCCCCAACCATTGCTGCTGGCGCCTGGCTGCAAACGCGCGCCGGCGGCCGACAGCGTGCTCCAGGTTTGCTTGGGCTCCAGGCCGCCGTCGACCAGCGCGGTGGGGTCCGCCGGCAACACCACCGGTGCAAACACGGGCAAGCCGCGCTGCCAGCCGTGCTGTGCCAGGAAGCTGCCCACGGACATGATGGCGTCCTGCGTGTTGTTGGTCAGGTCGATATGGCCGTTGTCGTCGCCGTCCACCGCGTAGTGCATGATGCTGGTGGGCATGAACTGCGGCATGCCGATGGCGCCGGCGTACGAGCCCTGCGTTTCCAGGTCCAGTTTGTCTTTCATGACCAGCGTCAGGAAGTCCGCCAACTGGCCCCGGAACATCGCGGCGCGCTCGGGTTTGTTGGGATCGGGATAGTCAAAGGCCAGCGTGGCCAGTGCATCCAGCACTCGGAAGTTGCCCATGTTGCGGCCGTACAGTGTTTCGACGCCGATGATCGACGCGATGATCGGGGCCGGCACGCCAAAGCGCTGAGCGGCCTGATTGAGCAGGTCGCGATTTTCGTTATAGAACTCGACGCCCCAGCCGATGCGCTTGGGTTCCACGAAGCGGGACCGATACGTCAGCCAACTGCGCCAGATTTTCTTGCCCGGCGGCGCCGGCGCGATCAGCCGGGACACGGTGGCGTTGTAGCGCGAGCTTTCCAACGCCTTGATCATCGGGTCCAGTGGCAATTGGCGTTCGGCCGCCAGGTCCTGCACGAAGCTGCGCACTTCCGGGCGCAGCGCGCCGGTGGCGGTCAGGGTGGCAGGCGCGTCATCCGGCAGTTCGGAGCCGGGTGTCGGCGTGGCGGGTCCGATGCGGATAGCGGCGTTCGCTGAAGCGGCCGGCGGCGGGGTCGAAAGGGAATTTGGAGCAGAGGGGGCGGTGGTGGAGCAGCCCGCCAGCAGGGCGGAAAGCGTTCCGAGTTGCAGTAATCGCCGACAGATGAACATAATCTTCCTTATGGAGACCATGTATCTTACCCACCCGGCTTGCCGCTTGCATGAAATGGGCAGTTGGCACCCTGAAAGCCCGCAGAGGCTGGATGCCATTTCCGACCAGCTATTGGCCAGCGGCCTGATGCCCTATCTGGACGACCGCCAAGCGCCCCAGGCGTCGCGCCACGACCTTTTGCGTGTGCACACCGTCCAGTATCTGGACAGTTTGCGCGAACATACGCCGGACCAAGGGTATTACCCGATCGATCCCGATACGCTGATGAATCCCCACACCTATGAAGCGGCCCTGTACGCGGCCGGCGCGGGGGTTGCGGCGGTGGATGCGGTGATGGGCGGCGACGCCCGCACGGCGTTCTGCGCGGTGCGTCCGCCCGGGCACCACGCCTGCCGGTCGCAAGCCATGGGCTTCTGCTTTTTGAATAACGTCGCGATCGCAGCGCGCCATGCGCTGGACTTTCACGGCCTGTCGCGCGTGGCCATCGTTGACTTCGACGTGCACCACGGCAACGGCACCGAAGACGTCTTCGCGGGCGACGAGCGCGTGCTGATGTGCAGCTTTTTTCAGCATCCGCTCTTTCCCAACAGCGGTACCGACCAGCCCGCGGACAACATGCTGAACGTGCCGGTGCCCGCGTATACGGTCGGCCCCGCGGTCAGGACGATCGTCACCGACCAGTGGCTGCCCCGGCTTGAAGCCTTCCGCCCGGAACTCATCCTGGTGTCCGCCGGATTCGATGCGCATCGGGAAGACGACATGGGCCAGATGGGCCTGGTCGAGGCTGACTACGGCTGGATCACCGAGCAACTCGTCGAGGTGGCCGAACGGCATAGTCAGGGCCGGATCGTCAGTACGCTTGAAGGTGGTTACAACTTATCTGCACTGGGGCGCAGTGTCGTTGCGCATATACGAGCGCTGGCGAAGCTGTAGAATCAGGAAAAAATTGTGCAATGCGATCCCGGCGCATGCCGGGTATTTATTTCCATTTGGAGGCAGCGGGATGAAGGTGTTGGTACCTGTCAAGCGCGTCGTTGACTACAACGTCAAGGTGCGAGTCAAGTCGGATCAGACTGGCGTGGATATCGCCAATGTGAAGATGTCCATGAACCCCTTTGACGAAATCGCCGTCGAAGAAGCGACCCGGCTCAAAGAGAAGGGTGCCGTCGCTGAAGTCGTGGCGGTTTCTTGCGGCGTTGCGCAATGCCAGGAGACGCTGCGCACCGCCATGGCCATTGGCGCCGATCGTGGCGTGCTGGTTCAGACCGATGCCGAACTCCAACCGCTGGCCGTCGCCAAGTTGTTGAAGGCCCTGGTCGACAAAGAGCAGCCGCAACTGGTCATTCTTGGCAAGCAAGCCATCGATGACGACGCCAACCAAACCGGCCAGATGCTGGCCGCGCTGCTGGACTGGCCGCAAGCCACGTTCGCCAGCAAGGTCGAACTGGCCGACGGCAAGGTCACGGTCACGCGTGAAGTGGACGGCGGGCTGGAAACGCTGACGCTGACGCTGCCGGCCATCGTCACCACCGACCTGCGCCTGAACGAGCCGCGTTACGTCACGCTGCCCAACATCATGAAGGCCAAGAAGAAGCAGTTGGACACCGTCACGCCCGACGAGCTGGGTGTTGATCCCGCGCCGCGCCTGAAGACGCTGAAGGTCAGCGAGCCGCCCGCCCGCAAGGCCGGCATCAAGGTGGCCGATGTTGCGGCCCTGGTGGACAAACTCAAGAACGAAGCGAAGGTGGTCTGAACATGACGACGCTGGTTATTGCCGAACACGATAACGCCCAGCTCAAGGGCGCAACCCTGAACGCCGTCGCCGCCGCCGCCAAGATCGGAGGCGACGTGCACGTGCTGGTCGCCGGCGCCAATGCGCGTGCCGTGGCCGACCAGGCCGCCGCCGCCGCAGGCGTGGCCAAGGTGCTGTTGGCTGACGCGCCGCAGCTGGCTGACGGTCTGGCGGAAAACGTCGCGGCGCAGGTGCTGGCCGTGGCTTCCAACTACAGCCACATCCTCTTCCCGGCCACCGCGTCGGGCAAGAACGTGGCGCCGCGCGTGGCCGCCAAGCTCGACGTCGCGCAGATTTCCGACATCATCGGCGTGGAATCCGCTGACACGTTCCAGCGCCCGATCTACGCGGGTAACGCCATTGCCACGGTGCAATCGGCCGACGCCGTGAAGGTCATCACCGTGCGCACGACGGGCTTTGACGCCGTCGCCGCGCAAGGGGGTTCGGCCGCCGTGGAAGACGTGGCCGCCGTGGCGGATTCGGGCAAGTCCACGTTCGTGGGCCGCGAAGTCGCCAAGAGCGACCGTCCCGAACTGGCCGGCGCGCGCGTCGTGGTCTCGGGCGGCCGTGGGTTGGGCAGCGCCGAGAACTTCAAGATCCTTGACCCGCTGGCCGACAAGCTCGGCGCCGCTTTGGGTGCCTCGCGCGCGGCCGTCGACGCCGGCTACGCGCCGAACGACTGGCAAGTGGGCCAGACCGGCAAGATCGTTGCGCCGCAGCTGTACGTGGCCGTTGGTATTTCCGGCGCCATCCAGCATTTGGCAGGCATGAAGGACTCGAAGGTCATCGTGGCCATCAACAAGGATCCCGAAGCCCCGATTTTCGGCGTGGCGGATTATGGCCTGGTGGGCGACCTGTTCCAGGTGGTGCCCGAACTGACCGGCGCGCTGTAAAACGTCAGCGACGTCGCCAGTATGAAAGCCCCGCGGATTCACCATCCACGGGGCTTTTTTCTGGTCTGCGATGATCTGGGATAGTTTGATATCTATGTAGTATTTCTTTTGATTTTCTGAAAGATTCTGATAATGTGTTCCGCGCGCAGCAGGATTTTTCGCGCACGTGCTCGACCTGTACAGAACGAAGGAGATTCGGGATGGAATGGTTCTTTGACACATTGCGGAAGTATCCAGAGTTGGCGGTATTTCTTACCCTGGGGCTGGGGTATTGGATCGGCGCCAAGAAAATCTTCGGGTTTAATCTCGGTGCGGTAACCGGCACGTTGTTGGTGGGTGTGTTGGTCGGCCAACTTGATATCACCATCGCCCCGATTCTGAAGCAGGTGTTCTTCCTGCTTTTTCTTTTTGGTCTTGGCTACGGCGTCGGACCACAATTCTTCCGCGGCATGAAAAGCGATGGCCTTCCCCAGGTCATCTTCGCGGTCATCATCTGCGTTATCTGCTTGCTGGTCACCTGGGCCACGGCCGTCGGATTTGGATTTGACGCCGGTACCGGTGCCGGGCTGTTGGCGGGCGCGCAAACCATTTCCGCGGTGATGGGCGTGGCCACGGACACGATCAACGGGCTGGGCGTGGACGCCGCGACCAAGAAGAAGTGGATCGACAGCATCCCCGTGGCCTACGCCGTCTGCTACATCTTTGGCACGGTCGGCAGCGCGTGGTTGCTGGCATCGCTGGGCCCCAAGCTGATGCGCGTGGACATCGTCAAAGAGTGCAAGGAATACGAAGCCAAGATGTCCGGCGGCGCCGATTCCATGGAACTGTCTGGCTACCGCAAGTTCACGGCCCGCGCCTACAAGCTTGACCACACCGATCTGGTGGGCAAGACGGTGGGCGACCTGGAAGCGCGCTTTGTCGACGCGCGCGTGTTTGTGGAACGCATCCGCCGTGGCGACCAGATCATCGATAACGACTCCAGCACGGTGCTGCAGGCGGGCGATGTGCTGGGCGTGACGGGGCGCCACGATGCGCTGGTCTTGCAGGCCGGCGGCATCATCGGCAATGAAGTCGAGGACAGGGACGTCATCAACCTGCCCGCCGAGATTGTCGAGGTGGTGCTGACCAACAAGAATGTGGCTGGCAAGACGCTCAAGGAATTGGCCGAAAACGAAACGGTGCGTCAGTTGGGCCGGGGCGTGTTCCTGCGCAAGGTTGTGCGCGGCGGTCACGATATGCCGGTCAACTGGGGCCTGAAGCTGGACCGCGGCGACCGTCTCTTTGTGCTGGGCGCCAAGCGTGACGTCGAGCGCGTCGTGGCCAAGCTGGGATATGTGGACCGGGCCACCGAGCAGACCGACATGGTGTTCGTCGGCTTCGGCATTTTGCTGGGCGGGCTGTTCGGTTCACTGGTGCTGACGGTCAGCGGCATTCCCATCACCTTGTCGACGTCCGGCGGTGCGCTGATATCGGGCCTGATCTTCGGCTACCTGCGATCGGTGCATCCCACCTTCGGCCGCGTGCCGGAACCGGTGCACTGGTTCCTGACGTCTGTCGGGCTGACGGCATTCGTGGCCGTGGTCGGCATCACTTCCGGGCCGGGCTTCGTGCAGGGCTTCCAGCAATTGGGCGCCAAGCTTTTCGTGGCCGGCATCATCGCCACCAGCGTGCCGATGATTCTGGGCGTGTTCATCGCCCGATATGTCTTCAAGTTCCATCCCGCGATCGTGCTGGGCGTCTGCGCTGGCGCCCGCACCACGACGGCGGCGATCGGCCAGATCACCGAGACGGCGAAAAGCCAGGTGCCCGCCCTGGGCTACACGGTGCCCTATGCAATCGGCAATACCCTGCTCATTATCTGGGGCATTGTCATCGTCATGCTGATGACCTAGTGGGACGCCCCGCAAGCCTGATCCGGGCTTGCGGGCAGCAAAACCGGGGCGGTGGGCATGCCCGCCGCGCCGCTTCGCCAGCGCTTGTCAAAACGCAAACCAGGAGTACCTAACAATGGCTTCCACCGCGCCTCTCACTGTCAGCCTGGCTTCCGCCTTGAAGACGACCCGCTCGCGTCAACGCGACCTTGAACAGCTGTCGCCGTTTGAACTGAAGGATTATCTGATTACGTTGGCCAAGGAGAATCAGCAGACGGCTGCCTTGACCATGTTGAACGCGGGCCGGGGCAACCCGAATTGGATCGCCACCGAGCCGCGCGACGCTTTCTTCCTGATGGGCCAGTTTGCGATGAAAGAGGCGCGCCGCGTGCGCGACGATGCCATCCTGGCTGGCATGCCGGCAAAGAAAGGTTGCGCCGACCGCTTGCGTAAATTCCTGTCCAAGCACAAGGGCGAGGACGGCTACGACTTCCTGGTGGGCGTGCTTGAATACGGCGTCAAGATAAAGGGTTTCGATCCGGATGAATGGATCCACGAACTGACCGACAGCATCATCGGTGACAACTACCCCGTGCCGCCGCGCGCGCTGGTGCATACCGAACAGATCGTGCACGACTACCTGATCAAGGAAATGTGCGATGGTCGGCCGCCCAAGGGCAAGTTCGACCTGTTTCCGGTAGAGGGCGGCACGGCCGCCATGTGCTACATCTTCGACTCGATGATGCAGAACGGCCTGTTGAAGCAGGGCGATACCATTGCGCTGTTCCTGCCCACCTTCACGCCCTATATCGAAATCGCGCACCTTGAGCGTTTCCAGTTCAAGATTGTCGCCATCAACGCCAGCAGCCTGCGGGCCGACGGCACGCACGACTGGCACTATCCCGCCTCTGAAATCGCCAAGCTGGAAAATCCGAAGATCAAGCTGGCCGTAACGGTCAACCCCAGCAACCCGCCGTCGGTGGCGTTCAGCCCGGTCGAGATGAAGCAGATCGTGCGCCTGATCCGCAAGAATCCCGATCTGGTGCTGGTCACGGACGATGTGTACGGCACCTTCGTGCCGAACTTCCGGTCGCTGATGGCCGAAGTGCCGCACAACACCATCTGCGTCTATTCCTTTTCCAAGAACTTTGGTTGCACGGGCTGGCGTCTGGGCGTGATTGCCACGCACGAGAAAAACACCATGGACCGGCGCATCGCCGAACTGCCCGCGGCCTGGAAGCAGCGCCTGAACAAGCGCTACGGCGCCATGACGATGGAGCCCGAAAAGCTCAAATTCATCGACCGCATGGTGGCCGACAGCCGCAACGTGGCGCTGAACCACACGGCGGGCCTGTCCCTGCCGCAGCAGGTGCAGATGTGCTTTTTTGCGCTGTCCCACCTGCTGGACCTGAAGGACGCCTACAAGCACCTGACGATGCAGATCGTGCGTGCGCGCCGCGACTCGCTATGGAGCGGGTTGGGTATTCCGGTGCCCCCGGAAGATCCGATGCGCGCCTGGTATTACGTGGAACTGGACTTCATGGTCTGGGCCAAGGTCATGTATGGCGATGCCTTCTGCAAGTACATGACGTCGAACTACGAGCCCGTGGACTTCCTGTTCCGGCTGGCCGAGAAGACGGGCGTGGTGCTGATGGATGGCGGCGGCTTCGGCGGGCCGCCGTGGTCGATCCGCATCTCGCTGGCCAATCTGGACGATGCCGATTACGCCAAGATCGGCAAGTACATGGTCGAGTGCGCCACCGAGTACGTCGAGGCATGGAAGGCGTCCGAGCTGGTGCGTTCGGGTCCGACTGCCGGCAAGGGCCAGACGGTGAAAGCCGGCGCGGCCAAGCGCGCGGCAAAGACGGCCACGAAGAAGGTCGCCAAGAAGGCGGTGAAGAAAGCCGTCAAGCAAGCGGACACGGCGGCCAAATCCGCCAAGAAGGCTACCGCCCGCAAGTAGGCAACCACAGGCGACATGAGCTATGACGTGCTCGATCGGGTTTTTCAATAGCGTCCCCATCGCGGTGTTGTTCGTCACGGTGGGTTTGGGATACCTGATCGGCAAGCTCAAGGTCGGGCCGATTCAGTTGGGCGGCGTGTGCGGCACGCTGATCGTCGCCCTGCTGATCGGCCAGACGGGTTGCCAGATGCGCGGGGACCTGAAAGAGGTGGCCTTCGCGCTGTTCATCTTCGCCATGGGCTATTCGGGCGGCCCGCAGTTCTTCGCCAACCTGAATCGCTCCAGCCTGCGCTATATCGCGCTGCCCATCATCGAAGCGTTGCTGGTGCTGACGATTGTGTTGTCGGCCGTGCCGCTGTTTGGCCTGGATGCCGGTACGGCGGCGGGGCTGGCGGCAGGCGCCGCAACCGAATCGGCGGTGGTCGGAACCGCCGCCGAAGCGCTCAAGCACCTGGGCTTGCCGGATGCAGAGGTGCAGCGCATGGAAGCCAACATAGCCACGGCCTACACGCTGACCTATCTGGTGGGCTTGATCAGCATCGTGTTTTTTACCAGCCAGGTCGCGCCGGCGTTGTTGCGTATCAACTTGCGCGCAGCGTCCAAGGCCCTGGAAGCCAAGCTGGGCGTCGCGTCCGGTGAAGACGAAGACATCAACCTGCCCACGTTGCCGCGCCTGGTGGGGCGGGCCCACGTGGTCAAGGACGCCGACGGCATGAAGGTGGGCGACATCGAGGCCCAACTGGGCGGTCGTACCGTGATCAGCCGCCTCCTGCGCAACGGCGCGGCGCTGGACGTTACCCCCGACGACACGCTGGCCACGGGCGACATCGTGGTGGTGCTGGGCTTGCGCCGTTTTGCGCTGCGGGCCGGCGCGGTGGTCGGCCCGGAGATCCAGCTGCCGGAGGCGCACGCCGATGATCTGCAACTGCGCGAGCTTGCGGTCATCGTCAACAAAAAGAACGTCAACGGAATCACCATGGGCGAGCTGGGCAAGCGCCCCGGCGCCAAGCGGGCACGTGGCGTCTTCGTGCAGTCCATCACGCGGTCGGGGCACGTGCTGCCATTGACGCCGGCCACCATCGTGCAATACGGGGACCTGGTCACGCTGGTGGGCGCCGAACCCGAACTGGCGCAAGCGGGTGCGGCGCTGGGCAGCGAGCTGCGCCGCAGCGGCGTCACCGATCTGGTCTTCCTGGCCTTCGGCATCCTGGCGGGCTTGATGATCGGCAGCCTCAGCGCACGCATGTGGGGCATCCCGGTGTCGCTGGGTAGCGGTGGCGGGGCGCTGGTCAGCGGGTTGGTGTGCGGCTGGATCAATGCCAAGCGGCCGTCGCTGGGGCACATGCCGGATCACGCCGTGCAGCTGTTGAAGGACCTGGGGCTGGCGGTGTTCGTGGCCTGCGTGGGCTTGTCGGCGGGGCCCGAAGCCGTGTCGCTGATCCGCGAACATGGCGCCGTGCTGCCGCTGATCGGCTTGCTGGTATCGCTGGGGCCGGCCTGCCTGTCATTGTGGGTGGGCCACAAGATACTGAAGATTGAAGGTCCGCTGCTCGTGGGCGCCATTGCCGGCCAGCACGTCAGCACGCCCGCCATCAGCGCCATCTTGAACTCCAGCGGCAGTTCCGTGCCGCTGCTGGGTTACACCGTGACCTATGCAATTGCCAACGTGCTGCTGCCGGTGCTGGGGCCCATCATCGTGTCGTTGGCGTACCATCTGAGTTAAGACGCGTATCTGAAAGACGCAGCAGAGGCGAGGCGCTTGGCGCCTCGCTGTCGTTTTGCACACGGAGACATCATGCCCTACGTAACCCCGCTACAGGACTTCCGCTTTACGCTGAACGAACTGGCCGGCCTGGACGACATCCTTGCATTGCCCGGCTTTGGCGACGTCACGCCGGATCTGGTCGACGCCATCCTGCAAGAGAACGGCCGCTTTGTGGAACAGGCGGTGGCGCCCTTGAATGTGCCGGGTGACACGCAGCCGCCTGTCTGGAAAGACGGCCATGTCACGACCACGCCCGGTTATGCGCAGGGCTTCAAGGACTACGCCGCCGGCGGCTGGCAAGGCTTGCAGCATCCGCAAGAGTGGGGTGGGCAAGGCCTGCCCAAGCTGGTTGCGGCCGCGCCCGGCGAGAACATCCAGGCTGCCAGCCTGGCGTTTTCCTTGTGCCCCATGCTGACCGACGGGGTGATCGAAGCCCTGCTGACCGTGGGCTCGGACGCGCAACGCCGCGAATACGTGCCGAACCTGATCGCGGGCAAGTGGACGGGCACCATGAACCTGACCGAGCCGCAAGCGGGTTCGGACCTGGCGCAGGTCGCCACGCGCGCCGTGCGCCAGGACGACGGCAGCTTCCGCCTGTTCGGCCAGAAGATCTTCATTACCTTCGGCGAACACGATCTGGCCGAAAACATCATCCACCTGGTGTTGGCCCGCACGCCCGACGCGCCCGCCGGCGTAAAGGGGATTTCGCTGTTCATCGTGCCCAAGTTCCTGGTCGACGCCAACGGCGCCGTGGGCAAGCGCAACGATGTCTGGTGCGCATCGCTGGAGCACAAGCTGGGCATCCATGGCAGCCCCACCGCCGTGCTGTTGTATGGCTCGGGCAAGGGCGAGGTCGGCGAGGGCGCCGTCGGTTATCAGGTCGGCGAACTGAATCGCGGCCTGGAATACATGTTCATCATGATGAACGCGGCGCGCTATTCGGTGGGGCAGCAGGGCATCGGCGTATCCGAACGCGCCTACCAGCATGCGCTGGCCTACGCGCGCGAACGCGTGCAGGGCCGTGCGGTGGAAGGGTCGGCCGGCCCGGTGGCCATCGTGCGCCATCCGGACGTGCAGCGCATGCTGCTGACCATGAAGGCGCTGACGGAAGCGGCGCGCGCCGTGTCCTATGTGACGGCCGCCGCGCATGACAAGGGCACGCATCACCCCGACCCGGAGCAGCGCTCGCGCAACCGTGCGTTCTATGAATACATGGTGCCTGTGGTGAAGGGGTACTCAACGGAAATCGCGGTCGAAGTCGCGTCGCTGGGCATCCAGGTGCATGGCGGCATGGGCTTTATTGAGGAAACGGGGGCGGCGCAGTTTTACCGGGATGCCCGCATTCTGCCGATCTACGAAGGCACCACCGCCATCCAGGCCAACGATCTGGTGGGGCGAAAGACGCAACGCGACGGCGGCGCCACCGCCTACGCGGCCATCGCCGCCATGCGCGAGACCTTGCGCGCGGTCGAGGCCGAGTCCACCCGCGCGGCGGCGCCCGAGCGCGATGCGCTGCGCCTGTTGCGCGACAACCTGGATGGCGCCATCCAGGCCTACGAGGCCGGCGTGGGGTTCATTCTTGAGCAATCCGCCGCCAACGTGCGCGCGGTGTTTTCCAGCAGCGTGCCTTACCTGATGCTGGCCGGCGTGGTGCATGGCGGCTGGCAGATGGCGCGCGCCGTGCTTGCGTGCCGTCGGCACATCGCCGCCGGTTCGTCAGACCCGTTCTATAAAACGAAGATCGCGACTGGGCTTTTCTACGCCGCTCACATCCTTCCACGGGCGCTGGCACTGTCGGCGGCAGTGCGCGCCGGCGTCGTCGCGGACGCCTGCGGCGTGGCAGTGGATATTGCATAAGGTTATATGGCTTGCGTATTTCCTCGACCGAAGGTTTGATGGAAGAATCGTTTCGCAAGCAGTAAGCTCGGCTTGGAAACGCCTTCCTGCGCTGCCCAGCTAGCCGGGCAGCCAGCTTCCTCCCCACTGAATCCTCAAATAGGAGACACCATGAGCCATCTACGTCTGGGCGATACCGCCCCCGATTTCGAACAGGATTCCTCGGCCGGTCCCATTCGCTTCCACGAATATCTGGGCAATAGCTGGGGGGTGCTGTTTTCGCACCCGGCCGATTTCACGCCGGTGTGCACGACCGAGCTGGGTTACACGGCCAAGCTCGCTGACGAATTCGCCAAGCGCAATGTGAAGGTGCTGGCGCTGTCTGTGGACGGCGCCGATTCGCATTCGAAATGGATCGAAGACATCAACGACACGCAGTCCACCAAGGTCAACTTCCCGATCCTGGCCGACAAGGACCGCAAAGTCTCCGAGCTTTACGACATGATCCACCCGAACGCCAACGCCACCTTGACGGTGCGTTCGGTGTTCATCATCGACCCGAACAAGAAGGTGCGCCTGATCATCACGTACCCCGCCAGCACGGGCCGCAACTTCAATGAAATCCTGCGTGTCATCGACTCGCTGCAATTGACGGACAGCCACAGCGTGGCCACGCCGGTCAACTGGGAAGACGGCGACGATGTGATCATCGTTCCGTCCCTGCAGGACGAAGCCGTCATCAAAGAGAAGTTCCCCAAAGGCTACAAGGCCGTGCGTCCTTACCTGCGCATCACGCCGCAACCGAATAAGTAAATTCGGATTCCGGGGGGTAGCATCCCGGTAAAAAACGCGGTTTTCAGCCGCCCGAACCGCCGCCTTCTCCATAGGAGAACGCGGCGGTTTTTTCATGGCTGGGACGGCTGTCCTATATGCCTGCGAGCGATGAGCAATCAAATAATGATTCGTTCCGTTCAGAATGCGCAGCCAGCACACTTGCTTCCATATTGAAAATATAGGGAGCAAGGGATGTCTTTCGGAAAAGCGGGTTGGTTGGCCGCGCTGGCGGCGGTGGCGGTTTCGCTGACAGCCGTGGCGCCGGCGCAAGCACAGCAAAAACAAACGCTGTTGAATGTGTCCTATGACCCCACGCGCGAGCTGTATCGCGCCATCGACGACGCCTTCATCAAGCAGTACAAGGAAAAGGCCAGCGTCGACCTGACCATACGCCAGTCGCACGGCGGATCGGGCCGCCAGGCGCGCTCGGTCATCGACGGGCTGGAAGCCGACGTGGTGACACTGGCGCTGGCCTATGACATCGACGCCATTGCCGACCGGGGGCTGATCCCCGAGAACTGGCAGTCGCGCCTGCCGCAGAACAGCTCGCCCTATACGTCCACCATCGTGTTCCTGGTGCGCAAGGGCAACCCCAAGGCCATCAAGGACTGGGACGACCTGATCAAGGACGGCGTGCAAGTCATCACGCCCAACCCGAAGACCTCCGGAGGCGCGCGCTGGAACTATCTGGCCGCCTGGGCCTACGCGTTGGAAAAGAACGGCGGCAGCGAAGAGAAGGCGCGCGCCTATGTCGGCGACCTGCTCAAGCACGTGCCGGTGCTGGACACCGGTGCACGCGGCGCCACGACCACGTTCGTGGAACGCGGCGTGGGCGACGTGCTGCTGGCCTGGGAAAACGAAGCCTTCCTGGCGCTTGAAGAACTGGGTCCGGACAAGTTCGACATCGTGGTGCCGTCGCTGTCCATCCTGGCCGAACCGCCGGTGGCCGTCGTGGACAAGATCGTGGACAAAAAGGGAACGCGCGCCGCCGCCCAGGCGTATCTGGAATTCCTGTACACGCCCGCGGCACAGGAAATCATCGCCAAGAACTATTACCGGCCCATCGACAAGACGGTGGCCGCCAAATACGAAAGCAAGTTCCCGAAGGTCAAGCTCGTCACCATCGACGACAAGATCTTCGGCGGCTGGCGCAAGGCGCAGAAAGATCACTTCAGTGATGGCGGCACCTTCGACCAGATCTACCTGCCGCAAAAGAAATAACGAGACGACCTTCGGACGACGGCTATGACAACTGCCTCCCCCCCGACGGCAATCGGCGCGCAAGCGCCTTTTGCCGTTCGGCGCAACAGCCCGGGCGTGCTGCCCGGATTTGGTATTTCCATGGGCTACGCCGTGCTGTACCTGAGCGTGCTTGTGCTGATTCCCCTGGCCGCGCTGCCTATCAAAAGCGCCGAACTGGGGTGGCAAGGGTTTTGGGACACGGTGACGGCGCCGCGCGTGATGGCGTCGTATCAACTGACCTTTGGCGCCTCGCTGATCGCCGCGTTGGTCAACCTGGTGTTCGGCTCCGTGGTGGCCTGGGTGCTGGTGCGCTATCGCTTTCCCGGGAAGAAGATTTTGGACGCCCTGGTGGACCTGCCGTTCGCACTGCCGACGGCAGTGGCCGGTATCGCGCTGACCGCCCTGTATTCGCAGAAAGGCTGGCTGGGCGGGCCGCTGTCCGAGTGGTTTGGATGGAAGGTGGCGTTCACGCCGCTAGGCATCGTGATTGCGCTGATCTTCATCGGCGTGCCCTTCGTGGTGCGTACAGTGCAGCCGGTGCTGGAAGACGTAGAACGCGAAATCGAGGAGGCTGCCGCCAGCCTGGGCGCAAGCCGCTGGCAGACCATCCGCCGCGTGCTGCTGCCCACCGTGGTGCCGGCGCTGATGACGGGGTTTGCGCTGGCCTTCGCGCGGGCGGTTGGCGAGTACGGATCGGTGGTCTTCATTGCCGGCAACATGCCGATGGTGTCCGAGATCACGCCGCTGCTGATCATTTCCAAGCTGGAACAATTCGACTACGCCGGCGCCGCCGCCATCGCGACCGTGATGCTGGTGCTGTCCTTCGTCATGCTGCTGGTCATCAACCTGCTGCAAGGCTGGCAAGCCCGCCGCAACCTCGGGAGGTTGGCATGAGCGCAGCGGACCGTCCCGCCCATTTGACCGAACCGCGCTGGGTGCGCGGCATCTTGCTGTTTGTTGCGCTGGCATTCCTGACCCTGTTCCTGCTGGTTCCGCTGGCGGCAGTGTTCGCCGAAGCCTTCAAGAAAGGCTGGCAGCTGTACCTGGACGCCATCGTCGAGCCCGACGCGCTGTCCGCCATCCGGCTGACCTTGCTGGTGGCCGCCATCGCGCTGCCGGTGAACCTGGTGTTTGGCGTGGCGGCGGCATGGGCCATCACCAAGTTCCAGTTTCGCGGCAAGCAGTTCCTGATCACGCTGATCGACCTGCCGTTCTCGGTGTCGCCCGTGGTGGCCGGCCTGGTGTTCATCCTGCTGTTCGGCACGCAAGGCTGGCTGGGCGGCTGGTTGCAGGACCACGACTGGAAGATCGTCTACGCCGTGCCCGGCATCATCCTGGCCACGCTGTTCGTGACCTTTCCGTTTGTGGCGCGTGAGCTGATCCCGTTGATGCAGGCGCAAGGCAGCGAAGAAGAACAAGCGGCGCTGACGCTGGGCGCCAGCGGCTGGCAGATTTTCTGGCGTGTGACGTTGCCCAATATCAAGTGGGGCCTGCTGTACGGCGCCATCTTGTGCAACGCGCGGGCAATGGGTGAATTCGGCGCGGTGTCCGTGGTGTCCGGCCAGGTGCGCGGGCTGACCAACACGATGACCCTGCACGTGGAAATTCTCTACAACGAATACCAGTATTCGGCCGCGTTCGCCGTGGCCTCGTTGCTGGCCCTGCTGGCGCTGGTGACCCTGGTGGCGAAAAACCTGGTCGAGTGGCGCAACGCGCGCATGTTGCGTGCCGCCGACCTGCCGGTCGAGTACCCCGGTGCAGCGGCCGCAACGATCAAGCCGGCCATCGCGTAACGCGCGACGGCCAAGACGGAGACAGGCATGAGTATCGAAGTTCGACACCTATCCAAGCGGTTCGGTCAGTTTCAGGCGCTGAACGACGTGTCGCTGCATATTGAAACCGGCGAACTGGTGGCGTTGCTGGGGCCGTCCGGCTGCGGCAAGACGTCGCTGCTGCGCATCATCGCCGGGCTGGAATTGCCCGATTCGGGCAGCGTCCTGTTCGGGGGCGAAGACGCCACGGACGTGGACGTGCGCCAGCGCCAGGTGGGGTTCGTATTCCAGCATTACGCGCTGTTCAAGCACATGACGGTGTTCGAGAACGTGGCGTTTGGCCTGCGCGTGAAGCATCGGTCGCAGCGCCCTTCGGAAGACCAGATCCAGCGCAAGGTGCATGACCTGCTGACGCTGGTGCAGCTGGATTGGCTGGCGGATCGTTATCCGGCGCAGCTGTCCGGCGGCCAGCGTCAACGTATCGCCCTGGCACGCGCGCTGGCCGTGGAGCCGCGCGTGTTGTTGCTGGACGAACCGTTCGGCGCGCTGGACGCCAAGGTGCGCAAGGAGCTGCGTCGGTGGCTGCGCCGTCTGCATGACGAGCTGAATGTGGCCAGCGTGTTTGTGACGCACGACCAGGAAGAGGCGCTTGAGGTCGCCGACCGCGTGGTGCTGATGAACGCCGGGCGCATCGAGCAGGTGGGCACGCCGCGTGAAGTCTGGGAGCAGCCCGCAACGCCGTTCGTGTACGGCTTTCTTGGCGATGTGAACCAGTTGCAGGGCGTGGCCACGGGCGGTGTCTGGCAAGGCGCCGGCTTGTCGCTGCCGGCGCCCGAGCTGGCGCAAGCCAATGCGCAGCGCGCCACCGCCTACGTTCGTCCGCACGAGTTCGAGATCGAGCGTTATCGCGCGGGCGGGCAGGGCATTGCGGTGCGCCTGTCGCACGCTTATCTGGCCGGCCCCAGCGCGTATCTGGAGCTGGCGCGCCAGGATTCCGACGCCATCATCGAAGCCGAAGTGCCCGAGCACCTGTACCGGGAACTGGACCTGCGCGATGGCGATACTTTGTTGGCGCGTCCCCGGCGCGCTCGCATCTTTGCGGTGCAACCATGACGACCTCCGTTGATTTTCCCTCCATCCAGGACGCCTCGCTGGCGCAGCGTTGGCAGGCGCTGGTGCAGCGGCTGGCCGATATTCAGCAGCGCCACCCGGACGCCGCGCTGGCCTCGTCGCTGGCCGCTGAAGACATGCTGTTGACGCATGCCATTTACGACTCGGGCCTGGACCTGGAGGTGTTCACCCTGGATACGGGCCGTCTGCATGCCGAAACGCTGGGCGTGCTGGATGCCGTGCGCGGGCGCTACGGGCGCGACGTCACGGTGTACCGGCCCGTGGCGGCGGCGGTGGAGCAGCACGTTGCCCAGCATGGCGCCTATGCGTTTTATGAAAGCGTGGCGCTGCGCAAAGCCTGTTGCCAGATCCGCAAGGTCGAGCCGCTGCGACGCGCGCTGGCGGGGCGCAGCGCCTGGATCACCGGGCAACGCCGGCAGCAATCCACCACGCGAGGCGAACTGCCCTTGCAGGAACAGGACCCGGTGTTCGGCCTGACCAAGTTCAACCCGCTGGCCGAATGGAGCGAGGACGACGTGTGGGCAGTGATCCGTGCGCTGGACGTGCCCTACAACCCTCTGCACGACCAGGGCTACCCGTCCATCGGATGCGAGCCCTGTACGCGCGCCATCCGGCCGGGCGAAGACGTGCGCGCCGGAAGATGGTGGTGGGAATCGTCGGATTCCAAGGAATGCGGTCTGCACGCGGGCAACCGCGTCATCAGTGTCGTGACGCGCGGCGAATGACGCCGTCCATGAATTCAAAATCTGTCTTAGGGGAATAACCTATGTCTGCTGTGATCCAACGCAGCCACCTGGATTGGCTGGAATCCGAAGCGATATTCATCATGCGCGAAGTGGCCGCCGAAAGCGAAAAGCCCGTGCTGCTGTTTTCGGGCGGCAAAGATTCCGTGGTGCTGCTGCGCCTGGCCGAAAAGGCGTTTCGCCCGGGCCGCTTTCCGTTCCCACTGATGCACATCGATACCGGCCACAACTTCGATGAAGTCATCGCGTTCCGAGATCAGCGCGCGGCCGAGTTGGGCGAGACCCTGATCGTGCGCAGCGTCGAGGATTCCATCAAGCGGGGCAGCGTGGTGCTGCGCCGCGAAACCGACTCGCGCAATGCGGCACAGGCCGTGACGTTGCTGGAAGCCATCGAGGAATTCGGCTTTGACGCCTGCATCGGCGGCGCGCGTCGCGACGAGGAAAAGGCGCGCGCCAAGGAACGCATCTTTTCCTTCCGCGATGAATTCGGCCAATGGGACCCCAAGGCACAGCGCCCCGAACTGTGGAACCTGTTCAACACGCGCGTGCATCGCGGCGAAAACATGCGCGTGTTTCCCATTTCGAACTGGACCGAACTGGACGTTTGGCAATACATCCAGCGCGAGCAACTGGCGTTGCCGTCAATCTACTTCAGCCACCAGCGCGAGGTGGTCCGTCGCAAGGGCCTGCTGGTGCCGGTGACGCGCCTGACGCCGCCGCAAGACGGCGAGCAGGTCGAGCGGCTGCCGGTGCGCTTTCGCACGGTGGGTGATATTTCGTGCACCTGCCCGGTGGCTTCCGACGCCGCTGACACCTACGCCATCATCGCCGAGACGGCGGTGACCGACATCACCGAGCGCGGCGCCACGCGCATGGACGACCAGACTTCCGAGGCCTCGATGGAGCGCCGCAAGAAGGAAGGCTATTTCTGAATGCACAACGCCGGCTGAGGCCGGCGGCAGGGGACGCACCATGAATGCACTGAACGATTCTTTCCTTTCCGGCGCCGGCACGGGCGTGCTGCGCCTGATCACGGCGGGCTCCGTCGATGATGGCAAATCCACGCTGATCGGCCGCCTGCTGTACGACAGCAAAGGCGTATTCGCCGACCAGTTGGATGCAATCTCGCGCGCCAAGCACAAGCGCGTGGCGGGCGACGGCATCGACTTTTCGCTCTTGACCGACGGGCTGGAAGCCGAGCGCGAGCAGGGCATCACGATTGATGTGGCTTACCGATACTTCTCCACGCCCGCACGCAAATTCATCATTGCCGATGCGCCCGGCCACGAGCAATACACGCGCAACATGGTCACCGGCGCGTCCACGGCAGACGTGGCCGTCATCCTCATCGACGCCACGCGCGCCGCCGACGGCAAGCTGCTGCCGCAGACCAAGCGGCACAGCACTATCGCGCGCCTGCTGGGCATCCGCCACATCGTGGTGGCCGTGAACAAGATGGACCTGGTCGATTGGGATCGCGCCGTGTTCGAACGCATTCGCGACGCGTATGCCGAACTGGCGGCCAAGCTGGGCATCGCGCATTTCGATGCGCTGCCGCTGTCGGCGTTGAACGGCGACAACGTCGTGACGCTGTCGCCCAAGACGCCCTGGTACGAAGGCCAGCCTTTGCTGGCGCTCCTGGAATCGCTGGACCTGGCCAGCGATGGCCGCGCATTGCCGCTGCGCTTTCCCGTGCAGTGGGTGGCGCGACACGGCGGCGACCAGAAAGAGGACTTTCGCGGTTATGCAGGCCGGGTGGCCAGCGGCGTGTTGCGCGCGGGCGATGCGGTCACTGTGCAACCGTCGGGTGTCAGTGCGGTGGTGCGCGAGGTTCGCGTCTTTGATCGCGTGCTGGACGAGGCGGTGGCGGGCGACTCCGTCACGGTGGTGCTGGATCGTGATGTCGACGTGTCGCGCGGCGACGTCATCGTGCACACGGCGGCGCCCGCGCAAGTCACGCGCGAGTTCGAGGCCGAGCTGTGCTGGTTGGATGCGCAGGCGTTGAACCCGGCGCGCAAGTATCTGCTGAAGTCGGGCACGCGGCTTACGTCGGCCAAGATTCGCGCGGTGCTTTCGCATCGCGACATCCACGAATTGCAGGAAGTCGAGAACACCGAAGGCACCTTGCAGATGAACGACATTGGTCGCGTGACGTTCACCACGCGCGAGGCGTTGGCGGTGGATCGCTACGCGGATGTGCCGTCTACCGGTGCCTTCATTCTGATCGATGAAGCCACGCATCAGACGGCTGCGGCGGGCATGTTGCGCTAGCGCTGAATCGGGCCGGAAAACAACGGAATTTCCGCCCGATTTTTGGTGTTGTATTTCTTCCAAATTCAATGCTGGCGCGGGTCTCCGGGCGATATCGCCTGATGAAATCGAATTGTTCAGACGCGCTCCGCGTCTTGCGGTAAAGTGGGGCTGTCTTACGGAAAGGGTTTTGGTGCTTGTCAAAACTACTGTGTTTTTGTACAGTAGTTTTTATGGCACGCACCGATCATTCTTTTCCCGCCGGTTCTGGGTCCCCGGCTGCCGCCCCCGCCGCCTTGCGCGGTCGGGGTGCGGTTACTAATGTTCGGCATCGCTTTCAGCGCGATGACCGTGTGCAGGTCGACGACGGTTGGTCTGGTTCGGGCCTGCCGGCGGATTTCGTCGACTCCGTCCCCGAATCCTTTGCGGATTCCTTTCCCGACACTTTCCCCGATCCCGATGGTTCCCGCGATTCCGCGTCGGCCCATTCTCCCGACGCCGCCTTGGCGCACGCCTCGCCGGCGCGCACGCGCGCCGGCGCCACGGTCATCCCCATCGTTCCCGATACGCGGCTGGCTCCGCCCGCGCCCAAGACCACCGTCACGGCCGAAGAAGCGCGCAAGATGCTGTCGCGCAATGACTCGCCCGATATCCCCTTTGACGTTGCGGTAAACCCGTATCGCGGGTGCGAGCACGGTTGCGTGTACTGCTATGCGCGGCCTACGCATTCGTACTTGGGCATGTCGCCCGGGCTGGACTTCGAAACCCGGTTGGTGGCAAAGGCAAACGCCGTCGATGCGCTGCGCGCGGAACTCGCGCGCCCTGGCTACAAGCCGTCGCCGATCAACATCGGTTCTGCTACTGACGCCTACCAGCCCATCGAACGCGATTGGCGCCTGACGCGCGGCATGCTGGAGCTGATGCTGGAAACCCGGCACCCCGTCACCATCGTCACGAAAAACGCGCTGGTCGGCCGGGATCTCGATCTGCTTGCAGCGCTGGCCGAGCAGAATCTGGTGGTCGTCTACATCAGCATCACCACGCTGGACGCCGGCATGGCGCGCACGCTGGAGCCGCGTGCCGCAGCGCCCTGGCGGCGGCTGGAAGCCGTGCGCAGCCTCACGGATGCCGGCGTGCCCGTAGGCGTGCTGGTGGCGCCCGTCATTCCGTTCATCAATGATGAATCCATGGAACACATCCTTCAGGAATCCAAGGCGGCCGGCGCGCATTACGCCAGCTACACCGTCTTGCGCCTGCCCTGGGAGGTCAAAACCCTGTTCGAGGATTGGCTTAACGCTCATTACCCGGACCGCGCCCAGCGCGTGCTGCACCGCATAGAAGACCTGCGCAACGGCCGTCGCAACGACCCCAACTTCGGCTCGCGCATGCGCGGCACCGGCATCTGGGCAGACTTGCTGCGCCAGCGCTTCGCCGTCGCGACCCGCAAGCTGGGGCTGAACCGTCACAGGTTGGCGCTGGATTGCGATCGCTTCCAGCCGCCCGTGGCGTCCGGCGCCACGCCGTCTCTGTTCTCGGCGGGTTCGCTTGCAGGGCAGGGCGCGGCGGCGATGGTCGCAGCGGCGCCCTCGGCTAGCGCCCCGGTGGCTGTGCCCGCTGCCGCTGCCGCTGCCGCTACGCCTAGCCCTTCCTCTACCGCTTTCCTATCCCCGGTTGGCGCGCAAGCGTCTTCAGGGGTCCCCCTTTCTGACGGCCTGCCGGCAGTTTCCAGCGGCTACGGCCGCGGTGCGCGCCAGTTGCGCGCGCTGGCAGCCGGCCAGTTGTCGCTGTTCGATTGATCACGGCCGGTTGCCGTGTCGGCCGCTGCGGCGGCGTGGAATCGTTTCTTGAAGGAGTTCTCATGAACACCGCTGATTTTTCCGTTTTGTCAGATGAACTCATCGTCTCGTTGAACCCGCTGCGCCGTGGCGCGTATCGGGCCCGCGCCGCCTGCGTCAAGCTGGCGGGCCTGGCCATGCCGTGGAATACCGCGTCTGCCGGTGACGAACCGCGCCAGCGCAGCCGCTCGGGCACTTCCCCCGCACGCTGGCCGTTCCCGCCCACGCCCGCCCAAGAGGGCGGCTTGGCCGAGCAGGCGGCGACGCGTCGCGTGGCGCCGGCAGTGGCTACGGTACTGGCGCCCGCCGTCAATTCCGCGATGGCTCCCGCCATGTCGCCTGCCATGGCTCCCGCGATGCCGGCGGCGGCGGCGCGCGAGCGCAGTCTGGGCAACGCCACGGTAGAACCCGTAACGTCGCAAGTCACCATGAAGGCCATGGTGCTGGATGTGGTGATGGTGCTGGCGTGGGGCGCGATCATCCCCGGCCTGATGTGGCTGGGCGCCGCCGCCGGCTTCTGAATTGCCGGGTCCCGACGCTAGGCTCAGCGTGGCGGGCTCAGCTGGAACCCAGCAGCACCACGCCCACCAGAATGGACACGCAACCGGCCAGACGGCCCGGCCCGACCTTCTCGCGCAGCAGGAACATGCCGGCCAGGGTGCCCAGCATCATCGACATTTCGCGGGCAGGCGCCACCAGGCTTAACGGCGCGCCGTTGCGCAGCGCATATAGCACCAGGATGTACCCCAGCGGAGACAGCAGGCCCACGGCCAACGCCAGATGCCAGTGGCCGCGCATGGACTGCCAGGCTTGCGCACGCCGGCCCATCATGTGGGGCGTCATCATGGCGGTGCGCGTTACGCACGTGAACCAATCGAACAGCACGGGGCTGATCAACAAGACCTTCACGCCATAGGCGTCGACCACGGTGTAGGCGGCGATGAACAGGCCGATCACCACGCCCCAGCGCACGCCGATCCACGCCTGCGCCTGCTTGAAGATGGTCAAGCGCCCCTGAGTGGCAATCATCAGCACGCCGATCACCACGCACAGCATGCCGACAATGCCGGTGCCGGTGGCGGGTTCGCCCAGCAGCAGGAAGGCTCCCGTGGTGGAAAGCAGCGGGCCGGTGCCTCGCGCAATGGGATACACCACGGACAGGTCTGCCACCTGATAGCCGCGTTGCAGGCAAAGGCTGTAGCCCAGATGCAACAGGCTGGATGTCAGGATGGCCCCGACGACGGGCCATGTCCACGTCATGCCGTCGTGGATCAGCACCCAGATGACCCAGGGGGCGTACAGCAAGGATGCGCACAGCCCGTAGGCAAACACGAAAGGCGCGCCCACCATGGCCGCGCGCTTGGCAAGCAGGTTCCACGTAGCGTGGGCCATCGCCGCCAGGACGACCAATATCAGGGACGTATACGACATGAGGGAACAGCGCCGAATGACGTGTTTGTTACAGAAGCAGCTAGGGTACAGCAAGCTGCCGGAAGGGCGCCATTCTACCCGACGCCCTAGCCGACTTTTGGTGTAGAATCATCGGCTTGCCAAATCTCATCCTCTGCTTGCGGCACCAGTAACAACATCGGTAAAAAACGAACGGCAATAGTTTTAGCCCGCAAAGACAAGATGATCTAGGAGTTCTCATGAACCTTATCGCTATCCTGGAACAGGAAGAAATTGCCCGTCTGACCGGCGGCCAAGCCAAGCCTGAATTTGCTCCTGGTGACACCGTCATCGTGAGCGTGAACGTCGTTGAAGGCACCCGCAAGCGCGTGCAGGCTTTCGAAGGCGTTGTTATCGCCAAGCGCAATCGCGGCCTGAACTCCGCGTTCACCGTGCGCAAGATTTCGTCGGGTGAAGCCGTGGAACGTACGTTCCAGCTGTACTCGCCGCAAATCGCCGGCATCGAAGTCAAGCGCCGCGGCGACGTGCGCCGCGCCAAGCTGTACTACCTGCGCAACCGCTCGGGCAAGTCGGCACGTATCAAGGAAAAGCTGGTCAGCAAGCAAGCCTCGGCGGCTTGATCGCTTATCGGCACACGGCCCTACCAGTGTCGGACGTTCGCGCCATTCAGCGTTTCCGTCCGGCACAGGTTTCCGGGTTAAAAAGGCACCTGCGAGGGTGCCTTTTTCTTTTTGCAAAGCCGTATGTCTGATTCCTCGTATTCTGCGCGGCCTCGACGGCCGCTTGTGCGCCCCGGCTTCGATCCGGCGACGCAACCGTGGGTAGTGGCCAACGATTCTCTGCCGGCCGTACCTGCCAGCTTGTTGACCCCGGATCGCCTGCGGGGCACGCTGAACCAGCCATCCACCTGGACGCTGGAGCTTTCGCGCGACAACGATCTGCGTTACCCCGGCCGCGAGGGCACACCGGTGCCGGCTGCCGTGTTGATTCCGCTGGTCACGCGCGATGACGGCGTACACATCATGTTGACCCAGCGCGCCGCGCATCTGCATGACCACGCCGGGCAGATCAGCTTTCCGGGCGGCCGCATCGAAACCAGCGACTCCACGCCCGTGGCCGCCGCCTTGCGCGAAGCGCAAGAAGAAACCGGATTGCCGGAAGATCATGTGGAAGTGTTGGGCAGCATGCCGCCCTACCTGACGGCGACGGGTTTTTCGATCATTCCCGTGGTGTCGTTGGTGCGGCCCGGTTTTGAACTGGCGCCCGACGCGTTCGAGGTGGCCGAAGTGTTTGAAGTGCCGCTGTCCTTCCTGATGGACCCGGCCAATCATCGGCTGTACGAAGCCAGGCTGGACGACGGGCGCGTGCGCAATTACTACGGGATGCCCTACGGCAAGCATTTCATCTGGGGGGCAACGGCGGGCATGTTGCGCAACCTCTATCACTTGTTGCGCCACGGATTGCAGCCGCGCTGACGGTATGGCCGAAAGCGGGCCGGCCAATCCGCTATTCATCCGTGCAAAAGAAAACGGCCCCTGCGGGCCGTTTTTGTTGTCGTGGCGTGTGCGGCCGTCGTGGTGTCCGTGACCAGCGCGAAATCAATAGCGTTGTTGTCCCGCCAGATTCTCTTCAAGAATGCGCTCGTACAGCGCGTAGCGCAGCGGGTTTATCTTGCCCGCCTGCAAGGCGGCCACCACGCCGCAGCCCGGTTCACGGCGATGCGTGCAATTGTAGAAACGGCATTCCTCGATGGGCTGTGCGAATTCCGGAAAGCCTCGGATGATGTCGTCGCGCGTCAGGTGTTGCAAGCCGAACGCCTGAAACCCGGGCGAATCGATCAGGTCGCCGCCGGGATCCGGCAGGTGATAAAGCCGCGTGCTGGTCGTGGTGTGCTTGCCCATGTCCAGCGCGGTGGAATGTTCGCGCGTGGCGGCGCGTGCGTCCGGAATCAGGGCATTGAGCAGCGTGGACTTGCCCATGCCGCTTTGGCCCAACAGCAAGTTGGTGCGGCCGGCCAGGCGTGGCGCCAGCAGCGTGTGCACCTTTTCAGGTTCCAGCGCGCTGAGTTCGACGACGGGCACGCCCAACGCCGCGATCGGTGCCAGGCGTGCGCGGGCGGCGGGCAATTCCTCCGTCAGGTCGGTCTTGTTCAGGACGATCAACGGCGAGATGCCGGCGCTCCAGGCACCGGCCAGGGCGCGTCCGGTCAGGTCGTCCGAGAACGTCGGTTGCACCGCGATCACGATCAACAGCTGGTCGACGTTGGAGGCGAACTGCTTGGACCGCATTTCGTCGGACCGGTACAGCAGGTTGGTGCGGGGCAGGATGGCGTCGATCGCGCCTTCGTCCTTGCCTTGCGGCGCGATGCGCACGCGGTCGCCGACGGCGGCGCCGGCCTTCTTGCCGCGCGGGAAGCACTTGCGCAGCGATCCGTCGGCAAGCTCAACGGTGTAGTGGCGCCCGTGCGCGGCGATGATGCGGCCGTCCAGCTGGCCGCCCACGGCGTCGGTCGTGGGCACTGCGACGCCGTTTCTGACATTGCGTGGGGCGCTCATGCGGTGGGCGCCATCAGGTGGCGGATGCGCTCGGCGGCGGGGGGATGGCTGTCGTAGAAGGCGGAATGCACAGGGTCGGGAGTCAGCGTAGCGGCGTTGTCGTCGTAGAGTTTGACCAGCGCGGACACCAGGTGTTGCGGTGAACTCTGCTCGGCCGCATAGCGGTCCGCTTCGAATTCGTCGCGACGCGAGTACCAGCTGGCCAACGGCGTGAACAGGAAAGTAAAAACGGGAATGACCAGGAAGAACAGCAGCAACGCCATCGCGTCGTTGCGTCCGCCCAGTTGGGGCACCACACCCAGGTCCATGTAGAACCAGGGCTGTTGCGATACCCAGCCCAGGATGGCGAAAAAGGCCAGCGCGGCGCCAAAGCTGAACGCAACGCGCTTGATGATGTGGCGCTTGGCGAAATGGCCTAGTTCGTGTGCCAGCACGGCTTCGATCTCGTCGCCGTTCAGACGTGCCAGCAGCGTGTCAAAAAACACGATGCGGCGCGACCGCCCGAAGCCGGTGAAGTAGGCATTGCCGTGCGCCGACCGGCGCGAGCCGTCCATCACGAACAGGCCGTTCAGCGCGAAGCCGCAGCGCTGGGCCAGCCGTTGGATGCGGCCGGCCAGATCCGGGTCGGACAGCGGCGTGAACTTGTTGAAAAGCGGGGCAATGAACATCGGGTAGACGATCAGCAGCGCCAGGTTGAACACCGTCCACAGCGCCCACGCCCAGACCCACCAGTAGGCCCCCGCGCTGCCCATCAACCCCAGCACGGCCGCGGCCAGCGGCAGGCCCAGCACGGCGGCCACCAGCAGGCCCTTGGCCGTGTCGGCAATGAATAGTTCGGGGGTCATCCGGTTGAAGCCAAAACGTGCCTCCAGCTTGAACTGCCGCCACAGCGTGAAAGGCAGGCCCAGCACGCCCAGCACCAGCGCCACCACGACCAGCAAAAGCATCTGGCGCAAAAAATCATTGCTGGTAAGCTGCGCAACCATCAGGTCGATGAATTGCAACCCGCCCATCAATGTCAGGCAGACCAGCAAAATGGCGTCGTAGGTGCGTTCAAGCATGCCCAGTTTGACGCGAGCGATGGTGTAATCGGCCGCGCGCTGATGGCTGGTCAGGCCGATACGAGGCGAGAACTCATCCGGCACGCGATCACGGTTACGCGCAACGTGGCGGATCTGGCGACCGGCCAGCCACAGGCGCACGGCAATATCGGCCAGCAGGAAAGCAACGAACAGCAGTGTGAACATGGGCGAAGCGTTTTGCTCAGTAGGGATGTGCGAAAATCGCGTGTTTTATAGGCAAATTATATGGCTGTGAACGAAAATCGCCTGGTCTGGCTGGACATGGAAATGACCGGGCTGGATCCTGAGAAAGAACGCATCATCGAGGTGGCCGTCGTGGTGACGGAACCCGACCTGACGGTCGTGGCCGAAGGCCCGGTGCTGGTTGTCCACCAGCCCGACAGCTTGCTCGACGCCATGGACAACTGGAATAAATCCACGCACGGCAAAAGCGGCCTGATCGACAAGGTGCGCGCGTCCACGGTGTCCGAAGCGCAGGCAGAGGATACGCTCTTGGCGTTTCTGGCGCAGCATGTGCCTCCGGGTAAATCGCCGTTGTGCGGCAATACCATCAGCCAGGATCGCCGCTTCATGTTTGCGTACATGCCGCGCCTGGAGCAGTTCTTCCACTATCGCAACCTGGATGTCAGCACGCTCAAGGAACTGGCGCGCCGCTGGGCGCCGGCCGTCTACAAGGGCTTCGAGAAAAAGAGCCGCCACGAAGCGCTGGCCGACATCTACGAGTCCATTGAAGAACTCAAGTACTACCGTGAGCACCTGCTGAAGGTGTAGGGCGGGCGGCATCGAAATGGCCCTGATCACTGGGCCGCATTCTGGGGCCGCATTCTGTGGCCTATTCATCGGGCCTATTCATCGGGCCTATTCATCGGGCCTATTCATCGGGCCACATTCATCGGGCCACATTCGTCGGGCCGCATTCTCGGGCCGCATCCGCTAGCCGCATTCACCCCCAGTCATGAGCGGGCAGGGGCCTTGACCCGCCCGCGGCAACGCCTGTCAGGTCGGCCGCCCGCCGAAACGGGATTCCACCTCGGCCGTCAATGGCGTATACCGCGCGTTATCCTGTCCGGCGCGCGCGTTCAGGTGCGTCTCCGACGCGTCAAATACCTTCCAGTAGATTCTTCCGCACAGCGCGCGCGCGGCGTGGCCCGGCCAGTTGTCGGGCAGCATGGGGGCAGGCAATTGGGGGTCGTGTAGAACGATCCGGCGCCAATTGTGCAGCAGCATGACCCGTACGACGAACGCGTCGGCGGGCGGCGGTGCCTCATCCAGCAACTTTTCCAGCGGACCAAAGTTGCGGGAGAACTGGCGGTACTGCTCAGCCACGTCGTCCAGGTTCCAGCATTGCGAGGCCAGGCTGGCAATCGGCAGGCCGCCGGCGCCGGCCAGGTCCCGGGCGGACAGCACCAGCGCCCGATCCGGGATACCCAGCTTTTCAAGAATGTCGTGCGCGGCCCGTGCCTCGGTGTGCGGGTGCGCGAACAAGCCCGGCGCGATCATGCCGAACCCTTCCCAGACCAATTCCCGACGCAATTCGGCGCGCTCGGCCAGCCCGTTGCCCGTGCGCGGCAGCGCCACCAACGTCCATTCCCCGTTCCAGTCCTGCGTCGCACCTTCGTAGATGCGCTGCGAGGCATGCGCGGTATGTCGCAGCCCCTGTTCCGAAATCAAGTACAGGCTGCGCCGGCCATGCCGCTCGGATTGCAACCAGTTTTGCGCCACCAACCGGAAAACGCTCGTGCGCAGGAGGCGTTCATTGATACCAAGCGGGGCCAGCAGTTCGATCAGGTCGCCCAGCCAGATGGCGCCGCCGTGTGGCGCCAACGCGTCCCCCAGCAGGCTGACGCAGAGCGATTTGGCGCGAGGCGGGTCGCTTTTCAACAAGCGGGACAGGAAACGGTCCAAAGGCGACGTAGGGTTTGCCATAAGGGGGGCCGCATGCGGCCGATATCAGGATCCGCAATATGATACATAAATCCAATGTGATACAGCTTTGAGTTTGACAATGGTTTTTTTGTATTAAATAATCCGCCTATGACATGACGGCACTGCGGAACGTTTGCCTTGCGATTTCGCAAACCGTCTCAAGGAGACAAACATGTACGCTCAACTCGTCGAAACCGGCGTCAAACAGGTCAAAACCGCTGACCAGCTTGAAGGCCCCGAACAGACGTTCCAGCGCCGCATAGACGATGGCGTGCGCATCGAGGCCAAGGACTGGATGCCCGATGCTTACCGCAAGACGCTGGTGCGCCAGATCTCGCAACACGCGCACTCGGAAATCGTCGGCATGCTGCCCGAAGGCAACTGGATCACGCGGGCCCCGTCGCTCAAGCGCAAGGCGATCCTGCTGGCCAAGGTGCAGGACGAGGCCGGCCACGGGCTGTACCTGTACAGCGCCGCCGAGACACTGGGCGTGTCGCGCGATGATCTGATCGACGACCTGCACGCGGGCCGCGCCAAATACTCCAGCATCTTCAATTACCCGACCCTTAGCTGGGCGGACATCGGCATGATCGGCTGGCTGGTCGATGGTTCGGCCATCATCAACCAGATTCCGCTGTGCCGCTGTTCCTACGGCCCCTACGCGCGCGCCATGGTTCGCGTCTGTAAGGAAGAATCCTTCCACCAGCGCCAGGGCTACGACCTGCTGATGCAGATGTGCCTGCATGGCACGCCCGAGCAAAAGGCGATGGTGCAGGATTCGCTGAATCGCTGGTGGTGGCCGGCCCTGATGATGTTCGGCCCGTCCGACGCCGATTCGCCCAACAGCGCGCAGTCGATGGCATGGAAGATCAAGCTTTTCTCCAACGACGAGCTGCGCCAGAAAATGGTGGACCAGACCGTGCCGCAGGCCGAATACCTGGGCCTGACCGTGCCGGACCCTGACCTGAAGTGGAACGCGGAGCGCGGCCACTACGACTTCGGCGAGATCGACTGGAGCGAGTTCTACGCCGTGCTCAAAGGCAATGGGCCGTGCAACCGCGAACGCCTGGCCGCGCGCGTCAAGGCGCACGAAGACGGCGCCTGGGTGCGCGACGCATTGGTCGCTTACGCGGACAAGAAGGCGCAACGCAAGGCCGCTTGAGGCGGTCAGCAACGCCTGCCCGTCCGCAACCCGCGCCTGCAACCCGCGTCCGCATCCCGCGCCGCAACCCTTGCTGCAACCCTTGCTGCAACCCTTGCTGCAACCCATACCGCAACCTTCACTGCATACCGGTGCGCGCCGCGCGCGCCCGGCATTTCAAGGATATCCATCATGAGCAAAGACTGGCCTTTGTGGGAAGTGTTCATCCGCAGCCAGCACGGCCTGGCCCACAAGCACGTTGGCAGCCTGCATGCCCCGGACGCCGAAATGGCGATCAATCACGCGCGTGACGTCTACACGCGCCGCAACGAAGGCTTGAGCATCTGGGTCGTGCGCGCCTCGGACATCTCGGCCAGCAGCCCCGGCGACAAGGAACCATTGTTCGAACCGGCCAACAGCAAGGTCTACCGGCATCCCACGTTTTTCCCGATGCCCGAAGAAATCAAGCACATGTAAGGCGGCAGGCAGACATGGACAAGACTCTGTTTGAATACCTGCTGCGCCTGGGCGATTCGTCGCTGATCCTGTCGCAGCGCCTGGGTGCGTGGACCGGGCACGGCCCCATCCTGGAAGAAGACCTGGCGCTGACCAATACCGCGCTGGACCTGTTGGGCCAGGCGCGAATGTGGCTGACGCTGGCGGGCGAAGTCGAAGGGGCGGGCCGCGACGAAGACGCGCTGGCCTACCACCGCGACGCACACCAGTTCCACAACGTGCTGCTGGTCGAACGCGCCAATGGCAACTATGCCGACACCATGGCGCGCCAGTTCCTGTTCGACGTCTGGCACTACTTCCTGCTGCAACGCCTGGAGCAATCCTCCGACGAACGCGTTGCCGCCATTGCCGCCAAGTCCATCAAGGAAGTCACCTACCACGTGCGCCGTTCGTCGGACATGGTGGTGCGCCTGGGTGACGGCACCGACGAAAGCCACGCCAAGATGCAGGCCGCCATCGACGACGCCTGGCGCTTTACCGGCGAACTGTTCGCCGACGACGCCGTCGACCAGGACGTGGCCACGCGCGGCATCGGCTGCGAACTGGCCGCGCTGCGCGAACCGTGGCTGGCACACGTGCGCGAAGTGCTGCAAGAAGCCACGCTGACCGTTCCGGATGAAACCGCCGCCAATCATCTGGCCTACCGGGGTGGCCGCCAGGGCAAGCACACCGAAGCGCTGGGCTACGTGCTGGCCGAAATGCAGCACCTGCCGCGTGCCTACCCGGGAGCCACCTGGTGAACGCGCTGGCGCCCGTTTCCGCCGACCAGGTCTATGCCTGGCTGCACGAGGTCCCCGACCCGGAGATCCCCGTGCTGTCCGTGGTGGACCTGGGCGTGGTGCGTGAGGTGACCTGGGAGGGCGACACCTGTGTCGTCGTCATCACCCCCACGTATTCCGGCTGCCCGGCCATGCGCGAAATCACGCAGGACATCCAGCAGACGCTGGCGCGTCATGGCGTGGCCGACGTCCGTGTCGACACGCGCCTGGCGCCCGCCTGGACCACCGACTGGATGAGCGAAAAGGGCCGCGAAGCCCTTAAGGGCTACGGCATCGCCGCACCCGCCGAGCGCGCCATCGATATTTCGGGCATCAGCCGCCGCGCTGTCGCGCCCGCCATCGCATGCCCGCGCTGCGGCTCGCGCGATACGCGGATGGTCAGCAACTTCGGGTCCACGTCGTGCAAGGCGCTGTATCGCTGCGTGTCTTGCCGCGAACCCTTCGACTATTTCAAGACTCACTGAGAGCGGTTTCAAGATGAGCAACCAATTTCATTCCTTGAAGGTGGCCTCGGTGGCGCGCAACACGCGCGATGCCGTGGTGGTGACCTTCGATCTGCCCGACACGCTGTCCGACGAGTTTGCCTTCCTGCCGGGGCAGTACCTGACCCTGCGCACGCAACTGAACGGCGAAGAGCTGCGCCGCTCGTACTCGATCTGTTCCGCGCCGCACGACAAGCTGCTGCGCGTGGCCATCAAAAAGGTCGACGAAGGCGCGTTCTCCAGCTGGGCCAACCACGAGCTGCAACCCGGCCAGACGCTGGAAGTGATGGCGCCCGCCGGCAACTTCACGGTGGATTTCTCGCCCGAGAACCAGCGCCATTACGTCGCCTTCGCGGTGGGCAGCGGCATCACGCCGGTGTTCTCGCTGGTGAAAACCGCGCTGTCCACCGAACCGCGCAGCAAGTTCACGCTGTTCTTCGGCAACCGCGCGTCGTCGGCCGTGCTGTTCCGCGAAGAAATCGAAGATCTTAAGAACCTGTACATGGAGCGCTTCTCGCTGGTGTACGTGATGAGCCGCGAGACGCAGGACATTGAACTGTTCAACGGCCGCCTGGATGGCGACAAGGTCGATCAATTGATGTCGGCCTGGATGAGCCCCGAGGACATCGATTACGCTTTTGTCTGTGGTCCGCAGACCATGACCGAAAGCGTGGTCGAGCGGCTGCAAGCGCGCGGCATTCCGAAGTCGAACATCAAATTCGAATTGTTCGGCGCGCCCAAGGGGCCGCGCGCATTGCGCACCGGCCACGACGCGCCGCAGGCGCCGGGCAAGGGCCAGTGCGAGGTGACCGTGGTGCAAGACGGCCACAGCCGCATGTTTGTGATCGATAAGAATAAAGACAGCGTGCTGGACTCGGCGCTGGCGCAGGGAATCGAGCTGCCCTATTCGTGCAAGGGCGGCGTGTGTTCCACCTGCCGCTGCAAGGTCATTGAAGGCGAAGTGGATATGGACGCCAACTTTGCCCTGGAAGACTACGAAGTGGCGCGTGGTTTCGTATTGAGCTGCCAGAGCTTTCCGGTCAGCGACCGCCTGGTTATCGACTTCGACCAGGAAACCTGACGCGGCCCGTGCCAGTCAGACACCCCTTATTCATTGGAGAGACAAGCGTGTCCCAAAAATTCTTTGAACGTCACCAGCCCGTGCTGGAACAATCCCTGGCGGCGGCCGCGCTGCGCGGCTACTGGAGCCCCTTTGCCGAATCGCCCAGCCCGCGCAACTATGGCGAAACCGCCAACGACGACGGCCGCGCCGCCTTCGAATCCCTTAAGGGCAAGCCGTTTCCCTTGAACCTGCACGACGCCGACGGCACCGTGGGCGGCGAGAAATCGCCCTACGGTTTTGACCTTGGCATCACGTACCCGCATGTGCCGGTCGACAAGCTGATCAGTGCGTCCAAGCGCGCGCTGGAAGATTGGCGCCGCGCCGGTCCGCAAGCCTGGGTGGGCGTGTCGCTGGAAATCCTGGCGCGCCTGAACAAGCTCAGCTTCGAAATCGCCTACGCCGTGCAGCACACCACCGGCCAGGGGTTCATGATGGCCTTCCAGGCCGGCGGCCCGCACGCGCAAGACCGCGGCTTTGAAGCGGTGACCTACGCATGGCAGGAAATGTCGCGCATTCCGGGCGTGGCGATGTGGGAAAAGCCGCAAGGCAAGAACGACCCGATCCGCATGGAAAAGCAGTTCACCGTGGTGCCGCGCGGCGTGGCGTTGGTGATCGGCTGCTCGACGTTTCCCACGTGGAACGGCTACCCCGGTATGTTCGCCAGCCTGGCCACGGGCAACACGGTTATCGTCAAGCCGCACCCGGGCGCGATCCTGCCGCTGGCCATCACCGTGAAGGTTGCGCGCGAAGTGCTGCAAGAGGCCGGCTTTGACCCCGATGTGGTGTTGCTGGCCGCGCATGAAGCGGGCGACGACACGGCGCAGAAGCTGGCGCTGGACCCGGCCGTCAAGATCGTGGACTTCACCGGCAGCACCGCCAACGGCAACTGGCTGGAAGATAACGCCCGCCAGGCGCTGGTCTACACCGAGAAGGCCGGCGTCAACCAGGTCATCATCGATTCCACCGACGACTTGAAGGGCGTGGCGCGCAACCTGGCGTTCTCGCTGGCGTTGTACTCGGGCCAGATGTGCACGGCGCCGCAAAACATCTACGTGCCGCGCGACGGCATCAACACGCCCGAAGGCCGCGTCAGCTTTGACGACGTCGCCGCCGCCTTGGGCGTGGCATTGGAAAAGCTGGGCGCCGACGCCGCCCGCGCCGTGGAATTGACGGGCGCCATCCAGAACGACGGCATCGTCCAGCGCATCGAAAAGGCCCGCGCGCTGGGCCTGCCTGTGGTGGCGGACAGCAAGACGCTGACGCACCCGCAGTTTGAAAATGCCCGCGTGCGCACGCCGCTGCTGCTGCGTACGGAAGCCGGCAACGCCGCCATCAGCCAGGAATGGTTTGGCCCGATCGCCTTCGTGGTGGCCACGGACTCCACCGCCCACAGCGTCCAGCTGGCGCGTGACAGCGTCATTCAGCACGGCGCGCTGTCGCTGTCTGCCTACACCACCGACCCGCAAGTGGCCGACCAGGTGCAGGACGCGGCTGAAGTGTCCGGCGTGTCGTTGTCGCTGAACCTGACGGGCGCGGTGTTCGTCAACCAGACCGCGGCCTTCAGCGACTTCCACGGCACCGGCGCCAACCCGGCCGCCAACGCCGCGCTGTCCGACACCGCCTTCGTGTCGAACCGCTTCCGCGTGGTGCAAACCCGCCGTCACGTCTAAGCAGGGCGACGCTTATGAGCTACCAGGACATTCAATTTGATTTGTCGGGCGGCATCGCCCGCCTGACGCTGAACCGCCCGGACAAGCTGAACAGCTTCACGGCGAACATGCACGCCGAAGTGGCCGACGCGTTGACGCGCGTGGAAAGCGAAGGCGCGCGCGTGTTGGTGCTGACCGGTGCGGGCCGGGGCTTTTGCGCAGGGCAGGACTTAAGCGAGCGCAAGCCCGCCGAAGACGGCACGCCGCCCGACCTGGGCGAAACCGTCGACAAGTTCTACGCGCCACTGGTGCGCCGCCTGAACGCCTTGCCGATGCCCGTTGTGGTCGGCGTGAACGGCGTGGCGGCGGGGGCGGGCGCCAACCTGGCGTTCGCGGGCGACATCGTCATCGCCAAGGCGTCGGCCAACTTCATCCAGTCATTCTGCCGCTTGGGCTTGATTCCCGACACCGGCGGCACCTTTGCGCTGCCGCGACTGGTGGGCCGCGCGCGCGCCATGGGCCTGGCGATGCTGGGCGACAAGCTCAGCGCCAAGCAGGCCGAGGAATGGGGCCTGATCTGGCAGTGCGTGGCGGACGAGGAATTCGACGCCACGCTGGAACGGCTGGCGCAGCACTTTTCCACGGCGCCCACCAAGGGCCTGGCATACACCAAGCGGGCCATGCAGGCCAGCCTGGGCAATGACCTGTCGACGCAGCTGGACCTGGAACGCGACATGATGCGCGAACTGGGCCGTAGCGCCGACTACGCCGAAGGCGTCGCCGCCTTCCTGGGCAAGCGCGAACCGCAATTCAAGGGGCAATGATGACCGTGCACGTTCCCCCCATTGAAGCGCCCAGCGATCCGCAGGAACTGGCGCAGGCCGTTGGCACCGTGATGTACGCGGGCGACGCGGCCTCGCAAGGCCTGGACATGAAGGTCGAGGAAATGGCGCCCGGCTATGCGCGGCTGACGATGCGCGTGCGCGGCGACATGCTGAACGGGCACAAGACCTGCCATGGCGGCTTCATTTTCGCGCTGGCCGACAGCGCGTTCGCGTTCTCTTGCAATTCGCGCAACGTCAGCACCGTGGCGTCGGGCTGCACCATCGATTACCTGGCACCCGGCTTTGAAGGCGACTTGCTGACCGCCGTGGCGCAAGAGCGTTCGCTGGCCGGCCGCACGGGCGTGTACGACGTCACCGTTACCAACCAGGACGGCCGCAATGTCGCCCTGTTTCGCGGGCGGTCCTATCGCATCAAGGGCCAGATCGTGGGGGTTGCCGCCGAAGGCTGAGGATGATGGTCCAACGCCACTAGAACATTCGTCATCCACCAAAGATAGAACCCCGCGCGCCGACCGGACCGGCGTAAAGAGAAATTCAGGAGAGAGATAACCATGTCCAACACCATGAGCAAGCCGGGGCTGGACCCCATCGAGCATGCCAGCCAGGACGAGCTGCGTGCGTTGCAGCTTGAGCGCCTTAAGTGGTCGCTCAAGCATGCGTACGACAATGTTCCGCATTACAAGAAAGCGTTCGACGAAGCGGGCGTGCATCCCGATGACCTGAAGCAGCTGTCCGATATTTCGAAGTTTCCGTTCACGACCAAGAAGGAACTGCGCGACAACTATCCGTTCGGCATGTTTGCCGTGCCGCGCGAGCGTATTTCGCGCGTGCACGCGTCCAGCGGAACCACGGGCAAGCCGACGGTGGTGGGCTACACCAAGGGCGACCTGGACAACTGGGCGAACCTGGTGGCGCGCTCGATCCGCGCGGCCGGCGGCAAGCCGGGCGACACCGTGCACATTGCCTATGGCTACGGGCTGTTCACCGGCGGCCTGGGCGCGCATTACGGCGCCGAGCGCCTGGGTTGCACGGTCATCCCGATGTCGGGCGGGCAAACCGAAAAGCAAGTGCAGCTGATCAACGATTTCCGTCCGGACATCATCATGGTCACGCCCTCATATTTCTGCAATATTCTGGAAGAACAGCGCCGCCAGGGCATTGATCCGCGTCAAAGCTCGCTGCGTATCGGCATCTTCGGCGCCGAGCCGTGGACGGGCCAGATGCGCGCCGATATCGAGGCAGAAGCCGGTATCGACGCGGTGGACATCTACGGCTTGTCGGAAGTGATGGGGCCGGGCGTGGCCAGCGAATGCGTGGAAACCAAAGACGGCCCGGTTGTCTGGGAAGACCATTTCTACGCCGAGATCATCAACCCGGATACCGGCGAACCCGTGGCCGATGGCGAGGCCGGCGAATTGGTGTTCACGTCGCTGACCAAGGAAGCGATGCCGATCATTCGCTACCGCACCCGCGACCTGACCCGCCTGTTGCCGCCCACGGCGCGCAGCATGCGCCGCATCGGCAAGATCACCGGCCGCAGCGACGACATGTTGATCGTGCGGGGCGTGAACATGTTCCCGACGCAGGTGGAAGAACTGGTGCTGAAGATCGCCCAGCTGGCGCCGCATTATCAACTGGTGCTGTCGCGTACCGGCAATATGGACGAGCTTGAAATCCTGACCGAAGTGCGCGCCGAGTTCTCGGGGCTGTCGGAGGCCGAACGCAATAACCTGGGCAAGCAATTGCAGCATGCCGTGAAGACGCACATCGGCGTCAGCGCGCGCATCCAGGTGTCGGACGCCGGCCATGTGGAGCGCACCTTGACGGGCAAGGCGCGCCGCGTGATCGACAAGCGACCGAAGGTGGTTTGATCCGGTCCTTTCCGGTTTCAGCCGTCAATCCCAATAAAAAAGCAGCCGTCTGGCTGCTTTTTTTATTGGTATGACACCGGCGCATAGCCGCCAGGGCAGGGCGGCGCAGGCTACCGTGCCACAGCCAACGTACGCACGATGCGTCGATACCAGATGTGCAGCAGGATGGCGGATAGCGCCAAGCCCACCATCGCCATCAACCACATGCTGCCTGCGCCTTCGGGTGAGCCGGGCAGCAGCGCATTGCGGATACCGTCCAGACCGCCCCGGCCGGGGCCAAAGCCGAACCACCAGCCGCCGACCAGCCCCACGCCCGCCAGCGCCACCACCTGCAACAACAGCGGCACCACCGCCACCTTGTAGGCGCGCAGCAGGTACGAATTGATGCACTGCATGGAATCGAACAGGTGAAACAGCGGCAGCACGGCCAGCAGTGTCGTGGCCACGGCAGCCACGCCGATGTCGTCGGTGTACGCGGCCAGGATCAGGGGGCGCCCCACCAGCAGCACGGCGGCGGTCAGCAGTGCGCCGATCAGGCCCAACGCCAGCCCGGCCATGCCGGTGCGATGCGCGTGCGCAAGGTTGCCCGCGCCGATGGCCTGCGCGGTCAGCGCGGCGGTGGCCACGCCCAGCGCCATCGGCATCATGTAGCACAGGGCGGCCAGGTTCGACATGATCTGGTGTCCGCCCGTGACGTACGTGCCTTCGCGCGCCACCAACAAGGCCATGAAAGTAAAGGCCGACACCTCAACCAGGTACGAACCGCCCATGGGGATGCCCAGGCGCAGCAGTTCCTTCAAGGTCTTCCAATCGGGCTTGCCCACGCGCAGGTTGAAGCGGCGATAGAAGCGGTCATGCGTGATGACCCACAGGCCCAAGCCCAGGCTCATCCACGACACCACGGCGGTTGCCAGCCCCGCACCGGTGGCGCCCATGGCGGGCAGGCCCAGGTTGCCGTAGATGAACAGCCAGTTGAAAAACGCCTTGAATGCAATGGCGGACAGGTTGATCGCCATGACCAGCTTGGGCCGCGAAACCGAGGTGCCCAGCGCGTAGATGGTACGAAATACCAGCGCGGCGGGCAGGGCCAGCACCAGGGCCTGCAAGTAGGACCCGATCCGTTCGCGCACGCCCGGCGCTACATCGCCCGACATGGATAACCACACGTCCGGAAACAGCATCAGCACCGCGCCCACCACCGACAGGCCCAGGGCCAGCCAGACGCCTTGGCCCCAGCTGCGGCCGACTTCGTTGTTGTTGCCGGCGCCGAATTGCTGCGCAAGGATGGGGATCAGGGCGTGCACGACGCCCATCAATCCAACGAAAACCGTGATGTAGATAGAGGCGGACAAGGCCATCGCGGCCAAGTCGCTGGCGCTGGAATGGCCGGTCATGGCGGTGTCCAGCACGCCGAACGAAATGCCGGCCCACTGGCTGATCAGCACCGGCCACGCTTGTTTGGCGATGCCGCGCAGGGTGGCGCCGAACGAGATCGGCGCCGCGTTGACGGAATTCATCGGTTCGGGCCGACTCGCAGCAGTCGGAACACTTCCTGGCGATCGGCGCGGCGGCCTCCCTGCCACAAGACGTCGGCCCCGTCGCTATACGCGGCGGTGTTGTCGCGCAGGCTTTGGTTGTTGGTCTGTTGCAGGATCAACGTGCACTTCGCGTCGAACGTGAAGGTCAGGTTGTCAAAGATCAGGAACGAAGCGCGTTGACCGCTGCCCAGGCTCAGGCCGCGCACGCATTCGCCGGGCCGCGCGTGTTGCGCCAGTGCCTGCGCCAGTTGGCCCGACACCGTGCGATAGCTGCGCGCGTAGTCCACGGCGGGTTGCCACAGCAGCACCAGCAGGATCCACGTTACGGTCAGGCCGCCCGCGGACAGCACCGTGCCGCGCCACAGCGCTTGCGGGCGTACACGCAGGCGCCACACCACCAGCGCAATCCAGGCCACGGTGAAGATCACCGCCAGCGTGAAGGCGCCCCACGAAATGACGGGCTCGTAGCCGGTGGTCTGACGGGCGATATTGCGGGAAATCTGCGCCGGCCAATTGAAGTGCAGGGCTACCCAGCCAAGCCACGCGGTGGCCGCCGTCAGCGAAAAACACATGACGGCAAACCAGTCCAGCGTATTGACCACGCCACGGCGCAGCGTGGGTAACGAGAACGCGCCCAGCACGGCGCAGGGCACGGCCAGCATCACGTATTCGGAGTCGGACGCTTCTTCCAGTACGAACAGCACCAGTGCAGCGCAGACCAGCAGCATCAACGGCAGCCAGATGTGCGGGGCGTAGATCCACTCGCGCCAGCGCCAGACCGCCAGCAAGGCCAGCGGCCATGTCGGCCACAAGTACCAAGGCAGGTCGCGCAACGTGCGGCCCATGTCATGCCAGGTCGGCAGGGCGAATGACGTCAGATTCCAGGTCTTCCAGTTGCGGATCCAATACTGGCTGCTTTCGCTGGCCGGGATCCACCAAGCCAGAATCAGCGCTACCGTTACCAGCACCGCCCACGGCAGCCAGCGCTTGCATTTCCACAATTGACTGCGCGGATAGAACGCCAGCAGTGCGCCGATCATGATGGGAACCGCGCCCACCCAACCGCGCGTAAGGAAGCTTGCGGCCAGCGCGATTCCCAGCGTGGTGGTGCCGGTAACCGGCCGGTCGACGCTGCGCGCCAACGAATAAAAGGCCAGCGCCTGGCAGGCCATGATTGCGGGTACGACGGTGGTTTCGTGCGTGCGCTGAAGGATGCCCACGGTAGCCAGCAGCAGCAGCAGGGCGGCGTCGGCCAGCATGCGCCCGTAGTCACGCGGTTCGGGTTCGCCGCCAAAGGGCAGCGCCAGCGGCTGCGCTTCGCTACGGCGGCCCAGCAGGTAGGTGCCGTACCAGACACTGGCGGCCGTGATGCCGAACCACAGCAGGTTCGGCAGGCGGCCGGCGGTGATGTCACCAATGAACGGCCCGAACAACCAGATGCAGATGGCGCCCACCCAGGTAATCAGCGGGCCTTCTTCGGCATGGGCCAGCAGCCCGACCTGAGGCAGCAACCATGTGATGCCGCCCTCCCGGATGGCCGTGATCATCGTCGCCAAGCCAACCGCATCGTCCGTTTTCCACGGGTCGCGCATGAACAGGCCGGCCACGATATAGGCCAGCGCCAGGCCCAGCAGGATCAGCCTGGGAAGCTTCGCGGTTGCCACGGACGTGAGCCGGGCAGGAGTGGAAAAAGAAAGTGGGGACACGGGCGTTAATGTAACCGAGGGATCAGGTTGCGCCAGCCCCTGGCTTGCAAAAAAAGCAGGCGAGGGAGGAAAAAAAAGCAGCCCGGAGGCTGCCTTTTTGCTGTGACTCCCGTAGGAGCAACAGGATCAGGAAGCGGACTTGACCGTGCCGGCGGTACGGGCGAAGCGGGCGCGGAATTTTTCCACACGGCCGGTTTCGACGATACGCGTTTGAGCGCCCGTGTAGAACGGGTGCGATTCGGAGGTCACGTCGCACTTGAAGAGCGGGTACGTCTTGCCGTCGATTTCGACGGTTTCGCGCGTGTGCACGGTCGAACGGGTGATGAACTTGTTACCCGTTTGCAGGTCGGCGAAGACGACTTCGCGGTATTCGGGGTGAATGCCTTCTTTCATGGTGCTTATCCTAGGACCCGCCAAGGGGTCTTTCAAGTTGTAGGGTCGCCAGCCAGGACGCGTTATGCCGTTCACAGTAGAACGCCCACGCAAGGATTCCAGCCACGTATCCAAAAAGTAACCCCAAATTCTAGCACGGGTTTTTCCCGGTAGACCAGGGCGGGCAGGTCAGAATCGACAGCCCCGCCTGCGAGGCGCAAAAGGGGACGGGCCCTTATAGTTCCGTGCGCAGTTTCCAGATCTCGGGGAACAGGACGACATCCAGCATCCGCCGCAGGTAATCCACGCCGGACGTGCCACCGGTGCCGCGCTTGAAACCGATGACGCGTTCAACGGTTGTGACGTGGCGGAATCGCCACAGTCGGAACGCGTCTTCCAGATCGGTCAGTTTCTCGCCCAGCTGGTACAGGTCCCAATAACGGTCGGTATCGCGGTACACCGTCAGCCATGCGGCTTCCACGCCTTCCGACGATTCATAGGGCTGGGTCCAGTCACGGTCCAGGCGGTCCGCCGGCACGGCGATGCCATGGCGAGCCAGTAGCCGCAGGGACTCGTCATACAGAGAGGGCGCGTCGTACGCGCTGCGCACCTGGGCCAGCAGGTCTTCGCGGTGCGCGTGCGGTTTCAGCATGGCCGCGTTCTTGTTGCCCAGCAGGAACTCGATCTGACGGTACTGGTAGCTCTGGAAGCCGCTGGAACGCGCCAGGTACGGCCGCAGCGCCGAGTATTCGGGAGGCGTCATCGTCGCCAGCACATCCCAGGCATGAACCAGCTGCTCCATGATCTTGCTGACTCGCGCCAGCATCTTGAAGGCGGGTTGCAGCCGGTCGGCCGCCACGTTGGCGATGGCCGCGCGCAACTCGTGCAGCATCAGCTTCATCCACAGTTCGCTGGTCTGGTGCTGGATGATAAAGAGCATCTCGTTGTGCTCGGGCGACAGCGGATGCTGCGCGCCCAGCACCTGATCCAGATGCAGGTAGTCGCCGTAGGTCATGTCGCGCGCGAAATCCAGCTGCGCTTTTTCCTGATGGACGATGTCTTCGGGGCGGTGCGGGCAGCTCATGCTTGGCCTCCGTGGCAGGGCGGGGCGGCGCGGCGGGCCGAGGCAGGCAATGCGCGCCAGCCCGGCGCGCAGGAACGGGCGCGCGCAAACGCGACAGCGTGATCTAGGGAGAGGTTCATGGTCGTGCGTCTTTCAAGGCGGGCGGCCCGTATAAGGAGGCCGCCCGAAAGCCAGCGGACCAGCCTACAGTTCGCGCAAGACGGCGCGTACGGGGCTGGCATCGGCCTGGACCAGCGCCAACGGCAGGGCGATCAATTCATAATCGCCTTCGGGCACGTCATCAAGAACCAGATTTTCCAGTACCCGCATGTCGTGCCGCAAGATCGTGTGGTGGCTGTCCAGGGTCTTGCTGGACGCGGGGTCGATGCTGGCGGTATCCAACCCGATCAGCATGACGCCGCGTTCGGCCAGCCATTCGATGGTTTGGGGGGCGTAGGCCGAAAAATCGTCCGTCCACCAATCTTGCGCCGCATGCTTGGCGGTGCGCACGAGCACTCGCGGCGGCAGGTTCAGCGCTGCGTGCGCCAGGTGATCCGTGGTGATCAACGGGCCGCAATCTATCGCGTGGATGACGCGACAGGGGCCCAGAAAGGGTTCCAGCGAAACCGCGCCGATGGCGGCCGCGCCGTTCTGATAGTGCAGGGGGGCGTCGGCATGGGCGCCGATGTGCGGCGACAGCGTGATTTCACTGACGTTGACCGGACAGCCGGGCGTCAGCGACCATTTCCATTGCTGGCGGTACGGCGTGTCGCCGGGAAAAACCGGTGACGCCGTGGAGACGGGCGGGGATATGTCCCACAAGCGTTTCATCAGAAGCGTTTTCGTGTCGGCTGGAAAGTTCCAGCGAATTGTCCAGCGAATTGTCCAGCGCGAATAGGTTAAAGCCTAAAGCAATTCAGGGCGGTAGTCTAACGAAATCCGGCGGCGGCGGGCGCTGCCGCGTACGCCGTGTCGCCGAGCTACAGCCAGCCCATTTCCGCCATCGATATGACTGACGCGCCCGCCACGATAAGGTGGTCGACCAGTTTAACGTCCACAAGGGCTAGCGCCTGTTTCAGCTGTTGCGTGAAACCCCGGTCCGCCGCGCTGGGCTCGGCCAAGCCCGAAGGATGGTTGTGCGCGACGATCAGGGCGGCTGCGTGGTGGCGCAGGGCCTCTCGCACGACCTCACGGGGGTAGACCGACGCCTGCGACAGCGTTCCCCGCGCCAGTTCCCCCGTGGCGATCACCCGTAGCTGGTTGTCCAGATAGAGGGCAATGCAGTGTTCCACCCGCCGATGGCCCAGCGCCGTCAGGCAATACTGCTTTACCTGGCCGGGATGGCGCACAGAATGGGGCCGGGTCAAATCTTCTTCGACGGCGCGGCGCGCCAGCTCCAGCAAGGCGGCCAGGGTGCAGGCCTTGGCGGCGCCCAGGCCCGGAACGGCCATGAGTTCCTCGGGAGTAGCCCCCAAAAGGCCGCGCAGGCCGGAAAAGCGCTCCAGCAGCCGGTTGGACAAATCGACCACGTTAGTGCCCGGAATCCCCGTGCGCAGCCCCAGCGCCAGCAGCTCTGCGTCCTGAAGCGCGCCCGCGCCGTGACGCAGTAGCCGCTCTCGGGGACGCTCATGTTTTGCCAGCCGGACAGACAATTTCATATAAGGCTCTAAAATCAGGGTTTATCCAATATCCATACGGTGGCAGATCTTGAGCATCGCCTCTAATGAAGTGAACGTTTTTGTCCGTCCGGATTCCTACCTGACGCTGCATTACCGAATCACGCTTGCATCCGGTCCGGGCAAGGACTCTGTGTTCACGAATACTTTCGACGGCCGTCCCGGCACGCTGCAAATGGGCAGCGGCCAGTGGGCGCCTGGCCTGGAAGCCGCGCTGATCGGCCATGCCGAAGGCGAGAAATTCAGCGTCACCCTGGAACCCGCCGACGCCTACGGCGACCGCAACCCTGAGCTGATCCAACGTGTCACGCGGGCGATGCTTGCCGAGCACGCGGGCGCCGATGCCACGTTCGAGCCGGGCGACCTGGTCGAGTTCACCGCCCCCAACGGCGGCCGCTACTCGGGCGTGCTGAAAGAAATCAATGACGAGTCGGCGCTGTTCGACTTCAACCATCCGCTTGCGGGCGTCCGCTTGCAACTGGACGTGGCGCTGCTGGGAGTTCTCTGATGAGCAAGGCCGTTACCGCCTCCGACGCTGAAGTCCTGCTGGCGCAGCCGCGTGGCTTCTGTGCCGGTGTGGACCGCGCCATCGACATCGTCGAACGCGCGATCGAACTGCATGGCGCGCCGATCTACGTGCGCCATGAAATCGTCCACAACCGCTATGTCGTGGAAGACCTGCGTGCCAAGGGCGCCGTCTTCATCGACGAACTGGACGATGCGCCCCCGGGCGCCATCGTCGTGTTCTCGGCCCATGGCGTGTCCAAGGCGGTGCGGGCTGAAGCCGAGGCCCGCGGCTTGCAGGTGTTTGACGCCACCTGCCCGCTGGTCACCAAGGTCCACATAGAAGTGGCCCGCATGCGAGCCGCCGGCCGCGAGATCATCATGATCGGCCACAAGGGGCACCCCGAAGTCGAAGGCACGCTGGGGCAGGCGCAAGGCGGCATGTACTTGGTGGAAACGGTGGAAGACGTGGCGGGCCTGCAAGTCAGCGACCCGGAAAACCTGGCTTTCGTGACGCAAACGACGCTGTCCGTCGATGACGCGGCGGCGGTATCGCAGGCGCTGAAGGCCCGCTTTCCCAGCATTGTCGAGCCCAAGAAAAGCGACATCTGCTACGCCACCCAGAACCGCCAGGATGCGGTCAAGGTGCTGGCGCCCGAGTGCGACCTGGTGCTGGTCGTGGGCAGCCCGAACAGTTCCAACTCCAACCGTCTGCGCGAAGTGGCCGAACGCAAGGGCGTGGCGTCCTACCTGATCGACGGCGCGCAATCCATCGACCCGGCGTGGTTGGTTGATCGCAAACGCATCGGCGTGACGGCGGGGGCTTCGGCGCCTGAAATCCTGGTGCAGCAGGTGATCGACCGCGTCAAGGAATTGGGCGCAGTGTCGGTGCGCACCATGCCGGGCCTGGAGGAAAATGTGGCCTTTCCGTTGCCCAAGGGCTTGTCGCGCAAGTCCGCGCAGACGGAATCGCTGGGATAAGCCGGCGCCGCCCGCACGGCGGCACAGCGCTCAAAAAAACAAGGAGAAGACTTCATGCAGTTGTACAGCTACTTCCGCAGTTCGGCCGCGTATCGCGTGCGCATCGCCCTGAATCTGAAGGGCCTGACTTACGAATATTTGCCCGTGCACCTGCTGAAGGACGGGGGCCAACAATTGTCGGACGGCTATCGCAAGCTGAACCCGACGGCGCTGGTACCCACCTTGATTGATGGCGATGCGGTGATCGGCCAGTCCCTGGCTATCATCGAGTATCTGGAAGAAACGCACCCGCAGGCGCCGCTGTTGCCTGCCGACCCGATTGGCCGCGCGCGCGTGCGCGACCTGGCGCTGGGTATTGCCTGCGACACGCATCCGCTGAACAACCTGCGCGTGCTGAAGTACCTGAAGCACACGCTGGGCGTGGACGAAGCGGCAAAGACCGCCTGGTACAAGCATTGGGTGCATCAAGGCCTGGAAGCGCTGGAAGCCCAACTGGCACGTTCAAGCGCCACGGGCCGTTTTTGTCATGGCGACACGCCCACCATCGCGGACCTTTGCCTGGTGCCGCAGGTGGCCAATGCGCAGCGCTTCGAATGTGACCTTTCCGCGATGCCCAACGTGACGCGCATCGATGCCGCCTGCCGCGAGTTGCCGGCTTTCGCAAACGCCGCGCCGGGCAAGCAGCCCGACGCGGAGTAAGTTCAGCGGCCGGCCGGATGGCCGGCTGGCGGTCAGCCGATCTGCACCGGCACGAAGATCTTGTCTTCGCCGCGCTGAACCAGCAGGGCCACGGTCTTGCCCGCCTTGGACAGCGCTTCCTTGACCTGGCCGATGTTGTGCACTGGCACCCCGTTCAGCGACAGCAGCACGTCGCCCGGTTCGATGCCCGCCTTGGCGGCCGGGCCGGCAGAGCGCTCGATCAGCAACCCTTCGGTGCCAGAGGCCTGCTGCTCCTGCGGGCTCAGCGGGCGCAGGGCAAGGCCCAGTTGACCGCGCTGCACGTCTTGATCGCCGGACGCGGTCTGCGTCTTGTCCTTCGGAATGCCGCCCAGGGTAGCGACCAGTTCCTTCGGGGCACCGGCGCGCCAGACGTCCAGCTTGATTTTTTCACCGGGCGAAGCCAGCGTAATCATCGACGCCAGGTCGCCCGACGACACGATGGTCTTGCCATTGATCTGGCGCACCACGTCACCCGGTTGCAAGCCCGCCTTGTCGGCGGCACTGCCCTTTTCGACGCTGGACACCAGCGCGCCGGACGGCGAATCGAGCTTGAACGAATTGGCCAGGTCCTGATTCACTTCCTGCACGGTCACGCCCAGTCGCGCATGCTGCACCTTGCCGTGTTCCAGGATCTGATCCTTGATCTTGTAGGCTACGTCGATGGGAATCGAGAACGACAGGCCCTGGAAACCACCGGTGCGGCTGTAGATCTGCGAGTTGATGCCCACGACTTCGCCACGATCATTGAACAGCGGGCCGCCCGAATTGCCCGGGTTGACCGCCACGTCCGTCTGGATGAAAGGCACCGACGTGTCATCGGGCAGCGAACGGCCCTTGGCGCTGACGATGCCGGCCGTGGCCGTATTTTCCAGGCCGTAGGGCGAGCCGATGGCCAGCACCCATTCGCCAACTTGCAGTTGGTTCACGTCACCCACCTTGACCACCGGCAGGTTCTTGGCGTCGATCTTGAGCACGGCCACATCGGTCTGCGGGTCCGCGCCCAGCACCTTCGCCTTGTACTCGCGGCGGTCAGTCAGCTTGACGGTGACTTCCTTGGCATCCTGCACGACGTGTGCGTTGGTCAGGATGATGCCGTCGGCGCTGATGATGAAGCCCGAGCCTTCGCCGCGCATCGGGACTTCACGCGACGGCATGCGGCCGCGCGAACCCGGGATCTGGCCAAAAAACTGGGCAAAGGGGTCATCGTCGTCGGCGGACACCTTGCGAGTGCCGCTGACGCTGATGTTGACGACAGCCGGGCCAAAGTCGCGGGTGATCTGGGCGAAGTTGGGCGGGCTGGAAGCGTTGATGGATGGCGTTGCGGCGATGGCGGTCGGGGCGTTGGCCGCCATCGACACGCCGCCCGTCACGGCGGTTGCGCCGGCGCCGCCAATGGCGCCAGCAGCCAGCAGCGCCAGCACTAGGCGCGAGGGTTTCATTTGCGAGGTCTTCATGTCGGCTCCTGCGTTCATGTTTGAGGACATGGCGCTATCTTCGGGCCTGACACTTAGGCGAATCTTAAATCGGCGTAATCAACGCGGAATGGGAAATTGCACGCGCGCGCGCAGGCCGTGGCCCCCGGGCGCGTCCTCAAGAATGATGTCGGCGCCATGGCGATCCGCGATGGCCCGCGCAATCGACAGGCCCAGTCCGCTGCCGTGCTGGGTGTTGCCTTCGGCGCGATAGAAGCGGTCGAAGACGCGCTCGCGTTCGGCGGGCGGTATGCCGGGCCCCTCGTCGTCGATGGTGAAAGATGCCTGGCCGGCCGTGGATTGCAGATGCAGACGGATGCGGCCGCCTTCGGGGCTGTGCTTGATGGCGTTGTCCAGCAGGTTGCGGGCCAGCAAGGTGAGGGCGTCGCGGTGGCCTTGCACGTGTGCTTCGCCGGCACCGTCCATGTCGATGGCGATCGACTTGGCATTGGCCTGCGCCAGCGTCTCGGACAGCGCCTGGCGCAGCACGTCGGCCAAGTCCACGGGGGTGGCGGGAGAGGGCTCGGACGTGCTTTCGTGACGCGCCATGGACAACATCTGCTCCACCAGCCGGGTGGCGCGGTCGATGCCCGAGGCCAGGCGCTGTTCCGCGATTTTGCGGCTGTCGGCGTCGCCGGCGCGTTGTAGTGCCTGTAGCTGCAAGCGTAGCGCGGCCAGTGGCGAGCGCAGCTCGTGCGCCGCGTCGCCAACAAATTGTTTTTGCTGGGCGAACGCGGTCCGCATGCGTTCCAGCAGCAAGTTCAATTCCAGGATCAGCGGGCGGATCTCGTCGGGCAAGCCCTGCACGTTGACGGGCGAAAGATCTTCGGGCTGCCGCGCCGCCACCTGGGCGCGAGCACGCTTGACGGGCCGAAGCGACCAACTGACCACGCACCACACCACCAGCATCAACAGCGGCGCCGCCGCCGCGATGGGTGCGATGGTTCGCAGCGCCAGCTCGCGGGCCATTTGCTTGCGCACGTTCATGTCCTGCGCCACCTGAATCACCTGAAACGGGGTGGCCAGCGCATACACGCGGTACGTGATGCCTTCCATTCTGGCATCGGAAAAACCCAGCACGATCTGGTCCGGCAGGGGGCGACGCGAGCGGGAATTGAATACGCGCAGGCCGTCGGGCGTCCAGATCTGGATGATCAGATCGTCTGCCATGGGTGTGGCGGCCCCAAGGCTTTGCCGGGGACCGGTGCTGAGCAGGCCGTCGCCCGTGCCCAGCGACAACGCGGTGCGTTGCAGCAGCGAATCGAAGATGTCGTCGGCCTGGGCCAGCGTGCTGCGATACGCGATAACGCCTTGCGCCAACGCGCCGACCACGATGGCGGCCAGCAGAAAAAACAGCAGGCGGGCTCTCAGCGAATAGCTAAGCCTGATGCTCATGTTTTGGGGATGACATAGCCGACGCCTCTGACGTTCTGGATCAGGTTCGGACCCAGTTTTTTGCGCAGGCCATGAATATAAACCTCAACCGCGTTGCTGCTGACGCTGTCTTTCCAGCTATACAGTTTTTCTTCCAGTTGGGCGCGCGAAAAGATCATGCCCGGACGGGCGATCAACGGCTCCAGGACGGCCCATTCGCGGGCGGTCAGAGCAACCGGGGTGCCGTCCACCATGGCAGCGTGCGATTGCGGATCGATCGTGATGCCCTCATGTTCGAACACCGGCTCGGCGCGGCCGGCGCTGCGGCGTATCAATGCCCGCATGCGCGCCAGCAGTTCGTCCACGTCGTAGGGTTTGACGATGTAGTCGTCCGCGCCTGCGTCCAGGCCCGCAATGCGGTCGCTGACGGCATCGCGCGCGGTGGCGATCAGGACGGGGGTGCGGTCCTTGCGGGCGCGTAGCTCGCGCAGCAAGGCCAGGCCGTCGCGCTTGGGCAGGCCCAGGTCCAGCAGGATGAGGTCGTAGGGGTCGGTACGCAGCGCGGATTCCGCGGCGCTGCCGTCCCGGACCCAATCCACGGCGTAGTGTTCCGCGCGCAGGCAATCCAGCACGCTTTCACCGATCATGATGTCGTCTTCGACAAGGAGGATGCGCATGGTGGTCTTCGCTTGGCTGAATGAAAATCCAGCAAGTTGGACGCGCGGCGGGCGGGCGGAGTTCCCGTAGGGGAACGCGGGGCGGCGGCGTGTTGGGGCGCGGAAATGAAAAAAGCAGCCCGAGAGGGCTGCTTTTAGAATTTGGTGCCGGCAATAGGAGTCGAACCTACGACCTTCGCATTACGAATGCGCTGCTCTACCAACTGAGCTATGCCGGCAAGACCATTCGCTTCGGCTTCACTGCCTTTCCGGGTTGCGGAATATCCGGGTTGCGGAATAACGAGCAAAACACTAGCGAAACATCTTAGTTCTTTCCAGTTCGCCGCCCTGTTTATGGGGCCTGATCTGGAAAGACCGAAATCATATCAGAGTTTTTTAGCGATGGGAAACGGTCACCCCAAAAAGAACAAAAAAAATCGCAGTTTGCGTGCGCCAAAAATTTAGTTCATAATTGCGTTCTTGGCAGATCCCCGATAGCTCAGTCGGTAGAGCGACGGACTGTTAATCCGCAGGTCGCTGGTTCGAGCCCAGCTCGGGGAGCCAAAAGAATTCAAGGTCGGTAAGCCGCCACGCGCAAGCAGGCAATGGCAACGGACCCAAGCCGAACTGAAGGGCCACTGGCGAAAGCGAGTGGCCCTTTTTGTTTTCGCCGTGCGCGACTGCGCGGATAGGGTTGTTGTGCAGGTTGTTGTACGCTTCGCCAGATCCAAAACAACCAAGCGGGACCAGGTGCAATGCCAGGGCAGATCGAAGACGACAAGCGCATCGGCGTAACCGTGATTTCAGGTTTCCTGGGTAGTGGCAAGACCACGCTGCTGAACCGCCTGCTGCACGACCCCGCTTATGCCGACGCCGTGGTTGTAGTCAATGAATACGGCGATATCGGCGTCGATCATCATCTGGTCCGACTGGCGCCTGCCAATGTCGTGCTGATCGAGGGCGGCTGCTTGTGCTGCGTCGTCAGCGGGGCGGTGGTCGACACGCTGCGCGACCTTTTCATGTTGGCGGTCAACCGCCGGATCAAGCCTTTTCGGCGGGTAATTATCGAAACCAGCGGGTTGGCGGACCCGGCATCGACGCTGTTCATGCTGAAACACGATCGGTTTCTGGCGGAGCGCTACGCGTATCGCGGCGCAATTGTCTTGGTGGACGTGCGCCATGGTGAATCGCAATTGGCCAACCAGCCCGAAGCGGCGCGGCAATTGGCCTTGGCGGACGCCGTCGTGCTCAGCAAGTCGGACTTGGCCGACGCGGCGCAGTTGCGGCGCGTAGAACAGGCCGTCATTGCCATCAATCCCGGGGCGCAGCGCTGTGTGCAGCGCCAGGACGCGCCGCTGGCCGGCATTTTGCGCGACGGCCCCGATGTGGCTGCGCGCCGCGATGGTGCTGCATTGTCGAATTGGCTTCAAGCGTTTACCCGGCCGCCGGTCGAGCGGCATGGCCAGGTGGCGAGCTTTTCTTTGTTCTTGTCGTCGCCCCTAGGGCGGGCCGCGTTCCTTGCGGGCGTGTCCCGCATCCAAGAGCGCTATGGACAGGGAATTTTGCGGATGAAGGGCCTGGTGTGCTTCGAAGGGGAGGTGCTGCCCTGCGAGGTGCATGGCGTGCACGGCGAGCTATACCCCTTGCGCGCACTCGCGCAATGGCCAACCGACGAACGCGCATCGCACCTGGTCTATATCGTTCGCGGCCTGGACGTTGCGCAGGTTCGCGCGGCCGTTGCTGAGGCGTTGGGGCAAGCACCGGCCTGAACCTGCCGTGCCGCCGCGAGTGATCAAAATGTCGCCATTTAGGCGCGGATGTTGCACTGAAATACGGTATAACCGGTACGGTCTGATGCAAGAATCGAGACAATCATGGATCGTTTGAAGGCGATGCAGGTGTTTGTAGAGGTTGCTGACCGGGGAAGCCTGTCGGCGGCGGCGGTTCATCTGGACATGTCGCGTGCCATGGTTTCCCGCTACCTGGCTGAAATGGAACAGTGGGTCGGGGTGCGCCTGCTGCACCGGACGACGCGCCGCTTGAGTCTGACCCCCGCAGGCGCCGAGACGCTACCCCGTTGCCGCCAGATGCTGGATATGGTCGGTGACCTGCGAAGCGCGGTGTCCACGCCTGAAGATACCCCTAGGGGCTTGTTGCGAATTACCACCAGCATGTCGTTTGGTTCCAGCCATCTGGCCGGCGCGGTGACAGACTACGTAAAACTGCACCCGGGCACATCGGTTGACTTGATGTTGGTCGAGCGCGCCGTCAATCTCGTGGAAGAGCGGGTCGATCTGGCGGTGCGCATCACCAATGACCTGGATCCGAACCTGATTGCCCGCAAGCTGGCGGTTTGCCGGTCGGTGGTGTGCGCATCCCCCGATTATCTGTCGCGCGAGGGGGTGCCGGCTCGGATTGAAGACCTGTCCCTGCGAAACTGCCTGACGCATTCTTATTTTGGCAAAAGCCTGTGGCGTTTCGAGCGGGAAGGGCTGCCGGTGGATGTGCCCGTCAGCGGAAATATCAGCGCCAACGAAGTGTCCGTGCTGTTGCATGCGGCGTTGGAGGGGGCGGGTATTGCGATGTTGCCTACTTACTACGCTAATGAATATATTGCGGCCGGCCGTTTGAAGGCGATCCTGCCTCAGTGCAAGCCTCAGGAGCTGGGCATTTACGGCGTCTACGCGTCGCGCCGGCAAATGCCGTTAATACTGCGTTCCATGTTGGACTTTCTGGTTGAGCGCCTGGGTTCGGCTCCTTGGGACAAGCCGGGTGCCTGATCCGGGCCACTCGCGCACGCGTTTCAAGCTTGAGGGGCAACGTTATGGCGGTATAATTCGCCAATTACGCGGACGGCTGGCCAAGGGTATTGATGTGGGTCTTGGCAGTTCGGTGTTCGCCAGCATGTACCTTCAAAATATCCAAGAATCGTAAGTCTGGCCCGCGTCCGGCCAGGGTGCGACGAAGCAGGTCTTCGCATGCGCAAGGGTGCTTGATGTCGGGCGTGTGGCCGGTAGCCATATCGCCAAGGCCATGGGCCGTTGATCCGGGCCGTTGATACTGACCGCCGTGAGATGCAGGCGCCGGGTTCCGGTGCTTCCCGCGGGCTTGTTGGCCAATGATGCCGGCTTTTCCAGAATTTGCTTAAAGCGTCTGCCGCGGTATCCGATGCGCAGGCACTACGCCTTTATCCTGACCCGTTCGCCTTTTGTGGCGCCAGCCTGTCAGTGGCAGTCAACCCAGGAATCTTGTGAACACTACGCCGATCAACGCCGTCGATTGCAGTCCCGTCTTGATGGTGGGTTGGCGGGCCAAGATTGGCAATCGTGGGTTGAGCGCAGGCCGCGCGTTATTCCAAATGGGCTTGTCGTTCGGTGTTGCTGCCCGGCGTGTGCTGCAAGCCGGCGCTGTGAAGGCGGCTTCGGTGAAGGCGGCTTCGGTGAAGGCGGCTTCGGTGAAGGCGGCTTCGGTGAAGGCGGCTTCGGCGCAAGCCGGCTTTCGCCATATCCACGAAGCACAAATGAAAAAGGCCCGGCGCATTCGCCAGGCCTTCATCAAATTTGGTTGCGGGGGCAGGATTTGAACCTACGACCTTCGGGTTATGAGCCCGACGAGCTGCCAGACTGCTCCACCCCGCGTCTGAGAAAAGAATATTAACCTTATTTTAAACCTAGCGCAAGTTAGCCCTTTGTGAATTTGAATGTCGATGAACGATAGCGAGGCAATACTCGTGCTGGAAACCGCGTTGTTATGCGCGGTGCAGCCGATGCAACTGTCCGATATGCGCAAGCTATTCGGGGACGATGAACAATTCGATAACAGCAAGCTGCGCGCGCTGTTGGAGACGCTGCAAGCCAATTGGGCCGATGGTGGTCTGGAGCTGGTGCAGCTGGCCAGCGGCTGGCGATTCCAGAGCCGCCCGCATATGCAGCGCTACCTTGAGCGCCTGAGTCCGGAAAAGCCGCCCAAGTACTCGCGCGCGGTCATGGAGACCTTGGCGATTGTTGCCTGGCGCCAGCCTGTCACGCGCGGCGATATCGAGGATATACGCGGCGTGACGGTGTCCTCGCAAATCGTGAAGGCCCTGGAAGATCGCGGCTGGATCGAGGTCATCGGGCATCGCGACGCGCCGGGTCGCCCTGCGCTGTTCGGCACCACGCGACAGTTCCTGGATGATCTGGGGCTGCGGGCGCTGGACGAGTTGCCGCCGCTGGAATCTGCCCACGCCGCCGCCGCGCTGGCTGGGCTGGACCTGGGCGAAGTGCAGCAGCTGACGGGTGAGGGTGTTGAGACGCCGCCAGAAGAGGCGGCAGAAGAGGCGGCAGAAGAGGCGGCAGAAGCCGGCGCAGCGGAGGCCGCCACCGACGGGCCGCTCAGTGTTGGTGGGTCGGATGCCGATGATGAGCATGCCCAGGGTGAACTCGCTGTCGAAAATATGGCCGACCCGTTAAAAAATGACCCTGTTCCAGTTGCGGAATTGTCAGTTTCGGAACACGATGCACCCATAGACCCGGTCGATAGCGTAGAATCCGTCGTTTCGCGCACAGAAGAAAGCGCGAATCCCGACGACGAACCCACCGTCCGGGAGCAAGCCGCAGGCTTGTCCAATATGCCGACCCCGTCCGGTTTCCCCGACGACAGGTTCGGTAACGACATTTCCGATATGGCCGCCGACCCCTCTACGGCCGGTGCTGCAAAGGAAAGTGTCGCGAACGCAAAACACGCGGAACCGACCGACCCGATTGACGAGACCGATCACGCAGCGCCTGGCGCCGCCGGGCATGAGCCCGCTTTCGGCCTTGATGATCCTGTTCGGCCCGAAACTGATGCCGTTTCCACGGCCTCGGACGAAGCGGATCCGGCGCAACCTGGCGCCGATCCTGATTCGGCGTCCCCTGATGATGACGAGCCCGCCCCTGGCAGGCCTACCCAAGTTTGAAATTCGGAGCTGTCCCAGTGACAACGAATACAGCAATGCAGGACGACAATCCCCGTTCGGATGACACCGTTTCCAACGGCCAGCCGGACGCCTCCGCCGCGCGCGAACCCTCTGCTGAAGGCGATGCCGGCGCGCGTGGGCGCGGACGCAAGCTGAGGACGCCGTTCCGCCGTCGCCGTGGCGACGCCGCCGCAGAGCAGGCTCCCGCTGAAGGCCAGTCCGCCGCGGCCGCAGCACCGGTTGAGTCGGCTGACTCCCGGGGTGGTGAGCAGGAAGCGGAGCAGGCGCTGTCGTATCTCGACAACACCGACCGCATGGAACAGCGCCTGGGCAAGTACCTGAATAGCGATTCGGTCATGCCCAAGTTGCACAAGGTGCTGGCCGACGCCGGTATCGGCTCGCGCCGCGAGATGGAAGAACTGATCGTTGCCGGCCGTGTGTCCGTCAATGGTGAGCCGGCCCATATCGGCCAGCGCGTTGCGCCCAACGATCAAGTCCGCGTGAACGGCAAGCCGATCATGCGCACGAATACGAAAAAGCCGCCGCGCGTGATTCTGTATCACAAGCCGGCAGGCGAAATCGTCAGCCATGACGATCCGGCGGGCCGCGCCAGCGTGTTTGCACGCTTGCCCAAGCTGCGCACGGGCAAGTGGCTGTCGGTGGGGCGTCTGGACCTGAACACGGAAGGTCTACTGATCTTCACGACCTCGGGTGACATGGCCAACCGCATCATGCATCCGCGCTATGGCACGGAGCGCGAGTACGCGGTTCGCGTGCTGGGCGAGATGGACGAAGCGCAGCGCCAGTCGCTGGTCGACGGCATCGAGCTTGAAGACGGCGTGGCCGCGTTCGGTGCGCTGGATTACCTGGGTGGCGACGGCAGCAACCGCTGGTATCGCGTGACCTTGCAGGAAGGGCGCAACCGCGAAGTCCGCCGCATGTTCGAAGCGGTGGGTGTGACGGTCAGCCGCCTGATCCGCACGCGCTTTGGTGACGTGGTTTTGCCGCGCACGCTGCGTCGCGGTCGCTGGGAAGAATTGGATGGTTCGCTGGTTACCGCGCTGATGGTCCAGCTGGGCCTGTTGCGCGATGACGACGAATCTGGCGGCAACCGTCGCCGTTCGAAGCAGCCGGTGTCGCATGACAGCGCGCTGCCTCCCGGGTTTGGCACGATGGATCGCAATGGCATGAACGGTGCCCGAATCGGTCGTCGCGGCAAGCTGCAAGGTGGTCGGCTGGGTAGCGCGGGTCAAACCGCCGCCTGCCCGTCCGACCCCTTTGGTACGGGCCTGATGATTGCCGGTGGCTATGCCAACGGTCATCCCCTGGCCTCGGAAGGCGCGGGCGGCAACCGCAAGGGTGGCAAGCCGGGCGGTGATCGTTCCGCAGCGGCCGGTGGTGGCCGACTTGGTGGCAAGCCAGGCGGCAAGCCGGGCGGAAAACCCGGCGGCAAGCCGCGAGGCCCGCGTGGTCCGCGCGCGGCGGCGGCAGACGGCCAGCGCGGCAACGTGGCTTCGGCTGATGTCGTTGCCGGCAACGTGGCCGAAGCTCCCGTGGGCGGCGGCCGCAAGCCTTCTGGCGGCAAGCCCGGCGGCAAACCGGCGGGTGCGCGTGGCGCTAATGGCGGTCGTAGCGGTAATGGCAAGCCCGCGGGCGCTGGAGGCCGTGGCGGCAACAAGGCGGAAGGTTCGCGTAATGCCGGCGGCCCGGCTGCGAACAAGGGTCCGGGGGCGGGCGGCAAGCCGCGCGCTCCGCGCAGTTCCTCCGCTGCCTCGTCGGGCCCGCGCGGCGACGATTGGCAGCCGCGAGGCGCCTCGGCCCATGAATCGCGGTTGGGTGTGATGGGTGGACGAGGCCGTCAGGGCCGCTGATCCGCTTGCTGGCGGCGCGTTTGGCGCGCCGCCGACCCCGATATGTCCCGTATAAGCGTAAGCCCGTGACGAATCAGGCGTTTTTCCAGTTTATCTGGTAAAATCAATGGTTTTCATGGCTTCGCGTCATTGCCCTTTGCCGGGCGATGGGTTCGAGATGCCGCTTTGGCAGGCTTGGTTGTTGCCAAGGCCAGAGTCGAAGCTCGTGCGAATGCGGGTATGAATACTGGTAAGAACGCTGGTAAGAATGCTGGTAAGAACGCGAGTATGAGTGCCGGCGAGAATGCCGACAGCAGTTTGCATTAGCAATTGAAGCGCAGCGGGTTTGCAATAGCTGCGGTTCTCAGCGGTTGTTGAATACGAAGTTGTTCAATAGCAGTTTGGCATCGGATATGCGCCAAGTGCCGCCGGACCTGAGGTTTCAATATCGGGTTGTGGGGCAGGCAGGGTTGGAATGACCCGTGGCGCATCAATTTAGGTCGCAATATAGGGCGCTGCCCAGCATTGCTCCTTACGTGCAGTAGGGAAGCGGCTGGGCTCTGCGCAATATCGGTGGGCTGGGCGTGCAGCCCATTTTTTTTGAGTATATGGCTGATTTATTCGCATTGACCGAAGAGGCTCTGGCCGGCATGGACGTCGAACTCGTGGACGTCGAGCGTGCCGCCCTGGGCCTTTTGCGCGTAACGATCGATCGGGTCGGCGGTGTGCGCATCGAAGACTGTGAACAGGTTTCCCGCCAGTTGTCGCGGGTGTTCGAAGTCGAAAACGTCGACTACAAACGACTGGAAGTCGGTTCGCCGGGCATTGACCGCCCGTTGCGCAACGAAGCCGAATTCCGCCGGTTTGCAGGCGAGCGCATCGAAATCAAGCTGCGTGAGGCATTAGACGGACGTAAGGTTTTCTCCGGCACGTTGACCGTGCCCGAAGACGACGCCGCCGCCTCGGAAGCTGACGCTGGGATGCACAAGACCGTCTTCGGTCTCGAATTTGAGGCAAAAAAGAACGAAATCCAGGTGTTGAATTTCACGGTCGAGGATATCGAACGTGCAAAACTGGATCCCGTTCTGGATTTCAAGGGCAAAAAGCGATGAGTCGCGAAATTCTTCTGTTGGTCGATGCCTTGGCGCGTGAAAAGAACGTCACGCGTGACGTCGTGTTCGGTGCGCTGGAAAGTGCGCTGGCCTCGGCCATGAAAAAGCGCTTCAAGGATGATGCGGACATTCGTGTCGCCATCGATAGGGAAACCGGCGATCACGAGGGCTTCCGCCGCTGGCTGGTGGTGCCTGACGAAGCGGGCCTGCAAGAACCTGACAAGCAGGAAATGCTGTCGGACGCGCAAGAAATCGTTCCTGATATTCAGGAAGGTGAATACATCGAAGAGCCGCTTGAGCCCATCGAATTCGGCCGCATCGGCGCGCAGGCGGCCAAGCAGGCCATCTTGCAAAAGATCCGGGATGCCGAACGCGAACAGGTGCTGAACGACTTCCTGGACCGTGGCGAAACCATTGTGTCCGGCACGATCAAGCGCATGGACAAAGGCGACGCCATTGTCGAAACCGGCAAGATCGAAGCGCGCCTGCCGCGCTCCGAAATGATCCCGAAGGAAAACCTCCGGGTTGCCGACCGTGTCCGCGCCTACGTGTTGCGTGTTGACCACGCCGCGCGCGGCCAGCAGGTGATCCTGTCGCGCACCTCGCCCGAGTTCATTCGCCAGCTATTCGAGAACGAAGTGCCCGAAATCGAGCAGGGTCTGCTCGAGATCAAGGCTGCTGCCCGTGACGCGGGTGTGCGTGCCAAGATCGCCGTGGTGGCATACGATAAGCGTATCGACCCGATCGGCACCTGCGTCGGCATGCGCGGTTCGCGCGTCACCGCGGTTCGTAACGAGCTGGGTGGTGAACAGGTCGACATCGTGTTGTGGTCGGAAGACCCCGCGCAGTTTGTCATCGGCGCCTTGGCGCCGGCCAACGTCGAATCGATCGTCGTTGATGAAGACAAGCATGCGATGGACGTCGTGGTTGACGAAGAAAACCTGCCCAAGGCCATTGGCGCCAAGGGTCAGAACGTGCGCCTGGCGTCCGAGCTGACGGGCTGGCAGATCAACATCATGACGCCGGAAGAAAGCCTGAACCGCCAGGAAGTCGAGCGTTCGGGTCTGCGCACCACGTTCATGAGCAAGTTGGACGTTGATGAGGAAGTCGCCGACATCCTGATCGACGAAGGTTTTACCGGTATCGAGGAAATCGCTTACGTACCCATGCAGGAACTGCTGGAAATCGAAGCGTTTGACGAAGACACCATCAATGAATTGCGCGCCCGTGCCCGCAATGCGCTACTGACTGAGGCAATTGCCCAGGAAGAGCGCCTTGAGACCGCACAGGATTTGCTTGAACTCGAAGGCATGACGCAAGAACTGGCTGCGAAGCTGGCCGAGCGTCAAGTGCATACGCGTGATGATCTGGCCGAATTGGCAACGGACGAACTGGCGGAAATCGCCGGCTTGACCGAGCAGGAAGCCAGCGACCTCATCATGCGTGCCCGTGCCCATTGGTTCGACGAAGAATAACCAAAAGGACACGGGTCTGCGGTGGGTAGTGCTGGTTTCATCCACCGCAAGTTCACGTTGTTTGTAATAGCTGCATATAGGGAAGAGAGAGCCTAATGTCGAGTAACACCGTCGCCCAGTTCGCTACCGAGCTGAAAATGCCTGCCAATGTGCTGCTGGATCAGCTGCGCTCGGCTGGTGTTGACCTCAAATCGGTTGACGATTCCGTCACCGACAGCGACAAGGCGAAATTGCTCGAATCGCTGCGTCGCGCCCATGGCGCGACCGAAGGCAAGAAGATCACCTTGACGCGCCGCCAGACGTCCGAGATCCGGCAGGCTGATGCCACCGGCCGCTCGCGCACGATCCAGGTCGAAGTGCGCAAGAAGCGCGTTTTCGTCAAGCGTGATCCCTCCGAAATCGCCCTTGAGCAGGCTGCGTCCGCGCGCGCCGAAGATGAAGTTGCGATCGAAGAAGAGCAGCAGGTGTCCGCGCCGGCTGCACCCGAGGCTCCTGCCGTGGTCGAGCCCCGCGAGACCACTGCCGACAAGGCCGAGGCTTCGGCCCCTGCCGCGGTACAAGAGCCCGTTGCTGTAGAAGCGCCCGCGCCGGTTGAAGCGCCCGCGCCTGTTGAACCCGTCGCGGCCGAAGTGCCCGCCCCCGTCGAGGCGCAAGCCGCCGAAGTCCAGGCCCAGCCTGAACCCGAACCGACGCCGGCGCCTGCTCCTGCCGAGCCCGTGGCCGAAGAGGCCAAGCCCGAAGTTAAGACTGAATCCACCGAGCCCAAGGCTGAAGAAGCCAAGCCGGAACCCGTTGTGCTAGCCAATAAGTCCGATACACCTTCCCCCGAGGCCTCTGCGCCGATCGCCCAGGCGCAGCCTGCCGCGAAGTCCGAACCCGTGAAAACCGCCGCGCCCGCGCCGGCCGCGCCCCCTGTCAAGGTGGGCAACCGTGCCGACAACCGCCGCGCCGGCCCGCCCCTTGCCGCCTCCGCTACGTCGGGTGGCCGCGATGAGGCGCGCCGTGCCGCCGAGGCCGAAGCCGCCGCGCTGCGCGAGATGCTGAACCGTCCGCGCAAGGTGCTGCGCGCGCCTGAGCCGGAGGCCCCCGCCGCCGCCGCTGCCGCGCCGATTTCCGGCACGCTGCACAAGCCGGCCGGCAAGCCGGGCGCCACGCCTGGCGCCAAGAAGGACGCCAAGCCCGCCGCTCCTGGCGCGAAAAAGACCATCAAGACCGCCGAAGTTGCTTCGACCTGGTCGGATGACGCCTCGCGCAAGAAGCCCGCCGACAAGCCGGCCGCCCCGGCCAGCCGTGATGGCTGGCGTGCAGGCGGCAAGGGGGGTGGCAAGGGCGGCGGCCGTGGTGGCCGCAACCAGCAGAACGACCGCCGCAACGAGCCCGCACCGCAGGAATTCATTGCACGCGAAGTTCACGTGCCGGAAACCATCAGCGTGGCCGACCTTGCGCACAAGATGTCCGTGAAGGCCGCCGAGGTCATCAAGCATCTGATGAAGCTGGGCCAGATGGTCACCATCAACCAGGTGCTGGACCAGGAAACGGCCATGATCGTGGTCGAGGAACTGGGCCACGTGGCCATCGCCGCCAAGCTGGACGATCCGGAAGCATTCCTGGACGAATCCGCCACGGTGTCCGAAGCTGAACAGCTGCCGCGCGCCCCGGTCGTGACCGTCATGGGCCACGTCGACCACGGTAAGACCTCGTTGCTGGATTACATCCGCCGCGCCAAGGTTGCCGCGGGCGAAGCCGGCGGCATTACGCAGCACATTGGCGCCTACCACGTTCAAACCGAACGCGGCATGGTGACCTTCCTTGACACCCCGGGCCACGAGGCGTTCACCGCCATGCGTGCCCGCGGCGCCAAGGCGACCGACATCGTGATTCTGGTGGTTGCCGCCGACGACGGCGTGATGCCGCAAACGCGTGAAGCCATCCACCACGCCAAGGCCGCGGGCGTGCCCATGGTTGTGGCCGTGACCAAGATCGACAAGCCGTCGGCCAACCCGGAACGCGTCAAGCAGGAACTGGTTGCCGAACAGGTCGTGCCGGAAGAATACGGTGGCGACGTGCCCTTCGTGGGCGTGTCGGCCAAGACCGGCGAAGGCATCGACGATCTGCTGGAAAACCTGCTGCTGCAAGCCGAAGTGCTGGAATTGAAGGCGCCGGAAGATGCTCCCGCCAAGGGTCTGGTCATCGAAGCCCGTCTGGACAAGGGCCGTGGCCCGGTCGCGACGATCCTGGTGCAAAGCGGTACGCTCAAGCGCGGCGACGTCGTGCTGGCCGGCGCAAGCTTCGGCCGCGTGCGCGCCATGCTGGACGAAAACGGCAAGCCGATTCAATCGGCCGGCCCGTCCATCCCGGTGGAAATTCAGGGTCTGACCGAAGTTCCCGCCGCCGGCGACGAACTGATGGCGCTGTCCGACGAACGCAAGGCGCGCGAAATCGCGCTGTTCCGCCAAGGCAAGTTCCGCGACGTCAAGTTGGCGCGCCAACAGGCCGCCAAGCTGGAATCGATGTTCGACAACCTGGGCGAGGGCACGCAAACGCTTACCCTTATCGTCAAGACCGACGTGCAGGGTTCGCAGGAAGCGCTGGTCCAATCGCTGGTCAAGCTGTCGACCGACGAAGTCCGTGTGCAAGTGGTGCACGCGGCCGTGGGCGGCATCTCGGAAACCGACATCAACCTGGCCATTGCCTCGAATGCTGTCGTGATCGGCTTCAACGTGCGTGCGGAAGCAAGCGCCAAGAAGCTGGCCGAGAACAACGGCATCGACGTGCGCTACTACAACATCATCTATGACGCCGTGGATGAAGTTAAGGCGGCCATGTCGGGCATGTTGGCGCCCGAAAAGAAGGAAGAAATCATCGGCCTGGTCGAGATCCGTGAGGTCTACAGCATCTCGCGCCTTGGCAACATCGCTGGTTGTATGGTGCTTGATGGCATCGTGCGCCGCGATTCCCAGGTACGCCTGCTGCGCAACAACGTGGTTCACTGGACGGGGCATCTTGAATCGCTGCGCCGCTTCAAGGACGACGTCAAGGAAGTCAAGTCGGGCTTCGATTGCGGTCTTACGCTGCGCGGCAACAATGACATCCAGGTGGGTGACCAGCTGGAAGTCTTTGAAATCAAGGAAATCGCGCGTACGCTGTAAAGCGTCGCGAGGCATTATTGCTAATGAGCCGTCACAAGTCCAAAGCCATCCCCGGCCGCAATCTGCGGCTGGCCGACCAGATCCAGAAGGATCTGGCCGAGATCATCCAGCGCGAGATCGATATGTCTCGCGCCGGACTGATCACGCTCTCTGGTGTGGAATTGTCGACCGACTACGCGCATGCCAAGGTGTGGTTCACGGTTTTGGGCGCCGAGCCCGAAGCCGCCACCGCCTTGCTGAACGAAAAAGCCGGTTGGCTGCATTCCCAGCTTTACAAGCTGCTGCACATTCACACTGTCCCCACTTTGCGCTTCTTCCACGACGAGCAGATTGCCCGTGGCATCGAAATGTCGATCCTCATCGACCGCGCAAACCGGCCCGGCCCGCACTCGGGCGTGCCTGACGAACCTGAAGACCAGTCCTGATCGGGCTGTCGTCACTGCTTTTCAACCGGATTCCGACGATGGCTAAACGACGCGGGCTTTTGCTCGACGGTGTGCTGTTGCTCGACAAACCCGTAGGTTTGTCGAGCAACCACGCCTTGCAACGCGCCAAGCGTTCCATGGACGCGGCGAAAGCCGGTCATACGGGAACGCTGGATCCCTTCGCCACCGGCTTGCTGGTGTGCTGCATGGGACGCGCAACCAAGATTTCCGGCGCGATGCTTAACGCTGACAAGGCGTATCGCGCTACGCTGCAATTTGGCAGCGAAACCGATTCTGGCGACCTGACCGGCAATGTCGTGTCCACCGCCGAACCGGGCTTTACCGTTGACGAACAGGCGCTGCGCGACGCGCTGTCACGTTTCTCGGGCACGATCGAGCAGATTCCGCCGATGTACTCCGCGCTCAAGCGCGACGGCAAGCCGCTGTACGAGTACGCGCGCGCCGGCATCGAGCTGGAACGGGCCCCGCGCCAGATCACGATTCACCGCATCGAGCTGTTGTCCCTTTCGGGAACGCAGGCAGAGATCGATGTGGCTTGCAGTAAAGGCACATACATCCGAACACTGGCCCAGGACATCGGGCGCGTGCTGGGCTGTTTCGCCCACCTGACGGCGCTGCGGCGCACGCATGTCGGGCCATTTTCTCTGGAACGCGCCGTTGAGCTGGAAGCCTTGCAGGCCATGCCAGACCCCAAGCAGGCATTGCTTGCACTGAACGAATTGCCGGAGGGCTTGCTGCCCTCCACCCTGACCTTAAAGGACTCGCTATGACTCGCGCCTTGCGCAACGTCGCCATCATCGCCCACGTGGACCACGGTAAAACAACCCTGGTCGACCAGCTGCTGCGCCAATCCGGCACCTTCCGCGAAAACCAGGCGCTGACCGAACGGGTCATGGACTCGAACGACCTGGAAAAAGAACGCGGCATTACGATTCTGGCCAAGAACTGTGCCGTTGAATACGAAGGCACGCACATCAACATCGTCGACACCCCGGGTCACGCCGACTTCGGTGGTGAAGTCGAGCGCGTGCTGTCCATGGTTGACGGCGTGCTGCTGCTGGTTGACGCCGTTGAAGGCCCGATGCCGCAGACCATTTTCGTGACCCGCAAGGCACTGGCCCTGGGCCTGAAGCCGATCGTGGTCGTCAACAAGGTCGACCGCCCGGGCGCCCGTACCGACTTCGTCATCAACGCCACGTTCGACCTGTTCGATAAGCTGGGCGCGACGGAAGAGCAGCTGGACTTCCCCGTGGTGTACGCCTCAGGCCTGTCCGGCTACGCCGGCCTGACCCCTGACGTGCGCGAAGGCAACATGCGCCCGTTGTTCGAAGCCATTCTGCAGCACGTGCCGCAGCGTGACGACGATCCCAACGGCCCGCTGCAGATGCAAATCATCTCGCTGGACTACAACAGCTACGTCGGCAAGATCGGCGTGGGCCGCATCAACCGTGGCCGCATGCGCCCCGGCATGGAAGTGGCTTACAAGTTTGGTCCGGACGGCCAGGGCGGCAAGGGCCGTATCAACCAGGTCCAGAAGTTCCATGGCCTGGAGCGCGTTGTGGTTGAAGAAGCCGAAGCCGGCGACATCGTGCTGATCAACGGCATCGAAGAGCTGGGCATTGGCTGCACCGTGACCGACGTGCTCACGCAGGAAGCCCTGCCGATGCTGCGCATCGACGAGCCGACGCTGACCATGAACTTCATGGTCAACACGTCGCCGCTGGCCGGCCGCGAAGGCAAGTTCGTGACCAGCCGCCAAGTGCGTGATCGCCTGGACCGCGAGCTGAAGTCCAACGTGGCGCTGCGTGTGCGTGACACGGGCGACGACACGGTGTTCGAAGTGTCGGGCCGTGGCGAACTGCACCTGACGATTCTGCTGGAAACGATGCGTCGCGAAGGCTACGAGCTGGCCGTGTCGCGTCCGCGCGTGGTGTTCAAGGACATCGACGGCGTGAAGTGCGAGCCGTTCGAATCGTTGACCATCGACGTTGAAGATGCCCACCAGGGTGGCGTGATGGAAGAGCTGGGCCGCCGCAAGGGCGACCTGCAAGACATGCAGCCGGACGGCCGTGGCCGTACGCGTCTGGAATACCTGATCCCGGCCCGTGGCCTGATCGGCTTCCAGAACGAATTCCTGACGCTGACGCGCGGCACGGGTTTGATGAGCCACATCTTCCACGAATACGCCCCGGTCAAGGAAGGTTCGATCGGCGAGCGTCGCAACGGCGTGCTGATCAGCCAGGACCAAGGCGATGCCGTGGCCTACGCGCTGTGGAAGCTGCAAGATCGCGGCCGCATGTTCGTGAGCCCGGGCGATGCGCTGTATGAAGGCATGATCATCGGCATTCACAGCCGTGACAACGACCTGGTCGTGAACCCGATCAAGGGCAAGCAGCTGACCAACGTGCGCGCCTCGGGTACCGACGAAGCCGTGCGCCTGGTGCCGCCGATCCAGATGTCCCTGGAATACGCCGTGGAATTCATCGACGACGACGAGCTCGTTGAAATCACGCCGAAGTCGATCCGTCTGCGCAAGCGCCATCTGCTGGAAAACGAACGCAAGCGCGCCGCGCGCGAAGCCTCCGTCTAAGACGAACCCCGGGGCATTCTGCCCCGGCGATTCGGCAGCAAAAAAGCCGCACACCTTTGGGTGCGCGGCTTTTTTTATGGATGCGGCTCGGCCCGCTGCGGGGCCGCCGCCGGAGGACTACACCCCGCTTTGCTGATGCCGGTATTCCTGCGTGGCGCCGCCGTATCCATAGGCGGCTGCCCGCGCGTCGATCACGTGCACGTACGAGCATTCGTGCAGTTCGCCCAGTATCTGCTGGAAGGACGCATAGATCTCTTTGATGTAGCGTGCCTTCTCGGCCTTGGTGTTGGTTTCATCCGTGACGCTGATGTCCAGGTGGAAGGCGTTCTTGCCCAGTTCCGATAGCGGCTTGCCGCCGATGAACCAGAGATCGTGCGGGATGTGCTGCAACGTAATGGCGATGACCGGCAGCTTCTTGCCCAGCACGGACTGCGTCAGTCCCGCCACGGAGTCGACCACGCGACGATTGATGGCAGGGTCCGACTGGCCGGAAAGGTGTACGACGATATGGGGCATGACAAGCTCCTGTGTGTAGGGGTAGAAGGCCAGTGTAGAGAGACGTTTGACATCGGAAAAGCAGGAAATTACGATTCTATCCATCGCAGAAACCGTTGGATGGGCTATGCCTGGATTTGACCTTGACCAGTTGCGCACGCTGGTCGCCGTGCTTGATGCCGGCAGCCTGACGGCGGCGGCGCCCAAGGTTTTTCTGTCGCAATCGTCGGTAAGCGAGCAGATGCGCAAACTGGAAGAGCGCGCCGGCCAGCCGCTGTTGACGCGCGCCAAAACGGGCGTGACCGCCACGCCGGCGGGCGAGCGCCTGCTGCGTCATGCCCGCGCCATCCTGGCGCTAAGCGACGAGGCTTACCGCGATTTGCGCGGCGTGGCGCTGCGCGGCGAATTGCGCTTGTTCATCACGGATTACTTTCGCCCCGGCGATGTGGCGCGCATGCTGCGGCGCTTGAACGAACAGTATCCGCAGGTGCGGTTGCACGTGACGATCATGAAAAGCGGCGCGATCGAGGCCGCCTACGAGCGAGGTGAGATCGACGTGGGCATATCGATGTCGATCCAGGAACGCGGCGCGCCACGGGCCCGGGCCCAGGGTGCATTGCTGCGCCGCGAGCCGCTGCTATGGATGGCCGCCGAAGGCGCCGCGGCGCCTGCCGGCGAACCCGTGCCGTTGCTGGTCTTGCCCGAGACCTGCGCATTGCGCCAATACGTGGAACGCCAGTTGACACGGCGTGCCGTACCGTACGCCGTGGCGCATGTGGCATCGGGCGTGGCAGGCTTGCAGCTGGCCATTTCGGCGGGCCTGGGGGTGGCGTGCCTGAACGAGTCAGCGCTGGCGCCCGGCATCGCACGGTTGCACGCATCCGGCCTGCCGACGCTGACGTCGGTGGAGTTTCGGCTCTTGCCCGCCCGCCCCGGAGAGAGCGAGTTCATCGGACTGGCGCGCGAAGCCATCGTCAAAGCCATGGCCTGAGGCGGTGGCCTGGAGTCACGGCCGGAGATCGCGGCGCGAAACCATAGGATTGACGCGGCAGCCTGGGGCGGCCGCCGCGTCCTGCGCAGGCTAAAAGCCCCGCCCCGGACTCAGGCGGGCAGGGACGGCGCGTATTGCGCCTCGGAAGTGACCTTGTCATGGAATTCCACGACGCGGCGCACCACTTTGACGGGGTCGTCCTCGATGATGAAAAGGTCAAGGTCGTGCGCGCCGATCATGCCATTGCCCAGCACCTGATCGCCTAACCACTCGACCATGCCCGACCAGTATTCGCTGCCCACCAGCACGATGGGCGCGGGCGGCACTTTGCCGGTCTGGATCAGCGTCAGCGCTTCGAAGAGCTCGTCCAGCGTGCCAAAACCGCCCGGCATCGCCACGTAGGCGAAGCTGTGCATGAAGAACGTCGCCTTGCGCGAGAAGAAATATTCGAATGACAGGCTGATGGTCTGATATTCGTTGTTGTGCGCTTCGTGCGGCAGGCTGATGTTCAGCCCGATGCTGGTGCCGCCTGCCTCGAAGGCGCCCTTGTTGGCGGCCTCCATGATGCCGGGGCCGCCCCCTGCGATGACCGCGAACCCGGCGCCTGCCAAGGCGGCCGAAATGGCAACGGTGGTTTCATAGTGGGGGGAGTTGCGGCTGACGCGTGCGCTGCCGAAGACACTGACTGCGGGCCCGATGTTCGCGAGCTTATCTGCCGCCGTCCGTATCTCTGACATAATCAGCGGAATTTGTTTGCCGGCGGGTGTTTCCATATCTGCCTTTGTAACCATGAAAAAAACCTTATTACTGGTCGACGGTTCAAGCTACTTGTACCGCGCTTTCCACGCTATGCCTGATTTGCGCAACGCGCAAGGCGAACCCACGGGTGCGCTGTACGGCGTGGTCAATATGCTGCGCAAGCTTGTATCTGATCATAAGGCAGAGTATGCCGCATGTATTTTCGATGCTCGCGGCAAGACTTTCCGAGACGACCTGTATCCCGAATACAAGTCGCATCGGCCGCCCATGCCGGAAGACCTGGCGGCGCAGATCGAACCCATCCACCGCGCCGTGCGCGCGCTGGGCTGGCCCGTGCTGGCCATCGAAGGGGTAGAGGCCGACGACGTCATCGGTACGCTGGCCAAGCGCGCTGCCGAACACGATGTGCACACCATCGTTTCGACCGGCGACAAGGACCTGGCGCAGTTGGTCAACAGCCACGTCACGCTGGTCAACACCATGACCGGCGAAGTGCTGGACGAGCCCGGCGTGGTCAACAAGTTTGGCGTGCCGCCCGACCGCATCGTCGACTACCTGATGCTGGTGGGCGATACCGTGGACAACGTGCCGGGCGTCACCAAGGTTGGCCCCAAGACGGCCGTGAAGTGGTTGACCGAATTCGGCTCGATCGACAAGCTGATCGAAGGCGCCGACACCATCAAGGGTGTGGCCGGCAACAACCTGCGCGAGGCCATCCCCAACTTTCCGCTGACCCGCCAATTGTTGACGGTGAAGTACGACTGCGACCTGACCGGCCATGTCGAAAGCGTGGACGACCTGAAACCGCGCGCGCGCGACGACGCCACCTTGACCGAACTGTACGAACGCTACGGCTTCCGTACCTGGCTGCGCGACCTGACCGGGGACGCCGAACGTGTACCCACGGGCGATGCGCGCATCGCCGTGGATATGCCCGAGGCGCCCACCGAACTGGACTACCGCATCATCTCCGACTGGGCCGAATTCGACGCCTGGTTCGAGCGGCTGCAAAATGCATCGCTGGTGGCGCTGGACACCGAAACCACTTCGCTGGACCAGATGCAGGCGCGCCTGGTGGGCTTGTCCCTGGCGGTGGAACCGGGCGTGGCCTGCTACATCCCCGTGGCGCATCGCGGGCCGGACGGCGCCACCCAGTTGCCCAAGGCCGAGGTGCTGGCGCGCCTGAAACCCTGGCTGGAAGATGCGTCGCGCGCCAAGCTGCTGCACCACGCCAAGTACGACGCCCATGTGTTCGCCAACGAAGGCATTGCGCTGGCGGGCATCACCGACGACACGATGCTGCAAGCGTACGTGCTGGAATCGCATCGCGGCGTGGGGCTGAACGACCTGGCGCAGCGCTATCTGGGCCGCAGCGGCGTGTCGTACGAAGACCTGTGCGGCAAGGGCGCCAAGCAGATCGGTTTTGACGAGGTGGCTGTCGACAAGGCGGGGCATTACGCTGCCGAAGATGCCGACTTCACGCTGCAATTGCACCGTGTGCTGCGCCCGATGGTGGCGGCGGATCAGGGCCTGGACCGCATCTACCAGCTTGAGATCAAGGTGTCGGCGGTGCTGACCACGATCGAACGCAATGGCGTGAAGGTGGATGCCGAAGAACTGGGCCGCCAGAGCCACAAGCTGGGCCAGGAAATGCTGCGCCTGGAGCAAAAGGCCTATGAATTGGCCGGTCAGCCCTTCAACCTGAATTCGCCTAAGCAACTGGGCGAAATCCTGTTTGAACGCATGCAGTTGCCGGTGGTGCGCAAGACCGCCAGCGGTGCGCCGTCCACCGACGAAGACGTGCTGACCAAGCTGGCGCTGGACTACCCGCTGCCCCAGGTGCTGCTGGAATACCGGGGCCTGTCCAAGCTGAAGTCCACCTACACGGACAAGCTGCCGCGCATGATCAACCCGGCCACGGGCCGCGTGCACACGCGTTATTCGCAGGCGGCGGTCATTACCGGCCGCTTGGCGTCGTCCGATCCCAACCTGCAGAACATCCCCGTGCGCACCGAGGCGGGCCGCCGCGTGCGTGAAGCCTTCATTGCCGAACAGGGCGTGCTGCTGTCGGCCGACTATTCGCAGATTGAACTGCGCATCATGGCGCACGTGTCCGATGACGCCAACCTGCAAAGCGCGTTCGCCGCCGGCGAGGACATTCACCGCGCCACGGCGGCCGAAGTGTTCGGCGTGGCTTTGTCGGACGTGTCGACGGACCAGCGCCGCGCGGCCAAGGCCATCAACTTTGGCCTGATCTACGGCATGGGCGTGTTCGGCCTGGCGTCCAACCTGGGCATCACCCGGGACGCCGCGCAGGCCTATATCGACCGCTATTTCGCGCGCTATCCCGGCGTGGCGATGTATATGGAAAACACCCGCAGGCTGGCGCGCGAACAGGGCTACGTCGAAACGGTTTTCGGTCGACGTCTGCAATTGCCGGAAATCCGTGGCGCCTCGGGGCCACGTCGGCAAGGCGCTGAGCGGGCCGCCATCAATGCGCCCATGCAGGGCACGGCGGCTGACCTGATCAAGCTGGCCATGGTGGCCGTGCAAGATTGGCTGGAAGCCGAAAAACTGCAAACCCGCATGATCATGCAGGTACACGATGAACTGGTTCTGGAAGCGCCGGACGCCGAGATCGACGTGGTCAAGGAAGCACTGCCTCGCCTGATGTGCTCGGTGGCCGAACTGCGCGTGCCGCTGGTCGCGGAAGTGGGCATGGGCAAGAACTGGGAACAGGCGCACTAAGCTCTGCGCGTACTTCACGGAGATACCGATGGGCCGTCCTTGGACGGCCCATTTCCGATTTTGGGATTGCAACAATATAATGTTGCGCTTCCTCCCCGCCTATATTGCGTCCCCCAAATGTTGCTGCTCTGGGTCCTGCTTGCCACCGTAACCGGCGGGCTTATCGCCGTCTTTGTCGCCAGCTGGCTGGCCTACAAGGTGTTCGCCCAATACCTGCATCACATGGTGAGCCTGTCGGTGGGCGTGCTGCTGTCGGTGGCGCTATTGCACTTGCTGCCCGAGGCCTTCGAGGGCGCGGTCGGCAACGCTCATGCCTTGTTTGGCCTGATGCTGGCCTCGCTGATTGGTTTTTTCGTGCTGGAAAAGATTGCGTTGCTGCGCCATAGCCATCACCACGAAGGCGACGGGCATCACCACCACAAAGGCCACGACCACCACGAAGCGGGGCGGGGCGGCGTGCTGATCCTGATCGGAAGTTCGCTGCACAATCTGTGCGACGGGGTGCTGGTGGCGGCGGCGTTCCTGACGGATCCGCTGCTGGGCGTGCTGACGGCGGCGTCGATCATCGTGCACGAAGTGCCGCACAAGCTTAGCGATTTTGTCGTGTTGCTCAATGCCGGGCTGCCGCGTCGCCGTGCGTTTTCGCTGATCCTGTTCACCAGCTTGTGTTCAGCCGTGGGCGGCATAATAGGGTACTTTGTGTTGCAGCAGGCGCAGGACTGGGTGCCGTATATCTTGGTGGTTGCCGCAAGTAGCTTCCTGTATATCTCGGTGGCCGACCTGATGCCGCAAATGCACGAACGGGTGTCCCTTTCGGATGCCGTCCCGCAGTTGTTGCTGGTGGGCCTGGGTGTCGCGCTGATCTACAGCGTGACCACGCTGATGCACCATGGGCACGAGCACGGGGCCGACGCCGGCTCCGGCGCGCCCCACGCGGAGCACGCTCACACGCATTAGGGCGCGCGCGGACGGGATGCCTGCTTGTCGATCAATTCCCAACAGGAGCGTCCCCCATGAGCTTTTCCGCCGCCGCCGGCAACGTTGCCCCCACCGTCATCCACACTGACACCGAAGGCCTGGTTCACGCTGACTTCAAGCTGCCCGTGGCAGACGCTTCAATCGCCGCTTATTACGCCGCGCCCGAAGGCCGCCAGGACCTGCCCATCGTGCTGGTGGTGCAGGAGATCTTCGGCGTGCACGAGCACATCAAGGACCTTTGCCGGCGCATCGCCAAGGCCGGCTACCTGGCCGTCGCCGCGAATCTCTATGAACGCCAGGGCGACGCCTCCGTCTACACCGACATTCCGAAATTGATCTCTGAATTGGTCAGCAAGGTACCGGATGAACAGGTGTTTTCCGACCTGGACGCCAGCGTGGCCTGGGCGGCGGAAAATGGCGGCGACCCCAAGCGCGTGGCCATCACGGGCTTTTGCTGGGGCGGCCGCCTGACGTGGATGTACGCCGCTCACAATCCGGACGTGAAGGCTGCCGTGGCCTGGTACGGCAAGCTCAGCGTGGGCCACGGCCCGCTGATCAAGCGCGTGGCCTTCGATGTGGTCAACGAGCTGCATGCGCCGGTGCTGGGCCTGTACGGCGGCAAGGACGCCAGCATCCCGCTGGCCGATATCGAAACCATGAAGGCCAAGCTGGCGACCGGCAACGCGGCGGCCAAGCAGTCGGAATTTGTGGTGTACCCGGACGCGGACCACGCGTTCCTGGCGGATTACCGGGCCAGTTACCAGCCCGAGGCGGCCAAGGACGGCTGGAGCCGGATGCTGGCGTGGTTCCAGCGCTATTTGTAATGTGCGCCGGGGGCAGGGGCAGGGTCAGTTTGCGCTGCCCTGACTAAAGCGCGGGGCCGGGCGGGGGAAGCGCCCGCCGTCCGCCGCAACACGGCTGGGGTGGCGGGCTTCCGTCTAATGCGTGCTTGCGCGCGGGGTTGCCGCTTCCCCGGACCCCGCTTTCGCTTAGTTGCCGGCTTCGCGCAAGCGGCTGGGCAAAAGCTCGCCGTGGCGGGCCAGCAGCGGATACGCCGCGGCGCCCACCAAGTGAGAGTTGATTCCCTTCATATCCCGCAGGATGTCCAGGTACAGCGCGCCGACTTCGGCCGCGTCCACCTGGCCTGACTTGATCTTTTGCAGATGGGTGTCGGCGGCCTGCGTTTCGATCGTGCGGAAACGCGCCTTTTCGCCGGCCAGCGCGCGTGCCTGGCGCAGGTCATCATTGACGAACAGCGCGGCGGCCTGGCGTTGGTTTGCGATCAGCTGGCCCAGCGTGTCATCCAGGCTGGCGCGCTGCTCGGGCGAAAACGTCCAGCCCTGCTTGCGCAGCTTGGCCACGTGGCTTAAGAGCCCGTGGTGCGCGATATCGCCCGCGTGGCCGATGTTGCTGGCAAAGGCCAGGATGTCGTCCATGCGCTGGATGTCGTCACGCGTCATGTTTTCCTGGTCCAGCGTGGCCAGGTAGGTCGTGATGGCGTTTTCCAGCTTGTCCAGCGCGGCGTCCAATTGCCGCGCCTGCACCATGCGGTGGCGGTTGTCGCGCTTGAAGCCGGCGCGCGCATACAGCAGCAACGTCTGCACCATGTCGGCCATGCGCAGCGCTTCGCGCGCCGCGTTGCCCAGCGCCACGGCGGGCACGTCGTGCGCCCATTCATCCAGATACTGCGGCCGGGACGGGTCGTTGGGGTCGGCGCGCTTGGGCAGCCAGCGCGTCAGCAACGCCGCATAGGGCGACAGCAGCGGCAGGAACAGGATGGCGATGACCGCGTTGAACAGCGTGTGGAAATTGGCCACGGCGCGGGCCGGGTCGCTGGCCATGTCGCTCATCAGGGGTTGCAGCACGGGCAGCAGGATCAGGCCGGCCAGCACGCCCAGCACGCGGGTCAGCAGGTTGCCCAGGGGCAGGCGGCGGGCGGCGGGATCGTCGCCCGTGACGCCTTCGATCATGGGGTTGATGGCCGTGCCCAGGTTGGCGCCCAGCACCAGCGCAAAGGCCACATGCGGCGCCACCATGTGATGGCTTGCCAGTGACATCACCAGCACCACCACGGCCACGCTGGAGTGCGCGGCCCAGGTGAACGCGGCGGACAGCAGGACGGCGGCCACGGGCTGGGTCGACAAGGCGTCCAGAATCATGCCCAGCATGGGCGCCGTCTGGAACGGCTCGAACAGTTCAACCAGCTGATGCAGGGAAAGCAGCAGCAGGCCCAGACCGATGAACACGCGGCCCAGGTCGCGCGTGCGGCCGGGGGGATACCGGCGGAACATCCAGACGCCCGCCAGGATCAGGATAGGGGCCAGCGAAGTCAGGTCAAACGACAGCAGCTGCACGATAAGCGTCGTGCCGACGTTGGCTCCCAGCATGGCGGCCAGCGCGGGCACCAGGCCAACCACGCCGCCGGCGGCAAACCCCGTGATCATCAGCCCCGTCGCGGTGCTGCTTTGCAGGGCGGCGGTGATGCCCAGCCCGGCGGCAAAGGCGCGCAGGCGCGTGCCCAGGGCGCGGCCCAGCGCTGCGCCCAAGGCGGCGCCAAACGCACGCTGCACGCCGGTTTGGACCATGTGCACGCCCCAAAGCAGCAAGGCGACGTAGCCGGCGAAGTCAAGCAGGGTAATAAGTCCAGACATCCAGGGGTGTTCCCGTTCTTTTTATGACAAGTAATATTTATGTAATGATCGCATGCCTGACCGGGTGACGGAACCGGTGGCGGCGATACAGCATACGCCCCGCCGGCCATTCCTGCGCGCGGGGGTGGCAACGCGTATCATTGCCTGACTATTCTTTGATGTACTGGAGTGTCGCGTGGCCGTTTCCGTATTCGATCTGTTCAAGATAGGCATAGGCCCGTCTAGTTCCCATACGGTGGGTCCGATGCGGGCCGCCCTGCTGTTCGCGCAAGGCCTGGAACGCGATGGCCTGATTCCGCGCGTGGCGTATGTCCGCGCCGAGCTCTACGGCTCGCTGGGCGCGACGGGCAAGGGGCACGGCACCGACAAGGGCGTGCTGCTGGGTCTGATGGGCGAAGCGCCCGACACGGTCGACCCCGCCGCCATCGCCGGCATGATCGCCTCGGTGCGCGCCAGCCGCCAGTTGCCGCTGCTGGGCCGTTATCCGGTCGCCTTCATCGAGAAAGAACACATGGTGTTCTATCGCCGCGAAGCCATGGCCGAACACCCCAACGGCATGAAATTCCACGCCGTCGACGCCAATGGCGAGTCGCTGCGCGAAGCGCGCTACCTGTCGGTGGGCGGCGGCTTTGTGGTGACGGCAGGCGCCTCGAACAGCCAGGTGATCGCCGCGCACAATCAGCTGCCGTATCCCTTCCGCTCGGGCCGCGAACTGCTGACGATGTGCCGCGAAAGCGGTCTGACCGTGGCGCAGCTGATGATGAAGAATGAGCTGACCTGGCGCGAGGCCGCCGAGACGGACAGCGGCCTGGATCGCATCTGGCAGGTCATGCAGGACTGCGTGGCGCGCGGTTGCGGCATTGACTACCCGGAAGCCGACGGCGAATTGCCCGGTCCCTTGCGCGTGCGTCGCCGCGCGCCGGAGCTCTACCGCAATCTGACCCAACGCGCCGAGCGCACCTTGTCCGATCCGCTGTCGGTCATGGACTGGGTCAACCTGTACGCCATGGCGGTCAACGAAGAGAACGCGGCGGGCGGCCGCGTCGTCACGGCGCCCACCAATGGCGCCGCCGGCATCATCCCCGCCGTGCTGCACTATTACGATCGCTTCGTGCCCGGCGCCAGCCGCGAGGGCGTGCGCGAGTTCCTCTTGACCGCCGCGGCGATCGGCCTGCTGTACAAGTACAACGCGTCGCTGTCGGGGGCCGAAGTGGGCTGCCAGGGCGAAGTGGGCGTGGCCTGTTCGATGGCCGCCGGCGGCTTGGCCGCGGCGCAGGGCGGCACGGTGGAACAGGTTGAGAACGCCGCCGAGATCGGCATGGAACACAACCTGGGCCTGACGTGCGACCCCGTTGGCGGGCTGGTCCAGATTCCCTGTATTGAGCGCAACGCCATGGCGTCCATCAAGGCCGTCAATGCCGCGCGCATGGCCTTGCGGGGCGACGGGCAGCACTATGTGTCGCTGGACTCCGTTATCAAGACCATGCGCGAAACCGGCGCCGACATGAAGACGAAGTACAAGGAAACGGCGCGAGGCGGCTTGGCGGTGAACATCGTCGAGTGCTAATGCGCGGGCGCTGATGCCCAATAGAAAAAGCCCCTGGGGTTTCTGACCCCAGGGGCTTTTTGCTGCCTGCTTGAACAGGGCGCGGCGGTCAGACCACGCGGGCGTTCTGCAAGGCGGCGATGCGCGACGGGATGGGCGGGTGCGAGGCGAACATGGCCGCCAGGCCGCCGCGGCCAGTGATGCCCGAGGCCTCGAACGACTTGGGCAAATCGCCCGGTTCCAGGCCGCCCAGCCGAGCCAGCGCGCGGATCATGGGTTCGCGCGCGCCCATCAGGTGGGCCGAGCCCGCGTCGGCGCGGTATTCGCGCTGGCGCGAGAACCAGGCCACGATGATCGAGGCCAGCACGCCGAAGATGATTTCACAGACCAGCACGGTGATGTAGTAGCCCGGGCCGATGCCGCGTTCGTTCTTGAACACGACGCGGTCAATGAAGTAACCCACGACGCGGGCCAGGAACACGACGAACGTGTTCACGACGCCCTGGATCAGGGTCAGCGTGACCATGTCGCCGTTGGCGATGTGGGCCACTTCGTGCGCCAGCACGGCCGCCACTTCTTCTTCGCTCATGCTTTCCAGCAAGCCCGTCGACACGGCGACCAGCGAGTCGTTCTTGAACGCGCCGGTGGCGAACGCGTTGGGCGCGCCTTCGTAGATGGCCACTTCGGGGCGGCCGATACCCGCGCGGTCGGCCAGTTGGTGAACGGTGTCGACCAGCCAGGCTTCACGTTGGTTGCGGGGGGCGTTCGGGTCCAGCACCTGTGCCCCGGTGCTCCATTTGGCCATCGGCTTGCTGATCAGCAACGAGATGATGGCGCCGGTAAAGCCCACGACCACCGAGAAGATCAGCAGGGCGTTCAGGTTCAGGCCGTTGGCGGTGATGTAGCGGTCTACGCCCAGGATGCGCAGCGTGGCCGACAGCACGAGCATGACGGCCAGGTTGGTGATGACGAACAAGACAATGCGTTTCATGTTTTTTGTGTTCCTCTGCGAGCGGGAAATACCCGGGTTCGACATGGCGGCGGCCCGCCAGTTCCCCGACTCGCCGGCACCGCTCCCGGTGGGCAAGAGTATAGTATCGCTTTCCCCTATTTCCCCTCACTTTTCCCTTAGCGTAGACCCCCAATGCAGGCTCTCTGGATGTTGTTGGCGTCCGCCATGTTCGCCATCATGGGGTCGTTCGTGAAGTTCGGCACGGAACACGGCGCGTCGCTGCCGCAGATCGTGCTTTTTCGCGGGCTGCCTTCCGTCCTTCTTTTGCTGCTGTGGGCGCGCGCTGGGCGGCAATCCATCGTTCCGACCAGCTGGAAGTTGCACCTGTGGCGCAACCTGTCCGGCGTCACGTCGATGTGGCTGGGCTTCTTCGCCATCTCGCACCTGCCCCTGGCCACCGCCACCAGCCTGAACTACACCGCGCCGCTGTTCATCGCGTGTTGGATGCTGGGTTGGGGTGGCGCCCAGCGCGACCCGGTCCGCATCCTGGCGGTGGCGTTGGGCTTCCTGGGCGTGATCGCCGTGCTGCGGCCCAGCATCAACGAAGACCAATGGCTGGCCGCCGTCATGGGCATGGGCGCGGGCGCCATGTCGGCCATCGCGATGATGCAGATCCGCCAGTTGGGCCGTATCGGCGAACCCGAATGGCGCACCGTGCTGTTTTTCTCCGTGGCGGTCTGCGTGTCCAGCATTGCCGGCTTATGGTTCGAAGGCTGGGGCCACGCCGACTGGCAGGGCTATGCGTCGCTGTTCGGCGTGGGCGTGGCCGGCATGTTCGGCCAGCTTGCCATGACCCGGGCCTTCGGCATGGGCTCGGCGCTGCTGACCGCGGCATTGCAATACAGCACCATTATTTTCGCGGCCTTGCTGGGCATGGGCTTCTGGGGCGACCATCTGGACGCCCTGGCCTGGGCCGGCATGGGCTTGATCATTTCCGCGGGGCTGCTGTCGGTGTGGCGCACCATGCGCGACCCGAAGCCGACCTGACCCGCCCCCTTCGATCAGGAGCACCCCGAATGACGACCACACTGATTTCCGCCGCTGACCTGGCCGCGCGCCTCGATTCGCCCGACGTGCGGGTATTCGACGTGCGGCATGACCTGACCGACCACGCCGCCGGCCGTCAGGCCTATGATGCCGGGCATATCCCCGGGGCCCGCCACCTGGATCACGAAACCGAGCTGGCGGCACCGCGCACCGGTAAGAACGGCCGGCATCCGTTGCCGTCGCGCGCCGAATTCGGGGGGCTGATGGCGGCTCATGGCGTGACGCCGCAAACGCTGGTGGTGGCGTACGACGCCAGCGGCGGCATGTACGCCGCGCACCTGTGGTGGATGTTGCGTTGGTTGGGCCATGAACGCGTGGCGGTGCTGGACGGCGGTTGGCAGGCGTGGCTGGCGGCCGGTTTGCCGACCACGACCGACGCGGCGGCCGCGGTCAAAGCGGGCCAGCCGACGGCGCCCGGCGAGTCGCTGGCCGGTTCCGTCGACGCCCCAGCCGTGCTGGGCAACATCGCCCGCCCGGCCTTTACCGTGATCGACGCGCGCGCGGCCAACCGCTATCGCGGCGAAGTCGAACCCATGGACCCCGTGGCCGGCCACATCCCGGGCGCGCTGAACCGTCCCAACGGCGAAAACCTGCAAGCCGATGGGCGCTTCAAGTCACCCGAGCAGTTGCGCGCGGAATTCGCCGACCTGCTGGGTGACCGCGACCCCAAGGCCGTGGTGCATCAGTGCGGCTCGGGCATCACGGCGTGCCATAACCTCTTGTCGATGGAAATCGCCGGCCTGTCCGGCTCGCGGCTGTACCCGGGCTCGTGGAGCGAATGGTGCAGCGACCCGTCCCGCCCGGTGGCGAAGGGCGCCTGAAGCGTCAGGCGCCTGGCCCGCGCACTCGAAAGCGCGTGTTGCGGCACCCCTGTTGCGTGCAAGCCGGCGCTGCGCCCCGGTTCGTTACCAGATCGCGGCCAGCTTCACGCGGCCCGACACGCTTTCCGCAATTTCCAGAAAGTGGTCCAGCGGCGGCGTGGCCAGGCCCGGCACCTTGGCCATGTCGTCCCACCGCCTTAGCCGGATCGCATCCGGCGCGCCCGGCATGCTGGCGAAATCCACCGCCTGGCTCGCATCAAAACTGCCGCCCTGTAATGCCAGGCTGCGCTTGGAATCCTCGGAGAGCGACGCTTCATATTGCGGCTCCACGTAGCACAGGTAGCGCTTGGCTTCGACGTGCAGGCGGATCGGGTCCAGCACCGCCGAACTGAACAGCCCGCGCAGGAACGGCAGCACGAAATACTGGTGCTTGTCGTCGATGCCGCGCAGCGTGGGCGTGCCCGGCCGGTCGGCGATCAAGTGCCCCAGGTCGTGCAACAGGCTGGCGGTGATCAGGTGTGCGCTGGCGCCGTGGCGCTCAGCCAGCGACGCCGTTTGCAGCGCGTGGCGCAAATGGCTGACGGATTCACCGTGATACGACCGGTGTCCGCGTTCCAGAAAAATCTGCTCGATGTCTTGCAAGGTCAAGGCCATGGTTGTCTCCTGATTGGCCGCAAGGGGGAGGGGGCGGGCAGTGACCCAGCGGGTCAGCCGGCTGCCGGCGCCATCTCCAGGAAGCGCGCGATCAGCTGCACCGGTTGGCGCTCGCGCAGGCAGTACAGGTATTCATGCATCACGATGTCGGCGCCGTCGATATCCAGGGCAGCCAGATCGGGATGGGACGGAATCTCGCGCGACGGGATCAGGCTGATCCCCAGGCCGCACAGGATGGCTTGCCGGATCGATTCCCGGCTGCCGATCTCCAGCGTGCGTTGCACCGTAACGCCCGCCGCTTGCAGGGCGTCTTCGGTCAGCTGGCGCGTCATCGAACCGGGCTCGCGCACAAGCAGCGCGTGCTCGGCAAGGTCGGCCAGCCGCACGCGGCCACGTCGGGCCAGCGGATGGTCGCGATGGGTGACCACGCGAATCGGGTCGGCCGCGATCATCCGCCGATACAGGTGCTTGTCATCCATCAGAAAAGACGACGTGGCAATCTCGATGCGATAGTCGTGCAGCGCTTGCAGCATCGACTGCGAATTGCCGATCGTGACCGCCAGGTCGATGCCGGGGTAGCGCTGGTTGTATCGGCGCACCGTGTCCATGATGTAGAACGGGCCCGTGGCGCCGACACGCAGGTTGCCTTCGCGCAGGTCGCTGGCGTCGCGCAGCCGGAAATCGATCTCGGTTTCCTGCTGCACCAGCTTTTCCACCATGGGCATCAGGTTCTGCCCGGCGTCCGACAGGCGCATGCCGCGCCCTTGGCGATGGAACAGTTCAATGCCGTAGCGCGATTCCAGCTGGCGTAGCTGCCCCGTCACCGTGGGCTGACTGACGCCAAGCTGGGCGGCGGCCTTGGTGACGGTGCCGCAGCGGGCCACGGCGTAGAAAGATTTGAGTTCGGCGACAAGCACGATGACGGAGGCGGGAAAGGGACGCAATGCGCAAGACCGCCAGTACACCAAAATAATTTGATGTTTTTATTACTGCATTTGCGCGAAGTGTCATAAACGCTCAATACGCGGCTTCCATACTGCCTTCGTTCCCAGACCGGAGGCAGCATGCCCCAAGCCGATAACGACCTTTACCCCGCCGGGCCGCCCCAAGCCGGGCTTGACCCGATCGCGGGCAAAGAGCCCCAGCAAGGGGCAAAGCGCGGCGGCTTTCTGACCGTACGAAATCTGGTCAAGACTTTCGGTAGCCACACGGCGTTGGCCGACGTTTCGCTGGACATTCGCGCCGGAGAACTGGTGTGCCTGCTGGGCCCGTCCGGTTGCGGCAAAACGACGCTGCTGCGCGCCATTGCCGGGCTGGAACGCCAGGACAGCGGCTCCATCGTGCTGTCGGGCCGCGATATTTCCCATGCCGAGCCGCAAGCGCGCGACTACGGCATCCTGTTCCAGTCCTATGCGCTGTTCCCCAACTTGACGGTCGCGCAGAACGTGGCTTACGGCCTGAGCGGCAAGCGCGCGCATCGCAAGCACGTGGCGCACCGCGTAGAGGAAATGCTGACGCTGGTGGGGCTGGCCGGCGCCGCCGACAAGTATCCGGGACAGATCTCGGGCGGACAGCAACAGCGCGTGGCTTTGGCGCGCGCGCTGGCCCCGTCGCCGTCCCTGTTGCTGTTGGACGAACCGATGTCCGCGCTGGACGCCCGCGTGCGTGAGCATCTGCGTATTGAGTTGCGCGCCTTGCAAAAGCGCCTGTCCATCACGACGCTGATGGTCACGCACGACCAGGAAGAGGCCATGGTGATGGCCGACCGTATCGCCGTCATGAACGGCGGTGTCATTGAACAGTACGGCACGCCGCGCGAGCTGTATCGCCAACCGGGCTCGGCCTTCATCGCCGATTTCGTGGGCGAGGCGAACTGGCTTCCGTTTGAACGCGTGGACGCGCACCGTGCCCGCGTCGGCCGCCAGGAACTGGCGGTGGACGACACGCTGGATGGCCGATTCGGCAAGCTGTTTGTCCGGCCCGAGGCGGTGCGCGTCAGCATGGCGCGCCCGGAAGAACCCAATTCGATGCTGGCCGATGTGCTGGACGGCGTGTTCCTGGGCCGCGGCTACCGCCTGGCGTTGCGGCTGGAAGGCGTGCCCGGGTCCACCGTGCATTCCATCGTGTCCCCCGAAATCGGAGACGCCTTGTTGGGTCCCCATGCTGCCAGCCGCTGCTGGGTGGAGCTGCCGCGCCATGCGATTCGCGCCTACGCTTGATTCCGCCATGACCGGTTCTGCTTCCGTGGCTGAGGCGCCGCCGGCTCCGGCCGCGGCTTCGGCTTCGGCCGTGGCCTTGGGCCGCCGCCCCATGCCGGCCTGGATCGGCTCGCTGGGCCTGACTATGGGGCAGGGCGCGTTGCTGCTGTTCCTGTTTCTGTTCCTGGCGTTGCCGCTGGCGGCCATTCTCGCCAAGTCCGTGACGGACAACGACGGCGCATGGGCGGGCCTGTCGGTGCTTACCGGCATCATCGGCGCGGACGGCTTTCTGGCGATGGTCGGCCGCAGCCTGACAGCGGGCCTCGTGACGATGCTGCTGGTGGTGCCGTGCGCCTATGCCTACGCCTACGGCCTGACGCGTACGCGCCTGCCCGGCAAGGGCCTGTTGCGCACCATCGCCTTGCTGCCGCTGCTGGCGCCGTCGCTGCTGCCCGGTATCGCCCTGGTCTACCTGTTGGGCAACCAGGGCCTGCTCAAGGGCTTGACGGGCGGCGCCACCATTTACGGCTTCTGGGGCATTGTCGTCGGCGAGGCTTTCTACACCTTCCCGCATGCGCTGATGATCCTGTTGACCGGGCTGACGCTGGCCGACGGGCGCCTGTATGACGCGGCGCGCGCCATGGGCGCCGGCCCGTGGCGTACCTTCCTGACCGTGACCCTGCCCGGCACGCGCTATGCCGTGTTCTCAGCCTGCTGCGTGGTGTTCACCCTGACGGTCACCGATTTTGGCGTGCCCAAGGTGGTGGGCGGCGACTACAACGTGTTGGCCATGGAAGCCTACAAGGCGGTGGTCGGCCAGCAGAATTTTCCGAAGGGCGCGGCCATCGGCATCCTGCTGCTGCTACCCGCCTTGCTGACCTTCGTGCTGGACCGGCGCCTGCGGGCCCGCCAGGGCGCACAGATGAGCGGCCGCGCGCAAGCCTATGCGGCAAGTCCGAACCGCCGCCGCGATGCTGCTTTCCTGGCGCTGGCCGGCGTGATGGCCGCGTTTCTGCTGCTGATTATCGGCGTGGCGGTGTGGGCGTCGTTCGTGAAAATGTGGCCCTATAACCTTTCCATGTCGATGCGGTCCTACGACTTCGACAACATGGACGGCGGCGGCTGGCTGGCGTGGCGCAACAGTTTGCAGCTGGCGTTCTTTACCGCCGTGATCGGCACGGCAGTCGTCTTCGTGGGCGCCTGGATGATGGAAAAAGTGCCGGCGCGCGGCCAACTGGGGCGCGGCCTGCGCGGCGCGGTCAGCATGCTGGCGCTGATGCCGATGGCCGTGCCCGGCCTGGTGCTGGGCCTGGGCTACATCTTCTTTTTCAACAGCCTGATGAACCCGCTGAACGTGCTGTACGGCACCATGCCGTTGCTGATTCTGTGCACGGTCGTGCACTTCTACACCAGCGCTCACCTTACGGCCGCCACCGCGCTGAACGCGCTGGACCCGGAATTCGAAGCCGCGTCCGCATCGCTGAAGGTGCCGCGCATGACGACGTTCCTGCGCGTGACCCTGCCGATGTGCCTGCCCGCCGCGCTGGACATCGCCCGCTATTTGTTTGTATCCGCCATGACGACCGTGTCTGCCGTGGTGTTTCTTTACAGCCCGTCCACGGTGCTGGCCGCCGTTGCCGTGCTTAACATGGACGACGCCGGCTTCATCGGCCCGGCCGCCGCCATGTGCACGGTGATCATGGCCAGCTCGGCCGTCGCGGCGTTGACGCTGCATCTGGCCAGCCGCGCGCTGGTGGCGCGCAGCCAGGCCTGGCGCCGCCCCGTGGCCCTTTGAACGATTGATTTCAGGACGACCCTTATGACTGTTTCTTCCTTACCCGTGCAGCTGGAAGCCGTGATCTTCGACTGGGCCGGCACGCTGGTCGACTTCGGGTCGTTTGCCCCCACCAAGGTGTTCGTCGATGCGTTCTCGCAGTTCGGCATGGACGTGTCGCTGAAAGAAGCCCGCGGCCCGATGGGCATGGGCAAGTGGGACCACATCCGCGCGCTGTGCAACCAGCCCGCCATCGCCGCCCAGTATCAGGCCCAGTTCGGACGCGTGCCCAGCGATGACGACGTGACGGCCATCTACGAACGCTTCCTGCCGATGCAGATGGAGAAGGTGGCCCAGTATTCGGCGGCCATCCCCGGCGCGGCTGAGCTGTTGCGCGCGTTGCGCCGTAAGGGCCTGAAGATCGGCTCGTGCTCGGGCTACCCGGACAGCGTGATGCGCCGCGTAGTCGAACGCGCTGCGTCCGAAGGGCTGGAGCCCGATTGCATCGTGGCCAGCGACGACGTGCCGCGCGCGCGCCCGGCGCCGGCCATGGCGTTGAAGAACGTGGTGGAACTGGGCCTGTCGGACGTGGCCGCGTGCATCAAGGTTGACGACACCGCGCCCGGCATCGAGGAAGGGCGCCGCGCCGGCATGTGGTCGGTGGGCTTGCTGCTGTCCGGCAACGCCGCCGGCCTGACCCTGGACGAATACCTGAGCCTGGACGAGGCCGGCCGCGACCTGGTCCGCGCCGATGCCAGCCGCGAGCTTGCCACTGCCGCGCCGCATTACCTGATCGATACGGTCGCGGATCTGCCGGCCGTCATCATCGACATCGAAGCCCGTCTGGCACGAGGCCAACGCCCCTGATCTAGCTTCCGCTTGCCGGCGCCGCCGGCCCTGCATTCCCTGTTGTGCGCGCCTTTGTACCGCAGCCGGCACCCGCCGGCAGTGGGGGCGACGTTCACCCTTTTTACGCGTTTTTCCGCTTATTCACGGAGTTCTTCATGAATCGCTACAAGCTGCTTGCACTGGCCACCGCCCTGACGGGCGTGATGGGCGTCGCTTCCGCCGAGACCACGCTGACGGTCTACACCGCGCTGGAAGCCGATCAGATCAAGGTCTACCAGGCCGCGTTCGAAAAGGCCAATCCCGACATCAAGATCCAGTGGGTGCGCGATTCCACCGGCATCATCGCGGCCAAGCTGCTGGCTGAAAAAAGCAACCCCAAGGCGGACGTGATCTGGGGCTTGGCGGGCACGGCGCTGGGCTTGATGGACAAGGAAGGCATGTTGCAGCCGTACGCCCCGAAGGGCCTGGACCAGATCGCCGCCAACATGCGCGACGCCAAGGCCGAGCCGTCGTGGGTCGGCATGGACGGCTACGCGGCTGCCATCTGCTTCAACACCATCGAAGCCGAAAAGCAGAAGCTGCCCAAGCCCACGTCGTGGCAAGACCTGACCAAGCCGGTGTACGCCGGCAAGATCGTCATGCCGAACCCGGCGTCCTCGGGCACGGGTTTCCTGGATGTCAGCGCCTGGTTGCAGATCTTTGGAGAAGACAAGGGTTGGGCCTATATGGACGCCTTGCACAAGAACATCGGGTCGTACACGCACTCGGGCTCGAAGCCTTGCAACATGGCGGCCGCCGGCGAATTCCCGATCGGCGTGTCGTTCGACTATCGCGCAGCCAAGCTGAAGGCCGACGGTGCGCCGGTTGAAGCCGTGTTCCCGTCGGAAGGCCTGGGCTGGGAAGTCGAAGCCACCGCCATCATGAAGGGGACCAAGAACCTGGACGCGGCCCGCAAGCTGGCTGACTTCTCGGCCAGCCGTGAAGCCAACGAACTGTACAAGGCCAACTTCGCGGTGCTGGCGATTCCGTCCATCGCGACGGTCAACCCGAACCTGCCGGCTGACCTGACCAAGCGCATGATCAAGAACGATTTCGTGTGGGCCGCGACCCACCGCGAACGCATCATCGCCGAGTGGACGCGCCGCTACGACGGCAAGTCGGAACCCAAGAAGAAGTAAGGCGCGGCCCGCGATGAAAACATACGACGTAATCGTGGTGGGCGCGGGCATGCTTGGCATCGCGCACGCCTGGGCGGCCGCCAAGCGCGGCCTGTCGGTGGCGGTGATCGAACGCAGCCGCCAGGCGCATGGCGCCACCATCCGCAACTTCGGCCAGGTCATTGTGACCGGCCAGGCGCCCGGCATGATGCTGTCGCATGCCCAGCAGGCGCGCGAGCTGTGGTTGGATCTGGCCGCCAAGGCGGGCTTTCATGTGCGGGCCAACGGCGCGCTGGTGCTGGCGCGAAATATCGACGAGGCCAGTGTGTTGCAGGAATTTGCGGACACGCGCTTGATGCAGGAAGGCTACCGTGCCGAGCTGCTGTCGGCGCGCCAGGTGGCCGGCCTGTATGGCGGTCAGTTGGCGCACCACTGCCTGGCGCTGCGCGGGCATGACGACCTGCAAATCTACTCGCGCGATGCCCTACCTGCCATCACGCGATACCTGGCCGAGTCGCTGGGGGTGACGTTCATCACCGGCACCCTGGCGCGCGCGGTCGAAAACGGGGGGGTGGGTACCACCGCCGGCGAGTTCCAGGGCAGGCATGTGTTTGTGTGTCCCGGCCATGATTACCTGACGCTGCTGCCCGAACGCTTCGCGCCGATGAACCTGGAAGTCACGCGCCTGCAAATGCTGCGCGCGGCGTTCGAGACGAACCCCATTGCCCTGGACCGCCCGGTGTTGACCGGCTTGTCCTGCGTGCACTACGGCGCCTTCTCGGATTTGCCCACGGCGCATGCGCTGCGCCAGGTTATCCAGCAACGCACGCCGATGCTGCTGGAAAACGGCATACACCTGTTGATCAGCCCCACGCCCAACGGTGAACTGATCATCGGTGATTCGCATCGTTATGGCACGGACGCGTTCCCGTTCAACGACGAAGCGGTCGACAACACGATGCTGGACCTGGCCTCGCAGGCGCTGGGTGCGCGCCTGCGTGTGCTTGAGCGCTGGCAGGGCGTTTACGGCGCGCACGGACCGGCGCCGTTTTCGGTGATGCCGGTGGATGCGGCCACCACCGTTGCAGTCATGCATTCAGGCGTGGGCATGACGGTGGGTCTGGCCATCGGCGAACGCACCGTGACCAAGGTATTGGGGCACTGATGGCCCTGGTCGGATGACGGTCGGGCGGTTGGGCCGTGATCCGATTGCTTGAGACAAAAGAAAAGGGCCTTGCGTTGTGTGACGCAAAGCCCTTTTTGTATGGCTTGTATGGTCCGTATGGCAAAAGCCAGGGTGCCTACAGGTCTACAGGTACCCAGGTCTACAGGTCCTGCATGATCCGGCGATACCATTCGTGGAAGTGTTGCATGCCGTCTTCCATGGGCGATTGATAAGGGCCGGCTTCGTTCACGCCGCGCAACATCAGCGCCTTGCGGCCCGCGTCCATGCGTTCGGCGATCTCGTCGTCTTCAATGGCCGTTTCCATGTACGCCGCACGCTGGGCTTCGACGAATTCGCGTTCAAACGCCGAGATTTCCTCGGGGTAGTAGAACTCGACGACGTTCACCGTTTCCTGCGGGCTCTTCGGGTATAGCGTGGACAGCACCAGCACGTGCGGATAGAGCTCGATCATGTGGGTCGGAAAGTACGTGACCCAGACCGCGCCGAAATCCGGAGCGTCGCCTTCGCGGAACGACAACAGGCGGTCGTGCCATTGCTTGTACACATCCGAACCCGGCTGCGCCAACGCGTTGTGCACGCCCACTTTTTGAAGGCTGTACCAGTCGTTGAATTCCCAGGTCAGGTCGTCGCAGGTGACGAAGCGGCCCAGGCCCGGGTGGAACGGGCCAACGTGGTAGTCCTCAAGGTAGACCTCGATGAAGGTCTTCCAGTTGTAGTTGCACTGATGCACCTCGACGTGGTCCAGCACGTAGTCGCCGAAGTTGAATTCCGGGCGCGAGAACAGCGGCGCCATGTCGGCGGCCGGATCGCGCGGGCCTTCGAACAGCAAACCGTGGCAATCGCGCAGGCGGAACTTCTGCAAGTTCATGCAGGGCGTGGTGTCGAACTGAGGCGCGCCCAACAACTCGCCTTGGTTGTTGTACGTCCAGCGGTGCAGGGGGCAAACGATGTTGCCACCGGTTGCCTTCAGGTTTCCGTGCGTATTGCAGTTGCCGGCCACATTGCCGGCCTCGCCGCCCAGCATCAAAGCCTGGCGGTGGCGGCAGACATTTGAGATGAGTTCAACGCCTTGCTGGTTGCGAACCAGCACGCGTCCCCCGCTTTCCTGTACCAACGACCGCCAATCCCCGATTTCGGGCACCAATTTCTGATGGCCGACGTATTGCGAGGATTGCTTGAAAATGAGTTCTTGCTCGCGGGCAAAGAGGGCTTCGTCAAAATATGCACTGACGGGTAGCTGGGTGCGAGCTGGCACGACATGTGCCATCCGACCGATGTCGGTCATGATTCCCTCCGCTCGGATAAAAAAGCCAGGACGGTTTGAGCTCTGCCAAGCGCTTTTGTTCAAGCCCAGCAGTTTCAAGGATCCGATTCGAAAGCCGAAAACCGAAAGCCGCTTCGAAAAACGATCTGAAAAACTGCTTGGAGCTCAACCGTGAGCTTGGCTACGTACGTGCTGGCGCGAAGAAAAATCGGTGTCTGGCCGATCAAATAAGCCGTGAATTGTACCCCAAGGGCCTCCCTCCCGCCCGGGAAGATGGACGGGCCTAAATCCAGCGTTGGCGGGGCCTGCCGGCCCTGTCCCATCGTCGATTAACCCTTCACGGCGTAGGTCTTTCAGACGAGCTTGCGCGTGGCCGGATGACGCCTTAACAGCCAGCTGCTGGCTGCCGACAGCGCGAACACGGCAACGGTCAGCAAGGGCACTGCCCAGGCGTCGCGCGGGTTGCCGGAGATGGCGCCGGCCCGGCGTGCCACGTCCAGGAACACGGGATGGATCAGGTACACGCCGAAGGTCAAGGGCGCCAGGGCGGATAGCCGCGGCAGCCGGGGCGAAGACACGATCCACTGGAAGGCTGCCAGCGACATGAAGGGCACCGTCAGGCTGAAGTAATCATAAAAGTACGTGTCCAGCGCATGGCCGTCGGACATCACGGTGACGCCAAGCGCCGTTGCCGCTACGCTGCCCGCAAGTATCAGGCCCGGCCGGGGAATGCGCAGGTCGCCATCGAAAATCAATCGGCCCGCCACGAAATAACCCAGATACGGCAGGAACCAGGTCAGGAAGAATCCGTGCGGGGCGCCCAGCGCGCGGCGGTACAGCGCATCCAGGATGGCCACGCCCAGAATGCCCACCACCCACAGCGACCGGCCGCGCGGCGTGCTGCGTGCGTACAGCAGGCGGGCCAGCGGGGCAAACAAGTACAGCCCCACGATCATGTACAGGTACCACAGGTGGTAATAGGGTTCGCCTTGCGCAACCTTGCGTGGCCAGAACGAAAAGTCCACCCGGCCGTCGTCCCACCAGTCCAGGCCGGTGCGCCAGGCCAGATAGAACAGGGTCCAGAAGAGCAGCGGCGCGCAGATGCGCGCCATGCGGCGGCTGTAAAACTTGCGGGCGTCTTGGGGCTTGTTCGGATCTAGCAGCAGGGCGCCGCTGACCATGACGAAAACGGGCACGCACCAGCGCGCCGCCGAGTCATACAGATTGGCGGCCAGCCACGCGCCGCCGCCATACGCGGCAGGGTCGCTGACAATCAAGGCCGCGCTATGCAGCAGGACGACGGCTACGGCCGCCAGCCAGCGGGCGGCGTCCAGTCGGGCATAACGGTCTTCGGGGGTTTGCATCGGGCTCCCGCTGGTGTTTTCGCTTTTTCACCATAGCAGTCGGTCCCATGCCCTTCTGTATCCAGCGGTTAGGCAAGGCATGAAAAACCGACAGGACCCGGCTGGGTGCTGTCGGTGCAATGGGGCCGGGCCCGTGGCCCGGCAAGCTTTGGCGGCCGGGTCCGCGCGCCAACGATTTGTCACGAAAACCGGAGACGGCGGGCCGGCCGCATCAGGGCATTGCCGCGTTACTGCAAGACGATGTTGGCCTGCTTGATCAACTGCGAGACGATGGGTTGTTCGGTCTTGATCTGCTTGTCCAGCTCGGCCGCCGTGCCGGAACGCGGGTCGATGCCCATGTCCAGCAGGCGCTTTTTCACGGCGTCGTCCTTCAGGGTCTCGGTCAGGGCGGCTTGCAGCTTTTCAAGCACCGGCGCGGGCGTGCCCTTGGGCGCCACGAAGCTGAACCACGCCGTCATGTCGAAGGCGGGGTAGCCTTCTTCGGCCAGCGTTTGGAGCTTGGGCAGCGTCGCCAGGCGCGACGGGCTGGTGATGGCAAACACCTTGACCTTGCCCGCGTCCGCCTGCGGCATGCCGGTGGCGACCATGTCAAAGAACAAATCCACGTCGCCGCTGATCAGCGCGGGCAGCGCTTGGGTCGCCCCCTTGAACGGCACGTGCAGGATGTCGATGCCGGCGCGTTCCTTGAACAGTTCACCCGCCAGATGGGACGAGGTGCCGGGGCCGAACGTGGCGAACGTCAGCTTGCCGGGGTTCTGCTTGGCATAGGCCACGACGTCCTGCGTGCTGTTGAACGGGCGCTTGGGGCTGGACAGCAGCACCAGGGGGCCCACGCCCACCATGCCGATACGGGCGAAACCGTCCGGGTCGTAGGGCAGTTCCTTATACAGATAGCGGTTCGTGACCAGCGTGGAATTGGTGGCCATCAGGATGGTGTAGCCGTCCGGCTGCTCGCGCGACACGTAGGCCGCGCCGATGGACGTGCCGGCGCCTGCCTTGTTTTCCACGATCATCGGCTGGCCCAGCGTCTTGGCCATGCGTTCGGCCAGGATGCGGGTCAGCACGTCGGTGGCGCCACCGGCCGGGAAGGGCGAGATGACCTTGATCGGGCGGGTCGGGTAGGTCTCGGCCTGAGCGCCCAGCGCGGCAGCGCTGAGCAGGACGGTGGCCAGCAGTTTGAGGCTCGTGCGAATCATGTTTTCCCCTTGAAATCGCGTGCATGAGTGGATCGCCGGGCCTGGCTTGGCCGCCGCGTCGCGTTGCGCCGCGGGGTGGCTTGCCAGGTCTCCTTGGATGTTTTAAATTCCGTGTACTGGAATTTGGTTTTGTCATTCGAAATAAACTATAAAAACGAAGCGAATAGAAATGCAATCTTTTTCTGACTCCAAGCGCGTCCTGCACGCCGCCGTCAAACCGGACGAAACGCTCGAACTGAGCCAGCCGGCACGCCGCAAGCGCACGGCCGGCGTGGGCGAGGGCGCCAATTCGCCCGACTTCATTACCGCCCTGGCGCGGGGTCTGGACGTGTTGCGCTGCTTTCGCCATGGCGTGATGGCGCTGGGCAACCTGGACCTGGCGCGCCTGACCGGCCTGCCCAAGCCGACCATCAGCCGCATCACCTACACGCTGACCGAACTGGGCTACCTGCGCTATCACCCCGACACCGGCAAGTATTCGCCCGGCTATGGCGTGCTGGCGCTGGGTTTCGGCCTGTTGGCCGGGCTGGAAGTGCGCGAACTGGCCAAGGCGTCAATGACCGAACTGGCGCGCGACACCGGCGGTGCCGTGGCCTTGGGCGCGTTCGATGGCGACGCGATGACCTACGTTGAAGCCATTCACGGGTCGTCGGCGCTGTATCTGCGGTTGCCCGTGGGCTATCGCGCCAGCCTGGACAGCGCCATGGGCCGGGCCTATCTGGCCAGCTTGCCCGACACCGCTTGTCAGGAAGTGATGGCGCGGCTGGGCCCGGTGGCTCCGCCGGTGGCCGCCATTGACCGCGCCCGCGCCGAATTGCAGGAATTCGGCTGCTGCTTCGCGCTGGGTGAATGGCAATCCGGCATCAATGCCGTTGCCGTGCCCTTTACCTCGATCACCGGCGAAGGCGTCTTCGTGATGAGCTGCGGCGGGCCATTGAGCCTCTTGCCCGAACCGGACCTGAGGTCTCGCGTAGGCCCGGCATTACGGGCCGCGATTGCGGGACTGGCGGGGGCGCCGGCCTGATCCTCGCGGCGCATCCGGGTCCGCGTTGGCTATCTCGTACAATTCACAAATTGATCCACCCCTAGCGCCCTCGGAGACCCGTTTGGCCAACCCCACACAAGCCGATCCGCAGATCGATGACCGTCCCTTGCCCCAGGATTTTGAAACGGCCCTGGCCGAATTGGAATCGCTGGTTGCAGCCATGGAAGACGGCTCGTTGCCGCTTGAGCAGTCGCTGGCTGCCTACCGGCGCGGCGTGGCGTTGACGCGGGTCTGCCAGGAACGCTTGGCGCAGGCGGAACAGCAGGTCAAGGTATTGGAAGGCGACTTGCTGCGCCCGCTGGACCCGGCGGCGCTGGATGACGAATAAGAAACCGATGAAGACCACTCAACTCCCCTTCGCGGAGTGGTTGCAGGGGCGCGTGCGGCACGTTGAAGACGTCCTGGACGACCTGATGCCGCCCGCGGATGTGCTGCCTGTCCGCCTGCATGAAGCCATGCGTTACGCCGTGCTGGGCGGTGGCAAGCGCGTACGCGCCGCCATGGTCTACGCCGCCGGGCAGGCCTGCCCGGTCAGCGGCAGTGTGCTGGCCATCGAGGCCTCGCTGGACCGCGCGGCAGCCGCTGTCGAATTGATCCACGCTTATTCGCTGGTGCATGACGATCTGCCATGCATGGACGACGACACCTTGCGTCGTGGCCGGCCCACTACCCACGTGCAGTTCGACGAAGCCACCGCCATGCTGGCCGGCGACGCCTTGCAGCCGCTGGCGTTCGACCTGCTGGCATCCATGCCGATCGCGCCCGCGCTGATCGTGCAGGCGACGCAGTCGCTGGCGCGCGCCGCCGGCAGCCAGGGCATGGCGGGCGGCCAGGCCATCGACCTGCTCAGCGTCGGCCATTCGCTGTCGCGCGATGAACTCCAGACCATGCACAGCATGAAGACGGGCGCCATGCTTGCGTGCAGCGTGGCGCTTGGCGGCATCGTGGCGGGCGCAAGCTCGGCCTCGCGCCAGGCGCTGGACGCCTACGCGCAGGCCATGGGCTTGGCGTTCCAGGTGGTGGACGATATTCTGGACGTTACCGCCGACACGGCCAGCCTGGGCAAGACGCCCGGCAAGGACGCGGCGGAAAACAAGCCGACGTACGTGTCGCTACTGGGCCTGTCCGAGGCGCGCGAGTTCGCCGAGGAATTGCGTGTGGCCGCGCTGGCGGCGCTTGAACCCCTGGGCGATGCCGGTTTGCGCCTGGCGCAATTGGCCGACTTCATCGTCCTTCGAGACCGCTGATCCGTGACAAGCCCGGCCTGAGTCCAGGTCGGGTCAACGAACCCCAAAAAAGCATGACGACTGATTTATTGGACCGCATTCAATCCCCGGCAGACCTCAAGCGCCTGGATCGTCGCGAGCTGAAAAAGCTTGCCGACGAACTGCGCGGCTTCGTGCTGGAGTCGGTATCCAAAACGGGCGGGCACCTGTCGTCCAACCTGGGCACGGTCGAGCTCACGCTAGCCCTGCATCAGGTGTTCGACACGCCGCATGACCGCATCGTCTGGGACGTGGGCCACCAGTCCTACCCGCACAAGATCCTGACCGGCCGCCGCGCCGGCATGGCGCAGCTGCGGCAACAGGGCGGCATTTCCGGCTTTCCCAAGCGCAGCGAATCCGAATACGACGCCTTCGGCACGGCGCACTCGTCCACGTCGATCTCGGCGGCGCTGGGCATGGCGGTGGCCTCGCGCAATGCCGGCGTGCAGCGCCAGCACATCGCCATCATCGGCGACGGCGCCATGTCGGCGGGCATGGCATTCGAAGCCATGAACAATGCAGGCGTCACCCCCAACATCAACCTGCTGGTGATCCTGAACGACAACGATATGTCGATCTCGCCGCCGGTGGGAGCGCTGAACCGCTACCTGGCGCGCCTGATGTCGGGCCGCTTCTACGCCACTGCCAAGAACGTGGGCCGCGCCGTCTTGCAGCACGTGCCGCCCGTGCTGGAACTGGCGCGCCGTTTTGAAGAGCACGCCAAGGGCATGGTCACGCCGGCCACGTTGTTTGAGGAATTCGGCTTCAATTACGTCGGCCCCATCGACGGCCATGACCTGGACGCGCTGGTGCCCACCTTGCAGAACCTGAAGGCGCTGCAAGGGCTGCAATTCCTGCACGTGGTCACCAAGAAAGGGCAGGGCTACAAGCTGGCCGAAGCGGACCCGGTGCTTTATCACGGCCCGGGCAAGTTCGATCCCGCCGTCGGTATCCTGCAATCGAAGGCGCCGGGCAAACGCACGTTCACGCAGGTGTTCGGGCAGTGGCTGTGCGACACGGCCGAGCAGGACACGCGTCTGGTCGCGATCACCCCCGCCATGCGCGAAGGCAGCGGCCTGGTGGAATTCGAAAAGCGCTTTCCGCTGCGTTATTTCGACGTGGGCATCGCCGAACAGCACGCCGTGACGTTCGCGGCGGGCGTGGCCTGCGAAGGGCAAAAGCCCGTTGTGGCCATCTACTCGACCTTTATGCAACGCGGCTACGACCAGTTCATCCACGACGTGGCGCTGCAAAATCTGGACGTGACGTTCGCGCTGGACCGCGCCGGCATCGTGGGCGCGGACGGCGCCACCCACGCGGGCAATTACGACACGGCATTCCTGCGTTGCGTGCCCAATATGGTGGTGGCCACGCCGTCCGACGAAAGCGAAACGCGCTTGCTGCTGTCGACCTGTTATCAGCATCCCGGCCCGGCGTCCGTGCGCTATCCGCGCGGCGCGGGTTGCGGCGCGGTCGAAGCCCCTGGCCTGGATACGGTGGAACTGGGCCGTGGCGTGGTGCGGCGCGAGGGCAAGAAAATCGCCATCCTGGGTTTCGGCACGCTGGTGCAAGCCGCGTTGGCCGCGGCCGGCAAGTTGGACGCCACGGTTGCCGACATGCGCTTCGTCAAGCCGATCGACAAGGCGCTGATCCTGGACTTGGCCGGCCGCCACGATGCGTTGGTCACGATCGAGGACGCCTCCATCATGGGCGGCGCGGGCAGTGCGGTGCTGGAAGTGTTGAGCGCCGAGGGCGTGCAGATTCCGGTGCTGCAACTGGGCTTGCCGGACGTTTTCATCGACCATGGCGAACAATCGGCCCTGCTGGCCGGCATCGGTCTGGATGCCGCCGGTATCGAGCAGTCGATCCGTAACCGCTACGCCGATCTGCTCGCCGAAGATTAAGCCGGTTGCACTTAGCCGGCCTCTCTTAGCCGGCTTCACTTGGCCGGCTTCGGCCCTGTCGGTGGTTGACCCAGCCGGCGGTCGACCCGGCCGTCCCTTCGGGCAACGGCCTCGCCATTGCCCAAAATCTGGAACACACTGTTCCGCCGTCACCGACCTACCCATAGAAGGGTTTTCCCAGGCGTAGGCAAGGCTTTCGGCGATAATGGCCCCCTCTTCAAGTTTCCTAGGCGCGTCCGCAAGCGATCGATCGCCTAGACAGGTACGCTGACATGAATTCTCCGATCGACCCCGCCCTGGTGATGCCCGATGTTCAAAGTTCGGCTGACACCCGGCACATCCCGATTCAGCGCGTGGGCATTCGTGGCGTGCGCCATCCCATGCTGGTTGAAGGCGGTGATGGGGCGCCGCAGGGCACCGTCGCCAACTGGACGCTGACCGTTGCGCTGCCCCCCGAAGAAAAAGGGACGCACATGTCCCGCTTTGTGGCGCTGCTGGAAAAATACCGCAGCACGCCCATGACGCCGGCCCGCTTCCGCGCCATGGCGGCCGACATGCTGCCGTTGCTGCACGCCGAAAGCGGCGACATCACCGCCGCCTTCCCGTATTTCATCAATAAGTCGGCCCCCATTTCGGGCGTGCAAAGCCTGCTGGACTACGAAGTTCAGTGGATCGCGCGCGCCAAGGGTGACGCGGTCGAATTCGAGCTGGTCGTCCAGGTGCCGGTGACAAGCTTGTGCCCGTGTTCGAAGGCCATCTCGGAATACGGCGCGCACAACCAACGTTCGCACGTGACGGTGTCTGCCATTCTTGGCGACGACATCAGCATGGACGGCGTCATCCGCCTGATCGAAGAAGAAGGCTCGTGCGAACTGTGGGGCCTGCTCAAGCGGCCCGACGAAAAGTACGTGACCGAACGCGCCTACGACAATCCCAAGTTTGTCGAAGACCTGGTGCGGGACGTGGCCGCGCGCCTGACGGCGCACCCCGGCATCGCGCGTTACCGGGTAGAAGCCGAGAACTTCGAATCGATTCACAACCACTCGGCCTACGCCGTCGTGGAAGGCTGAAACCACCGTGAATCATCCGGCGGCCACCGACTGGCCGCTTATCGCAAGGCTGCAAGCCTGGGAATCGCGGCTGGCCAATAACCTGGCCGGCCGCGGCCGTTTGGGCGTGGCGCTTTACGAGTTTTTCCGCTTTGGCATCAAGCAAGCCTGGGCCTGCCTGTTCGGCGGGCTGATGTGCGCGCTGCTGCTGGGCACGCACTGGTGGTACCCCAAGGATGCGCTGCTGGCGCGCTACGATTTCCTGACGCTGGCGGCGCTGGGCATCCAGGCCGTCTTGCTGGCGCTGCGCATGGAAACCTGGAGCGAAGCCCGCGTGATCCTGATGTTCCATGTGGTGGGCACGGGCATGGAAATCTTCAAGACCGCGGCGGGGTCCTGGATCTACCCCGAGGCCAGCGTGCTACGCATTGGCGGTGTGCCGCTGTTTACCGGCTTTATGTATGCGGCAGTGGGCAGTTATCTGGCGCGCGTTTGGCGGCTGTTCGATTTCCGCTTTCGCGCGCATCCTCCGCTGATGGCCACCGTGGCCTTGTCGGTGATGATCTACGTAAACTTCTTTTCGCACCATTTCGTCATGGATTTCCGGTGGTTGCTGTTTGCGCTGACCGCCGTGCTGTTTGCCCGCACCTGGGTGTATTTCCGCATTTGGCGCGTCTACCGCCGCATGCCGCTGTTGCTGGGTTTCGTGCTGGTGGCCTTGTTCATCTGGTTTGCCGAGAACATCGGCACCTTTGCCAACGCCTGGCGCTATCCAAACCAATCGCACGCGTGGCAGTGGGTGTCCATCGCCAAGCTGGGGTCGTGGTTCCTGTTGATGATCATCAGTTACGTGATGGTCAGCGTGGTTAACCGGCCCAGGGAAATCGCTGTTGCCAATCTGCCGCAAGCGGCGGGGCAGGGCGGCGAAAAAGCCCCGTCCCTGATTTCCTGACGCGCCAGGCGCTTGCGAAGCAATCTTCAATCGGTAATAATCGAGGGCTTTCTTGCTCGACCGCCCATGGTTTTTGGGTAGCGGGCTGCCCCTTGCGGGACTGATGTCTTTTGTGAACCACCACACAACCACCCATGATGGAAAGCGCGGGTGCAAGACGCCAGGCCGGCAAGACATCCTCAAGGAGTTTTACTCATGCGTCACTACGAAGTAGTGTTTATCGTTCACCCCGACCAAAGCGAGCAAGTGCCCGCCATGGTCGAACGCTACCAAGCGCTGGTTACGGGCCAAGGCGGCTCGGTTCACCGCCTGGAAGACTGGGGTCGCCGCCAACTGGCCTACCCGATCCAGAAGCTCGTCAAGGCTCATTACGTCTGCCTGAACATCGAGTGCGGCCAAGCCACGCTGGATGAGCTGGAACACTCGTTCCGCTACAACGACGCCGTTCTGCGCCACCTGGTCATCAAGACCAAGAAGGCCCAGACCACGCCCTCGATCATGATGAAGTCGGTCGAGCGTGAAGAAGCCCGTAAGGCTTCGGCTGAGGCTGTCGCGGTTCAGCCCGAATAAGCAGGGCTCACGCAGAGCTCAACTTATGAAGTCCCCTTGGTGCCTGGCAGGATGAATCAGCTGGAACTTAGCGCGCGCGTTCTCGAATGCGAGCCTTTGCGCCACACTCCCGCCGGCCTGCCCGCACTGGAAATGGTGCTGGCACACGAGTCCGAAGTTATCGAAGCCGGCCATCCGCGCCGTGTTGAATTGACGATTACGGCCGTGGCACTGGGCGATCTGGCGTTGCTGTTGAAGAACACCGCGTTAGGGTCTGAATTGCTGGTGCAGGGGTTTTTGGCTCCCGCCCGCAAGGACTCGGTGAAGATCAAGCTGCATTTGCAGCAGGCACGCAAGATCAGCGGTAGCGCAGGACGCGATCCGCAGGTGGCTTGAACAGGTTGAGCAAAGGGTGCGAGAGCGCCTTCTGAATACGGATAGGTTATGGGGAGCTGGGCCCGGTTTCTAAAAACCCCGGGTAAAACCCGCCCCCTCAAACATAGAGGCACATATCATGGCTTTCTTCGGAAAACGCAAAGAAAAACGCAAATTCACGCAGCAGAACCCGCTTTTCAAGCGTCGTAAGTTCTGCCGCTTTACCGCAGCCGGCGTCGAAGAGATCGACTACAAGGATCTGGACACCCTGCGCGACTTCGTGCAAGAAAACGGCAAGATCATCCCGGCTCGCCTGACCGGCACCAAGGCAATCTACCAGCGCCAGCTGGACACGGCCATCAAGCGCGCGCGCTTCCTGGCTCTGTTGCCTTACACCGACAACCACAACTAATCCGGGGCACTGAAAATGCAAGTTATTCTGCTCGAAAAAGTCGTCAACCTGGGCAACCTCGGTGAAGTCGTTCGCGTGCGTGACGGTTACGCCCGCAACTTCCTGATCCCCCAGCGCAAGGCCCGTCGTGCTACCGACGCCGCTTTGAAGGAATTCGAAGCTCGCCGCGCCGAACTCGAAAAGGCCCAGGCTGAAAAGCTGGCCGCCGCCCAAGCGCTGGGCGAGCGCATCGCCGGCTACCAGCTGAAGATCGCTCAGAAGGCCGGTGTTGACGGCCGTCTGTTCGGCTCGGTCACCAATGCCGACATCGCCGAAGCCCTGAAGAAGGCCGGTTTCGAAGGCGTTGAAAAGGCGCAAGTGCGTCTGCCCAACGGCCAGCTGAAGTCGGTTGGCGAGTTCCCGATCCAGGTCGCCCTGCACGCCGACGTTGTCGTCGACGTCACGGTTCTGGTGGAAGGCGAACTGTCCTAAGCCGTACCCGCGGTAAAAAGAAGCCGGCCCGCGCGCCGGCTTTTTTTCTTTTTGACCGGCCGTCGTTGCGTTCCGCCTTGGCGGCATCACGCATCGCCTCGCCATCTTGCCCAGCTCAGAGGACCTCTTGACCCACCCGCCCGTCCATCACAACGCGCCGCCCGGCCTGCGCGCCTGGCTCGACAGTGTCGACGCCTTGCGTGAACCTTCGGTGCGTGACGTGACGATCGATGGCGTGCGCTGCATCGTCAAGCGCCGGCGGCCCGGCTTCGGGCGTGGCGTCAGCTATGCGCTGCGCTATGTGCGCGCCTTTCTGCTGGGCGTGGGCTGCAAGCTGTTCCTGGGTGAATTTCCGCGCCCGGGCGTGTTGCTGCGCAATGGCTTGACGCACGAAGCCCAGCGCCTGTCGATGTTGCTGGAGGCCGGATGCCGTGTGCCGGAAGTGTGGTGGCAGGAGCATGGCCTGTTGGTGCTGGAGTACGTGGGCGACGACCTGGCTGATCTGATTCGCAACGAAGACGCTACCTCGCAGCTGTGGCTGACCCGTGCGGCCGCCGCAGATCTGGCCGCCTTCCACGCGCGTGGCATGTGGCACGGCGGCGCGCAAATCCGTAACGTCACCTTGCAGGACGGGGAGCTGTGGCGCATCGACTTCGAAGAGAATATCGGGTCGACGCTGTCGCGTCCGCTGGCGCAGGCGTACGACCTTTTCCAGATGTTGTCCTCGCTGGTGTCTTTGCGTAAATTGCCCGATGACGTCGCCGTCACGCTGGGTAAACTGGCGCTCGACGTGTACCTGGACAGCAATCCCGATGCCGCCGTCAAAGCGCGCCTGACCCGTCTGGCGCGCATTCTTTGCAGCGTCGCGGCGCCTTTGCGTCCCTTGTTGCGGCGCCTTCCGTCGCGCGATGTGCAAGGGTTTTTTCGCGTTGCGGACATCCTGCAGCCGTTACTATCGAAGTCATGAACACACCTGCCGATCCCCAGCTTGAATACCTGCGAGTTCCCCCCCATTCCATCGAGGCGGAGCAGTCGGTTCTGGGCGGCCTGCTGCTGGACAACACCGCGTGGGACCGCATCGCCGACGTGCTGGTCGAAGAAGATTTTTATCGCCACGACCACCGCCTGATCTGGCACCACATCGCCCGGCTGATCGGCCTGGCGCGTCCGGCCGACGTCATCACCGTCAATGAATCGCTGATCAGCGCCGGCAAGGCCGAGGACTCGGGCGGCCTGGCATACCTGAATGCGCTGGCGCACAACACGCCGTCGGCCGCCAACATCCGCCGCTACGCCGAAATCGTGCGCGAGCGCGCCATGCTGCGCAAGCTGGTGTCCATCGCCGACGAGATCTCGTCGGCCGCCCTGAACCCGCAGGGCAAGGAAGCGCGCCAGCTGCTGGACGAAGCCGAATCCAAGGTGTTCAAGATCGCCCAGGAAGGCTCGCGCGGTGCCGCGGGCTTCCAGGAAATCCAGCCGCTGCTGACCCAGGTGGTCGAACGTATCGACGAGCTCTACCACCGCGAAGGCAGCTCGGACGTGACCGGCGTGCCCACCGGCTTTACCGACCTGGACAAGATGACGTCCGGCATGCAGGGCGGCGACCTCATCATCGTGGCCGGCCGCCCTTCCATGGGCAAGACCTCGTTCTCGATGAACATCGGCGAACACGTTGCGATTGAGCAGGGCCTGCCCGTGGCGGTGTTTTCCATGGAAATGGGCGCCGTGCAGCTGGCGATGCGTATGCTGGGTTCGGTCGGTTTGCTGGACCAGCATCGCATGCGTACCGGCAAGCTGATCGCCGACGACTGGCCGCGTGTGACCCACGCCGTGCAGCTGATGCAGGACGCGCAGGTCTACATCGATGAAACGCCCGCGCTGAGCCCCATGGAAGTGCGCGCGCGTACCCGCCGCCTGGCGCGCCAATGCGGCCAGCTTGGGCTCATCATTATCGACTACCTGCAACTGATGTCGGGTAACGGCTCGGGCGAAAACCGCGCGACCGAAGTGTCGGAAATCAGCCGTTCGCTGAAGGGCCTGGCCAAGGAACTGAACTGCCCGCTGATTGCGCTGTCGCAGCTGAACCGAAGCCTGGAACAACGCCCCAACAAGCGCCCTGTGATGAGTGACCTGCGCGAATCCGGCGCTATCGAACAGGATGCCGACGTGATCCTGTTCATCTATCGAGACGAAGTCTACAACCCGGACTCGCCGGACAAGGGCACGGCCGAGATCATCATCGGCAAGCAGCGTAACGGCCCTATCGGCACGGTGCGGCTGACCTTCCAGGGTTCCAGCACGCGCTTCCTGAACTTCTCGGGTGCACAGCCACGCGACATGTACTGACCGCCATCGCGGCAGTCGCCGCCTTGGCTCCAAAAAAAAACCGCGCCCCGTATCAAGGGGCGCGGTTTTTTTTTATGTCTGGACGGTAGATCAATCGCGGCGATCAGCCTTCAATTTCAGGACGCTTGCCATAGCGCGCGGCCAACACGCCGCACACCATCAGCTGGATCTGGTGGAACAGCATCAAGGGCAGCACGATCGCGCCCACGGCGTGGCCGGCGAACAGCACCTGCGCCATCGGAATGCCGCTGGCCAGGCTCTTTTTCGAACCGCAGAAGAGCAGCGTGATGCGGTCTTCGACGTTGAAGCCGAACATCTTGCCGGCCAGCGCCGACAGGCCCAGCGCAAGTGCCAGGATGACCGCGCAGCACACCACCAGGCCCGCCAGCGCGGGGATGGGCGTGGTGCTCCACAAGCCTTCGTTGATGGCTTCGGAAAAGGCGGTGTACACCACCAGCAGGATCGAGCCCTGGTCAACGAACTTCAGCATGGCTTTGTGCTTGTGCACCCATGCGCCGATCCAGCGGCGTGCGAGCTGGCCCAGCACGAAGGGCAGCAGCAGTTGCAGCATGATCTTGCCGACCGCGTCGAACGAAATCGGCGCGCTGCCCGCGTTGGCCACCACCGTGCCCACCAGCAGCGGCGTCAGGAAGATGCCCAGCAGGCTGGAGGCGGATGCGCTGCACACGGCGGCGGGCACGTTGCCGCGCGCCATCGACGTGAAGGCGATGGCCGATTGCACCGTGGCCGGCAGGCAGCACAGGAACAGGATGCCCAGGTACAGCTCGGGCGTGACCAAGGGTTCCAGCACCGGCTTGAGCGCCAGGCCCAGCAAGGGAAACATCAGGAACGTGGCCGAGAAAATCGTAAGGTGCAGCTTCCAGTGCGTCAGGCCGGCGATGATGGCCTCGCGGGACAGGCGGGCGCCGTGCAGGAAGAACAGCAGGCCAACCGCGATGTTTGTGATCCAGCCAAATACCACCACGCCTTGCCCGTGCGCGGGCACGATGCTGGCAAGGATGACGGTGCAGATCAGGTAGAGAGTGAAGCGGTCGGGCAGAAGGCGGACAAGGCGTGACATGGACGAATAGAGAGGAGCAGACGAAAAGCGGGAACAACGCGCTGCGAACCAGGCGGCAAGCCAAGCGGAAAACCCCGCGGCGAATCAAGCCTGGGCAGTCGGCGGCGCATGGGAGGCGTCGGAAACGGGGCGTATTGTAGTCCCCGTCGCCGTCGCCGTCGTGCGCATCAGGGTGTCATTGCCAGCGCCAAGTCGAACGCGGCTACCAGCGAGGCGTGGTCGGCCACACCCCGGCCGGCGATGTCGAACGCGGTGCCGTGGTCGACGCTGGTGCGCACGAAGGGCAAGCCCACCGTGACGTTCACGCCATGGTCCAGGCCCAGGTACTTCACGGGGATCAGCCCCTGGTCGTGATACTGCGCCACGACGATGTCGAATTCGCCCCGGCGGGCACGCATGAAGATGGTGTCGCCGGGCCAGGGGCCGCTGGCGTCGATGCCTTCGGCGCGCGCGCGGGCGATTGCCGGTTCAATGATGTCGATATCTTCGCGGCCGAACTTGCCGCCTTCGCCGGCGTGCGGGTTCAGGCCCGCCACCGCCACGCGCGGCGCGGCAATGCCCATCTGGCGGCACGCGCGGTCGGCCAGCCGCATGGCGGTCAGCTCGGCGTCGGGCGTGATGCGGGCTATCACGTCTGCCAGCGCCACGTGTATGGTCACCAGCAGGACGCGCAGCTCGTCATTGGCCAGCATCATCGCGAAGTCCTGTGTGGCCGAGCGGTCGGCCAGGATTTCGGTGTGGCCGGGGTAGTCGATGCCGGCTTCATGCATGGACTTTTTGTTCAGCGGCGCGGTGACGATGGCGCGGATGCGGCCGGCCTGCGCGTCGTCAATCGCGGCGCAGACGTAGTCGTAGGCGCCGCGTCCTGCCGCTGCGCTGATCTGCCCCAGCGGCAAATCGTCGGGCAGGGCCGGGCTACAGGCGATGACATGGATGCGCCCTGCATCGGGGCCGGCCTGGGCGACATCGCCCACTTCGACAACGTCCAGGCGTGCGCCCAGCTGAGCCACCGCGCGGCGCAGCGCGCCCGCATCGCCGTACACCACGCAGGGGGCGCTCAGGCCTTGCGCGATCGCCTTGACGACGATCTCAGGGCCGATGCCGGCGGCATCGCCCATGGTGATGCCCACGGGCAATGAGGCGTTCACGATGCCTTGTCCTTGGGCGGCTCGACAACGCCGCATTCAAACGTAACCGTGGCGCGCTTGGAGCCCAGGCCCGTGGCGTGATTCGACGTGACCTTCGGTTTTTGCAGCTTGCGGCCGATGCCCTGGCAATACTGGTCGGCGCGTTGCAGCGTCTGGTTCTTCAGTTCCACCCACGTCAGCAACTGCGTGCCTGAACTATAGGTGACGCTGTAGGTGTCTTTGCCGACGGAGGTGACCTCGCTCATGCTGGAGCAGGCGGCTAGCAAGGTCAGCAGGGCGGCGGCGGGGGCAAGGCGTGCAAGCATGGGGCATCCAGAAAACGCGATATCCGCCATTACAACACCATGTCGGCCCACGAGAAAAGACGGCCGACCGGCCCAAGCAGGGTCAGGTACGTTTAGGGCGCGGCCACCGCGCTGCGGCGGTCGACCTTGCGGCTAAGGACGATGGACGTCTGCGTTTGCTTGACGCCGTCGATCAGGCCGATGCGGTCCAACAGGTCGTCCAGCTGCTCGTGCGTTTCGCAGCGCAGAAAGATCAGGTAGTCGTACGGGCCGCTGACGGACGAGACTTCTTCCACTTCCGGCATGCGTTCCAGTTCGCGGATCACGGCGGCCGGTGTCTTGGGCAGCACGCTGATGAAGCAATACGCGCGCACGGCGGCTTCTTCCAGGCGGCGCCCCAGGCGCACGCCGTAGCCCGACACGATGTGTTCGCGTTCCAGCCGCGCAATGCGCGCGACCACGGTGGTGCGGGCCAAGCCCAGCTTGCGCGCCAGGATCGCGGCGGGCTCGCGCGCATTGGCCGATAGCAGGCTGAGCAATTGCCGGTCGATGTCGTCGAGTCGTTCGTTCATGCAAAAGGCGTGCCGCAAATAGCGAAGAGCCGACGGTACAGGCGGGCGGGCGCCCGCGTCAATGCGATGACGCGTTGTTAGCCGTCCGATTCCGGCGGAATGCCGCCATGGTAGATGCGGCCATCGAATTCGAATCGGGTGATGGTTTTGTGGGCCGCGTCGAAAATGCGGTCGCGGGCGGCGTCTGTCAGGCCGTCGTGATCGGCGAAGCGGAAGCGGCAAAGGTCGATGTCGCTGTCATAGAAGACCGAATTGACGTAGCGGCTGACGTCGGCTTCATGCGCGAAGTGCGCGAATTCGCGCAGCTGTTCCATTTCGTGGAAGGCGCCGTTGCGGCTGACCAGCAGCATGCCGAATTTGCGTTCCTCGTCGGCTACCGGATCAGGCGCGGGGGGCGCGCTGGCGGACAAGGCGTCGTCATAGTCGAAGCGGGCGCCGGTTTCGTGCATGGCGTCCAGCACGCCTTGCCACTGCGCTTCGTCCAGCGCCAGGCGCGCCATCATGAAGAACAGCCGTTGCCGGCCTAGCGCGCGCGGCTCGGGGCCACCCACGAAACTGGACCACGGCGTTGCGGCATCCAGCCCGGCCAGCTCGGCCATGCGCGCGTCACTGAATCCCAACCTGTCCTGCAAGCGCTGCAAAGATTGGGCATCTGGCGGTGCATAGTTCTGGATCGTCTTCATACGCGCGCTCCGGTGGCCCCGGGCGCCGTGGATGGCGCCCGGCTGCGTGCGCCGCGTTGCTTGAGCGGCACGCTTTATGCTAGCGCGGCCCCCGGCGCTTGCCTAGCACGCGCCGGGCGCCCATGGGCTGCCGGAGGCCATGCTAGGATTTGCGCCGATCATCAATGCCAGGAGGCTTCAGTCATGGATACTCAAGAACAAATCGCCGTTATCGTCCACACCATTTCGCACCAGGGCGGCCGCATCGACGCGCTGAATTCGACGCTGCTGTCGATGCTGCATCTGGCCAAGGCATCGCCGGGCCTGCGCGAGGCCATCGAGGCGCAACTGGAACAGAACTATTCCAGCCTGCTGGCCCGTTCCGAGAATCCCCAGTATGTGGCGGGCTTTGAAAGCGTGCGCGACATGATCATTGCCGCGTTGAAATAAGCGCTAGGGGCAAGCGGTCAGCATCTGGGTGGCGGACCGGCGTTCCGAGTCGCACCGGCGGGAAAGTTACCCACAGCTTCTGTGGACAAGCCTTGGGATAGTCCGGGCATAGATCGGCATTTGCCTTTAAATACAAAGGCTTGGATAGGGCGGTCAAAGGTGGCTCCATTTGCGCGTTTCAAGCGCGCGATTGTGTGGTGTCCACACCGCCGCCAAGCCGGGTAATATGCGGCCCCATGCGGAATCAGTATCGATTGGAACATCCGGGCAGCGCCATGTTGGCGCGTGTCTCGGAAGCGGCAAAGCTGGCGGCGTTCGACCCCGGCAAACTTTCTCCCGAAGCGCGCGAGAGCTGGGAGCGCATGGGCCATGGCTTCAAGGCGTGGCACGACTTCGACCAACGCCATCCCATCCTGCGCCGCCTGGCGCTGCTGCCGTTTATTGGCGGCTGGTACCGCAAGGCGCGCCGCCGTCACGTGCTGCGCGCCAGCGGCAGGTTTGTCTGCTGACGACGTCGCTCAACGACGGCGCCGCGCCAGCAGGTGATAGGCCAGGCCAATCACCCCCCCAATCGCCAGCGCCACGGCCAGCTTGGTCTCTACGCCATGCAGGCGCCCCAGCAGCGATTCAATCGTCTGGCCAAACGCATAACCCACCACGCTGAAGCACACCGCCCAGATGACGGCGGCAATGGCATTGAGCACCAGAAAACGCAGCGGCGGCACGCTGGACATACCCAGCGCCACCGGGCCGACGGTACGCAGGCCATACAGGAATCGCAGGCTCAGGATGAATCCGTGCGGGTAGCGGTCGATGGCGGCTAGCGCTCTTTCAAACGCGGGTTTTTCGCGGATGCGCCGCACAAAGCGGTGATCGCGATAGCGGCGTCCCAGAAAGAAAAGCAACTGGTCCGCGATGAACGACCCGGCAAACGCGCACAGCATCACGTAGGGCAAGTGCATCAGATGCTGGTGGGCCAGAAAGCCGGCGAACACCACCACGCTTTCGCCTTCCAGGAACGTGCCGGCCAGCACGGCCCACAGCCCGTAATCGACAATGAACTGATGCAGGGACGCGTTCATGCGGCGCCTTCGCCCACGATGCGCGCCAGGGTCAGCAACGCCCGCGAGATTTCGGGCGTGGTGCACTGGCCGCAACTGATGCGCAGGAAGTGGTTGTAGCGCGTGCTGTTGGAAAACATGGCGCCGGGCGCGACCCGGATGCCTTGCCGCAACGCGGCTTCGAACACGTCCATGCCGGACCGGCCGTCTGGCATTTCCACCCACAGCAGCATTCCGCCTTGCGGCACGCTTAACCGGGTACCCCGCGGAAAGTGCGCGGCAATGGCTTCGGCCGTCTGGTCGCGCTGCGTTTTCAAATGTCGCCGCAGGCGTGCCAGATGGCGGTCATAGGCGCGCGACCCCAGGTATTCGGCAACGGCAATCTGTGCAAGCGGTTCATTGGGCCGGCTTTGCGCGTACTTGAGCATGGCGATGCGCGCCTTCCAGCGCCCGCCCAGCAACCAGCCCAGCCGCATGCCCGGCGCCAGGGTCTTGTGCATCGACGAACAATAGATGACGTTGCCGGTGGCGTCCCATGATTTAGCGGCTGCCAGCGGCGCGTCGTCATCGGTCAAGGCGCCGTAGGTGTCGTCTTCGATCAGCGGCACCTGCTGGCGTTCGCACAGCGCCACCAGGCGCGCCTTTTCGGCATCGGGCATGACGCAGCCCAAGGGGTTCTGGAAATTGGGCACCACCACCACGGCGCGAATATTGCCGTGCGTCTGAAACGCCAGGTCCAGCGCTTCGATGGACAGGCCATGTTGCGGGCTGGTGGGAATTTCCAGCGCGCGCATGCCCAGGCTTTCCAGGATTTGCAGCAGGCCGAAATAGGTGGGCGATTCGACGGCGATGGTGTCGCCGGGGCGTGCCACCGCGCGCAGCGCCAGGTTCAAGGCTTCGATGCAGCCGTGCGTGACGATGACGTCATCCGGCGTGGCATTGATGCCGTTGGCCAGGGCGCGGCGCGCCAGCACCGTGCGCAGTTCGGGATGGCCTTGCGGGGGCACAGGGCTGACCAGCACCTGGGGCGACACGCGCAGCGCGCGCGTCATGGCCTGCTTCAGCGCGTCCATCGGATACGCCTCGGGCACCGCCGCCGCCAGCGCAAAGTTGGCGCTGACGGGATGCGCCTCGCATTTGGCGATGAAGTCCGAGACGCGATCGTGGATGCCGACATACTGCGCGGCACCCAGCGCTTGGCGGATATCGGGCTCGCTAACGGGGGGGATGCTGTTGCGGCGCGCCTGCAAGACGAAATAGCCCGACCGGGGCCGGGCTTCGATCAAGCCGTCGTCTTCCAACCGGCGGCAGGCCTGCAAGGCAGTGGACAGGCTGACATGGTGCGTGCGCACCAGCGAGCGCACGGATGGCATGCGCTGCTCGGGCGCCAGGACGCCCGTCTGGATGGCGCGCCGGTAGTGGTTCGCCAAGCGTAGGTACAGCGGTTGTGGGTCCATGTGCCGATCATGCTCCCGGTGGCTGGACTGAAGGAAGGCACAGATTCATGAAAAGTACACCATAACAGCGGTGAAATCGAGCGTCTGCATCGGTACAGAAAGCGGCGCTGTGTGGCTGTTGCGCGAAGCAGGGCGGGCGTAGCCTGTCATTGTCCGATTGGAGAACATCATGCACGCCGACCTCGATTCCCACACCCCCTCCCAAGCCGCCTCGCGCCGCGTCGAAATCGCCTCGGGAGCCGGCCGCGCCTTCGTCCTGAAGGCGGGTGCAACGCTGGTCTGCGTGTCAGGCAGCGTGCGGGTCGAACAAGTCGCGGCGGGCGCGGAAGCCGCGGGCTGCCTGCATCTGCCGCGTTCGGTGCGCGTCAATGCCGGTGAAGCGCACGGCATGGCCGAAGGCGGGGTGGTACGCGTGACGGCGATTCAGGCCGCGGACGTGATCTGCGTGGACCCGCCCGGTCCCGTTGCCCGCTTTTTGAACACTATGGCGAGAATATTTCGCCATAAAACGGCCAAATCCGCGAATAATCGGCTGGGTGCGCTGCACAAGATTTCATAATGGTGTATGATTCATCACATCAGACGCGGGGTGGAGCAGTCTGGCAGCTCGTCGGGCTCATAACCCGAAGGTCGTAGGTTCAAATCCTGCCCCCGCAACCAGTTTCAAGAAAAAGCCGCGATGCATATCGCGGCTTTTTTTCGTCCATGCGTTTCGTCTGCGCTTTGCGTCCGCGCCGCTGGTCTGTTCTTTTCACGTTCACTTGCCCTGGGTCAATCCTTTGTTCCAGTCCGGAGTTTCCCGGATGTGCCCGCCCGCACAGCGCCGCAACCCTGAGCTACCATGGGTCACGCGCGCTAGGTTGCCGCACAAGAGGAGGGTCCATGGGTACAGCAAAATACGATCATCCCGGATTTGTCGCCGACACAGGCGCTGAAGGCAAATACCACGTCGGCATCTGGTGCCCGCACGGCTATCCCGCTCACATCCACATTGGCCGGCCCGCCGAACGCGGTGATCCTCAAGCGCTGCTGCGCCTGCGCATTCCGGATGGCGTCTTCCAGTCCTTGCCAGATGACCCCGAAACCCTGTGCCGCCGTGCGCTGGGCCAGGCGATGGGCGCGGGCTTGCTGCGAACGGTGGCCGTGGACGGCGAATACCAGGAACTGCGTTTCGAGATGGACGCCGAGCCCTGGTCCGGGCCCATGCAAGCGGCGGGCAACGCCTGAAGGCACGGAAGTTACCCACAGCGACTGTGGACAAGCCTTGGGATAGCCTTTGCGCATGTCCGAATTGTCCAGCGATAACAAAGGCTTGGCGCCTGCGGTCAATAATTGGCCGGTGCCAGGCCTTTTTCTTTGGCCGGTAGCGGCGTTGCCCTGACTCCGCGCGCACCCGCAAGCCGCTCTGCCGCAAGCGCCATGCGACAATTCTTCCCGCATTTTGTTGTCTGCGACCCGTTCCTACTTCCCTATGTACTGTCTTCTATCTTCCCTTGCGCCCGCCACGATGAGCCGGCTGCCATGACGAACCTGCAACAGGCGGCGTCCTCCACCACGCCGCGCGTCGCGGTCATTGGCGGTGGGCCGGCGGGGCTGATGGCGGCGGAAGGGCTGGCCGCCCAGGGCTTGCAGGTCGATGTGTTTGACGCCATGCCATCCGTCGGGCGCAAGTTCCTGATGGCCGGGCGCGGCGGGCTGAATCTGACGCATAGCGAAGGCCCGAGTGCTTTCCTGGCGCGCTATGGTTCGCGCGCGGCTCACGTCGCGCCTTGGCTGCAAGCGATGGACGCCACGGCGCTGCGCGAGTGGGCGCACGCGCTTGGCATCGAGACGTTTGTCGGATCGTCGGGCCGCGTGTTTCCTCAAGAAATGAAGGCCGCGCCGTTATTGCGCGCGTGGTTGGCGCGGCTGCGTGCCGCCGGTGTGCGTTTCCACATGCGGCACCGTTGGCTGGGCTGGCCGCAAGACGAGACGATGTCTTCACAAACGCTACGCTTCGACACGCCCGACGGCGTCCAGGCGTGTGCGGCGGATGCCGTTGTGCTGGCGGTGGGCGGCGGCAGTTGGGCCAAGCTGGGGTCGGATGGCGCCTGGGTGCCGGGCTTGCAATCGCATGGTGTTCCCGTCGCGCCGCTGCGCCCCGCCAACTGCGGCTTCGACGTGGCGTGGTCTGCGCACTTTGTCGAGCGCTATGCTGGCCAGCCGGTCAAGTCGGTGTCCATGGCGTGCGCGACGATGCCGGCTCGGCAAGGCGAATTCGTCGTATCCGCAAGCGGTATCGAGGGCAGCCTGGTGTATGCGATGTCCGCGGCGTTGCGCGACGAGATCGACCGATCCGGCCGCGCGGTCGCCATGCTGGACCTGGCGCCCGATTGGACACAGGACAAAGTCAACGCAGCGGTCATGCATCCACGCGGAGCGCGTTCCATGTCCAGCCATCTGCAAAGCCGTATGGGCTTGACCGGCGTGAAGGCGGGGCTGCTGCGCGAATGCGCCACGGCGGAGGACTTCAAGGACCCGGCTCGATTGGCCATGCGCATCAAGGCATTGCCGGTGACGCTGTTACGGCCGCGACCCATCGACGAAGCCATCAGCACGGCGGGCGGCGTGGCGTTTGACGCGGTGTCGGCGGGTCTGATGCTGGTATCGGCGCCCGGCGTGTTCTGCGCGGGCGAAATGCTGGACTGGGAAGCGCCCACGGGCGGCTATCTGCTGACCGCCTGCATGGCTAGCGGCGTGGTTGCTGCCAGGGGCGTGTGCGAATACCTGGCTGGCCGGCGCTAAGGCCGGCCGCTGCGCTTGGCAGTGCCCTTCAAGACCCGGACGGGTAAGGCGACATGCCCAACGGTGCGCGTGGGGCCAAGTCGCCGACCACATGGCCGACCACCGGGGGCGCGCCTTCTTCTGGCTGGGTGATGATGCCGATCACGCGTGTGATGGCGCTGGCGGGAATGCCGGTGCCGTGCGCCGGATCTTGCACCAGTTGCCAGACGGTAGCGTCGGCTGGCCCGCCGTCCGTCGCGGTTTCGCTGGAAGAATCCAGGCAGCTGCGCGCAAAGAAGGACCAATCCGATGCGCTGCAAGGCAAGCCGTGTGCCGTGGCCAATCGCGCCAAAGCCAGAGGTGCGTCCGCCTGGCTCGCGGCATGCTGGGCGGCAGCGCCCAGCGTGACGTCCAGTGACAGCAAGCGGAGAAACTCTACGACGTTGTCTGAATTCATTGTGGGTCTCCTGTCAGCCGGGGCTTTGTCCCAGCATCGACACTAGCGATTTCTTCAGGCGCGCCGAAAAGATCGGCACCGTGTGCGACACGCCATTGCGGTCGACGCCTTCTTTCAGTTCAACGGACTGCCCCAGGAAAATCTCGGGCGCGGCATTGATTTCGTTGTAGCGGGCAAGCAGTTCATCCACATGGCTTTGTGCGTCGGCAAGCGTGCTGCTGTCGGCAAGCTTGCCTGCGGCATGGGCTTGCAGAATACGGTGCAGATCGTCGATAAACAGCGCCAAAGCCGCTTGTCCGCGGCACTGCGGCTGTTCCCAGCCCCAGCCCTGTGGGCCGGCGCCAGCGTTCTGCGATACGGGTTTTTTGTTCATTTGCGCATCCTAATCCATTGCAGGCAAATACGCGACACCGCGCCAGGGACGCGTTTGTCACGGCCGCGTAAGGGCGGTTACGGGGTGCGGTCCGGCCGGGTTACAAAGTGCGGCCATCAGCCTGCCGCCCTGGCGGCGGCCGAATTGTAGGCGCCAATTTGCAGCCCTGATGCGACACGTATTGGAAGCTGCACGCCAGGGCGTGCGAGTGGTGCGCAAATCTGTCCCTTTGCGGTATGCTGGCTTCGGTTTCCACGCCCAGACAGGAGATGTTTATGAAAAACAAAGTTGTTCTCGTCATGCTGCTTTCGATCGCCGCGCTTTCGGCGGGCTGCAATACTGTTGCGGGCGCCGGCAAGGATATTCAGCGAGGCGGTGAGAAGATCGAAGGCGCTGCGAAGTAAGACCGCAACGCCCAGCTGCTGATGAGCCAGGCCGAGGCCACGCGCGAAATGCCCAGGCATTTCCCGCGTGGCCTTTTTGCGGCCGCTGGCATAATCGCAAAAGTCAGAATTTCAATGCGGGAAGAATCATGCGCAAGTCTGTATGGGTGGGTGTAACGCTGGCAGTGCTGTTGGCCGGCTGCGCGAGCAAGGGGGTTTACGAATCCGACGCCGTGCAAAAAGAGACCTTTAGCGTCGACACCAACTACCAGGCCGCCTTCCGCCGGGGCGGCGAATATGTGCGCACCTGCCACGTGAATGTTCAGCATCCGTATGGGTTGGCGTACGCGTGGCGCCACACCCTGGGCGAGAAGGGCGCGCCCGATGAAATCCAGGTCTACAAGGTGGGCGAACCCGCCAAGGTGCTGGAACTGATTTCGGCCGAGGCCGACGGCCCCGCCAAGTCCAAGGTCACGGTCACCGTGCTGGGACAGGGCCGCTGGGATGCGGCAGAAATCGCCGCCGCGCGCGCCTCCATCCAAAGCGCCACGCCGGCCTGCCGCACCGGCAACGGCGGCTGATTCATGGACGCCCGCCACCCGCAGCGTCGATCCTCGGGGATGTCTTTTGCGCTGCTTGCGGGCGGCTTCAGATTCTTGGGCTGGCTCAACGGCGCGTCCGCGTTGGTGCTGGTCGCGTTCTCGCTTGGCATCGTGGGCGGCGACATCGCGGCGCCCGATCTCCAATTACCGTTGGCGCTGTTCCTGGCCGGGCTGCTGGTCTCTTGCATGGGACTGTTGTTCGCTTACCTGGCGCAGGTCAGCTTGTTGCGGCAAGGCGACATCGGCCATGTCACGCGCGGCCATTGGCCGACGCAGTTGCTGGCCATGATCTGCTACCTGTTGGGGGCGCTGGCGTTCTGCGCCGGCTGCTGGTTTTCGCTGGGCCAGGCGGCGCCGGACGTGCAGCAAAATACGTCCTACGCCAGCCGGTAGCGCCTCCCGGCATCGCGCCAAAGCCCGTTGCCGGCGCGCGCTTCCCTGCCGGTCGTGGCGCGGAAATAACAAGGGTAAACCCTTGTACGCAAAAATATTGGACTTGCACTTGTGTTGGGAATAATATGCGCGCTGCGTATATAAATCCTCTTTCTCGGGGCCCGTCATGACCATCTCCCAGCAAGCCTTCCTGCGCGACGCCATGCGACGCCTGAACCTCACGCGCGACGTGTTCGCGACCCGTATCGGCGTCAAGCGCCGGGCGCTGGATACGTGGTTGCTGCCCGAGGGATCGCAGGAATTTCGCGCCATGCCGGAAGTGGTGCAGCGCTTTGTCAGCGAGATCGTGCAAAACGGCGTGCTGCTGGAAAAATATACGCAAAGCGTACAAGACGGCCCCCTGCGTGAGCGCATCGCCGTGGAAGGCAAGAACCAACTGCTGTCGGTGGACCAGTTCACCCGCGAATCGGTCGAAGACCTGTTCCGCGTTGCCGACATGATGCAGCCTATCGCACGCCGTCAGAAAGTGTCGCGCGTGCTGGAAGGCGCCGTGCTGGGCAACCTGTTTTTTGAAGCCAGCACCCGCACCCGCGTCAGCTTCGGGTCGGCGTTCTGCCGCCTGGGCGGTTCGGTGTGCGACACCACGGGCTTCACGTTTTCGTCGATGGCCAAGGGCGAATCGATCTACGACACCAGCCGCGTCATGAGCGGCTATGTGGATGCCATGGTCATCCGCCACCCCGAGCAAGGTTCGGTTGCGGAGTTCGCGCGCGCCACCAACATTCCGGTGGTGAACGGGGGCGACGGCCCGGGCGAACACCCCAGCCAGGCGTTGCTGGACCTGTACACGATCCTGACGGAATTCTCGCGTCTGGGTAAGTTGCTGGATGGCGCGCACATCGCCATGGTTGGCGACTTGAAGTACGGCCGTACCGTGCATTCGCTGATCAAGCTGATGGCGCTGTACAAAAACGTAAAGTTCTCGCTGGTGTCGCCCAAGGGGCTGGAAATGCCCAGCTACATCATTGAGCAGGCCAGCCGCAACGGCAACATCATCGAGCAGAAGACGTCGCTGGCCGAAGGCCTGGCAGGCGCGGATGTGATCTACGCGACGCGCGTGCAGAAAGAGCGCTTCGCCAACGAGGAAAACGAAGGCTACACGCCCGATTTCCAGATCAACCGCGCCATCATCGACGCGTATTGCAGCCCCGAAACCATCGTGATGCACCCGCTGCCGCGCGACAGCCGTCCGGGCGCCAACGACCTGAGCGTGGACTTGAACCACGATCCGCGCCTGGCGATCTTCCGCCAGACGGACAACGGCATCCCGATCCGCATGGCGATCTTCGCGGTGCTGTTGGGCGTTGAAGGGCTGGTGCAGCATTCGCTGCGCGATGTCACGTGGCAGCATCCGTCGCACGTGGGTCCGGACGATTCCGCCTTCCACGGCTTGGAATAAGCTGGGTCATAAGCCTGGATAGCACTGCCGCGCGTGGGCCCCTGTAGGGGCCCACTTTCTTTTAGCGCATAATCCGCGCTGGTTTTTCGTCGCGTGTCGCTTTTGGCACGCGCGAAGTTTTTGGGGCGGATGATTTATGTCTTCGAGCAAGACGGCGTTGCCGGTTTGGACAAGCGGCGCTGATCAAGCGTGCTACCTCAGCGCGTCCAACGCGCAAGCGTGGGAAGCGGTCTACCAGTCAGTGGACGCCTACACGCGCGGCCAGGTGGCCGCCGTGGTGGCGGACAGCGCCAAGGAGCTGGTGGACGCGTTCTATTCCACCTTGCTGGCCGACGTTGAAGCCGGGCCGCGCCTGTCCCACGAGATCGTGTCGACGCGCCTGCACAAGGGCATGAAGCACTGGCTGCTTGGGCTGCTTTGTGTGCGCGACCAGGGCGATATCGTGGCCTTGATGGCCACGCAGAAAAAGGTGGGCGAAGTGCATGCCCGCGTCCATATCCCGATCCATCTGGTGATGGCGGGCGCGCGTGTGCTGAAGAACGAAATTGCCGAACGGCTGCGCGCCAGCGATCTGGACGGCATGGCCGCGTCCATCGCCACGCAATACGTCTGTAATCTGTTTGATCTGGCGATCGAACAGATGAGCCGCGCCTTCATGCGCGATATCAACCGCGGCGCGCGCAACGACGAGGCCTATCGCCTGTTCGCATTGGGGCAGAACATATCCACCGAGCGCGAGCGCCAACGCGCCGCGCTGCTGGAATGGAGCCAGGCCGTGCTGATCGGCCTGCATTACCGCGCGCCGGAACAGGCGCTGCCTCGCTTGGCGGCTTCTGAATTCGGCCTGTGGTTGCAGCACAAGGGCGGAGTGCTGTTTGAAAGCGCCCCTGCGTTGCGCCAGATCACCGACGCTGTCGCTGAGCTAGACGACGTGGTGCTGCCTCGGCTGCTGATGGACGACGGCGAGCGCCAGTTGTCGATGCCCGATCAGGTGCGGCAATTGCAGGAGCTGGTGGCGCGCATCAAGCATCTGCTCAATGGGCTGTTCGATATGGTGGCCGAGATCGAAAGCGGCAGCGACCCGCTGACCAACGTGCTGAACCGGCGCTTTTTGCCGTCGGTCATCGGCCGCGAGATCGCCATCTCCAGCCGTCAAAACAGCCGGTTTTCGGTACTGCTGCTGGACATCGACCACTTCAAGGCCATCAACGACGCGCATGGGCATTCGGGCGGCGACCACATCTTGCGCCAGTTTGCCGAGGTGGTTCACCAGTCGTGCCGGTCCAGCGATTTTGTGTTCCGTTATGGCGGTGAGGAATTCCTGGTGGTGTTGGTGGACACCGGTCCGGAAGCCGCGTTGGCCGCGGCCCAGAAGCTGGGCGCCGAGATCCGCCGCCACGCGTTCACCATCCCCGAAGCGGGCGCGCAACGCATCACGGCCAGCATCGGCGTTGCCACGTTTGACGGCCACCCTGACTACGCCTACCTGATCGACCGGGCCGACAAGGCGCTGTACCAGGCCAAGTTGGCCGGACGCGACCGCAGCGTGGCGGCGTAAGCGGCGATCCCGGCCGATGTGTCGCCGGGGCTGTCGATAAGCCCCGGGGCGCAACTGCCCAGCAACCGCCCAGCCACCGCCTGGGGCGATTGCCGGCGTGTACGTCGCATCAATGAAAAAGGCCGCCCGTTCCTGAACTGAACGTGGTCCAAGGATTAAGGCCCAAGCATTCGCTCGAACTGCTGCTACGAGCAGCGAAGCTCTCGCGCAGCACGTTCTACTACCAATTGAAGGCGCAGGCCGCCGTGGACGCGTACGCCCAGCTCAAGCAGCGCATCGGCGCAGTCTACGCACGCCACAAGGGCCGCTATGGCTACCGCCGGATCACGGCGGTGCTGCGTCAGGCGGGCAAACTGGTGAATCACAAGACGGTGCAGAAGCTGATGCAGATGCTGGGCTTGAAGTCGCTCGTGCGCGCCAAGAAGTACCGTTCGTATCGAGGGCAGTCGCATCACGTCGCGGCAAACGTGTTGGCACGTGACTTCCAGGCCGAGCGTCCGAACGAGGCTGGCGGCCCGGTCCGTGACCCAGAGCATGTCACGCAAGGGCAACTGCCTGGACAACGCCGCCATGGAAAGCTTCTTCGGCACGCTCAGGGCCAAGTTCTTCCACCTGAACCGCTTCAAGAGCGTCGACCAGTTGCAGGCCGGCATCAGGCAGTACATCCATTACTACAATCACGATCGCATCAAGCTCAAGCTAAAAGGCCTGAGCCCGGTGCAATACCGAGCTCAGGCCTTCGGGCTTTAGCTTCTGACGTCCAACTTTCGGGGGTCAGTTCATTTGCGGGCGGCCTTTGCGTTGGGCGTGATCCCGCGCGCGTGATCAGATCTTCTTTTCGCCGCCCAATGCTTCGACCAGTTCGGCCATCATCTTGGCCAGTTCGCCCGTCATGAGCATCATGTCGGAATCGAACTTTTCATCGTCGTTGGCGGCAACGCCTTCGTTGCCTTCCTTCAGCACGTCCAGCGGCGACACGCGCTTGACGTCCAGGCCTTCGGTCAGCACGAACGAAATGCGGTCGGCCCAGGTCATGGCCAGGCGCGTGCACTGCTTGCCCGACTGGATGTGGCGGCGCACGTCGTCGGCGTCGATCGAATGCTTGACGTAGCGGATGGCCGCGCCGCTTTCGCCCGATGAACGCAGTTCGGTGTCCTGGTCGATGCTGAAGTTCGAGGGGGCCTCGTCTTCGGCCAGCCAGCCCGTCATGGCAGACGCGGGCGATTGCGCCACGTACAGGTTTTCCAGCGGGAAGGGGTCCACGCACTTGGCCAGCAAGCCGATGACTTCGTCGGCTTTCGCGGAGGCCGCAGCGTCGATGACCAGCCAGTGGTTTTGCGGGTCGATCCAGACGCGCGTGTCGCGGTAAACGCTGAAGGCGCGCGGCAGCAACTCGTCAGTGACGCGTTCCTTGATTTCCTTCATCTGCTTGCGGCCCGGCTTGTAGCCTTGCTGCTCTTCGATTTCCTGGGCGCGCGCCTTGGCGACCTGATTCACGACGGTGCCCGGCAGAAGCTTCTTTTCCGCGCGCAGGCTAAGCAGGATCTGCCCGTTCACAACGTGGGCAAGCCCGCCGTTTTCGCGCGGGGGAACCCAGCCCAGGCTTTGCATTTCAAGGTTGTTGCCCGCTTGGTAGGCGTGCCGCGCAAGCGTTTCTTCAAGCTGATCGCCAACGAGAGTCCACGGCGATGAGAGGCGGTAAATCTTGAGGTTTTTGAACCACATGAGCGTCGGCCAAAAGGGTTGATTCTATACGACGCGGCCGGTTTGCCGAAGTGCTGCAATACGGTTGCGACAGGGGACACGTTCTGTCACTGACACAGGGCGGGCGTTGCGTTAACTTGCGCGCACCGACATGGAATCGGAGAGGAAAAACATGAAAATCATTGGTGCCATCCTGATCGTCCTGGGCATTGTGGCTTTGGCCTACAAGGGCTTCAACTACAAGTCCGAAGAGACCGTTTTGCAGATCGGTTCGGTCAAGGCCACGGCCGAAACCGAGAAGTCGGTGCCGATCCCGATGTGGGCGGGCATTGCCGCCATCGTGGCGGGCGTGCTGGTTATCGGTGTGGGCATGCGCCGTTAATCAGGCCCGGTATCCGCACAATGATGGCCGCCTCGCGGCCATCATTTTTTTTGGGGGCTGCCTTTCCTGCGCTGCCTTTCCTGCGCTGCCTTTCCTGCGCTGGCTTTCCTGCACTGGCTTTCTAGCGCTAAAAAAAAAGCGGCCCGGCTCAATAAAGGCCGGGCCGGTACGGGAGCACACAATACCGCGTCATAAAAGGCTCGCGGGGAACGCGGTATCGGTGTCAGAACACTAGCCCTGCAATCGTCTGACAGGGGGATCAATCGTCATTCGATCTGAAGCAAGGCCGCAATCTGAGGCGCCAGTCTAAGCGCCAGGGTCTGACATCGTCCTGAAAGTGCGCAGAAGTTTCACGCAAAAAAAAAGCTCCGTAAGGAGCTTTCAAGGCCGGGCAGGCGCAGCAGTCCCGCCCGGCGGGGGATGGTCTTTACGCGTTGATGTCGTTGTCCTTGGATTCGCGCACGAACAGGGTGCCGATGACCAGGGTCATGACGGCGATGATGATCGGGTACCACAGGCCGTCGTAGATGTTGCCCGTGGCCGCCACCACCGCGAAGGCCACCGGGGGCAGGAAGCCGCCGAACCAGCCGTTGCCGATGTGGTAAGGCAAGCTCATCGAGGTGTAGCGGATGCGGGTCGGGAACATTTCCACCAGCATGGCCGCGATCGGGCCGTAGACCATGGTCACGTACAGCACCAGGATCGCCAGCAACACCACCACCATGACGTTGTTGCTTTGCGCCGGGTCCGCCTTGGCCGGGTAGCCGTGGCTTCGGATCGCGGTGGTCAGCGCCTTGTCCAGTTCAGCGGCCTTGGCCTTGAAGTCGGCCGGGGCCAGGGACTTGCCGTCGAACGAGGCAAATTCGTCATTGCCGATCTTGACTTTCGCCAGCGATCCGGCAGGCGCCGCTTCGTTCTTGTAGTTCACCGAGTTGCGAGCCATGAAGGACTTCACGACGTCGCAAGAGCTGGTGAACGCTGACGTGCCCACCGGGTTGAACTGGAACGAGCAGGTGCCGGGGTCGGCGATGACCGTGACCGGGGCGGTGGCCTGGGCCTTTTCCAGCGCCGGGTTGGCGAAGTGGGTGATGCCCTGGAAAATAGGGAAGTACGTTGCCGCGGCAATCAGGCAGCCCGCCATGATGATGGGCTTGCGACCGATCTTGTCCGACAGCGCGCCAAACACCACGAAGAAGGGCGTGCCGATCAAGAGCGCGATGGCGATCATGATGTTGGCCGTGTTGGCGTCTACCTTCAGCGTCTGCGTCAGGAAGAACAGCGCGTAGAACTGACCCGTGTACCAGACCACGGCCTGGCCGGCGGTCAGGCCCAGCAGCGCCAGGATCACGACCTTCAGGTTCTTCCACTGGCCGAACGATTCAGCGATCGGCGCCTTCGAACCCTTGCCTTCTTCCTTCATGCGCTTGAAGGTGGGCGACTCGCTCAGTTGCAGGCGGATCCACACCGAGATGCCCAGCAGCACGACCGAAATCAGGAACGGAATGCGCCAGCCCCAGGCTTTGAAGTCGTCTTCGCCCATGACCGTGCGGATGCCCAGGATGACCAGCAGCGACAGGAACAGGCCCAGCGTGGCGGTGGTCTGAATCCACGACGTGTAGAAGCCGCGGCGGCCGTGCGGCGCGTGTTCGGCAACGTAAGTCGCCGCGCCACCGTATTCACCGCCCAACGCCAGACCTTGCAGCAGGCGCAGCACGATCAGGATGGCCGGAGCGGCCAGGCCGATGCTGGCGTAACTGGGCAGCACGCCCACCAGGAAGGTGGACAGGCCCATGATCACAATCGTGACCAGGAAGGTGTACTTGCGTCCTACCAGGTCACCCAGGCGGCCGAACACCAGCGCGCCGAACGGGCGCACGGCGAACCCGGCGGCGAACGCCAGCAACGCGAAAATGAAGCCCGCGGTGGGGTTCACGCCAGAGAAAAAGTGTTGCGCGATGATGGCTGCGAGCGAGCCGTATAGATAAAAGTCGTACCACTCAAAAACCGTGCCCAGCGACGATGCGAAGATGACGCGGCGTTCATCCTTGGTCATCGGGCGCGGTTCCGCGGAAGGACCGCGGCCTGCCATGGTTGTTGTGCTCATGATGTCTCCTCGTTTTTTGGCCGGCGGTTTTCCGCCGTGCTTGGCCCTTTGCCGGTCAAGCCGACATCGAGCTATGCGCAACATTGAGCCGCGAGCCTGACGAGGTTCTGACGGAACCCTTACCTGAATCTTAAAATTGAAACTAAATGTTATTGCTCCGCGGGGAGCTAGGGATAGTCCTTAGCCGCCGGACGGACGAGTCGTACACACGGCGCTAGCTTTCATGCCGGTCCGACGGGTCGGCATATGGCGGGAACACGACGCTGATGCGCGTACCCGGCAGGTCCGAATGGGGATTCGGATGGTCGTCTATCAGCACCGTCGCCTGGTGCTTTTGCGCGATCTCGCGCACGATCGCCAGGCCTAGGCCGCTGCCGTCCGACGCGGTGCCCAGCACGCGGTAGAAGCGGTCGAACACGCGTTCGCGCTCGTCTGGCGCAATGCCGGGGCCGGAATCTTCCACTTCCAGCACGGCCTCGTCACCGCGCCGCTGCACGCGCACGGTAATGTGGCCCCCGCGCGGCGTATAGCGCAAGGCGTTGTCGACCAGGTTGTTCAGCAATTCGGCCAGCAGCAGCGGGTTGCCGTTGATATCGACGGGATCGTCAGAGCCCTCAAAGCCCAGGTCGGTGCTTAGCGAGAGCGCCTGCGGCACCCAGTGCATGGCCTGCTCGTAGGCGATGGCGTTCAGATCGGTGCGCGTCAGGCCGATGGCACTGGGGTTTTCGGCGCGTGCCAGCAGCAGCAACTGGTTCACCAGCCGCGTTGCGCGTTCGGATCCGGTCACCAGCTGCCGCAGGCTGGATTGCATTTCTTCGGGGCTGGCATCGCGCAGCGCCAGTTCGGCTTGCGTGCGCAGCCCGGCAAGGGGCGTCTTCAATTGGTGGGCGGCGTCCGCCACGAAACGGCGCTGCGCCTGCACGTTGGCCGACAGCCGATCCAGCAGGTCGTTCATGGCGGCGACCAGCGGCGCGATTTCTGAAGGGGCGGCGCGTTCATCGATGGGCGACAGGTCATCGGGCCGACGCGCGCGCAGGCGTTGCTGTAGCGCGTTCAGCGGCGCCACGCCGCGCGACAGGCCGAACCACACCAGCAGCACCGCGATCGGCAGCACCACGAACTGCGGAATGATCACGCCCTTGATGATGTCGTTGGCCAGTTGCGTGCGCTTTTCCACGGTCTCGGCCACGATCAGCAGCGCGGGCTGCGTGTTGGGCAGGTTCAGGTCCACCCACGTGAACGCCAGGCGGATGCCGAATCCGCGCATGGTGTCGTCTTCGTACTGAACTTCGCCAGGGCGCGGCTGGCCCACGGTGGCCGGCAGCGGCAGGGCGCGGTCGCCGCCCAGGTATTCGCCCCGGCTGCCCAGCACCAGCCAGAACACGCTGTCGGTTTCGTCGGCGCGCAACACGTCACGCGCGGCGTCGGTCATCTTCAGCACGGCCCGGCCGTCCTGCGCATGGACTTGCCGCGTCAACACGTGAAGGTTGTTGGCCAGCGCGCGGTCGTAGGGCACGTTGGCGATGTTCTGGGCGACCACGTACGTGATCGCGACGCTCATGGGCCACAGCAGGAACAGCGGCGCCAGCATCCAGTCCAGGATTTCGCCCAGCAGCGACCGCTGCGGCGGTGCAAAGCTCGGGCCCTTGGACCCGGCTTGCATGATATCCAGCGCTTCCTGATTCAGCGGCTCGGGCCGGGGGTCAGCTGGCGAGGTACGCGGCACCCTGGTCCCGCTCCAGACAGTAGCCCAGGCCACGCACGGTCACGATCTTCACGCCGCTGGGTTCGAGCTTCTTGCGCAGCCGATGCACGTAGACCTCGATGGCGTTGGTGCTGACTTCTTCGCCCCATTCGCACAGGTGGTCCACCAACTGCGTCTTGCTGACCATGCGGCCGCTGCGCGTCAGCAGGATTTCCAACAGGCTGACTTCGCGTGCCGAGAGGTCCAGCGTCTGGTCGTCGACGATGGCGACGCGGCCCGTCTGGTCGAACAGCAGCCGGCCATGCTTGAGCATCGTGGCGCCGCCGCCCGCGCCGCGTCGCGTCAGTGCCCGCACGCGCGCTTCCAGTTCGGACAGCGCAAAAGGCTTGGCCATATAGTCGTCAGCGCCCAGGTCCAGGCCCTTCACGCGCTGTTCGATGCTGTCGGCGGCGGTCAGGATCAGGACGGGCAGGGCGGAATTGCGGGCGCGCAGCCTGCGCAGCACTTCCAGCCCGGCCAATTGCGGCAGGCCCAGATCCAGAATGAGCAGGTCAAACGCCTGGGCCGCCAGCGCCGAATCGGCGGCAAGCCCGTCACGCACGGCATCGACCGCATAACCGTTATGCCGTAATGACCGGGATAGGCCATCGGCCAGAATGCTGTCGTCTTCGGCGATCAGGATACGCATGGGGCGGCACGGAAGCTGCAAAAAGGTCCCTGTGGCGCCGGCGCTTTGCGTGCCGGCCGCCCCGGAGTAACGGGGCTATCGCCTTGTGGGCGGCCCGGCGGCGGAAAAGGGACGAAACGCCGGGGTCGGCTTCGATTCTGTCATACGGCGCCAAGCTTGCCCACTCAGGGAATACGTGCAAAACTCTGGCACACTGGTTTTTTGTACAGTACAATCCGATGCAATAATCTGAACCTGATTCAAAACAGCAACGCTGCGGTCCAAGGGTGCTCCTTCATGCCGCAACCACCAGATACGTCACAGACAGGACTTTACATGGACGACAAAACCACCAAGGCCGCCGCATCGGAAAAGGCCAAGGCGCTTGCCGCCGCGCTTTCGCAGATCGAAAAGCAGTTCGGCAAGGGCTCGATCATGCGCTACGGCGATAACGAGGTCTCGCACGATATCCAGGTGGTTTCCACGGGGTCGTTGGGTCTGGACATCGCCTTGGGCGTTGGCGGCCTGCCGCGCGGCCGCGTGGTCGAAATCTACGGCCCGGAATCGTCGGGCAAGACCACGCTGACGCTGCAAGTCATTGCCGAAATGCAAAAGATCGGCGGCACCTGCGCCTTCGTTGATGCCGAGCACGCGCTGGACGTCCAATACGCCAACAAGCTGGGCGTGAACCTGACCGACCTGCTGATCTCGCAGCCCGACACGGGCGAGCAAGCCCTGGAAATCACCGATGCGCTGGTGCGCTCGGGTTCGGTTGACCTGATCGTCATCGACTCGGTGGCAGCGCTGGTGCCCAAGGCTGAAATCGAGGGCGAAATGGGCGATTCCCTGCCGGGCCTGCAAGCCCGTCTGATGAGCCAGGCATTGCGCAAGCTGACCGCCACGATCAAGCGCACCAACTGCATGGTCATCTTCATCAACCAGATCCGCATGAAGATCGGTGTCATGTTCGGCAACCCCGAAACCACCACGGGCGGCAACGCGCTGAAGTTCTACGCATCGGTGCGCCTGGACATCCGCCGCATCGGCTCCATCAAGAAGGGTGACGAGGTCGTCGGCAACGAAACCCGCGTCAAGGTAGTCAAGAACAAGGTGGCGCCGCCGTTCAAGCAAGCGGAATTCGACATCATGTACGGCGCCGGTATTTCGCGTGAAGGCGAAATCATCGACCTGGGCGTGGCCGCAAACGTGGTCGACAAGTCCGGTGCGTGGTACAGCTACAACGGCAACCGCATCGGCCAGGGCAAGGACAACGTCCGCGAATACCTGAAAGAGCACCGCGACATGGCGATCGAAATCGAAAACCGCGTTCGCGAGAATCAGGGCATCGTCAGCCGCGCCGCTGAATTCGTGCCCACGGCGGAAGACACCGCCGAATAAGCCTCCGCCTGCCTCTGGCTCAGCGTCGCCAAGGGCCGGCAGGACAGGGTTATCGCAGCGGGGCTGGGTGGCGAGCGATGCCGCACAGCCATACACGGCAGGCGCCAAGACGGGCCTGCCGTTTTGCATCATTCGTCGGGCTGGGTGCGCCGCGTCTTTATCGATCGGGCACTCGTCCTTGACCATGGCAGGAAGCGCATGAGCTGGAAATCGACCCCTGCGTCAGCCGACCGTCTACGCGCCAAGTTGGATGACGAGTTTGAAACCGTCGCCAAGCCGCAAGGCTTGCGGCGCAGTTCGGACGCGCGGCGCGAACAAGAAGCGGCCGAGCCGGCCGCTGACAAGGATGTCTGGCAACGCAGCTCAGAGCAGCGCGCGCTGAAGTCCCGCACGTCTCGGACTTCCCGTACCCCGGACCTCTCGGACACGCCGCCAACGGGCGACAAGGCCTCGGATGAAGGCAAGCCGGCTCGCAAGGGCCCGTCGCTGAAAATGCGCGCGGTGGGATATCTGTCGCGCCGCGAGCATGCGCGCGAGGAGCTGGCGCGCAAGTTAGCCGCCTACGCTGAAGACGCCGACGAAGTCCAAAGCGTGCTGGATGCGTTGGAAAAAGAAGGCTGGTTATCGACCGAACGTTTCGCGCAAAGCCTGGTGCACCGACGTGCGTCGCGTCAAGGCGCGGCGCGCATCGTGCAGGAATTGCGCCAGCACGGCGTGGACGATATCCAGGTCGCGGAACTGCGCGAACAACTGCGCGCCACCGAATACGATCGCGCGCTGGAGGTCTGGAAAAAGCGCTTCGATACCAAGCCGCAAGACCGCGCGGCCTACGCGAAGCAGGCGCGCTTTCTGGCCAGCCGCGGCTTCGCGCACGACGTCATCCGCCGAATTTTGGGCGCGGGCGAGGGCGAGGACGATTGACTGCATCCGGCGCGGCCCCGCGAAGGCGGCCGGGCGCTGCCGTCCATGGACGCCGCCCCTTGGGCGGCGTTTTTACGTCTTGGCCGACTTGATACCCGACAGTGTCTTGAAGCACACGTCGCGCGTAATGGTCAGGAATTCGTCAATGTAGGACGCGTCCGTATCTTCGCTGCGCACGGCTGCATACAACGTGCGCCAAACGCCTTGCGGCCCCAGCCGACACAGCCGCAACCACCCCTGATTCATGTATTCCGTCAGCGCCCAGTTCGGCAAGGCCGCCACGCCACGGTTGCTGGCGACCAGTTGCGCAATGATCGGGGTCAGCTCGGCCTTGCGGATCGCGGCGGGCTCCACATCGGCAGGGTCCAGGAACGCGGTGAAGACGTCCAGGCGTTGTTTGTCCACCGGATACGTTATCAGCGTCTGGTCCGCCAACTGGTCGGGCATGATGAATTTGCTGCCGGCCAGCGGGTTTGCTTCCGATACCGCCAGCACCAGTTCGTACCTGAACAAGGGCAGGTATTCCACGGCATCCAGCGGCTGCGGGTCCGACGTGATCACCAAGTCCAGGTCGCCGCGCACCAGGGCGGGCAGGGGGGCAAACGAAAACGCCGCCGACAGGTCCAGCGCCACGTCGGGCCACTGCACCCGGAACGCGTCCAGCGCCGGCATCAACCACTGAAAGCAGGAATGGCAGTCAATCGCCAGATGCAGTCTGCCGGTGCGGCCGGCCGCCAGCCTTTGCAAGTCGCGCTCGGTTGCGCGGATGCGAGGCAGCACTTCATCCGCCAGCGCCAGCACGCGCAAGCCGGCCGTGGTCAGGCGCGCGGGTCGGGTACGGCGGTTCAGCAGCGGCGTGCCCAGCCGGGTTTCCAGGTCGCGCAATTGATGCGATAGGGCGGACTGGGTCAGATGCAGCCGTTCGGCGGCTTCTTGCAAACTGCCGCCCTCGCGAATGGCGGTAAGCGTTTCAAGGTGGCGGATTTCTAGCATGAGGACGACGGACGTATTGTGGAATAACGAGGATTGTATGAGATTTGTTCATCTTATGAATGTGGACATTGATTTTGATTCATGTAGATTTACCCGCACAATGCCTGTCACTTGAACAAATTTTGTCTAATGGCGGTTGTCATGACTACTATTCATAATCTCGGGTTCCCCCGAATCGGCGCGCAGCGCGAACTGAAGCGGGCTGTCGAGGCCTATTGGGCCGGCAAGCAAACCGCGCAAGCGCTGGAAGAGACCGGCCGCGAACTGCGTGCCAGGCACTGGAAGCTGCAAGCCGCCGCTGGTTTGAAGTTTGTGCCGGTGGGCGACTTTGCCTGGTACGACCAGATCCTGGAATGGACCACGCTGCTGGGCGCCGTGCCTGCCCGCTTCGGTCAGAAGGACAACGAGGCCGTGTCGCTGGACACGCTGTTCCGCATGGGCCGTGGCCGCGCGCCGTCGGGCAAGCCCGCCGCCGCTTGCGAAATGACCAAGTGGTTCGACACCAACTATCACTACATCGTGCCTGAGCTCGTGCCCGGCCAGACCTTCCGCATCGCCCGCGAATCGCTGTTCGAACAAGTCCAGGAAGCGCAGGCGCTGGGCCACGAAGTCAAGCCCGTGATCCCCGGCCCGTTGACCTGGCTGTACCAGGGCAAGGGCGACGCGTTCGCCGGTGGCGCCGCTGACGAAGGCAAGCTGCAACTGCTGGCTGCGTTGTTGCCGGTGTATCAGCAAGTGCTGGCTCGCTTTGCCAAGCAAGGCGTGCAATGGGTGCAGATCGACGAACCCATTCTTGCGCTGGACCTGCCGCAAGCCTGGCGCGATGCCTTTGAATCGGTGTATGCGACGTTGGCGGCCAGCCCGGTCAAGCTGTTGATCGCCACCTACTTCGACGGCTTGAAAGACAACCTGGCCACCGCGCAAGCGCTGCCCGTGGCCGGCTTGCACGTGGACCTGGTTCGCGCACGCGAACAACTGCATGACGTCGTCGCTGGTTTGCGTGCCGACCAGGTGCTATCCGCCGGCGTCGTCAGCGGCCGCAACATCTGGCGCACGGATCTGGATGCGGCCATCGCCACGCTGGCGCCCATCAAGCAACTGCTGGGCGACCGCCTGTGGTTGGCGCCGTCGTGCTCGCTGCTGCATGTGCCGGTGGACCTGGCCAATGAAACGGACCTGGACGCCGAGCTCAAGAGCTGGCTGTCGTTCGCGGCGCAAAAGCTGGAAGAACTGAAGCTGCTGGGCCGCGCGTTGAGCAACGCCACCGACGCCTCCGTGCAGGATGGCCTGATCAAGCAACGTGCCGCGCTGGCTGCCCGCCGTTCGTCGCCGCGCATTCACAACCCCGTCGTGGGTCAGCGCATGGCCGGCGCCAGCGCCGTGTCGCGTGACCGAGCACCGTTCGCCGGCCGCATCGCGCGCCAGCAAGAACAGCTGGGCCTGCCCGCTTACCCGACCACCACGATCGGCTCGTTCCCGCAAACCGCCGAAATCCGCGCGTTGCGCCGCGATTGGAAGGCCGGCGCGCTGACGGATTCCGGCTACGAAACCGCCATCCGCAAGGAAATCGAAGAGGTCATCCGCTTTCAGGAAAAGGTCGGCCTGGACGTCTTGGTGCACGGCGAACCCGAGCGCAACGACATGGTGGAGTATTTTGGCGAATTGCTGGCCGGCTTTGCGTTCACCAAGAACGGCTGGGTGCAAAGCTACGGGTCGCGTTGCGTCAAGCCGCCGATCATTTTTGGCGACGTGGCCCGTCCCGCGCCGATGACGGTGGGCTGGTCGTCTTACGCGCAATCGCTGACGGACAAGCCGGTCAAGGGCATGCTGACCGGGCCGGTCACCATCTTGCAATGGTCATTCGTACGCGACGACCAACCGCGCGAGCAGACCTGCCGCCAACTGGCGCTGGCCCTGCGCGATGAAGTGGTGGACCTGGAAGCCGCGGGGATCAGCGTCATCCAGATTGACGAACCGGCCATACGGGAAGGCCTGCCGCTGCGTCGCGCTGACTGGAAGGCCTATCTGGATTGGGCCGTGGACTGCTTCCGTTTGTCGACGGCGGGCGTGCGCGATACAACGCAGATCCACACCCACATGTGCTATTCCGAATTCAACGACATCATCGAATCCATCGCGGCCATGGACGCCGACGTGATCACAATCGAAACGTCGCGTTCGAACATGGAATTGCTGAAGGCCTTTGAAGATTTCGATTATCCGAACGACATCGGCCCGGGCGTGTACGACATACATTCGCCCAACGTGCCGGAAGTCGACTGGATGGTCGGCTTGATGGAAAAGGCGGCGGCGCGCTTGCCCAAGGAACGCCTGTGGGTGAATCCTGACTGCGGCCTGAAGACGCGTGCATGGCCTGAAACCGAAGCCGCGCTAATCGGCATGGTGCAGGCGGCGCGCGCGCTGCGCCAGTCGGCCTGACGCCAAACCGTCACGTGTCCGCCCGCTTGAAACGCGGCGGCGCCATCTACCCCTTGCGTGATGCCCGCCGGCATTGCACAAGGGGTTTTTTTAATGCGCTGGCGTGAACGAATTTTGGCGGTGATGGTCCATTAAGCCACCATGCGTCGGCTGTGCCCGTGCCATGGCTGCTGCGTTAGTTGCCACCCCATTAGTTGGCATCCTCTTTTTTGCTGCCGGATTGTCGCCGTTCCTATGATTCTCCAAGGCCCTTATCGGCCGGATCTGCTTCTTGCGGAAACGCTGCCCGATATTCTGGAAGCCACGATCCTGCGGCATCCCGCCGCCATCGCCATCCACTGGCTGGATCAAACACTGAGCTACGACACGCTGGGCCAACGCGCATCGCTGGCCGCGCACCACCTGATTCGGGCGGGCGTGCGACCCGGGCATATCGTCGGCCTGTGCTTGCCACGTGGTGCCGACCTGCTGGTGATGCAGGCGGCCATCGCGTTGGCCGGCGCGGCCTGGCTGCCATTTGAAGCCGATACGCCACCGGACCGCATGCTGGTGTGTTTGCAGGATGCTGGGGCCAACGGCCTGATCGCCGGCGCGGATGTGCGTCTGGATGGCATGGTCACCTGGACGCCGTGGGCGCTGGCGGTTCCCGCCCTGGGCGCGCTGAACCGCCGCGTAGGGCTGCGGCCCGAACACCCGGCCTATGTAATCTACACGTCCGGTTCAACCGGCAAACCCAAGGGCGTGCCGATCTCGCAAGCCAGCATTTGCCATTTCCTGCGCAGCGAAAACGAAGTGTTGGGCGTACGTCAGGACGACAAGGTCTACCAGGGCTTCTCGGTGGCGTTCGACATGTCGTTCGAGGAAATCTGGATCAGCTACCTGGTGGGCGCCAGCCTGTGGGTTGCGCCCAAGATGCTGACGACCGACCCCGAAGGGCTGCCCGATGCCCTGGTGCGCGAAGGCGTCACGGTGCTGCATGCGGTGCCCACGCTATTGGCTTTGTTCGCGCATGACGTGCCCGGCTTGCGCATCGTGAACCTGGGCGGCGAAGTGTGCCCCGACTTTCTGGTGCCGCGATGGGCCACGCCCGGCCGTCGCTTGTTCAATACCTATGGGCCGACCGAGACCACCGTGTCCGCCAGCGTGGCCGAGTTGCTGCCGGGGCAAGCGGTGACGATCGGTGTGCCGCTGCCCAATTACGGCATGCTGGTGCGCGGTAACGACGGGGCGGTGCTGCCGGCCGGCCAGGTTGGAGAGCTGTGCATCACCGGCCCCGGCGTGGCCGAGGGCTATCTGGGTCGGCCGGAACTCACAGCAGAAAAATTCGTGAACAACCCGCGACCCGGCGGCAGCCACGACACGCGCATGTATCGCAGTGGCGACCTGGCGCGCATCGACGAACACGGGCAGATCCATTGCCTGGGGCGCAGCGACGATCAAGTCAAGGTGCGCGGCTTTCGCGTCGAGCTTGGCGAGATCGAGGCGGCGCTGTATCGCCAACCCGGGGTCGGCGCGGCCGCTGTGGTGTTGCGCGACTTGGCTGGTATTGAGCAGTTGGTGGCGTTCGTGATGCCGGAAAGCGACGCGCGCCTGGGTCCGCACGCCTTGCGCACCGCCTTGGCGCAAGCGCTGCCGGTGTACATGATTCCGGCCCGCTTTGAATTCGTGGCCGAGGTGCCGCGCCTGACCTCGGGCAAGATTGACCGCAAGACGCTGCGGGCGCGCCAGCTGGACACCGCACAGCAACCGTCCACGGAAGACGACGAGCCCGTCACGGCGGGCGAGCGCGCGTTGTTCGATGCGCTGCGTCCTTTGTTTCCGGGACAGCCGCTGCACCTGGCCAGCGACTTCTTCCGTAATCTGGGCGGCCATTCGCTGCTGGCCGCGCGGCTGGTTTCGTCGCTGCGCAAACATCCGAATTTGTCGGCGCTGAGCATGCACGAGCTTTACCAGCATGCCGGCGTGGGCGCGTTCGCGGCGCGCCTGGATGCGTTGATGGCAACGGCAACGGCAACGGCATCGGCAACCGCAACCGCAACCGCGGCCTCTGCGTCCACTGTTACGGCAACCGCCGCCGTGCACGCCGCGCAAGACGTCTCGCCCGCCCGCGCGCCGGAATGGCGCCGTTGGACGTGTGGCCTGGCGCAATTGGCCGCGCTGCCGTTGTTGATCGGCGTGCGCATGCTGATCTGGCTGACGCCGTTTTTTACGTACCACTACCTGACCGGTGACGATGGCGATTCAGTCTGGCGCGCCGTGGCCTGGTCCATCGCCAGCTACCTGGCGTGCAACCTGCTGAGCTTTGCCGTGGCCGTAGTGTGTAAATGGGCGATCGTCGGCCGCCAGAAACCGGGCCGTTATCCGCTGTATGGCTGGCGCTTTTATCGCTGGTGGCTGGTCGACCGCATCCTGGATATTCCGCCCGCGCATCTGCTGGCGGGCTCGCCGCTTCAGGTCTGGTATCTGCGGGCACTGGGCGCGCGCATCGGCCGCGACGCCGCCATCAGCCGGGTCTCGGTGCGTGCGCCAGACCTTCTGACGGTGGGCGATGGCGTCAGCATCGGCGCCGCCGTCAATCTTGAGAACTTCGCGGTGCGCGGTGGCGCCTGGGAAGTCGGCCCGATCACCCTGGCCCACAACGTCTATGTCGGTTCGTACTCGGTGCTGCAAGGCGATGTCGCGATGGGCGAGGGCGCGCGGCTGGAAGGGTTGTCGTCGCTGGCCGGCGGCACGCGCGTGCCGGCCGGGCAAACCTGGACGGGCGCGCCGGCGCGGCATGACCCGTGCGCGCAGCCGTCTGATCTGCCGCCCCGGCCAGTGCGGGCAGGGCGCTGGCGCCGCCTGGATGTGCTGGCCTATGCGGCGGGCGGCACGCTGATCGCCGCGTTGTTCTTCATGCCGGTCTTTCCCAGCTTCGTGTTGATCGATTGGATCGACGCGCGCTGGCTCGACCTGATGGGCTCGCGCGCGTCCTGGCCCACCGCGTTCCTGTGCTATCTGTTGCTGGCGCTGCCGGCCAGCGCGTCGCTCTTGCTGTTGACGGTGCTGGCGTGCGCGGCGCTGCGCTGGTCGCTGCTGCCCCGGCTGTCGGCGGGGCGCTGGCCGGTATATGGCCAGATCTACCTGCGCCGTTGGCTGACTAATCAAATCCAGGAGGCCAGCCTCAGCGTGCTGCACGGGCTGTATGCGTCCATCTATGCCGGTTCGTGGTACCGGCTGCTGGGCGCGAAAGTGGGGCGCGGTACCGAGATTTCCACGGCGATGGGCATCGTGCCGGACATGCTGACCCTGGGGCGCGACAGCTTCATCGCCGACGGCGTGATGCTGGGCGACGAGGAAATCGACCAGGGCTGGATGCGCTTGCGCCCGACCGTCATCGGCAACCGCAGCTTCGTGGGCAACGGGGCGTACGTGCCGGATGGATCGGTGTTGCCCGACGACGTCCTGATCGGGGTGCAAAGCCGCGCGCCGGCGAACGCTGCGATGGCCAGCGGCCAGACATGGCTGGGCAATCCGCCGCTGGCGCTGCCCGCGCGCGAGCAGACGGCCGGCTTTCCCGGTCATCTGACCTTCCGGCCCAGCGCCGCCCGCAAGGTGGCGCGCGGAGCGGTCGAGGGCATGCGCATGATCCTGCCGCTGGCGGTGGTGATCGCAGTGGGCTACCTGACCGTTATGCGCGTCATACCCATCGCGGCGGCCGAGGGGTTTATCGGCGCGTTTGACGAATTGATGCTGGCGGGCGTGCTGTACGGCGTGGGCACCTTTCTTTTCGTGGTGTTGCTCAAATGGGCGCTGATGGGGCGCTACCGGCCGTGCGCCGAACCGATGTGGACGCCGTTTGTGTGGAAAAGCGAAGCGGTGACCAGCCTGTATGAATCCATCGCGGTGCCGAACTTCTTCAATTTCCTGCGCGCCACTCCGTGGTTGCCGCTGGCGCTGCGCTGCCTGGGGGCGCGCATCGGCAAGCGGGTGTTCATGGACACAACCGACCTCACGGAGTACGACTGCGTGTCGATCGGCGACGATGCGGTGCTGCACGCGGGGTCGGGGCCGCAGACGCATCTGTTCGAAGACCGGGTCATGAAGATCGGGCCGGTCGATGTCGGCCCGGACGTGAATGTCGGCCCCCGCAGCACCATCCTGTACGGCACCCACGTGGAAGCCGGCGCCCGCCTGGGGCCACTGACGTTGGTGCTTAAGGGCGAGACGATTCCGGCGGGGCAGGCGTGGATGGGCAGTCCGGCCACACCGTGGACAGTCTGAGGACGCCGGGCAGGGCGGGCGGCAGGGTGCGCCGGGTGGCACGCGGGAGCGCCGGCATGGCCCGCCCCCGCAATCCGGCCATTTGCTACCAGGCCGCCTGCGCTATACTTTCAAGGTTTTGTTGCCGCGCACCATGCGCAGGCCATCTTCGCCCCGCAGGCCCCCAGCATGCCCTTGCCACCGCCCGATTACCCTCGCCAACCGCTGCACACGCGTTCCATACGCGTGCAGTCGTATGCGCGCGAGGATGGCAATTGGGATCTGGAAGCCGAGCTGATCGACGTCAAGGCGTACGATTTTCCCAAGAGCGACGGCAAGATGTTCAAGGCCGGGCAGCCCATCCACCATATGCACCTGCGCATCACCATCGACGAGGAATACTCGATCCTGGACGCGCAGGCCGTCTATGATGCGGCCCCTTATGGCGGTCATTGCATGGCCATCGAGGCGGCTTACACTGATTTGATCGGCATGAATCTGCTTAAGGGGTTCCGCCGCCAGGTCAAGGAGCGGTTCGGGCACGTGCAGGGCTGTACGCACATGACCGAGCTGTCGCAGGTGCTTCCCACCGCGGCGGTCCAGACCATGGCCAACCGCCGGCGGCAGGAAACCAACCCGAACCGGCGTCCATTCCAATTGGACGGCTGTCATGCGCTAAGCACTGGCGGCCCGGTGGTGGCTGAGCACTATCCCAAGTGGTACACGGGGGGTAGCGCTGAGGCATCGGCCGATTCGTCCTCCGATTCACCTTCTCTTTCTCATACGTCCTGACAGGTAACACATGAAAATCCACGAGTATCAAGGCAAGGAACTGCTGAAGCAATTTGGCATCCCGGTGCCGCGCGGGATCCCCGCTCTTTCCGTCGACGAGGCCGTGGCTGCCGCTGAAAAGCTGGGTGGACCGGTCTGGGTCGTCAAGGCGCAAATCCACGCGGGCGGCCGCGGCAAGGGCGGTGGCGTCAAGCTGGCGCGTTCGCTGGAAGACGTGCGCAAGCTGGCCTCGGAAATCCTGGGCATGCAGCTGATCACGCACCAGACCGGCCCGGAAGGCCAGAAGGTCCGTCGCCTGTACATCGAAGACGGCGCCGACATTCAAAAGGAATACTACGTGTCGCTGGTCACTGACCGCGCCACGCAGAAGGTTGCCTTCATCGCTTCCAGCGAAGGCGGCATGGACATCGAGGAAGTGGCTCATTCCACTCCCGAGAAGATCATCACCGAATACATCGACCCGCTGACCGGCCTGTCGGCCGAGCAAGCCACCAAGATCGCCAACGCGATCGGCCTGCCCGCCGACTCCACCGCCCAAGCCGTGGACGTGTTCCAGAAGCTGTATCAGTGCTACATGGAAACCGACGCGTCGCTGGTTGAAATCAACCCGCTGAACCGCGACAGCAAGGGCAACATCATCGCCCTGGACGCCAAGTTCAACTTCGACCCCAACGCCCTGTTCCGCCACCCGGAAATCGTCGCCTACCGCGACCTGGACGAAGAAGACCCCGCTGAAATCGAAGCCAGCAAGTTCGACTTGGCCTACATCCAGCTCGAGGGCAACATCGGCTGCCTGGTGAACGGCGCCGGTCTGGCCATGGCCACGATGGACACCATCAAGCTGTTCGGCGGCGAGCCGGCCAACTTCCTGGACGTCGGCGGCGGCGCAACGGCCGAGAAGGTCACCGAAGCCTTCAAGATCATGCTCGCGAACAAGAGCGTGAAGGCCATTCTGGTCAACATCTTTGGCGGCATCATGCGCTGCGATGTCATCGCCGAAGGCGTGATCGCGGCTTGCAAGGCCGTCAACCTGAACGTGCCGCTGGTCGTGCGCATGAAGGGCACCAACGAAGAACTCGGCAAGAAGATGCTGGCCGACTCCGGCCTGCCGATCATCAGCGCCGACACGATGGCCGAAGCGGCCACCCGCGTCGTAGCCGCCGTTAAGTAAATATGCCCCCTCGCCGCGCCCCTTCGTGGCTTGCTGCCCCCCATGGGGGAGCTTTCCACCTTGGGACGGCCCGGCGGTAAAAGAAATTGCCAAGGATTCACAAATGTCGATTCTGATCAACAAGGACACCAAAGTCATCACCCAGGGCATCACGGGCAAGACGGGCCAGTTCCACACCCGTATGTGCCGTGAGTATGCCAATGGCAAAGCCGCCTTCGTGGCCGGCGTGAACCCCAAGAAAGCGGGTGAAGACTTTGAAGGCGTGCCGATCTTCGCTTCCGTCAAGGAAGCCAAGGCCGACACCGGCGCAACCGTGTCCGTCATCTACGTGCCGCCCGCCGGCGCCGCTGCCGCCATCTGGGAAGCCGTCGAAGCCGAACTGGATCTGGTGATCTGCATCACCGAAGGCATCCCGGTCCGTGACATGCTGGAAGTCAAGAACCGCATGAAGGCCAAGGGCAGCAAGACGCTGCTGCTGGGCCCGAACTGCCCCGGCCTGATCACGCCGGACGAAATCAAGATCGGCATCATGCCCGGTCACATCCACCGCAAGGGTCGCATCGGCATCGTCAGCCGTTCGGGCACCCTGACGTACGAAGCCGTGGCGCAAGTCACCGAACTGGGCCTGGGCCAATCCAGCGCCGTCGGTATCGGTGGCGACCCCATCAACGGCCTGAAGCACGTCGACGTCCTGAAGATGTTCAATGACGACCCCGACACCGACGCCGTCATCATGATCGGCGAAATCGGCGGCCCCGACGAAGTCAACGCCGCTGAATGGGCGAAGGACAACATGAAGAAGCCGGTCGTCGGCTTCATCGCTGGTGTCACCGCTCCTCCTGGAAAGCGCATGGGCCACGCTGGCGCCCTGATCTCCGGTGGCGCCGACACGGCCGACGCCAAGCTGGAAGTCATGGAAGCTTGCGGCATCCGCACCACGCGCAACCCCTCCGAAATGGGCAAGCTGCTCAAGTCGGTGCTGTAAGCCTTTCAGCATTGCGTACAAAAAAGCCCGCTTCGGCGGGCTTTTTTTCGGCCGGTCGGCGCGGGTCTTCAGCGAAATTTCTGTGGTTTTCCTAGGGTAATCCCGTGTCCAAACTGCGTTCGTCCAAACATACGGAAAGCTGAACGAAACTATAATGAAAGAAATTTCGCACGTACCCAGCAAGAATGCCGTCGGGCTCGCACCAAGACGGTCAGTACGGCTTTTGGTTTTTTTCATCCATTAATTTGGTTCGTCCTAGGGGGATCAACACCTAGGAAAGAGAGGCATGGAACTCAGTTCAGCGGCATTCTGGATAGCGCTGCTCCAGATCATTTGGGTCAATATTCTGCTATCGGGCGACAACGCCGTGGTTATTGCGCTGGCGGCGCGCTCGCTGCCTCCGGCGCAGCAAAAGAAGGCGATCACGATCGGCTCGGCCGCCGCGATCATCATGCGTATCGTGCTGACCCTGGTGGCGGCCAAGTTGCTGTTGTTGCCGTACCTGAAGCTGATCGGCGCGTTGCTGCTGGTCTACATCGGCGTGACGCTGCTGTTGCCGGAAGGCGAAGACGACGGCGCGGGCAAGACGCAAGGCAATTTGCTGACCGCGATCCGCACTATCATGATTGCCGACCTGGTCATGAGCCTGGATAACGTGGTGGCCGTCGCTGCCGCGGCGATGGGCGACACGACCTTGCTGGTGTTGGGCCTGGCCATCAGCATCCCCTTGGTCATCTTCGGCAGCACGTTGCTTTTGAAGGTTATCGAGCGCTTCCCGATCATCGTCTGGGTGGGTGCGGCGTTGCTGGGCTTCATCGCCGGCGAATTGTTGGTGGGTGACCCCGCCTTGCAAGAGCCGGTGGCGCGTCTCGACGCGGCCCTGGGCGTATCGCATCACAGTTTCGAACTGATGACCGGTGCATTGGGCGCGATTCTGGTGCTGGCAATTGGTAAAGTTTTGCTGATGCGCCAGAAAGCTGAATGAAAGCTGAATTACAATAATTAGTTGTTTTAATGATCTCGCCGCGCAGTGCGCGGCGGGGTGGCCGGCTCGGGACCGGCCTTTCTTTTCATAAATGCCTTCGGGGGTTCATAGTGCTTGAGTTTTTCCAGACGCTGAGTTGGGCAGCGGTATTCCAGATCATCCTCATCGACATCCTGCTCGGCGGCGACAACGCGGTGGTTATCGCGCTGGCGTGCCGCAACCTTGCGCCCAAGCAGCGCATGCAGGGCATTCTTTGGGGCACCGCGGGCGCCATCATCCTGCGTGTCGTGCTGATTGCTTTCGCATTGACGCTTCTGTCGATTCCTTTCCTGAAGGTCGTTGGCGGTCTGCTGCTGGTCTGGATCGGCGTCAAGCTCTTGATCCCCGAAGACGATGCGCACGGCAACGTGAAGGGCGGAACGTCCATCGCCGCCGCCATCAAGACCATCATCATTGCTGACTTCGTAATGAGCCTGGACAACGTGATCGCCATTGCCGGCGCGGCCCAGAACGCCCACGCCGACCATCAGATCGGCCTGGTTGCCTTCGGCCTGATCGTCAGCGTGCCGATCATCATCTGGGGCAGCACCCTGGTCCTGAAGCTGATCGACAAGTATCCGTTGGTGGTTACGTTTGGCGCCGCGCTCCTGGGCTGGATCGCCGGTGGCATGCTGATTACCGATGTGGTTGTCGAACGTCAATTCGGTGTGCAGCCGACTACGGTTAAAATCGCTGCAGAAATTATCGGCGCCTTGCTCGTTGTTGTCCTTGGACGGTGGCTGGCAAGCCGCAAAACCGCTTCCAAGGAATCAGCACATGAGTCTGCGTAGATCCGTCGATCCCCAGCAATCCGAATCGGGCCTGAGCCTCCTTCAGGGCCTTTTCGTGCTGGCCATCCTCGGGGTAGTCGCGACGGTCATCGTCTCCAATTTCGTTTGATGACCGCACGTGTCTCTTCCGCAACGCCTGGTCATCGCGACCCGCGCCAGCCGGCTTGCCCTGTGGCAAGCCGAGCATGTGCGCGACCGGCTGCGCACGCTGTACCCGGCGTGCGCGGTTGAGCTTCTTACCCTGACAACCCGAGGCGACCAGATCCTTGACCGTACCCTGTCCAAGGTCGGTGGCAAGGGTCTTTTCGTCAAGGAACTTGAAAACGCGTTGCTCGACGGGCGCGCCGATCTTGCCGTGCACTCTTTGAAAGACGTGCCGGTGGATCTGCAAGCCCCGTTCGAGCTGTGCGCCATTCTTGATCGCGCGGACCCGCGCGATGCCTTCGTATCGAATCGCTTTGCCTGTCTGGCAGATCTGCCGGCGGGCGCGGTCGTGGGTACGTCAAGCCTGCGGCGCGAATCGCAGATTCGTGCGCGCTTTCCTGAACTGGTCGTCAAACCGCTACGCGGCAACCTGGACACCCGTCTGGGCAAGCTGGACAAGGGCGAGTACGACGCCATTGTGCTGGCCGCCGCGGGGTTGGAACGCCTGGGCCTTCAGGCGCGCATCCGCAGCCTGCTGGACCCGGCCGACAGTCTGCCGGCCGCCGGGCAGGGCGCCTTGGGCATCGAAATCCGCAACGACCGCGACGACATGCGCGCGTGGCTCTCGCCGCTGATCAGCGCGGCCACGACGTCATGCGTGCAAGCCGAACGGGCGGTGTCTCGCAGGCTGGGCGGTTCCTGTCAGGTGCCGCTGGCGGCGTTTGCCCAGATCTCTGGCGACACCTTGTCATTGCGCGCCCTGGTGGCCTCGCCGGATGGCGTGCGCATGGTCCACACGGCCCGCAGCGGCCCGGTGGCCGATGCCGAAGCCTTGGGTGAAGCCGCCGCACAAGAGCTGCTGGATGCCGGCGCCGCTGCCATCCTTCAGGAACTGCTGCAAGCCGACCCTCGGCCGGACTGATGTCCAGCCCCGCCCGAGTCGCCGTCCTGACGCGGCCCGAAGGGCGCAACGAGGCGCTGGCCGGCCGTCTGACCGACGCCGGCTGGTCCGCCTGTATTCTGCCCGCGCTGGAAATCCATCCGCTTGATGTCCCCGCCGCGCAATTGCCGCGCCCGGCCGACTTCGACATGGTCGTGTTCGTCAGCGGCAACGCGGCCAAGCAGTACTTGCGCCAACTTGCTGCCGCGCACGGTCTGCATGCGTGGCCCGCCGGGGTGATTGCCGCCACGGTCGGTCCGGCCAGCGCCCAAGCGCTGCGCGAGTCCCCAACGTTTGGCGCGAATACAACAGTTCTGCACCCTGGCGACGATGCAGCCAGCCACGATTCCGAAGCTTTGTGGGCCGTGCTGCGCGGCCTGCCAGCCTTGCCGCCGCGCGTGCTGCTCGTGCGCGGCACGCAGGGCAGGGACTGGTTGGGTGACCAATTGCAGGCGCACGGGGTGGCCGTGACGCGCCATGCGGCCTACCTGCGGCGGCCCGCCGTGTGGGACGCCTCGGCGCTGGCGCCATTGCGTGGCTGGGCCCAGGCGGGCGTAACGGCCATCTGGCTTATCACCAGCGGCGAAGGCGCCGATGCCGTACGCGCCAATCTGGACGCTGCCGGCCTGACGCCGTGGTGGCAACAATGCCACTTTGTGTTGACGCATCCAACGCTGGCGCGGCGCGTACCCCCGGCCTGTCATGGCGCCGATGGGCCGGCAATGGTAAAAATCTGCTTGCCCAACGACGAGTCGATATTCCAGGCTTTTGTTGCTGCTTGATTCGTTGCATCGGACTGACACCGAATACAATCGCGTCATGACAGACAAGACTCCCGCTACCGATCCGGTCGTTCACACGGCCGCCCCGGGCGCAAGCGCGCCCGCATCGGCCCCGGCCGATCCCGTCAAGGCCCGTCCGGCCAAGCGCGGCAATGGCCCCTTGGTCACCGCCCTGATAATCGTCATCCTGCTTGCCGTGGGCCTGGGTTACGCGTTGTGGAAGCAGCGCACCCAGTTCGTGTCCGCCGGCCGCGAGGTTGCCACGCGCATCGACACGCTGACCGCCGACGTGGCGCAGGCGCGCAAGGACACGCGCGAGGCCCTGGCGCTGGCGCAGGCGCAAGCCGGCCGCGTGGGCGAGCTTGAAGACACCGTCCGCGAAACCCAAAGCCAGTACAACGCGCTGCAACAGGCGTGGCAGAACTTCAACGACAGCGCCAGTGACGAACTGCTGGCCAACGACGTCGAACGCCTGTTGACCATCGGCAACCAGCAATTGCGCCTGGCCGGCAACGTGTCCAACGCCATCGTTGCACTGGAAACCGCGCAGGCCCGCCTGGCACGCGCCGACCGCCCGCGTTTTTCAAGCCTTCAACAAGCCATCAACGGCGACCTGGATCGCCTGCGCGCCGTCTCCACCGTGGACATTCCCGCCCAATCCGCGCGCATCGAACGCCTGGTGGCGCTGGTCAACAAGGCGCCGCTGCTGGTGCCCGATTCCGCCGCGCCGGGCATGGCCGCCGCTGGCGAAACCCAGCCCGCCGCCGCGCCCGCACCCACGATCGATCCGCAAGCCGGCTTGCCCGCCGACGCGCCCTGGTGGCAGCGCTGGCGCGCCGAAGTCGTGTCGTGGCCCGGCCGCGCGGGTTCGGCCCTGGCGCACGAACTTGGCGGCCTGATCACCATCCAGCGCGTTGACGAACCGGCCGCGTTGCTGCTGTCGCCCGAGCAAGCCGACCAGGTGCGTGGCACGCTGCGCCAGCGTCTGCTGACCGTGCAGCTGGCCATGTTGATGCGTCAACCCGCTGTCTGGAAGAGCGAACTCGACAACGTCGGCGTCACCTTGTCCAAGTACTTCGACTCCCGTTCACCCGATACGGTCGCCGCGCAAACGCTGGCGCGTGAACTGGCCCAGACGGACATCGCCGTGCGCATGCCGGACGTGGCCGACAGCCTGAACGCCGTGGCCGCCTTGCGCGCCGCGGGCTTCAAGACCAGCGGGCAGGATTGAGCCTTATGCGTACCTGGTTCTGGACACTGCTGCTCGCCGTCATCGCCGTCGCCCTGGCGGTGGTGCTGCGCTCGCATTCCGGCAACGTGCTGTTGCTGGTCTGGCCGTGGCGCATTGGAATGTCGCTGACGTTGGCCGTGCTGCTGATCGTGGCCGCCTTCATCGTGCTTTATGTGGGTTTGCGCCTGCTGGCGTGGCTGCTTGCCATTCCGGATCGCGTTCGCGTGTGGCGCGGCAAGCGCGCACAGGCGCGTGACCACGAATTGCTGGAACGCGGCTGGATCGGCCTGCTTGAAGGCCGTTACGCGGTTGCCGAAAAAGACCTGACCAAGCTGCTAGAGCAAACCAAGGTGCAAACGCGCCGCGTGCTGGCCGCCTTGTCCGCGGCGCGCGCCGCGCATGGCTTGGGCGAATTCGACCGGCGCGACCGCCTGCTTGCCACCGCGCAAGAACAGGCCGGCACCGACCCCGGACTGACGGAAGCCACGGCAACCGTGTCGGCCGACATGCTGCTGGACCAGGGCCGCCCCGAGCGCGCGCTGGCCGTGCTGGCGCCGTTGGCGGACGGCGGCGCACGCCATCTGCACACGATGCGCCTGCTGCTGCGCGCACACACCGCATTGCATCACCAGGAACAGGTTTTCACGCTTGCACGCGGGCTGGTGCGTCGTAATGCCCTGGCCCGTGGCGAGGCCGACGTGTTGATCGATACGTCCGGCGCCGCGCGCCTGCGCGCCGCCGCGCACAGCGATGCGTGGCGCGCCATCTGGAAAGACCTGAAAGCCGAAGAGCGCCTGCTGCCGGATATCGCGCTGGCCGGCGCCGCCGCCTTCGAGGCGGCCGGCGAGCCCAACGAAGCGGCGCGCGTGCTGGAAGCCGCCATCGCCGTGAAGTTCAACCCGGCACTGGTGGCCGCCTACGCCCGCTGCGACGCCGAGCAGGTGTCGCGCCGTCTGGCCAAGGCCGAGACCTGGTTGCAGCAACGCCCGACCGACCCCGATCTGCTGACCGCGTTGGGCATGCTGTGCCTGAACGGCCAGTTGTGGGGGCAGGCCGAACGCTACCTGCTGCGCAGCCTCAGCCGCCGCGGCGATGCGCAAACGCATGCGTTGCTGGGCAGCCTTTATGACCGCCTGGACCGACCCGCCGATGCCGTGCGCCACTGGCGCCTGGCCACGGCGGCCAGCATGGCGCTGCCGGTGCTGGCGGCCGACGCGGCCTTGCCCGCGGCGGACACCGGATCGGACCCGTACCGCGTGGACGCCGAAGGCGGCTATGCGGTGGGCTTGTCGGACTCGGACGGCGATGCCGATGTGGGCGGCGACTACCCGTCGTTGCCTCCCGCCGTAGCCGCCTCGGCCTCTGACTACGTGCTGGACCCGGACGCCCGGGTCAGCCGCGACCAGCGCGACCGCGCGCTGGCGCCCGAAGACGCGCCGCTGGCGGGCGGCACGTCGGATATCGACGAGTACTTCGACAGCGCCCCGATTCCGGCGGCGGCTTTCGATGAACCCGTGCCCACGTATTCGCCGGCGCCCGCCGCCCCCGCGAAGCCCGCGCCCGCCCCGGCGTCGGCTCCGGTGCCGACGACCAAGCCGCCGTTCAAGGACGACGGCTCGCTTTGAACATTTCTTCAGACAAACAACAAGGTTGAATCATGAGTCTTGATCGCGTCTCCCCTGGCAAGAAGCTGCCGGAAGACTTCAACGTCATCATCGAAATCCCCATGAACGCCGACCCGGTGAAGTACGAGGTCGACAAGGACACGGGCGCGATTTTCGTTGACCGCTTCATGCTGACCGCCATGCACTACCCGTGCAACTACGGCTACATTCCCCAAACCCTGTCGGACGACGGCGACCCCGCCGACGTGCTGGTCCTGACCCCGTTCCCCATCCAGATCGGCGCCGTCGTGCGCTGCCGCGCCATTGGCGTGCTGGAAATGGACGACGAGTCGGGCGGCGACGCCAAGCTGTTGGCCGTGCCGATCGAAAAGCTGTACCCCCCGTACCGCAACATCAAGTCGTACGAAGACCTGCCGACCGAAGACGTCGCTCGTATCCAGCACTTTTTCGAGCACTACAAAGATCTCGAAAAGGGCAAGTGGGTCAAGGTCAAGGGTTGGAAGGGCGTGGACGCCGCTCACGAAGAAATCGTGAACAGCGTCGAACGCTACAACAAGGCCTGATCAGGCTTTGGTCCGCGCCGGTGTTGCACCGGCGGGGGCCCTGATGCGGCGCGGCCGCGACGGCATGATGCCGATCGCCGCCGCGCCGTTGCTTTGCGGGGCTTGCAGGTTCTGCGACACCGCGGCCGCCGCCACCTGGATGCGCGCTTGCAATACATCTAGGCGCGCTGCCGACGTGTTCGCCTGGGCGGCAATGAAGACCAGGCTGCCCACTACCTTTTGGTCGGGGCTGAAAATCGCCGCGCCGATCCCCATCAAGCCGGGGTCGACCTCGCCATGCGACACGCACACCCCCGCCGTGCGCAGCCGTTTCAGGTTGGCGCGAAATTCGTCCCAGTCTTCGCCCAGGCCCGCCTCGCGGATTTCAGCCGCGTGCCACAGCATCAGGTTGCGCAATTGATAGGGCGGCAGGTTCGCCAGGATGGGCTTGGCCGTCGCGCCCCTGAACATCGGGAAGGGCCGGCCGCGCGCATAGCTGGATTCGATCGAGTTGTCGGTCCAGTAGCGATCCACGCACATGACCTTGTCGCCGTAGTAGCTGCACAGCATCAGGTTGGCGTGCAGCTCGTCGCCCGTGGCACGCATGACGTCGCGCGCCGCGCGCATCAGCGGGTCGTGCTGGCGCAGATGGCGATCCAGTTCGATGATGCGTGAGCCCAGCACGTACGCGCCGCCCGCCGTAGGGGCAAGCAGCCCGCTTTCCGTCAGCGATTTCAGGTAGCGATACGCGGTGGCGCGCGAGCAATCCAGATGCGCCATGACGTCCTCCTGGAACGCGGCGGTGGTGTCGTCGCGAAAAAGGTCAAGGATGGACAGCATGCGATCGGGAGTGCTCATTGCGTGGAGACGTGCCTAGTGAATGTGGAAGCCGCCGTTGACGTCGACCACGATGCCGGTTGAATAAGAGGACAGGTCCGAGGCCAGGAACAGAATGGCTTGGGCAACCTCGGCGGGCGAGCCGAAACGTTGCAGCGGAATGCCCTGTTTGAGTTCTTGTTCCCAATTTTCGCCGAATTTTCCCAGCGTCATGTCCGTTTCGATAATGCCGGGCGCCACGCAATTGGCGCGCACGCCGCGTGGGCCCAGTTCGCGCGCCAGCGCTTTGGTGAAACTGATGACGCCGCCCTTGGACGCCGCGTAATGCGAGCCGCCCAGCAGGCCGCCGCCGCGCAGGGCGGCGGTGGAGCCCAGGTTGACGATTGCCGCTTGCCGCGTGCTTTCCAGCAGTGCGGGCAGGGCGGCGTGCGTGACGTTGTAGGTGCCGGTCAGGTTGACGTCGACCATGCGGCGGAATTCGTCCTCGGGCAAGTCCCAGATGCGCGTGGCGGCCACGATGCCGGCGTTGTTGACCAGCACGTCGATGCCGCCCAGCGCCTTCACGGCGCGCGCCATCGCGGCCTTGCACGAGGCGCCGCGCGACACGTCGCAATGCAGGTTGACGCGGCCGTCCTCCACCGCGCCCGGGCCATCTTTGGGATAGGCGTGGTCCAGCACCGCAACGCTGGCGCCCTGCGCCAGGAAGAGCTCGACAACGGCCGCGCCGATGCCACGGGGGTTGGCGCCCCCCGTGATCACGGCGCGCTTGCCGGCCAGCAGCGACAGCGCGCCGTTCATCACGACTTCACCAGTGAGCAGCCGCCGTCCTTGAGCGGACGGAACGCCTGCTCCGCCGGAATCTTGCGCACCAGGTTGTAGTAGTCCCAGTCGCGCTTGGATTCCGACGGCTTCTTGACCTGAAACAGATACAGGTCACGCATGACGCGGCCGTCCTCGCGGACGCGGCCGTTTTCCGTCATGAAGTCGTTGATGGGCGTGTCGTGCATTTTCTTCAACACGGGTTCGGATGCGTCCGTGCCGGCGGCCTTGATGGCATTCAGGTAATGCATGGTGGCGCTGTAGTTACTGGCCTGCACCATCGACGGCATGCGCCCCGTGCGCTTGAAATAGCGTTCGGACCATTGGCGCGCCTTGTCATCCTGGTCCCAATAGAAGGGCTCCACCAGGTTCAGCCCTTGCGCGTATTCCAGCCCCACGCTGCGCACATCCACGATGCTCATGAACAGCGCGGCCACCCGTTGCTTGCTGCCCATGATGCCGAATTCAAAGGCTTGCTTGATGCTGTTGATGGTATCGCCGCTGCCGTTGGCCAGACCGATGACCTGCGCCTTGGACGCTTGCGCCTGCAACAGGAACGACGAGAAGTCCGAGCTGGCGATGGGGTGGCGCACGCTGCCCACGACCTGGCCGCCCTTGGCTTTGACGACGGCCATGGCGTCGCGTTCCAGTGAATGGCCGAACGCGTAGTCGGAGGTGATGAAGAACCAGCTTTTGCCGCCGTCCTCAATCACGCCGTTGGCCACGCCGGTGGCATAAGCGTAGGTGTCGTAGGTCCAGTGCATGCCGTTGGGCGAACACGCCTTGCCCGTCAGGTCGGCCGAGCCCGCGCTGGTGAAGATGACGACGCGCTTCATCTGGCGGGTCAGGTCCTGCACGGCCAGCGCGATGGCCGAATTGGGCACGTCCAGGATCAGGTCCACCTTGTCGTTCTCGTACCAGCGCCGCGCCACCGACACCCCGATGTCCACCTTGTTCTGGTGGTCGGCCGAGATCACTTCGATGGGCTTGCCCAGCACGTTGCCACCGAAATCCTCGACGGCCATCTTCACGGCTTCGACGCCGAACTTGCCGGACAGGTCCGCCATCATGCCGGACTGATCGCCCAACACGCCGATCTTCACGACGTCATCGGATACCTGCGCCATGGCGGGCACGGACAGGGCGCCCAGCACGCAGGCGGCAAGGCTGTTCTTGATACGGGTCTTCATGGGGTGTCTCCTTGGGGGCTTGTTCTTTTGCGCGCCGCCCTGTGCCGGGCGGTCATGCGGGGTCGTGCGGGTTGGCAAGGCCGGGGGGCTTACTCCAGCGTCTGGCCGGCGTAGGCGTCGATGAACAAATTGGGCTTCAAGAAAAAGCTGAGGACGAGCGCGCCGGTGGGCGCGCGCGCGATGTGCTGGTTGCCGCGCGGCCGCCACACGTAGTCGCCCGCGCGGACCTCGCCTTCGGCATCCACGATGGAGCCTTCCAGCACATAGGTCTGTTCGACTTCCACGTGTTCGTGTAGCGGCAGTTCGGTGCCGGGCTGCCAGCGGAACAGGGCGGTCAGCAAGCCGGTTTCCTTGTCCTGCATCAGCACCTTCATGTCGATGCCTTCCACTTGCGTGGGTTTCCAGGGCAGTTCGGCCACTTTCAAAAAGCGCGACGCCAAGGGCGGCAGCGCATTCGCGGCGGGGCAGCCGGGGGTTTCGAGGGCCATGATTGTCTCCTAGCCAGAACTCGTTATCGAAGATAAAGCAAGAATCTTGTTATTGAGTGGTCAAAAATAGTCGCGTATATTGAGATTCATGTCAACCATGTCTTGCGCGAAAAGGCAGGGGTGACACAGGCCGGACCTAGAGATCCGATGCCGATAAAACAAGGAGACAAGTTTGAAACACGACTATCTGGACCAGACGTTCGGTCTGGCAGGGCGCGTCGCGCTGGTGACGGGCGCGGCAAGAGGGCTGGGCTACGCCATCGCCGAAGCGCTGGGCCGCGCGGGGGCGCGGGTGGTGGTCAACGACCTGTCCGAAGCCGCCTGCGACGCCGCCGCCGCCAAGCTGGCCGCGCTGGGGATCGACGCGCACGGCGTGCCGTTCGACGTGGCGGACGCGGGCGCCGTCACCGACGCCGTGGCGCGTCTGGATGACGTGGGCCTGTCCATCGACGTATTGGTCAGCAATGCCGGCAACCAGAATCGCAAGCCGGTCGTCGAGATGACGCCGGCCGAGTGGCAGGCCTTGCAGAACGTGCATGTGAACGGCGCGTTTCATTGCGCGCGCGCCGTGCTGCCGGGCATGGGCAAGCGCGGCTTCGGCCGCATCGTGCTGATGTCATCGGTGGCGGGCCAGGCGACCATGCCCAATATTGCCGCCTACGCCACCGCCAAGGGCGCCATCGCCGCCTTCACGCGCGCGCTGGCCGTGGAATATGGCGCCAGCGGCATCACGTGCAATGCGCTGGCCCCCGGCTTTGTGCGCACCGATTTCACGCAGGGCCTGCAAGACAACCCCCAATTCCAATCGTTCCTGTCGGCCTCGGTGCCGGTGGGCCGATGGGCCACGCCGGAAGACGTTGCGCCTGCCGTGGTGTACCTGGCCTCGAAGGCCGCATCGTTCGTCAACGGGCATGTCCTGGCGATCGACGGCGGCCTGTTGGCCCGCATGTAAGAGGCCACCATGACGACGCCAAGCACCCAAGCGGTTCTGTCCGCACAGGGGCTGGTCAAGCGATTCGGCGGCTTCAATGCCGTCGATGGCGTGACCCTTGCCCTGCACGAAGGCTCCATCCACGCCTTGATCGGCCCCAATGGCGCCGGCAAGACCACCTGCTTCAATCTGCTGACCAAGTTCCTGACGCCGGATGCGGGCGTCATTCATTACCGCGGCCGCGATATCACGGCGCTGGCGCCCGAGCAGATTGCGCGGCTGGGCATCGTGCGGTCGTTCCAGATCTCGGCCGTGTTCCTGGGCCTTACCGTGCTGCAGAACATGCGCGTGGCGCTGATGCGCCAGCATGGCGACGGCATGCGCTTCTGGCGCAGCCGCCGCAGTGTCGATCGCCTGAACGAACGCGCCATGGAGCTGCTGGACGCGGTGGGCCTAGCCAACCTGGCGGATACAACAGCGGCCATGCTGCCGTATGGTCGCAAGCGCGCGCTGGAAATCGCGATGACGCTGGCGCTGGACCCCGACATCATGTTGCTGGACGAGCCCATGGCCGGGCTGGGCCAGGAAGACGTGGCCCGCATCGCCGCGTTGATCCGGCGCGTGGCGGTGAACCGCAGCATCCTGATGGTCGAGCACAACCTGTCCGTGGTGGCGGACCTGTCCGACACCATCACCGTGCTGGCGCGCGGCGCGGTGCTGGCGCAAGGCGACTACGCCGCCGTGTCGCGCGATGAGCGCGTCATCACCGCGTACATGGGCTCGGACGAGGAGGCGCACTGACATGCTGGCCATCAACGACCTTAACGCCTGGTACGGGGAATCCCACGTGCTGCATGGCGTGAATATCGACGTCCAGCGCGGCGAACTTGTCACCATCCTGGGCCGCAACGGCGCGGGCAAGACCACGACGCTGCGCGCCATCATGGGCATCCTGGACAAGCGGCGCGGCTCCATCCGTTTGAACGGGCAGGAAACGGTGAGCATGGCGCCCCACCGCATCCCGCGCCTGGGCGTGGTGTATTGCCCCGAAGAACGGGCGGTGTTCCGCAGCTTGAGCGTCACCGAAAACCTGCTGCTGCCGCCGCGCCTGGCGGACGGCGGCATGTCGCTGGACGAAATCTACACGCTGTTTCCCAACCTGCGCGAACGCAGCGCCAGTTCCGGCGGCAACCTGTCAGGTGGCGAGCAGCAGATGCTGGCCATCGCGCGCATCCTGCGCACCGGTGCGCAGCTGATCCTGCTGGACGAACCCACCGAAGGCCTGGCGCCCGTCATCGTGCAGCAGATCGGACACGCCATCCGCACGCTGAAAGAACGCGGCTTCACCATCGTGCTGGTCGAGCAGAACTTCCGCTTTGCGACCAAGGTGGCCGACCGTCACTACGTCATGGAGCACGGCTGCGTGGTCGACCAGTTGTCGGCGGATGAGGCGCGCCGCGATCCTGCCCGGATCGCACGCCGCCTGGGCGTCTGAAAGGAGAATCCCTGTGTTCGAAATTTTCGGTGTGCCGTCCACGGCGCTGTTCGGCCAGCTGTTGCTGGGCCTGATCAACGGGTCTTTCTACGCCTTGCTATCGATCGGGCTGGCGGTGATTTTCGGCCTGTTGAACATCATCAACTTTGCCCATGGCGCGCAGTACACGGCCGGCGCGTTCCTGGCGTGGATGCTGCTCAATTACCTGGGCGTGAACTACTGGGCCGCGCTGGTGCTGGTGCCGCTCATCATGGCGGTGTTTGCCGTGGTGGTCGAGCGCCTGCTGATTTCCCGCACCTATCGCATGGACCACTTGTACGGGCTGCTGCTCACGTTCGGCATCGCACTGCTGATCGAAGGCGGGCTGCGCCAGGCCTATGGCGTGTCGGGGCTGCCGTACACGATTCCGAAAGCCCTGTCCGGTGGTGTGAACCTGGGCTTCATGTTCCTGCCGTGGTATCGCGGATGGGCGGTGGCCGTGTCGCTGGTGCTGTGCCTGGCGGTCTGGGTGCTGATCGAAAAAACGCGCGTGGGCGCCATGCTGCGCGCCGCCACCGAGAACCCGACCATCGTGCGTTCCTTCGGCATCAACGTGCCGCTGTTGATCACGCTGACCTACGCGCTGGGCGTGGCGCTGGCATCGGTGGCGGGCGTGATCGCCGCGCCCATCTACCAGGTGAGCCCGATGATGGGGTCGAACCTGGTGGTCGTGGTGTTCGCGGTGGTGGTGATCGGCGGCATGGGGTCCATCATGGGCGCCATCATCAGCGGCTTCGGGTTGGGCATCATCGAGGGGCTGACCAAGGTGTTCTACCCCGAGGCCGCCAACCTGGCGATCTTCATCATCATGGTGCTGGTGCTGCTGTGCAAGCCGGCCGGCCTGTTCGGCAAGCCCTTGCAGGTGCAGAACGTGCTGGCTGCCGAAGCCACCCGCCAGCCCGTGCAGCTGAGCCGGCGCGCGATGCGCATATCCATGGCGGTGCTGGCCCTGGTGGCGCTGGCGGCGCCGTGGTTCGTCTATCCCACGTTCCTGATGAAGGTGCTGTGCTTTGCGCTGTTCGCGGCGGCGTTCAACCTGCTGGTGGGCTATGTGGGGCTGCTGTCGTTCGGCCACGCGGCCTTCTTCGGCGCGGCGGCCTATGCGACCGGCATCGTCATGAAGGTGCTGGGCGCCACGCCCGAACTCGGGCTGTTGGCGGGCGTGGTCACGGGCGGGCTGCTGGGCCTGTTGTTCGGCGCCATCGCCATCCGGCGCCAGGGCATCTACTTCGCCATGATTACGTTGGCGCTGTCGCAACTGGTCTACTTCATTGCGGTGCAAGCGGGCTTCACAGGCGGCGAGGACGGCTTGCAAAGCGTGCCGCGCGGCAAGCTGTTCGGTATTTTCGACCTGCAGAACGTGATGCCCATGTATTACTTCACGCTGGCCGTGTTTGCGCTGGGCTACGCCTTCGTGCTGCGCGTGCTTAATTCCCCGTTCGGCGAAGTGATCCGGTCGGTGCGCGACAACGAGCAGCGGGCACGATCGCTGGGCTATTCCACGTCGCGTTACAAGCTGCTGGCCTTCACGCTGTCGGCCTCGGTGGCGGGGCTGGCGGGCGGCTTGAAGGTGCTGGTTTTCGGCGTGGCCTCATTGACGGATGTGCACTGGCACGCCAACGGCGAGGTCGTGCTGATGGCGCTGCTGGGCGGTATCGGCACCGTGTTCGGTCCGCTGGCCGGCGCCTTCACGTTTGTGTCCCTGCAAAATTACCTGGCGCCGCTGGGGTCTTGGGTGCTGATCGTGCAAGGGGCCATCTTTGTCTTGTGCGTGTTGCTGTTGCGAGACGGCATCATGGGATTGATTGCGCGCGCCTGGCTGGCCGCGACGCGTTCCAGGAAGGAGTCCTGATGTTTCTGCATGTGGTGATGTTGCAACTGTCGTCGGCCGCCGACGCCCGCTTTCATGAACGCGTCCAGGCTTATTGCGATCGGGTGATGGCCGAATGCGATGGGGTGGCGGGCTATGCGTTCCGGCCCAATCAGGCCGGCCGCGCCGACGGCCTGACGCACGCGGTGGTGGCCGCCTTCACTGACGAGGCGGCCCATGACCGCTACCAGGTGTCGCCCGCGCACCAGGAAATGAAAACCTATATGGCCGGCTTCATCGAGCGCCTGGTGGTTTTCGATGGTGAAATCCCTACGTTTTCCTGAACGAAACCCGGCCGCCCCTGGCGTCGGGAAAGGGATAAACTCGCGGATGATTTTTACCTTACGCGCCGCGCCTTTCGCGCGGGGGGTAAGATATTTGGCCGGTTTTCAGTCACGTATTTGTCATAGGTTGATCGCTCATGGACTACGTATTACCTCCCCAGCCGCCCGTCGCGGTCCCCGTGGACGGCAGCGCCGCGTTGTTTCCGGTGCGCCGCGTCTATTGCGTGGGTCGCAACTACGCCGAACACGCCAAGGAAATGGGCTTCACCGGCCGTGAAGATCCGTTCTTCTTCTGCAAGCCCGCGGACGCCGTCCGCCCCGTTGCCGACGGTGAGACCGGCAAAATGTCGTATCCGCCCAAGACCTCGAACCTGCACTACGAGATGGAACTGGTCGTGGTGCTGGGCAAGGGCGGCCGCGACATACCGGTCGAGCAGGCCAACGAATGCGTGTGGGGCTATGCGCTGGGCCTGGACATGACCCGCCGCGACCTGCAAGGCGAAATGAAGAAGCAGGGTCGCCCCTGGGAAATCGGCAAGGCGTTCGACGAGTCGGCCCCGATTGGCCCGATCCACCCGCGCAGCGTCGTGGGCACGCTGGACAAGGGCGCCATCTGGCTGGATGTGAACGGCCAGCGCAAGCAATCCAGCGACATCTCGCAGATGCTGTGGAACATCCCGGAAAGCATTTCATACCTGTCGGGCCTGTTCGAATTGCAGCCGGGCGACATCATTTTCACCGGCACGCCCGAGGGCGTGGGCGCCGTGGTGCAGGGCGATGTCATCACCGGCGGCGTGGAAGGCCTGGGCGAACTGCGCGTGCAGATCGTTTGACCTACCCCCACACCATTGGCATCGATATTTTTTTGTTCAGGAGTTGACAGCATGCGCGGCAAGATCGTGCTGACCGCCTTTGTCGTATTCGGATTCGTGCTCGCCGGTTGCAATACCGTTGCGGGCATGGGCCGCGATATGTCACGGGCCGGCAATGCCATCACCAACGCGGCCGACAAATAAGCACCGTCGGCTTGATTGGCACAGGCAAGAAAAAGCCCCTTGAAGTGATTTCAAGGGGCTTTTTTTGTGCGGGGCGTGCAGCAGTGCGCGCAGCAGTGGCGCAGGCCTTACAGCACATCCCCCGCGTAGTCGGCCAGGCGGGAACGTTCGCCGCGCTGCAAGGTGACGTGCCCGGAATGCGGCCAGCCCTTGAAGCGGTCTACGACGAACGTCAGGCCAGAGCTGCCTTCGGTCAGGTACGGCGTGTCGATCTGGGCAACGTTGCCCAGGCAGATCACCTTGGTGCCGGGGCCCGCGCGGGTCACCAGCGTTTTCATCTGCTTGGGCGTCAGGTTCTGGGCCTCGTCGATGATCAGGTACTTGTTCAGGAACGTGCGGCCGCGCATGAAGTTCAGCGACTTGACCTTGATGCGTGAGCGGATCAGGTCCATGGTGGCGGCACGGCCCCAGTCGCCGTTGCCTTCGCCATCGCCCATGTTCAGGACGTCAAGGTTGTCTTCCAGCGCGCCCATCCAGGGCAACATCTTTTCTTCTTCCGTGCCGGGCAGGAAACCGATGTCTTCACCGACCGGCACCGTGACGCGCGTCATGATGATTTCGGTGTAGCGCTTGGTCTCAAGCACCTGCGTGATACCGGCCGCCAACGCCAGCAGCGTCTTGCCCGTGCCTGCCTGGCCCAGCAGCGATACGAAATCGCACTCCGGGTTCATCAGCAGGTTCATGGCGAAGTTCTGTTCGCGGTTGCGCGCCGTGATGCCCCAGACGTTGTTCTTGCCGTGGGTGTAGTCGCGCAGGGTGGCCAGCACCGCCATCTTGCCGCTGACTTCGCGCACCTGCGCGTACAGCGGCATCTGGCCTTCGAAGTAGACGAACTGGTTGACGACGAACTGCGAGCACAACGGACCATGGATACGGTAGAACGTGGTGCCCCCTTGCTGCCAGGATTCCACGTCCTTGCCGTGCTTGTTCCAGAAGTCCTCGGGCAGTTGCATCACCCCCGTGTACATCAGGTCCGAATCTTCCAGGACGTGGTCGTTGAAGTAGTCTTCGGCGGCCATGCCCAGCGCGCGAGCCTTCAGGCGCATGTTGATGTCCTTGGACACCAGCACGACCTCGCGCTGCGGGAATTTTTCTTGCAGGGCACGCACCACGCCCAGGATCTGGTTGTCGGCCTTGCCCATGGGCAGGTCGGACGGCAGCGTGCTGTGGATGGCCGTCGTCTGGAACATCAGGCGGCCGGTGGCATCCTTGTTGCCCAGCTTGGCCAGCTCCAGCCCTTCATCCAGTTGCGTGGCGTCTTGCACCAGCGCATCCAGCGATCGGCTGACCTGACGCGCGTTGCGCGCTACTTCCGACATGCCTTTCTTTTGATGGTCCAGCTCTTCCAGCGTCATCATCGGCAGGAAGATGTCGTGCTCTTCAAAGCGGAACAGTGAGCTGGGGTCGTGCAGCAGTACGTTGGTGTCCAGCACGAACAGCTTGCGCGGCTCGTTCTGGGCGCGCGGCTTGCCGCGCTTGGTCGGGGCGGGCGCCGTCTTGGCCGCGCGCGTTTCGGCGCGGGCGGTCGCAGGGGCGGCTGGGGCGGGCGGAGGAACCTGGCGGGCGGGCGCGGGGATCTGCGCCTTGCGTGCCGGCTCGGCCATGCCGTCAAGTTCGGGCTGCACAAGCAGCTCGTCATCGTCGTCGGCAAGCGCGGCTTGGGTGCTGGACTGCGCAGCGGCAGTCTTGGTGGTGCGGGCCTGCACCCGGGCGGATTCGCCCGAGGGGAAGGTCAGGATGGCTGCGGGGCGGGTGGGCAACTTCGGAAGCGGCATATGCGTCACTCTCCAGGGTGGGCCGGCAATAGCGCCTGACGGGTATTCCTGTACGGCTAACCGATACTTTTCGCGGCCTGCAGGACTTCCTTGGCGTGGCCCGGGACCTTCACCCCGCGCCACTCCTGCACCAGCACGCCATAGGCGTCGATCAAAAAGGTGCTGCGCTCGATGCCTCGCACCTGCTTGCCGTACATATTCTTCTGCTTGATGACGCCGAACAGATTGCACACGGTTTCGTCGGCGTCGGAGATGAGCGGGAAAGGAAGTTCGTACTTGGCCTTGAAGTTCTCATGCGACTTGAGCGAGTCGCGCGAGATTCCGATGACCACCGCGCTGGCCGCCAGGAAGTCGGCGTGCAGGTCGCGGAAGTCCTGGCTTTCGGTGGTGCAGCCAGGCGTGTTGTCCTTGGGGTAAAAATACAGGATCACGGCACGGCCCTGGCATTGTTCCAGGCTGATCGGACCAATCGTGCTTTCCGCGGTGAATTGCGGGGCGGGCTTGCCGATGCTGGGCGTCATTTCTGTGGATCTCCATTGGGTGGGATGAGGGCGACGACCACGCGCCGGCCCTCCGCCATCAGGATGTTGTAGGTGCGAGAGGCGGCGTGCGTGTCCATGATCTCGACGCCGATTCCCATGGCCAACAGGGGACGCAACACTTCGGGACGCAGGAACTGTTGCCGGGCGCCCGTGCCTACCAGCAATACCTCGGGCGCATTGGCCGGGCGGCTGGGGCTGGCTTCCGGTTCATCCAGAAAAGCCATCGGGTCGCGGACGGGCTCGGTCAAACCGGCCGCCTGGTGCAACAGGGTAGAGGTGATGTCGGCCGGCGAGTCAACAGGCCATTCGGTAACTTCGCCTTCGGGGCCAAATGCGACCGACGAGGAAAAACGAACTTGGTTGACCTCGATATACCCCTCACCGTAAGCAGTCACGGTGTTCAGGGCGGCCGTCGCAGGATCAGTATGCAGCTTCAATAAAAACTCCGGCTTTATGGGCTTGATGATAGCGCATCAAACTCGCCATGGGTTGCAGTGTTGGGGGCTTCGTTGCTTGACGGTATAAGCGGATTCCCTGCCTTGCAACAACGTGGTTTTTGGCGCGTATGAACAGGGCAAAAAAAGCCTGTCTTTTCAATGGGGAAACGGACCCGTTTTTGCCCCATTTGCCGCATGGCCGTCGTTGCGCTAGATTACAGGGTTTTGCTGCGCTGCAATCGTGTGCTGGCGCGGCTTTAAGCCCCTTTCCCCTTCGCGCGACCGCGCCCTGGTTTTTTCGCCCTTTCCGCCCCTAAGGATTCCCATCATGAGGAAGTTCTCTCGCATCGAGCGTTTGCCCCCGTACGTTTTCAACATTACTGGCGAGCTCAAGATGGCGGCGCGGCGGCGGGGCGAGGACATCATCGACATGTCCATGGGCAACCCGGACGGTGCCACCCCCAAGCACATCGTCGACAAGATGGTGGAGGCCACGTCGCGTCCCACCACCCACGGCTATTCGGTGTCCAAGGGCATTCCGCGTCTGCGCAAGGCGATCTGTGATTGGTACCAGCGCCGCTACGCGGTGGAGTTCGATCCGGATTCCGAAGCCATCGTCACCATCGGCTCCAAAGAAGGCCTGGCCCACTTGATGCTGGCCACGCTGGATCGCGGCGACACGGTGCTGGTGCCCAACCCCAGCTACCCGATCCACATCTATGGCGCGGTGATTGCCGGCGCCAACATCCGCTCGGTGCGCATGACGCCCGGCGTCGATTTCTTCGAAGAGCTGGAACGCGCGGTGCGCGAATCCATCCCGAAGCCCAAGATGATGGTGCTGGGCTTTCCCAGCAACCCGACCGCACAGTGCGTGGACCTGTCGTTCTTCGAACGCGTGGTGGCGTTGGCCAAGGAACACGACATCCTGGTGGTGCATGACCTGGCCTACGCCGACATCACGTTCGACGGCTACGTGGCGCCGTCCATCATGCAGGTGCCGGGCGCGCGCGATGTGGCCGTCGAGTTCTTCACGATGAGCAAGAGCTACAACATGGCGGGCTGGCGCATCGGCTACATGGTGGGCAACCGCGAGCTGGTCAACGCGCTGGCGCGCATCAAGAGCTATCACGACTACGGTACGTTCACGCCGATCCAGGTGGCGTCCATCGCCGCCCTGGACGGCCCGCAGGATTGCGTGAGCGAGATCGTGGCCCAATACCAAAGCCGCCGCGACGTGCTCGTGCGCGGCCTGCACGAAGCAGGTTGGAATGTGGAAATTCCCAAGGCGTCCATGTATATCTGGGCGCAGATCCCCGAGCCCTACCGGGCGATGGGCTCTTTGGAATTTGCCAAGCGTGTCCTGTCGGATGCGAAAGTGGCCGTGTCCCCCGGGATCGGCTTCGGCGAGTATGGCGACGACTACGTACGCTTCGCTCTTATCGAAAACGAGCAGCGCACCCGCCAAGCGGTGCGCGGCATCAAAGATATGTTCCGCAAGGACGGATTGCTGAAATGAATACCCCTGAACGCTCACCCGCCGCGCAAGCCCCCGAGGGCGGCGCGATGCGTCCCATGAAGGTGGGCCTGCTTGGTCTTGGCGTTGTTGGCGGCGGCACGTGGACCGTGCTGTCGCGCAACGCGGAAGAAATCGCGCGTCGCGCCGGCCGCCGCATCGAAGTCACCCGCGCCGCCGTGCGCGATGTGGCCAAGGCACGCGCCCGCGTGGGCGACTCGATCCTGGTCGATACCGACGTCCATGCGCTGGTTTGCGACCCCGAAATCGACATCGTGGTTGAACTGATCGGCGGCGACACGCTGGCGCTGGAACTGGTGATGCAGGCCATCGCCAACGGCAAGCATGTCGTCACCGCCAACAAGGCGCTGCTGGCCAAGCATGGCAACGAGATCTTCGCCGCTGCGTACGAGCGCGGCGTGATGGTCACGTTCGAAGCCGCGGTGGCCGGCGGCATCCCCATCATCAAGGCGATACGCGAAGGCCTGACGGCCAACCGCATCCAGTGGGTGGCGGGCATTATCAACGGCACCACCAACTTCATCCTGTCGGAAATGCGCTCGCGCGGGTTGCCGTTCGCCGACGTGCTGGCCGAAGCCCAGCGCCTGGGCTACGCCGAAGCCGACCCCACGTTCGACGTGGAAGGCGTGGACGCCGCGCACAAGCTGACGCTGCTGGCCTCGCTGGCCTTTGGCGTGCCGGTGCAATTTGACCGCGCCTACATCGAAGGCATCTCGCAGCTGGCCGCCGAAGATATCGAACATGCCGAGCGCCTGGGCTACCGCATCAAGCTGCTGGGCGTGACCAAGCGTCGTCCCGACGGCATCGAACTGCGCGTGCATCCCGCGCTGGTGCCGTCCGAGCGCCTGCTGGCCAATGTCGAAGGCGCGATGAACGCCGTGCTGGTCAAGGGCGATGCCGTCGGCCCCACGCTGTATTACGGCCAGGGCGCGGGCGAAGAGCCCACCGCATCTGCCGTGGTGGCTGACCTGGTCGACGTGACGCGCCTGCACACCGCCGACCCGGGCAACCGCGTGCCGCATCTGGCGTTCCAGCCCGATGCCATGTCCGACACGCCGATCCTGCCGATCGAACTGGTCAGCACGTCGTATTACCTGCGCCTGCGCGTGGACGATCAGCCGGGCGTGCTGGCCGACATCGCCCGTATCCTGGCCGACCGCTCGATCTCGATCGGTTCGATGATCCAGCAGCCCTCGCACATCGGCGGCGCCGACATCATCTTCCTGACGCATGAAGCCGTGGAAGGCAACATCAATCAGGCCATCGAGCGCATCGAGGCGATGCCGTTCGTGCGGTCCAAGGTCACCCGTTTGCGCGTGGAGAACCTGACATGAAATACGTCTCGACCCGAGGCGGCATGGCCGCCCAGCCCTTTTCCGACATCCTGCTGGAAGGCCTGGCGCCCGACGGCGGCCTGGCCGTGCCGGAACAACTGCCGCAGGTGTCCGAGCAAACGCTGGAATCGTGGCGCGGCTTGTCCTACGCCGACCTGGCGTTCGAAGTGCTGTCACTGTTTGCCACCGACATTCCCGCCGAAGACCTGCGCCGCCTGACGCGCGCGGCCTACACGCAAGAGATCTTCAACAGCGAAGATATCGTGCCGCTGCGCCCCCTGGACGGCGGCCTGTCGCTGCTGGGCTTGTCCGAGGGGCCGACGCTGGCGTTCAAGGACATGGCCATGCAGTTCCTGGGCCAGGTCTTTGAATACACGCTGGCCAAGCGCGGCACCACCTTGAACATCCTGGGCGCGACCTCGGGCGACACGGGCTCGGCGGCCGAATACGCATTGCGCGGCAAGCAGGGCGTGGCCGTGTTCATGCTGTCGCCGCATGGCCGCATGAGCGCCTTCCAGCGCGCACAGATGTATTCGCTGCAAGACGAAAACATCCACAACATCGCGGTGCGCGGCGTGTTCGACGAAGCGCAGGACATCGTCAAGGCGCTGGCCAGCGACCTGGGTTTCAAGACGAAGTACCGCCTGGGCGCCGTCAACTCGATCAACTGGGCGCGCATCGCCGCCCAGGTCGTGTACTACTTCCACGGCTGGTTGCGCGCCACCGACAAGCCGGGCCAGCAGGTCTCGTTTGCGGTGCCGTCGGGCAACTTCGGCAACATCCTGTCGGGCCACATCGCGCGCAGCATGGGCTTGCCGGTGCGCCGCCTGGTGCTGGCCACGAACGAAAACAACGTGCTGGAAGAGTTCTTCCGCACGGGCATCTACCGCCCGCGTCCGGCCGAGCAGACGTACGCCACGTCCAGTCCGTCGATGGATATTTCGCGCGCGTCCAACTTCGAACGCTTCGTTTTCGACCTGGTGGGCCGCGACGCCTCCCGCGTGAAGGCGCTGTGGACGACCTTGGCGCAAGACGGTTCGTTCGACTTGTCCGACCTGAAGCCGCAGTTCGAATCGCGCTACGGCTTCGTTTCCGGCCAAAGCTCGCACGAGGCGCGCCTGGCCACCATCCGGTCCTTGTACGACGAGACCGGCGTGCTGGTCGATCCGCACACCGCCGATGGCGTGAAGGTGGCGCGCGACTTCGTCGAGCCCGGCGTGCCGATGCTGGTGCTGGAAACGGCCTTGCCGGCCAAGTTCTCCGAAACCATCGAAGAGGCGCTGGGCCGGCCGGCCACGCCGCCGGGCAACCTGGCCAACCTGGAGTCGCTGCCGCAGCGGGTACAGGTCATGGACTGCACGATGGCCGAGGTGCGCCGCTTCATCGAGGCCAACGCCAAGGTCTGAACCCCTGCGCCGACCTGTAACGGCTTGCGGTTTATGTAAGCGTAAAACCCCTCACGGGCTGGCCCGTGAGGGGTTTTTTTACGATGTGGGTTGCGGGGTTTACGTTCTTTCGCAATTTGCCGACAACCCGACACGATATCGGGGCCAGGTTCCCGATACAGTGGGATCACCTATTCACACTTGGAGAACACGCCCATGAACCTGAAGACCATGACGTTGGCCCTGGTGGTGACCGGAGTTGGGGTGCTGGCCGGATGCTCGTCGCCCTCGGTCATTCAGCAACGGGACGGTAGCTCGACCGTGACGCCCGATTCGCCGTCTTACGACAAAAAGTCCGGCATGTATGAATACGACAAGGACGGCAAGAAAGTCCAGATCAACAAGGACGACGTAAAGTCCATCGAAGAGGTCAAGTGACCGCCGTTGCGCCCCGAGCGCAATAAAAAAAGCCCCTTGAGCAATCAAGGGGCTTTTTGCTTTCCGCGTTTTGCTTTTCAGCGCGGCATTACTTCGCCGCTTCTTCGGCGTGGTAGCGGCCCACACGTTCCACTTCGTTCTTCGAGCCCAGGATCACGCTGACGCGCTGGTGCAGTTTGTCCGGCTGGATGTCCATGATGCGCTGGACGCCGTTGATCGCGGCGCCGCCGGCCTGTTCGACCAGGAAGCTCATCGGGTTGGCTTCATACATCAGGCGCAGCTTGCCGGCCTTGCCGGGTTCGCGGGCATCCCAGGGGTACATGAAGATGCCGCCACGGGTCAGGATGCGATGCACGTCTGCCACCATCGAGGCGATCCAGCGCATGTTGTAGTCCTTGCCCAGGGGGCCCGTGGTGCCAGCCAGGCAATCGTCGACGTAGCGCTTGACGGGCGGTGCCCAGTGGCGGCTGTTCGACATGTTGATGGCGAATTCCTTGGTGTCTTCCGGCACGCGGATATTCTCGTGCGTGAGCACCCACGAGCCCATCTCGCGGTCCAGCGTGAAGCCGACCACGCCGTTGCCGATGGTCAGCACCAGCATGGTCTGCGGGCCATAGACGGCATAACCGGCCACGACCTGCTTGTTGCCGGGTTGCAGGAAATCGTCTTCGCAGACCGGAGCGCCCGACACGTTGTGCGGGGCTTGCAGCACCGAGAAGATGGTGCCGATGGAGACGTTGACGTCGATGTTGGACGAACCATCCAGGGGATCGAACAACAGCAGGTATTCGCCCTTGGGGTAGCGATTCGGAATCAAATGGATGGTCTCCATTTCTTCCGAGGCCATGGCCGCCAGGTGGCCGCCCCATTCGTTGGCTTCAAGCAGGATTTCGTTGGACAGGACGTCCAGCTTCTTCTGCACTTCGCCTTGGACGTTTTCGCTTTCCAGGCTGCCCAGGACGCCGCCCAGCGCGCCCTTGCTGACGGCGTGGCTAATCGCCTTGCAGGCGCGCGCGACCACTTCGATCAGCAGCCGGACTTCCGGCGCCAGGGCTTGGGCAGAGCGTTGTTGCTCCACCAGGTATTGAGTAAGTGTTTTACGTTTCAAGAGGGTCTCCCTATGCTGCGAATTCTAAAGCCTTGGATACGATTTCCTGCACGTTGCGCGACAGCCCTGCATGGGCGCGCACTTGTTGCAGCGCGGCCTGCATGGGCGTGCGCAGGGCCGGCACGAAGCGCGACCAGTTGTCCAGCGCGCGCGCCAGCCTGGCCGCGACTTCGGGGTTCAGAGCGTCCAGCGCCAGCACCTGCTCGGCCCAGAACGCATAACCGGAACCATCCGGGTGATGCATGCCGCGCGCATTGTTCAGGCAGAACTGGAAAATCAGCGCGCGGGCGCGGTTGGGGTTGCGCAACGTGAAGGCGGGGTGCGTCATGAGTTCGCGGGCGGTATGCACCGTGGTCGAACGCGCGGCCGCCTGCAAGGCAAACCACTTGTCTACTACCAGCGGGTTGTCGCGCCACTTGTCATAGAACGCCGCCAGCGCTTCCTGCGGGAAGTCGCCCTGGCCGTAATTGATCAGCGCGGACAGCGCGGCCATGCTGTCGGTCATGTTGCCGGCGTGCTCGTACTGATGCTCGGCCAGACGCTGGGCGTCGTGTTCGCCGGCCGCCAGCAGATGGCTCAAGGCCAGATTCTTCAGGGCGCGCTTGCCGGCTGGCACCGGCGCGGGGCTGTATTCGCCCGGCGTCTGGTTCTGTTCGAACGTCTGGCGCAATTCCGTGGCCAGTTGACGGCCGAGTTCGGCGCGCAGGAAGTCCCGGGCCACGGCCAGCGCGGGCGGGTCCACTGCCTGCATGCGTTCGGCCAGCGTCTTCTCGGACGGCAGGGCCAGCGCGCGTGCGCGATAGGCGGCGTCCAGGGCCGGGTCGGTCAGCAGTGCGCGCCACGCGTTGATGAATGCGGCGTCCGCGTGCAGCGTGCGCCCGGCCTGGCGGGCTTCGGCCAAGGCAAGGATCTGGCGCGTGGCCAGTTCCTGGCCGGCTTCCCAGCGGGCAAAGGGGTTGGTGTCATGCGCGGACAGCAGCGCCAGTTCTTCGTCGGTCCAGTCGTAGTCGACGATGACGGGGGCCGAGAAATCGCGCAACAACGACGGCACGGGCCGCTCGGCGATATCTTCGAACACCCATTGCTGGGTGGGCGTGGTCAGTTCCAGCAGGGCGGTGTCGCGGGTGGCGCCGTCGTGACGCAGCGGCAGCGCGTGACCGTCCTGGTCCAGAAGGCCGATCGCAAACGGGATGTGGTACGGCGCCTTGACGTAGTCGGCGCCGGCTTTTTTCTCGACGCCCACGGGCTGGCATTGCTGGGTCAGCGTGACCGTGCAGCGGCGGGTGGCGGCATCGTGTTCAAGCTTGACGGCCACGCGCGGCGTGCCGGCCTGACGGTACCAGCGGCGGAACACCGACAGGTCGCGGCCCGGGTGCTGGCGCACATAGACGGATTCCATGGCGTCGACAAAGTCGTCGCAGGTGACGGCCTGGCCGTCGTGGCGGCGAAAATACTCGTCCATGCCGGCGCGGAAACCCTCTTCGCCCAGCAGCGTGTGCTGCATGCGGATGACTTCGGCGCCTTTCTCGTACACGGTTGCCGTATAGAAGTTGCCGATTTCCTGGTAGCTCTCGGGGCGGATGGGGTGGGCCATGGGGCCGGCATCTTCCGGGAACTGGGCGGCGCGCAGGGCTACCACGTCATCGATACGCTTGACGGCGCGCGCGCTGGTGGCGGCGGCGGCATCCATGTCGTGCGCCATCATGTCGGCGCTGAATTCCTGGTCACGGAAAACCGTCAGCCCTTCTTTCAGGCTCAGCTGGAACCAATCGCGGCACGTGACGCGGTTGCCCGTCCAGTTGTGGAAGTATTCATGGCCGATGACGGATTCGATGCCTTCGTAGTTGGCGTCGGTGGCGCTGTCGGCGTCGGCCAGCACGTAGGCGGCGTTGAAGATATTCAAGCCCTTGTTTTCCATCGCGCCCATGTTGAAGTCATGGACTGCGACGATCATGAAGCGGTCCAGATCCAATTCCAGGCCGAAGCGGGTCTCATCCCAGCGCAGCGCGCGCACCAGCGAATCCAGGGCCCATTCGGTCTTGGTTTCAGAGCCGGGGTCGCTGTACACCTGAAGCAGCACGTCGCGGCCACTGGCCGTCTTGACGGTGGTTTCACGGTGCGTCAGGTTGCCGGCCACCAGCGCAAACAGGTAGCAGGGCTTGGGGAACGGGTCTTCCCATTCGACTTCGTTGCGGCCGTCGGGCAACTGGCGCGATGCCATCAGGTTGCCGTTGGACAGCAGCACGGGGTATTGCGGTTGCGCGCGCAGCGTCACGCGGTAGCGCGACATCACGTCGGGGCGGTCGGCAAACCAGGTGATGCGGCGAAAGCCCTCGGCCTCGCATTGCGTGAAGAAATTGCCCCCGGACACATACAGGCCCATCAGCGTGGAGTTGGCGGAAGGATTGCAGCGGCTGACGACGTCGACCGTGGCGTCGGCGGGCAGGCCGTAAATGGCCAGGCTGTGCTCGGACAGGTGATAGGCGTCGGCGTCCAGTGTGGCGCCGTTGACCGCTACCGACACGAGTTCCAGGTCTTCTCCGTCCAGGATCAAGGCGGCGTCGGCGCTGGCGCCGGGCTTGCGTTGCACGTGCATCGTGCAGCGCACTTCGGTGGCGTCCGGCGCCAGGTCGAAGGCCAAAGCGACTTCGGGAATGTCGTAGGGGTAGGGCTGGTAATCCTTGCGATAAACGGTAATGGGCGTGTCGGTGCGCATGGAGTTGCAGTCCTGGTTTGAACGAGGGGTCTATTGTAGTGGGTGGGCGCGGCGCGCAGTCTGGGGCGTGCGGACTACGGCAAACTTTTTGCCGTGGGCATAGTCAAAGCTCAGTATGATGGCGCCGTCGCGCGCAACAGGAGTCGCAAAATGTTCCGAAAGTCGTTGTTCAGTGTGGGCCGTTGGGCAGGATTAACGGCCGTCGCGGCAACGCTGGCACTGGCCGGTTGTGCCGCGCCGTCCGTTTCCGCGCGAGTGACTTCGTTCCAGCAATGGCCCGCCGGCGTTGAAGGACAGACTTACCAATTCGTGGCCGCGGACCCGAATCAACTGAATAATCTGGAATACCAGTCCTATCAGGACATGGTGCGCGCCGGCATCGGCGCAACCGGTTTGGTCGAAGCCCAGCCCGGCGCCAAGGGGCGCTTCGATGTGTCATTTACCTATGGCACCAGCCAGACCCAGGTAATGGTGCGCCGGGCCTACGATCCGTACTTCTATGGCGGCTATGGCTATGGCGGATATGGCGGCTTTTACGGGCCTCGTCCCTGGGGCGGCGCCTATGGGTACTGGGGGCCGGAATGGGTGGATGTGCCCATGGCGGTGCAACGCAACACACTGAGCTTGAAGATTCGGGACACCCAACGTGGGGGTGCCGAGGTTTACCGGTCGACGGCCTTCATACTTAGTCAGGGCGATGATTTCATGCGCACCATGCCCTATCTGGTACGCGCGATATTCGACAATTTCCCCGGCAATAATGGGGCGGAACGCGAAATTCAGTTCCCGCTTCAGTAAGCCTTGACGGCGCTTTGGCGCTGAATTTCAAAATAAATCGGCGCACCAGATTGGTGCGCCGATTTATTTCTTACTACAGAATAGGTTTTATTCTTTGATAAGAAAGCTGTCGCGTGTCGCGCCGCCGGCTTCTTCAGCGGCGAGCCAGCGCGGGGCTTTGCCACGGCCGCTCCAGGTTTCGCCCGTTTGCGGGTGACGATACTTCGGGGCAACGGCACGCTTGGCAGCTGTGGCGGGACGCGCAGCCGCGCCAGCCTTGCGGCGGCCACCAGGCGCCACGCGGGCGGGCTTGCCCGAACCGTATGCCGCAATGATTTCTTCCGGGGTGATGTCGTATTCGCGCATGGACGTGATGATGGACGTGATCACGGGCTTGCGACGCTTCGTTTGGAGGACTTCCGCCTTCTTTTGAAGCTTGTTGATTTCCTTCTCGATCTTTGCTTGCAGAGCTGCGTATGTTTCTCGGGCCATGGTTTATTCCTGATTATGGAACTGCTTTAATCGCCGGCGAAGTAATGTTTAATTGTTGTGCTTCGCATAATACATAAATTGCGGCTTGACTTCTCTATTTTCGAGCTAATTACTTTGTATCAAAAGAGCCGCAAGGCCTGTCGGTATGCGGGCTTTGGCCGGGAACAACTTTTGGGAAGGATATTCCCAAATTTAGGACCATTTGAAACAAGCGCGGATTTGGTTCACAAGGCGGACGAATCCCGCAAACGGGGCCTGTTCCCGGTGCCATTTGTTTCAATTAGCGAAAGAATCGCGGTTTGTGTCGGGGGCCCGCCGATTTATCCTCGCGGCTGTTGCCGATTTAAAGGCGTGTCCCGCAACCCCCATTTACGACCCATAGTGGATGACAGAATTGGCACTCGGTGCGCGTGCAATGCGGCTGCTATGCATTTTGGCATTGCCGGATCAGCGGATTGATATGGGGAATTAGGGCGTCTTCCGGGTCGAGTTTCGGCATTTTGATCAACGCTTGTCAGACCAATCCGCGGTATTTCTCATTCTTGTATGCCAAGAGCGTTGGCACGGGCCCGCGCGGGTGGCGGCGCAATCCGGACTGTTATGTGGTGAAACAATATTTAGTTGTTTCGCTTAACTTGATACTTAATCCAATGACCCCATATTTATTCACGCGTGAATAATCTTTCACCTCCTCGGACGCCGCCGTCATGCCAAAGTCGGGACGAGGGGGGCCGGTCAGCGGTACGATACGGTCTTGTGCATCCACGCAACGCGTGCGCCCGTGCCGCGCCGATGCCCCCTGAATAGAGCCTATGAAAATCACTGATCCCGCTATCGCTTCCCTTGCCACCGCCAAATCGCTTTTGCTTGACCCCTGGGGCCTGACCGAAGCGGATATGGCGCGCGCCCTGGGTGAGATCTTCACCCACAAGGTCGATTACGCCGACCTGTACTTTCAGTACACGCGCAGCGAGGGATGGAGTCTGGAAGAGGGCATCGTCAAGACCGGCAGCTTTTCCATCAGCCAGGGCGTCGGCGTGCGTGCCGTCAGCGGCGAGAAAACCGCCTTCGCCTATTCCGATTCCCTGTCGGCCGACGCGTTGCTGTCGTCGGCTCACGCTGTGCGCGGCATTGCCCGCCGCGGAGCCGGCAAGGTCAAGGTAGCCGCCCAGGTCGAAGCCGAGATGGGTCGCAGCCTGTACGCCGACATCGACCCCGTCGCCACGTTGAGCGCGCCGGAAAAGGTGGCGCTGCTGGAACGCATCGAGCGCATGGCGCGCGCACGCGACCCGCATGTCATTCAGGTGATGGCCGGGCTGGGCGCCGAATATGACGTGGTGCTGGTGGCGGGCAGCGACGGCCGTCTGGCCGCCGACGTGCGCCCGCTGGTGCGCCTGTCGCTGACCGTGATCGCCGAACGCAACGGCCGCCGCGAGATGGGTCATGCCGGCGGCGGTGGGCGTTTGGGCCTGGCCTACTTCACCGACGAAATGCTGCAAGGCTACGTCGAACGCGCCGTGCATGAAGCCATGGTCAACCTTGAGGCGCGCCCGGCGCCCGCCGGCGAGATGACCGTGGTGCTGGGGTCCGGCTGGCCCGGCATCCTGCTGCACGAGGCCGTGGGCCACGGGCTGGAAGGCGATTTCAACCGCAAGGGCTCCAGCGTGTTTTCCGGCCGCATCGGCGAGCGCGTGGCGTCCAAGGGCGTCACCGTGGTCGACGACGGCACGCTGCCCGACCGCCGCGGTTCGCTCAACATCGACGATGAAGGCAATGCCACGCAGCGCAATGTGCTGATCGAAGACGGCATTCTGCGCGGCTACATGCAAGACACGCTGAACGCGCGCCTGATGAAAACCGCCGCCACCGGCAACGGCCGCCGCGAATCGTTTGCGCATCTGCCGATGCCCCGCATGACCAACACGTACATGCTGGCCGGCGACAAGCCCGCCGAAGAAATCGTGTCGTCGGTCAAGCGCGGCCTGTACGCCGTCAATTTCGGCGGCGGCCAGGTCGACATCACCAGCGGCAAGTTCGTGTTTTCGGCATCCGAGGCCTACATGATCGAAGACGGCAAGGTGACCTACCCGGTCAAGGGCGCCACGTTGATCGGCAACGGCCCCGACGCCATGACCCGCGTCACGATGATCGGCAACGATCTGCAGCTGGATTCCGGCGTGGGCACTTGCGGCAAGGACGGCCAAAGCGTACCGGTGGGCGTGGGCATGCCGACCGTGCGCATGGAAGGGCTGACCGTCGGCGGTACCGCCTGAACGTCAAATCGGGCCGCCACCGTCGTCAAAAAACGATGTGACGGCCCGAATGTTTTGTGCTAGAGTCGTTTCCCATGAAATTCGCGTCCCCCGCCTTTACCTTTTATTTTTATGGTTTTCTGAAGCCGCTGGCGGAGGAAGGGACGCACTCAATCTGAAGTTTGGAAAGAATCCCCCCAAAAAAGCCGCCAGCGAACTGGCGGCTTTTTTTGTGCCGCCGGGATCGGAAACCACCGATCGGATTTGGACCCGTTGGCGGGCAACCCAGGAGCAGTACCGTGTCACACAATACCGACGACCTTCGCATCCGAGAAATCAAGGAACTGAATCCGCCCGCGCACGTGATGCGCGAGTTTGCATGCACCAAAGAGGCGGGCGACACCGTGTTCGCCGCACGCCAGGGCATGCACCGCATCCTGCACGGCATGGACGACCGCATGATCGTCGTGATCGGCCCCTGCTCGATTCACGACACGCGCGCCGCCATCGAATATGCGAAGCGTTTGAAGCCGGTGCGTGACCGCCTCAGCGCCGATCTGGAAATCGTGATGCGCGTGTATTTCGAAAAGCCGCGTACCACGGTGGGCTGGAAAGGCCTGATCAACGATCCGGACCTGGACGGCAGCTTCGACATCAACAAGGGCGTGCGCGTGGCGCGGGAACTGCTGCTGGATATCAACAGCCTGGGCTTGCCGGCCGGCTGCGAGTTCCTGGACATGATTACGCCGCAGTACATCGCGGATCTGGTCTCCTGGGGGGCGATCGGGGCACGCACGACGGAAAGCCAGGTGCACCGCGAACTGGCATCCGGGTTGTCGTGTCCGGTGGGGTTCAAGAACGGCACGGACGGCAATGTGAAGATCGCGGTCGACGCGATCAAGGCCGCGTCGCAGCCGCACCATTTCCTTTCGGTGACCAAGGGCGGCCATTCGGCGATCGTGTCCACCGCCGGCAACGAGGACTGCCACGTCATCCTGCGCGGCGGCAAAACGCCGAACTACGACGCGGCCAGCGTGGACGCCGCCTGCCAGGACGTGTCCAAGGCCGGCTTGGCCCAGCGCATCATGGTGGACGCCAGCCACGCGAACAGCAGCAAGGACCCCGAAAACCAACCCCGCGTGATCGACGACGTGGCGCGCCAGATGGAAGCGGGCGACGCCCGGCTGATCGGCGTCATGGTGGAAAGCCACCTGTTGGGCGGCCGTCAGGACATGGTCCCGGGCAAGCCCCTGGTATACGGCCAGAGCATTACCGACGGCTGCATCGATTGGGACGCGTCCGTTGCCGTGCTGGAACGCCTGGCCCATGCCGTGCGCGAACGCCGCCGCGTGGCGCTGACCTCCGGCAAGTAAGCGGCCCGTCACGCCGGCGTGTCGCAAGCCGTCTTCCTGGGGCGGTTTGCGGCGCAGCATGCGTGGCGGCGTAGAATATTCGGATTAACGAACCCGCGCCCGCCGCGAATTCCAAGAGAACACGCTGATCATGAATGCTCCCTTGCACGCTGAAACGTTGCGCCGTCCGGTGCCGGCCGCCTGTCTGGACGCCTTGCGCGCGCGCTTTGGCGACCGCCTGTCTGAATCCTCGGCCGTGTGCGAGCATCATGGCCGCGACGAGTCCCCGTATCCCGCCATGCTGCCCGACGCCGTGGTCTTTGCGCACAGCACGGAAGACGTGGCCGCGGTGGCAAAGCTGTGCAATGAACATCGTGTTCCGTTGATTCCGTATGGCGCCGGTTCGTCGCTGGAAGGCCACATCCTGGCGATCCAGGGCGGCATCAGCCTGGACCTGTCGCAGATGAACAAGGTGTTGGCGATCAACGCCGAAGACCTGACCGCCACGGTGCAGGCCGGCGTTCTGCGCAAGCAATTGAACGAAGAAATTCGCAGCACCGGCCTGTTCTTCCCGATCGACCCGGGCGCGGACGCCAGCCTGGGCGGCATGGCCGCCACGCGGGCATCCGGCACCAACGCCGTGCGCTACGGCACCATGCGCGAAAACGTCATGTCGTTGACGGTGGTGACGGCCGACGGCCGCATCATCCGCACCGCGGGCCGCGCGCGCAAATCGTCGGCGGGCTATGACCTGACGCGCGTCTTCGTCGGTAGCGAAGGCACGCTGGGCATCATTACCGAAGTCACCGTGCGGCTGTACCCGCAGCCCGAAGCCGTGTCGGCGGCGGTCTGCAACTTCCCCACGCTGGACGACGCCGTGCAAAGCGTGATCGAAATCATCCAGATGGGTGTGCCGATCGCGCGCGTGGAATTCATGGACGCCGCCAGCGTGCGGTCCGTCAACCAATACAGCAAGCTGAGCCTGCGGGAAACGCCGCTGCTGGTGTTTGAATTCCATGGCAGCCCGGCCGGCGTGCAGGAACAGGCCGAAACCGTGCAGGCAATTACCGCCGAACATGGCGGCATGGATTTCGAATGGGCCGAACGCCCCGAAGACCGCAGCCGCTTGTGGACGGCACGCCACAATGCCTATTTCGCGGGCCTGCAATTACGCCCCGGTTGCCGCGCCAGCACCACCGACGTGTGCGTACCGATTTCGCGCTTGGCCGATTGCGTGCGCGACACCGTCGAAGAACTGGAACGCGCCAGCTTCCCGTACACCATCGTTGGCCACGTGGGCGACGGCAATTTCCACGTACTGATGCTGCTGGACGCCGACAACCCGAAGGAATGGGAAGAGTCGGAAACCATCAACCACAACCTGGTTCGCCGCGCGATTGCGGCGGACGGCACCTGCACCGGCGAACACGGCGTGGGCCTGCACAAAATGCAGTTCATGGCGGAAGAGCACGGCGACGATGCGCTGGATCTGATGCGTAGCCTGAAGCACGCTTTTGATCCGAACAACATCCTGAACCCGGGCAAGATCGTCTCCTGGTAAGACGTCAAGCGGGCCACTTGCCTTCGCTGAAGCCGACGGTATTGCCGTCGGCTTTTTTGCGCGTGCACAGCGCACAATTACTGCTGGTTACGAGTCGGGCACGGCATTCATCCCATGGATGCGGGTAAATCCCGGCCTGTTTTCATAGTGCGCTCGCGCTATTGTTGCGCTCATGAATTCACTGGTCGAAACCGGCCTGGCACAAGTGCAGGCGCCTTATTCGTTGCAGCAGCTCATCGAGGCGTTGTCGGCCGCGTTGCCCGCGCACTGCGTATTGTTCCGCGAAGAAGATACCCGTCCCTACGAGTGCGACGGCCTGTCGTTGTATCGCGCGCTGCCGGCCGTGGTGGCCCTGCCTGAAACCGAAGAACAAGTGCAAGCCGTCATGCGGATCTGCAAGCGGCTGAATGCGCCGCTGGTGGCGCGTGGCGCAGGCACCGGCTTGTCGGGCGGCGCCATGCCGCATAGCCAGGGCGTGCTGCTTGGCTTGTCCAAATTCAATCGCATCAAGCATATCGACCTGGCCAGCGCCACCGCCATCGTGCAGCCCGGCGTGCGCAACCTGGCCATTTCCGAAGCGGCCTCGCCCTATGGCCTTTATTACGCGCCCGATCCGTCCAGCCAGATCGCCTGCTCCATCGGCGGCAACGTAGCCGAGAATTCCGGCGGCGTGCATTGCCTGAAGTACGGCCTGACCGTGCACAACGTGCTGCGCGTGCGGGTCGTCACCATTGACGGCGACATCGTCGAGCTGGGCTCCGAGGCGCCCGACGCGCCGGGGCTGGACCTGCTGTCCATCTTCATTGGATCGGAAGGCATGCTGGGCGTGGTCACTGAAGTGACCGTCAAGCTGATCCCCAAGCCCGCTTGCGCGCAGGTGGTGATGGCCAGCTTTTCCAGCGTCGAGGCGGCGGGCAACGCCGTCACGCAGATCATCGCGGCGGGCATGATTCCTGCTGGGCTTGAAATGATGGATCGGCGCGCCACGCATATGGTCGAACCCTTTGTGCGCGCCGGCTATGACCTGGACGCGCAGGCCATCCTGCTGTGCGAATCGGACGGCACCCCTGACGAGGTGGCGCACGAAATCGCGCGGATGGAAGCGGTGTTTCGCGATGCCGGCGCAACGCGTTGCCAAGTGTCCACGTCGGAAGCCGAGCGCCTGAAATTCTGGGCGGGACGCAAGAACGCGTTCCCGGCGGCTGGCCGCGTGTCGCCTGATTATTACTGCATGGACGGCACGATTCCGCGTCGGCACCTGGCGCGCGTGTTGGGCGCCATCGAGCAGATGGAAGACGAATTCGGCTTGCGATGCGCCAACGTTTTCCATGCGGGAGACGGCAATTTGCATCCGTTGATTCTGTTCGATTCGAACAAGCCGGACGAGGTCGAGCGCGCCGAGAAATTCGGCGCCGCGATTCTTGAGCTGTGCGTGCAGGTAGGAGGCACCGTGACCGGAGAGCACGGTGTGGGTATGGAGAAAATAAATCAAATGTGCGTGCAATTCTCTCGCGAAGAACTCGACGCGTTCCTGGCGGTCAAGCGGGCGTTCGACCCGCCGTGCCTGCTGAATCCTGAAAAAGTCATTCCCACGCTGGCCCGCTGCGCCGAATACGGCAAGATGCACGTCCATGCGGGCGAGTTGCGTTTCCCCGATCTCGCCCGTTTCTAGGACGCATCCCCTATGGATTTTGTCCTGTCGGAATTGTGCGACCAGGTCATGACGGCTCGTGCCGGCCACAAGCCGCTGTTTGTCATGGGTGGTGGCAGCAAGGCGTTCTACGGCAACTATCGGCCGGTCACGCCGCAAGACGGCCACTGCCTGCTCGACATGACGCCGTATCGCGGCATCGTCAGCTATCACCCATCCGAGCTGGTGGTGACGGTGCGCGCCGGTACGCCCTTGGCCGAGCTTGAAGCGGTGTTGGCCGAGAACGGGCAGATGCTGGCGTTTGAACCGCCGCACTTCGCGGAATCGGCGACCGTGGGCGGCTGCGTGGCGGCGGGCCTGTCTGGCCCCCGCCGCATGAGCGCCGGCGCATTGCGCGACTTTGTCCTGGGCACGCGGCTGCTGGACTCGGAAGGGCGCATGCTGTCGTTCGGCGGCGAAGTCATGAAGAACGTGGCGGGGTACGACGTGTCGCGCTTGTTGGCGGGGTCGCACGGCGTCTTCGGCGCGATTCTTGATGTGTCGATGAAGGTGGTGCCGCGCCCCATGGAAGAGCTGACGCTGGTGCTGCCCGCCACGCAGGCGCAGGCGCTGGCAAGTTTTGCGCTGTGGCGCGGCAAGCCGTTGCCCATTTCCGCCACCAGCTGGACGGGCGATGATGACGGGGGCGAAGGGCTCATGCACGTGCGGCTGTCAGGCGCGCCGCCGGCGCTGGCCAGCGCACGCCACGTCATCGGCGGAGACCCGCTGCTGCCGGATGCCGCCTTGGTGTGGTGGCGCTCGTTGCGCGAGCAGACGCACCCATTTTTTCACCCCGGCCGGCCTTTGTGGCGTCTTGCGCTGCCGCCCACCGCCGCGGCATTGGGCCTGGGGCCCACGCTGATCGAATGGGGGGGCGGCCAGCGCTGGCTGTCCGGCCAACGTGACGCCACCGAACTGCGCGAAGTCGCCGCGCGGCTGGGCGGGCATGCCACCTTGTTCCGCCCCGGCAACGGCAAGCCACCGCTCGACGGGGTATTTCATCCGCTGGCGCCCGGCGTCGCGGCGATCACGCGTCGGCTCAAGCAGGAGCTTGATCCGGCCAGCCTGTTCAACCCCGGCCGCCTGGTTCTGGAGCTATAGCGCATGCAAACCAACCTGGCATCCTGGGCCCGCGATACCGACCTGGGCAACGAAGCCGACGCCATCTTGCGGCGTTGCGTGCATTGCGGTTTCTGCACCGCCACCTGTCCCACGTATCAAGTGCTGGGCGACGAACTGGACAGCCCGCGCGGGCGCATCTATCTGATCAAGCAGGTGCTGGAAGGCGCCGAGCCCACGCAGTCCACGCAACAGCATCTGGACCGTTGCCTGACCTGCCGCAATTGCGAAACCACATGCCCGTCGGGCGTTCAGTATGGTCACCTGATCGATATCGGGCGCAAGATCGTGGACGAGCGCGTGCCGCGTTCGTGGGCCGACAAGACCAAGCGCAACCTGTTGCGTCGCGCCATGTTGTCGCCGATGTTCGCGCCCGCGATGAAGGCGGGGCAGGCCATGCGCGCCCTGCTGCCCGAGGCGCTCAAGCGCAAGGTGCCCGAGCGCCGTGACCCGGGCGCCTTGCCCGTTGTGTCAGGGCATGCGCGCCAGGTGCTGATGCTGACCGGCTGCGTGCAGCCGGCCATGATGCCTACCATCGACGCGGCCACCATCCGCGTGCTGGATGCCGTGGGCATTGGCGCGCGGCTGGCGCCGGGCGCGGGGTGTTGTGGCGCGGTCAGTTTCCATCTGGATGCGCAGGACGCCGCGTTGGCGCAGATGCGCGCCAATGTGGACGCATGGTGGCCGCTGATACAGGACGGGACGATCGAGGCCATCGTCATGAACGCATCCGGCTGCGGCGCCATGGTCAAGGAATATGCGCATCACTTAAAGCACGATCCCGCGTACGCGCAGAAGGCCGCGGACATCGTTGCGCGCGTCAAGGACGTGGCCGAAATTGTCGCCCCGCATGCCGCGCAGCTGCGGGCGCGTTTACCCGGCGGCACGCGGGCCGCGTATCACCCGCCCTGCACCTTGCAGCACTGGCAGGGCTTGCGACCGCTATCCGAGCAGTTGCTGGCGGATCTGGGTTTCGATTTGCAGCCGTTTGCCGACAAGCATCTGTGCTGCGGATCGGCGGGGGCTTATTCCGTGCTGCATCCGGATATCGCATTGCAGCTGCGCGACCGCAAACTGACGGCTATTGCCGCAGGCGGGCCCGATGTGATCCTGTCGGCCAACATCGGCTGCATCGGCCATCTGCAAAGCGGCACCGACACGCCGGTGCGGCATTGGGTGGAAGTGGTGGACGATCAATTGCGCCAGGCGGCGGCGTAGGGCGGCGAAAGGCGCCGGCCGCAAGCGCGGACGACGGCGCGCAACGAACGCCCGTCGCCAGGCGTTCGTTGCACCGGGCGGTTTATTCCACCGCCTTCACCATATCCTCAAGCACCTTCTTGGCATCGCCAAACACCATCATCGTGCGATCCATGTAGAACAACTCGTTGTCCAGCCCGGCGTAGCCGGACGCCATGGAACGCTTGTTCACGATGACGGTGCGCGCCTTGTAGGCTTCCAGGATCGGCATGCCCGCGATGGGAGACTTCGGGTCGTTCTTGGCTGCCGGATTGACCACGTCGTTCGCGCCCAGCACCAGCACGACGTCGGTCTGCGCGAACTCGCTGTTGATGTCGTCCATTTCGAAGACCTGGTCGTAGGGCACTTCGGCTTCGGCCAACAGCACGTTCATGTGGCCGGGCATGCGGCCCGCCACGGGGTGGATGGCGTACTTCACCGTCACGCCGCGTTCGGTCAGCTTGGTCGCCAGTTCTTTCAGCGCGTGCTGCGCGCGCGCCACCGCCAGGCCGTAGCCGGGCACGATGGTCACGCTTTCGGCGTTGGTCATCAGGAATGCCGCATCGTCCGCGCTGCCCGACTTGACGCTGCGCTGCTGTGCCGCGCCCGCATCGGCGGCGCTGCCGGCCTGGCCGCCGAAGCCGCCCAAAATCACGTTGAAGAACGACCGGTTCATCGCCTTGCACATGATGTAGGACAGGATGGCGCCGGACGACCCGACCAGCGAGCCGGCAATGATCAGCATGGGGTTATTCAGCGAAAAGCCGATGCCGGCTGCGGCCCAACCCGAATAGCTGTTCAGCATCGACACCACCACCGGCATGTCCGCGCCGCCGATCGGGATGATGATCAGCACGCCCAGCACGAAGGCCACCAGCGTCATGATGATGAAGGGCGTCCATTCCTGGGTCAGCATGAACCACAGGCCGCAGCCCAGCATCACCAATGCCAGCGCCAGGTTCAGCATGTGCTGGCCGGGGAACACGACGGGCGCGCCCTGGAACAGCCGGAACTTGTACTTGCCCGACAGCTTGCCGAACGCGATGACCGAGCCCGAGAACGTGATGGCGCCCACGAATGTGCCGATGAAAAGCTCGAAGCGGTTGCCGGTGGGAATCAGCATGCCGGCCGGAACGATGCCGAAGGCGTGCGGCTCGGCAACGACGGCAACCGCGATGGCGACCGCGGCCAGGCCGATCATGCTGTGCATGAAGGCGACCAGTTCGGGCATCTTCGTCATCTCGACGCGGCGGGCCATCAAGGTGCCGATGGAACCGCCCACCAGCAAGCCCAGCAGGACCCAGCCCAGGCCGATGGTGGCGGTGCCTTCGCGCGCCAGCCCGATGATGAGCGCCGCCGTGGTCAGCACGGCGATGGCCATGCCGGCCATGCCGAAGGCGTTGCCCAGCCGGGACGTGGTCGGGTGCGACAGCCCCTTGAGCGCCTGGATGAAGCAGACCGAGGCAATCAGGTAGAGCAGGGTGACGAGGTTGAGCGAGATCATTTCGCTTGCTCCTTGCCCGGCCCCGGCTTGCGATCCTTTTTCTTGAACATTTCCAGCATGCGCCGAGTGACCAGAAAGCCGCCGAAGACGTTCACGGCCGCCAGCGCCACGGCGAACACGCCCATGCCGCGCGCCAGGCCGCCTTCGGTCAGCGCGGCCGCCAGCATGGCGCCCACGATGATGATGGCGGAGATGGCGTTGGTGACCGCCATCAACGGCGTGTGCAAGGCGGGCGTGACGTTCCAGACAACGTGGTAGCCGACATAGATGGCCAGCACGAAGATGATGAGGTTCATCAGGGTGGGGTTGATCGCTTCCATGTTCAGGTCCTTTGCATCACATTGCCGCCTTCGCACACCAGGCAGGCCGCCACGATTTCATCGTCGCGCTGAATCGCCAGCGCGCCGTCCGCATTGATGATGAGCTTCAGGAAGTCCATGACGTTGCGCGCGTAGAGCGCGGACGCGTCGGTGGCGACCAGGCCGGGCAGGTTGGTCAGGCCGACGATCGTCACGCCGTGCTTTTCCACGATCTTGCCGCGTTCGGACAGGGGGCAGTTGCCGCCGCGTTCGACGGCCAGGTCCACCAACACCGAGCCGGGGCGCATGGCCGCGACAGTGTCGGCCGACACCAGTGTGGGCGCGGGGCGACCCGGGATCAGCGCGGTGGTGATGACGATGTCGGCCTGCTTGCAGCGTTCGGACACCAACGCCGCCTGCCGCGCCATCCATCCGGGCGGCATGGCGCGCGCGTAGCCGCCTTTGCCTTCCGCGATTTCGCGTTCTTCGTCGGTTTCGAAAGGCACGTCGATGAACTTGGCGCCCAGGGATTCAACCTGTTCCCTTGCGGCGGGGCGCACGTCGGACGCCTCGACGACCGCGCCCAGGCGCTTGGCGGTGGCAATGGCCTGAAGGCCGGCCACGCCAGTGCCCAGCACCACGGCGCGCGCGGCCTTGAGCGTGCCGGCGGCGGTCATCATCATGGGAATCAGCCGGCCATAGTGGTGCGCGGCCAGCAGCACGGCTTTGTAGCCGGCCAGGTTGGCTTGAGAAGACAGCACATCCAGGCTTTGCGCGCGCGTGATGCGGGGCGCGGCTTCCAGGGCAAAGCCGGTCAGGCCGGCGGCGGCCATCTGTTCGATGCCTTCGGCGTCGAACGGGTCCAGCATGCCGATGACGACGGCCCCGCGCTTCATGTGGGGCACTTCATCGGAAGAGGGGGCACGAACCTTCATGACGAGGTCCGCGCCCAAGGCATCCTGGGCAGAGCCCAGCGTGGCTCCCGCGGCCTCGTAGGCGTCGTCAAGATAACGGGCGGCGACGCCGGCCCCGCGCTCCACGACAACGGTGTGTTTGCCGCCTACGTACTTCTTGACGGTCTCCGGTGTTGCTGCGACACGGGTTTCCCCGTCTCGGGTCTCTTTGGGTATCCCGATGTGCATCGACGCCTCTCCTCAGAAGGTTCGCCGTAGTTATACACGCTAATGTTGCCCCCACGCTGCGCTCATTGCATTCGCTTGCTGCCCCCCAAGGGGGCTGGCCCACCTTGGGGCGGCCCGGCGGTGGGCCGTTGCCCCCACGCTGCGCTCATTGCATTCGCTTGCTGCCCCCCAAGGGGGCTGCCCACCTTGGGGCGGCCCGGCGGTGGGCCGTTGCCCCACGCTGCGCTCATTGCATTCGCTTGCTGCGCCCCAAGGGGGCTGGCACACCTTGGGGCGGCCCGGCGGTGGGCCGTTGCCCGCACGCTGCGCTCATTGCATTCGCTTGCTGCCCCCCAAGGGGGCTGGCCCACCTTGGGGCGGCCCGGCGGTGGGCCGTTGCCCCCACGCTGCGCTCATTGCATTCGCTTGCTGCGCCCCTAGGGGCGGCCCGGGTTCTTTGGGCTACGGCTTTTGCCGGACGAAAAAAAGCCCCATGGCGAACCATGGGGCTCCGGGTTTTGCAACCCACATGCTCCGGCCAGTCTTACCACGCCGCTGGCCGGCACTTGCGCGTAAACGTCCGGCGTCAGGCCGTTTGCGCGCGAGTCCAGTTGATCAGCGCGGCGGTCAGGTCGCGCAGATCGGCCTTCAGACGGCCATAGTTTTCGGTGGGACGCAGCGTCACTTCGTCCATGTACAGCTTGCGGTTGATTTCGATCTGCAAGCTGTGGCGGCCTTCCTGGGGGCGGCCGAAAGCGCGCACCAGTTCGACGCCCTTGTACGGGTCGTTGACCGTGACGTTATAGCCACGCTCGCGCAGCCAGGCCGCGATGAATTCGCGGAATGCCGGGTCGCTGGTGCTGCCGTCGCGGTCGCCCAACACGAAGTCGGGGTGAACCAGACCGGGGCGGTCCGTGGCGAAGGCGCCCGCCACGCTGGGCATCGAGTGGCAGTTGATGTGCCAGACTTTGCCGAACTTCTTGTGTGCCGAATCCAGCACCTGGCCAAGGGCAGCGTGGTACGGCGTCCAGCAGGCGTCGATGCGGTGACGCACTTCCTCAACCGTCAGCTTGCGGTTGTACAGCGGCGTGCCGTCATCCAGCATGCGCCAGATCAGGCCCTTGCCAAGCTTGACCTTGGGCGATGCGTTGACGGCATCCGGCCAGGCTTGGTCCAGCAGCAATTCATCGATTTCGTCGGCCGCGCGATTGGCGTCGATGTAGGCACGCGGAAACGCGGCGGCAACCATCGGCACGCCCATGTCCAGCGCGTCGCCCCACAGGTCGTCAACCCAGGTGTCCTCGGCAGTGCGCAGCGCGCCAAAGTCCACCGCGGCGGCGAAGTCGGGAGGGTAGGCGGTGCCGCTGTGCGGAGAGTCCAGCACAAGCGGGGCCGAGGATTCCGAATCCGGATATTGCTGCGGAAGGTCGAGCCGGTAAGACAGGGGTTGGGTAATTCGCATATAGAGGTCTTGCGTTCGTGATTCGAAAGGCCCGCGCTGCCCGTGACGGCGCGGCGCGGGCCGAAGATCGCTTAGTCGATCTTCACGTTGGCTTCTTTGGCGATGCGCTTGTTCTTGGCGATTTCAGCGGCGATCTGCTTGCCGAAGTCGGCCGAGCTGTTGGCGGCGGGCTCAGCACCCAGGCCTTCCAGGCGCGCCTTCACGTCCGCTTCGGCGCTAACCTTCTGCACGGCGGCGTTCAGCTTGGCCAGGATGGGTTCCGGCAGCTTGGCCGGGGCGACCAGGCCGAACCACGACGCATCGTTCACGGCCGGCAGGCCGGCTTCGGCGAACGTGGGCACGTTGGGCAGGCTGGCCACACGCTTGGGCGAGGCAACGGCCATGGCGATCAGGCGGCCGGACTGCACGTGCGGCAGGGTGGACGGCAGGTTGTCATACATGACGTCGACCTGGCCGGCCAGCGCGTCGTTCAGCGCCGGGCCCACGCCACGGTACGGAACGTGCATCAGATCGGTGCCCGAGGCCATCTTGAACAGTTCGCCCATCATGTGCGAGACCGAACCGTTGCCGGCGGACGCGTACGTCAGCTTGCCAGGCTGGCTCTTGGCCAGCTTGATGAAGTCGGCGATGTTCTTGGCGTCAACCTTGGGGTTGATCGTCATGATGTTCGGCACGGCGGCCAGGTTCGAGATGGGCGTGAAGTCCTTCTCGCCATCGAACGGCAGGTTCGGGTAGATGGCCGGGTTGATGCCGTGCGTGCTGACCGTGGCGATGCCCAGGACGTAGCCGTCCGGTGCGCTGCTGGCAACGAATGCGCTGCCGATCGAGCCGCCCGCGCCACCGCGGTTTTCCACCACGACGGTCTGGCCCAGTTCCTTGCCCAGCTTGTCCGCGAACAGGCGGCCGACGATGTCGGTGGTGCCTCCGGGCGGGAAGGGAACGATCAGGCGGATGGGCTTGCTGGGATACGCGTCTTCAGCGTGCGCGATACCCGAGGTCAGCGGCATGGCCAGGGTCGCGGCGGCGACACACAGGCCCAGTACTACGTTACGGCGTTGCATGGATTCCCCTAATAAATGGAAAGCGAATGCGCAAAGGCAGTCGCAAACGCAACGATTCTTTCCTGGCGGGGCCGTTTGCGCAAACGAAAGTTTCTCCGTAAGCTATGACTTTTTTTCATGCCTCCCGTTTGTCGACACGATTCGGGCGTTACTTTTGTGTAACTTTTCCGGTGGCGGCACACGCGATCGAGGCCGGGGAAACATCCCCCGATCAAGCCCCGCCGGGGCGGGAGCCCCACGCGACGTGGGGGCGAATCATGCGACGTTTCTGTCCCTCTTTAACGGATCTTCAAGCATTTGAAGTTGCCGCGCGGCACAGCAGCTTTACGCGGGCAGCGCAGGAATTGTGCGTCACGCAGGGCGCGGTCAGTAAACAGGTGAAACATCTGGAAGAGTTCGTAGGCGTTGAACTATTCCTGCGCATCAGGCAAGGCCTGGTGCTGACCGAGGCCGGCCGCAGTTATCTGACCAAGGTTCAAGCGGGTTTGGGCCAGATCGAAGCGGCCACGGTCGAGTTGATTGCGCATCAAGGGCAGGGCGGCACGTTGAACCTGACCTGTATGCCCACGTTCGGCGCGCGCTGGTTGATCCCGCGCCTGACGGCCTTTATGCGCTTGCGCCCCGACATTCACGTTGAATTTTTGCCCCATCGGCAGGGCTACGATTTTTCCACGCCTGAACTGGATGCCGCCGTGCGATTCGGCGAAGGCATCTGGCCGGGCAGCGGCGCCGACTACATCGTGGGCCGCGATATCGTGCCCGTGTGCAGCCCGCGCCTGATTCCGGGCGGCTGTCCATCGCCCGAGGCCCTGCTGGCGTATCCGCTGCTGCACCATACGTCGGCGCTGGAGGGCTGGCGCGATTGGTTCGAGCAAGCCGGCTGCGACAGCCGCCGCAGCCTGGAAGGCGCCCGCTTCGACCAGTACGCGCTGTTGTCGCAGGCCGCCGCGGCCGGTTTCGGCGTGGCGCTGATCCCGCGTTGCCTGATCGAAGACGAACTGCGTGACGGCAAGCTGGCCGTGGCCATCAAGCTGCCGATCCGCGCACGCATGGGCTATTACCTGTGTTACCCCGAGCAGAAGGCCAACCTGCCCACCTTGCAGGCGTTTCGCGCCTGGCTGATGGAAGTGTCCCGGGCCGCCGAGCCGCAGCCCAACGCCGCGCCCGCGCCCGAAGCCGCGTCCGAACTAAAATAGCCGCATCATGAGTCAAATATCCACCAAGAAAGGCCGCGTTGTCGTGGGCATGTCGGGCGGCGTCGATTCTTCGGTCACCGCATGGTTGCTGAAGCAACAAGGCTATGAAGTCGTCGGCCTGTTCATGAAGAACTGGGAAGACGACGACGATTCCGAATACTGTTCCACCCGCCAGGACTTGCTGGACGCCGCCAGCGTCGCGGACCTGGTGGGCGTGGATTTTGAATTCGTCAATTTCGCTGCCGAATACAAGGACCGCGTGTTCGCCGAATTCCTGCGCGAATATTCCGCCGGCCGCACCCCCAATCCCGACGTGCTGTGCAATGCCGAAATCAAGTTCAAGGCATTTCTCGACCACGCCATGGCGCTGGGCGCCGAGCACATCGCCACGGGCCACTACGCCCGGGTGCGCGAAGTGCCGGCCGACGGGGGCGGCACGCAGTTCCAATTGCTCAAGGCCCTGGACGCCTCCAAGGACCAAAGCTATTTCCTGCATCGGCTGAACCAGGCGCAACTGTCGCGCACGCTGTTTCCGCTGGGCGAAATCCACAAGACCGAAGTGCGCCGCATCGCGCACGAGATCGGGCTGCACAACGCCGCCAAGAAGGATTCCACCGGTATCTGCTTTATCGGCGAGCGCCCGTTTCGCGAATTCCTGAACCGCTACCTGCCGACCGAGCCGGGCCCGATCCTGACGTCGGAAGGCCAGCAGGTGGGCCGCCACGAGGGCCTGTCGTTCTACACGCTGGGCCAGCGCAAGGGCCTGGGCGTGGGCGGCGTGAAGGGGCGCCAGCGCGAGGACGGCACGGCCGAGGCCTGGTACGTGGCGCGCAAGGACCTGGAGCGCAACATCCTGTACGTGGTGCAGGGGCATGACCACCCCTGGCTGCTGTCCGGCCAGTTGCAGGCGCAGGACGCCAGTTGGGTGGCAGGCCATCCTCCCGCGCTTGCCGGCTACGGCGCCAAGACGCGCTACCGCCAGGCGGATGCGGCCTGCCGTCTGGACCGGGCTGAAGGCGATACGTTCGCGCTGGATTTCACCGATCCGCAATGGGCCGTCACGCCGGGCCAGTCGGCTGTGCTTTACGATGGCGAGGTTTGCCTGGGCGGTGGCATCATTCTGTAGCGCACCGCCGCACCGGTGCATGTGCGATCAAGCAAGGCCCCGTGGGCGCGTCGCCCGCGGGGCCTTGTTCATGAACCCAAGAATTCAAAACGAGAGGAGAAGGTTGTGGATGTTTCGATGGTGATTTGCCTGCTGTTGCTGGGCGCGGTAGCCGGCTTCGCGGCAGGGCTGCTGGGAATCGGCGGCGGGATGCTGCTGGTGCCGCTGTTGACCATGTTGTTCTCGTGGCAGGGCATGCCGCCCGATCTGGTGGTGCACGCCGCCATTGCCACGTCGATGACGTCCATCCTGTTCACGTCGATTTCCAGCGTGCGGGCGCACCAGCAGCGCGGCACGATCAAATGGAACATCGTGTGGGCCATGGCGCCGGGCATCATCATCGGCGGGCTGATATCGGGCGGAGCGGTGTTCGCGGCCCTGAACACGCTGTGGTTGTCGCTGTTCTTTGCGCTGTTCGTCGGTTATTCGGGCTGGAGCATGCTGCGCAACAAGAAGCCCAAGCCGGCTCGCCAGATGCCGGGGGTGGTGGGCACCAGCGCGGCCGGGGCGGGTATCGGGTTCCTGTCGGGGCTGGTCGGCGCGGGCGGCGGATTCCTGTCTGTGCCGTTCATGGTCTGGTGCAACGTGGCCTTACACAACGCCGTGTCCACGTCGGCCGCGCTGGGTTTTCCCATTGCGCTGGCCAACAGCGTGGGTTACGTGGTGTCGGGCCTGAATGAAGGGGCCACGCGCCCCGGCATGCTGGGCTACATCTACTGGCCCGCCTTGCTGGCGCTGGTGTGCACCAGCGTGTTGACCGCGCCGCTGGGCGCGCGGATGGCGCATCGCCTGCCGGTGCAAACCCTGAAGCGCGTGTTCGCGTGCCTGCTTTTCGCCTTGGCGGCGTACATGCTGTTCAAGGCCTGGCAGACGTTCGCGGCGCAATAAGGCCGCGCAATGCAAACCGGCCACACAAGGTGGCCGGTCATCAAGCACCCGTGTGCAACGGGCAGGCGGAAGCCGCTCAGGCGGTCTTGGGCGCGGTGTCGATAAACGACTGCCGCTGCGCCAGCTTGTCGTGCAGGCGCGCCAGGTTCAGGTGGTTGGCGCGCCAGTCCAGCGCGGCAAAGCGCAGGTCCAGGTAGCCCAGCGCGCAGCCGACGGCGATGTCGGCCAGGCTGTAGTTGATGCCCATGCAGTGGGCGTTATCACCCAGGCTTTTGTTCATGGCGTCCAGGCTGGCGTGGATCTTGCCGTATTGGCGTTCGATCCATTCCGGGCTGCGCTGGGCCTCCGGGCGCTGGTTTTCCTTGACGATGGCGACACAGGCGTCCAGGACGCCATCGGCGATGGCCTCCCAGCACTTGACGGCGGCACGGTCACGCCCCTGCTGCGGAATCAGGCGGGCAACGGGCGACAAGGTGTCCACGTACTCGACGATGACGCGCGAATCAAACAGCGCGCCGCCATCTTCCATGACCAGGCAGGGCACCTTGCCCAGCGGGTTGTACGTTTGGATCTGCGTGTCGGCGGACCAGACGTTTTCGAGTTCAAGCCGGTAGTCCAGCTTTTTCTCGGCCATGACGATACGCACTTTGCGTACGTATGGACTGGTAAGCGAGCCGATCAGTTTCATGGAGTCACAAGCGGAGTCGAAAAGCGGCCGAAGTATAGCAGGCCGTATGACGGTCACGCCGTCCGTTGGCCGGAATCTTCGCCAGTTTGCCACAATGTTGCACGCCCCTGGATGATAAAATCGCCGGGTTTTCCCATCCGTAGCCATTTCTTCTTCAGACCATGCAAATCGCCGACCAGTTGAGCCAACTTAATGCCCTTTCGCCATTGGATGGCCGTTACGCTTCCCGGGGCGACGCGCTGCGCGGCCTGCTGTCCGAAGCCGGCTTCATGGCGCATCGCGTCGAAGTCGAGGTGGCCTGGCTGGTCGCCTTGTCCGACGCCGGCCTGGCCGAGCTGCCCGCTTTTTCGCAGGCCGCCCGCCAGCGCCTGCAACAGCTGGTGCAGGATTTTTCCGAAGCCGATGCCGGCCGCATCAAGGACATCGAACGCGTCACCAACCATGACGTGAAGGCCGTTGAGTACTGGCTGAAGGAAAAAGTGGCCGATGACGCCGAGCTGGCCCGCGCCGCCGAATTCATCCACTTCGCCTGCACCTCGGAAGACATCAACAACACCTCGCACGCGCTGATGCTGTCGCGCGCCCGCGATCAGGTGGTGGTGCCGCGCCTGCGCCAACTGGCCGCCAAGCTGAACGACATGGCCGTGGCGCAAGCCGATCAGCCGATGCTGTCGCGCACGCACGGTCAGCCGGCCAGCCCGACCACGCTGGGCAAGGAATTTGCCAACGTGGCCGCGCGCCTGAATCGCGCCATTGCCGCTGTCGAAGCGGTTGAACCGCTGGCCAAGTTGAACGGCGCCACCGGCAACTACAACGCCCACCTGTCGGCCTATCCGGAAATCGATTGGCCCGCCTTCAGCCAGCGCGTGCTGGCCGGCCTGGGTCTGACCCAGAACCGCCACACCATCCAGATCGAACCGCACGACTGGATGTCGGCCCTGTTCGACGCCATCACGCGCGCCAACATCATCGTTCTGGACCTGGACCGCGACGTCTGGGGCTATGTGGCGCTGGGCTACTTCAAGCAGCGCCTGAAGGAAGGCGAGGTCGGTTCGTCGACCATGCCGCACAAGGTCAACCCGATCGACTTCGAAAACTCCGAAGGCAACCTGGGCCTGGCCAATGCCGTGCTGCGCCACCTGGCCGACAAGCTGCCGATCTCGCGCTGGCAGCGCGACCTGACCGACTCCACCGTACTGCGCAACCTGGGCGTGGGCCTGGGCTATTGCCTGGTGGCGTGGGACGCCTGCATGCGCGGCCTGGGCAAGCTGGAAGTGAACACGGCCGCCATCGACGCCGACATCGATGCCTGCTGGGAAGTGCTGGCCGAGCCGGTGCAGACGGTGATGCGCCGCTACGGCCTGCCGCAGCCTTACGAACAACTCAAGGCATTGACGCGCGGCAAGGGCATTACCGAAGAAGCGCTGCGCGAATTCATCCAGGGCCTTGCGCTGCCGGAAGAACCCAAGGCCCGCCTGTTGGCCATGACCCCCCGTTCGTACATCGGACTGGCCGCCGAGCTGGCCCGGGCGGTATAGTCGCCATGCCGCGCGCGTCATGCGCGCGGCATACTTGTTGTCCTTACGGGAGATTGCAATGCAAAAGTTGTCCACGCTAGTCGCGTTGGCCTGTATGACCGTGGCGCCGTTGCTCGCGACGACCGCCTCGGCACAGTTCGCCAAGCCCGAAGACGCGGTCAAGTACCGTCAATCGGCGTTGACGCTGATGGCTTCGCACTTTGGTCGCATGACGCCGGTGGTCAAGGGCCAGGCGCCTTACGACGCCGCGCAGATCAAGGCCAACGTCGAAGTGCTCAAGACCTTGTCGGCGTTGCCGTGGACGGCTTTCGGGCCCGGAACGGAAGGCGGTGATGCTCGCCCCGAAATCTGGAGCGACGCTGCGGGCTTCAAGCAAAAGCAACAAGCTTTCCAGGACAACATCGTCAAGTTGTCGGCCGCCGCTGATTCCGGCGATCTGGACAAGCTGCGCGCCGCCTTCGGCGACGTGGGCGCCAGCTGCAAGGCCTGCCACGACTCCTACCGCAAGAAGAAGTAAGGCGCTGCCGTCTGACGACGGCATCGTTGCTTGCCCAGCAAAAAGCCCCTCGATGTATCGAGGGGCTTTTTGTTTTTCCGGGCGCCGTGTCCACGCGTGGCGGATTACGAAAAGGACATGTCCGCCACGACTTCCAGCGACCGTATCCAAAGCACCAGGCCGGTCACGCATGCGCCCAGCAGCAGTGCACGCAACCACACCGCGAAACCGTCCTGTGCGGGCGGCGTGCCGGCGGGCAGGTCCTTGGCGTCGACATCGCCCGTGATGATGGCTCGCACCAGGCGTTTGCGGCGCACCAGCGCGTACCACGCTACGGCCAGCAGGTGCAGCGCGATCAGGCCGATGATGACCCATTCGTTCAGCTTGTGCCACGACGTCAATGTGCCCGAGGTGTCGGCGCTGACGTAACCGAACAGCGGCCCTTGCGTCATGATGTCGTCGGTGGTGAACAAGCCGCTGACGGCTTGAAAGCCGACGATCAGCAGCAGCGCCAGTACCGACAGGGCGCCCAGCGGATTATGTCCGGCGGGCGCGGCGGCGCCCTTGAGGTATTTGGCCACCGCGCCTGGGCCGCGCACAAACGTGGCAAAGCGCGCGTAGCGCGGGCCGACGATGCCCCATAGCAGGCGGAAGATGATCAGGCCCAGCGCCGTACAGCCAAAGCGCACGTGCCAGTCCATATACAGGCCGCCCAGCTTGACGCTGACGTACGCGCCGACGATACAGACGACTAGCGCCCAATGAAAGAGACGGGTGGGAAGGTCCCAGATCCGAACCGCGAGTCGATTGTTCTGCATGGTGAGCGTGCCAGGGCTGCGTTGCGAGCGACTTTATCACGCAACAATGAAATCGCCGCGCACCAGGCGCGGCGAAGCTGTCAGCGATATCGGCGCGTAGCGCCGATAAGTTTAGTACGAAGCGTTGCGCACCGATTCGATGCGATGCACGTGTTCGTGGCGGAAACGGATCCGCTGGCCAGGGGCCTTCTGCGTGGTATTGCCGCAAGCCACAACTTCCGTCGTGTAGGTCGTCGTGCCGTTGATCGGCGCGTTGAAGATGACGGTTGCGCGAATGGCCGGGCCATTGGCCGGTTGCAGATGAACGATGTCGCCGATATGGATCGGGGTGTTGTCCAGCGTCGTGTGAGCCGGGCGGCGGATCAGGTCCGAGGTAGTGAAACGAGTATTCATGGTGTGTGTTCTCTTAAGTTCTAGTTATTAGAAAAGCTGCGTGTTGCGCATGCTGCGAAGGGCGGACGTACCAAAAGCGCCTCGCGTCCTCGCGGTTGCCTTGTCACCGGGTTTTGTTTTGACAGGGCAGGCATGACACTAACGCATAAGTGTTGCCGTCAGTTTGCGCATTCTCATGTTTTTTGCGTGCGCGCGTAACGGGGTACTGCGGGGGGTGCTACGGCCCAATGCCATCGGTCAGTCCTGGACGGCATTGGTTCGAGCCTGAGGCTGCCATGTCGGTGCATGCGCCTGCGGGCTCAAGGGATCGCACAGAGCGGGTTGACTCTGGCGGGTGCTGTGCGACCTGGAAGGTGATGGGTAATCACGATCCGGGTTGCAACGTGTCTTGTTGCTTCTTTCCAAGCCGGACTGGCGGATTGGTGAAGATGTGGCGGGGTAGTGCCATGTATCCGGGCGGATGCTGGCGATTTGCATGGTTCGCGCGTTTTTCGCGCGGGTTTTCTCGTTATTGGTTTTGGGAAACCTGGAGTTCTTGCAAATCAGACTGCAATGCCGGGAGGCTGGGTGGCGCGCGGTTTTCGCGGCGGGTACCCGGGTTCAAGCCCCTGGTCTAATGTTTTCGGCCAATTTATTCTGGGAAATATGGGGCGCGAAAATGCATTAGTCGTCGATATTATCGCGACTTTTATCGCCTTGCAAGTGTTTTTTAAGGGGCCGGGCCAGGCTCCCGAAGCCGGCTCAGTGCTCGGCCTGCCGGGCCTGGTGCTGGGCCTCGATGATCAGCCCTTCAAGGCGCGGAGACATCCGCAACGCCACTTGCGCGCCCATGGATCCGTCGCGCTGGCGTTCGGTTTCCAGCGCCAGAACGATGCTCTCGTCGTTGAACGCCTCGGGCGCCGCGTCAAGGTCGGCATAGCGCAGGACCAGCGCGTCCACGGCCTTTTGGGCGGCCGCCAAGGCGTCGTCCGACAACTGGCCCTGTCCAAGGTACTGATTCACCACGCGAGCCAGGTCGTTCATGAAATACAGCAGCGCGGCCGCGCCGCGGCAGTCGGGCAGGGTGAATCCCCAAGGCTTGGAAGAGGCGGGTGGTTGAGTCATGAAGTGCGGTGCCACGTTACGAAGGCCGGCTGGCCGGGATTCCGCATTTTACGGCCCTTCGTTGCATCCCCCTCGTCGCATGCCCCTCGTCGCATACCCATTGGTGCATACTCCCGGGCCATCATGATTCGACTTGCCCTTCCTTGCGACCTGGCCCGCCTGGCCGACATCGAACGCTCTGCCGCCCAACGCTTTGTCGGCACGGACATGGCGTGGGCCGCCGGCGGCGAAACCTTGCCGTTGGAAACGTTGCATCAGGCGCGGACGGCCGGCCTGCTGTGGGGCGCCGTGCACGGCGAGCGGCTGTGTGGGTTTGCGCTGGCCACGCCAATGGACGGCGACCTCTACCTGGCGGAAATTTCCGTGGCCATGCCCGAGCAAGGCCGCGGTCTTGGCCGCGCGCTGATGCGGGCGGTGCTGGACCATGCACGGCAGGCGGGCCGCTACAACGCCGTGGTGCTGACCACCGACCTGCATCTTCCCTGGAACGCGCCGTTTTATCGGCGGCTGGGCTTCGATGTGGTGGTGCCGTCGTATTCTCCTGGCTTGCACGCGCGCTTGCGTGCAGAGGCCGCAGCAGGCTTTGATCCCGCGCGTCGCTGTGCGATGGCTTATCCGCTGGCGAAACGGCCGGTCCAGCCGTGAGCCATCGCGCCCTTTGCTCGCCCCTGTGTCAACTCGCTTCGATCGCAACAAAATCCACCCATAGGCGGCGCCTGCCAGGCGCTTCGGGATAATCTGCCCTCATGCGTCAGCTTCCGCCTAGGGGGCGGCGCCGTCTCGATTGATCAATACATCAACCCGCCATGGCGAGGAGGATACGCATGTCATTGTGGCGAGCCTGCCTGATGGTTCTGGCAGCGGCGTCGCTGTTGTTCGCAACCGCGTGCGTCAATAAAGAGCCCCAGGAGCGCGCGGCGTTCATCCAGCTGCTGCAAGCGCGGGTCAATAGCGATGCGCTGCTGTCCATGCCCGCCCTGAGCAAGGCGGAAAAGGCAGCGGTGGGCGACTACGCCGACGCCTATGAAGTCATTACCGATTTCCAGCAGAAAATGGCCAAGTCGGCCCAGGACATGCACGCGGTGCTTGAGTTGGAAACGATCCGATCCGTGGGGGAAATCGTCCAGCGTCAAAGCGGTTTCGAGGCGGCGCGCAAGACGCTGGCGGACAGCGCCGGCCGGCTTGAGGACGCCCGTGCGAAAGCGGACAGCGCGCGTGCCAAATTGGAATTGCCAGCGGATCTGGCGCCGGTGTATGACGGCGTGTACGACGAGGCCGTGACCGGCCCCGCCACCGAGCTCATGCGGTCGGCTTCCAAACTGGATTCGGTGGCGCGCGATGCGCTGGCCGTCGGAGCTTTCGTGGCCGCCAACGCTGGCGATATCCAGCTGGTGGACGACCAGGCGCGCGTGGCCACGCCCACGCTGCAACAGGAACTGAACCTGCGCCTGCAAGGCCTGAACGCACAGTCGGACGCCCTTACCCAGGCGCGCCGGACGATATTGTTGGCGGCGCAGCGCGGCGAGTGACCAAGCGGCCTTGCATGGGCTTTGTACAATGCGGGTCTCGCGGCGATCGCCGTGCCTGGAACGGAACATGAGCCAATCATCCAGCTTGCACTACAGAACCTTTCTGCTCCTGCTCGCGGTGGTCTCCATCGCGTTCGGCTGGCTGTTGTGGCCTTTCTACGGCGCCGTTTTCTGGGGCGCCATTCTTGCCATCATCTTTGGACCCTTGCAACGCCGCCTGGTCAAGCGCATGGGCGGGCGGCGCAACCTGTCTGCCCTGATTACATTGCTGGGCGTGTTGCTGCTGGTCATTCTGCCGCTGGTGGCGATCACCGGCTCCCTGGTGCGGGAAGGCGCCAACCTGTACCAGAGCATCAAGTCGGGCGAACTGAATTTTGGCGCCTATTTTCAGCAAGCCATGGCGGCGTTGCCGCCTTCCGTGCATGACGTGCTGGCGCGCTTCGACCTGGCCGATATCCCCAGCCTGCAGGAAAAGCTCAGTGCCGGCGCGATGCAGGCCAGCCAGTTTCTTGCGACCCAGGCGCTGAGCATCGGGCAGGACACGTTCCAGTTCGTCATCAGCTTCGGCATCATGCTGTACCTGCTGTTCTTCCTGCTGCGTGACGGGCCTGAACTGTCGGCGCGCATCAAGCGCGCCATGCCGCTTAGCGATGCACACAAGCAGCATCTGTTCCGCAAGTTCACGACCGTGGTGCGCGCCACCGTCAAGGGCAACATCGCGGTTGCGGCCGCGCAGGGCGCGCTGGGCGGCATCATCTTTTCGATCCTGTCGATCCAGGGCGCGCTGCTGTGGGGCGTGATCATGGGGTTTTTGTCGCTGCTGCCGGCCATCGGCGCGGGCCTGATCTGGGCTCCCGTTGCGATCTACTTCCTGCTGACCGGCGCCGTGGTCAAGGGGGCGGTGCTGATCGGGTTCGGCGTGCTGGTCATCGGCATGGTCGACAACGTGCTGCGCCCCATTCTTGTTGGCAAGGACACGAAAATGCCCGACTACGTGGTGCTGATTTCCACGTTGGGCGGCATGGCTCTGTTCGGGCTGAACGGCTTTGTGATCGGGCCGCTGATCGCCGCGCTGTTCATGGCGTGCTGGGACCTTTTTTCGCCCACTGACCACACGCTTGAGCCGCAAGACAAGCTGCCGGTGACGCCGCCGAAATAACGTCGCGGCGCCGGCCGGCTAGCGGATGGCGGCTTGCCATTGCATCAACGCAGGCGCAGCAGCTGGTCACCAATGAGCAGGTCCCGGTCGGCTCGGGGGCGGGTGCGCACCAGCCCCTGGTCCAACGCCTGCGCCACGTCGTCCACGCCGGTGACGTCTTCCATGGGCTGTTCGAAACTGGTGGCGTGCAGATCGCCCAGATAGCGCCATTGGTCCGCCGCGTCCAGGGTGAAGGCGCTGAACCGGTCCGGCCCCGGGTAGTCGGTGTCCGTTTGCGGCGCCACGTACAAAATGAGTTCGTCCGCACCGTCGCCCGTCAGGTCGGCGAAAATGACACGGCAGCGCGACACAGGCGACGCAGGCGACGCGGGCGCGCCCGAGGCATCGGCGCCCGACGCAACGGCGCCCGACGCAACGGCGCCCGACGCATCGGCGCCCGACGCAACGGCGCGGGATCTTTCGGCGGGCACGCAGGCACGCGCCAACGCGGGATGGTCGCGTCGCAGCGTCCGCCACCAGGGCGCCGGTACGTCGCGTCCGGCCGGTGTCACGGTCAGCGACAAGGCCATGTCCGGAACCGGATCCTGCGCGGGATTCAACGGCGCGTCCCAGCGGAAATACCCGCCTTGCAGCGTCTCTTTGGCGGCTTCGGCAATACGAAGGTCGCGCGCATTGGCGGCACCGTCCGCCAGCCGGCGCAGGGCATCGTGCCCCCACACGCCGTAGTCTCTGCCCATGGCATGAAAGCTGAAATCCTGCGGGTCTTTGCGCCCGTCGACCAACCGCTGAAACTGGCTTTCGGCCGTCAGGCGCAGCGGGTTGGCCAGCGGCGTGGCCAGCGCCAGCAGCACTGCCACCGTGGCCAATGCCGCGACCAGATTGGTGGCCGCAAGTGCCGCATGATGGTGTCTACCGCGTATCCCCGCCCATGCGTAACCGATGCCGTACAGCACCAGGATCGCGGCGACACCCACGCCCCAGGCGCGCAGCACCGTCCAGCCGTATTGCTCTACGCGAATTACCGCGCCGGTCAGCGCGACGGCCGCCAACGGCAACAGGCACACCATGGCCCAGCGCAACAGCCGGCGCAGCCGGGGTCCGAACGGGTCTGCCAGCGGGCCGTCTTGCCAGGCCGCGTTGATCAGCTTGATCCAGACCAGTGAGAACGCGATCAGCGCCCCGGCGGACAATTGCACGGCCTGAAGCCCCAGCGCCAGCCTTGCCGCCAGCGCAACGGTAAAGGCCAGGCCTACCAGCGAAACCAGCGGCAGCAGCCACGCATTGAGCGTCAGCCACGCGCGTTGCAGGATGTTCGTCAGCGCCGGCCGGCGACGCACGCCGACCAGGCAGGCGGCCAGGATCATTGGCCATACGGCAAAGCGGAACGTCGCGTCCTCGACCAGGCGACGGACGATGCGGATTCCGATCATGTCGAACATCGCGCCGGCTGCCGCCATCAGCAGGCAAACGCAAAGCGCCAGGCAAAGGCTCAGGCCCAGGTGCACCGCGTTGCGCCAGGCGGCGCGGAAAATAGCGGGATAGTTCCAGCGGGGCCGGTGAATGTCCAACGCCTGCACCAAGGGCAGCAGCACAAAGGCGACGATGCCCGTCAAAAGCAGCGCCATCGCCGTCTCGCCGCGCCCCGCCCAGCCACCCCGTTCACCCGGCAGTGATCCAAACGCTGCGGTCATGCCGTAGGCGGTGACCAGCGGCAACAACACGCCGAAGATGCCCAGTGCCGTCAGCCATCGTCGGCGGCTTTTCATTCCCGATGACAACGCCGCGGCAAGCGGCATCAGCGCCAGCCATTGCAGCAGGAAATACAGGGAGAAGGGGTGGCCCCATGGCCAGGCCCGATGCGCCATCAACTGTTGCATGCCGGCGCCCAGCAGCGCGGCGATGGCGCCATGGATCAGCACGGTGATATCCGCCGCGTCCAGACGGGCGCCGACGGTCTTTTTCAGGGACGGATTATTCATGGCGGCGATAGTAGCAACAGGCCGGCCGTCGCGCCTGAACAACGCGCGCCACCCCTGCATCAAATCGTCGTGGGCACGGATTTTTCGGAGTAAATTGGGGACGCGATGTGGCGCGCCAAAGGCGCGATAACGCCCCGAAAAGGCGTCTGTGCGCGGATTGTGCGGTTGCGGGCTTCTGCAATAATTTCTGAGTTTCATCCCGACCGGACGGCTATCCGGACAGGACGTATCGGGAGGCGCATGGTTCCAAGGGGGAAGACGATGGCTGATGGCGAGGCCCTGCCTGGCGTGCGCACGCGCCCTCAACACCGGTACTCAATGCGCACCGGTCTGCTGACACTCGTCTTTGCCTGTATCTTGCCGGCCCTGGTCGTGGCGTCGGTGGCGGTGTACGAAAGCTACGTCGTCCAAAAAGACCGGATCTTGCGAGACACGATTTTCCTGGCTCGCAATCTTGCCGCCATCCTCGATCGTGAACTGACTGGCGTGGAGGCCGGATTGCAGATGCTGGCCGCCTCGCCCGACCTGCTCAGCGGCGACCTTGCCAGTTTTCATCAACGCGCGCGGGATTCGTTGCGCTTTCAAATCGTGGACAGCTATGTCGTCACGGACCAGGACGGGCGCCAGCTGGTCAACACGCTGGCGCCTTTCGGTGCGCCATTGCCTTCCAGCGGCGCGCCCGAGGACCTGCGGCGGGTGTTCGCCACGCGGGCGCCGGTGCTGACCAGCCTGTTCATCGGCGGTGTCAGCAAGAAGCCGACGATCGCGCTGGGTGTGCCGGTGGTGCGTGCCGACAGTGTCATTTACAGCCTGAACGTGGGCTTGTCCCCAGACCGTATCGGCAACGCGCTGGCCCGGCGCGCCTTGCCCGAAGGCTGGGTGGCGGCGGTGCTGGACGGTTCGGGAACGATCATTGCCCGCACCCGCGATGGTACGAAGTTCGTCGGCCAGAAAGCCGTGCCTGCGCTGGCGCAGGCCGTGCAGCAGGAAGGCGAAGGCGCGTTCGAATCCATCACCAAGGAAGGCACGCCGGTCTACACGGCGTTCAGTCGTTCGATGTTGTCGGGCTGGACGGTGGCGGCGGGCGCGCCCATGAGCCTGGTCACAACGGATTTGTACCGGTCCATTGCCTGGCTCGCCCTGGGCACCCTGGTCGCATTCGGCCTGGGGCTGTGGCTGGCGTTGCGCCTGGCCAGCCGCTTGACGTCGGCGGTGCAGGGCCTGGTCGGGCCGGCGTTGGCGTTGGGGGAAGGGCGCACTGTCGAGCTGGCGGGCACAAGCGTCAAAGAGGCAGAGGAAGTCGGCACGGCGTTGTTGCAGGCCTCGCGCATGCTGGCGCACGCGCAGCACCTGGCACACTACGACCCGCTGACCGGCCTGTGCAATCGGGTGCTGTTCGGCGAGCTCGTGCTGCGTGAATTGTCCGTGGCGCAGCGCAGCGGCGAATCCTTCGCCATCCTGGCTATCGACCTGGACGGCTTCAAGGCGGTCAACGATTTGCACGGCCATGCGGCGGGCGATACCGTCCTGAAAGAGGCCGCCGACCGCATGGCGCGCGCGATCCGTGTATCGGACGTGGCAGCCAGGCTGGGCGGCGATGAATTTGCGGTGCTGCTGATGGGCGTGGGCCGAGAACAGGCGCAATCCGTGGCAGAGGCGCTGGTCGATAGCTTGTCTTTGCCTTATCCGGGCATCAGCGTCGGCGTGTCGGCAAGCGTGGGTATTGCCGTCTATCCCGACTCCGGCATTACGATGTTGCAGTTGCTCGAGCGCGCCGATGTCGCGCTCTACAAGGCAAAGGGCGAAGGCAAGCGGCGGGTGGCGTGGGATCGCTAGCGCGGTGCGCCTGGCGGTTCAGGCGTCGGGTCGCGGAGGCTGCTGGGGCGCCAGCGCCGTCAGGACCTCGCCGGAACTCAACCGATATCGCCGCTCGCCCAGGGCGATCACGCCTTCTCCTTCAGAAGTCCTGAGGATGTACCGGGACGTCGCAAGCAGGGGTGCGGCCGACGGGCCAGGGTCGTCCGCTTGCAAGAAAACTTCGATCCGGTAGAGCCGGCCTGACTCCGTGCTGGCTAGCACATCGCTCAATCTGCGTATGGAAATGGCCATGCGGCTGATACTCCCTCTTGTTTGGTGTTTCAGTGGGTCTGTCGCGTATCCCGGCGCGGCGCTGGCCGCCCCGGTTGGTCACTACGATAACGATTGGTTTTCGCTACACTGCCCGCCTGCCGCCGCTCGGGCGCCAATCGAGGGGCATTCAGAAAATTAGCGGAAACGGTAATGCGATTCTCTCCCGGCCGGAATACGGCCACATTTTTCGGTCTGCTGGCGATCCTGCTGTGGGGCACGGTCGTCGGCTTGATTCGCGGCGTCAGTGAGAATTTCGGCGCCATCGGGGGCGCCGCGCTCATTTATACGGTAGGTTCAGCCTTCCTTGTGTGTCTGCTCGGGTTTCCGACGTTACGGAGTTTTCCGCGGCGTTATCTCTGGATGGGCAGCTTGCTGTTCGTTGCTTACGAGATCTGCCTGTCGCTATCCCTGGGCTTCGCGCTGGACCGCCCCCAGGCCATCGAACTGGGCATCGTCAATTACCTTTGGCCTTGCCTGACCGTGCTGTTTGCCATCGTCATGAATGGGCAGCGTGCCAATGCCTGGGTAGTGCCGGGCATATTGCTGTCGGTGTGCGGCATCGTGTGGGTCGTGGGCGGGTCAAGCCTGTCTTGGGAACGCACCCTGGCAAACATTTCCAGCAACCCCCTGAGTTATGGATTGGCATTGGGCGGCGCCATTATCTGGGCCGTGTATTGCAACGTGACCAAACGCTATGCCGACGGTAAAAATGGCGTGACCTTGTTTTTCATGCTGACCGCGGCTGCCTTGTGGGCAAAGTACGGTTTCAGCGCCGAACCGCCGTTGGTGTTCGCCGGGCCGGCCGCGCTGGAATTAGGTATTACCGGCGCTGCGATGGCTGCCGGCTACGCACTTTGGAACGTGGGCATATTGAACGGCAATCTGACCTTGCTAGCGACGGCGTCTTATTTCACGCCGGTGCTGTCCACCTTTTTCGCGGCCGTGTGGCTGTCTACCCGCTTGACCGCGTCATTCTGGCAAGGAGTGGCGATGGTCACAGCAGGTTCTTTGTTGTGTTGGGCAGCAACGAAAAGCAAAGCCGCTCGGGGCGTGTAGCCCGGGGCGGCAATTACCGATCATGAAACGCGATCAGTCGATCAGCATGGACTGCGCCACCGCGTATCCCAACGGGATAAGCAACAGCGATGCAAACGTTGAACTGACGATCGCCGCCGATATCTTCAGCCAGGGCTCGGGGCCCGCGCTTCGAATCGTTTGAACCACTAATCCGACGATACCCATAACCATCAAACAGCTCATTACCACTGCTACGTAAGTCATGTTGTCTCCGTCCTCGCCTGATTAAAGGGATTCGGCGCCGTGTTTTACGGTCTGTATGTTTGAGCTGATTGTGCGCCTGTATTTGCGGACTTGGCCCTAGGGTTTTCCTAGCGCTCGCATGTCGGTGTGGCGTTTTTGCCGCGCAGTGCGCAGCATGATTTTGTGTGCGGTCGCAGCAATTCAAACGGTGTACGCCAGGGGCTTCATGCCCCGGCGGTTTGCGCTACGATGGCGGCGTCTCATCCTGGAAAAGGCGGCAACATGCCGAACCGATTGCGCCCTGGCACGCGTGCCACGCTTCAAGTCAGGCAGCTGATGCCGGGCGAATTTGCCTGGATCATCACGTTGCTGGATCCCGAAACCGGCAATGTGCACAGCACCAATTATTCCGAAAGGCGCTATGGCAGCCAGGATGAAGCTTCGGTTGCCGGCAAGGCCGCGATCATGAAAATCCTGGGTAAAGACGGCAATAATGCGGTGGCGATCAGCCGTGATGGCAAATCCAAGCCATAAAGTCGTGTCGCCCTTGAACGATTAAAAGCCCTCGCTGAGGGCTTTTTTGCGGGCGTCGCGAATAGAAGCGCCGAATGCAAGCGCCGGATGCCAGCGCCGGATAGAAGAGCGGGGTGGAAGGGCGGGGAAGGGCGGGCGCGGCGGCTGGTGGCGGGTGGTTGCCGGATTCAGGAACGCCGCTTGCTGAAGGGCAAGGCGGTGCGCTTTGCGCCGCAGAGGAGAACCGATCATGTCCCAGTCCCCGCATCGAGAGCCCGGCTTGCCGGACGATCTGCCGCCGGATGACCCGTCGTTGCCCGGCAACCTGCCGCCCGATGATCCCCTGCCGGATCCGAATCGGCCCGCGGATGACCCGCCGCTACAGGATCCGACCCCGCCCGCGCCGGACCCCCGCATGCCCGGCGCGATAGACCTGGCCTGAGCGCCACGTCCGCTTTTTCCGATAACCCTGAAAGGAGTCTGTCATGCGTTCCATTTTGCTTTGGCTGCTTGGCGTGCCTATTCCCATCATCATTTTGCTGGCGCTTTTCTGGCATTGATGCCGGTTGGCCGTCTCGTGCATCGGCGTCGGTGCGGCGTTGCACGCAGCCGGCGTGAAATAACAATGAACAAGGAATCACCATGGAAAACGCATCATCTTTGAGCCAACCCTACGGCGCCGTGCCGCCACGCGAGTCGGCGATATCAGCGGTGTCCTGGGCCGCGGTGTTCGCGGGTGCCGTGATCGCCGCGGCGCTGTCATTGGCCTTGTTTGCCGGGGGTACCGGCCTGGGCTTCCTGTCTGTGTCGCCGTGGGGCGATGAGGGCATGTCGGCGCCCGCCGTGGGCATCAGCATCATTGCGTGGATGCTGTTCACGCAGATCGTGTCTTACGGTATCGGCGGCTACGTCGCCGGTAGGCTGCGCACCAAGTGGGTCGACGTGCATTCCGACGAGATCTATTTCCGCGATACGGCACACGGCTTCCTGGTGTGGGCCCTGAGCGCGGTTGTCAGCGCGGCGTTGCTGGGTTCGGCCATTGCCACGCTGGCGTCCGGCGCGGCCAAGGCGGGCGCGTCGGTAGCGGCCGGTGCAGGCACGGCGGTTACTGCTACGGCAGCGGCTGGCGCCAGCGGCGGAGGCATGGACCGCGCAACGGACTACTTCACCGATACGTTGCTGCGTTCGGACCGGCCCGAAGCGGCCGGCGACCGAAACGCGGCCCGCACGGAAGTGGGCCGCATCGTGGCCATGAGCCTGGCGCGTGGTGACATGACGCCCGAGGACCGCGACTACGTGGCAAAGGTTGTGGCCGCACAAACCGGTCAGGAGCCGGCCGTGGCGCAGCGTCGTGTCGAGCAGACCATCGCGAACGCCAAGAAGGCCGCCGAAGACGCCAAGCAGAAGGCCAAGGAAGCTGCCGACAAGGCGCGCAAGGCTGCCGCCGCGTTCGCGCTGTGGGGTTTCGCATCAATGCTGATCGGCGCCTTCGTTGCCAGCCTGGCTGCAACCTGGGGCGGCAAGCGTCGCGATACGCTGCGTAAGCTGTAAAAAAGCAGGAGTGGGCAGAAGCGCCCGGGGACGATCCGCGCGTATTTTTGGCGTATTTTTGGCGTATTTTGTGCCGGGGCAGTGCTTCAGCCTTCAGCCC
>NZ_JAZEVT010000002.1:0-1188616 GCF_036668755.1 Achromobacter sp. ESBL13 | reverse complement strand
CCGGCATCGTTTACGACGCGAAGTGGTTTGCGCTGTCCATCGTGATCGCCGTGGCCGCCTCGGGCGCTGCCTTGTGGATCACCTATCGCCTGCGCCACGACGGCCCGCGCGTGGCGTTCTCGCGCCCGCTGGCCTCGGTGGTCATGGGCATCGCCATCGTCGGGATGCACTACTCGGGCATGGAAGCCGCCGGTTTCCCGGCCGGCAGCATCTGCATGGCGGCCGACGGCGGCATCTCGGCGGGCTGGCTGGCCATCGCCGTCACCGCCGTCACGCTCAGCGTGCTGGCGATTGCGCTGGTGGTGGCCGTGCTGGACAACCGGCTTGAAGCCCGCACGTCGGCGCTGGCCTCGTCGCTGGCCGAGGCCAACGAAGAACTCGTGCAGCTGGCCTTGCACGACACGCTGACCAAGCTGCCCAACCGCATCCTGCTGGAAGACCGCATGGAGCAGGCCATTGAAAGCGCCGGTCGCCGCAAGGGCTATTTCGCAGTGCTGTTCTTTGATCTGGACGGGTTCAAGGCGGTCAATGACGCCTATGGGCATCACACCGGCGACGCCTTGCTGATCGACCTGGCACAGCGCATCCGCCAGGCCTTGCGGACGCAGGACACCGTGGCGCGTCTGGGCGGCGACGAATTCATCGTGCTCAGCGAAGTCATCGAGCCCACCGATGCCGCCAGTGTGGCGGACCGCCTGATCGAAGCCATCGCGCGGCCGGTCATGGTTTATGGCCACGAAGTGCTGGTGACTTCCAGCGTGGGCATTGCCGTCTACCCCAACGACGGCGAAGACACGCATTCCCTGCTGACCAACGCCGACGCCGCGATGTACCACGCCAAGCGTCTGGGCGGCACCGGCTACAGCTTCTTCGAGCCGTCCATGAACGCGGACGCCCACGAACAGATCGAACTGCTGCACGACCTGCGGCTGGCGCAGGAGCGCGACCAGTTCGTGCTGCACTACCAGCCCAAGTACGAAGCGCCGTCCGGTCCCATCATGGGCGCCGAGGCACTGCTGCGCTGGAACCATCCGACGCGTGGCCTGGTCGGCCCGGATCAGTTCATTCCCACGGCCGAGAAAACCGGGCTGATCTTGTCGATCGGCGAATGGGTCATCAACGAAGCCTGCCGCCAGATGCGCGAGTGGATCAACGCCGGCCAGGGGCACTGGACCATCGCGGTCAATATCTCGGCCTTGCAGTTCGCCCACGCCAGCCTGGTCGAAACGGTGCGTTCGGCGCTGGCCCGGCACGACGTGCCGCCCGCCTGCCTGACGCTGGAAGTGACGGAATCGACCGCCATGCGCGACGCCGAAGCCAGCCTGGCCGTGCTCAAGCGCCTGTCGGGCCTGGGCGTCACCATCTCTATCGACGACTTCGGCACCGGTTATTCCAGCCTGCTGTACCTCAAGCGCCTGCCGGCTACGGAATTGAAGATCGACCGCGGCTTTGTCAACCAGCTGGAAAACGACAACGAAGACGCGGCCATCGTGTCGGCGATTGTCGCCCTGGCCCAGCAGTTGAACCTGCGCATCGTGGCCGAAGGCGTGGAGACCGCCGCGCAGCAGAAATTCCTGACGGGGCTGGGTTGCGATTCGCTGCAAGGCTTCCTGCTTGGCCGCCCGATGCCCGCCACCGAATTTCTGGAACACGCGGCGACCTGAGCGGCACCGGGGTCGAACCGCAAAAAGCGGGGCTGCCCCAAGCGCCCTTCTTCAGGCAAGCGCCCGAATTTGCTACGCTTACGTCGTTCCGCGGGCCGACTTCCGGCCGCGCACCCACCGTAGCCAGCCCGAATGCCCGCCAGCCTGACCCTGATCGTCGCCTACTCCACCAACCGCGTCATCGGCCGCGACAACACGCTGCCCTGGAAGCTGCCGGGCGATCTGGCGCATTTCAAGCGCAGCACGCTGGGCCACCCGATCATCATGGGCCGCAAGACCTGGGATTCGCTGGGCCGCCCGCTGCCCGGCCGCGGCAACATCGTCATCAGCCGCAACCCCGATTTCACCGCAACGGGCGCCACCGTCGTTCCCAGCCTGCAAGCCGCCATCGACGCCTGCGGCGATGTAGACGAAGCGTTCGTGATCGGCGGCGCACAGATCTACGCCCAGGCGCTGCCGCTGGCGCAACGCGTGTTGGCCACGGACGTGCACGCCGACGTTGAAGGCGACGCGTTCTTTCCGTTGCTGCCCTCGTTCCAGTGGAAGGAAACGGCGCGCGAACCGCAGCCCGCTGAAAACGGCTACGACTACGACTTCGTGACGTATCAGCGTCAGGCCTAGCGGTAGGGGCTATCCCCGCATTCGCTTCACGCCGCGCCCGCGTTCCTGATAAAGCGCCACAACGCCGGCGCTTCCGAATACGCCACGTTAAAGCGCACCCAGGGCGTGTCGGCTTCGTCCACTTCAAAGTAAGACCCCGGCGCCAGCCAGATGCCGTCTTTCAGCGCCAGCTCCGCCAGCCCGTTGGCGCCGCGTTCGCGCCACGTGCCGGCCACCTTGGCCCACAGGAACAGCCCGCCCTGGGGCCGCCCATGGATTTCAAAACCGTGTTGCCGCATCTGTTCGGCCACCACGACGTGCGCCTGGGCCAGCCGTTCGCGAGTGCGCGCGATGTGCGCGCGGTAGCGGCCTTCGCGGATCACCTGGTGCACGATGCGCTCCATGATCTCGGGCGAGGTCAGCCCCACCGCCATCTTGGTGCGCGCAATGTCACGCACCAGATCGCGGTGCGCCACCACGTAGCCCACCCGCACCGACGGGCTGATGACTTTGGAATAGCCGCCCAGGTAGACCACCCGCTGCCCGCCGTCCAGCGCGGCCAGCATGGGCGTGACGCCGGGCGCGAGTTCGCGCGAGATATCGTCTTCGATCACCCATAGCCCATGGCGCTCGGCCGTTTGCAAGATGCGAAAGGCGTTGGCCATGCCGATGCTGGCGCCCGAGGGGTTCTGCAATACGGTGTTGATGAACAGCGCGCGCGGCCGGTGCTGCGCCGCCACCGCTTCCAGCGCCTCGCAGTCCAGGCCATCAACCGTGCGCGGCACCGACACCACCCGCAGCCCCGCCAGGCGCAGCAACTGCAACAGGTTGGCGTAGGCCGGCTGCTCGACGACCACGGTGTCGCCCGGCCGCAGCAAGGTGCGGATCACCATGTCCAGCCCGTGCGTCACGCCCTGTGTCAGCAGCACCTGCGAGGCATCCACCTCCATGCCTTGCGCGCTGAGGCTGGCCGCGATGGTTTCGCGCAGCGGCGCGTAGCCGTACGGGTGTCCGTAATTGGCAATGCGCATCGCCGGCACGCGGCCCATGTGGCGCAGCGCAACGTGCAGGCCTTCTTCGTTGAGCCATTCGCCGGGCAGCCAGCCGCAGCCGGATTTGATGGGGATGGAATGGTCGGCAAAGATGTCCGACAGCAACCAGCCGGCGTTCAGGCGCGGCGGTTCCCAGGACAGGGGCTCGCCCCGGCGCGCGGGCGCGTCCGGCGACGCCACCCGATAGCCCGCGCCCGGCCGCGCCGCCAGCCAGCCCAGCGACACCAGCCGGCTATAAGCGCTGGCAACGGTGAAGGTGCTGACGCCGTACTGGCGTGCAAACTCGCGCACCGACGGTAGGGACATACCCGGACGCAGGGTGTGTTCCTCGATGGCGCGCAGGATGGCCGCCACCAGTTGTTCCACCAGGGTGGGCGCCAGTCCGCGAGCGCGGTTGGGCTGAAAATCGATCACGGGGATAACTGTACAGTTGAGCCACTTGTGACTATACAGTTAGCGGGCTTTGCGCAGATCGTATATTTTCATTCCCCGCGCGACAGACCAGAATCATTGAATCCCGGCGGCCGCGCTTTTCCTTCTGTTGCGGCGCCGCCGTTTCGTTCTACTGGAGCCGCCATGAACGCCCCCGCCAATTTGCCCGACCTGTCCCATCTCTGGATGCCGTTTACTGCCAACAAGCAGTTCAAGGCTCATCCGCGCATGCTGGCAGCGGCCAAAGGCATGTATTACACGTCGGCCGATGGCCGCCAGATCCTGGACGGCACCGCCGGCCTGTGGTGCGTGAACGCCGGCCACGGCCGCCAGGAAATCGTCGAGGCCATTTCCCGCCAGGCCGGCGTCATGGACTACGCCCCCGGCTTCCAACTGGGCCACCCGCTGGCTTTCGAGGCCGCCACCGCCGTGGCCAGCCTGATGCCGCAGGGCCTGGACCGCGTCTTCTTCACCAACTCGGGTTCGGAATCGGTCGACACGTCCCTGAAAATCGCGCTGGCTTACCACCGCGCGCGCGGCGAAGGCCAGCGCACCCGCCTGATCGGTCGCGAACGCGGTTACCACGGGGTCGGCTTCGGCGGCATTTCGGTGGGTGGCATTTCCACCAACCGCAAGACGTTCTCGGGCGCGCTGCTGCCCGCCGTGGACCATCTGCCGCACACCCACAACCTGGAACAGAACGCCTATTCCAAGGGCCAACCCGCCTGGGGCGCCAACCTGGCCGACGAACTGGAACGCATCGTGGCGCTGCATGATGCGTCCACGATCGCCGCCGTGATCGTCGAACCCATGGCCGGCTCGACCGGCGTATTGATCCCGCCCAAGGGCTACCTGGAAAAGCTGCGCGAAATTACTTCCAAGCACGGCATCCTGCTGATTTTTGACGAAGTCATCACCGCCTACGGTCGCCTGGGCGCCGCCACCGCATCCGAGTTCTTCGGCGTCACGCCCGACATCATTGCCATGGCCAAGGGCGTCAGCAACGCCGCCGTGCCGGCGGGCGCGGTCGCGGTCAAGCGCGACGTGCACGACGCCATCGTCAACGGTCCGGCGGGCGGCATCGAATTCTTCCACGGCTATACGTATTCGGCGCACCCGCTGGCCGCCGCCGCCATTTTGGCGACGCTGGACATCTACCGCCGCGAAGACCTGTTCGGCCGCGCCCGCAAGTTGTCGGGCGCCTTCCAGGAAGCCGCGCATGGCTTGAAGGGCGCGCCGCACGTCATTGACGTGCGCAACCTGGGCCTGGTCGCCGGCATCGAACTGTCACCGCGCGCCGGCGCACCCGGCGCACGCGCCGGCGAGGTCTTCCAGAAGTGCTTCGACAGCGGGCTGATGGTGCGCTATACCGGCGATATCATCGCCGTGTCGCCCCCGCTGATCATCGACGAAGCCCAGATCGGCCAGATCTTCGACCAGATCGGAAAGATCCTGAAAGAAGTCGCCTAACCCCGATGACGACGCAGCCCTTGCGGCCGCGCCGCTCTTGATGACACCTCTTGCGGGCGGCCATGTGCCGCCCGCAAGAAGTTTTGAAGAATCCCGCAGAGAAGCCCCCGCACCATGAAGAAGATCCCCCATTTCATCAACGGCCAGCATTTCGATGGCCGCAGCAGCCGCTACGCCGACGGCTTCAACCCCGCCACCGGCGAAATCTGCTCGTCCATTCCGCTGGCGTCCAACGAAGACGTGGCGCTGGCCGTTGCGGCCGCCAAGGCCGCGTTCCCGGCCTGGTCCGAAACGCCCGCGCTCAAGCGCGCCCGCATCCTGTTCAACTTCAAGGCGCTGCTGGATCAGCACCAGGACGAACTGGCCGAGCTCATCACCCGCGAACACGGCAAGGTGTTCTCGGATGCCAAGGGCGAAGTCATGCGCGGCATCGAAATCGTCGAATTCGCCTGCGGCATTCCGCAGTTGCTCAAAGGCCAGTATTCCGACCAGATCGGCGGCGGCATCGACAACTGGAGCATGCGTCAGGCACTGGGCGTGGTGGCCGGCATCACGCCGTTCAACTTCCCGATGATGGTGCCGTGCTGGATGTTCCCCGTGGCCATCGCCTGCGGCAACACCTTCGTGCTCAAGCCTTCCGAACGTGATCCGTCGGCGTCCCTGCGCCTGGCCGAACTGCTGACCGAAGCCGGCCTGCCCCCCGGCGTGTTCAACGTGGTGCACGGCGACAAGCTGGCCGTGGACGCGCTGATCAATCACCCGGACGTTGAAGCGCTGTCGTTCGTGGGGTCTACGCCCATCGCCGAATACATCTACGCCGAAGGCACCAAGCGCGGCAAGCGCGTGCAGGCGCTGGGCGGCGCCAAGAACCATCTGGTCGTCATGCCCGACGCCGACCTGGACCAGGTAACCGACGCCTTGATGGGCGCCGCGTATGGTTCGGCCGGCGAGCGCTGCATGGCGATCTCGGTTGCCGTGGCGGTGGGCGATGTGGCCGACAAGGTCGTTGAACGCCTGACCCCGCGCGTCAAGGCGCTAATCGTCAAGGACGGCATGAACGCCGACGCCGAAATGGGCCCGCTGGTCACGGCGCAGCACCGCAACAAGGTCATGGGCTACATCGAAGACGGCATCGCGGCCGGCGCCGATCTGGTCGTGGACGGCCGTGGCCTGAAAGTGCCCGGCAACGAAAAGGGCTACTTCCTGGGCGGCACGCTGTTCGACAACGTCAAGCCCACCATGAACATCTATCGCGAAGAGATCTTCGGCCCGGTGCTGTGCATCGTGCGCGTGCCCGACTTTGCCAGCGCCGTTGAGCTGATCAACGCGCACGAGTTCGGCAACGGCGTGGCGTGCTTCACGTCCGACGGCGGCGTGGCGCGCGCGTTCGCACGCCAGATCAAGGTCGGCATGGTCGGCATCAACGTGCCGATTCCCGTGCCGATGGCCTGGCATTCGTTCGGCGGCTGGAAGCGTTCACTGTTTGGCGACCACCACGCCTACGGCGAAGAAGGCATCCGCTTCTACTCGCGCTACAAGAGCGTGATGCAGCGCTGGCCGGACAGCATCGCCAAGGGCGCCGAATTCACCATGCCCGTGGCGAAGTAAACCCGCCCGCTTCACGACTTCAATCACCCGCTTTCCAGAAGGACGCATTACCCGGCTTTGCAAGGGCGCGGCTTCGGCCGCGCCCGGCCAGTACCACGACACAGCAACATCACATGACACAAGGGGATGCCCGATGCGCATCGGTATAGGCGGCTTTCAGCACGAAACCAATACGTTCGCGCCGTCGCGCGCGACGTGGGAAGATTTTGCCGAGAAAGGCGGCGGCTGGCCCAAGCTGGTCAGCGGCCCCGCAATGTTCCAAGCCGTGGCAGGCGCCAACATTCCCGTGGCGGGCTTCATCGAAGCCATGAACCAGCACACGCTGGTGCCCACTACCTGGGCCGCGGCCAGCCCGTCCGGCCCCGTCACCAAAGACGCTTTTGAACGCATCAGCGCGCTGATCCTGCAAGGCCTGTCCGACGCACTGCCGCTGGATGGCGTATACCTGGACCTGCACGGCGCCATGGTCACCGAACACCTGGACGACGGCGAAGGCGAACTGCTCAAGCGCGTGCGCGAGCTGGTCGGCCCGGACGTGCCCGTGGTGGCCAGCCTGGACCTGCACGCCAACGTCACGCGCGCCATGGTGCGCCATGCCGACGCGCTGGTCTGCTACCGCACGTATCCCCACATCGACATGGCGGAAACCGGCCAACGCGCCGCCGCGCTGCTAGCCCTGCGGCTGGCCGGCATGCCGCGTCCCTATGTGTCGTTGCGCGCCCTGCCCTACCTGATTTCGCTGTGCTGGCAATCGACCGACATCGAACCGTCGCGCAGCCTGTATGCGCTGGTGGGCGAGATCGAAGCGCGCGGCGCCACCAGCCTGTCTTTCGCCACCGGATTTCCCGCTGCCGACTTCCCCGAATGCGCGCCCACCGTATGGGCTTACGGCACCACGCAGGCCGAGGCCGACGCGGCCGCCGCCGAAATGGCGCGCGCCGTGTTGAATGCCGAACGCGACTTTGGCGGCAAGCTGTACACGCCCGACGAAGCCGTGCAGGAAGCGATGCGAATCGCGCACGGTGCGGACAAGCCGGTCGTGATCGCTGACGCACAAGACAACCCCGGCGCGGGCGGCAGCTCGGACACCACCGGCGTGCTGCGCGCGCTGATCCGCCACGACGCGCGCGACACCGCCATCGGCCTGATCGTCGACCCGGCCGCCGCGCTTGCCGCGCACCGCGCGGGCGTCGGAAACAAGGTACGGATTGCACTAGGTGGACACTCGGGTATTCCCGACGACGAACCGCTGGACACGGAGTTCATCGTCGAGAAAACTTCAGATGGACGCTTCGATACGCACGGCGCTTTCTACCGCGGATTCCACATGGATCTGGGCCCCAGCGCCTGCCTGCGTATTGGTGGCGTGCACATCATCGTCGCCTCTAACAAGGTGCAGATGGCGGACCAGGAAATGTTCCGGTTCGCGGGCGTCGAACCCACGCGCGCCGCAATTCTGGTGGTGAAGAGTTCCGCGCATTTCCGCGCGGATTTCACATCCATCGCGCAAACGATCCTGGTGTGCGCCGCCCCTGGCTCCATGCTGATGGATGCGGCAAAACAACCATGGACACGGTTGCGTCCCGGCATCAGAATGGCGCCTTGCGGGCCGGTGTTTTCGGGCCGACCCGCAACCGCCTGACCCTCCCACGCCGCCATCGAGCGGCGCGTTAACGACGTAGCGGCCAACCGTGCCGCTCACACCGCTTCAAGGGGAATCTCCATGCTCAAGTTTGTTCGAGCGGCCGCGTTGGCCGGTGCAACGTTGATGATGGCTCACGGCGCTTACGCCGAAACCGTCATCAAGTCCGTCATGCACTCGCCGTTGCGCTTGACCGACCCGCACGCCACCACCGCATACATCACGACGTGGCACGGCTACATGATCTACGACACCTTGCTGGCCACCGACGCCGACAACAAGATCCAGCCGCAAATGCTTGAGAAATGGGAAGTCTCGCCGGACGGCAAGACCTACACGATGACCTTGCGCGACGGCCAGAAGTGGCACGACGGCAAGCCCGTCACGTCCGAAGACTGCGTGGCCTCGATCAAGCGCTGGGCCGCCGGCGACGGCATGGGCCGCACGCTGCTCAAGTTCACCGACAAGATCGAAGTCATCGACGACAAGAATTTCCGCATCGTCATGAAAGAACCCACGGACCTGGCGCTGCGCGCGCTGTCCAAGCCGACGGGCACCGCGCCGTTCATGATGCCCAAGCGCATCGCCGAACAGGCCATCGGCCAGCCCATCACCGACATGACCGGCTCCGGCCCGTTCAAGGTCATCGAATTCAAGCCCGGCGTGAAAACGGTGTATGCCAAGAACGCCGACTACGTGCCGCGCAAGGAACCGGCCAGCGGCCTGGCCGGCGGCAAGGTCGTGAACGTGGACAAGGTCGAATGGGACGTCATGCCCGATGCGCTGACCACCGCCAACGCGCTGCTGGGCGGCGAAATCGACTTCGTCGAACAGTTCCCGTATGACCTGTTGCCGATGATCGAAGGCAACAAGGACTTGAAGGAAGAGTCCCTGAGCCCGGTCGGCTACTTCACGATGTACCGCTTCAATTTCAAGTACCCGCCCTTCAACAACAAGAAGATCCGCCAGGCCGCGATGTACGCCATCGGCCAGGAAGACGTGATGAAGGCGCTGGTGGGCAATCCCAAGTACTGGAAGACGTGCGCGTCGCTGTGGGGCTGCGGCACGCCGATGGAAAGCGACATCGGCAAGGAAGTCGTGGTGCCGTCGAACATCGAAAAGGCCAAGGCCTTGCTGAAGGAAGCGGGCTACGACAACACCCCCATCCTGGTCATGCACGCCACCGACGTGGGCACCCTGTCCGCGCAACCGGTGGTGATGGCGCAGGCGCTGCGCAAGGCCGGCTTCAACGTCAACCTGGCCGCCATGGACTGGCAAAGCGTGGCCACCCGCCGCGCCTCCAAGGCCGCGCCGGCTGAAGGCGGCTGGAACATCCACAACACCAACTGGTACGCCACCGACGTGATGGACCCCGTGCGTTCCGCGCCCGCCGCCGCCAACGGGGACAACGCCTGGTTCGGCTGGCCCGACATGCCGCAAGTGGAAGAACTGCGCACCAAGTTCGCGCTGACGTCCGATCCGGCCGAGCAAAAGAAGATCGCCGACGAATTGCAGCGCATCGGCATCGACGAAGGCCTGTACGTGCCGCTGGGCCAGATGTCCGTGCCCACCGTCTACTCGACCAAGCTCTCGGGCCTGGTGCATGCACCGGTCTTTGCGTTCTGGAACGTCAAGAAAGCTCCTTAAAAGAGCAAGCAGTTCAGGGGGAAATACATGCTGGCATTTGTCTCACGCCGGCTCCTCGCGACCATCCCCGTTCTGGTGATGGTCGCGGTGGTGGTCTTCGCGATATTGCGTTTCAGCCCGGGCGATCCGGCCATCATCATGGCGGGCGACGGCGCCACGCCTGAACGTATCGTCCAGATACGGCAGACGATGGGCCTGGACCAACCGGTCATCAAACAGTTCTTCATCTGGGGCGGCAAGCTCCTGCAAGGCGATCTGGGCACCTCGCTCATGTCCGGCGTGCCGGTCACCAAACTGATCGCGCAACGCCTCGAACCGTCCTTGAGCCTGGCGGTGCTGACCCTGGTCTTCACGCTGCTCGTCGCCATTCCGCTGGGCATCCTGGCGGCATGGCGGCAAGGCAAACTGCTGGATCGGGCCGTGATGGGCTTTTCGGTGCTGGGCTTTTCGGTGCCGGTGTTCGTCACGGGGTATCTGCTGATCTGGCTGTTCGCCATCAAGCTGGGCTGGTTCAACGTGCAGGGCTATGCGCCGCTGGAAAAGGGCTTCTGGCTATATCTGCACCGGCTCATCCTGCCGTCGCTGGCCTTGTCCACGGTCTATGTGGCGTTGATTGCGCGCATCACGCGCACCAGCGTCATCGAGGTCATGGGCGAGGACTTCATCCGCACGGCGCGCTCCAAGGGCCTGGGTGAAACCGGCGTGCTGCTGGGCCACGCGCTGCGCAACGCGGCGGTGCCCATCGCCACCGTGGTGGGCCTGGGCATCGCGCTGTTGATCAGCGGCGTGGTCGTGACCGAATCGGTGTTCAACATCCCCGGCCTGGGCCGTTTGGTGGTGGAAGCCGTGCTGGCGCGCGATTATCCCGTCATCCAGGGGCTGACGCTGTTCTTCGCGTTCGTCTACGTGTTCATCAACCTGATCGTCGATTGCGCCTACACGGTGTTCGACCCGCGCATCCGCTACTAGGGAAGAGCCATGCACACGCCAACCGATGCCGCCGCGCAAGCGGCCGCCGACCTCCCCGGAGGCGGCAACCCTCAAGTCACCGCCTGGCGGCAAGTGCGCCAGGGCCTGAAAAGCTGGCCGGTCATGCTGGCGCTGGTGGTGCTGGTCACCATCGTCGCCATCGCCGTGTTTGCGCCGCTGCTGGGCACGGTGGACCCCACCTACATCAACCCGGGCGCGCGCCTGAAGCAGCCCTTTACCGACTACCTGTTCGGCACCGACGCCTTTGGCCGCGACGTCTGGTCGCGCGTGGCCTACGGCGCGCGCATCTCCTTGATCGCGGGCTTGGGCGCCGCCGTCGTCAGCGTGGCCATCGGGCTGGTCATCGGCGTCATTGCCGGTTGGTTCCGTTCGCTGGACGGGCTGATCATGCGCACGATGGACGCCATCATGGCCATTCCCGGCATCCTGCTGGCAATTGCCCTGGTGTCCGTTACCGGCGCCAGCATCACGACCGTGCTTGTTGCCATCACCATCCCGGAAATTCCCCGTGTGGTGCGGCTGGTGCGCGGGCAGATCCTGACGGTGCGCGGCGAACCCTATGTGGAAGCCGCGCTGGCGTTGGGCACGCCGCTGCCACTGCTGCTGTGGCGCCACATGGTGCCCAGCACCATCGCGCCGCTGACGGTGCAAGGCACCTACGTGTTCGCGTCGGCGATGCTGACCGAGGCCATCCTCAGCTTCCTGGGCGCGGGCATCCCGCCCGAGATCGCGTCGTGGGGCAACATCATGTCCGAAGGCCGCATGTATTTCCGCATGCTGCCCGGCCTGATTCTCTTCCCTGGCCTGCTTCTGTCGCTGACCGTGCTTAGCGTGAACATCCTGGGTGACGCCCTGCGCGATGCGCTGGACCCGAAAATGGTGCGCAGGATCTGATGCCGATGACCTACTCTCCTACTCCCCCCGCTGGCGACACCTCGTCCGCCATCCTGGCGATCCGCAACCTGTCCGTGGAAGTGGCCGGCGCCGGCAACCGCGTCGTGCGCAATCTGAGCCTGGACGTGCATGCCGGTGAAACGGTGTGCGTGGTCGGTGAATCCGGCTCCGGCAAATCGGTCACGTCGCTGGCCGTGATGGGCCTGTTGCCGCAAGGCATCCTGTCCATCAGCGCCGGTTCCATCCGCGTGGAAGGTGAAGACGTCGCCACCGCGTCGCAGCGCCGCCTGCGCGAGATGCGCGCGACCCGCATGGCCATGGTGTTCCAGGAACCCATGACCGCGCTAAACCCCGTGCATACCGTCGGCAAGCAGGTTGACGAAGTGCTGCGCCTGCATCGCAAGGGCATGAGCGCCGCCGAACGCCGCGCCAAGGTGCTGGACATGTTCCAGTCGGTGCACCTGCCCGATGTGGAACGCATCTTCGAGGCGTATCCGCATCAGCTGTCGGGCGGCCAGCGCCAGCGCATCGTGATTGCGATGGCGCTGATCCTGGAGCCCAAGCTGCTGATCGCCGACGAACCCACGACCGCGCTGGACGTCACCACGCAAAAGCAGATCCTGGCGTTGATCAAGGAATTGCAGGTCAAGCACAAGACGGCCGTGCTGTTCATCACGCATGACTTCGGCGTGGTGGCCGAGATTTCGGATCGCATCGTGGTGATGAACCGGGGCGACCTGATCGAAAGCGGTACCCGCAACGAAATCCTGGCCGAACCCAAGCAGTCGTACACGCGACGCCTGGTGTCGTCCGTGCCCAGCCTGGTGCCCAACCGCCGCGACGCGCCGGACGGCCAGCCCGTGCTGCACGTCAAGGGCCTGGGCCGCACCTATGCGGGCAAAAGCTCGATGTTCTCGCGGCGCGCCGCGCAGCACGTGGTGGCCGCCACCGACGTCAATCTGACGCTGCGCAAAGGCGAAATCCTGGGCATCGTGGGCGAATCCGGCTCGGGCAAGTCCACCGTGGCGCGCTGCATCGTGCGCCTGATCGAGCCCACCGCCGGGCACATGATGATGGGCGGTGAAGACTTGAGCACGTTGTCGGGCTCGGCGCTGCGGCCGGTGCGCCGCCGCATCCAGATCGTGTTCCAGGACCCGTACCGGTCGCTGAACCCGCGCCGCACCGTGGGCGAATCCATCATCGAAGGCTTGCTTAACTTTGGCATGCCGCGCGATCAGGCCCTGAAACGCGCGGGCGAAACGCTGACCGTGGTGGGCCTGAGCCCGGACGCCATGCAACGCTACCCGCATCAGTTTTCAGGCGGACAGCGCCAGCGCATCTGCATCGCGCGTGCGCTGGTCATGGACCCGGAGATCCTGGTGGCCGACGAAGCCGTATCGGCGCTGGACGTATCGGTGCAGGCGCAGGTGCTTGAACTGCTGGAGCAAGTGCGCCAGCGCACCGGCGTGGGCGTGCTGTTCATCACGCACGACCTGCGCGTGGCCGCGCAGATCTGCGACACCATCATGGTCATGCAGCGCGGCAAGGTGGTCGAGACCGGTTCGGCAGAGACCGTGCTGACCGAGCCGCGCCACGAATACACGCGCGCGCTGATCGACGCGGCTCCGGGACGCGACTGGGACTTTCGCAACTTCCAGCCCGTCGCCGCCACCTTGGCGCAAGCGGCCGCGGCCGCATCATGATGTGCTGATGTGCTGATGCCCTGAACACCCGAATTGCCTTCCTTTGCAACACAGGAACCCAGATGTCACAACCGCACGAATTGTCCGCCCAGGAACTGCTGCAAGCGTATCGCGACAAGACTTTGTCGCCCGTTGAGGTCACGCGCTCGGTGCTTGACCACATCCAGCGCTGGGAACCGCACCTGAAGGCCACCTACGCGCTGGACCCCGAGGGCGCGCTGGCAATGGCGCGGGCCTCGGAAGCCCGCTGGATGAAGGGCCAGCCGCAATCGGCGGGCGGCTACAGCCTGGACGGCGTGCCCGCCACCATTAAGGAAAACATCGCCACGCGCGGCACCCCCGTGCCGCTGGGCACCGCCGCCACCGACCTGACCCCGGCCGCCGCCGACGCGCCGCCCGCCGCCCGCATGCGGGAAGCGGGCGCCGTGCTGCTGGGCAAGACCACCATGCCGGACTTCGGCATGCTGTCCTCTGGCCTGTCCAGCTTTCACGAACTGACGCGCAACCCCTGGGACCTGAGCAAGAACCCGGGCGGCTCCAGCGCCGGCGCGGGCGCGGCGGCGGCGGCCGGATATGGCCCGCTGCATATCGGCACCGACATCGGTGGCTCGGTGCGCCTGCCGGCCGCGTGGTGCGGCATCGCCACGCTAAAGCCCAGCCTGGGCCGCATTCCCATCGACCCGCCCTTCATGGGACGCTGCGCCGGCCCCATGACGCGCACCATTACCGATACCGCGCTGATGATGGGCGTGCTGTCGCAGCCCGACGCGCGCGACCACATGAGCTTGCCTTTCCAGGACTTCGACTGGCTGAACCTGGCGCAAGACGTCAAGGGCCTGCGCATCGGCCTGCTGATGGATGCGGGCTGCGGCCTGCCGCTGGACCCGGAAGTGCGCGATGCCGTGCAAGCGGCCGCGCAGGCCTTCGAAGCCGCCGGCGCCATCGTCACGCCGATGCTGCCCTGGATGACGCCCGACATGCTGGATGGCGTGGACCGCTTCTGGCGCACGCGTTCGGCCATCGACCTGGCCGCGCTGCCCGAGGCGCGCCGCGCCAAGATCCTGCCGTTCATTCGCACGTGGGCAGAAAGCGGCGGCGGCCAAAGCGGCGAAGCCGTCTTCAAGAGCTACTACGAAACACTGAACGTGCGCGCCAAGACCGTGGCCGCCTGCGCGCCGTTCGACTACGTGCTGTCGCCCGTGGCGCCCGTGGTGGCCTACAACGCCGAGTGGCCGTCGCCCACCAATGAAGTGGCCACGACCATGCACCACATCGGCTTCACGCTGCCCTTCAACATGAGCGAACAGCCCGCCGCGTCGGTCAACTGCGGCTATACGCGCGCCGGCCTGCCCATCGGCCTGCAAATCGCCGGCGCGCGCTTTGACGACCTGGGCGTGTTGCGCGTGGCGCGCGCGTGGGAACAGATGCGGCCCGCGCAGCACCCGTGGCCGCAGCCGCCCAAGACGAACTGACTTTCCACAGCAACCACAGGAATTCCCATGCGTTGGCTATTGGCAATGATCAAGCACGAGACGAATACCTATTCGCCCGTGCCGACCCCGCTTGAACGCTTTTTCCGAGGCAGCCCCGACATCCTGGCCGGCGATCTAGCCATCAAGGCCTACGAAAACACCGACAGCGGGCTGGGCGGCTATATCGAAGTGGCGCGCCGCGAGGGCGCGGAGATGGTCGTGCCCGTAGCGGCCGAGTCCTGGCCCAGCGGCCCCACCAGCGCCGAGACCCACGAACGCCTGTGCAAGCTGGTGCTGGACCAGGTCAAGCTGGGGGGCTTTGACGCCATCTTGCTGGACCTGCACGGCGCCATGGTGGCCGAAGGCGTGGAAGACGCCGAGGGCGACCTGCTGCGGCGCCTGCGGGAAATCGACCCGACGACGCCGGTGGCCGTCACGCTGGACATGCACGCCAATATCTACGACGACATCGTGCGCAACGCCACCGTCATCAGCGGCTTTCATACGTATCCGCACGTGGATATCCGCGCGGCCGGGGTGCGTGCCGCCAACGTCATCGCGCGCACGCTCAAGGGCGAGATCAAACCCGTCATGACCTGGGCCAACAAGCCCATGCTGCCGCACATCATGTGCCAGGGTACCCATGCGGCGCCCAACGGGCCCTTGCAGGAACGCTGCAAGGAACTGGAAGCGGGCGGCGTGCTGGCGGCGTCGGTCTTTGTGGGGTTTCCGCATGCCGACATCCGCGAAGCGGGCCTGAGCGCCGTCGTCTGTACGGACGGTAATCTGCAACAGGCCGAGAAGCACCGCGACGAACTGCTGGAACGCGCCTGGGCCGGTCGCGCCGATTGGGTGTTTCACCCGGAGCCCCTGGCCCCTACCATCGCGCGCGCCAAGCAGATCGAACAAGGCCCTGTCGTGCTGCTGGACCACTACGACAACACGGGCTCGGGCGGCACCATGGATACCACCGCCGTGCTGGCCGAAGTGCTGCGCCAGGAATTGGACAACGTGGTGTTCTACGCCATCTGCGACCCCCAGGCCGCTGAACAGGCGGCCGCCGCGGGCGTGGGCAAGACCATCACGATCAAGCTGGGCGGCAAGCTGGCCATGCCGGCCATCAAGGAACCCAGCGAACCGCTGGAAGTCACGGGCCGCGTCAAGCTGGTGTTCGACGGCGTGTACCTGAGCCGCGGCCCGATGTACCGGGGCGTGCGCAACGACACCGGGCTGACGGTGGTGATCGATACCGGCCGAGTCGAAATCGTGGTGGTATCGCGCCACCAGGAACCCTTCGACATCAATTGCCTGTCGTCCGTTGGCGTTGACCCGTTGCAAAAACGCTATGTGGTGCTGAAAAGCCGGGTGCACTGGCGCGCGGGCTTCTCGGCAATGGCCACCGAGGTCATCGAATGCACCGGCGTGGGCGTCACCACGTCGGACTACAGCCAGCTAGAGTTCAAGCACGTGCGCCGGCCGATATACCCGCTGGACCCGCTGTAACCCCACATTCAGCAAAATTGTCGACAAAAAGGCCGGCGTGGTTCGCCGGCCTTTCATTTTGAAATCTTCAGTAACTGCGCGCACGGTCGGGCGTCGCACCGCGTCGGTATACTCCGGCGCGGGCCCTTACAGGCCGATGAATACGTGTATGCCGGCAGCCGCGTCTGGAAGACCAGCCGCGACGGCGCAAAGCGCTGTCTGCCGGATATGACTCGATAATCAACGAAAAAAGCAGACGATGAAAAAGAGCGTAGCGATCACCCTCGGTGTGGTCATAGTGGGAGCGGGAAGCTGGGTTGGCGCCACGTGGTACACCGGCAAACGCATTGAGGAAAGCTCGCAACGCCATCTGGCAGAAGCCAACGAAAAACTGGCCAAGCTGACGCCGCTGTTCGGCCTGCGCATCGACCAGCTCAAGTACGACCGCAGCCTGTTCTCGACGCAGGCGCGCTATGGCCTGTCGCTGGTCAAGAACGACAAGAGCCCGGACGCCATGCCTGCCGGCATGATCGAATTCGATGCCGTCATCGAGCACGGCCCCTTCCCCAAGACCGCCCTGTCGCAAGGCGCGCTTGCGCCCAAGCTGGCGTTCGTGCACGCGGAAATCGCCAAGACCGACAACCTGAAGGAAGTGTTCGCACTGACCAAGGATGTGTCGCCGCTGATCAGCGACGCCATGGTGAGCTACAGCGGCACGACCACCTCCACGGCGAAGATCGCGCCGGTCTCGACGGCGCTGCAAGGCAACGCCATCGACTTCAGCGGCATGGTCATCACCGGCAGCTTCGACCGTACGCTGCAAGCCGTCGTCGCGCATGGCGTGATGGACAAGCTGGCCATCGACGGCTCCAAGAGCAACGACCCCGTCATCATGTCCATCGCCGGCCTGACGATGGACGTGAACAGCCGCATGGGCAAGTTCGGCGTGTCGATGGGCGATTCGGACCTGAAGATCAAGCGCGTCGACGTGACGCGCAAGGGTGACGACGTCAAACTGTCGCTGGATAACTTCGGCTACGGCGTGAAGCTGTCCGAAGACGACAAGTCCATCAACGTGCAGGCCGCCTATCAAACCGGCGACATCACCGTCAACGACGTGGCGCTGGGCAATGGCCAGGCCGTGATCAAGCTGGCCAAGCTGGACGGCCAGGCCGTCAAGCAACTGTCGGACACGTACAACCAGCTGTTGCGCCAATACATGGCGCAAACCGAAGACGAAGGCCTGAAGGACGAGCAGTTCCAGACGATGCTGGACAGCGCCGGCAAGTTGTTGGCGGGCAACCCGTCGTTCAGCATCGACCCGATCAGCTGGAAAACCGCCAAGGGCGAAAGCAAGCTGAACTTCACGCTGGACCTGGCCAACCCGCCCGACGTCAAGAACCTGACGCCGCAGGAAATTGCCGCCAAGGCCATCAAGCGCATCGACGCCACGCTGATCATTTCCAAGCCGATGGTGCAGGACCTGGTCGCACAATACGCCGTCAAGAAAGAAGGGCTGACCCCGGAGAAGGCCGCCGAGGACGCCGACCAGACCGTGCGCCAGATGTCGGGCATGGCTGAAATGTTCAACGTGGGCAAGAACGACGGCGACAACATCGTTGGCAAGTTCACGTTCGCGGACGGCATGGGCAACTTGAACGGCAAGGAAATTCCCGCCGACGAATTGTTCAGCGGCCTGCTTGGCGCCGCCGGCATGAATTCCATGGACGACGACGAAGAAGAGTCCATGCCCGGCATGAACGAGCAAGAGCCGGCCGACGGGGCAACGCCCGCCGTCGGCGTGATGCAGGACTTCAGCCTGGACACCGTCAGTGCCCTGCTGGACGACATGGGCATCACCGCCAACAAGCAGGATGGCGACGAAGGCCCCGTGCTGATCCTGGACCCGGGCACGACCGGCGCCAGCGATCTGCGCCTGGAATTCCTGTGCAACGACTTCACTGAAAAGTGCCTGGACCTGGTCATGACGGCCACGTACAAGACCAAGAAGCCGATGTCGCTGAAGACGCTCAACAGCTGGAACCAGGAATACCGCTGGACCCGCGCCTACCTGGACAACAAGAACCAGGCCGTGCTGCAAATGGACATGAACGCGGAAGGCGGGATCGGCAAGGACAACCTGCAAATCCTGTTGAACACGTTCATCAGCATCGCCGAAGACTTCAACGCGGCGGCCCAGGCGGCGCCGGCCAAGTAAGACGCACGGCCGATATCGATACGGGCAAGCGCCCAACAAAAAGCCTCCATCGCAAGATGGAGGCTTTTTTTATTGCCGGGCGCCAGGGCCCGGCGTGACGTCGTTACGCGTAATGCACTACGCGTAGGCTTCGATCGGCAAGCACGCGCAGACCAGGTTGCGGTCGCCGTAGGCGTTGTCCACACGGGCCACCGGCGGCCAGTACTTGGCCTCGCGCAGCGACGCCACCGGGTAGGCGGCCTGCTGGCGCGGGTAGTCGTGCAGCCATTCTTCGGCCAACAGCATCTGCGCGGTGTGCGGCGCGTTCTTCAGGACGTTGTCCTCGCGGTCGCGTTCGCCGCGCTCGACCTGGGCGATTTCTTCGCGGATGGAGATCATCGCGTCGATGAAGCGGTCAAGCTCGGCCACGCCTTCGGATTCCGTGGGCTCGACCATCAGCGTGCCCGCCACCGGGAAGCTCATGGTGGGCGCGTGGAAGCCGTAGTCCATCAGGCGCTTGGCGATGTCCTCGGCGCTGATGCCGCTGGTTTCCTTCAACGGGCGCACATCCAGGATGCACTCGTGCGCCACGCGGCCATTGCGGCCCGCGTACAGCACCGGGTAGTGGTCGCGCAGGCGGGTGGCGATGTAGTTGGCGTTCAGGATGGCCACTTCGGTGGCGCGGCGCAGGCCGTCGGCACCCATCAGCGCGATATACACGAACGGAATTGGCAAAATGCCGGCCGAACCGAAAGGCGCGGCCGACACCGGGCCGACCTTGGCTTCGCCGGGCAGCTTGCCCTGTTCGTTCACCACGCCCGGCAGGTACGGCGCCAGATGCGCGCGCACCGCCACGGGGCCCACGCCGGGGCCGCCACCGCCGTGCGGAATGCAGAACGTCTTGTGCAGGTTCAGGTGCGACACGTCGGACCCGAACTTGCCCGGCTGGGCCACGCCCACCATCGCGTTCATGTTGGCGCCGTCCAGGTAGACCTGCCCGCCGGCCTGGTGGACCAGTTCGCAGATTTCAGTGACGGCTTCCTCGAACACGCCGTGCGTGGACGGGTAGGTGATCATCAGCGCGGCGAGCTTGTCGCCCACTTGTTCGATCTTGGCGCGCAGGTCGGAAAGATCGACGTTGCCGTTGGAATCAGACGCCACCACCACCACGTCCATGCCGGCCAGTTGGGCCGACGCGGGGTTGGTGCCGTGGGCCGAGGCCGGGATCAGGCAGACATTGCGCTGATGCTGGCCGTTGGCCTGGTGGTAGCCACGAATGGCCAGCAGGCCGGCGTATTCGCCTTGCGCGCCCGAGTTGGGTTGCAGGCTGATGTTGTCGTAGCCGGTAATTTCGCACAGGGCGGCGGACAGGCGGTCGATCAGTTCGTTGTAGCCCTGGCTTTGCGAGGCGGGCGCAAACGGGTGGATCAGCGCGAATTCGGGCCAGGTGATGGGGATCATCTCGGCCGTGGCGTTCAGCTTCATGGTGCACGAACCCAGCGGGATCATCGTGCGGTCCAGCGCCAGGTCCTTGTCGGCCAGCTTGCGCAGGTAGCGCAGCATGTCGGTTTCGGATTGCACGCTGGAGAAGACGGGGTGCTTCAGGATGGCGCTTTCGCGCGCGACCGATGCGGGAATGCCGCCGGCGGCGGCCGCGTCCAGTGCATCGATGTCCAGTTCGACATCATCGCGTTCCAGGCCGGCGGCAAACACGTTGACCAGCGCTTGCAGGTCGGCGACGGTGACGGTTTCGTCCAGCGACACGGCCAGGCGCGCGCCATCGACGCGGCGCAGGTTGACGTGCTCGCACTCGGCGGCCGTCAGGATGGCCGGGGTGGCGGCGCCCGTTTCCAGCAGCAGCGTGTCGAAGAACGTGTCGTTGACCACCTTCACGCCCAGCTTGATGAGTTCACCGCGCAAGATGGTGGTGCTGCGCTGCACGCGCTGCGCGATGCGGCGGATGCCTTCGGGGCCATGCCACACCGCATACATGCCGGCCATCACGGCCAGCAGCACCTGCGCGGTGCAGATGTTGGACGTGGCCTTCTCGCGGCGGATGTGCTGTTCGCGCGTTTGCAGCGCCAGGCGCATTGCCGGGTTGCCTTGGGCGTCTTTCGACACGCCAACCAGGCGGCCGGCCATGTTGCGCTTGAACGAATCCTTGCAGGCCATGAAGCCGGCGTGCGGGCCGCCAAAACCGAACGGCACGCCAAAGCGTTGCGCCGATCCGATGGCGATGTCCGCGCCCCACTCGCCCGGGGCGGCCAACAGGGCCAGCGCCAACAGGTCGGTGGCGCAGGCGACCACGGCGCCTTGCGCGTGGGCGGCTTCTGCCAGCTTGCGGTAGTCGGACACCGAGCCGGTGCTGTGCGGGTATTGCAGCAGCACGCCGAAGCATTCCGGCAGGCCCTGGGCTTCGTCGCCCACGGTGATTTCCAACCCCAGGCCTTCGGCGCGCGTGCGCACGACTTCGATGGTCTGCGGATGCACGTGGCGCGAAATGAAGAACACCGGGCTTTGGGACTTGGCGCCACGGCGGGCCAGCGTCATGGCTTCGGCGGCGGCCGTGCTTTCGTCCAGCAGCGAGGCGTTGGAGATGTCCAGCCCGGTCAGGTCGGCGACCATGGTCTGGTAGTTCAGCAGGGCTTCAAGGCGGCCTTGCGAGATCTCGGGCTGGTAAGGCGTGTAGGCCGTGTACCAGGCGGGGTTCTCAAGAATGTTGCGCAGCACGACGTTGGGCGTCTGCGTGCCGTAGTAGCCCTGGCCGATGTAGTTGCGATAGACCTTGTTGCGGCCCGCGATCTGCTTCAGTTCAGCCAGCACGTCGGTTTCGCTGCGCGACGGCGGCAGCGCCAGGGGGGCCTGGCTGCGGATCTTGGCGGGAACGACTTCGTCGATCAGGGCGTCCAGGCTGGGGCTGCCAATTACTTGGAGCATGGCGGCCTGGTCGGCGTCGGACGGGCCGATGTGGCGGGGAATGAAGTCGGTATGGGTGTCTAGGGCGCGCGACATGGGGACTCTCGGGTGGTGGTGCATCAGGCCGGCGCGCCACGAGGTCGGCGCGCCCGGCTCGAACCGGCTTCTTAGCCGTTGGCGACGGCTTCGTAGCCGGCGGCGTCCAGCAGCTTGTCGGCATCGGCGGCGTTGACCGGCTTGATCTTGAAGATCCAGGTGGTGAAGGCCGATTCGTTGATCAGGCTGGGGTTGTTTTCCAGCTCGTCGTTGAAGGCAACGATTTCACCGTTGACGGGTGCGTAGATGTCCGAGGCGGCCTTGACCGACTCGACCACGCCGGCGGTTTCGCCTGCGTTCAACTTGGCGCCAACCTTGACGTCGCCAACAAAAACCAGGTCGCCCAATTGGTCCTGGGCGGTATCGGTGATGCCGACGACGAACACGTCGCCTTCAGCTTTGACCCATTCGTGGGACTGGGTGTACTTGCGATCGGTGGGCAGGCTCATGGGAAATCCTCTAGGGAATGCGGGTAGATGAATGGTGTTGCGCGCCTCGTGCGAGCGGCGTGTGCATCAACTGGCAAGGCCGTTCGCGCGAAGCTTCGAGTTTACGAGTGTTCGACGGCTTTGCCGTTACGCACGAAGGGCAGCTTGCAGACCAGGGCGGGCACCCATTTGCCGCGGATGTCGACTTCGACCGTGTCGCCCGGACGCACGCCTTGCGGCAGGCGGGCAAAGCCGATCGACACGCCCAGCGTGGGCGACATGGTGCCGCTAGTGAGTTCGCCCGTGCCTTGCGCGCAGCGCACGGCCATGTGGGCGCGCATCACGCCGCGCTCTTGCAGCTTCAGGCCGACAAAGGCGGCGTGGGTGGCGAATTGTTCCAGCGCCTCGCGGCCGATGAAGCGGCGCTCGGCGTTCTTGAGCGACACGGTCCAGGTCAGGCCGGCCTGGTCGGGCTGGGTCAGCTCGTCCATGTCCTGGCCATACAGGTTCATGCCGGCTTCCAGGCGCAGCGTGTCACGCGCGCCCAGGCCCGCCGGGCGCACGCCCTGGGCGGCAAGGTCGCGCCACAGTTGCACGACGTCAGAGGCGGGCAGGACAATTTCAAAGCCGTCTTCGCCGGTGTAGCCGGTGCGGGCGACCAGCGTGTCGTCGCCCACGCGGGCGGCGACAAACGGCGTCAACGCTTCGGAGGCGGCTTGCCAGGCCGGGCGGGCGGCCCAGACCTTGGCGCGGGCGTTCGGGCCCTGCACGGCCACCATGGCCAGATCGCGGCGCGGGGTGATGGTGACATCGAAATTGCCGGCCTGCTTCACGCGCTGCATCCAGGCCACGTCTTTGTCGGCGGTGCCGGCGTTGACGACCACGCGCCATTCGTCAGCGGCAAAGAAATAGATGATCAGGTCGTCGATGACGCCGCCCTGCGGGTTCAGCATGCACGAATACAGCGCCTTGCCCGGCACGGTCAGCTTGGCGACGTCGTTGGCGACCAGGCGTTGCAGGAAGGCGTAGGCGTCCGGGCCGGAGACGTCGACATTCAGCATGTGCGACACGTCGAACATGCCCGCATCCTGGCGCACCGCGTGGTGTTCCTCAAGCTGCGAGCCGTAGGCCAAGGGCATGTCCCAGCCGCCGAAATCGACCATTCGGGCGCCGGAGGCGATGTGTTCGTCGGCCAGCGGGGTGCGTTTCAGGGTTGCGGACATGCGCGGAAACTCCGGGACGGCAATGGCTTGCCAGGGTTACGGAATGCCGGTCGTGACAAGCGGACTGCGCCCGCACGGCATCGGCTGAATCTTCCGCCCCTCTGTCCTTTTGCCTGAGAGTTGCCCCGCGCGTGGCGGGTTTGCACCTTCGGCGCCTGGGCTGCTCGCTGTGTCCCGAATTCGGGGCGGCGCCAGGTCTCTCCAGAGTACTGTTTTGCCGCATCCACACGGTAAAACCGGGACGGGGCAAGCATGTGCGATATCGGTTACCTGAGCGATTCTGGGCGAATTGCGCCTTCGGCGGCGACCCTGCTGGCAGGGGCGCTCTCTCCCGCAAACATGCGTGACAGCGGCGCCAAGCATACAACGAAAACAAGCACCGGAAAAGCGCGATTTCGGGGCCCGGCCCCTTGGTAAACCGCTGCCGGGAACGCGCGCCAAGCGTGGCGCCAGCGCCGGAACTAGCCCAGCGCCGTGTCCAGCAGCATCATCAGCACAAAGCCCAGCATCAGCCCGCAGGTGGCGTAGACCTCGTGCCCCTTGCGGTGCGATTCGGGAATGATTTCGTGGCTGATCACAAACAGCATGGCGCCCGCCGCAAAGCCCAGCCCCCAGGGCAGCAGCAAGACGGACCAGCCGACGATGGCGGCGCCAAGCACCGCGCCCAGCGGCTCGACCAGACCCGACAACATGCCCAGCGCCACGGCGAAGGCCCGCTTATAGCCGGCGGCCAGCAGCGCCACCGCAACGACCATCCCCTCGGGAATGTCCTGGATCGCGATGCCCGTGGCCAGGGCGGTGCCCGCCACCGGGTCGCCCCCCGCGTAGCCGACCCCGATGGCCAGGCCTTCGGGCAGGTTGTGCAAGGTGATGGCGATGACAAACAACCAGGCGCGCCGCATGCGGCGCGCCTCGATGCCTTCGCGTCCCTTGATGAAGTGTTCGTGCGGCAGCGTGCGGTCCATGATGAGCAGCACCGCCGCGCCCAGCAGGATGGCCGCCCCCACCGTCAGCCCGGCGCCCCAGGGGCCCATGCCCTGCCTTTCGGCCGCCTCGATGCCCGGCGCCACAAGCGAAAACGCGCTGGCCGCCAGCATCACGCCCGCGCCGAAGCCGAACATGCTGTCCTGGACCTTTTGCGGGATGGTGCGGGCGAACAGGATGGGCACGGTGCCCAGCGCGGTGGCGCCCGCCGCCACCAGCCCGCCCAGCAGGGCATCGGCGACGTGCGGCGCGCGCACGTCCAGGTAGGCCCACAGCTGGTGCATCGCCAGGCAGGACACCAGCACGGCCAGGGTCCAGACGCTGATGCTGGTGGCCGCGGGACGCACGCGGTGACGGCTGAATGTGTTCATGGGGCCGATGCCTCCATCACAAAGCGGGCTTAACCCTTTGCGGCCGCATAACGGCGAGCCACCTCGGGCCAATTCACGACATTGTAGAAGGCGCCAATGTATTCAGGGCGACGGTTTTGGTACTTGAGGTAATAGGCGTGTTCCCAGACGTCCAGGCCCAGGATCGGCGTGTTGCCCTGCATCAGCGGGCTGTCCTGGTTGGCGCTGCTTTCCACCACCAGCTTGCCGGCGGGCGTGACCGAGAGCCAGGCCCAGCCGCTGCCGAAGCGGGTCAGGGCCGCTTTGGTGAAGGCCTCGCGGAAGGCAGCCAGGCCACCCAGTTCGGATTCGATAGCGGCGGCCAGCGCGCCATCGGGTTCACCGCCGCCCTGGGGCGACATCACGGACCAGAACAAGCTGTGGTTGGCGTGGCCGCCGCCATGGTTGCGTACCGCGCCACGGACGGCCTCGGGCAGTTGATCCAGCCGGGCCACCAGGGTTTCAACAGGTTCGTCGGTACTGATGCCCGCCCCATCCAGCGCCGCATTCAGGCTGGTCACATAGGTTTGATGATGCTTGCTGTAGTGAATCTCCATCGTCATGGCGTCGATGTGAGGCTCCAGGGCGTCGTAGGCGTAGGGCAGCGTCGGCAGGGTATAGGGCATGAGCGTCTCCGAAACGGGAAACACAAATGATATGTATTTTTATTTGATAAAACAATCGCGGCGTTTCTTGTGCGCCATCACCGCGCCATTGCTTCGTTGAAGACAGCGCGCCTACAGCGCCTTGCCGCAGGCCACGCCGGATGCCCAGGCCCATTGGAAGTTGTAGCCGCCCAGCCAGCCGGTCACATCCACGGCTTCACCAATGAAATACAGGCCGGACGTAGTCTTGGCCTGCATGGATTTCTGGTCCAGGCCGCGTGTATCGACGCCGCCGCGCATCACCTCGGCCTTTTTGTAGCCGGCGGTGCCGCTGGGCACCAGCGTCCATTGATGGATGTCTTGCGCCAAGGCCCGCAGCGTTTTGTCCGGCGCGTCGGCCAGGCGCATCGCGGCCAGGCCGGGCTTGCCGCCCTGCTCCGCCAGATGCAGCCAGCGGTCGGCCAGGCGCTTGGGCCACAGGCCCGCCAGCACGGTATGCAGTTGCTGCCGGTTGCCCGACTTGGACGCCAGCAATTCTTCGGCCAGGTCGCGGCCCGGCGCCAGGTCGATCACGATGGGTTCGCCCGGCTTCCAGTAGCTGGAAATTTGCAGGATGCCCGGGCCGGACAGGCCGCGATGGGTAAACAGCAGGTCTTCCAGGAATTCACCCCGCGCCTTGCCCTGCCCCGTGTGCAGGCCCACTTCCAGCGCTACGCCCGACAGCTCGGACAGCGCCTGCCATTGCGCCGGGTCAAAGGTCAGCGGCACCAGCGCGGGCCGGGGCTCGACCACCTTCAAGCCGAATTGGCGCGCGATCTTCAGGCCAAAGTCAGTGGCGCCCAACTGCGGAATCGCCATGCCGCCCGTGGCCACGACCAGCTTGGCCGCGCGGATCACGCCCTGGCTGGTATGCAGTTCAAAGCCCTGCGCGCCATGGCTGATCTCGGCCACCGAACAGCCCATGCGCCATTGCACATTGCCTGCGTCGCACTCCGCGCGCAGCATGTTGATGATGGATTCGCTGGAATCGTTGCAGAACAGCTGACCACGGTGTTTCTCGTGCCAGGCGATATGGTGACGCTGCATCAGCGCCAGAAAATCCTGCGGCGTGTAAGCCGACAGTGCCGAGCGGCAGAAATGCGGGTTTTCGGACAGGAAATTGGCGGGTCCGGTGCCGATGTTGGTGAAGTTGCAGCGGCCACCGCCGGAAATGCGGATTTTCTCGGCCAGGCGCTCGGCATGGTCGACCAGCACCACGCGCAAGCCGCGCTGCCCGGCCACCGCTGCACACATCATGCCAGCGGCGCCGGCGCCGAGTACGGCTACATCAAACATCAGGACTCCAGACCCGCCGGGTCTTACTCTTCGATCAGGCAATCAACGTAGTAGCGCTTTTCGCCATCCGGACCCGCTTCATCGGCCAGGCCGTGAATATAGGTTTCGAAGCCGGGGAAGCGCTCGTTGAATTCACGCGCGAATTGCAGGTACTGCACGATGGTGCGGTTAAAGCGTTCGCCCGGAATCAACAGCGGAATGCCCGGGGGATACGGCGTCAGCAGCACGCCCGTGACGCGGCCTTCCAGCTTGTCGATGTCGACACGCTCGACCTCGCGGTGCGCCATGCGGGCGAATGCGTCCGACGGCTTCAACGCCGGCACCATGTCGCTCAGGTACATCTCGGTGGTCAGGCGGGCAACGTCGCGGGCGCGGTAGGCTTCGTGGATTTCCTGGCACAGATCGCGCAGGCCCATGCGTTCGTAACGGCGATGCACGCGGCAGAAGTCCGGCAGGATGCGCCACAGCGGCTGGTTGCGGTCGTAGTCGTCCTTGAACTGCTGCAAGGCGGTCAACAGCGTATTCCAGCGGCCCTTGGTAATGCCGATGGTGAACAGGATGAAGAACGAATACAGGCCGGTCTTTTCAACCACAACGCCGTGCTCGGTCAGGTACTTGGACACCAGCGCGGCCGGGATGCCGGTTTCGCCGAAGCTGCCCGACATGTCCAGCCCGGGCGTGATGACCGTGGCCTTGATCGGGTCCAGCATGTTGAAGCCTTCGGCCATTTCGCCGAAGCCGTGCCAATGGTCGTTGGCTTCCAGGATCCATTCGTCGCGGTTGCCGATGCCTTCGGACACCAGGCGGTTCGGGCCCCAGACCTTGAACCACCAGTCGTTCTTGCCGAATTCGGATTCCACCTTGCGCATGGCGCGGCGGAAGTCCAGCGCTTCGCGGATGCTTTCCTCGACCAGCGCTGTGCCTCCGGGCGGCTCCATCATGGCGGCGGCCACGTCGCACGACGCGATAATCGCGTACTGCGGCGAGGTCGACGTGTGCATCAGGTACGCCTCGTTGAAGACGTTGCGGTCCAGTTTGCGGGTCTCGGATTCCTGCACGATGATCTGCGAGGCCTGCGAAATGCCGGCCAGCAGCTTGTGCGTGGAGTGCGTGGCGAACACCATCGCGTCCTGGCTGCGCGGGCGGTCCTGGCCGATGGCGTGCATGTCCTGGTAGAACTCGTGGAACGAGGCGTGCGGCAGCCAGGCTTCGTCAAAGTGCAGCGTATCGACATAGCTGCCCAGCTGTTCCTTGATCATTTCCACGTTGTAGATGACGCCGTCGTACGTGCTTTGCGTCAGCGTCAGGATGCGCGGATTCTTGTTCACCGCTTCGCGCGCAAAGGGGTTGGCCTCGATCTTCTTGCGGATGTTGTCCGGGTGGAATTCTTCCAGCGGGATCGGGCCGATGATGCCCAGATGGTTGCGCGTGGGGCGCAGGAACACCGGGATCGCGCCCGTCATCGTGATGGCGTGCAGGATGGACTTGTGGCAGTTGCGATCCACCACGACCACGTCGCCCGCGGCCACGTTGGCGTGCCACACGACCTTGTTGGACGTGGACGTGCCGTTGGTCACGAAAAAGCAGTGATCGGCGTGGAAGATGCGCGCGGCGTTCAGCTCGGACTCGGCCACGGGGCCGGTGTGGTCCAGCAGCTGGCCCAATTCGTCCACGGCGTTGCAGACGTCGGCGCGCAGCATGTTTTCACCGAAGAACTGGTGGAACATGCGGCCCACGGGGCTCTTCAGGAAGGCGACGCCGCCCGAGTGACCCGGGCAGTGCCAGGAATACGAACCGTCTTGCGCGTACTTGACCAGCTCGCGAAAGAACGGCGGCGGCAGCGAATCCACGTAGCTGCGTGCTTCGCGGATGATGTGGCGCGCCACGAATTCGGGGGTGTCCTCGAACATGTGGATGAAGCCGTGCAGCTCGCGCAGGATGTCGTTCGGAATGTGTTCCGACGTGCGCGTCTCGCCATACAGATAGATGGGGATATCGGCGTTGCGAAAGCGCAGTTCGCCGATGAACATGCGCAGGTTCTTGATGGCGCTGGCCACGTCTTCGGGCGAGTCCACGTCGAACTCTTCATCGTCGATCGACAGGATGAAGGCGCTGGCCCGGCTTTGCTGTTGCGCGAACGAACTCAGGTCGCCATAGCTGGTCACCCCGATCACCTCGACGCCCTCGGCCTCGATCGCTTCAGATAAGGCACGAATACCCAAACCGGACGCGTTCTCGGAACGGTAGTCCTCGTCGATGATGAAAATGGGGAAGCGAAATTTCATGCAGGCGCTCCTGGGGGCATGGCGGGTTCGGTCGCATAACGCGGCGCGAGTGTACTGCTAGTAAAAATCCGCCTGATGACAGACGGCGCGAGCCCCCGCCGACAGGCGGGAATGGCGGAATTGTAGGGCTGTTTTTCTTTCAGTCCTACGGGAAATCCCCAGATAGCCCGAACAGCCGTTGTCATGGCGCCAAAAGCCGGGCTTTCAGCACAGCGACAGCAACGGCGGCACAGAGCAAACCTAGCGGATGGTGCGAGCTTCGCCGGCTTCCAGGGCCAAGGTGAACTGCTCGAAGTAGGCGGGGATGGACTCGGCGGCCCCGTCCCGGATCCGGCGTTCTACCTTGGCGATGGCGCCAAAGCAGACTTCGGCCCCCGGTTCGCCGCACACGAGCACGACCGGGTCTTCGTCGTCGCAGACCTCGTACAGCCCGCCGTGCGCCCGGCGGCCGACCTCGTAGAGGTAGGCGGCGGCGCCAACGGTTTGCATGGGGGTAAGCGGCAAGGTGCCCAGGTGGGCGGCTTCCAGCGCGGTATCCAGCGCGTGGATGCTGGACAGCGAGTAGTCCAATATGGCGCCGGTGGATTCGGCGGCTTGTACAAAGTCTTGCGCGGCGTCTGCCACCCGTTCGACAAATGCGTCCTGCACTTCATCAAGGGTGGCTTCCTGGTTTGTCTTGAGGAAACCGAACATCGTTGGCTCCTTTGTGAAAACCGCAAGCGGCAATAGGGCCATTATAGGCAAGCGTGTTACCTATAATCGGCGGGAAACCCCTCAACGTTTCCTATTCCCAACACTTGCCGCCCATGATCGAACCGCTAGTCAGACGCCTGACCGCCCTTGACGCCCCGTCATTGCGACGTTTGCGCCTGGACGCGCTGGTTGAAACGCCCGAATCGTTCGGATCGAGTTACGAAGAGGAACACACGCTGACACTGGACGACATCAAAGGCTGGGTCACGCCCCAGGACGACAGCGCGATGTTCGGGGTGTTCGTGGGCGATGCGCTGGTGGGCATCATTGGCGTGGGCCGCCAGCGCAAGCTGAAGATGCGGCACAAGGCGCATATCTGGAGCGTCTACGTGGCCCCCGAACAGCGCGGCCAAGGGCTGGGGCGGCTGCTGCTGCAAGCGGCCATCGCGCATGCACGCACCATGCGCGGCATCCGCCAGGTGCAGTTAAGCGTCACGTCCAACAACACGTCGGCCGCCGCCTTGTACGCCGGCCTGGGCTTCGTGGAATACGGGCGGGAGCGGGAAGCGCTATGCGTGAATGACCGGCTTTACGACGAAACCCTGATGGCGCTGCCGCTGGCGGACAAGTAGACGGGCAGGCAACCTGCCCTACGCCGCCGCCCCGCGCCGCCGCGTGCCGTAGGCGCACACCTGATTACGGCCACCGTCCTTGGCTTTGTACAGCGCCTGGTCGGCCGCCTTGATGACCGCGTCCGGTGCACGCAGCGCGTCGCCCCGCTCGGCCACCCCGATGCTTACCGTTACCCGCAGCGGGCGCGGATTACGCGCCCCGCGCGCGCCACGCCGGCGCTGGCCCAGCTGGTCTGCCTTGGGCCGCGCGGGCTTGTCGCGCAAGCGCATCTGATAGGCCTCGATTGCGCGGCGCACCGCTTCCAGGTGCGGCAGGCTTTCCGCCGCCGTCTTGCCCGGAAACACCAACGTGAATTCTTCTCCGCCGTAGCGATACGCCTGCCCACCGCCCGGCACGCGCCGCAACTGCGACGCCACCATGCGCAGCACCTGGTCACCCACGTCATGCCCGTGCGTATCGTTGAACGCCTTGAAATGGTCCACGTCGGCCATCGCCAGCGTGTACACGCGGCCCATGCGTTGCAGGCGTTCGTTCAGCGCGCGCCGCCCCGGCAGGCCGGTCAGCTCGTCACGAAACGCCATGTGAAAGCCTTCGTGGGCCAGCGAGATGCAAAGCGCCGTCAGCGCGGCGGCCGACATCAGGGCCAGTTCGATCGGCTGCTGCGCGCCGCGCGGCAATGCCCATGCCATGCACACGAAACCCAGCCATTGTCCGGCCTGTTGCGGGCGCCCATAGCGCAGCAGCAACAGGGTCAGCGTCAGGCCGGTGCCCAGCAGCGCCACCAGCGCCTCGATGGGGACGCCCAGCCGCGCCAGCTTGCCTTGCACGGCCAGCGTGCCAAAGACGTCCATCAAACCTTCTTTGCCGATCAGCGCAATGCCGGCCATGCCGACCGCGATCAGGCCGATGCGCAGCGCCAGGTCCAACAGCATGCTGGACCGTTCGGCCCACAGCGCATTGATGGTGTAGGCAATGGCCCACCACGCCAGCGCGGGCCCCAACGCCCACGGCGCCTCGCGCGCCAACGTCGGCCACAGCGCCGTGGCCGCCAACACGCACAGCATCAGCGCCATGGTTTGCGAACGTTGATACATCAAACAGATGGCCGCGCCGATCAGCGCCATCACCCACGGCACGAACGGCACGATCAAGGTCAGCGCGGGCGGCCATTCGCGCCACAGCATCAGGCCCACCGCGGCAGCCACTGGCAACGCGGGGTAGAACAACAGGGGCAGCCAGGGGATATGGGGGTAACGCACGGTGGGGGCCTTGCTCGCTTGCAGAGATGACGTCGCCAAATCGGCAAACACATATATCCTTTTTACGGTCGCGGGCGGGGGTTCTTTAGCGCGGTTACCGCTGTGTCGCCGGCCTTCGGCGCGCGTGATATGTTTTCATCCCGCGCCGAAGGAATGCCGCCATGCAGCTGCTTGTGAACATCGATGTGCCCGACCTTGAACACGCCATCGTCTTCTATCAACGGGCCTTCGGCCTGACGTTGCACCGGCGGCTGGGGCCGAAGGCGGCTGAAATGCTGGGCGCCAACGCCCCCATCTATCTGCTGGAAAAGGCCGCCGGAAGCCCTGCCGCGGGTGCTGCGGGTGCTGCGGGCGGGGCGGCGCCATCGCGCGATTACGCGCGCCATTGGACGCCCGTGCATCTTGATGTTGTCGTGCCGGACGTGGACGCGGCCGTCGATCAGGCCGTCGCGGCCGGCGCCATTCTGGAAGGCCCCGCCGCCGCCCACGCCTGGGGCCGCATCGCGCACCTTAGCGATCCGTACGGCCACGGCATCTGCATCCTGCAATTTTTGGGACGCGGCTATGACGAAATTACGGACGATCATGTGCGGACCCTGCCCGTATCGGCGTCGGACTTCGACGCGCTGGCCGACATCCGCGTGCAGGCCATGCGCGACAGCCTGGAACGAGTGGGCAGATTCGACCCGGCGCGTGCCCGGGAACGGCTACGCGCCAATTTCCATCCGGATTGCACCTGGTGGATCGAACATGCCGGACAACGGGTGGGGTTCTATGCCCTGCGGCCGGACGGCCAGGGCCTGCGGCTGGACCACCTGTACCTGGTGCCCACCGCGCAAGGACAGGGCCTGGGCGGCCGCGTCCTGCAAAGGATTCTGGATGACGCCGACAGCCAGGGGCGGCCGGTCAGTGTGGGCGCGCTGCGCGGTAGCGATTCGAATCGGTTTTATCGCCGGCACGGGTTTGTGCAGACGGCCGAGTCCGAATGGGATATCGATTACCTGCGCCCGGTGCCGGAGCACGCGGGCTGAGCGTTCAGTCCGCTATCACCGGACCATGGCCCGGTAGCCGGCGCCAGCGGCCAGACCCGCCAGCGCCGCCCGATCAGGTGCGCGGCAGGGTCACGCCGCGTTGCCCCTGATACTTGCCGCCACGGTCCGCGTACGAGGTTTCGCAAACCTCATCGCTTTCCAGGAACAGCATCTGCGCGCAGCCTTCGCCCGCGTAGATTTTGGCGGGCAGCGGCGTGGTGTTGGAGAATTCCAGCGTGACGTGGCCTTCCCATTCGGGTTCCAGCGGCGTCACGTTGACGATGATGCCGCAGCGCGCGTACGTGCTTTTGCCCAGGCAGATGGTCAGGACGCTGCGCGGAATACGGAAGTATTCCACCGTGCGGGCCAACGCAAAGGAATTCGGCGGGATGATGCAAACATCACCCTTGAAGTCCACGAACGAGCCTTCGTCGAAGTTTTTCGGGTCGACGATGGTGGAATTGATGTTCGTGAAAATCTTGAATTCATCGGCGCAGCGCACGTCGTAGCCGTAGCTGCTGGTGCCGTAGCTGACGATGCGCCCGCCATTGGCCGTGCGGACCTGGCCCGGTTCAAAGGGTTCGATCATGCCGGCGTCGGCCTGGCGGCGGATCCAGCGGTCGCTTTTGATGCTCATGGTGGGAATGGTGCTAAAGGGGGGAAGTGGCCGTCATTTTACTCAGTTCCCCCAGAACGTCCGGTACACCAGCGCGATGCCGTTGACCGACCCGCCCTTCAGGTCCACCGACAGCCCGCGCGCCAGCCGATAACTGGCCCGGCCCACGGTGTCGCTGCCGGCCAGCGCTTGCTCCACGCTTAGCGTAATGCCGTTGGCGAAGGACTTGCTGGCCACCAGGAACTGGGTCGCCAACTGGCTGTCACTGTCCCGGTTTACGTCGCCGGCCACGGTCCGGTCGGGCAGGATGCTGCCCGAACTGCCGATATTGCCGGTGCGCACGCTGACATCGTCCAGCCCGAACTGCTTGTAGAACGGCTGCCCGCCGCCCAGCAGCGCAGTGCCCACCGACACCAGCAAGGCCGCGTCGCTGCCGCTTTCGTCGGGACCGCGCCCCAGAAGCAGCCAAGACAGCTTTTCAACATCGCTGACGTCGGGGTACGACACCAGGTCGATACGCGGGCGCTGCGCGGTGCCGACCACCTTGACGCCGGCCTCGACCTGTTCGCCCGTGCGCAGCGCCTCGATATCCAGCAATGGGTTGTCCAGGCGGCCCTGGAACGTCAACGTCCCCCGGCTCAGGCGCAGCTTCTGGCCATAGGCTTCGATACCGCCGCCCCGCGTGCGCAATGCGCCCACGCCGGTCAGCCGGCCGTCGTTCAGCAGGATCTGGATGGAGCCCAGCAGCCCGGCGTCCAGCCCCATGCCGGTGATGTAGAAACGCGGCCCCATGTCGAACTTCAGGTTCATGCTGGTTTGCAGCGGCGTCGATACGGTGGCGCGGTCCTGGCCCGGCTGGATGACTTTGACGTCCTCATCCAGCGACGGCACGCCTTGCAGAATTTCCAGGCTGAACCAGCCGGCGTCGGCCTTGAGGTCGCCCACGATGTCGATGCGCGGCATGGCGGCCGTCAGCGTGACCGTGCCGGAAACCATGGCGTAGCGGTCTGAACGCTGCAAGGCCGGAAAGCGGTACAGCGTCAGCTTGATGTCGCCGCCGCCGTCCATGATGTTCCACTGCCCGCGCGCCTCGGCGTAGCCGCCCTTGGCCTCGGGGTTGGTCGTGATCCATTCCTTGGTGCGCCATTCGGCCGGCATCACGCGCAGCGATGCCGGAAAACGCAGGCTGTCCAGCACCAGCCGCTGGCCGTCCAGCCGCGCCGACAGCGTGCCGTCCACCAGGCGCACGCCGTCGTCAATGCGCACCAGGCGCAGCTTGTCGCCCCGGATGTTGCCCGTGGCCGACCATTTTCCGGCCAAGGTGCCTTGCACGTCGACGTTGGCCTTGACGGCGCCGCCCACTTCCATCGAATCGCCCACGAACAGACCAACCCAGGCCAGGTCGGCGATGTCGGCGTCCAGCTTGGCGCGCAGCGGCTGGCGCTCGTCCAGCGCCATGCCGCCCTTGGCGTCCACGCGCAGCACGGCGGTGCCGGTGCCGCTGACGGTGCCCATCTTGGCGGTGGCCAGGTCGATCCGGGCGTCCAGACGGCTGGCGTTGGGCGACGTGGGCGTGGCGGTCAGGTCCAGCACCAGCGCCTTCAGCCCCAATGGGATAGGGGGGTCGCCCGGGATCAACAGGTCGCCTTCACGGCGGGCAATGCGCGCCTTGCCCGCCAGACGGCCGTCGAACTTCAGGTCCCAAAGCAGGTCCAGCGCAATGCGGCGCTGGCCCTCGGGCACCATGGCGTTCACGCGGGATGGGCCCTTGCCCAGCTTGCCGGCAGCCTCGGGGTCCAAGGCGCCGATCACCTGGCGGGCCATGGCGGCGGTGATGACAAGGTTGTCCGCCTGGCCGGCGGTTTCCCAGCGCTTGCCGCCGCCGCGCGAGCCTTGATGCGCCAAGGCCAGGCGTTCCTTGCCGGGCAGCGTCACGCTGATAACGGTTTGGCCGACCTGCCATTGCCATTGCGGGTGCACGGCCGACGGCAGATAAGCCAAAGCGACCGGGCGGTCAGCTGCCACGCCGAACCCGGCGCTATCGGCCGTCAGCTTGGAAAAGGTGCCGCGCCAGCCGACCAGCGCTGCGTCGGGCTGGCCCGCCGGGCCCTTGCCCCAGCCGCCGGCGAAGACGATATTGGCCTTGGCCGGCGCTTCGCCCAGCACGCCCGCGCGCGGTTTGGCGGGGGTATAGCCGGCGTTCAGCTCGCCGCGATGCGCCGCGATATTGCCGGCCAGCTTGCCCTTGAGCTCAGCGCCGCCCGGGATGCCGGGCCAGAAGGCGTCCAGTTGCGGCGCCTGCGCGTCCAGGGTCAGCGCGCCGTCGGTGGCGTCCATCTCGCCCATTGCGCGGATGCGGTTGCGACCCAGCTTCAGGTCCACGTCCAACCCGTGAATGCGCAGGCCGGAAAGCGGGTCGGATGAAGAGGCGGGTGCGGGTGCGGTGGCGGGTGCCGGTGCGGTGGCGGGCGCCGGTGCGGTGGCGGTGGCGGTGGCGGGTGCGGGTGCGGCGGCCGTTGCGGGCGTCGTGGCCGGCGCCGGTGCGGCGGCCGGTGCTGATCCGGGGTCGGTGGCGGCGATGTCTACCTGCGCTTTCACGCCGCCCGTCAGCGGCTGCTTGTTCCAGCGCGTGCCCTCTTCGAAACGCAGGTCAATGGCGGCATGGCGCAACTGGCTCAGGTTTTCGATGTCGGCCTGCACATCGCCGCGCACGGTCAGGATGGCCGGGGGTATGTCCTTGCCCAACCACGGCGCCAGATCCAGGCGCTGCGCGCTGATCGTGCCGGTGATGCGGTCGCGGCCGGCAACTTGGCCGGCGCCCGATTGCAGGTCGAACTGGGCGGCCAGCGTCGACTTATCCGGCAGTTGCGCGCTGGCCCGGGCGCTGCGCAGGATCAGCGCGGTGCGCGGGGCCAGGTCGGCCACCACGTCCAGCAGCATCCCGGACCCGGCACCGTCCAGCTTGGCCTGGATGCCATCCATCGACCCCGCCGCGTCGGCGCGCAGCACGACTTGGCAGGCAGGCGCGGGCGGGCCGGCGATCTCGGAGGCGGCGGCTTTGGGGCCGCTGCTCGCGCCCGCCCCCGCCGCCACATTGGCATCCGCCTTAGGTTTGGCGTTTACCTGTGCGCTTGCTGTGGTCGCCCGCGCATCGGCTTTGGAACTCACCTGCGCGGTGGGTTTGGAGTTCGTCTGCACGTTCACGCCGGAATTCGCCGAGGCGTTGGTCGGTGCGCTGCCGCGAGGTTTCGCCGGTGTTCCGGATTGCGGCGCAGTCCGTGCGCCCGGTTGCGTCGTGCGTTCGCCGCCAGTGGCGGGCTTGGCTTGCGAAGTCGTATCCCCCTGCTTGCCCGCCGCCGCCGGGCCCGCCGCGAATACGCCCCCTAATCTGTCCGCCTGACACAAAGGAGATTCGGGGCCGGACCCGCGCGCCGTCACGTCCAGGCGCGCGGCGAACGGCCAGGGGTCGGCCATGCCTTGCAGTTCCGCTTCGCCCGACACCTGCGCCTGGCCGACCTCGTGGCCGATCCGCAACGACGCGATGCGCAGCTGCGCGCCTTGCTTGCCGGCCGCGAATGTCGCGCTAAGGTCGCCCAGGGTCACGGGCAATGGCTGGCCGCCCTGCTCCAGTTGAAACTCACCCAGGGCCAGACGGTCCACGGCAATATCCACGGGCAGGGACGGCAGCGAGAACGGCTCGTTATCGTCCGGCGCGGCAGGCGCCTCGGCCGACGGCGCCAAGGCCACCCGCACCGATTCCGCGGACACGTCGCGCACATGCAGGCGCCGCTGGCCCAGCGCGCGCCAATCCACATTCAGATGTAGCTGCCTGATATCGACGCGCGTGCCGCCCGCGTCCAGGTCCAGCTTGCCCACGGTCACGCCGCGCAGCAACGATCCGGTCACGTCCAGCGCCTGACCGTTCAACTGCTGGGCGGCGGTGGTCAACAGTAGCCGCGTGCCGCTTTGCGACCCCACCAGCCAGAACAGGAACCCGGCGGCCAGCAACAGCAGCATCGCCAGACCCGGCAGCCACCACACCAGCACCTGCCGCAGGAATTTGCGCAACAGCTTCAAAACGCGATCCCCAACGAGAAGTGCAGACGCAGGTCGCGCTCGCGCTGGCCGTAGGCCACGTCCAGGAACAAGGGGCCGGCGGGGGTGCGCACCCGCGCGCCGACGCCGTAGCCCACCGCCAGCGACATGTCACCGAAGGACTCGGCGGCGTCGCCGGCATCCACGAACACGCCCATGCCCCAGCGTTCGTTGAAATAGTGGTCGTATTCCACGCTGCCCACCACCAGCGTCGGCGCGCCGACCACCGCGTTGTCGCGTTTCACGCCAATGCTTTGATACTTGTAGCCGCGTATGGACCGCGCGCCGCCCGTGCGAAAGCCGAAGTCGTCCGGCACCTGCACTTTGCTGTTGGACCACACACGCCCGACCTCACCGCGCACGGTCAGCACGTCCAGCTTGCCGATGGGCCACCATTTCTGCGCACGCAGGCGGGCGCGGGTATAGGGTTCGCCGGTGTCCAGCGTCACGCCCACGCCGCCGCCCACGGCGATCAGGTTGCCTTCGCGTGGGTCGTATTTGTTGTCGACGTCGCGGCGCAGCCATTCGGCCGTGGCGGTCAGCGTGGGCAGGGTGTATTCCTCGCCCCCGTCGATTTTTACGTGGTCCTGCGCCAGCAGCAGACCCCAACGCGTTTCATATTCGACGCGGCTATCGCCCGCGCCCTTGCGCTCTTGCAGGCGCGTGGCGCCCAGGGCATAGCGGGTCACATCCAGGCCCTGGATGTCGGAATGGTCGGCCAGCACGCCAAACGAATCCTTGTAGCCGCGCTCGGTCGGCGGCAGCAGGAAGTCGGCGTACGCGCGCTGGCGCAGGCGGTCCACGCTGAAACCGGTTTCCATGGTGACGGGTTGGCCGAACACCACGTTCTGGCGGTATAGCGATTCCACGCGCACGCCCGCCTCGTCGTCCACGCCGATCGAGGCCGTGAAGCGCTTGGGCGGCGCTTCAACCACGCGCACCTGCACCGGCAAGGTCACTTCGCCGTCCGAGTCATAGGCTGGCGGCGGGGGCGGCACGGCGCCCGACACGGTCGGGTCGCCCGCGGGCGTGGCGGCGGCCACATCGGCGGAGCCGGGCGCGCGGGCGCGATCGGATTTCACATCGGCAGCTTGCGGCGGCGTGCTGCCGGGCTGCTCCAATGACACGAAGGCGCCGCGAAAGAAGGCCGTGGATTGCAGGTCCTGCTGCCAGGTATCCAGCCGGTTCTGATCGTAGGCAGCCCCGACCGAATAACGCACGTAGCGCTGCACCAGCTTGTCCGGCACGCGTTTCAGGCCTTCGGTGGTCAGCTCGCCCATGCGAACCTGCGGCCCGCTGTCGATGGTCACATGCAAGGCGGCCGAGGCCGTGTCGGCCATGATTTCGGCCTGCGATGCCGTCATGCGCGCCAGCATGAAGTCGCGCGTCGAGACCTCGTCCAGCAGATTCGACTTGGCCCGGTTCCAGTCGCTATTGATGAAGGGCTGGCCGGCCTTGAGCTGCCAATCGTCGCGCAGCTTCTGCACGCGCTGGGCGAACTCTGGGCGCGTGATGCGGCCGGTGAACTTCAGGTCCACGGAAGAGACGGTCGTGCGCTTGCCCGGCACGATGCCGATATCCCAGGTTTCCCCGCCGATATCGGTGCCGGACTCCAACGTTACCGTGGGTGAAAAGTAGCCCTGCGTGGCCAGCGCGGCCAACGTGGCGTCACGGGCCCGCCGCCGCAGCCGGTTGATTTCGCCCCCGTCCTGGTCTTCCGCCAGCCGTGCAATCGCGTCAACGGCCTCGGTGATGGCCGTCAGCGCGGCCGGCGGCACCCCGCCCGGGTCCACGATGACTTCCGGCCGCTTGGCCAACGCCTCTGCCGAAAATACGCATAGTCCTGCCAGAATGGCGCGGGCTGCCCATTGCATGTGTCAGGTCGGCTGCTGGACGACGATAGACGGGAATTTTCCGGCCATATCGCGCGGTAGCGCGGCCACCCCGGCGGCCAGCTTGCGGGCGATACCACGATAAAGCCCGGCGGCTTCGCTCCCGGCGTCCGACACCACGGTGGGCTTGCCGGCGTCCGTCTGTTCGCGGATGGCAAGCGTCAACGGCAGGCTGCCCAGCCAGGGCGTCTGATACTGCTCGGCCATGCGCTGGCCACCGCCTTCACCAAAAATGTGTTCGGCATGACCGCACTGCGAGCAGATGTGGATGGCCATGTTTTCGACCACGCCCAGAATCGGCACTTCAACCTTCTGGAACATGCGCAGGCCCTTGCGGGCGTCCAGCAGCGCGATGTCCTGCGGCGTGGTAACGATGACGGCGCCCACCACCGGCACCTTCTGCGCCAGCGTCAGCGCCACGTCGCCCGTACCGGGAGGCATGTCGACGATCAGGTAATCCAGGTCGCGCCAATTGGTCTGGCGCAGCAGTTGTTCCAGTGCCTGCGTCACCATCGGGCCGCGCCAGATAGCGGGCGAATCGGCGTCGATCAGGAAGCCGATGGAGTTCGCCTGCAAGCCGTGGCCCGTCAGGGGTTCCATGCTTTTGTTGTCCAGGCTTTCCGGGCGGCCGGAAATGCCCAGCATCGTCGGCACGCTGGGGCCATAGATGTCGGCGTCCAGCACGCCCACCTTGGCGCCCTCGGCCGACAAGGCCAGCGCCAGATTCACGGCGGTGGTGCTCTTGCCCACGCCGCCCTTACCGGACGCGACCGCGATGATGTTGCGCACATTGGGCAGCGGCTTCAGACCTTTCTGCACCGCGTGGGCCGCAACCTTCCAGGTAATGGTGATGCGGGCATCGGGCGCGCCGGCCTGGGCAAGCGCAGCGGCCGCCACGGCGGCCACCTGTTCCCGCACGCCGTCCGCGGGGTAACCCAATTCCAGGGTGACGGCCACGCGGCCGCCCGTCAGGTCGATGTCACGATCTTTTACAGAAACGCCCAGATCCAAACCCGTGTTCGGGTCGCGCGCCGCGCGCAAAGCGGCGCGGATGTTTTCTATCGTTATACTCATGTCACTATGGTTCCGTAGGCAGCGCGGCTTCTGCGGGCCGCCGTCCCCTAAAGGATAGCGGATACGCGGGAACCTTTCGCTGCGTTTTGCATCCGACCTTCATGACCAACACACTTATCCGCTTCTTCCGTGCCGTCCTTTTCGCCGCCCTGGCCTTGATCGGTATGGCGATGGCGCTGGTCTTCATGCTGTCCACGGCGCTTGCCGTGGCGATCCTTTACGTGGTCGCCAAGGTGCGCGGCAAACCTTTCGGCGTCCGCGCCTACTGGAGCCAGCGCCAAGGCGCCCGACCGGGACCCTTCCAGACCGCCACCGCCCCCTTCGCCACGCAGCCGCGTGGCGATGTGATCGACGTCGAAGCCCGCGAAGTCCGCTAACGTCGGCATGACGTAAACGCTTGCGCCGCGTGCGGCGCAAGCTTGCCGTTGCCCTTGCCCTCGCGCGGCACGACCGCCCGGTCTGCCGGTGCCGGGCACTGCCAGCGCCTGCCGGCCGTCACCCATTCCAACCCGCCCGAATCGCGCCTGTGCGATCGGCGGGTTGTGTCGTTATCGGGCCGCGCCGGGGCAAGTCCCCGCCATTGTCCTAAAATGGCCCGCCAAACCCTTTTTCCCTCCACCTCTGTCGACAACCATGTCTCGCACCCTATTTGTCACCACAGCGCTGCCCTACGCCAACGGATCCTTCCACATCGGCCACATCATGGAATACATCCAGGCTGATATCTGGGTGCGTTCGATGCGAATGGCGGGCCACACGGTGCATTTCGTGGGTGCCGACGACGCGCATGGCGCGCCGATCATGTTGAAGGCCGAAAAAGAGGGCATCACGCCGCAGGCGCTGGTGGCTCGCTATGCCGCTGAACGCCCGCAGTACCTGAACGGTTTCCACATCCGTTTCGACCACTGGCATTCCACCGATTCGGCGGAAAACGTCGCGCTGTCGCACGACATCTACCGCGCGCTGCGCGAGCAGAACCTGATCGAAACGCGCTCCATTGAACAGTTCTATGACCCCGTCAAGGGCATGTTCCTGGCCGACCGCTACATCAAGGGCGAATGCCCCAAGTGCCACGCCAAGGACCAATACGGCGATTCCTGCGAGGTGTGCGGCGCCGTGTATGCGCCCACCGAACTCATCAACCCGTACTCGGCGCTGACCGGCGCGACGCCCGTGCTGAAGTCGTCCGACCACTTTTTCTTCAAGTTGTCGGACCCGCGCTGCGTGGAATTCCTGCAGCAATGGACCACCGGCTCCAACGCCAACGGCGGCAAGCACTTGCAGCCGGAAATGCTGGCCAAGACCCGCGAGTGGCTGGGCGCCGAAGACGGCGAGGCCAAGCTGGGCGACTGGGACATCTCGCGCGATGCGCCCTACTTCGGCATTGAAATCCCCGACGCGCCGGGCAAGTATTTCTACGTGTGGCTGGACGCACCGGTCGGCTATCTGGCGTCGCTGAAGTCGTACTGCGCGGTCAAGGGCCTGGATTTCGACGCCCTGCTCGACCCCAACGGCACCACCGAACAAGTGCACTTCATCGGCAAGGACATCGTGTATTTCCACGCGCTGTTCTGGCCCGCCATGCTGAAGTTTGCCGGGCGCAAGACGCCGGACGCGGTCAATGTGCACGGTTTCATCACCGTCAGCGGTGAAAAGATGTCCAAGAGCCGCGGCACCGGCATTTCGCCGCTGCGCTATCTGGAACTGGGCATGAACGCCGAATGGATGCGCTATTACATCGCGGCCAAGCTGAACGCCCGCGTCGAGGACGTGGACTTCAACCCCGAAGATTTCATCGCCCGCGTCAACAGCGACCTGGTCGGCAAATACGTCAACATCGCCAGCCGCGCCGCCAGCTTCATCACCAAGCATTTTGACGGCGTGCTGGGCTATTCCGGCGACACCGCCGCGTTGTCGGCCGAATACGCCGAACAGGCCGAATCCATCCGCGCCGCCTTCGAGGCGCGCGAATACAACCGCGCCATCCGCGAAATCATGGCCTACGCCGACCGCATCAACCAGGCGTTCGACACGGCGCAGCCGTGGGTACTGGCCAAGGGCCTGGCCACCGCCGACGACGCGCAAAAGGCCGCGTTGCAAGACATCTGCTCGCGTTCACTGGCCGGCTTCAAGGCCTTGTCCGTGATGCTGGCGCCGGTGTTGCCGTCGCTGGCCGAGCGCGTGGCGCTGGAGCTGTTTGGCGCGCAGGCGCCGTTTACCTGGGCCGATGCCGCCGTGCTGCCGCAGCGCGTGGCGCCCTTCAAGCACCTGATGCAACGCGTGGAACCGCAAATGCTGGAAGACCTGTTCGAACCGCCCGCCGCCCCCGTCGTTGTGCCCGGTGGCGAGCCCGTCGCCGAGACCATTTCCATCGACGATTTCGCTCGCGTCGACCTGCGCATTGCGCAGATCGTCAACTGCGAACACGTCGAAGGCTCGACCAAGCTGTTGCGCCTGACGCTGGACGTGGGCGAAGGTCGCCACCGCAACGTGTTCTCGGGCATCAAGTCGGCCTACAAGCCGGAAGACCTGATCGGCAAGCTGACCGTCATGGTGGCCAACCTGGCGCCGCGCAAGATGAAGTTCGGCGTGTCCGAAGGCATGGTGCTGGCCGCCAGCCATGCGGACGAATCCGTGGACGCCGGCATCTATGTACTGGAGCCCTTCCCCGGCGCCAAGCCCGGCATGCGCGTGCGTTGATCGGCGCATCCGTCTGACGAAAAAAAGCCCGCCGGGTAGTAAATGGCGGGCTTTTTTTTTGCGTCAGACGCCCCGGGCCAGGGCTACGGCTGGGTGGGCGCCAGCTCCGGGTCCAGCGAATGGCGTTCGTCAAAGACGAAGCATTTGCCGTCATACCCCACGCCACCGGTTTCCTCGAAATACTTCAGGATGCCGCCGTCCAACTGATATACGTTTGGAACGCCCGCCTCGTTCATGTAGATGGCGGCTTTTTCGCAGCGGATGCCGCCCGTGCAGAAGCTGACGACCGTCTTGCCTTCCAGTTCTGCGCGATGGGCCTGTACGGCGGCCGGAAACTGCGTGAAGCGCTCGATGCGCCAATCGATGGCGTTCTTGAAAGTGCCTTCATCAACTTCAAACGCGTTGCGCGTGTCCAGCATGACGACCGGGCGGCCGGCATCGTCGGTGCCCTGCTCAAGCCAGCGCGCCAGCGTCTTGGCGTCCACCCCCGGCGCACGGCCTGCTTCAGGGCGAATGGTGGGGTGATCCATGCGGATGATTTCGCGCTTGATCTTGACCAGCAGCTTGCGAAACGGCACGCCTTCGCTGTGGCTGAATTTCACTTCCAGATCCGCAAAGCGCGCATCGGCGCGCAGCGTTTGCAGAAAGGTATCGATGCCCTCGGCGGCACCCGCCAGGAACAGGTTGATGCCTTCTTCGGCCAACAGGATGGTGCCCTTGAGCCCGCAGTCGCCCGCCACCGTCAGCAGGTGGGCGCGCAAGTCGGGCAGAAGATCCAGGGAAACGAATTTATAGGCGGCGATATTGACAACGGCAGTCATGGCAAAGCAGTGCAAAGCGGTGGGCGAAGCCCGTAATAGTAAACGCTGAGCAGCTTGCCCCGCAGCGGCCAACGCCGTGCAGGCCACGCCGCCCAGCGCCCGGATTGATCCGCGTCAACGGCTGACGACTTCCTGCTCGATCACCGCGTCCAGCACCCAGCGCACGGTTGAAGCGCCCGGCGGGGGGGTCGGGTCAGTCACTTCAACCACCCGCAGGCGGTAACGGATGCCCGGCTGAAACTGAAAGCCCGTAATGTCGCCATACCAGTATTGCCACGGCTGCGAGGCGCTGTCGCGCACCTGATAGCACAGGGCGCGGCCGGCGCCCCCGTCGCAGGGCACGCGCTCGGCATTCACATAGACCAGCTTGGTCGGCCCGGCTTGCCCGCCCGCCACCGGGTCCACGCGCCGGCCAAAGTCCAGCGTATCGCCGCTGGCAAGCACCCACGTCATGCGCTGCGGGTTGTTGGTGTTGTCCAGCGACGTCGCGGTGACGCGCGTCAGGCCGGCCAGAAAGTCCTGCTCCAGCTTCATGTTCCGCGGCGCGCACGCCATCATCGTGGCGACGGGATTCGCCTGCACGATCAGTTGGCCGTTGGCGACGGTATAGGGCGCGTTGTATTGGTTGCAACCCGCAAAGCCCGATATCCGCGGCGCACCCTGCACATGCACGAAGCTCACGGTCAGCGGACGCGAATTCGACGTGGGATGCGGAATTGTCCGCAGGCCGCCGCCAGGCAAGGTCCAGCGCGCCAGGTCCCAGCTGGTTTGCGCCAGGACGTCGGATTTCGACGCCGGTTGAAAGCGCGGGTCTTGTCCGTCGGCCGCGCGCGGGGACGGGCCGGCACAGGCGGCCAGCGCGATGGACAGCGCGCACGGCGCCATCCAGCGCAAGGAAGCAATAAAAGGCATTAGCGGTCTCCGGAAATCAGCCAGCCACGCCGCGCCGCCGCGTCATGCAGGGCGTGGAACGGCCACATTATCGCGCCGCCAATCGTTTAGGGCGTGGGGGGATCCTGGCGGCGTTCAAATTCCAGCACGTCGCCGCCGCGCAGGTTGAACGTCAGATGCCGGGGCGCGCCGCCGCTGTCCAGCGTGAAGGTATCGATGGCGGTCAGCCCGCGCAGGTAGTCGGCTTCAAGCTTGGCGCGTTCGGGCGGCACGCAGGCCATGCGCGTGGTGGCCGGCGCGTCGATGAACAGCTTGCCGCTTTGCAGCTTGTACGAACCCATATAGCGGTTGCAGCCGGAAAAGCCGTTGACGCGGTACTGCTTGCCTTGCGCCAGAAAGGTCAGTTGCACCGGCTCGCCGTTGTCGCCGTGGGGGATGTCGCGCTGGGCGCCGCCCGTCTGGGTCCAGCGCACCAGTTCCCAACTTGTCTGGGCCAGGGAATCGGCGCTGGTGGCGGCATTGGCCGCGGCGGCGCCTTGCGGGCGCGCGCCTCCGGTGGACCCCGCGCAACCCGCCAATGCCACGGCCAGCAAACCTGCGCAAAGTAGCTGACAACGCGAAGACAGAGGGCTAGGCATGAATAGGTCTCCTAAAGGTTTCACAGCCCCAACTGTAACCGGCACAGGCCTGTAACGTCCTGCTCTCTAAACCCTACAGCCGTATCCAAAAGCAGCACGAAAGTGCCTCGTCCATCACGCCGAAGATGCAGGGTGCTGCATCGAATGCCGCATGGCGGCGCCTTCGGCCGACGCGCAGAATCAGTCCAGACCTCGCATCTGGCCACCCTGGCAGCACAGGGTAAAGAAGCCGATCGCAACGTAACGAACGACGCATGCGTCGGCCGCTTCTGGCCGTCCATAAAAAGATTAACGGGAGACACGGCGATGGGCTTTTTGAGAACTCTACTGGCGCTATCAGTGGTGCTGGATCACCTGGGCGGCGGCTATGCCGATCATCTTGTCGGCGGCCGCCTGGCGGTGCAGCTTTTCTACGTGATTTCAGGCTTCTTGATTTCATACGTGCTGACCGCCACGGACAACTACCAGGGCGCCACGGGCAAGTTCTACGCCAATCGCTTCTTGCGCCTGTTCCCCATCTATCTGGCGGTGGCCGGCCTGACCCTGCTGGCGCATGTATTAAGCGGCGGCGCGTTCTTCCGCTTCTATGCAGCCCTGCCGTTTTCAGCCGACCTGTTCCTGGTGCTGTCCAACCTGTTCATCTTCGGACAGGACTGGTTGATGTTCTTCGGCATCGAACATTCGGCGCTGGCGTTCACGGGCAGCTTCGCCAATAGCGAAGTGCCGCTCTACCAGGGGCTGCTGGTGCCGCAGGCCTGGACGCTGGGTGTCGAAATGAGCTTCTACCTGGTCGCGCCCTTTGTATTGGGATCGCCGCGCAGGCTGTTGGCCCTGCTGGCCGCATCGTTGGCGCTGCGCGGCGTCTTGATCGTGACCGGCATCGGCGTGACGGATCCCTGGACCTATCGATTCTTTCCCACCGAACTGGCGTTGTTCTTGATCGGTTCGCTATCGCACCAGGTACTGCTGCCGCGCTTCAAGGCCTGGACGCGCCGGTTTCACCGGCTGCCTGAAGCGGGCACCGTGGCGCTGTTCATCTACACGCTGCTGCACTTTTCCATCGGCATCAATCCGACGGTGCGTGATGGGTTGGCGGTGCTGCTGTTTGCCGCGCTGTTGCCGCTGGCTTTTCTGTTCCAGTCGCGCCACCGCCTGGACAAGGCCATCGGAGAACTCAGCTATCCCATCTATATCTGTCATTCGTTGGTGATTCTGTTCTTCAGCTGGCTGCTGAACGACGTTGAAATGCACCAGCCCATGCTGTTCTCGGCGTTGGTAGTCGCGGGCTGCATCGGGTTTTCGGCGCTGTTGAATGGCCTGGTGGCGGACCCTGTGGAACGCTTGCGCAGCCGCCTGCGCCGCAAGCCGCAATTGGGCGAGGCCATGCCCGCGCCGGACCCGCATCGCCGCCCGCAAAGCGCGGTGCCGCCCAGCCCGGCGCAACCCATGGGGCCTATTCGCCGCGTGCCTTGATGTAGGCGGCAAGCACGAGTTCGATCTGCCGCTTTTCCTGCGAGCTCAAACGTGAATAGGTAGCGTAGGACACCGATTCAAAAGGCCATGCGGGTGGTACCGGCAGCTCGCCAACATGGTCGTTGGCCACGGATGGCTCGGCATAGCCGGAGCTAAGCATGGGCCCTTCGCCGGTGCTGAGCCACATCGGGCTGACCCGCAGGGCGCGGGTCAATTTGATTAGCGCATCGCTGGAGGGCTGCTGGCGCTGCCCGCTTTCGTAGTTGCCGATAGCGCTTTGCGACAGGTTGCTTGCGACCGCCAAGTCCTTTTGAGTCCATCCCTGAAGCATTCTTGCGTTGCGCAGACGATGGCTAAACGTGTCCAATCGATCAACCTGAGACATTAATATGAAATTATTTATTTGATTAAAACATCTCAACACTGGGGCCAAATAAACGGATTGCACCCCAATTTCAGGGTTAATCCGTAAATCGCAATATGCGCGTGCTTGCCTGCCGCGTGAGCCGGCGCCGGCACGGCTTTATCGAGTCGGTCACACCTGAAAAAACCCAAGCTGGCCAGCCACTTACCGCAATAATCCGGCGTGCGCGCAAAAGGGTAGTCGCACCGGGGTACAACCCGCAAGCCCGACGTTAAAGCCGCCCGAGTTTATGGGCAATTCCGTATGCAAAATAGAAAATAATGTATCGGTAATACTTAATAATCATGGGATACAGGGGCACGAAGTCATGGCAGCGCCGCCCTTTCCGGCAGTGAAGCCCGGGCTTCTCCGTTACCATCAGAAACTACAGAAACGTATCTTCACAAAAAAACACGCCCGTGTTTAAATGAAACACGGGCGTGACTTCAAGGCGGCATAGTCCTCGCCGCCGGCGGCCAGCATCGAACAGGAAACCGGCCGAAACCCGTGCCCACATTCAAAAAAACACCGCCAGACGGTCTCGTCATGGCGCGACGCTCCGTGCCGCGCCGGCTCATTGGAAGCATCAATGAATAACACGCTGGATGTCATTTTCCTTGGCAATGACGATGCCAAGCACGCCAGGCTTGTGGATGCCTTGTCTCATCTGGGTTTCTGCGTACGCCGTTGCCATGACTTGATCGACGTCTACGACCGCTATTCCCGCCGCCCCAGTCCGCTGGTCGTGCTGGACGCGCCGCTTTCCGACATCCACAACGCCGCCGTACGCTTGCGCGCGGTTGACCGCGGCCTGGGCATTGTGGCCATCGCCGCCTTTGCCGACGCCGAAAGCCGGATCCGGACGCTGCTTTGCGGCGCGGACGCCTGCCTGCCTCCCGATGTGACGGGGCTGGAGCTGGCCGCGGCATTGCAGGCGCTGGTGCGCCGCGCCGTGGGGCTGGACGGCATGGAAGCCCCGGCGGACACGCACGCCGAAGAACCGGCGCAGGAAACCTGGCGCCTGGCCAACAAAGGCTGGACGCTGATCAGCCCCGCCGGCCGCACACTGGGGTTGACCACCGGCGAACGCGATTTCCTGTCGCGGCTGGTGACGGCGCCCGACCGCAAGATCAGCCGCGACGCGTTCTATGCGGATGGCGCCGACGACGCGGACAGCGGCATCACTCGCCGACGCTTCGTCGACGTCATGATCAGCCGCTTGCGACGCAAGGCCGCCGCCAATCAAATGACATTGCCGATCCGGGCCGTGCACGGCTGGGGCTATATGTTCGCGGCGGATATCGCGCTGGATCCGGACTATCGGGCTTCGGGCGAGGACAGCCGGCAGGACGGGCTGGAAGAATGGGGCCGCGAGACCGAAGACGCCGGCGCGGCAAACTGATCTGGGCGCAACGCCCATGGCGCGTTCAGATTGAACGGGCGAAAAAAACGCGGCGCTGCCCCCGAGAGGTAAGACGCCGCGCTAAAACAACACGTGAACCCGGAGTCATCAGCCGGCACTGATGCCTTCTACCTGGATCACGCGATTCCAACATTCGTGCCTCATACTGCTCACGCACGGTCCGACCGTGAACTTTTGCGTGGTCTCTAGTCCCCGCACAAGCTGCAACGTGATCAACGCCTGGGTGCTTGTCGGCCCCGACTTCTGGCTGACTTTCACCCGTATCAGCGGTTTTCCCACTTGGATAGCCGCGTGATGAACGAAGTTTATGACTTGGCACCCGAATCCAGTAATTCTTTGTTGATAGCCTTCTATACCTATTTGATATAGCGCAGCCCTTTGTGTCATCGTCCTAAAATGCGGACTAAAGGACAGCTCCAATGCCGCCAACCTCTGTGTCGCTGATGCGCCTGCACAAGAAAGTGCTGGCGGTGTTTCCCCCCAACTGGTGCCTGGCCATCCTGGTTGCGCTGGACGGCTATGCCTTCATGCACCCCGTGCTGCGCGAAGTGCGCGCGCGCGAATATTCGTTCTGGCTGGCGCTGGACAATTGGCATGAAGTGATGCGGGTGGTGGGCCTGCTGGAAATCCCCCGCCTGGTGCTGGGCGTGGGCCTGCAAGTCATTGCCATCGGCCTGATCCTGAAGGCGCGCATCGCCTGGGCTTTCTCGCTGGTGCTGCTGATCGGCATCGGCACCTTTGCGATTCTTGGCGACAGCGGCCGCGCGGGGCTGGGCATCTACACGATGGTGCTGGTGATCGCGCTGGTGGTGTATTGGCGCCGCTTTGACCGCGCGAGCGTGACGGCGGGTTCGCTGTTCGCGCTGGTCAGCGTGATGTCCCTGTTGATCTACGCCGTCTTCGGCACGCTATACCTGGGCGAAGAATTCAACCCGCCCGTCAAGGACGCGGGCACCGCGTTCTACTTTTCCATCGTGTCGATGTCGACGGTGGGCTATGGCGACATCACGCCGCACAGCACCACCGCCAGGCTGTTCACCGCGTCGATTATCATCCTGGGCATTACCGTGTTTGCCACGTCCATCAGCGCCATCGCCGGCCCGGTGATCGGCGGCAACTTGAAACGGCTGGTCAAAGGCAGGTTTTCCACCGCCATGAGAAAAAACCACATCATCATCGCGGGCGCAACGCCCTTGGCGCTAAGCGTCTACGCCGGATTGCGCCGGCGCGGCGACGAAGTCACGGTGATCGTGCCGGCGGGCACGCCGCATGAATACCCCGCTGCCACCGATTTGATCGAAGGCGACCCGTCAAGCGTGGACGTGCTGCACAACGCGGGCGTCGCCCGTGCGCGCTATGTGCTGGCGCTGCGCGACGACGACGCCGAAAATGCATTCATCGTGCTGGCCGCCAAAGAAGCCACGGCGCAGGGCGGCGCCAAGACGGTGGCGCTGGTCAACACCAGCAAGCACCTGGAAAAGATCCGGCGCGTGCAGCCGGACCTGGTGTTCTCGGTGCAACTGCTGGGTGCCGAATTGCTGGCGCGCGCCATCAACGGTGAACCCATGGACGGTCAGGCCATCACCGACCTGTTCTTCGCCAAGGCAGAGCCGCGGGCCAAAGCGTCCTGATCGTTACGCCGCCGTCGCGCCCGGCGGCTCCTCCTGCGCCAACACGCCGGCCGCCACGCCACCGGACGATGGCGGCGCCGCCCCCGGCGGCGAGTGCTTTGCGTACCAGGGGATGAATTCAGCGGACGGCATCGGCCGCGCAAACAGATAGCCCTGGATGAACGCCACGCCGCGCGCCGTCAGATAGTCGAACTGCACCTGCGTTTCAACGCCCTCGGCTACCACCGCCAGATTCAGCCGATGCGACAAGGTGATGATCACGTCCAGCACGGGCGCCTCTTCACCGGTCGGCAGAATCGATTGCACAAAGCCCTTGTCGATCTTCAGGTAGTCCACCGGAAACTTCTGCAGGTACGACAGCGAGCAATGTCCCGTGCCGAAATCGTCGATCGCCACGCGCACGCCCGCCGCCCGCAACGCATCGATGTTGCGGCGCGCCTGGCCGCTGTCCTGAATCAAGCTGCGTTCGGTGATTTCCAGCACCAGCAGCGGCCGCCGCGCGGCCACATTAGCCAGGAACGCCTGCATGTCAGGCACCAGCAGGTTGCTGGACAGGTGCTCGGGCGCGATGTTCACGCCGATGTGAAAGTCCGGCGGCGTGCGCCACGTTTGCAAATCGCGTTCAATCAGCCTCAGCAGGTGCTGGGTCAACGGGATGATCATGCCCTCGGCTTCGGCGGCTGCAATGAAGATGTCCGGCCGCACGAAACCCACGCCGGGCCGGTTCCACCGCATCAACGCTTCCACGCCTTCGCACTGCCCGGTCAGCTGCCCATACACCGGTTGGTAATGCACCTGGAACTCATTGGCCAGCATGGCGCGGCGCAACTGCTCTTTGAACGACAGGCGGTTCAGCTGGAGGCGATACGCCGCAAACGCCAGGCCCGCGCCGATCAGCAAGGTGGCCGGCAGGTAACTCAGCAACAACTGCTTCCAGGCCTGCATCAGGCTTGCCGTGGGCGCCCTGACGTTGATCGCCAGCGCGACCCGCCCGTTGTTGCGCGTGATCTCGTCATACACGGGCTGGATGCCGGCGTCGTCTTCATTCCAGGAATCGCTGTGTATGGGCGCGCCCTTGCCCACGATCAGTTCGATACGGTAATCGCCCAAGGTGCCGACGGCATTCAGCAGGTCCAACACGTAGCGGCCGTCAAGCGCGACCGCGCCGCTAAAACCCGGCGCGCCGGGCTTGCCCAGCAAAATTGCTGGGCGATCCGGCGCCAGCGGCGTACCCGCCACCGAAAACAACCACCGATCGGGCGTGCCGTCGATGGGCCATTTGCGGAAATCGCCCAACTCGAAATCCACCTCGCCGACGACCGACGAACAATAGATGTGGCGATCGTTGGCCAGCACCAAGGCGCGGAAATACGGATTCAGCGTGCCCCAGCGGCGCAGTTGCGGCAGCACCTGGGCACAGGGCCGCGGCGTCAGGTCGGCCACCTGGTCCAGCACCGGCCAGGCTTGCGCAAGCATGTTCTCGATCTGTACGCGGACGATGTGCGCGGCGGCTTCGGCCTCGGTGCGCTGCTGCTTTTTGGCGTGGATCCAGGTACCCGCCAGGCACAGTAGCGCGGGAAGCACCAGGGCAAGCGCCACCGGCAGGTACCGCCAGGACGGCACGCGAACCGTTATTCCTGATGTGGTCACAACTGCCTCGCTGAATAGTCGGTGCAGCGCCAGTGCCGCTTCGACGCATGACACACCAAGCCCGGGGTAACGTCAAGTTACTTCGCAGGCACAAATACACGGCGCACGCGGGCTGGTGCTGCCGGTCCGCGCTGGGCTATTGTTGACCCACGCCATCCCATGGCGCTGCCGCCACTTGCCCCGACGGCTTACAGGACTGATTCGTTACCCCTTTCCACTTTGACAAGGACGGATGATGAAGAAACCTACTGCCCCCATGCCCCAGGGAATTGCTGGCGCCAATGCCGCCTACTACCAGCGATTGACTCAACTTGCCCAGGAGAGCCAGCAGCGCTGGATCGAACTGGGCCGCAACCTGGCTGATCAACACACCGCTAACACACTGTCCACGCTCGCCCCGCTGCAACAAGGCGGCGATTGGCAATCCCTTGCGCCGGCGTTGGGCGAGATCACCCGCAAGCAATGGCAATCCCAGCTGGAAGCCAGCCAGGCCATCACTCACGCCGCGCTGCAAGAGCACGCCGCGCTGACCGCCGGCCTTGGTGAAGCAATGAGCGGCTGGTTCAAGCTTGCCACCGGCGGTGGCATCGCGCCGGCGCCTTTTCCCATGACGCAGATCTGGTCCGCCATGTCGGAGCAGATGTCCGCCGCATGCGCCGCCATGCGCGATGCCAACCAACCAGGGGGCCGCCATGACGGCTAAACGCACCGCGCTTGTCACCGGCGGCTCGGGCGGCCTGGGCCAGGCCATCGCCCTGGCGCTGCACGATGCCGGCCACGACGTCATCGCCACCTACCACTCGAACGAGGGCGCCGCCCACGCCTGGGCCGAACAAGAAGCCTCGCGCGGACGCCGCTTTGCGCTGTACCAGGTGGACGTAGGCGACTACGCATCGTGCCAGACGCTGATGCGACGGCTGGACCACGACGGGCGCCAGATCGACATCCTGATCAACAATGCGGGCATCACGCGCGATGCCCGTTTGCGCAAGATGAGCCTGGAATACTGGAACGAGGTCATGCACAGCAACCTGGATTCCATGTTCCACATGACGCAGCCGCTATGCGGCGGCATGGCAGACCGTGGGTGGGGCCGCATCGTCAACATTTCTTCGGTTAACGGCAGCAAGGGCGCGTTTGGCCAGACGAACTACGCGGCGTCCAAGGCGGGCATCCACGGCTTCACCAAGGCGCTGGCGCTGGAGCTGGCCGGCAAGGGCGTCACCGTCAACACCGTATCGCCGGGCTATCTGGACACCCGCATGGTGCAGGCCGTGCCCGAAGACGTGTTGAAGGAAAAGATCCTGCCGCAGATACCGGTCGGCCGCTTGGGCCAACCCGAGGAAGTGGCGGCGCTGGTGGCGTTTCTGTGCGGCCCGCACGCGGGCTTCATGACCGGCGCCAACGTCGCCATCAACGGTGGCCAGCATATGTGCTGATCTGATTGCGGCACCACCGGCCCGCCCGGCGCAGCCCGGCGGGCCTTTTTAATCGTCCTCCCGCATGCGGTACATGGCGACCAGGTTTTTCTTGGTCTCGATAATGTGCGTCTCCACCAGACGCGCGGCCAAGACGCCGTCTTGCTGGCGGCAAGCTTCCAGGATGCGGGCGAGGTCCGTCAGAAGACCTTCCTTGCCCCTTGCCTGCGACATCGTCTCGTGCGTGTACCGATCGGTGTTCAGCCCGTACTCCTCGATCAGCCGACGCAGTCGCGTGTTGTTTGCCGGCGCGCAAAGCGCCAGGTGGAAACGGCGGTTCAGCTCGGCCCATTCCGACACCGAATCAGCCTCGTCGTAAGCCTTCAAAATGGCTTCCAACGCGTCCAGGTCGGCGCGCGCCATGTTCGGCACGGCCGCGCGCACGGCATAGCCTTCCAGCGCGATGCGGATGTCCAGCAGTTCGCAGATCTGGTCCACGTCCATGTGGATGACAACCGCGCCCCGGTTCAGGCGATACGCCACCAAACCCTCGGTTTCGAGCTGGCGCAGTGCTTCGCGCACCGGAATCCGGCTGGCCTGGAATCGCGTGGCCAAAGCGTCCTGCTTGAGCGGCGTGCCCGCGGGCAAGGAGCCCGTCAGGATTTCGTAGCGCAGCTGATCGCGGATCCGATGTGGCAAGGCCTGGGCTTTTGCGGACGTGCCCTTCGTGTGGGGGATGCTCATGACTCTCGGGTATCTCGGGCGCGCGGGCGGCGCAACCAACAGCGGCCTGCGGCGAACGTCGATGAAAGGGGATCCAACGGCGGGCTCCCATCGTAGCCGAATGAACTCGAATGGGTCGGCACGGCCGGACCCGACGCGCCGCGCCTGCCCCGCCCGCCGCCCATCCGGCCCGATGGATTCCCCGGCGACCGGCCTGAGCCGCTTATCGGGGCCATGCACGCCGTCCGCGCGATGCCCTGGCGCAGGCCCCAAACGCTTGCCTTGCCTGGGTTTATCCGCCGCCGCATTCAAACTGATCCGCTTTTTTATTCGGTTTCTGAATCTGTACTGCATCTTGCTGCGGATCTACCGTTCGTCAGGTAGGACACCCGTTTATCAGGAAGACCGCTATGCATGGCGACGCGCTATTGCTTGCCCGAATACAGTTCGGGTTCACCATTTCATTCCACATCGTTTTTCCCGCCATCACGATCGGCCTGGCCAGTTACCTGGCCGTGCTGGAAGGCTTCTGGCTGCGCACGGGCAAAACCGTCTACCGCGACCTGTATCACTTCTGGACCAAGATCTTTGCCGTCAACTTCGGCATGGGCGTGGTGTCGGGCCTGGTGATGGCGTACCAGTTCGGCACCAACTGGAGTTTTTTCTCGGACTTCGCGGGCAGCGTAACGGGGCCGCTGTTGGCGTACGAAGTGCTGACCGCCTTTTTCCTGGAAGCCGGCTTCCTGGGCGTGATGCTGTTCGGCTGGACACGCGTGGGGCCGGGCCTGCACTTTTTCTCGACCATCATGGTGGCGCTGGGCACGCTGGTGTCGGCCACGTGGATCCTGGCGTCAAACAGCTGGATGCAGACGCCCGCCGGCTACCAGATTCTGGACGGGCGCGTCGTGCCCACCGACTGGCTGGCCGTGATCTTCAATCCGTCGTTTCCGTATCGCCTGGCGCACATGGGCATCGCCGCCTTCCTGGCGACCGCGTTGATGGTGGGCGCCTCGGGCGCGTGGCACTTGCTGCGCGGCGATCGCAGCCCCGCCGTGAAGAAGATGTTCGCCATGGCCATGGGCATGCTGCTGCTGGTGGCGCCGCTGCAAGCGGTGGTGGGCGACTTCCATGGCCTGAATACCCTGAAGCACCAACCCGCGAAGATCGCCGCCATTGAAGGCCATTGGGAAAACGAACCGGGCGCGGGCGTGCCGCTGACGCTGTTCGGCATTCCCGACATGGAGCGCGAAGAAACGCGCTTTGCGCTGAACGTGCCGCGCCTGGGCAGCCTGATCCTGACGCATAGCTGGGACGGCCAGTTCCCCGGGCTGAAGTCGTATCCGCCCGAAGACCGCCCCAACGCCACCGTGGTGTTCTGGTCGTTTCGCATCATGGCCGGGCTGGGCATGCTGATGATTCTGTTGGCCGGCTGGGCGCTATGGACCCGCTGGCGCGGGCGTCTGTACGAGTCGCGCGCGCTGCAACGCTTTGCGTTGTGGATGGGGCCGTCCGGCATTGTCGCGATGCTGGCCGGCTGGTACGTGACCGAGATTGGCCGCCAACCCTGGATCGTCTACGGCGTGATGCGCACGGCCGACGCGGCCACGCCACATGGCGTCGGCGAACTGACGTTGACACTGGCCTTGTTCGTGGCGGTCTACCTGCTGGTGTTCGGCGCCGGCGTGTCGTACATGCTGCGCTTGATCCGCATGGGGCCCAGCCCCGCCCCCGGCCACGCGCCGCTGTCTGGCGGCCCGGGCGAACCGCGCCAGCCGTCCCGCCCGCTGTCCGCCGCGTCCACGCTGGCGGGGGTGGAACCCGCGCCGCACAACCCTTCCGGAGTCTGACGCCATGGGCATCGACCTTGCATTGATATGGGCCGTCATCATCCTGTTCGGCGTGATGATGTACGTGGTGATGGACGGCTTTGACCTGGGCATCGGCATCCTGTTTCCGCTGATCCGCAACCGCGACGAACGCGACGTCATGGTCAACACCGTGGCTCCCGTGTGGGACGGCAACGAGACCTGGCTGGTGCTGGGCGGCGCGGGGCTGATGGCGGCGTTTCCGTTGGCGTACTCGGTGATTCTCAGCGCGCTACACCTGCCGCTGGTGTTCATGCTGCTGGGGCTGGTGTTTCGCGGCGTGGCATTTGAATTCCGCTTCAAGGCCGACGAACATCATCGGCCTTATTGGGACCTGGCCTTTGTCTTCGGCTCGGTCACCGCCACGTTCTTCCAGGGCGTGACGCTGGGCGCCTACATTGAAGGTATTACGGTGGTGGGGCGCGCCTATCACGGCGGCGCGTGGGACTGGATCAGCCCGTTCTCGCTGTTCACAGGCGTAGGGCTGGTGGTGGGTTATGCCTTGCTGGGCTGCACCTGGCTGATCATGAAAACCGAAGGCCGGCTGCACCGCCACATGTGCGATATCGCACGGCCGCTGACGCTGACCCTGCTGGCCGTGATCGCGGTGCTTAGCGTGTGGACGCCGCTGGCGCAGCCGCGGATCGCGCAGCGCTGGTTCAGCCTGCCCAATATGTTCTGGTTTTTCCCGGTGCCGGTGCTGGTGGCCGCCGCCGGCTTCGAGCTGATCCGACGCGTGCGCGCCATGCCCGCCGCCGGGCCGTTCATGCTGTCGCTGGCGCTGGTGTTCCTGGCCTATACCGGTCTGGGCATCAGCATCTGGCCCGCCATCATTCCGCCTGACGTCTCCATCTGGACGGCTTCCGCGCCGCCGCAAAGCCAGGGTTTCGCACTGGTCGGCGCGCTGCTGATCATTCCGATTATCCTGGCCTACACGGCCTGGTCGTACTACGTATTCCGCGGCAAGGTCCGCACCGGCGAGGAGTTCCATTGATGCGTATCTGGACAACATCTGCTTGGCCCCGCCGTCTGCTGTGGCTGGCGCTGCTGTGGGCCGCCAGCGTCGCCACCTTGGGCGTGGCGGCCTACGCGCTACGGCTTCTGATGCGCGCCATCGGCATGTCGACATGACCGCGCCCCATCACCACCGCGCCACCCACCCCGCCCCCCTTCCCCCTTTAAAACGACACCGCCATGAAGCGCTATGAACGTCTGACCGAAGACATCACCGCCTCCATCCGTTCCGGCTTGCTGCAAGTGGGCGACCGGCTGCCGTCGGTGCGGCAGACCAGCACCAGCCGGGGCGTCAGCCCCTCAACGGTGTTCAAGGCCTATTACCTGCTGGAAGCGCGCGGCCTGATCCGCGCGCGCGATCGGTCCGGCTACTACGTGCTGCGCGCCCCGCACGCCGGGCTACCGGAGCCCGACGCCCTGTCCAGCGCCACCGCCGGACGCCACCCGGTGGACGTCAGCGACAATGTGCTGAAGGTGCTTAACGCCACCTTGCGCCGCGACATGGTGCCATTTGGCTCCGCCTTTCCCAGCCCCTCGCTGCTGCCCTACGCGCGGCTGGGCAAGTTCATGGCGTCGGCAGCGCAGCGGCTGGACCCCTGGGGTTCCATTGACGACCTCAGCCCGGGCGACGCGGCGCTGCGCCGCGCCATTGCGTTGCGCTATCTGGCCGATGGCCTGACGGTGCCGGTGGACGACATCATCATCACCAACGGCGCGCTGGACGCGCTGAACCTCAGCCTGGCGGCGGTGACCCAGCCAGGAGATGCGGTCATCGTCGAATCCCCCACCTTCTACGCCGCGCTGCAATCGCTGGAACGCAACCATCTGCACGCCATTGAAGTGGCCACGCATCCGCGCGAAGGCATCGACCTGCAAGCACTGGAACATGCCATCGTGCAGCACCGTCCGCGTGCCTGCTGGCTGATGACCACGTTTCAGAATCCGCTGGGCAGCCTGATGCCCGACAGCAAGAAGGAAGCGCTGGTCAAGCTGCTGACGCGCCACGGCGTGGCGCTGATTGAAGACGACGTCTGCGGCGAACTGTACTTTGGCGAACACCGGCCGCGCCCGGCCAAGGCGTTCGACAAGGAAGGCATCGTGATGCATTGCTCGTCGTTTTCGAAGACGCTGGCGCCGGGTTATCGCGTGGGCTGGGTGGCCGGCGGACGCCATACCCGGCAGATCATGCGCAACAAGCTGACCACCAGCCTGGCCACCGCCGCGCCCACCCAGGCCGCCATCGCGGCCTATCTGGAAAAAGGCGGCTACGACCGCCACCTGCGGCAGTTCCGGCAGGCGCTGGCCTTGCAGCAGGGCGAACTACTACAGGCCGTGGCGCGCTACTTTCCCAAAGGCACGCGCGCCACGCGCCCGGCCGGCGGCTACTTCGTGTGGGTAGAGCTGCCCGAGCATATCGACACGCTGAAGGTGCATCGGGCGGCATTGGATCACGGCATCAGCATTGCGCCGGGGCCGTTGTTTTCGTCATCGGGCGCGTTCGGAAATTTCATGCGCCTTAACCACGGCCACCCCTGGAGCGTCGACATGGAACAAGGCATGGTGACGCTGGGCAAGCTGATGGCTGGCGGGTAATGCGGCGTGCCGGTTGAGAACTACCGGCAGGCGCTCAGCGCCGCGTGTCGGCGCCCGCGCGCGCGGCTTCGACGTCCTGCATCAGGCTGGCTGCTTCGTGACGCAAAGGCATCACCACCCGGCCTTGGCGGTCGATAGCGCCCCATTGGCCGCCCGCCATGTAGTAGTGCTCGCCCCCGGCGGTAAGGACCTTGCGGCAGCCTTCGCATACCACGGCCAGCCCGCCGTCAAAGCGGTCGACCCAATCGTAAGGCGTCGTGATGACGCGATTGAGTTGGGCGTCGTAAAACGCCATGCCGCCCGACCACGGCCCGCGCGTCAGCCCGTCTTCAAAGTCGTCGGCGAAATTGTCGTACGTGACCACGGCCACGGACTTGCCGTCGGGCCGTACCCATCGCCATGACCCGTGCGTGTATGCAGGCGACAAGCCGTCCGCATTGAAATCCATGCGAGCCAGCGCCTGGGCAGCGAAGGACAGCGTGTCGCCGTCAACGCGCGCGCAATGGTCGTCGGATTCCAGCGTGCCGCCTTCCTGCTTGGCGGCGTACAGGCATTGCAAGGGATAGGACGAAGCCGGGTCGGCGGCAGGGGCGGCGGGCGCGGCAGCCAGCAGGGCAAGCAACAGGGTCGTCAACATGGCGGCGATCCTAGCATGCTGGCCGCAACCCGCAAGCCCCGGCGTGCGGCCCGCGCCGGGAAGGCCAGGCTGTGAATCGCGGGCGCTATCGGCGGCCCGACGGCCCGTATCCGCCCCCGGTGCGTCAGTTCGCCGTCGCGCCTGAATCCTTCACCGCTTTTGCCCAGGCCGCGATCTCGCTCTGGATGAACGTGCCGAACGCGGCGGTGTTCAGGGTGGACGCGGCGGCGCCTTCTTCCATCAGGCGTTGCTTGACCGCCGGCGCGGCCAGCGCACCGCTTAACGCCGCGTTCAGCTTGTTGACCACGTCGGGCGGCGTGCCGGCCGGCGCAACCACGCCGTGCCACGACACCGCCTGGAAGCCGGGCAGGCCGGATTCAGCCATCGTCGGCACGTCCGGCATGGCCGGCGAACGCGCGGGCGAGGTCACCGCCAGCGCGCGCAGCGTGCCCGCTTTCACGTGCGGCAACACACCGGGAATGGTGGTGAACATGAAGTCGATCTGACCGCCAATCAGATCCGTGATGGCTGGGCTGCCGCCCTTGTACGGTACGTGCGTGAATTGCAGCTTGGCCGCGCTTTTGAACATCTCTCCGGCCAGATGGCCGGGCGTGCCGGCGCCCGCCGACCCCATGTTGGTCTTGTCGCCCTGCGCGCGTATGTACGTGATCAGTTCCCGCACGTTGGCGGCCTTGACGTTGGGGCCGATGACCAGCACGTTGGGCACCGTGGCCAACAGCGTGACGGGCGTGAAGTCCTTCACCGCGTCATACGAAATGCGCGAGTACAACGACGGGTTGATGCCATGCGTGCTGGCCGTCGCCAACAGCAGCGTGTAGCCATCCGGCGCGGACGAGGCCACCTGCTTGGCCGCGATGGTGCCGTTGGCGCCGCCCTTGTTGTCGATGACGATGGTCTGGCCCAGCGTCTTGGCCGCCTCCGCCGCGACCGTGCGCGCCAGGATGTCCGACGTGCCTCCGGCGGAATGCGGCACCACCAGCGTGATGGGCTTGGTCGGAAAGGATTGCGCGTGCGCCACCGGCAACGCCGGCAGCAAACAGGCGGCCAGCGCAACGCGCGCCAGCAGTCGGGGTTGGATCATTGAAGTCTCCTCGTTTGTAATCGGATGCGGCGCCCTCGGCGGGGCGCCGTCATGCCCGCGTGGCGCGGGTGGGGTCGGGTCAGATCAATCGGCACCCAGTTGCAGCTTGTTCGGCTGGCGCTTTTCGATAGACCATTTCAGCAGCGCGGCCGAGCGGTAGATACCGTGCGCGAACTTGCCGTAGGGCAGCGTCAGGAACAGCGCCATCACCACGCCCAGGTGTATGGCCAACAACAGCGCCATCGCTCCGCCATCGCGCCCGGCCAGCAAGGCCAGCCCCGTGGCGCTGGTCAGGAACAGCAGCACGATGAAGCCGCGATCCATCGGCTTTTGTGCCGCGTCGCCCTGTAGCGGATGGCGCTTGATGTTCAGCCACAGCAAACCCGCCGGCCCGATCAGCAAGCCGATGCCCCCGGCCGTGCCCAGCAACACCGGCGCGCTCAGCAACGGATACGGCGCCTGCTGGTTCAGCAGATAGTGGTACAGCGTGGCCACGCAGGTGGCCGCAAAGCACAGCATGAAGCCGTAGAAAGTGAAGTGATGAAAACGCCGCCGCCACAGCGTGAACGCATCGTCGGCGTTGTTGCAGCCCTTGCCGTGGCCGCCGTCCAGATAGCGCAGGCGCAGCGCATCGTGCGCAGCCTCGGCCACCGCCGCGCCGGATGCCGCCCCCGGGCTGACGTTGCGCCAGAAGCGCGTGACGCCCACGCCCAAGGCCAGCATCGAAAAACCGAACACCACGCCGAACATCAGCGCCAGCGTGTTGTGCGGGAACACGGCGTAGAAATTGCCGGCCATGGGTTCATGGAACAAGCCGCCCGCCATCAACACCGCCAGCACCAGGAACAGCGCCAAGCCGGCGGCAGTGGCCAGCGACAAGGCCAGGCCGTTGCGCTTGTATAGCGAGCCCAGCGCGGCCGGCCAGGCGTAGTCGGTGTAGGTCTGCACCCGCACCTTGGCCATCGCCTGCGGCACGTTCACCGCGAATTCATGCGGCGGCGCGTACTGGCACGCGTGCAGACAGGCGCCGCAGTTGTGGCACAGGTTGGCCAGGTAGTTCAGGTCGGCCTTGCCAAATTCCAGGCGGCGCGTCATGGCCGGGAACACCGCGCAAAAGCCTTCGCAATAGCGGCAGGCGTTGCAGATCTGCATGACGCGCGCCACTTCGGTTTCGTCTTCGGTCAACGCGTCCGCCTGCGGCTTGGCGTTCTTGCCGCGCCACTGGACGGGGTGTTCGACCATGGCGGCGGGCATCGCGGGTTGCTCGGCCACGGCGGGGCCGCCGGGCGTCGATGCATGCGGGGTGGAAAACGACTGGGCCTCGCGGGCCAGGGCTTCAAGCTGCTTCATGTCGTGCTCTTTGCAAGGGTCTGGGCGCGCGCGGCGGCGGCGGCCCGGGTGCCGGCAATGCGGCCAAACGCCGTGCCGATGGACATGCCCACGCCGGCCGTATAGCCCTTGCCCAGCACGTTGCCGGCCATCATTTCGCCGGCCACGAACAGGTTGTCGCTGGGCACGTCGTTAAAGCGCACGGCGGCGGTGTCGTCCACCTTCAAGCCCAGATAGGTAAAGGTGATGCCGGGGCGCAACGCGTAGCCGTAGAACGGCGCGGTGTCGATGGGACGCGCCCAATGCGTCTTGGCGGGTGCAATGCCTTCTGTGTGGCAGTCGTCCAGCGCGGTGTGGTCAAAGGTGCCGACGCGGCACGCGGCGTTGTAGTCGCGCAAGGTCTGTTCAAAGGTTGCGGGGTCCAGCCCCAGCTTCTCCGCCAGTTCGGGCAGCGTGTCCGCCTTCACGCCAGGAAACACGGGCGGCATGAAACGGCCGATGGCCTTGGCGTCGATGATGGAATAGGCGATCTGCCCGGGCTGCATGGCGGTCAGCCGGCCCCAGATGGCATAGCGCTTGGGCCAGAAGTCTTCGCCTTCGTCGTAGAAGCGCACGGCGTCGCGGTTGACCACCACGCCCAGCGACACGCAATCGATGCGCGTGCAGATGCCGCCGTCGTACAGCGGCGCGCGCGCGTCGATTGCCACGCAGTGCGATTGCGAGGGGTCGCCGATGCCGTCCGCACCGGCGTCCAGCATGAATTTCAGCAGCACGCCCATGTTGAAGCGCGTGCCACGGATCAGGAAATTGTCGGCCGGCCATTCGCCGCGTTCGTTCTGGCCCCAGGCCTCGCGCAGCCATTCGCGGTTGGACTCGAAGCCGCCCGCCGCCAGCACACAGGCGCGCGCCTCGATGCGTTCGTCTCCGATGCGGGCAGCCTTGAAACGGCCGTCTTCCAACTCCAGCGCATCGACCGGCGCGTTGTAGCGGATCTGCACGCCCAGCGCTTCGGCGCTGCGGTAATACGCGTTCATCAGCGCTTTGCCGCCGCCCATGAAAAAGGCGTTGGTGCGCGCCACATGCAGCGCGCCCGACAGCGGCGGCTGAAAGTTCACGCCATGGCGGCGCATCCAGTCGCGGCACGTGGACGATTCGCGGATGACCAGGCGCGCCAGATGTTCGTTGGTCTGCCCGCCCGTGACTTTCAGCAGGTCTTGCCAGTATTCCTCTTCGGGATAGGCGTCGATCAACACGTCTTGCGGCGCATCGTGCATGCAGCGCAAATTCCGCGTGTGCTGCGAATTGCCGCCACGCCATTCGCGCGGCGCGGCTTCCAGCAGCAACACGCTGGCCCCGGCCTCGCGCGCCATCAGGGCCGCGCACAGCGCCGCATTGCCCCCTCCCACCACCAAGACGTCCACCATGCCATCGTCCCCAATTGAATGGGCTGACTGTACTGACGGGGCGGCGTCCGCGATATCAGGCGGGCGTCAACAGGTCTTCACGAATCGTGAAGAGCTACGACGGCCCATTTGCCCTGTTGCGCCAGCGTGCGCGAGACATCGGCCAGCACCAGCCGTGCGGCAAGCGCGGCGGGCGACAGTTCATCGTCGGACAGGCTCACCAGCAGATTGGGGCGGAACAAATGCGCGTCGTCGATGCGGGCCATGTGCAGTTGCCCGGGCGCAATGCGCGCCGTGGCGGAGCTGGGCTGGATGGTGGCGGCGCTGCCCAGCTGCACTACGTCCATCAACAGCGACAAGCCATCGACCTCGGCCACCACGCGCGGCGTCTGGCCCAGTTGCAGAAAGGCGTTGTTGACCAGCGCACGCAGCCCATGCCGCCCGCTGGGTAGCACCAAGGGCAGGTGCGAGATGTCGGCCAGCCGCGTCGTGTCGCCGCCCGGGACGCCGGGCATGTCACGGCGGGCGCACAGGAACAGCGGCTCGTCCAGCAGGGGCATGATGCTCCAACGGCGCGCGGATTCGGCCTGGAACACGATGGCCAGGTCCAGCAACCGGCCGTTAAGCATGTCGGCCAGATGGCCCGACAGCGCCTCGACCAGATGCAGCCGGATGTCGGGATAGCGCTCGTTCATGGCTTGCAGAAACGGCGCGCCCAGAATGGCGGCGGTGGTTGACGACAGGCCCACGCTGACGTGGCCGGCCAGCCGCGCCTGTTGCGCGGCCTGCACGGCGTCATCCGCGTGGCGCAAGGCCAGCTGGGCTTGCCGAAAAAACGCCAGCCCCGCGTCGGTTGGCACCACGCCGCTGGCGCTGCGCTGCAACAGCCGCGTCGACAGTTCGCCCTCTAACCGGCTGATCTGCTGGCTGAGAGCCGACGTGACCATGCCGATGGACATCGCCGCGCGGCCGATGCTGCCTGCCTCGACCACGCGCACGAAGTAACGCAGCTGGCGCAGTTCCATGCCTAGCTCGGAATGGTCAAGCCCCGCACCACGGCCGGGCGCGCGACAAACGTTTCCAGCACGCGGGCCACGTTTGCAAACTGCGGGAAACCGACCAGCTCGCCCGCTTCGTAGAATCCGACCAAGTTGCGTACCCACGGAAAAATGGCGATGTCGGCAATGGTGTATTCGTCGCCCATGACCCAGTCGCGGCCTTCCAGGCGCTGGTCCAGCACGCCCAGAAGGCGCTTGGCCTCGGCCACGTAGCGGTCGCGCGGGCGCTTGTCTTCGTAGTCCTTGCCGGCGAATTTATGAAAGAAGCCCAGTTGGCCGAACATGGGGCCAATGCCGCCCATCTGGAACATCAGCCATTGCAGCGTCTCGTAGCGTTCGGCCGTGTCCGTCGGGATGAACTGGCCGGTCTTGCTGGCCAGGTAGATCAGGATGGCGCCCGACTCGAACAGCGCCAGCGGCTTGCCGCCCGGGCCGTTGGGGTCAAGGATGGCCGGGATCTTGTTGTTGGGGCTGAGGGACAGGAATTCCGGAGAAAACTGGTCTTGCTTGTCGAAGGCGACCCGATGGGGCTCGTAGGGCAGGCCGATCTCTTCCAGCAGGATCGACACCTTCACGCCGTTGGGCGTGGGCAGCGAATACAGCTGGATGCGGTCGGGATGCTGGGCGGGCCACTTCTTGGTGATGGCGAACGAGTCTAGGGAGGTCATGCGGGGTTTCTCCAGAGGAGGCGGAAGTCGTGACGGGGAATTGCGCCGACAATCCTAGCGCATACGAGCAGAAATCCGGCTGAAAGTTACCGGCGGGCGGGCGCCGCGTGTGCCGCCCGGCTTGGCTGCCGGCTAGCGCGCCCGGTGGTTCGACAAGCGCCGCAGCGCCCAACGCGCCGCCGTCGTCAACAGGGCAATGGGCAGCACCAGGGGCCATTCCGCCAGGAACAGTTCTCGCGTGGCCTCGCCCGGCGCCCAGGTGTTGCCGAACACGATCGGCGCGGGCGGCGCCAGGTAAAGCGCCACCAGCGCCGCCGCAAAGGTCGCCGCAAGCGTCGCCACCGCGCGGCCGGCCCCGGTCATGCGGGCGCCGGCCAGGCGCTCGGCAAGCGTCAACAGCAGCAGCCCGGCCAGACCCGCCAGCACGGCGTCGGCGTAGAAATCGCGAGGTCCGTAGAGGTAAGGCGCGTCGGGCACCGCCCAGCCGTAGGCGCCCGTGGTCAACAGCGACGTCAGGCAAGCGCCAAAGAGCGCGGCGGCGCCGGCCAACAGCAGGAAATCGCAGAGTCGGGGTAGAAATTTGAGCATGAAGGCTGGGGTCGGATTGGTGGGAAAACGGCGAACGGGCGCAGCATGCCACAGGTGGTGGCGGGTCGGCCGGGTCGGCCGGGTCGGATCGGTCGGATCGGTCGGATCGGATCGGTCGGATCGGTCGGATCGGATCGGGCCGGTCGGGGCGGGTCGGTTGGGGCGGGTCGGCCGGGTCGGATCGGTCGGATCGGTCGGATCGGGCCGGTCGGGGCGGTCGGTCGGATCGGTCGGGTCGGCTTCGCGGTGGGACGGTCGGCGGCGACCTCTGCAACTGCGCTACATTGATCGGCGTTCCGCCTTCGCCACGTCCCATCCATGCGCGCGCCCTGCTTGCTGTTGTCCTTGTTGGTGGCCACCGCCCTGCCCGGGCCGGCCATGACCGTTTCGTACGCCGCGCCGATAGCCACAGCCCCCACGTTTCCGGCAGCCGTGCTGGCCGATCAGCGCTACGGCCCCGACCCCGCCCAGATTGCCGATGTCTATCTGCCCGATGCATCGACACCGCGCGCCCGACCCGCGCCGGTGCTTGTCGTGGTGCATGGCGGCTCATGGAAAGGCGGCGACAAGGCCACGCCCGACGTCGTGCAGGACAAGCTGGCCTACTGGCTGCCCCGGGGCTACGCCGTGATCTCGGTCAACACACGGCTGATGCCGCAAGCCCGGCCGGCCGCGCAAGCCGAAGACCTGGGGCGGGCCATCGCGTGGATCGCCGAGCAGGCTGGCCGCTGGCAGGTTGACCCGGACAACCTGTTCGTCATGGGCCATTCATCAGGCGGCCACCTGTTGACCTTGCTGGGCGCCGACGCCGCGATGCGCCAGCGCACGGGCGCCCCCTTGTGGCGGGCCAGCATCATCCTGGACGGGGCGGGCTTCGATCTGCTGGACGTCATGCCGCGCCCGCACGCCCCGTTTTACGACGAAGCCTTCGGCGCGGACCCCGCCGAATGGGCGCAGGCGTCGCCCGCCGCGCAACTGACCGGGCCGCAACCGCCCGCGTTATTCGTGTGTTCCACATTGCGACCGGACCCATGCCGACGCGCGCAGCGCTACGCCGACCTGTTGACGGCACATGGCGGCCAAGCCGCGCTGTTCGGCGTTGCCCGCAACCACGCGCAGGTCAACGCCGACGTCGGTGCCGACAACGAGGCCACCCGCGCAATCAACGCCTTCATCACCGCACGACTACAGCGGTAGAAGCCGTAAGCGCGATAGGACGCAGGTGGAACCGTCCGGCGACGATCGGTGGCCATCGAAAAACGGTCGACAGCGATAGGGACCGACGAGCAACAGGCCGCGCGTTCGTGACACAATCTGGCCCGCCTCAATGACGGGCGGGCCGCCATCGTGCCCGCCACCTCCATGCCCCTGTTCACCCTGCACCGCCTGACCTCGCTGATCCTGACCGCCGCCGGTCTGCTGGCCTTGGCGGGCGCTCACGCCGAACCCGCGACGGTAGGCGATATGCCGCCCCGTATGCCGCCCCGTATGGCGCCCCGTATGGCGCCCGCCGTGATACCCGGCGATTCTGAAGCTGCCACACCCCCCGCGCCTGCCGCAGCCGCCCTCACCGAGCCCCCGCCCGGCATGGCCCAGTACGGCCGGGGCACCCATGGCCAGACCCTGACCCTGACACTGCCGAGCGACCACCACAGTGCGCCGCGCCGCACACGCCGTATCGTTTGTTCCTGACGGGCAAGCAGGAATCCATTGAAGACACGCCCAGCCAGGACGGCATCCTGCACGGCGTCACCGACGACCAGGGCCGTACCGCCTGGGTCTGGACCGCCAAGGCGCACGCCCCGGACGACTTCACGCTGATCCGCCGCGTCGGCGACGGCGCGTGGGGCCACTTCTTCCAGTTGCATTCCAGCAGCAGCACCAAAGAACCCGTGCCCGCGTGGCCCTACATCCTGACCATGCGCCAGCGCTGGGGCGAACAATGGGTAGACCTGGGCTACACCACGCGCCAAGGCGCCACCGCCTACTTCAGCCACGACAAGCCGGCCGTGTCCATATCCCTGTCCATCGAGGGGCCCGCTATCGACAACCGCGCCTGCTTTGACGAGCTGGACGCCGTCAACCGCAAATTCAGCCAGGGCGACGTCGACGGCGCGAATGCGCTGATCAGCGGGATGCGCTGCGCCGCCACCCCGCAACAACAGCTGGACCTGGCGCAACTGCTGTTGATGGTCGGTCGGCAGGACGATGCCCGCCACTGGCTGATGCGGGCACGCGAATGGCGGTTTCCGCAATCCCTGAAACCCGTCGACACCGATTTGCTAAGCGACCGGCTGGACGTAGAGCGGCTGCTGGGCATGCCCGACCTGGCGCTGGCCGATGCGCAAACGCTGCAACAGCGTCAATCCAGGCTCGGCCGTGCGGGGCGGGCCAGCGACACGGACTGGGCCAACAACATCGCTTATTTTCTGGCGGACTTTCCGGACTACCTGCCCCAAGCCGAAGCCCAGGCGCGGCAATCGATCCGCGAGATGGGGCCGAACGCGTTCAACCAAGGCACCCTGGGCTGGATCCTGAGCCTGCAAGGCGACAGCGAAGAAGGGCTGCGCCTGCTGCATGTGGCGTATCGGGAGTTGTCTCGCAATGAAGAGCTGGTGGCCGACTATGGCCTGGCGCTATGGCGACACGACCGCCCCGAGCAGGCGGTTCGCCTGTGGGACGAGGCGCAGGCGCAATGCGTGTGGGGCCCCCGCCTGCACGACGCCATGCGCGAGGCGCGGTACCCGCATCCCTACTTCCAGCCGGCGGATTCCGACGCGGTCAAGGCGTATCGCCAACGCTGCGACGCGCCTCGGACCAAACGCAAGACCGTGGCCGGAGTCGCGCATAACGGCGCTGTCGTAACCGGACGCCATTAGGCGGGCACGGCTAGCGGGGTTCTCTAGCGCGGCTCCGCCTTGCCCGGCGCCTCTTGCCGGGCGCCCCTCGGCGGGCGCCCCTCGGCGGCCCCCGCCCCGTATCCAGGGCCGCATCGCGGCCCCGGCAACCGTCTTACTTCTCGTCCTTCATCTTGACGTCGCTGGCGGTGTCGGCCTTCAGGCCGCTGGTGTTGATCTTGCCGGGCGGCGGCGCGTCGATCTCGTCCAGGTTGGCGGCGGCGGGCGCGGCGGCTGCCGGTGCGGCGACCTCATCCAGGTTGACCGCATCGGCGACAGGCGCCGTGGGCGCGGCGGGCTTGGCCTTGGGCGGCGCCTTCGGGCGCGGCTTGGCTGGCACGCGGGGCTTGGCCACTTCCAGCGGACGGGTGTACAGGTTGCCGTCCTGATAGACCAGCATGTAGGGCTTGCCGACAGCCGGCTTCACGGTCTGGCGGGCCGTCCACTGGCCGTTGGACACGTTGAACGCCAGCGGGCCTTCGCAGCTGCGATAGCTGTTCTGCCACTTTGACGACTGCGCGCCCGATACGCGGTAGACGTGATAGACGTGGTTGCAGCCCAGCTCCGGAACGTCCAGCGTGATCAGCGTTGCGCCCGGCACTTCGGACACGTTCGCCACCGTCATGGCTGCGCCCTTGACCTCAAGTTCCATCACCTTCTTCTGGCCATAAAACTTGATGTCGTACGAATCGTTGTAGTAACGGCGCAGCGCGGCGCGTTCGCCGTTAACGGAGAAAACCTGTTGTTCCTTGGCCAGGACTTCGCCAAAATCCAGGCCCATCTTGCCCGAACCCGTGCTGACGCAGCCGCCCAGCGCAGCCGTTGCGACCACGGCGGAAATCGTGACTATTGCGCGAAATGCACGACTGACATCGGACCCGCCTGCCGCTTTTTCTGAAAACCATCCGATGAAAGCTGAAGTCACGCCATAACCCCTTGATAATATTGCATTAAATAGTGGTTAGGAACATTCCTAAGCCACGTATCATTTAATGTCAAATGATTCGCAATGTTATACTGTAAACCAAAGCGTACAGGGCGAGGCTGAAAGCATGAAGAAGGTTTGCGTGGCCGCGGCAATTGCCGCAAGCGTTGGCAGCCTGCCAGCACACGCCGAGGCGTATCGCCTGGCATATTCCAAAGCGGAAAACATCGAGATATTCATCGATCACGCCGCCGGCTCGCCGTGGTGCAGCGCCCATCTGGACTTGCGCGCCGTGTACGGCGCCGCGCCCGACGCCGCCGCGCTGGGCCGCCTGCTTCCCAAGATCGGGGTTTTGCTGGGCAAGCAATGCGCGCAAGCCGTCGATCTGCGTTGGGCCAGCTACACCAGCGCCGGCGCACGCGTCGCCGACGGCACCAGCACAAAGGCCGCGGCCTGGGCCATGCAAGCGTCGGCTGCCGCGCAGCCCGCCGCCACGGCGGCATCCGCTGCCGCACCGACGGCGCAATCGCCCGTCACGCCAGCCGCCCCCGCGCAGGCCCAGCCCGCGACGCCGACACCAGACCCCGCCTCCGTGGCCTCCGTGCCCGCCGCGCCGACGCCGCCAAGCCCGGCTGTCGCGCAGGCCGACGTCGCACCTGTTGCCGCCCCCGCCGCAGCACCGGCTGCCGCTACCCCCACCACACCCGCTGACGAACCCGCAGCCGCAGTCGCACCGGCCACCGCTGCACCGGCCGCTGCTGCCCCCAACGCTGTTGCACCCGCTGCCGCAGCATCGGCTGCCGCAGCACCGGCTGCCGCAGCACCGGCTGCCGCAGCACCCGCCGCCCCTGCACCCGCCGCCCCTGCACCCGCTGCTGTTGCTCCGGCCGCCCCCGCCGCTCCCGTACAAACCGCGTTCGCCGTCAACGGCTGGACGCCGCCGTTGCCCGCCGCCGCGCTGGCGGGTAACCCGCTACTCCAGACGCTGTCCGACCAGAACGGCTGCAAGGTCGTTTCGACGTTCCGCCTGGGCGACAACGCGCAATACATCTCGCTGAAAACCGACGGCCTGTCCTGCGGCCCCGACGGCTACGCCACCGGCAAGGGCCGGCTGCGGCTGGAACGCTCGGACGGCGCGCGCATCGCGCAAAGCAGCGACGTCTGGCTGATGTCCGGGTTTCCCTTCACCGCGCCTGTCGCCGCCGCCCGCCTGACCCATGCCGACGCCGACGGCACGCTGTGGTTCCACCTGGACAGCGACCCGGCCACCCGCTCGCACTACCTGCTGCGCGGCGACCGCTTGTCCTACGGCAACGGCCTGGACGTCTGGCGCCCCAACCGCGTCGACGTCGTGACCGAAAGCGCCGATGTCTTCCGCAATGCCGCCAACATCAAAGTCGCCGTCGACAGCGCACTGCGTGTGCTGGAACGCACCGCCCTGCCTGATGCCGGCAACATCCGCATCGTGTTCTCGGACGATTTCGAACAAGGCGCCATCGGCGACAAAGTCGAGCACCTGCTCTACATGATCACCGCCGACCGCCCGACCGACTGGCGCACCGGCAAGCCGCGCGGCGAATGGCGCTACAACCTGCAATACGCGCAGAACTACCTGTTCAAGCGTGACGAACTGCTGGCACGTAAAAAGCGCGAAGAACAGATGCGCCTGGCCAACAAGGAACGCGACAACCTGCGCCAATATCAAAACCTGGTCGAGCAGGCAAAGAGCGACCCCAAGGGAATCCTGGGCCGCATGCAGCGCGACGTGCGTTACGACGTGATGACCGGCGGCGACTACCGCGCGCTGATGGCGGGCCGCAAGGCCGGCGTGCGCATGGTCATCCACGTAGACGACCACGACGGTAACGACGCCATGGCTGACTGGCCGTACGAAATCCGCCTGCCCGGCCAGAAGGCCATGAAGGAAGGTTGGTATCTGGCGCCCGGCGAACTGTCGCTGGACCCCGCGCGCCAAGACGACAAAGGCTTGCCGCTGACGCTGCTGGCGTTGACTCCCGGCGCATCCGTGGCGTGCCAGAAAGAAGGCTGCGCCGACTTGAACGATCCCCTGGTGGGTGCGCGGATGATGTTGGGCCTGCCCGACTGGACGCCCGAACAAGCCCAGGCAGTCATCGATCAAGCGTCCCAACCCTAATCGCCAGACGAGCAAGCAATGATCAAACAAAAGAATGGCCTGATCGCAGGCGGTGTGGTGGTGGTGCTGGCCTGCGCCTGGTGGGGCCTGGGCGCGTACGCCTCGGGCAAGGCCGAAGACGAAATCGTGGCCTTGCTGGACAAGACCGGCCAACGCGACAACGTGCGTTGGCAGAGCATTTCGGCGTCGCCCTTCGGGTCGGCCAAGCTGAAGCAGGTGTCCATCGGCCCGGCGGCAGCGCCCGTGGCCCTGATCGACACCGTGAAGATCAGCGGCCTGCGCAACACCGACGACCGCCGCAGCGGCGACGTGACGATTGAAGGCGCGGCCTTGCCCAACGGCTCCAGCGTCCTTAGCCAGACGGATCTGGCGCGCCAGGCCGGCAAGTTGAACCTGCCGCCCGCCAACCTGCGCGTGCGCTGGGACTACCAACGCGACGACGACAACGCCGAGATCCAGTTGAACCTGGAACAACCCGACGCGCTGAACGCCGACTTGTCACTGAGCCTGGAACGCGTCAATGGTGCCGTCGCGATGGCCGAAGACGGCTCGGGCCTGGCCGCCGTGGGCATGATGGGCATATTCGGCATGGGCCGCATCGACCGCGCGCTGGCCCCGCTGGCGCAAGTGCGCATTCAAAGCGGCAGCCTTTCCATCAAGGACGACGGCTACGTCAAGCGCAGCGTCGAACTCTTCAAGCGCTATAACCTCACGCCCGTTCCGGGCGACGGCGATCCGGAAAAGCAGCGCGCCAAGCAATTCGAAAAATTCGTCGATGACGGCAAGAAGCGTTGTTTTGACCAGAAGACGCTAGCCGGCTTCAAAGACAACGAAGACGCCTGCAAGGCCATCGCCAATTTCGCCAGCGGCGACAAGCGTTCGATCACCCTGACGCTGAACCCGCGCAATGGCGTATCGCTGGCCGAATTGTTTGCCGGCGCCGGCAACCAGGCCAAGGTTTTCGCGCTGCTGGCCCCCACGCTGGACAATTAAGCGACGCCTATAATCTCCTGCACACGCTGCGCATCACGATCACGCGCCTGCTCTGGGGCAGCCGCAGGAGACCACCATGAAATCGACGTTGATAGCCTTGCTGACCACGCTTGCCCTCTCCGCTTTGGTAAGCGCTTGCACCAACAGCCCAGGCGGCCCGCCGCACCCCGGCGCCGTCAATCCCTACAGCAGCGGCGGCTTTCACGACGCCGGCCCGGACTACCCCGACACGGGCCGCTGACCAATTTCCTTCCCGGCTTCACTGCGGCCCCCGGCGCGCCTCCGTGCCCGCCGCAGTGCCCGCCGCAGTGCCCTCCTCCGTGCCGCGCCCCCTCGCTCTTCCGAGCGGGTCGGTGCCAAAACGCATAACAGCTTTGTGCCCCGGGTGCATCCCGCCGCAAGCCGGAAATCCTAGACTACCTGCACATCACAGGAGTCAAGGAGAAGGCTTTGCAGCCGCTGTTATCAAACGTGAAAGTGCTGGACCTGAGCCGCATTCTGGCCGGCCCCTGGGCCAGCCAGATCCTGGCCGATCTGGGCGCCGACGTCATCAAGGTCGAGCGGCCGGGCCTGGGCGACGACACCCGGTCCTGGGGCCCGCCCTTCCTGAAAGACGAACACGGTCAGGACACCACCGACGGCGCCTACTTCATCGCCACCAACCGGGGCAAGCGATCCATCACGCTGGACTTGCAGACGCCTGAAGGGCAGGCGCTGGTCAAGGACCTGTGCCGCGACGCGGACGTGGTGCTGGAGAACTACAAGGTCGGCACGCTGGCGCGCATGGGGCTGGACTACGACTCGCTGGCCAAGATCAATCCGCGCCTGGTGTATTGCTCGGTCACCGGCTTCGGGCAGACCGGCCCGCGCGCCGCCGAGCCCGCGTACGACTTCCTGATCCAGGCCATGGGTGGCCTGATGAGCGTCACCGGCGAACGCGACGACAAGCCCGGCGGCGGCCCGCAAAAGGTCGGCGTGCCCATCGTGGACCTGACCACCGGCGTCTACGCCGCGCTGGGCATCGTGGCCGCGCTGCTGCGGCGCTCGCAGACGGGCCAGGGCGAATACATCGACGTCGCCATGCTGGACGTGCAGGTTGGCTTGCTGGCCAACCAGGCAATGAACTTCTTGCTGGGCAACCGCGTGCCGCGCCGCACCGGCACCGCGCATCCGAACATCCAACCGCAACGCACCTTTGTATGCGCCGACGGCGACATCGTCATCGTCGTGGGCAACGACGCGCAATTCGCCGCGCTGTGCCGCCTGCTGGGCAAGCCTGAACTGGCGCAAGACCCCCGCTACATCACCAACAGCCAGCGCGTGACGAATCAAGACACGCTGGACCCGATCCTGGACGCCATCTTCCTCACGCAGCCGCGCGCGCACTGGCTGGCGGCGCTGAAGACCGCCGGCGTGCCGGCCGGGTCGATCAACACCGTGCCTGAAGTGTTCGACGACCCGCAGGTGGCGCACCGCGCCATGTTGCGCCGCCTGCCGCACCCCACCGCCAAGAGCGTGCCGCAAGTGATGAACCCCCTGCGCTTCGCCACGGCGGACCTGCGCGCCGACCGCGCACCGCCGCTGCTGGGGCAGCACACCGCCGAAGTGCTTGCAGAACTGGGCATGAGCGCACAGCAAATTGCCGACCTGCGCCAGCGCAAGATCATTTGAACAAGACGGAGACACGGACATGACCATGCCCGAAAACTTGACCGGCCCCTACACCGCGCTGGACGTCACGCTTGAGGACGGCGTGGCCGTCATCCTGCTGGCCAATCCGCCGGTGAACGCGCTAAGCACCGACATGATGAACGAGCTGTCCTGGGTGCTGGACCGCATCTCGGAAACGCCCGAGGTGCGCGCCGTGGTGTTGTCCGGGCAAGGCAAGATATTCTGCGCCGGCGCGGACCTGAAGAACCGCGCCGCCACCATCAAGGGTCCGGGCGACCTGCCGCAGCATTCACGCCGCACCCGCGAGTGCTTTCATGCCATTCGAGAATGCGCCAAGCCCGTCATCGGCGCCATCAACGGCGCGGCGCTGGGCGCCGGGCTGGCCATCGTGGCCTCATGCGACATCCTGCTGGCGGCATCGACGGCCGTGGTCGGGCTGCCCGAAATCAACGTCGGCCTGCTGGGCGGTGGACGCCATGGCATGCGGCTGTTCGGCCATTCCCGCTTGCGCCGCATGATGCTGACCGGCTTGCGCGTGGACGGCGACGAACTCTATCGCCTGGGCATCGTCGAAGCGTCCGTGCCCGCCGACGCCTTGATGGACCGCGCCCTGGAACTGGCGCGCGAGCTGGCGTCCAAGAGCCCCTTGGCCACCGTGCTTGCCAAGCAGACGCTGAACGCCATCGAAGACATGAGCCTGCGCGACGGCTACCGCTACGAACAGGACATGACCGCCGCCATCGGCAAGACCGAAGACGCCCAGGAAGCGCGCCGCGCCTTCCTGGAAAAGCGCGCACCGGTGTTCCAGGGCAAATAAGGGGAAGACCGATGAGCCGTGCATTAGAGGGCGTAAAAGTCCTGGATTTAAGCCGTGTGTTCTCCGGCCCGTGGGCCGCGCAGATGCTGGCCGACTTTGGCGCCGACGTCATCAAGGTGGAACGCCCGGGCCGGGGCGACGACGTCCGGCACCAGGGCTATCCAATGCCGGATCGCCATGGCGAACCCAGTCGGCAGACCTCGTCGTTTGTCGCGATGAACCGGGGCAAGAAATCGCTGACCATCGACATTTCCAAGCCCGATGGCCAGGCGCTGGTTCGCCGGCTTGCCCAGCGCGCCGACATCGTCATCGAGAACTTCAAGGCGGGCGACTTGCGCCGCTACGGGCTGGATCACGACGCGCTGTCCAAGGTCAACCCCCGGCTGGTGATTTGCTCGATCACCGGCTTCGGGCAATCCGGCCCATACAGCCATCTGCCCGGCTACGACCCCATCTTTCAATCCATGAGCGGGCTGATGAGCGTGACCGGGGTGCCCGATGGCGAACCCGGCGCGGGGCCGGTCAAGGCGGGGTATTCCGTGTCGGACATCACGGCGGGCTTTTACGCGGTGGCGGCCATACTGGCAGCGCTGCACCATCGGGACCAGATCTCCGGCGTAGGCCAGCATATCGACCTGGCGTTGCTGGATGCGCAGATTGCCGCCATGTCGCACATCGGCATGAACTATCTGGCCAGCGGCCAGGTGCCCGCGCGCATGGGGTCGGCCTCACAGATCACTGCGCCCTTTCGCGCGTTTGCCTGCCGCGATGGCCACTTGATGGTGGCGGTGGGCAACGACACGCAGTTTCGCGCCTTCTGCGCGGCGATCGGACTGCCCGCGCTGGCCGAGGACGCGCGCTTTACCAGCAACCCCAAACGCGCCGCCGCGCAAGCCGAGTTGTCGCGCCTGATCGAGCCGGCCATGCAGGCTCGCACCGTCGGCGAATGGAACGACGCGCTGGCCTCGGCCAACGTGCCCTGCGGCCCGATCTACACGATGGACCAGGTATTCGAAGACCCGCAGGTGCGGCACCGCCAGGTGCTGGGCCGCATCGCGCATCCTGAACTGGGCGACATGCCCGTCATCAACAACCCCATCCATTTTTCCAAGACGCCAATCACATCCGGGCTGCCCCCGCCCCTGCTGGGCGAACACACCGCCGATGTGCTGCGCGCCGAACTGGGCCTGTCCGACGAAGAGATCGCGCGCCTGCACGCCGAGGGCATCGTATGAGCAGCGTGGACCCTGCCTTGATCGAAGAGATACGCGACAGCGCGCGTGACTTTCTGTCGCGCCGCGACCAGCGCCAGCGCAAGCGCTCGGCAAGCGGCGTCGATCGCGCCTACTGGCGCCAGATTGCCGACGCCGGCTGGCTTGGCATGAGCGTGCCGGAAACCTTGGGCGGGCTGGGACTGGGCTGGCACGCAATGGCCGCCGTCATTGAAGAAGCCGGACGCGCGCAATTGCCCGAACCGCTGGTGGGCGCGGGCGTGCTGGGCGCAACCTTGCTGTCGAACATCGCGCCGCTGCCTGGCTCGCCTTTGCGCGACACCCTGCTGCAAGCGGTGTGCGACGGGACGCGGATGATTGCGCTGGCCTGGCAAGAAACCGAAGGCCAGCTGGAAGCCGGCGAGGCCGCGGGCGTGTTCGGCGTCAGCGCCACCCCGCGCGAAGGCGCCTATGTCTTGAACGGCGAAAAGCGCCACGTCATTGCCGACGCCGCCGCGGACGGCTGGCTGGTAACGGCCGATAGCGAAACAGGCACCCTGCTGTTCTACCTGGCCGCCGACACGACAGGCGTCACCGTGCGCCCCCATGCGCGCGCCGACGGCACGCCTGCGTGCCACCTGAGCATTGAATCGGCCATCGTGCCGGCCGACGCGCTGCTGTCCCAGCACGAAGTCCTGGACGCCGTGGACCATGCCTTGGATTACGGCCGCCTGATGCAATCGGCCGAATTGATCGGCGTGGCGCGGCAGGTGCTGGCCGATACGGTGGTCTACCTGAACACGCGCCAGCAATTCGGCAAGCCGCTGTCATCGTTCCAGGCGCTGCAACACCGCCTGGTGGACGCGGCCATGCAGGTGGAGCTGGCGGCCAGCAGTTTGCAGGACGCGTTAAATACACTGGCCGACGCAACGGGCCCGGACCCTGTCACCGTCCGCAAGGTAGCCGCCAGCCGCGTGAAGGCCCGCGCGGCGCGGGCCGGCCTGGACGCCACGCGCCTGGCGATCCAGCTGCACGGCGCCATTGGCTACACCGAGGAATGCGACGTCAGCCTGACCTTTCGCAGCGCCTTGCACCTGGCCGCGTGGCTGGGCAACGCCGCCGCGCATCGTCAACGCTACGGCGCGCTGGCCGATGCGCCCGCGCCCCCGGCCGACGACACCGCCGCGCCGTCATCGCCGGCGGAATTTCCCCGCGACGCCGACTGGAACGGCATGCCCGAAGCCGACTTCCGTGCGCTGTTGCGCCGATTCTTTCACGCGCATTATCCCCAGCACCTGCGGCATGTGCCTTGGCGGCTGCATTGGGATGAGATCAAGCCGTGGTACTTCACGTTGTCGCGCCAGGGTTGGATTGCACCGTCGTGGCCGCGCGAGCATGGCGGCATGGCCTTGTCGCCCGCGCGGCAGATCGCTTTCATCGAAGAGGCCGAGCGCCATGGCGTGGCGCGCGCGCCCGACCAGGGCCTGGTCATGCTGGGCCCCATCCTGATCCGCTACGGCACCGAAGAACAACGCGCGCGCTTCCTGCCGGGCATCCTGTCGGGCCAGGCTGTGTGGGCGCAGGGATATTCCGAACCGAACGCGGGCTCGGACCTGGCGGCGTTGCGATGCGAAGCCGTGATCGATGGCGACGACCTGATCGTGACCGGCCAAAAAACCTGGTCCACGCTGGCGCAGGACGCCACGCACATGTTCATGCTGGTGCGCACCGACAAGACGGTGAAGAAGCAGGCGGGCATCAGCTTCCTGCTGGTGGACCTGGCCAGCCCCGGCATCAGCCGCCGCCCCATCCGCACGCTGTCCGGGCACGAAGAATTTTGCGAAGTGTTCTTCGATCAGGTGCGTGTGCCGCGCGCCAATGTCGTGGGTGAACTGAACGCGGGCTGGGGTATCGCCAAGGCGCTGCTGGGCTTTGAACGCTTGTTTTCAGGCAGCCCGAAACACGCCAGCCACGCACTGCAACAGATCTTCAGCATCGCGCGGCAACGCGGTTTGTTGTCCGACCCGGCTTTCACGGATCGCCTGGCTGAACTGCGGATGGACAGCGCCGACCTGACCGCCATGTACCGCGTGTTTGCCGATATGGCGCGGGCCGGACGGCCGCTGCCGCCCACGCTGTCGCTGCTGAAGATCTGGGCCACTGAAACCCATGAGAGGCTGGGCGCGCTGCTGATCCAGATTGCCGAGGAATACGGCGGCGCCGACATGCGCCTGGGCTACGGCGATGGCGATGGGCATGGCGATGGGAATGGGATTGGCGGCGTACAAGCGCTGGCGCCCTACATCAACGCGCTGGCCGCCACCATCTTCAGCGGCACCAACGAGATTCAACGCAACATCTACGCCAAACAGGTCCTGGGCCTGGACGGCGCATAACAACATCGCGCCGGCACGACTAGGCGCCATCAGGAGAGGGACAATGAAAAACGCACCCGCATTGACGGTGGCCGCGGTATTGCTGGCCGCAACGATGGCGCCCGTGGCCCAGGCCGCGCAGCCCTGGCCCAGTCAGCCCATCCGCTTGATCGTGCCATACCCGCCCGGCGGCTCGGTCGACAACCTGGCCCGCCTGCTGGCGCCCGCGCTGGGCAAGCGGCTGGGCCAGACCATCGTCATCGAGAACAAGGCAGGCGCCAGCGGCACCATCGGCGTGGACGCCACCGTGCGCGCCGAGCCGGACGGCAACACGTTCGGGTTCGGCGTGCCGGGCGCGATCACCGGCCTGCCGCACGTCATGAAGGTGCCTTACAACGTCAGCACCATTCAGTATGTGTCGCTGGTGGCGCGCATTCCCCAGGTGGTCATGGTGAACCCGTCGCTGCCCGACACCACGCTGGCCGCCTTCGTCGCCAGCGCCAAGCAGCATCCGGGCAAATACAACTACGGCTCGGCCGGCAACGTGACCACGCCCCATCTGGGCGGCGAACTGTTGAAGCAGCAAACGGGCATCGACATCATGCACGTGCCGTACAAGGGCGCCGCGCCCGCCGTCACGGCCTTGCTGTCCAACGAAGTGCAGATGTTTCCCGGTGACGCGTCGGCCGCCTTGGGCTTCATCAAGGCAGGCAAGCTGCGCGCGCTGGCGGTGGCCAGCCCCGAACGCTTCGAGGGCCTGCCCGATGTGCCGACGACCCGCGAGGCGGGTTTTCCCGGCGTGATCGTCGAATCGAACTACGGCATCATCGCCCCCACCGGCACGCCCAAGGACATCGTCGACAAGATGGCGGCGGCCATCGCCCAGTCCCTGGCGGAACCCGCGTTGCGCAAGAAGATGATCGACCAGGGCGCCATTCCGGCGGCAAGCTCGCCGGACCAATACCGCACGCTGATGGAAACCGAATCCAAGAAATGGGGCGACGTGATCCGACGCGGCAAGCTTGGCCTGGAATGACCCGCTGCCACGCGCTTTGCCGTACGCTTATGCCGTTCCTTCTGCCTGCGACCCCGCCCCGCCATCATGCCTTTCGCCAAAGCCACCGGGCTAAGCCTGGACCTGACCGCCGACCTGAACAAATGGAGGGCGTTCCTGGCGATTGCGGAACTGGGCAGCATCACGCGCGCCGCGCTCTATCTGGACCAGGACCAATCCGTGCTCAGCCGCCGCATCAACGCACTGGAGCGCGAGTGCAATGCGCGCTTGTTCAACCGCACGGGTCGCGGCGTGAATCTGTCCGAGGTGGGCCAGCGGCTGTTCCCCTTGGTGCAAACGTTGCTGGGCGACGCGGAAAGACTGGAACTTGAGCTGAACGGCCAGGCGCGCGAGCCCGCGGGCGAAGTCACGCTGGGGCTGTTGCCGTCCACCGCGCATCCGCTGATCCGCCGCCTGTTTTCGCGCTTGCGCAAACACTTTCCGAAGGTGCATTTGAAGATTCTTGAAGGCTCCAGCGGCCAGATCGAAGAGTGGCTGACGGACAGCCGCGTGGACATCGCCATCCTGTACCGCTATGGCGACAAATGCCCGCCGGGCGAGCAGGCGCTGGCCTACGTGGATTCCTACCTGGTGGGCGCGGCGGGCGATACGCGCACCGCATCGGGCGAAGTCACCTTCGACCAGCTGAACGACCTGCCCTTCATCCTGCCGGGCGCGCCGAATGGTTTGCGCAATGCGCTGGACGGCCTGGCGCGTGCGCGCAAGATCACCATCGCGCCGCTGATCGAAGCGGACTCATTGCCGCTGATGAAGTCGATTGTCGAGCACGAGAACATGTACACCGTGCTGCCGCTGCATGCCGTCTGGCAAGAGGTGCAGGAGGGCCGGTTAAGCATCGCGGCGCTGCGTGACCCGACGATGGGCCGGATTATTTCCATGGCGTTTTCCAGGTCCAAGGGACCGGGCCGCACCGTCATGGAAGTGGCGGCGCAGATCGAAACGCTGGTGCGGGAAATCGGCGGCGAAGGCGTGTGGCACGCGGAACCCTGAGGGGGGCAGGATCGCCTGCCGCAGGATCGCCTGCCGCAGGATCGCCTGCCGCAGGATCGCCTGCCGCAGGTCCGCCTGCCGCAGGTCCGCCTGCCGCAGGATCGCCTGCCGCAGGTTCGCCTGCCGCCCTTATCCAAACCCGTACAAGCGGGCTGGGTTGTCCACCCATACCTTCTTGCGCAAGCCGTCGTTGCCCAGCCATTCATAGGCCACGTCCACCAGCGCATCGGCCGATGGCGCGGCCGCGCCCATGCGCACGAACGGCCAGTCCGATCCCCACAGCACCTGATCGGGGTTGGCGGCCGTGAACGCGTCGTGGATATAGCGGGCATTTTCATAGTCGGGCGCAGCGCCCACGCGGCACAACGTCAGCTTCATCCAGATTCGCCCATCCGCCAGCAAGCCGCGCAGCAGCTGAAAGGCCGCGTCCTGCTCGCCACGCGCCGGCACCAGGCTGCCCAGGTGATCGATCACAATCGGCACGTCCAGCGCGGCCAGCGCCGGCAGATGCCGCACATACGCATCGCAAGGCGCCCACAGCTGGGCATGCAGGCCAAACTGCTTCATGCGCGGCGCCATCGCGGCGACCTGCCCAAAGCCCACGCTGCCGGGAAACAGATTGCCGGCCGGGTCGCGCGCTTCCAGAAAGCGCAGACCGCGCACGCCGCCCTCCACCAGCGCCTGCAACTGCGCATCGGACACCGACGGATCGGCCACGGCGATGCCGCGCAGGCGGTCGCCGCCTTGCGCCAAGGCGTCCAGCAACGCGGCCGGGTCCACGCCATAGGGCGCGGGCTGCACCAACACCCCGCGCGCCGCGCCCAGGGTATCCAGCATGTGCAGGTAGCGCGGCGCAGGCGCGTCCGGCGCGGCATACGACGAAGCGTGTTGCAGGGGAAAGCGGTCATACGGGCCGAACACATGGCAATGCGCATCGCAGGCCAAGGCGGGCAGCGCGTGCCTGGGCGCAACGGGCATGCGCGGCATCTCGGGTGTCATGGCTGCTCCTTGCGCGGCAGCGCCGCCAAGCGGCTCAAGGCCGGCGCGCCGTCTTGCCGCGGAATATCCAGCGGCGCGGGGGCCTCGTCCGGCATGGGAATGTCGTGCGCGTTCAAGGTCATGGACACCATGGTGTAGTAGCCGATCACCGCCGTCAGCTCCACCACGCCCACCGCCTGCCAACGCGCTACCGCTTCGGCATACAGCGCGGGATCGACCTGGCCGGTTTCCTGCAACTGGCGCGAGAACTCGTAGACGACTTCATCGTCGCGCGTATCGAACGCCGGCGCCTTGCGCGCCTGGATGGCGTCCAGCACGGCGTCTGCAATGCCGGCCGCCCGCGCCGCCTGCGCGTGAATATGCCATTCGATCTGGCTGTTCCAGCGGCGTGCCGTCACCACAATCGCCAGCTCGCTGACACGCGGCGGCAGGCTGGTGCCAAAGCGCAGCAAGGCGCCCAACGCCTGCCAGCGTTCGGCAAGCTCGGGGCTGTGCAGCGCCGCGCGCAAGGGGCCGACGAGACGCCCGCGCGGGCCCGAGACGATCTTCTCGTACACGCGTTTCTGGTCGTCGGTCATGCTGTCGGGGGAAGGCAGCGGGATACGGCTCATCATCATCCTCGGTTCAAGTTATGGCGCGGCCCCGGGCAGGCAACGCAGCGCGCAACCACGCGCACGTCATCGGGCCGGGTTGGATACGGCGTGTTCAAGGCGATTCGTCCGGCTGGCTGCGCGCCACCGACGGGCGCACGCAAAAGCCCTCATGCCAGGCGGCAAGCGTCGGATGCCCACCACGCCAATCGATATCCGGAAAACGATAATCCATGTACGACAGCGCGCAGCCGATGGCAATCACCCCCAGGTCAAAGCCGCTGGCCGACAACGCGGCCGCCTCGACTTCCAGCGCGGCCAGCACGGCACGCACCTTCAGCGCAAACGCGTCCAGCCACGCCGCTGTCTGCCTTTCCACCGGCTTGTTGCGCTCTTGGCGGTACAGCAGCAACGCATCCAGAAACCCATCACCCAACGCCTGCCGGCGTTCGGCCACCAGACGCGCGGTGGGATCGCCGGGCATTAACCGGCCGCCCGTCAGCCCATCCAGATACGCGCAGATGACCCGCGAATCGTACAAGGCCGTGCCATCTTCCAACACCAACGTGGGCAGCTTGATCAGCGGGTTGTCGGCCACCAGATCCAGATTGGGCTTGTCCATTGCGACGGGCGTGCGCACCAATTGCACGCGGTCTTCGATACCGCCTTCGTAAAGAACGATCATCACCTTGCGCACAAACGGCGACCGGGGCGACCAATGCAACTTCATCGTGGTTCTCCTTGGGGTTGCGCGACGGGGCGCGCATCAATGCCCTTGCGCGGGCAGCACCGACGGATCGTTGGCTGCGGCGGGCGCAAGCATCTGGAACAAATCACTTGTGTGCGCGTACCACCCCGCGCCATGCATGCGGCCCAGCAAGCCCAGCGCGGGCGTGTCCACATGAAAGCGATCGCGGTTCAGCAACGCATCGTCGCGCAGATACATGCCCACCACGCGCGCCAGCACGATCACGCGATGCGGCGCGGCCTCGATCACCTGCCACACCTTGCACTCCAGCGCTGCCGGGCTTTGCGCAATGCGCGGCGGCGCAATCAGCGTCGATGGCTGCGTGGACAAGCCCACGCGCGCCAATTCATCGACACTGGCGTCGTAGTCCAGGCTGGTCTGATTCATCTGCCGGGCCAATTCCCTGGACACCACATTGATCACGAATTCACCCGTGTCCATGATGTTGCGCGACGAATCCTTCCACTGGCCGGCGCGCGGGCCGATGCCCAGCGCCACGATGGGCGGGTCACTGCTGACGACGTTGAAAAAAGAAAACGGCGCGGCGTTCAGATCGCCGCGCGCCGACTGCGTCACCACCCAGGCAATCGGCCGAGGCACGACGACGCTGGACAGCAGCTTGAACGCATCGGCGGATGCCAGTTGGCTGAAATCAAAATTCATGGCGGCATCGCCCCGCGGCAGCGTTACGAAGGTTAATCATTTTGCCAGCAGCCCCAGCGAGCCCAGCAGCCGCTGCATGTCGGCGCGATCACGGCGCACGTAGGCGTCGGCCTGGGCGGGCGACAAGGACATGATTTCTATTGCCTGCTCTTGCATCACGCGCCGGTATTCCGGGTCGTCGTTCACGGCCTGGACCGCGCGGCTCAAGCGCTGCACGATGTCGGGCGGCGTGCCGGCGGGCACGGCCAGGCTGTACCACGTGGCGGCTTCGGCGCCCGCCACACCGGCTTCAGCCAGCGTGGGCACGTCGGGCAACAACGCCGAACGCTTGTCGGCCGCATACGCCAACGCCACCAGGCGCCCTTGGCGGATGAACGGCAGGCTGGCCGACAGGTTCAGCATGGCCAGGTCGATCTGGCCGCCCACCACATCGTTGATGGCGGGCGATGCGCCGGCGTAGGGAATGTGATTGAGCTGCACATGCGCAGCTTGCTGGAACTGTTCCGCGCCCAGATGCGTGGCGCCGCCCACGCCCGCCGACCCGTAGCTGAGCTTGCCGGGTTCGGCCTTGGCGCGGTCCAGCAGCTGCGCCACCGTGGTGATGCCGCGCGACGGGTTCACCACCAGCATGATGGGCTGCACCGCCACCACCGAACAGAACGCGAAACCGTCCACGCCGTCGTAGGGCGTTTTTTGCATCAGCGGCGTCACCACGTGGCCGGCGGACGTGCCCAGCAGCAAGGTGTAGCCGTCCGGCTTGGCGCGCGCCACAAAACCCGTGCCGATGGACGCGCCGCCGCCTGGTTTGTTTTCCACCACCACCGGTTGGCCCAGCCGCTTTTCCAAGGCACGCCCCAGGCTGCGCGCGACCACATCGGCCGGCCCACCCGCCGCGTAGGGATTCACCAGCGTCAAAGGGCGGTCAGGATAAGACGCGGCCTGGGCGGCAGGCAGCAGCAATGCGGCCAGCGCCGTAATCATGGCCGCCCTTGCCAGCCGAAATCGATTCATCGATGTCATGGAATTTCCCGTTGAGGGGCGATCAACCTCGCGCCCATGACCAGCCGGCGCTCAGTCCGCCTTGGCGCCGGACTGCTCGATCACCTTGGCCCACTTCGCCGTATCCGTCTTGATCTGCGCGGCGAACTGCTCGGGCGTGCTGTGCGTGGTCTGGATGCCGTAGGCCGCCATGCGCTCGACCATTTGCGGCGACGTCATCACCGCCGCGATGTCCTGGTTCAGCTTGTCGATCACCGCGCGCGGCGTACCTGCCGGCGCCAGCACGCCTGACCACAAGCTGACTTCGTATGACGCAAAGCCGGGCGTTTCTGAAATCGACGGCACATCGGGCAACACGGGCAGGCGCTGCCGGCTGGTCACGCCCAGCGCGCGCACCTTGCCTTGCTTGACCTGTTCGATGAAGTTGGATGACGTGTCGATCATCATCGATATCCGGCCCGCCAGAAAATCGTTGATGGCGCCCGACGTGCCCTTGTACGGGATATGGCGGATATCCACGCCCGCCGTGGACTTGAACATTTCGCCGGCCAGATGGCTGGTCGTGCCGTTGCCCGATGAGCTGAACGTCAGTTCGCCCGGCCGCGCCTTGGCCAGCGCCGCCAGTTCCGCCACGGAATTCACGTTCAGATCGGGACTGACCACCAGCAGGTTCGACGTCAGGTTGGTCATCGAGATCGGCGCAAAGCTCTTTTGCGGGTCGTAACGCAGCTTGGAGTACAGCGACGGGTTGATGGTCAACACGCCCATCGTCGAGTAAAGCAAGGTGTAGCCGTCGGGCGCCGCGCCGGCCACGGCTTCCGCGCCGATCGTGCCCCCCGCGCCACCCCGGTTTTCCACCACCACGGTCTGGCCCAGCTTCTCGCCCAGCCCCTGCGCCAGCGCCCGCGCCATCAGATCGGTTGCGCCGCCCGCCGGAAACGGCACCACCATCCGGATGGGGTGGTCGGGATAGGCGCCCGCCACGGCCGGCGCCATCATCCCGACGGCGGATACCACCACCCCCGCCCCCAGCCACAGACCGACCGAGGTCAGCGCGCTTGCAATCTTCATGCTGTCTCCAAACCTTGTGATTTTTGTGTTTGAAGCATGGTATGCGGCGGGCCGGGCCGGCGCTATGCGCGGTATCGCATATCTGCTTTGCGCGGCGCATGGGCCATTCGATCGGGTCAGCCCGGTTGCGCCAGCAGGCGCTGGATCTCTGCCTCGGTCTCGGCATACCGCCCTTCGCCAAAATGGCGATACACAATGCGGCCCTGCTTGTCGATCAGGTAGAACGCCGGCCAGTACTGGTTGCGATACGCGTCCCAGGTGGCATAGCGGTTGTCCTGCGCCACCGGGTAGGTGATGCCAAAGCGCTCCAGCGCCTTTTGCACATTGGGCGTCGAGCGCTCGAACGGAAACTCCGGCGTATGCACGCCCACCACCGCCAGGCCCTGGTCCTTGTACTTCTGATGCCAGCCGGTCACGTAGGGCAGCGTGCGGATGCAGTTGATGCAGGTGTAGGTCCAGAAGTCCACCAGCACCACCTTGCCACGCAGCGACGCCAGGCTCTGCGGGCCGCCATTGAGCCAGTGCTCGATCCCCGTGAATTCCGGCGCGGGTGTGGGGTCGGGCTGAGGGGCGGCAGACGCCACCGCGGTCGCCAACGAGGTCGCCAACAGCGCGCCCAATGCAATTTTCTTGAACATGGCAAACATGGTCGATCTCCTTGATCGGGTCAGTTGAAAAGGTTGCTGATCCAGGCATACGCCAGGACGTCGTACTGGGAATGGATGGCCACGGCGGTCAGGATCAGCAGCACGCCAAAGCCTTGCTGCAAGCGCTGCGTGTAGCGCGACAGCCCACGTACCCGCGCGACGATGGCCTGCCCGCCATAGGCGATGACCAGCATCGGAATGCCCGCCCCGATGGCAAACGCCAACAGCAAGGTGCTGGACTGCGTCAGGTTCTGCGCCTTGGCGGCCAACACCAGAATCGAGGCCAGCACGGGGCCTGCGCACGGCGTCCATACCGCGCCCAGCGACAGCCCCAACACAAAGCCCCCGGCATTGCCGCTGCCCGCGCCGCCGGCGCTGAAGGCCAGCTGCTGCAAGGGGCCGCCGATACGGGCGATCAGCCGGTCGTAAGGCTGCGGCCAGATGCGCACCAGCCCGAACAGCACCAGCAGCGCAATCGACGTGGACCGCACCGCGTCGTGCACCGATGCGTTCAGGTTGGACAAAAGGCTCAGGGCGATGCCCAGGCCCGCAAAGGCCAGCACGAAGCCGGACACGACAAACAAGGGGCGCCAGCGGTCCGGGCGTTCCAGCGAGGTGCCCAGCAACACGGGCAACAAGGGCAACACGCAGGGCGACGCAATGGTCAGCATGCCGGCAAGCAATGCGATGGGGGTGTTGATCAGGTCCATGGGCAGTCCTTTGGAAAGAGGTCCCATTGCACCCGCGCCGCGTATCCGGCTTGTGCCGGTTTGGCGCCTTTTTCCCCGGCTTTTGTATCCGCCAAGGCGGCGTATACAGTACGACACACTTGCGGCGATGGCCGGCGCTATAACCGGGTCACCCCCACTCTTTGGAGCAATCCATGAAGCGCATCCTGGCTGTCCTGCTGCTGATGTTCGGCGGCTTCAGCGCTGAAGCCGCCAAGCCGTTTCAATGCCAGCTGATCAGCAATACGCGGCCGGGCGGCACGCCGGTTCCGCCCGTCGGCCGAGGGGGCCGCCGCCTTGGATAAAATCCGTTTACCCCGCGCCCTGCCGCCCTTGCCTGAAGGCCTTTGAAGATGGATCAATTGGATCACGTCATGATCGTCGACGACGATCGGGAAATACGCGAGCTTGCCGGCAACTTCCTGAAGAAGAACGGCCTGACCGTGACGCTGGCGGCCGACGGGCGGCAGATGCGGTCGCTGCTGGAGAACCTGTCCGTCGACCTGATCGTGCTGGACATCATGATGCCGGGCGACGACGGCCTGGTGCTGTGCCGCGAACTGCGCAGCGGCAAGCATCGCCGCATTCCCATCCTGCTGCTGACCGCGCGCGGCGACGACATGGACCGCGTGCTGGGCCTGGAGATGGGCGCCGACGACTATCTGGTCAAGCCCTTTGTCGCTCGTGAACTGCTGGCGCGCATCAAGGCGATCTTGCGGCGCACGCGCATGCTGCCGCCCAATTTTCAGGTAACGGAACCTGGTCGTGACATCGCCTTTGGCGACTGGCGGCTGGACACCACCGCGCGCCATCTGCTGGATAAGAGCGGCACCGTGGTGTCGCTAAGCGGCGCCGAGTACCGACTGTTGCGCGTGTTTCTGGACCATCCGCAACGCGTGCTGAATCGCGATCAATTGCTGAACCTGACGCAAGGGCGCGACGCCGATTTCTTCGGCCGCTCGATCGACCTGCTGGTCAGCCGCCTGCGCCAGCGCCTGTGCGAAGACGCGCGCGAACCGCGCTACATCAAGACGGTGCGCAGCGAAGGCTATGTGTTCGCGGCCGCCGTCGACATATCGGAAGGCGAATGAGGGCGCGCGCCGCGTTGCCGCGTTCCGCGTGGCCGGGCACGCTGGTCGCGCGGCTGTTCCTGATTTTTCTCATCGGTCTGGTGCTGGCCTACGGCCTGTCGTTTGCCGCGCTGTTCTACGAACGCTATAACGCCACGCGCTCCATGATGCTGGGCGACCTGGAGCGCGACGTGGCCATCGCCATCGACGTGCTGGGCCGCCTGCCCGCCAACGAACGCGCCGCCTGGCTGCCCCGCCTGTCCAGCGGCAACCGCGTCTATGAATTGGGCAACGGGCAGGCCGACCAGCCGTTGCAACTGGACGTGGCGCGCACGGCCGCGCGGTCGATTGAAGCGGCGCTGGGCGGCGCGCGGCCGTTGACCGTGCGCGCCATGGCCGACGACCCGCGCCACATCCAGGCGCGCGTCGTGTTGTCCGATGGGCAGCCGGTGGTGCTAAATATCCATCTATCGTCCATGCGCCCCGCCCCGTGGCTGCTGGCCGTGCTGGCGGTGCAACTGATTTTGCTGATCGCTTGCGCATGGCTGGCGGTGCGGTTGGCGGTGCGGCCGCTGACGCGCCTGGCCCACGCCGCTGAAACGTTGGATCCCAACGCCAAGAGCCCGCTGCTGCAAGAAGACGGCCCGGCCGAAGTCGCGCATGCCGCCACGGCATTCAACGCCATGCAGGCTCGCATCGCGGCCCACGTGGCCGAGCGCATGCAGATCCTGGGCGCGATCTCGCACGACCTGCAAACGCCGATCACCCGCATGAAGCTGCGCACTGAATTCATGGACCCGTCGGAAGATCGCGACAAACTGGCGCAAGACTTGAACGAGGTGGAACGGCTGGTGCGCGAAGGCATCGACTATGCCCGGAGCGCGCATGGCAAGGTCGAACCCCCCGTACGCGTGGACCTGAACGCGTTTCTGCAAAGCCTGGTCTACGACTATCAAGATACCGGCAAGCCCGTCAGCCTGGAGGGCGACAGCGGCGCGCCACTGATGGCGCGCCCGCATGCACTTCGCCGCATCCTGGGCAACCTGATCGACAACGCGTTGAAGTTCGCGGGCGCGGCCCAGGTACAAGTGGCGACACACGATGACGCCACGCTGTCTATCTTCGTGCTGGACCGTGGCCCCGGGATTCCGGACCACGAACTGGCCGCCGTGCTGCAACCTTTTTATCGCCTGGAAGGATCGCGCAACCGCGACACGGGCGGGACCGGGCTGGGTCTGGCTATCGCGCAGCAGCTGGCACAGGCGATGGACGGGGCGCTGATCCTGAGCGCGCGGGAAGGCGGGGGATTATCGGTTGAGTTGCGGCTGGCGCGTCAGTGATGCGGGTCGATTCGGTAGTGGGGATCGGCGTTGCTGCCCGACCGCCGGCCAGCCCAATGCGCGCTACGCCACGTACCCCAATGCCGCGCTGGCGGCCGCGGCTTCTTTTTTTACCGCCGCCACCACCTTGCCGTTGGGCGACACATCAAAGCCACCCGTCGCGCCCAGCGCCGTCAACACCGCGCAGGGCCGGCCCGTGTGGTCATACAAGGGCGCCGACACGGCGCTGATGCCGCGCAGGTTCGTATCCTTGACCGTGGCACAGCCGGCCGCTTGCACCTGGCGCCGCAGCCCGCCGATGGGATCGTCGCGGTCCAGCAAGGCGCGCAAATCATCGGGCGCCTCGGCCAGTTCGGCCAGCGCCATCCGCTGAATCGGGGCTTCGTCCAAGGCCCCCAGAAATGCGCGCCCGGTCGCGGACCACAGCATCGACAGTACCGAACCCACGCGCACGTTTACCGTGACGGGCAGCGCCGGTTCCTCAAAGCGGACGATGGTCGGCCCCTTGTTGCCCATCACCGCAATGAAGCACGTCACCGCCAGGCTTTCGCGCAGCCGGATCAACACGGGTTCGCTGATGCGCAAGGGATCAGCCTGGCGCATGGCGGCCACGCCGATCATCAGCGCTTCCAGACCCAGGTGGTACTGCTGCGTGGCCACTTCCTGATCCACCAGGCCCTCGGCAATCAGGCTCATCAGGTAGCGGTGCACCTTGGCGGGGCTTTCGTCCACATGCGCGGCCAGCGCGGTCAGGCTGGCGCGCCCGCCCATCCGCGCCAAGCCTTTCAACACCACCATGCCGGTCTCGGCGGCCTGCACGCGCTGGCGCCGTTCGCGCGGACGGGTATCCGAGTCCAGATCGACCTCCCGCTTCGTGGATGCCTTTGCAGATGCCTTTGCAACGGCCTGGTTATCCGTTCGTACGGATTTGGCGGACTTGGCGGGCATCTTCTTGGACGGCTTGGACGGGGTCATATCGGCGGCGATTCCTGGCGAATACGGGCGCGCGGGCGGCTGGGGGCCTGCCGGCGCGGATCCAAGGTTAACCCTTCTTGAAAAATTACGCATTGCGTATATGATTTACGCAAAAGAAGGGATGCCATCAGGTCATCCCAATACGGAGACAGCCTATGCGCGCCCTGAAACACCCCCTGCTTGCCGGCCTTTTGGCCCTGCCCCTGCTGGCCTGTGCCAGCGCGTTCGCCCAAACCGCACCGGCCAACTACCCGTCCAAACCCGTGCGCTGGGTGGTGCCGTACGCGGCGGGCGGCGGGTCCGACTTCCTGGCCCGCAGCATCGGCCAGGGCCTGACCGGCCGCCTGGGCCAACCCGTCGTCATCGAGAACAAGCCGGGTGGCAACACGGCGATTGCCGCCTCGGAAACCGCGCGCGCCCCGGCCGACGGCTACACCATGCTGTCCGCCGACAACGGCACGCTGGTGTTCAACCCGGCGCTGTACAAGAAGCTGTCGTATGACCCGGTCAAGGACCTGGCGCCCGTCACGCTGATGGGCCGCTTCCCCATGATTCTTGTGGTCGGCCCGTCCATGAAGGTCAACACCGTGCAGGAATTCCTGGCCGAGGCCAAGTCGCGTAAGGAAGGCCTGGACTACGGTTCCGCTGGCGCGGGCAGCCCGCACCACCTGGCCATGGAACTGCTGAAAGTCGAAAGCGGCCTGACCATGACCCACGTGCCGTATCGCGGCGCATCGCCCGCGCTGGCTGACGTGGCGGGCGGCCAGATTCCCGCGATGATGGTCGACCTGGCGGCCGGCGCGGGCTTCATCAACGGCGGCAAGGTCCGCGCGCTGGCCGTCGCCAACCCCACGCGCCTGCCGCAATTGCCCAACGTGCCCACCTTTGCCGAGATCGGCCTGAAGAACGTCGAGGCCGCCGCGCAGGTGGGCGTCGTGGTGCCGGCGGGTACGCCGCCCGCCGTCATCGATGCGCTGAACAAGCAGGTGGTCGCCACCATCAACGACCCGGCCACGCGCCAGCGCCTGGTGGAATTCGGCATCGAGCCGGTCGGCAACACGCCCGCCGAATACGCCGACATGCTGAAAGGCGAGCGCGCCCGCTGGCAAAAGCTGATCAGCGATCTGAAGATCACGCTGGACTAAGCGCTGCCCTCACCACCCGCGGCCTGCCGCCCACGCGGCAGGCCGATGCATCACGAATACACGGAAAGCATCATGAGCCAATCGCCCTCTACTTCGCGCCCGTCGGGCTGTCCCATCGATCACGCGGCGCTTGCCGCGATGCCAAGCCCCACCGGCTGCCCCGTCAGCGCCCGCGCGGCCGAGTTCGACCCCTTTGGCGATGGCTATCAGCAAGACCCGCCTGAGTACGTGCGCTGGGCGCGCGAGCAGGAACCCGTGTTCTACAGCCCCAAGCTGGGCTACTGGGTGGTGACCCGCTACGAAGACATCAAGGCGATTTTTCGCGACAACATCACTTTCAGCCCGTCCATCGCGCTGGAAAAAATCACCCCCACCGGCCCCGAGGCCAATGCCGTGCTGGCGTCGTACGGCTATGCCATGAACCGCACGCTGGTCAACGAAGACGAGCCCGCCCACATGCCGCGCCGCCGCGTGCTGATGGACCCGTTCACGCCCGAAGAGCTCAAGCACCACGAGCCCATGGTGCGCCGCCTGACTCGCGACTACGTTGACCGCTTCATCAACGACGGCCGCGCCGACCTGGTCGACCAGATGCTGTGGGAAGTGCCGCTGACCGTGGCGCTGCATTTCCTGGGCGTGCCCGAAGAAGACATGGACCTGCTGCGCCAATATTCCATCGCGCACACCGTCAACACCTGGGGCCGCCCCAAGCCTGAAGAACAGGTGGCCGTGGCGCATGCCGTGGGCAACTTCTGGCAGTTGGCCGGCAAGATCCTGGACAAGATGCGCCAAGACCCGTCCGGCCCCGGCTGGATGCAATACGGCCTGCGCAAGCAGCAGACGCATCCGGAAGTCGTCACCGATTCCTACCTGCATTCCATGATGATGGCCGGCATCGTCGCCGCCCACGAAACCACCGCCAACGCATCGGCCAACGCCATCAAGCTGTTGCTGCAACACCCCGACGCCTGGCGCGAAATCTGTGAAGACCCCGACCTGATTCCCAACGCCGTCGAAGAATGCCTGCGCCATAACGGCTCGGTCGCGGCATGGCGCCGCCTGGCCACGCGCGACGTCGAAATCGCCGGTGTGCCGATTCCGGCAGGCTCCAAGCTGCTGATCGTCACGTCGTCCGCCAACCACGACGAAGGCCAGTTCAACGACGCCGACCTCTTCGACATCCGCCGCGAAAACGCCAGCGACCAGCTCACCTTCGGCTATGGCTCGCACCAATGCATGGGCAAGAACCTGGCCCGCATGGAAATGCAGATCTTCCTGGAAGAACTCACCCGCCGCCTGCCGCATATGAAGCTGTCGGAACAGGCGTTTACCTATGTGCCCAACACCTCGTTTCGTGGGCCGGAGCACTTGTGGGTGGAATGGGACCCGAAGCAGAATCCGGAACTGGCATCGCCGGCATTGCTGAATAATCAGCACCCGGTGCGCATCGGCGAGCCTTCGTCGCACGCCATCACGCGGCCCGTCGTCGTGCAGAGCGCGGTCGAAGCCGCTGACGGCATCCTGCGCCTGCGTTTGGTGTCGCCCGATGGCAAGCCGCTGCCGCGCTGGACGCCGGGCTCGCACATCGACGTGGAATGCGGCGACACGGGCTTGTCGCGCCAATACTCCTTGTGCGGCGATCCTTCGGAAACCGGTGTATTTGAAATTGCCGTGTTGAAGGAAACAGAAGGCCGAGGCGGTTCCGCGTGGATGCACGCGAACGCGGTGGTCGGCGCGCGCCTGCGCATCCGTGGGCCGCGCAATCACTTCCGCATGAATGAAGCGGCCGACAAGCTGATCTTGATTGCCGGCGGCATCGGCATCACCCCCATCAGCGCCATGGCGCGACGCGCCAAGGAACTGGGCCTGGATTACCAACTGCATTACAGCGGGCGGTCACGCAGCTGCATGGCGATGCTGGAGGAACTTGTCGCGTTGCACGGCGACCGCCTGCACGTCCACGTCAAAGACGAAGGCACCCGCGCGGATTACGCGGCGCTGTTGTCCCAGCCGGACGCCGGCACGCAGATTTACGCCTGCGGTCCGCAAGGCCTGCTGGATGGCTTGGCGGCGTGCTGCGCCGCGTGGCCGGAAGATGCGCTGCGCGTGGAACACTTCCATTCCACCTTGGGCACGCTGGACCCGTCCAAGGAACAGCCGTTTGAAGTCGTGCTGAAAGACTCGGGCATCGTCATCAACGTGCCCGCGGATCAGACCTTGTTGACCGCATTGCGCGGCGCCAATATCGACGTGCAAAGCGATTGCGAGGAAGGCCTGTGCGGATCGTGCGAGGTGCGCGTGCTGGAGGGGCAGATCGACCACCGCGACGTCGTGCTGACGCGCGCGGAACGCGACGCGAATAATAAGATGATGGCCTGCTGCTCGCGCTCATGCGCGGGTGGCAAGGTGGTGTTGGAGTTGTGACGGTGAACTGATCGACCCGGCTACCAACCGCGCCATTGTGGATACCATCCGCCTGCACGGCGGATGGCTACACATTCATTAGTTCGTTTATCCCCCCTTCCCGCCCCGCCTGCGCCCAAGCGCCCGCGCCGGCGTTTTTGCGTCCGCCACCCCTAGTAAAAAAAGCGGTGTACATGCCGCCAGCAGGGAAACCACGCGGGCGGCAAACCCGTAACCCGCGTGATAGCGTGCCTCACGCGGGCGTCATCCCAGCCAGCAGCAGATGTATCGCAAGACTCGATCTGTGGGGAGCCGAGCATGCAGAAGAATCTGGCCATCTTCTTTGACGGTACGTGGAACGAACCCAACGACCGCACCAACGCCTACGAGCTTTACAAAGCCGCGCCGGAAACCAGCACGCAGGAAACCCTGTATATCGAAGGCGTCGGCACGCAAGGCCAAGGCCTGTGGGCCGCCATCGACAAATTCGTTGGCGGCGCCTTCGGCGCCGGTCTGTCCGCCAATATCCGCCAGGGCTACCAATGGCTATGCCAACGCCAGGAACCAGGGGACCACATTTTCCTGTTCGGCTTCAGCCGTGGCGCGTACTCGGCACGCAGCCTGGCCGGCATGGTGCGCAAATGCGGGCTGCTTAAAAGCCCCACTGACGACAACGTTGCTGAAGCGTACGCGCTATATCGCGATGATTGCCTGCCCTCGTCCATCGACGCCATTTCGTTTCGCGCCCAGTTCTCGCGCGACACCGACCTGCATTTCGTTGGTGTCTGGGACACCGTGGGCAGCCTGGGGATACCCGTCGGCGGCATTTCGTTTCCCGGGTTTTCAAAGTTCTATAACTTCCACGACACCGAACTGAGCAACCACGTCCGCAACGCCTATCACGCCATCGCAACGAACGAATACCGCGAACCGTATTTCCCAACGCTATGGACAAGGCTGGCAACATCCGAACCGCGCCCGCCGGACAGGCCGGTTGAACAGCGCTGGTTCATCGGCGCGCACTCGGATATCGGCGGAGGATATCGCGACGGGAGTTTGCAGACACTACCGGCAGCGTGGATCCAGGAAAAGGCGCGGCAGGTGGGGTTGGAAGCCGGCACCGCGCAGCGCATCTCCACCGACTATGACCAGTGCAATCCGCACGACTCGTACAAGGAGTTCACCGAGAAGGTGCTGATCCATGTGAAAAAGCAGGCGCGGATTTGGGATGGCGAGACCGTGTTGAATCTGACGGTGGATGAAAGAGTGGTGAGGCGGGTGGAAGGGAACGCGGAGTATTTGAAGGAGTTTCCGAATTTCAGAGAGGCGGTGGCGGGCTTGCCGGTGGGGCGGGGGTAGCCCAGGCGCTTGCCTCGCACATCCAAATTATTAAACCTATCCAAGACTGGCTAGGTCCCGAAGTGATAGTTCGGGGCGCATTCGCGCAGCGCCGGAGCCACTTCCGGCGGCTCGTTCGGACTCGGAAGATCACGCTTCCATCCTGCGCAGGGAGGATTGAGCGTCGATCTGGGCATCACGCTTCCTCCGTCATGCTGATGCGGACGTAGCTGTTAAGGTCACCCCTGTCAGGCGCAATCGTGATTGATCTCATCACCGCCCTCTCCCCTGCACTCCAACCCACGCGAACCTTCGCTAGATCGCGACTCCCAATCCATCTCCTCTGGCCACTCCACTTGAGGCGCCCAGCGCAGCGCCAGGTTGTACGCCGGCACATCGTTCGCGTCGCGCGGTTCGATGTCGCACGGCGGCAAGGCTTGCGGGCCTTGTTGCATATAGGTGCAGACGTAGGCCCAGAGGTTGTCCAGGTCGTGGTTGTAGGTGCTGAGGTGAAAGCGTTCGATGACGTCGTTGGTACCGGGTTTGACGATGGCGAGGGACACGCCCCACTTGATCATCAAGCCCCCGCCGGAGGAGACGCCCCATTGCTCCCAGACTTCGGCGCGCACGTCGTCCCAGGGGTAGCTGGCGGTGGTGACGTACCAGCGGGTGAACGGGTTCCACCAGACCATGTGGAAGCCGTAGACGTAGATGCGGCGGCGGGCGCGGTTGAAGCGGATGGGGAGGTCACGTGGGGGGGAGACGTCGGCCAGATACAAAAATGCGGTCATCCAGACACCAATTGCCAAAACGAACACAGCAATCCACAGCGTCGACCAATCGCTCGTAGTGAACGCTCTGGGATGATCCACCAGCAAACTCCAAATGACGCCAGGTACTCCGATGATCGTCGCATAGAGCATAAATGGGATAAGCAGCAACAACACCCCACGTATGCGGGATGATCGACGAGACAGTTCCATGTAGACATCATCAACATGATTGGGCGCGTTTTCACGCAAGCTAGGAATTGCATCGGGACGATCATTTGGGCCGGGCAAGTCGCGTTTCCATCCCAAGCAGGCCGGGCTGAGTTTGGGTTGAACCATTACGCTTCCTCGGTCATGCTGATGCGGGCATAACCGGTAAGGTCATCCCTGTCAGGCCAGAACGTGATCTCGATCGTGGCGCTCTTGATACTGTGCATGGGTCCGAGCCAGTATCGACAACTCAAGACGGGAGATTCTCGGGTTGGCAAACTCTGATCTTGTGGCAGCAAGTATTTATACGAATCCAATCCAGGGGCCCACCGCATGCTGTTGTGGTGCATTGCCGCAAGCACGCCCTCTGACAGTTTTGGACCTCGCCGTCCGCTTCTTTCCACGCCAAAGCTCTCTAAAAGCAGCCTGAATTCGAAGCGCGATATCGTGGGGTCGAACCCTGGCAACACGATCCGATAGGCCAGTTCAATTCCCGATTCGACTCCGCCCGTTGCCTGGATCTGCAGAGTGTCTGACGTTAGAAGCGAATCGGTATCCATTACCCGCTTGGCGGAATGAAAGCCCAGGGTTGCATCCATTCCTATGACCGCAGCGTTCAACGCCGAAATCGCCGCGTCCATTTGGTCAGCCCCCTCCCAACGACGTTCTTGTTCTGCTTTGCCAAAGTAGGACCGACGGGCCCACATTTCCAGACTGTCCGACTCAAGAGACTTGGCGTTTTTTCCGACAACGAAAGCGGCCAGTCCAAGCACGATTCCAAGGCCCAGTGGCCCTAACAAGGCTCCGTCCACCAAGATGCCAAAGATGCTCGCGGCAGCACCGAAGAGTGAAATGAAGCCACTCAACTTGTACTGTTTTCCCGCGTCGACATCTCCCAATAAATCCGTCCGAACTTCCGCCGCGAAACTCCCCACCCCATCGGCCACCCCTCCCAACGCCGTGATCACCCCTCCCGCCTTGATCAGCGTCTTCCCCATCCCGATCGCCCGCGTCACAGCACCGCCCTCCGCCGCCGCCACTCGTCGCATGAACGGCTGCACACTTTCCGCGCCAATTCTCAGCGTCAACCCACCCGCCTCCACACCCGCCCCCAGCAACCCCACCCCTGCCCCATACAACGCGGCCATCGCTTCAGGATGCCTTGCGCCAACGGTCTCCCGCGCCGCCTCCAGGCTGGTACGCACGCTGTCATGCAGGAAATACAAGCTGACCAGTGACAGCGCGCCATAACCCGACCCGACAGACAATCGCTTCAGACTCGTCAGCCCATTCTTCGCGAACTCCCGCGCGTGGGCCGCGCTTAACTCCAAACCCTTTAGCAGTTGCGCAGCCGGGGCTTCCAGGTTCTTCATGCCGACCGAGATCTTTCGCATCGCGCCATGCGACGCCTCGCGCGCCGCATCTTCCGCTTGACGGACCATAGCTTCCACCTGGCGCGCCACATTTTCTACTGGATCGCCGGTTACTTTCTCAAAGGCGTTGATTCGCTTCCGGATGTCTTCCGCGCTGCCTTCCATCCACAACGTCACGTCAATCAGCGTATTGCGCACCGCCGGGTCCGGGATGCTGATCAAGCCGGCGAACACAAACGCGCGCAGGCGCCGGCTGGCGTCTTGTTGCAGGGACTCACCGACGCGTTGCAGCTCTTCGGCGCAGATGGACAGCAGTTCCCCCACCGTGAGTTGAATCACCACCTGCGTCATCTGCGCCTTGCGGTACAACCACGCGCCGCCCACGTGAACCGCATCGACGGCGGCTTTGGAACCGGAGTTCAAGTGTTGATTCAGGCGCTTGCTGGCGCCGTGCATGGCGGTCAGCAGTTGGTCGGCGGCGTCTGCCGCTCGGCCTTCTCGCCATGCACCGATTTCTTTGCTGCCGATAATGCTTTTGACGGCGTCGAAGTATTTTCTTCCGGCGTCGTTGGCAACCGCCCCGGCGCCGAACAGAGGGATAAAGGTGGTCTGCAAAAAGGTCTGATGGCCGTTCAAGGCCAGATAGGCGGCGCTGTTGGGATCACTTAGCAACGACTGCCACGCGGTGCCGGTAGGCCCCAGCGTTTCGGGTTCCGTCGACGCGGCATCAGGCGCAGGCATCGCATCGGTGATCCCGCCGTCCAAACACGCACCGACCGTAATCAAGCGCAGCAGACGCGATCGTTCATCGGTATCGGAATAGTCCATTGCCACGATGCGCTTCCACGCCGCGCTGCCCACTACCTGCGCCCAATCCTTGCCATACGCATCGATATCTTTTTCAAACCGCTTGATGTCGCGGTCATACCGCGCCTGAAAGCTCGCCCGGCCATGGCGGCGCGGTTCAGCGGGGGGATTGGTTTCCCAGTAGCGTTCTTTCAATCGTTCAATGCGATTGGTGATCTTGGCTTGCACACGTTCTTGCCGTTCACGCGCAGGGTCCCAGAACACGGGTGGCGTGCCGGACTCGCTGGGCATGATGTCGAGCAAGGGTGTCGGGCTATCCATTGTCTCGGCGTCGGCCTGCACGGCGTACATATGTTGAATCGCCAGCAGGCATTGCGAGGTCAGGTAGGCATAGCGGCGAGTCGGCTCTTCGGACCACAAGCGCTTCTGCGTATAGGCGGCCAGGCGGACGTTGTTGAGTTCTTCGGCCATGCCGATCGGGTCGGGCAGAACCAGCCCGGTCACGCCTTGCGGCAAGCGGTGCTGCCGTTCCATCAGTGTCAGGTAGTTACGCATGCCAGTGGCTTGCGTCACGCGCGATGACCAGCCGTGAACACTGCCGAAGTCGTCGACACCGCTGACATACTCCGCCACGTGTTTGTTCAACGGATGCGCATGTTCCAGCGCCAGCGCGGTGCCACCCGCCGTGGGATCGTCCCGCAACTTGGGCAGATCCACGATGACAAACCGTAGCGGGTAATTGGCATTCAAACCGTCGCCTGACTTGTACGCATCCAGCACGGCCGTCGGCCAAGGGTCTTGCAAATACGCGATCCAGGCCAGTTTGTACTGATCAATGTCGATACCGATGAACGACGCGGGCAAGTCGTGGGCGGCCTGAACGCAGCGCTCGGCCAGCGGAGCAGGCTCGTCGCGCGCCATCTCGTAGGGATTGAAATGCCGCATATGGCCCGCATCGGTCACTTGATAGGCATGCCATACCCTGCGGTCCAGCAGCACATACACATAGCCCTTGCGCATGATGCGCAGCGATTCTTGCAGACCAGGATGCGACAGCGCACCGCGCGCATGTAAGAACGGGCTCTTAGCCACCACCGCCGGGCGCAGCAGCAGAATCGGCACGCCGTTGCGTTCGCAGGCGTTGCAACCGCCGGGTGGCAGCGCCAGGGTCTCTTCGACGATGTCGATAAGCGATTGGCTGAGCGTCATGCGAACACTCGAAGGCCAAGGGTCTTGCTGGCAATGCAAAACGTCGCGGGGGTAGGCATGACGGGCTCCGTCGTCGTGTCGGCCATGGCGGCCGGGAGGCTTCCGAAGGAAGCGCTAGCCGGACTCATGCAACATCCATGCCAAGCGTCACGTCCTGTCAATAAGCTCCATGGAATCAATGGCTTGCCATGCGGCTAAGACACTTACGACGGAGCTCTGATCGGAATCCCTACGAAACCGCCGTTTTCCCCCAGAAAACGGGCCAGTTCTGACCCGATAAAAAAATATCGCTATTGAATCAATGGCTTGTAGCGGGTCAAAATTGGCCCGATCGGGCCAAATCTGGCCCACGCTGTGAAGAATGACCGCACGCCCCTCTTCCCTAAGGATGCGCACCATGGCTCTTGATCTGTCATCGCACTATGTTTTGCTGGATGCCGCCGGGGCAAGAGGAACAAGCCCTGTACGTAGCGCACGCCCAAGGCCAGGCCCATGATGATGCCGCCCGCCAGCACCAGCAGCCACAAGCGTGCAGGATCGGCACGTGGTTGCTTCTGACACCTCCGCTTGCCTTGGTTCATGTCTTTCCGCAAAAAAAACCCCGACGATTGCTCGCCGGGGGAGTCCCTGCACACACAACACAGCTTGCTCAGTTCGAATACACCTTGATCTGGTCGCTTTTCAAGACGTCCGGGGTGAGGTTCTTTTCAATCCAGCCCATCGACGTGTCTTCCACCCCCGGCGTCACCAGTTCGGCCGGCACGATCGTAATGTCGGCCAGCACCTTGAACGGGTACTTGTCGCTCTTCTTGGTCACGCCGAACAATTGCGCTTCCAGGCCCTGGCCGTCAGCACGGTGCATTTTGACTTCGCGGCCGTAGCCCTTGAAGGACACGTCGTGCATGGCGGCGGCCACTTGTTCCGGGGTGGGCCAGGCGCCGTTGTTGTCCTTGATGGCTTTCTCGTAGCCTGCTTTCAGGCCCTGGATGGCTTGCACCATGTGGTAGACCGAGTAGATCGGATAGGCGCCGGTCTTGTCGTGGAATTTCTTCACGAAGGCCTGGTGCTTCGGATCGTCCTTGGTTTCCGGGTGCAGGAAGTAGTGATCGCCGCGTGCGCCGACGTAAACGCCTTCGGGCAAGGCGTTGCCCAGGCGTTCCAGCGAGCTTTCGGCCAGCGACAGCACGAAGGTAGAGTTCTTGAACAGGTTGCGCTGCGAGGCCTGGCGCACGAAGTTGTCCAAGTCGCCGCCCCATGACGTGGACACGATGACGTCGGGGCGCAGCGCTTGCAGGCGGCTGATTTCCGTGGAGAAGTCGGCGGCGCCGAACTTGGGGAACATCTCGGCCACGACCTTTACGTCGGGCTTGAACTTCTTCAGCGCGGCCAGGAAGATGTCGCGCGAATCGCGGCCCCAGGCGTAGTCCTGGTTGACGATGGCAATCGTCTTGAAGTCGGGCTTGACCTTCATCAGGTACAGCACCTGCGCGACCATTTCGGTGGTGGCATTGGCTTGCGTGCGCACCACATACTTGTACTTCTTGCCTTCCAGCGCCTTTTCCGTGCCGCAGTCCCACAGTACGTTCAGCACCTTCAGGTCTTCGGCAACGGGGGCCACGATGTTGCAGTGGCCGCTTGAAATAGCCGACAGCATCACGCGCGTGCCGCCCTCGGCCAGGCGGCGGTATTCGGACAACAGCTTTTCGCCACCGCCGCCTTCGTCGATGTAGCTGGGCACAAGCTTGACGCCGTCGATGCCGCCCGCGGCATTGATGTCCTGGATCAGGATTTCGGCCGCATCGCGCGCCGGCACGCCGAACACGGATGCCGAGCCCGACAGGAAGGTCGAGATGCCGATGTTCAGTTCCTTGGGCTTGTCGGCGGCGCCGGCCAGCGCCGCGAAGCCGGACAGCAGGGTGGCGCCTAACAGCGCGGCCAGTCTTGAGGTTTTCATGGTTGTCTCTCCAGTGTTGTAGTCGGGTCTATGCCCTTAGAAAACGATGGCGTCGCGCAGGCTGCCGCCGGTGGCGAGGTGATCGAACCCCTCGTTGATCTGGTCCAGCGAAAATGATTTGCCCATCATCCGGTCCACCGGCAGGCGGCCCGCCTTGTACAGGTCGATATAGCGGCCGATGTCGATGGCGGGTACGCCGGAACCCAGGTAGCTGCCGCGTATGTCGCGCTCTTCGCCGACCATCTGCGAGAGCGATAGCGGGAAGCTGAACTTGGGGTTGGGCAGGCCCGAGGTAACGGTCGCGCCGCCGCGCCGGGTCAGCTTGTAGGCGGTTTCAAAGGCGGGCACGGCGCCCGCCATGTCAAAGCCGTAGTCCACCCGGCCGCCGGCCAGATCGAACAGGTCGTCGTCGGTCTTGACCTGCTTGGGGTTGACGACGTGGGTGGCGCCCAGCTCTTTGGCCAGCGCCAGTTTTTCGTCGCTGAGGTCGATGGCCACCACGCGGCGCGCACCGGCCGCTACCGCAGCCAGCAAGGCCGACAGGCCCACGCCGCCCAGCCCGACGATGGCAGCGGTGTCGCCCGCCTTGATGCGCGCACGGTTCAACACCGCGCCCGCGCCCGTCAACACGGCGCAACCGAACAGCGCGGCTTCGCGATGGCTGAGTTCAACGTTGACCTTCACGCACGACCGGCGCGACACCACGGCGTATTCTGCAAAGCAGGACACGCCGGTGTGATGGTTCAAGTATTCGTCGCCGATGTGCAGGCGGCGGTCGCCACCCAGCAAGGTGCCTTGCGTGTTGGCGGCGGCACCGGGTTCGCACAGCGCGGGGCGGCCTTCCATGCAGGGGTTGCAGCAGCCGCAGCTGGGCACAAACACCATGGCCACGTGATCGCCGGGTTTCAGGTCGGTGACGCCGGGGCCGGTCTCGACCACTTCGCCGGACGACTCATGCCCCAACACGATCGGCACGCCGCGCGGGCGGTCGCCGTTGATGACGGACAGGTCGGAATGGCACAGCCCGGCCGCCTTGATGCGCACCAGCACCTCGCCCGTGCCGGGCGGGTCCAGATCGACCTCGGTGATGGTCAGGGGCCGGGTCTGGGCATAAGGGCCGGGCACCCCTACGTTACGCAACAACGCCGCTTTGATTTTCATGCGCTGACATCCAAGTAGAAGCAATACGGGCTAGAAGCAATACGGGCTAGAAGCGATGCGGAGCGAAAGCAATACGGACCAGTAGCCATGCCGACCGGCAACCGGCCCGCAGGCACCGGCCCGATCACAGCCTTACACCGTGCGTCCGCCGTCCACGGGGAACTCCACGCCGGTGATGAATTCCGCTGCGTCGCTGGCCAGGAACAAGGCCGCCGCCGCCACGTCCGACGGCTGGCAGAAACGGCCCAGCGGAATGGTGGACACGAACTTGGCGCGGTTCTCGGGCGTGTCGGGCAGGCCCATGAACAGCTCGAACATGCCGGTGATGCCCATCACCGGGCAGATGGCGTTGACGCGGATGCCGTCGGGGCCCAGCTCCACGGCCATCGATTTGGACAGCACGTTGACCGCGCCCTTGGACGCGTTGTACCAACTGAGGCCGGGGCGCGGGCGGATGCCGGCAGTCGACCCCACGTTAAGAATCACGCCGCGCTTTTGCTTGCGCATCACGGGCACCACGGCCTGCGCCATGTGGTAGATGGACTTCACGTTGATCTCGAACATGCGGTCGAACATGGCCTCGTCCACGTCCAGCATGGGCTGGTTCTTGTGGGTGATGGCGGCGTTGTTGACCACGATGTCGACGGAACCGAATTTTTCTTGGCAGACGCGCACGACGTTGTCGATGTCGGCGCGGCTGGACACGTCGGCCTTGACCGCCAGCGCGGCGGCGCCCACTTCGGCGGCCACGCGGTCGGCGGCTTCCTTGTTGATGTCGGCGATGACGACTTTGGCGCCCTCTTTCGCATACAGCTTGACGATGCCTTCGCCGAAACCGCTGCCACCGCCCGTGACGATGGCGACCTTACCCTGCAACTGACTCATGACTTGACTCCGATATGCGTGGCGATCATTCGCCGTAGAACTGGATCAGCGTTTTGGTCGTGCTCATTTCTTCCAGCGCGATGAAGCCCTTCTCGCGCCCGTGGCCGCTTTTCTTGACGCCGCCAAACGGCAGTTCCACGCCGCCGCCCGCGCCAAAGCCGTTGATGTAGACCTGACCGCACTTGATGCCGCGCGCCACGCGCTGCTGGCGTCCGCCGTTCTCGGTCCACACGGCGCCCAGCAGGCCGTAGTCGGTGGCGTTGGCCAGCCGGATGGCGTCGGCTTCAGTGTCAAAGGGCAGCGCCACCAGCACCGGCCCGAAGATTTCTTCGGTCAGCAAGGTGCTGTCGTGCGAGGGCGCGGAAAACAGTGTCGGCTTCACGAAGTAGCCGCCAGAAGGCACGCCGTCGGCAATGGCGCCTTCGGCCGCCACGGTCAGCCCATCGGCCAGGCCCTTGGCGATGTAGCGGTTGACGCGGTCGAACTGCGCCTTGTTGACGACCGGGCCGCAGGTCAGGTCCATGTCCGGCGTGCCCGCGCGCACCTTGGAAAATTCGGCGGCCAGCGCCTTCATGAAATCGGCATACACACCGCGCTGCACCAGCAGGCGGCTACCCGCCGTGCAGGTCTGCCCGGTGTTGTGAACGATGCCTTTGACGATGGCGGGAATGGCCAGTTTGTAGTTGGCGTCGTCGAACACAATGTGGGCCGACTTGCCGCCCAGTTCCAGCACGCACTTGACCGCGTTGACGGCGGCGGCCTGCTGGATCAGCACGCCCACTTCGTTCGAGCCGGTGAAGGTGATGAAGTTGATGTCGGCGTGACGCGACAGGCTGGCGCCCGCCTCTTCGCCCAGGCCCGTCACGATGTTCAGCGCGCCCGGCGGAAAGCCCACTTCCAAAGCCAGTTCGGCCACGCGGATGATGGACAGGCAGGCGTCTTCGGCCGGCTTGACGACGCTGGCGTTGCCCATGGCCAGCGCCGGGGCAACGCTGCGGCCGAACATCTGCGCCGGGTAATTCCACGGGATGATGTGGGCGGTCACGCCCAGCGGCTCGCGGATCAGCTGGACGGAATAGTCCTTCTGAAAAGGAATGGTCTGGCCGTGCACCTTGTCGGCCGCGCCGCCGTAAAACTCGAAGTAGCGTGCCAGCACCGTGATGTCGCCGCGCGCGGTGGACATGGGCTTGCCGGTGTCACGCGATTCCAGACGCGCCAGTTCTTCGTGATGCGCCAGCACGGATTCACCCAGGCGCAGCAGCAGGCGGCCGCGCTCCAGCGCCGTCATGCGGCCCCAATCGCCATCCAGCGCGGCGCGCGCGGCACCAACGGCTGCGTCCACGTCGGCTTGCTGACCACGCGGTATGGTGGTGAACACGTCGCCGTCCACCGGCGACACCACCTCTATGGTGCGCCCGTCCAGCGCATCGACCTGACGGCCGTTGATAATCATCTGCGTCATGCAAAGTCTCCGGTAATCAATTCAAGGTGATCGAGCCGCGCTCGATCGTCCAGATCTGGTCTGGGATATCGCCCAGCAGCTTCACGTTGGATTCCGTGATGACGACGCAAAGGTCGGGCTGCAATTCCTTCAGGCGCCCCAGCGCTTCGGTGTAGTCGCGCGCAAGCTTGGGGGCCAGGCCCTGGAACGGTTCGTCCAGCATCAACAGCCGCGTGCCGACCATGATGGCGCGCGCCAGCGCCACCATCTTTCCCTGCCCGCCAGACAGCGCCGAACCGGACCGGCCCAGCATGGGTTCCAGCTGCGGCACCACCTTCAGCACGGTCTGGATGCGGGCGGCGATTTCGGTCTTGGACTGGCCTTGCACTTCGCAAGGCAGGTTCAGGTTTTCGGCCACGGTCATGGTCGGGAAGATCACGCGGTCTTCGGGTGCATAGCCCACCTTCAACGCCGCGCGTTTGTGGCCGGGCATGGCCGTCAGGTCGGCGCCGTCGAACGCGATCTTGCCGGACTTGATCTTGGTCAGGCCCATGATGGCGCGCAGCAACGTGGTCTTGCCCGCGCCGTTGCGCCCCACGATGCCGATGGTTTTAGATGATTCAAAACTGGCGTTGACGTCGCGCAGGATGCGGTTGCCTGCCAGGTCTACGTTGATGGCCGATAGGTTCAGCATGGTTCAGGCCCCCAGCACTTCGCTTTTGATCTGCGGGTTGTTCAAGACTTCGTCCGGCGTGCCGTCGGCCGCCACCTTGCCGGCGATCCAGGCGGCCACGCGCGTGGCGTAGCGCGACACGATGTCCACGTCGTGCTCGACAAACCAGCTGGTCACGCGGCGCTCGTCCAGCGCGTGCATCACGGTTTCCATCAAGGCGAATTTGTCTTCGGACGCGACCCCGCTGGTGGGCTCGTCCATGATGAGCAGCTTGGGGCGCAGCGCCAGCGCCATGGCCACGTCCAGCAGCTTGCGCTTGCCCTCGGGCAGTTCGATGGAAGCTTCGTCGGCTTCGGGCAGCAGGCCCACCAGGTCCAGCGTGGCGTCCACTTCCTTTTCGTCGATGGTGCTTTCCAGCGAACGGAACCAGCTCAGTTCCTTGTTGCGGCGCGCGGCGGCGATCTGCACGCACTGGCGCACCGTGTGCTCGGTGAACAGCTGCGGTAACTGAAACGAGCGGCCCAGCCCCAGGCGCACGATCTTGCGCGGCGCCATGGCGGTGACGTCGCGCCCGTCGAAAACCACGCGGCCCTTGGACGGCGCCAGGTAGCCCGTGCAGATGTTGATGAAGGTGGTCTTGCCCGCGCCGTTCTGGCCGATGACGGCCAGACGTTCGCCTTCGTGCAACTCAAAGTTGATGTTGTCGGCCGCGATCACGCCGCCGAAGGCCAGGTAAAGGTCTGTGGTTTGAATAAGCGGTTTCATCATCAGTTCCTGACCGGCGCTTGCGTATTGGCGGAAACGCGCGCTTGCAAGCTGGCGTTGGCGCGGGCGCGGGCCCGGGCCTCATCGCGCTTTCGCGTGGCGATGCGTTTCATGATCTGGCCGACAAACCCGGTGGGAAACATGAAGATCACCAGGATCAGCGTCAAACCCAGCAGGAACTGCCACAGGCCGGGGAAGTAAGCGGCCGACACCAGCTTCACCGTTTCAAAACCGACGGCGCCCAGGAACGCACCGGCCGCATGGCCCGCGCCGCCCAGGATGGTGATGAACACGAATTCGCCCGAGCGCAGCCACGACCCGATCTCGGGGGTGACCAGGCCCTGCATCAAGGCCAGGATCGCGCCCGAGAAGCCGACCACCACGGCCGACAGCAAATACCCCTTCCACATGATGAAGTAGGCAGAAAAGCCCAGGTATTCAATGCGCGTTTCGTTGGTCTTGATAGCCGACAACGCCTGCCCGCTGCCCGAACGGAAGTAGCGCTGCACCCACCAGGCCAGCACCAGCGACAACACCAGCGTCAGCACCAGCAACGCACGCTCGAAGGACTCGCGCTCCATCAGCACGCCGGCCATTGTCGGGCGCACGATGCGCATCCCGTCCGAGCCGCCGGTCAACGTGTACAGCTTGCCCAGCAAGGCGAACAACACCATGCTCAACGCCAGGTTCAGCATGCCGAAGAAGATGCCGCGATAGCGCACCACGAACAGGCCGATCACGATGGCCGCCAGGAAGCTGGCGACGACGCCCGCCATAATCAGCAGCAGCGCGTCGGTGCCCGGCATGGCGCGCGCCAGGAACGCGACCGTGTAGGCAGAGATGCAGGAATACATGGCATGGCCGAACGAGATCTGCCCGGCCCGCGCCATCACCGACACGCCCAGCGCCGCGATGGCGTAGGTCAGGCCGATGACGATGGGGGTGATCGTCCAGGAAAGGCTATAGCCAAGAGCTAGCGTGGCAATCGCGGCCACGAGGCTGAGTACGACGACTTTCATCAGATCCTCCGGGCTTGGGCGACGGTGAACAAGCCATGCGGCCGGATGATCAGCACCAACACCATGATGATGTACGGCACCGCCACTTCCAGTTCGGGCGCGGCGTACACGGCAACGGCGCGGATGACGCCGATCAGCAGCGCTGCGATCAGCGCGCCGGTGATCTGGCCCAGCCCCGCCGTGGCCACCACCGCGAACGACAGCACCGTCATGTCGGTACCGGCGCCCGGCACCAGCGACGTGGTGGGCGCGGCCAGCGCGCCGCCCAGCGCTCCCAGGATGGTGGCGATCACAAAGGTGACGTAGCCAATCTTCTTGGCGTTGATGCCCAGCGAGGTGGCCACTTCACGGTTGTGCGTGGTGGCGACGGTCTGCTTGCCCAGCTTGGTGTGGCGCAGGAAATACTCCAGGCACACGTAGGCCAGCACGGCCGTCACGGGCACCACCACCAGTTGGTAGGTGGTGTAAGTGATGTCGCCGATTTCGATATTGCCCAGGCGGTTCACGACTTCGCTGGCGCTGTAGGGCTGCGCGCCCCACAGCAGGCGCTGGATGTCTTCCAGCATCAGGAAGCCGCCAAAGGTGATCAGCAGTTTCAGGATGGGGTCGTAGTTCTGCGCGCGGCGGATCAGCACGAACTCCATGATGCTGCCCAACGCCAGGCCGACCGCGATGGCAGCCGCGAACAAGGCGGCGAACAGCAGGAAGGGGGAATCGGTTTTGGGCGCCAGGAACATGACGAGGCTGGCCGCGGCATAACCGCCGAAAGCGTAGAAGGCGCCATGGGCAACGTTCAAGATGCCCATCACGCCGAACACCAGGGTTAACCCCATCGACACCAGAAATAGCAGACTGGCGTACGCCACGCCATCCACCAAGGCGAGAGGCAGTAGATCCAAGGTCAAGCGTCTTCTCCCAATACGCTAAACACCTGCCCCGTCCGCGATGCGTTGCCGGGGCAACGGGCATCGCCGGCAAGGCGGCGTGGGCACATGGCCCGGGCGTGCGCGTGGCGCGCCCTTGTCTCGTTATCAACCTTGCCGCCTTGGCTTCGAACGCGAATCGAAGCGGGACGGAAGGCACTTTTAGGGACCGGCGCGATCACTGGCAAGCGCCACTTTTCGTACTAGTCCGATGTGCAGCGAAGTATAGGGACGCCCCTTTTGAGCGCCTATTTATCTTTGCGCAAGCCGGGTTTCACAAGCGATAGAGAGGCCGTGCTCGCCGTGTCGGGCGCATGCGGGTTTACCTGAATCATCGCGGCCATCGGCGCGCGCGTCTGGTAATCGGGGATGATGCGCAGGTGCGGTTCATCGGGCAATTGGACGTAACGGCCTAGTCCATCTGGCGTGAGCGCGCCGACGTCCATCCGGGCTAGCGCCGCGCCTTTGTCGTCGTCGATGGCGATGCGCAGGCCGGACGGATTCAGGCCATACGATTCGCCGGGCTGCGGGGTTAGCACGCGATCGCTGCGAGCTTGCGAAAACAGCGACAGGAAGTCGTCTGCGTCGAAGGCGGGGGGTGTGGTGGGGGTTGCACTGCCCGGCATCGCGGCCCAACCCTGCGCGGCGCGTGTGTACGTCGCCGTGGATGCGGGCGTGGACAGCGTGATGCGCGCCGCCTGCGCGGCGTTCCACGCGTACAGCCGCGTCGGCTTGCCGGTGTCGTCATGCAGGTGCGTGTGGCCGCCGTGCGCGGCGGGCGACTCCACGGCCTCGTGCCATTGCCAGGCGGACAGCGCAACGCCCGCCGCCAGCAACATCAGCCAGCCACGCCCCGCGTTCATCGCCGCCTCCACCACAGCAGCAGGCCCGTCATCAAGGCCAGCAATGGCAAGGCCACGGTACTGGTCCAGAACACGGTGCGCATCTGGCGATTGGTCAGTTCAACGCGGCGGTTTTCGTAATGGCGCGGGCGTATCGTCAACAAGGCGTCTTCACCGGCCAGCAGCGTGACGGCGCTGGTAAAGAGCGCACCGTTGCCCAGCGTGGCGAAATGGCGGTTGGTGGCGAAATCGCTATCGCCCGCCACCAGCAGCGTGGGCCGCGCCGACCCGTCCGCGCTGGCGGCCTGCGCGTTGCGCGTGGCCAGCGCCATCAAGGTGTACCGCCCCACCTGCTGCCCGGGCAATTGCGCCTGTGCCGACGTCTGCGCCAGCGGCGTGACGGTCACGCCCTGCGGCAACGCATCGCCCGCGGGCTCCAGACCGGCCGCGCCGGGAAAGAAACTTAACGGCAGGCCGCGCGTCATCTTGTGGCGCGTGTAGTCGCTGACGGCCGGGCTGCCGGGATCGTTGCGGTAATGGCTGCCGGGGTCGAGCAGCGCGCCCATCGGCCGCGCGATACCGAAGTCGGCCAGCAGCGCATCCAGCCCGTGGCGCGTGTCCGGCTCCAGCAGCAACAGGGTCTTGCCGCCGCCGGCCGTCCAGCGGCGCAGCGCATCTGCGTCGTCGCCACCGAAGGGCGTGCGCGGCCCCGCCGCCACCACCACGGCGCAGGACGGCAAGGCTTGCGCCAGGCTGCCCGCGTTGATACCGCGGGTGGCAAAGCCCAGCGTTTGCAAGGCGTTGCGCGCCATCGCCATGCCATGCTGCTCGTGCACCTCGACGCGCGCCACCAGGTTTTCATCGTCGCCGTGGTCTTCCAGATCGTCCAGCGACGTCAGGCTGTCGAGCATGGCTTCGCGATGCCCTTGCGTAAAGCACACCGTTTGCGCGCCACGCTGGCTGATGCGGATCAGCGCGTTAGTGAAGTCGGTTTCGGTGCCGCCATTGATCGTCATCTTGCGCGCATCGGCCGCCAGCACCGCGCTGCCGGCGAACTGGATTCCCGCTTCGCGCGCCTCGGCCGGACGCAGCGCCGGGTCCACGCCGCGCACGCGAATCAGCGGATTGGTATGTTCGTACTGGCGCAGCAGCTCCAGCGCGTCCACCATGCTTTTATTTCGCAGGTCGTAGAACCACGTCACGTCCACCGGCTGTTTGATCTGGCGGGCTACTTCGACGCTTTCCGGCGACAGGCTGTAGAGGCGCTGCGCCGTCAGGTCCAAGCGGCCCAGATGGCGCGAGGCCCACAGGTTCAGCGCCAGCAGCAAGGCGGCAACGGCCAGCACCGGCAACCATAGCAGCAGGCGCCGGCCTGCGCGAAGCACGCGCGGGTTTGCGTTCATCGCAGCCTCCAGCGCTTTAGGTTGACGGCGGCCACCATCAAGGCCAGCAACGCCACGCTGGCCAGCGTGACCGTGGCCGGACCCGGCAACACGCCCCGGATGAAATCGACGTGTTGCGCCGACAAGGACAGCGCCTGAAAGAACGGCGACAAGGCGGGAAAGGCGTCCAGCGCGGCGGGGTAGTCGATGAACCACAACAGCACCAGGATGCCCCACGTGGCGCTGGCCGCCACGATCTGGTTGGTGCAGGCGCTGGACACGGCAATGCCGATGGCCAGGAACAGCGCGCCGTACAGGAACACGCCGACGTAACCGCCCACGATCGGCCCGTAGTCGGGCTGCCCGTACCACGCCAGCGGGAGCACGGCGGCGGTCGTGCCCGCCAGCATCAGGGCCAGCACGGTCAACCCGGCCGCGTATTTGGCCGCAACCAAAGTCGCGTCGGACAAGGGCAAGGTCAGCAGCAATTCCAGTGTGCCCTGACGCGCTTCCTCGGCAAACGCGCGCATGCTGACCAAGGGCATCACCAGGATCAGGAGGATGGTCATGTTGTGAAACGCGGTGACCATTTGCCCCGTGCTGACAAAGAACAGATTGAAGCTGAACAGATAGCCGGACAGTGCCCAGAACACGGCAACCACCACCAGTGCCACGGGCGAGCCGAAATCGGTGCGCAGTTCTTTTCGGTACAACGCCAGAAAGCCCTTCATGCCCGCCTCCGCATCACCGGGTCGTTAGGCGCCAGCGCGGCAAGCAGGCGGGCTTCCACGGCGTCATGCAGCGACAGCACCGCGCGCACCTGGGCGTGCGCCAACACGATGCGCAGCACGCGGTCGCACATGGCAACGGACGGTTCGCCGCCCGCCGCCGTATCCCAACCGATGCGCCACTTGCTCAGCGCGGCGTCCTGTACGGTGGCGTCCACGCCGCGCACCCCGTCGCAGGCCAACAGCGCGGCGCGCAAGGCAGCGTGGGCGGCCGTTGGCAAGGCCAGCTGCAATTGCAGCGCGGCCTGCGCCTGCCCCAGCACCGCGTCTTCCACCAGCCGCCCCTGCTGCAAGATGACGATGCGGGTGCACAAGGCTTCCACCTCTTGCATCAGGTGGCTGCTGAACACCACTGCCCGGCCTGCTGCGCAGCGGCGGATCATGGCGCGGGCCTCGACGATCTGCACGGGGTCCAGGCCATTGGTGGCTTCGTCCAGCAACAGCACGGGCGGGTCGTTCAGCACCGCTTGCGCCAGGCCGACGCGCTGGCGCTGGCCCTTGGACAAGCGGCCGATGGCACTGCGCGCCACGGCTTGCAGGTCGAAGCCGTCGATGGCGCGTTCGATGGCAAGACGCCGCGCGCCCGCCCCGCCCGCCACCTTCACCCCCGCGCCGAATTGCAGGTATTGCGTGACCGTCAGCGCGTCGTACAGCGGCGCGCGTTCGGGCAGGTAGCCGATGTCGGCGTTGCCCCGGCCCGGCGCGGGCTGCCGGCCGCACACGGTGACGCGGCCGCTATCGGGCGTGTAGAACCCGGCCATCAGGCGCAGGGTGGTGGTCTTGCCACTGCCGTTCGGCCCCAGCAGGCCCACGATTTCCCCGGGTGCCACGGACAGGCTCAGGGAATGCAGGACCTGCCGGGGCCCGAACGACTTGCAGACCTGGTGCAAAGCGACGGCCGGCTGCATGGGGCGCCTTGGGTTGGGCTTGCGTTGGTCGTGGTCAGTCAAAGACCTTGGTCTTGGCGTTTTGGGCGTGCTGCTCGGCGTCGTGGCTGTACCAGAGCTGGCCCTGGCGCGCATCGCGGATCTGCTTGAGCCGGTCGATGGCCTGCATGGACGCCGCGGTGTTCCAGGTGATGCCCGGGATGACGCCCGCCTCATTCTCGGCGGTGTAGATGGCGTCGGCCGCCAGCAGCACGGTGCCGGTGTTCTTCAGCTTGACCTGCAAGGACTGGTGGCCTTGCGTGTGGCCCTTGGTGTCCAGCAGCACGATGGTGCCGTCGCCGAACAGGTCGAAGTCGCCTTCCACCTGGATGAAGTCGTAGTCGCGCGTGGTGTCGAAGTCTTTCATGACATAGGCGGCGCGCTGGAATTTCTCGGGCCACCAGGCGGCGCGCAGTTCGGCCTTTTGCACGACGTGCTTGGCCTTGGGAAACATCTTGATGTTGCCGGCGTGGTCCAGGTGGAAGTGCGAATACACCACGTACTTCACGTCGCTGACGTCAAAGCCGGCGGCCTTGAGCTGGCGGTCGACGACTTCGTCGCGGCCCTGGATGGAATTGAACGCGCCGCACAGGCCCTGCCCCCAATAGTTGGCGCAGTTGCCGTCGGCGGTGGCCTGGTTCATGCCGGTGTCGAACAGCACCAGCCCGCGCGGGTGCTCGATGACATAGGCGGGCACCGGGATCTTGATCTTGGTGCCCACGTCGACCATGGCGGTCATGAAGCCCTTGTCCAGTTCGATCTTGCCGACCGACAGCTGCATCAGCTTGATGTCGGGCGGCGCGTCGGCGGCCTGCGCGCCCGCCCCCGCCAACACCGCCACCATGCCCACCGCCCCTGCGAACTTCTTCCAGCTCTTGCTCATTGTCGTCTCCTCGGACCCACGGGTAACCGCCGCCGGAGGGCGACGGTCGATAGCAAGCCACCCGGTGTGTCCCGGGTTTTCTTTCGATAGGGTTCTGCTGTGCGGGGGAATGGCGCGGCGGATCGGTTCGCCGGCCCGGACGGCATCTGACGGCCGTTTTCTCTGTTGCGCACTCTGACGCAGCGCCGGGAGGCTGCCAATTAAGGATTTATTAAGCTGGGCTTCACGGCGGCCGAAGTGGTGACAACCCTAGGCCCGAGGCGATGTCGCCATCGACCCAGGGCGGCTACAGGCAGACGGCTATCGGCAGATGGCGGCGGATGTGGGCGGACCGATGGGGCGGACCGATGGGGCGGACCGATGGCGCGGACCGATGGCGCGGCGATGCGGCGATGCGGCGATGCGGCGGTGCGACCGGGGCGATCAGCCCGCGTGACGCGCCTGCAATTCCGCGAACGATATCAGGGTGCCCGCCAATGCGCTGGCCATCACGGTGGGTGGGCTGGCCAGCCATACGCTGCCGGGGCCCGACCGGCCGGGAAAGTTGCGGTTGATGGCGCTGACCGTTACCTGCCCGGGGTCGGTGGATGAACCCGGCCCGCAGTTGGCGCAGGCGCCGCATGAGGGTTGCAGGATGCGGGCGCCCACGGCGGCGAAGGTGCGGTCGTAGCCCCGCGCCACGCAGTAGTCGCGCACGGCCGTGGTGCCGTATTGCAGATACAGCGTCACGCCGTCGGGCAGGCGCAGGCCACGATCCACCGCCCAGGCCAGCACCTGGTGATAGGCGTCGAAGTCCTCACGCTTGCCGGCCGTGCACGAACCGCCGTAGGCGATGTCGATGCGCGGCCGCATGGCCAAGGTGGACAGGGCCACGCCGTTACCCGGGTCGCCCGGCGCCGCCACCATCGGCGACAGCTGCGTACAGTCCACGCGCAAGCGGCCGGCGTACGCGGCATCGGGGTCGCTGTGCATCCACGGCTGGATGGTCACGTCCACGCCACGGCGTTCGCGCAGAAAGCGCACCGTCTCGGCATCCGGGGCGACGATACCCGTCAGGCCGCCCAGTTCGGCAGTCATGTTCGTCAAGGTGGCGCGTTCGTCGATGGACAGCGCGGCGACGGCATCACCGGTGAATTCAAACACCTTGCCCACGCCCGCGCCCGAGCGGATGTCGGGCAAGGCCAGCAGGTGCAGCACCACGTCCTTGGCCGTGACGCCCGGCGGCAAGGCGCCCGCCAGCTCCACGCGCAGCGACGCGGGCAAGGTAAGCCGCACGGCGCCCGTGACGAACGCGTTGGCCATGTCGGTAGTGCCCACGCCAAAGGCCACGCAGCCCAGCGCCCCGCTGTGCGGCGTATGCGAATCGGTGCCCACCACCACTTGGCCCGGAAGCGCGTAGTGTTCGGCCATCATCGCGTGCGAAATGCCGGCGACGTTGCCACCGGCATCGCGCGCGGCCTGGGCTTCGGTCAGGGTGCGGTGATGCCGCAAGCCGTAGGCGTCGACAAAATCACGTTGCGCCTGGCACATGACGCGCACATTGGGCACGATGCCGGCCTTGACGTGATTGGGGCTTTCATCGACATACGACGTGTGGTCTTCGAACACCACGATGCGCGCGGCGTCCACCAGCCGCAGCGGGTGTCCGAAGCGGGCGTGCAGCATGTGCGCGGCCATGCCTGTGTAGTACTCGTGAATGAAGCGCCAGTCGGCGCGAAGAAACACGCCCGCGCCTTGCCTTGCATTGGCGGCCGTGACCGGCGTGGACAGTATGTGGCGCTGGATGATTTTCTCGAACAACGTGCAGGGCGCGGCGGCTGGCGGATGCGCCGGCTTCTCATCTGCCGTGGCGACGTCTTGCAGATGCGCCTGCCCGAACGCCAGCAGGCCACCCGCGCGCACGATGGCGGCGGCCAGGTCGTCGCGCCCCGCCACGATCTCGTCCACCGTGATGGATTCGCCCCGTTCCAGGCGCGCGACCAGGCCCAGGTCGGTGCTGGTGTACAGCCCGATGTTGTCGGCGTTCTGACGGTAGATGCGTTCAAAGCTCTCGGCGATAACGAGCCGCACGCCCGCCGATTTTTCCGCCATGGGGCTGTGTTCGCGCGACGATCCCTTGCCATAGCGCTTGCCCGCCACCACCACATTGATGCCCGCGCGCTTGATCGCATCGACGCCGATGGGTTGCGCGTCCGCAACCCGCAGACCGGTGTAGGGATAGCGCCCCAGCTTGTCGTCAAAGTGCGTCAGGATGGGCACTGGCGTGATCTCGTCGGTGGAAATATCATCGCGCAGCGGCGCGGCCGATGACGCGGCTACCGCCGCCCCTTGCAACTGCGCGGCGATACAGGCCGCGTCTTGCGACAGAAACAACAGGCGGGGCGCCGCGTCCAGCACGCGAGGCATTGTGGGAGGTACAACCGTCATGGCAATTTGTAGATATCCAAAGGTTATTCAGCCATCACCGCGGCGGCCTTGACCAGCGCCTGGCTCTTGGTGATTTCCGCGTTCAGCGTCTGCACCGCCTGCTCGGTGGTGCTGCCCTGCGACACAAAGCCCTGGGGCGTCAGGGTTTTCAGCACGGCCGGATCGGCCATGGTGCGCTGCGTGGCCGCTTGCAGGGCGCGCACGATGTCGCCGGGCAACCGGGCCGGGCCGATCAGTGAAATCCACGCATCGTAGGCGTACCCCTTCACGCCGGATTCATCCAGCGTGGGCACATCCGGCAACGCCGCCACACGCTCGGGCGTGCTGACGGCCAGCGCGTGCAGCTTGCCGGCCTGCACCTGTGCCAGCACCGACGGCACGGCAAGGAACGCCACCTGTATCTGCCCCGACATCACATCCGTGATCAGCGCATTGCCGCCCCGATACGGGATGTGCATCATATTCACGCCCGCCTTGGACTTGAGCAGTTCGCCCGCCAGATGCAGCACGCTGCCATTGCCCGATGACCCATAGTTGATCTTGCCCGGCTGCGCGCGCGCGGCGGCCAGCAGGTCGCCCACGCTGCGATACGGCGAATTCTCGGCCACGACCATGACGAGCGGCGTGGTGCCGATGACCGATATCGGCGTGATGTCCTTGACCGAGTCGTACGGCATGCTCTTGTACAGGCTGGGGTTGATGGCGTGGTTGGACGACACGATGGCCAGCGTGTAGCCGTCCGGCTTGGCGGCCACCAGTTGCCTAGTGCCGGGTATGCCCGCCGCGCCCGCCAGGTTTTCCACAATCAGCGGCTGCGCCAGGGTCTTGCCCAGGTTCTCGGCCACCACGCGCGCGACCACGTCGGCGGTGGAACCGGGCGAGGTCGGCACGATCAGGCGGATGGGGTGGTCGGGATAGCCGGGCGCTTGCGCGTGGGCCGTGGGCAACGCGGCGCTGAACGCCAGCGCACAGGTCGCCAGGAATCGAGTGGTGGGGGTCATGATGTCTCCGTATCGTCGCAGCGGGGTCTGATTGCCCCGGCTTGGGTCCCACGCCCGATGTCACGTCAAGGGCGCGGTTTGACTATAAGGAGCGCGTGGCGATTGCCGAAGTGTCGTCTGGGCAGGCCAGCCATCGCAAACCGAGATGCCGGGTCAGGCTTGCTGCGCCAGGAACTTGACCAGTGTTGCGGCGGTGGCCGACAGCTGCTGTTCACCGGGAAAAACGATGCACAGCTGGCGCCGCGCCCACTCGTCGGACAGCGGCCGTACCACCACATCCAGCGACTGAAGATAGAGTTCGGCCACTTGCTGCGGCATCACGGCAATGCCCAGGCCGGCATGCGTCATGCGGCATAGCGCGTCCAGGCTGGCCACGCGGATCTTCACGGCCAGCGTCGCGCCGATTGCGCGCGCCTGCGCCGCCAGCAATTGGGTCAGCGCGCTGTGTTCCCCCAGGCCCACGAAGGTTTCGCCCGCGATGTCCTGCAAGCTGAGCTGCCGCGCGCCGGCGCGGGGATGCTGCGACGGCAGCATCACCGCCAACCGGTCGCGACGGTACGGCAACTGTTCCAGCCCTTCGGCCCCCGCCACGCGGTTGCAGATGCCGAAGTCGAAGGCGCGTTCGCGTACCAGGCGCAGCACGTCGGGGCTGTGCTGCTCTTCCAGGTCGATGTCCACTTCGGGAAACAGGCGCTGAAACGCCGCCACGTCTTCAGGCAAAAACTGCACGATGGCCGACAGGTTGGCCACCACGCGCACGCTGCCTTTCACGCCCGCATAAAAGCGCGACAGCTCGGCGCCCATGGACTCGACGTTGCCGATGATCTGTTGCGCGTAACGCAGCACCGTCTGTCCCGCCGGGGTGATCGACACGCCGCGCGTATGACGCTCGATCAGCGGCAGGCCGATCAGCGATTCCAGATCGGCAATGCGGCGGCTGACCGCCGAGGGCGCGATGAATTCGCGTTCGGCCGCCCGCGCAATGCTGTTCTCCTGGCACACGGCCACGAACAGGCGAAGCGAGGTCAGGTCAAGTTTGCGTAGCAGGTTTTCCATGGCCGAACGGCGGGCGAAAAGCGAAGGCGAACGCGGCGGGCGATCCGCGTTGATGGGGGATCGTACACCAGCCGCTCCCCCGCCTTTGGCGGTGCAAGCATGGCCGCACGGCGCCCCCCACGCGGCGGCCCCGGCCAGGGCCAGGGCCGCCCAAGCGCGGCCTGCCGGCCGGCGCGGCTACGCCGCCAGCGATCCCGCTTCCGGATGGCGATAACGTTTCAGCAAACCGGCCTGCCGCTCGCGTGCCGCCGCCACGCTTTTCTCCTTGACGTGCCCGTAGCCACGGATCGAATCCGGCAGCATCGCCAGGTCCAGCGCGGCATCGCGATTGGCGGACGTCAGCGTGCGCGAGAACTCGTCGGCCAGCGCCAGGTAGTCCGTCGCCAGCTGGCGTTCCATGCGGCGCTCTTCGGTCTTGCCGAACACGTCCAGCCACGATCCCCGCACGCGCTTCATCGGCGCCAGCAACTTGAAAGCCCAGCCCATCCACGCGCCGAACGCACGCTTTTGCAGACGGCCCTGCGCGTCGCGGCGCGCGAAGGCCGGTGGCGCCAGGTAGTAGCGCACGCGATAGTCCCGGCCCGGCTCGCCTTCAAACTGCGCTTGCAGCTTGGCCTTGAACGCCGGGTCGGTGTATAGACGCGCCACTTCGTACTCGTCCTTGTAGGTCATCAGCTTGGCCAGGTTTGCCGCCACCGCGCGCGTCACCTCCCCGCGCTGCCCGCCGGGCAATGCCGCTTCGCGCGCACGCACCGCCTCTAGCGCCGCCAGATACCGCGCGGCATAGGCCTCGTCCTGGTACGCGCGCACATGCGCGGCCAGGCGCTGTATCAGGCCGTCCAGCGACTCGGGCAGCGCCACCACTTGCGCCGCCCTGGCCGGCCGCAGCGCGTCGACCCCCTGATGCGCCGCCCGGCGGCCCAGCTCGAAAGCGGCCAGGTTCTTTTGCACCGACACACCGTTGATCTCGATGGCGCGGCGCAGGCTGTCGCGGCTTAGCGGCAGCCCGCCGCGTTGCCACGCGTAGCCCAGCAGCAAAGGGTTGGCGTAGATCGTGTCGCCCAGCAGCGCCTCGGCCAGCGGCCCGGCTTCGATGAAGTCGCAATTGCCGCCCGTGCTTTTCGCCACCGCGGCTTCGGCTTGCGCACCGGGAAAGCGCCACGACGGTTGCGACAGAAACGCAGCCGTGGGCGCGGCGGCGCTGTTGACCACGGCGCGCCCGCGATCCGGGCGCAGGCGGGACAGCACCTCGGGCGATGCCGACACCAAGGCATCGCAGCCGATGACCAGGTCCGCTTCGCCCAGCGCCACGCGGGTGGCGTGCAGGTCTTGCGGCCCGTTAGCCAACTGCACATGGCTAAGCACCGCCCCGCCCTTTTGCGCCAGGCCGGCCATGTCCAGCACCGTCACGCCCTTGCCCTCGATGTGGGCCGCCGCGCCCAGCAGCGCCCCCACCGTCACTACGCCCGTGCCACCCACGCCCGCGACCACCACGCGAAACGCGGCGCCCGGCGCGATGTGCGCGGGGTCCGGCAACGGAATATCGGGCGCGGTATCCGGCAAGGCCGATGCTCCGCCCGCCACGACGGGCTTGCGCAGCATCGCGCCTTCAGCCGTCACGAAGCTGGGGCAAAAGCCTTCCACGCAGGAAAAGTCTTTGTTGCACGAAGACTGGTTGATGCGCCGCTTGGTGCCCATGGGCGTGTCCAGGGGCTCGACGGACAGGCAGTTGGATTTGACCGAGCAGTCGCCACAGCCTTCGCACACGGCATCGTTGATGAAAGCGCGGCGCAGGGGGTCGGGATAGTCGCCCCGCTTCCTGCGGCGACGCTTCTCGGTGGCGCAGGTCTGGTCGTAGATCAGCACCGTGGTGCCGACGATATCGCGCAGCGCGCGCTGCACGTCATCCAGCGCCTTGCGGTGGTGCACTTCGACGGACGCGGGCAGCGCGGCGGCACCGGTGTATTTATCGGGCTCGTCGGTGACCACCACCGTCTTGACCACGCCTTCGGCCTGCATCTGCGCCGCAATCCGCGGCACCGTCAGCACGCCGTCCACGGGCTGCCCGCCCGTCATGGCGACAGCGTCGTTGAACAGGATCTTGTAGGTGATGGAAGCTCGCGCCGCCACCGCCGCGCGAATCGCCAGCAGCCCGGAATGAAAGTAGGTGCCGTCGCCCAGGTTGGCGAAGATGTGGCGTTCGCTGGTGAAATCCTTCTGCCCCAGCCACGCCACGCCTTCGCCGCCCATCTGGCTGAAGGTGTCGGTATTGCGGTCCATCCACATCGCCATGTAGTGGCAGCCGATGCCCGCCACGGCGCGCGAGCCTTCCGGCACGCGCGTGGACGTATTGTGCGGACAGCCGGAACAGAACCACGGTTTGCGTTCTTCCACCAGCGTGGGGCGGGCGGCCTCGCGTTCCTTGGCGTCGATCACGGCAAGGCGCGCCGCGATGCGCGCCCGCAATGCGTCAGACAGGTCGGCTCTGTCCAGGCGCGCGGCGATGGCGCGCGCGATCAGCGCGGGCGACAGCTCATAGCGCGCGGGCAGCAGCCAGTTGCCACGCGGGGATGACCATTCGCCGCCGCCGTGTTCGCGTTCGTCGAACTTGCCGAACACGCGCGGGCGTACGTCGTCGCGCCAGTTGTACAACTCTTCTTTCAGTGCGTATTCCAGAATCTGGCGCTTTTCCTCGACCACCAGGATTTCCTTCAAGCCGGTCGCGAATGCGCGCGCATCGCTGGCATCCAGCGGCCAGATGCAGCCCACCTTCAGCACCCGGATGCCGGCTTCCTGACAGGCGGCGTCGTCCAGCCCCAGGTCGTTAAGCGCCTGGCGCACATCCAGATAGGCCTTGCCCGCCGTCATGATGCCGAAGTGCGCGCGCGGGGAATCGATCACCACGTGGTTCAGCTTGTTGGCCCGCACGTAGGCCAGCGCGGCATACCACTTGTGGTCCAGCAGGCGCGCCTCTTGCGCCAGCGGCGAGTCCGGCCAGCGGATGTTCAGCCCGCCTTCGGGCAGCGCGTCTTGCGGCAGGACGATCCGCACGCGGTCGGGGTTGACGTCCACCGACGCGCTGGATTCCACCACGTCGGTCACGCATTTCATGGCCACCCACAAGCCCGTATAGCGGCTCATCGCCCAACCGTGCAGGCCGTAGTCCAGGTACTCCTGCACGTTGGACGGGTACAGCACGGGGATGCCGCTGGCGATCAGGACGTGTTCAGACTGATGCGCCACCGACGAGGACTTGGCCGCATGGTCATCGCCCGCCAGCATCAGCACGCCGCCGTGCGCGGCGGAGCCGGCCGAATTGGCATGTTTCAGCACGTCCACCGACCGGTCCACGCCCGGCCCCTTGCCGTACCACATGCCAAATACGCCGTCGCGCGTGGCGCCCGGAAACAGGTTGACCTGCTGCGTGCCCCAGACGGCGGTGGCGGCCAGATCTTCGTTCACGCCCGGCTGGAACACCACATCGTGCGCGGCCAGGTGTTGCTTGGCCTTCCACAGCGCCTGGTCCAGGCCGCCCAGCGGCGAGCCCCGGTAGCCGGAGATATAGCCGGCGGTGTTCAGGCCCGCCTGCTGGTCGCGCTGCTTTTGCATCAAGGGCAGGCGCACCAGCGCCTGGGTGCCGCTGAGATAGACGCGGCCGGTGTCCTGCGTGTACTTGTCTTGTAGCGACAGGCCATGGGTCTCGGCCGCGCCCGGGGGTAAGGGGGCATTCACGCGTTTGTCTCCTGCGGATGGCGGGGTTTTTTCAGTGTTTTCCGCAGTGTAGGAAGCGCGCTGGCTATCGTATATTCATAGTTTCAGGTAGCAGGTATTCGAAAAACAGATGGCAAACGATGTCACCCTGCGGCAGTTGCGGTACTTTGCGGCGGCCGCCCGCAGCGGCCGGTTTTCCAGGGCGGCCACCGACGAACACGTGTCGCAATCAGCCGTCACGAATGCGGTTCTTGCGCTGGAGGCGCAGTTGGGCGTGCGTCTGTTCGACCGCCACCCGCACGGGGTGACGCTGACGCCGGAAGGCCACAACTTTCATCGGCGCACGCAAGACATCCTGGATTCCCTGGATGACGCCATCCGCGAACCCGGCTTTCAGCGTTATGCCCTGCGCGGCTCGGTGCGCATCGCCGCGTCATACACGGTGCTGGGTTACTTCCTGCCCGACCTGCTTGCCCGCTTTCGCCGCCGCTATCCCGATGTGACGCTGGACCTGGTGGACATGGACCGCCCGGATATCGAGGCTGCCGTGGCCGGCGGCGATGTCGAGTTGGGCATTGCGCTGCTGTCCAACGTGGACAAGCGCGATCGCTTTGCGCATCAGGTGCTGGTGCGGTCGCGGCGGCAGCTGTGGACGGCGTCGGGCCACCCCCTGCTGAATGCGTCGGCGCCGTCGCTGGCGGACATCGCCCGCTACCCCTACATCCTGCTGGAAGTGGACGAGGGTGAAAGGTCCACGCTGGGCTATTGGCGCACGCATGGCCTGACGCCCGACATCGCGCTGCGCACGCGGTCGATGGAGGCGCTGCGCGGGCTGGTCGCACACGGGTTCGGCGTGACCGTGCTGTCGGACATGGTGTATCGACCGTGGTCGCTGGAAGGCCGCAAGATCGAAGCGGTGCCCATCACCGACGCCGTGCCGCCCATGGAAGCCGGCCTGCTCTGGCACCCGCGCGCGGCCATGGCCAAGCCCGCCACCGCGTTTCGACAATTCATGATGGTGGCCTGCGGCGTCTGAGCGCCGTGCCGTCGGCCGGCTACACCAGCGCTGCACCCTTGCGGCGCGTGAACTGCGCCAGCGACCGCAAGGCCAGCGCATGCATGGCCGCCACCGAGGGCAACAAGGTTTCTTCCCTGCGGGTCAGCACACCCACGATGCGCTCGACCGTCGGCTCGCACAGCGGCACGAACGCCAAGCCGCTACTGACGGACGGTCGCGCCAGCACCGGCAGCACCGTCACGCCCAGCCCGCTGATTACGCTGGCCAGCAACGACGCGCGGTTCGACACCACCATGGCCGGGTCATCGATGGCGCCGCCCAGTTGCCGGTTCTTGAGCGTGTCGAAGGTGGCGTTGCCGATCAGGCGTTCACCCTCCAGCGCCGCCCACGGCACGGCCCCGCGCCGCCGCGCCAGCGGATGCGATTTGCGGCACACCAGCCCGAAGGCATCTCGCGCCACCGGGGTGAACGCCACCTCGGCCGTGCGCGGTACCTGGCCGGCAACGCCCACCTGCACCTCGCCGGTCAGCACCAGCCGGTGCACGTCCTGTGACGATTCATCCACGGCGCGGATGCGGATATCGGGGTGGCTGCGCGCGTAGCGTTCCAGCAGGCGTGGCAACCATTCATCGGCCAGCGACGGCATCACCGCCAGCGACACCGGCCCCGTATTGCCCATGCCCAACTGCCGCGCCGCATCCAGCACGCGGTCATGCGTGGCCAGCAATTCGCGCAGCAGGGGCGCCACCGCCAGGCCTAGTGGCGTCAGTTGGGCCCGCTTGCCGGCTTCGAACAGCGGCGCGCCCAATTGCTGTTCCAGGTCCTGCATGGCGGCGGACACGGCGGCCTGCGAGCGGTGCGTGCCCTCGGCCGCCAGCCGGAAGCTGCCATGGTCGGCCGCCAACAGGAATTGGCGCAGGTGCTGAATCTTCAGGGGTGTGGGCATGGCGGGTGTGGGTTGACTTCAGGTTTTCCGAAATTAACTTGAGTTAATTTGGATTGTCAAAATTCCGCCCTGGCTTGAACAATAGGTCCATCGTCAGCCCTTATGCATTGGAGCAATCGAATGGCCCTGCAAGTCCGAAAGATCATCAGCTACGTGGAAAAGACCTGCATCGAAGGCGGCAAGCCGGCCGAGCGGCCGCTGGTCATGATCGTGGCGGCCGCCGTGATCAGCAACCCCTGGGCGGGCCTGCCGTTCCAGGAAGACCTGCGCCCGCGGATTCTGGAAAACGCGCCGCCGCTGGGCGAACTGCTGGTGGCCGAAATACTGCGGCAAGCGGGGTCGGCCGACCAGATCGAAGCCTATGGCAAGGCGGCGGTGGTGGGCACGTCAGGCGAAGTCGAACACGCGTCCGCGCTGATACACACGCTGCGCTTTGGCAACGCCTATCGCAACGCGGTGGGCGGCACCAGCTACCTGGCCTTCACCAACACGCGCGGCGGCCCGGGTTGCGTGATTTCCGTGCCATTGATGCACAAGGAAGACGAAGGCTTGCGTTCGCACTACCTGACCGTGCAAACCAACATCAACGACGCCCCCGCCCCCGACGAAATCGTCATTGCCCTGGGCGCGGCAACGTCCGGCCGGCCGCACCACCGCATCGGCAACCGCTATTCCGATTTGCAGGAACTGGCGCAAGAGGCGCAAACGAAATGAGCACGCCACGTCGACGATCCGGCCGTGGCGCGCCGCTGGTGCTGCTGCACGGCGTGGGGCTGGACCACACGCTTTGGGACGATCTGGCGCCACAGCTGGAAGCCCGCTTTGACGTGCTGCGTTACGACTTGCTGGGCCATGGCGCGGCGCCCGGCATCCAGGGCGCCGCCAACATCGCACAATTTATCGCGCAGCTGGATGCCGAGCTGGATGCGGCGGGCTGGGGCGAAGCCAACGTGCTGGGCTATTCCATGGGCGGCCTGATCGCGGGCGCCTACGCCGCCGCCCGGCCTGAACGCGTAACCCGGCTGGTGCTGCTCAGCACGGTGTTCCAGCGCACGCCCGACGAGGTGCGGGCCGTGCAGGCGCGCCTGGTGGCCGCTGCCACACAGGACGTGGCGGCGTCGGCGGCGGTGTCGTTGCAACGCTGGTTCACGCCCGCGTTCGAAGCTGCCCGCCCAGAGCGCGTCGCCGCCATCGGCCATCGCTTGATAAAAAACAACCGCGCCAACTTCCTGGTGGCCTATCGTCTGTTTGCGCATGGCGACCCGCTGCTGACGCAAGCCGCGCCCGATATTGCCTGCCCCACGCTGGTGATGACGGGCAGTGATGACGTCGGGTCCACGCCCCGCATGTCGCGCGCGCTGGCACGGGCGCTGCCCGACGCGCGAGTGCGCGTGCTGGACGGGCAACGGCATATGCTGCCGGTGGAAGCGCCCGAGGCGCTGGCCTCGGCGTTGCACGGCTTTTTATTGCCGGGGGGGCAATCGGATGCACCACTGGACGGTATGCCCGACCGGGCGAATGACCCGGCGGCCCAGCCATTGCGCAGCCCGTCATCAAGCCCGTTTCCTGGCCATAGGATGTAGAAAGCCCAAGCCCAACGCCGTCCGCCACGCCCACACCACCGACCACGCAGACCCGCGCTGAATCGCCCGCCCGACAGAGGCGATCGGCCAACGCTCTGAAGACGGAGCGCAGATGGAGACAAATGCATGAATCGCAGAACCGTTTTGAAGCACCTTGCCCTGGGCGCAACGACGCCGCTGGCCGCATCGTTGGGCTTGTCGTTGGGCTTGTCGCTAAGCCGGAATGCCGCCGCGCGCGAGGCGCCACTGCGCGTCATCGTGCCGTTTCCACCGGGCGGCGGCACCGATGTGCTGGGCCGCGTCATTGCCGCCACGCTGGAAGGCGCGCTGGACCGCCCCGTGGTCGTCGAAAACAAGCCCGGCGCCAGCGGCATGCTGGGCGCCGACTACACCGCCAATGGCGCCAAGGACGGCAGCGTACTGCTGTTTGCCGGGCTGGTGCCCTCCGTGCGCTACTACGCGCGTCCGCCTGAAGAGGTGCTCAAGCAGCTGGCGCCCGTCTGCCCCATCGCACGTTCTCCCTACATGGTGGCCGTCAATGCCGACCTGCCCGCCAAGACACTGGCGGACCTGGTGGCCCAGGCCAAGCGCGATCCCAAGGGCTTGACGTTCGGGTCGCCCGGCAACGCCACGCCGCAACACCTGGCGACCGAACTGCTGCAAGCGGCGTGCGGGATCGACATGCTGCATGTGCCGTATCGCGGCACGGGCCCAATGATGACGGACCTGCTGGGCGGCCAGATCCAGTTGGTGGTTGCCACGGTGGCCGCCGTTGAGCCGTATATGAAGGGCGGACGGCTGCGCGTGCTGGCCGTTACCAGCCGTGAGCGGCTGGCGAAATATCCCGACATTCCCACGGTTGCGGAAAGCGGCTACGCCGGGTTCGACGCGCAGATCCAGTTCGGCACGTATTGCGCGGCCGGCACGCCCGACGCGGTGATTGCCGCGTTGAACCAGGGCATCAACCGCGGACTGCAAACCGAGGCCGTAAGCGGCAAGCTGGCCGAACAGGGCTTTGCCCCCACAGGCGGTACACCCGCGCAGTTGCAACAGTCGCTGCTGGCCGAGATCCGCAACGTGGCTGGCCTGGTGCAGGCGGGCAAGGTCCGCGTGGACCTGTAGCGATTGTTTCCGCGCCGGTGCAATCGGCAGAGTTCGGGCTGACCTGTAGCGATCTGTAGCGGGCGGTAGCGAAGGGGCGCGCCACGAACCAGTGGCGTGATTAGAATTCGGACTTCCTCCATTCCGCCCGCCCGCCATGTTCCGTCCCCATTCGCGCCTGCCCGCCGCCCTGCTTCTGTCCGCCGTGGTGGCCTGCGGCGCCGCGCAAGCCGCCAGCGGACCTTGCCCGCAGGCGGCCGGCATCGTGCGAACGGTCTACAGCAATACCGACACGCCGGACGCCCAAGGCCGCATCCGCTTGAAGGAAGGGCACGCCATCGTCACGCTTTCCGACGCGGACGTGGGCGCGCCGTTTGCCGTGGCATGCAAGGCATGGCCCGCCAATCCGGACCTGTTGCTGGTGGCGGTGCCGCTGATGCAGGACACCCCCGACCCCGAGAACGGCCACGTCGGCGATCTGGACGTGCTGGTGCTGGACAAGCAAACGTTGCAAGTGCGCCAACGGCGGCGGCTGGTGGGCCTGATGTCGGACGATGCGGTGCGCATCGCCGGGCTGGCGTTCGACACCGCTCGCTACGACGTGGCAACCGACAAGCGCGCGTTCGGCATCCGCATCGAACGCGAAGGGGCATCGCGCGCCAACCCGTTCGATGAAACCAGCTTGCGGTTATTCACCGTGCACGACAACGAGTTGCGCCTGGTGCTGGACGGCATGTCCGTCAACCGCTCGTCGGGCGTGTGGGACACCACGTGCGCGGGCGAATTTTCGGAAAGCGCCGTCAGCCTGGCAATAGGCGACACGCAACGCCGCGGCTACCGTGACCTGATCGCCACCGAATCCCACTCGACCAGCCGCGCTTCGGCGCAGCAAGGCGACTGCAAGGAAAAGACCGTCAAGCAAGGCAAGACCCGCCACACGCTGAAATTCGACGGCAAGCGCTACCGCATCCCGGCCGCGCTACGGTCCATGGATCGCGACAGCGCTGGATAAGCCAGATTTGCCGCGGCGCGATTGACAACCCAGCAGGCGGCAACAGCGCCGGTGGCCGGCCACACCGCTATCAGGCCGGCCCGCTTGATCCCCGCCCCGCTTCGGCGTTCGCATATTTCCAAGTTGTCCCCTTCAGTATTCTTAGTCGTCCTATAGCCGTACGCTGACCCGCTGTCCAAGATGTGCCGCATGACGCACTCAATGGGGGGCATCGTGAGTCACAAGCATGACTTCCGATTCAGCTTTGGCATCGTAGGCGGCATGGATTTTGACGTCGTCGAGTTCACGCTGGACGAGGGCTTCGGCGATCTGAATGATGCGGCAGGGTTAGCAGCCGATGTTCTGAACGTGACATTACAGATCAACAGAGCGGCGTTGCACTTAAACAATAGGGTCAAGTATTTCTCTAACGCATATCAGGCCGTATCAGACGACATCCTGGTGACCCTACCGGAGGGGAGCATTCGGCCATGATCGTGAAGATGGTGTTGATCCCGCTTTTCATAGTCGGCAACGTTTTCTTGTCCTGCGCCTACGCGACGGGTTCGAAGATCTTTTACGACCTGTCGTCGGCTTGCGGATACACCGTCGAATCCGATAGGCCACTGTCCAGTCACTTGCACGATTGCTCGATGCTGTATGAAGACCCCGTAAATAGCCCCTTCTTCTACGGAGGCATAGTCTCCTTTAAAGCGCGCGATCTTCCCTTTACCCAATTGGAGTTTCTGAAATTTGCGGACGGTCAATTAACCTCGTCAAGGCGCGACTATTACGATGCCGCCCGGGACACACGGCAGCGGATCCTTGCCAGGCATCGCTATTCATTCCCGAAAAGCAACGATAGGGACGCCACCATCATCACGCGGCTCGAAGTTCAATATCTGCGCGAAACACCAGACTCGTTGGAAATAATGCCAACCAAAGAACGATACGATTGTTGGGACGGGGTCGCGCTCGGCAAAACTTGGGCCGTGCAGTATTCGCTCTGCTCATTGGTGAGCCACCACAAAGACCCGCTTTTCTCACGTGCGCGCTGGCAGTACCAAGTAATAAAAAGCCTCAACATCCGCTGACCCCCCAGCCGTGACTGCCCTAGATTTTCAAGCGGGCGTCGAACCAAAGCCGGACCCGCCGCACGCTGTCGCTTGGCCGCAAGCCCTGCGCTCCACGCCCCCCGCCGCCAACCAAGCCCCCCCACCGCTGGATAACCACCATTTACAAGCCGATTCGTCTCTGTGCATGCTGCCGTGTTGATCCGGCACAGATCGGGCGCAACCTGGAGACGACATGCCTAGTCAGGAATCCCCGCATACCGCCCACATTCGCGAGATCGAACAGGTGGGCCAAGGCCGGCCTACGCAGCGCGACGCGCATGTGGTGCGTAGTTGGCTGCGCTGCCTGGATCAGTACCAGCTCGATCCGGCGCAGGCTTGTGAAGCCTATATCGTGCCGGATGGCCGGTTGCGAGAACATCGGCAGCAATCCGAAGCGTTGATCCGCATTGCGCGCAGCGGGCTGGACCATCTGTTCCGGCAGGTGGCGGGACAAAACTATGTGTTGTTGCTGGCCGACCGGCAAGGCGTCACCGTGGAATTCCTGGGAGACCCCGCACAGACATCCAAGCTGCGCAAGGCGGGCCTGTACCTGGGGTCGGAATGGTCCGAACCGCGCGCCGGCACCTGCGCGGTGGGCGCCTGCCTGGAGACGGGCGAGGCGCTGACCATCCACCAGACCGACCACTTCGACAATACGCACACGCCGCTGTCCTGCACCGCCGCGCCCATCTATAACGCCGACGGGGAACTGGCCGCCGTGCTGGATATTTCCCTGCTGAGTTCGCCCAGCCTGAAGACCAGCCAGAACCTGGCGCTGCATCTGGTCAACAGCACGACGCGCCGCATTGAACTGGCCAACCTGATGGCGCGCACGCGCAACGAATGGGTGCTGCGCTTTGCGCGGTCTCCTGAGTTTTTGGACGTGGACCCGGAAGCGGCCATCTCGCTGGACGGCGCGGGCCGCATCCTGGGCATGACGCATTCGGGCGCCAAGCTGCTGGCGCGGGCGGCCGGGCTGGACTGGCGCCAACCGGCCGGGCTGATCGGACTGCCCGTCACGCGTTTTTTCGACGTGCAGTTGGACGATCTGCCGCGGTACACGCGCGGCCATGCGCCCCAAGACCGCCTGATCGTGGCGCGCGACGGCAACGCCCTGTTCGCCCACGCTATCGAACCGAACCGCAGCACGCGCGGCGCCACCGTGGCCGTGCGCGGCACGCCATCCGCACTGCGCGGGCTGGACGGCGGAGACGCCAGGATGGCGGCGTTGCAGAGCCGCGCCGCCAAGCTTGCGCGGCAAGGCCTGCCTATCCTGCTGCAAGGGGAAACGGGGGTGGGCAAGGAATATCTGGCGCGCGCGATTCACGAAGACAGCCGGCGGCCGGGCCGCTTCGTGGCGGTGAACTGCGCGGCCATTCCCGAATCCTTGATTGAAAGCGAGCTGTTCGGCTACCTGCCGGGCGCTTACACCGGCGCCGCGCCCAAGGGCCGCAAGGGGCTGATCGAAGAGGCGGACGGCGGCACGCTGTTTCTGGACGAAATCGGTGATATGCCGCTGGCGCTGCAAAGCCGGCTGCTGCGCGTGCTGGCGGAATCCGAAGTCACGCCCATCGGCGCCAATGCGCCGCGCGCGCTGCGTCTGGCGTTGGTGTCGGCCTCGCACCGCGACCTGGGCGCGCTGGTGCGCGAGGGGCGTTTTCGCGAAGACCTTTACTACCGCATCAACGCCGCCACGCTGACCGTTCCGGCGCTGCGCGAACGCCAGGATCTGGACTGGCTGATCGCGCGCATGCTGGCGCGTCACCAGGATGAGTCGGGTGCGCCCGTCCTGTCGCCTGGCGCCTTGCTGGCGTTGAAGGCGCACACCTGGCCCGGCAATATTCGCGAACTGGCCAACGTGATCGCCGTGGCCGCCGCACTGTGCGAACACGGCGTCATCGAACCGGGCGACCTGCCCGACGCACTGGCCCCGGGCGGCGTGGCGGTGACGGCCGAGGAAGCGGCGCTGCGGTCCACGCTGGCCAGTTGCGCGGGCAATGTTTCCGAAGCCGCGCGGCGCCTGGGCCTGGACCGTTCCACGGTGCACCGCCAGATGCGCCGCTACGGATTGGGGCCGAGCCGGCGACGCTAGGTTTTTCCGCCAGGCGGTTCCCGCCCCTTTCAGCCTCCACCGCTTTCTGCCCCCGCCGCTTTCTGCCCCCGCCGCTTTCTGCCCCCGCCACTTTCTGCCTCCGCCACTTTCTGCCCCCGCCACTTTCTGCCCCCGGCGCACCGCACAGCCGCACCCCAAACAGTCGCCCCCCGCAGTCGCCCCCACAGGCGCGCCGCACAGTTGCACCACAGTCGCACCACAGTCGCACCACCACCGCGCCACACTGCCGCGCCACAGGTGTGGCGCCGCGCCACGCCGGATTGGTGCGGCGGGCTCTGCGCCACGGGGCTGCCGCGCTCAACACAAGCTGGCACGACATTTGCATGAAGAAGCTCAGGCAGCCACTGGCCGGTACAGGCCGGGGCGGCTTGCGGACGCATGCGTCCGCCCCCCAACCACGCCCACCATGGGCAAGGAGACAAGCTATGCAGACCGCCCCCGCCGACGCCGCTTTGGACGCCGTGCTTGCCCGTCTGAACACCGCGCTGGGAAACAAGGACATGGCCGCCATCGCCGACCTGTTCCAGGAAGAATGCTATTGGCGCGACTTGGTGCTGTTCAGCTGGAACCTGCGTACGTTCGAAGGCCATGCACAGATTCGCGACATGCTGACCCAACAACTGTCTCAAGTCGAACCGGTGCGCTTCACGCGCGACGAACGTGAAGCGACGACCGACGACGACGGCCTCTTGCAGGGCTGGCTGCACATCGATACGAACCTGGCGCGCGGCTACGGCCACATCCGCGTGAAGGAAGGCAAGATCTGGACCCTGCTGACCACCATGTCCGAGCTCAAGGGCCACGAGGAACCCAGCGGCACGCGCCGCCCCATGGGCGCCGAACACGGCAGCCGCCGCGAACGCCAGACCTGGCTGGAAAAGCGTGAGCAGGAAGCCGCCGAACTCGGCTACAAGACTCAGCCCTATGTGCTGATCATCGGCGGCGGGCAAGGCGGCATCGCGCTGGGCGCGCGGCTGCGTCAACTGGACGTGCCCACCATCATCATCGAAAAGAACGAGCGCGCGGGCGACAGCTGGAGAAAGCGCTACAAATCGCTGTGCCTGCACGACCCGGTCTGGTACGACCACCTGCCCTACATCCCCTTTCCGGAAAACTGGCCCGTGTTCGCGCCGAAAGACAAGGTCGGCGACTGGCTGGAGATGTACACGAAGGTGATGGAGCTTAATTACTGGACGTCCAGCGTCTGCGAATCTGCGCGCTATGACAAGGCGAAAAAGGAATGGGAAGTCACCGTGCTGCGCGACGGCCAACCCGTGATGCTGCGGCCCAAGCAGCTGGTGCTGGCCACCGGCATGTCCGGCAAGCCCAACGTGCCGCGCTTTCCCGGGCAGGACGAGTTTCAGGGCGAACAACAGCATTCGTCCCAGCATCCCGGCCCCGACGCCTATCGGGGCAAGAACGTGGTGGTGGTCGGCGCCAACAATTCCGCGCATGACATCTGCGCGGCGTTGTGGGAAGGCGGCGCCAATGTGACGATGGTGCAGCGTTCGTCCACGCACATCGTGCGGTCGGACACGTTGATGGACATCGGCCTGGGCGGCCTGTATTCCGAAAAGGCGCTGGCCAGCGGCATGACCACACGCAAGGCCGACCTGACGTTTGCGTCGCTGCCGTACAAGATCATGGCGCAGTTTCAGATCCCGCTTTACAACCAGATGCGCGAACGCGATGCCGAGTTCTACAGCAAGCTGGAGAAGGCCGGCTTCATGCTGGACTGGGGTGACGACGGCTCGGGCCTCTTCATGAAATACCTGCGTCGCGGCTCGGGCTATTACATCGACGTGGGCGCCTGCGACCTGATCATCGACGGCAGCGTGAAGCTGCAATCCAATACCGACGTCAGCCACCTGGCGCGCGATGCCGTCGTATTGAAAAACGGCGTGACCTTGCCGGCGGACCTGGTCGTCTATGCCACCGGCTACGGCTCCATGAACGGCTGGGCCGCCGACCTGATCAGCCCGGAAGTTGCCGACAAGGTAGGCAAGTGCTGGGGCCTGGGGTCGGACACCACCAAGGACCCCGGCCCGTGGGAAGGCGAACAGCGCAACATGTGGAAGCCGACGCAGCAGGACGGGCTGTGGTTCCATGGCGGCAACCTGCATCAGTCGCGGCACTATTCGCAGTATCTGTCGCTGCAACTGAAGGCGCGCCACGTGGGCTTGCCGGTGCAGGTGTACGGCATGCAGACGGTGCACCACAGGCGCTAGCCCGGCGTCCATGGGCCCGGCGCAAGCGGTTTCCGGTCGCTTGCGCCCTGCGCGCCCCGCAGCTTGCGCCCCGCCTCGCTGCGGGGTAAATTGTTGACAATTCAGCGTTCACATCACGCTTTAGCCCGATATTCTCCCCGTAATTCGGACGTATTGTTGACACCATGAGCAAAGTGCTAACGCTGCCAGGGGCGGCGCCTGGGGACGGCGAGACGCTGTCGGATCACATTTTCAAGAAGATCCAGGCGGCCATCGTCAAGGGCGAGATCGCCCCGGGCAGCAAGATTTCCGAACCCGAACTTGCGCGCATCCACGGCGTCAGCCGTGGGCCGCTGCGCGAAGCGCTGCATCGCCTGGAAGGCCAGAAGCTGCTGGTGCGCGTGCCGCATGCGGGCGCGCGGGTAGTGTCCTTGTCGCAGCAGGAATTGTCCGAGCTTTATGAGATTCGCGAATCGCTGGAAGGCACCGCATGCAGGCTGGCCGCCGAGCGCATGCCGCCGTCTGAAATCTCCGAGCTGCGCGAGGTGCTGCACGCCCACGAACGCGATGCCGCCTTTCAGGCCGGCGTGGGCTACTACCAGCAGGAAGGCGATTACGATTTCCACTACCGCATCGTCAAGGGCAGCGGCAACCAGATGCTGTTTCGCATGCTGTGCGACGAGCTTTACCAACTGGCGCGCATGTACCGCATCCAGTACTCGACAACGCCCAACCGCCCCCGGCAGGCCTACGCCGAACACCACCGCATTCTTGACGCCATCGCCGACCGCGACGGCGAGCTGGCTGAAATCCTGATGCGCCGCCATATCCGCGCGTCACGTATCAACATCGAACAACAGATCGCGCAAAGCACGCTGACGCGCACGGAGGCATGATGAACCACTCGTACCGCAAGACCCTGCCCGGCACCCGCCTGGATTATTTCGATGCGCGCGCCGCCGTCGAAGCCATCGCGCCCGGCGCCTACGCCGGCCTGCCCTACACGTCGCGCGTACTGGCTGAAAACCTGGTGCGCCGCTGTGACCCGGCGATGTTGACGGATGCATTGAAGCAGCTGATCGAGCGGCGCCGCGACCTGGACTTTCCGTGGTTTCCCGCGCGTGTGGTGTGCCATGACATCCTGGGCCAGACCGCGCTGGTGGACCTGGCGGGCCTGCGCGACGCCATCGCCGAGAAAGGCGGCGACCCGGCCAAGGTCAACCCGGTGGTGCCGGTGCAACTGATCGTGGACCATTCGCTGGCGGTGGAATTCGACGGTACCGACCCCGATGCCTTCGCGCGCAATCGCGCGGTGGAAGACCGCCGCAACGAAGACCGCTTCCATTTCATCGACTGGACCAAGCAGGCTTTTCGCAATATCGAAGTGGTGCCCCCGGGCAACGGCATCATGCACCAGATCAACCTGGAACGGATGTCGCCCGTGATCTACACGCAGGACGGCGTGGCGTTTCCCGATACGCTGGTGGGCACCGACAGCCACACGCCGCACGTGGACGCGCTGGGTGTGATCGCCATCGGCGTGGGCGGGCTGGAAGCCGAAAACGTGATGCTGGGACGCGCGTCGTGGATGCGCCTGCCGGACATCATCGGCGTGGAACTTACCGGCCGCGCGCAGCCGGGCATTACCGCCACCGACGTGGTGCTGACGCTGACGGAATTCCTGCGTAAAGAGAAGGTGGTGGGCGCGTATCTGGAATTCTTCGGTACGGGCGCCGCCAGCCTGACCTTGGGCGACCGCGCCACCATTTCGAACATGGCGCCCGAGTACGGCGCCACCGCCGCCATGTTCTCGATTGACCAGCAGACCATCGACTACCTGCGCCTGACCGGCCGCGAAGACGAACAGATTGCGCTGGTGGAAACCTATGCCAAGACGGCCGGCCTGTGGTCCGACAGCCTGGAGACCGCCGAATACGAACGCGTGCTGCGCTTTGACCTGTCGACGGTCGTGCGCACGCTGGCCGGCCCGTCCAACCCGCACCGTCGCCTGCCCGTCTCGGACCTGGCCGATCGTGGTATTTCCGGTGTGGTCGAAAACGAACCGGGCTTGATGCCCGACGGCGCCGTCATCATTGCCGCCATCACCAGCTGCACCAACACCAGCAACCCGCGCAACGTGATTGCCGCCGGCCTGTTGGCACGCAACGCGCGCCGCGCCGGCCTTGCCCGCAAGCCCTGGGTGAAGAGCTCGCTGGCACCCGGCTCCAAGGCCGTGCAGCTGTACCTGGAAGAAGCCGGGCTGTTGCCCGATCTGGAAGCGCTGGGCTTTGGCGTCGTCGCCTTCGCCTGTACTACGTGCAACGGCATGTCGGGCGCGTTGGACCCCGTCATCCAGCAGGAAATCATCGACCGCGACCTGTATTCCACCGCCGTGCTGTCCGGCAACCGCAACTTCGACGGCCGCATCCATCCCTACGCCAAGCAAGCCTTCCTGGCGTCACCGCCGCTGGTGGTGGCCTATGCCATTGCCGGCACCATCCGCTTTGATATCGAACGCGATGTGCTGGGCATGGATGGCAACGGCAAGGAGATCCGCCTGAAAGACATCTGGCCCAGCGATGAAGAGATCGACGCCATGGTCAAGACGGCGGTCAAGCCAGAGCAGTTTCGCAAGGTGTACGCGCCGATGTTCGGCATCCAGGAAGACCGCAAAGCAGGCGTCAGCCCCTTGTACGACTGGCGCCCGCAAAGCACTTACATTCGCCGTCCGCCGTACTGGGAAGGCGCGCTGGCCGGCGAGCGCACGCTGCGCGGCATGCTGCCGCTGGCGGTGCTGGGCGACAACATCACCACCGACCACCTGTCGCCGTCCAACGCCATCCTGATGGACAGCGCGGCCGGCGAATATCTGCACAAGATGGGCCTGCCCGAAGAGGACTTTAACTCTTACGCCACCCATCGCGGCGACCACCTGACCGCGCAGCGCGCCACCTTCGCCAACCCCAAGCTCTTTAACGAGATGGTGACCAACGAAGACGGCACGGTGAAGCAAGGGTCGCTGGCGCGCGTGGAGCCGGAAGGCCGCGAGATGCGCATGTGGGAAGCCATCGAAACGTACATGCATCGCAAGCAACCGCTGATCATCGTGGCGGGCGCCGACTACGGGCAGGGTTCGTCGCGCGACTGGGCGGCCAAGGGCGTGCGGCTGGCGGGCGTGGAAGCCATCGTGGCCGAAGGCTTTGAACGGATCCACCGCACCAACCTGATCGGCATGGGCGTCTTGCCGCTGGAATTCAAGCCGGGCGTCAACCGCAAGACCTTGGCGCTGGACGGCACCGAAAGCTATGACGTGATCGGCGAACGCCAACCGCGGGCGGACCTGACGCTGGTGATTCATCGCCGCGATGGCCAGACCGTGCAGGTGCCGGTGACGTGCCGTCTGGACACGGCGGAAGAAGTGTCCATCTACGAAGCCGGCGGCGTGCTGCAACGCTTTGCGCAGGACTTCCTGGAAGCGGAATCCGTTGCGGGCGAAACCAAGAAGGCCGGCTGAACCGGGCTGCGCACCGCCGCCCTAACCATCACAGACACCAGGACATCCCCATGGCCCATGCCCCTCAGACCAGAATTACCGCCACCTACATGCGCGGCGGCACCAGCAAAGGCGTGTTCTTCAAACTTGACGACCTGCCCGAATCCGCGCGTGTGGCGGGCGCGGCGCGCGACGCGTTGCTGTTGCGCGTGATCGGCAGCCCCGACCCCTACGGCAAGCAGATTGACGGCATGGGCGCGGCCACGTCCAGCACCAGCAAGACCGTCATCGTCGGCAAAAGCACGCAGCCGGATCACGACGTGGACTACCTGTTCGGCCAGGTCTCCATTGACCAGCCGTTCGTGGACTGGAGCGGCAACTGCGGCAACCTGTCGGCGGCCGTCGGCCCCTTCGCCATCACCAACGGCCTGGTTGACCCGGCGCGCGTGCCGGACAACGGCGTGGCGGTCGTGCGCATCTGGCAGGCCAACATCAAGAAAACCATCATCGCCCATGTGCCCATGACGGACGGCGCGGTGCAGGAAACCGGCGACTTCGAACTGGACGGCGTGACGTTTCCCGCCGCCGAACTGCGCCTGGAATTCATGGACCCGGCCGAAGACGGCGACGGCGGCTCGATGTTCCCCACGGGCAATCTGGTGGACGATCTGGAAGTGCCGGGCGTGGGTACGTTCAAGGCGACGATGATCAATTCCGGCATCCCGACCATCTTTCTGGAAGCCGCTGCGCTGGGCTACACCGGCACGGAATTGCAGGACGACATCAATAGCGACGCCGCCGCGCTGGCCCGCTTCGAGACCATTCGCGCGCACGGCGCGCTGCGCATGGGCCTGATCGAAAAACTGGAAGAAGCCGCCGGCCGCCAGCACACGCCCAAGGTCGCTTTCGTGGCGCCGCCCAAGGCCTATGTGTCATCCAGCGGCAAGCAGATCGGCGCGGCCGATATCGACGTGCTGGTGCGCGCGCTGTCCATGGGCAAGCTGCACCACGCCATGATGGGCACGGCATCCGTGGCCATCGCCACCGCCGCGGCCGTGCCGGGCACGCTGGTCAACCTGGCCGCCGGCGGCACGGAACGCGACAACGTCAACTTCGGCCACCCCTCCGGCACGCTGCGCGTGGGCGCGCAAGCGCAGTTGGTGGACGGCGAATGGAAAGTCACCAAGGCCATCATGAGCCGCAGCGCGCGCGTGCTGATGGAAGGCCGCGTGCACGTGCCGCGAATCGGGTTCTAAGGCGGGGCGGCGCAATCAGGCAGGCGCGGGCTTCGCGCCTGGGCCTGGGTCCAGCACTTTCAACACCGCCGCCCCCGTCGCCAGCACCTGCCCGGCGACGCTTAACTCCCCCCGCATGAACACCAGGCTGGACGTGGCGCGCAGGACGTCTCCGCGCACTTCCAGGAACTGGCCCGCGCGTGCCGCCGTGAGAAAGTGCGTGTCCAGTTGCACCGTGACGCACGCGCGGCGGTCCAAGGCTTGCCAGGCGATGGCGCTTAAGCCGTGGTCCAGCAGCGCGGTCAACAAGCCGCCATGTACGACGCCAGCCGGGTTCAGGTGATTCTCGGTAGCCAAGAGTCCATAGGCCCACGCCTGCCCTTCCTTGCGCACCCACAAAGGGCCGATCAGCCCGGCGAAACCGGGCAGTGATTTGCGGTGCCAGCCATCGGCGGCAAGGGATTCGGGGCTGGGTGGATGCGACATGGCATCAGTTCCGCGTGGACAACAGTTGCGACAGCGTGTGCGCTTCGGCTTGCAGTTCCTTGGCCAGCGCATGCGCGCGGGCGTCGTCCAGTTGTTCGGCCAGGCCCGCCGCCACCAGTGAATGCGTCATGCGCTTGTGGCTGTTCAGCACGGGCACGGCGATGACGACGACGCCATTGATGTAGTGGTTGCGATCCAGGCTGTAGCCGTCGCGCCGCACGGCGTCGATGTCGGCCTTCCATTCCGCGTAGGCGGGCGCCTGGTCCCAGCGCAGCGCCTTGAAGCGGCGTTCCAGTTCTTTGTCCGACAGGTCTGAAAACGCGGCCACCAAACGGCCCGTTGCGCTGATCAGCGCGGGAAAGCGGCTGCCCACGTCCACGTGCAGCCGGAACGGCGCGGTCGAGCGCGACAGCGCCAGCACCACCATGTGTTCACTGCCCGCGACTTCCACGCCGATGGCCGTGACGTTCGCGCTGCTGGACAGCTTGTCCAGCACCGGCTGCACCAACGCCGGGAAGGGACTGCTTTCAATCACGCTGCGCGCCAGTGTCAACATGCCCACGCCCAGGCTGTAGCGCTTGGTACCGGTGTCGACCTTCACCAAGCCTTCTTCCACCAGCACACGAAGTATGTGCAGGCAGGTGCTGGTGACCATGCCGAGCTCCTGCGAGATGGCCTTCAAGGTCATGGCCTCGCCGCCACGGCCCAGCAATCGCAAGATGGCGATTGACCGCGTTACCGCTGGCACGGGGCGCACGCGCGGCCCCGCCACGGCGGCGGATTCCTGGGAACTGGCTTCACTCATCGGGCTCTCCGGTTTTTATTGCGGCAAGCATACCTTGCGCGGCGCGAAACGCGTCCCGTAATTGCCGCCCGTAATTGCTGCCAGTAATTGTATATATACAATCGATAAACGTAATTGACAATTTAAAAGCCGGCGCGCATAGTCTGTTCAACGGCTTGCCGACCCACACAGGTACGACGACATGACGATGCTGACGCAGACCACCTCCTACGCGGACGCCCAGGCGCTCTGCTCCGCGGACAAGCTTTGGGAATTGTTCGACGGCAACCGCGAGCGCATGAACATTGCGCACGAATGCATCGACCGGCACACGGGCAAGGACCAGCCCGCCATCATCCTGGTGCGCGCGACCGGAGGTGATGAAACCTTCAGCTTTCAGCAGATAGCCCGGGCGTCCTCGCGCTTTGCGCACTACCTGGCGGATCAGGGCATCGGCGCGGGGGACCGCGTGGCCGTCATGCTGGAACCGTCGCTGGCGTTCTATGTGGCGATGTTCGGTGCGATGAAGCGCGGCGCGATTGCGGTGCCGCTGTTCACCCTGTTCGGCCCCGACGGCATCCGGCTGCGCGTGCAGGACTGCCAGCCGCGCATGCTGGTCACGAACGCCGACAAGGCGCCGATGGTGCCGGCCGCGGACGACATGCGCGTGGTGATCGCGGACGACGCATTCCTGGCGTCGCTGGACCGCTTCCCCGCGCAGTACGACTGCGATACGCGGGCCGATGACCTGGCCATCTTTCAGTACACATCGGGCACCACGCGTGAACTGCCCGACGCCGTGCGCCACACGCATCGCGCGCTGGTCACCTTGATGTTGGCCGCGCTGTACGGCACCGGCGTGCGCCCCGGCGACCGCTACATGTGCCCGTCATCCCCCGCTTGGGGGCATGGCTTGTGGCACGGCACGCTGGCGCCCTTGGCGATGGGCGTGACCATCGGCGCCTATGCCGGCAAGTTCAACGCCGAACGCCTGCTGCAAGCCTTGCAGGACCACGCGTTCAACAACATCTCGGCGGCCGCCACCCATTACCGGATGATGCGCAACTGCGGCGCGGCGGGCCAATATCGCTACCAGATCGACAAGGTGTCGTTCACCGGCGAACCCATCGATAGCGAGACCTCTGCCTTTGTCCAGGCAACCTTTGGACGCCCCGTGTGCAGCATGTACGGCACGACCGAAATCGGCGTGTGCCTGGTGAACTACCCGGGCGCGGCGGACTTCACCGTCAAACCGGGCTCGCTGGGCAGGCCCGTGCCCGGCCTGCGCGTCGAAGTGCAGGACGCCAGCGGCGCACCCTGCCCGCCCGGCGTGACGGGCGAACTGAAACTGTGGCGACGCGATGCCTGGGTAGCCACCAAGGACCTGGGCCGCGTCGATGAAGACGGCTACTTCTGGCATGGCGGCCGCGCGGACGACGTCATCATTTCCGCAGGCTGGACGATGAGCGCCGTTGAAATCGAAGACGCCATCCTGAAGCACCGCGACGTGACCGAAGCCGCCGCCATCGGCGTGCCCGACACGCTGCGCGGCCAGGTCGTCAAGGCGTTCGTGGTGTCGGCCCGTCCGGGTGACGACGCCTTTGTGGAAGAGATTCAGAACACCGTGCGCAGCCAGTTGGCGCAGCACGAGTATCCGCGTCAGGTGGTGTTTGTGCCCGAGCTGCCCAAAACGCCGGCCGGGAAGATTCATCGCCGCAAACTGCGTGAACAGGAACTTGTCGCCGCGCCATCGGCCGACGGCGACGCCGCCACGTCCCCTGACACCCGCACCGACACCCGCACCGACACGCCCACCGACACGCCCACCGACACCCCCACCAACAAAACACCCGCCGCGCCCGCCGCGCACGTATGACCCATCCCGAGGAGACATCATGCTGACCGAGACCAAACCGCAAGCGCAGTCCCAAGCCCAGGCACCCGCCAAGACCGAACGCAGCTTCCCGAAGATCACCGAGCGCGGCCTGGACGAACTGCGCGCGCGGATCGGCGTGAAGATCGGCGCCACCGCCGAGCCGTGGTGCTACGAAGCCACGCGCGACAACATCCGCCACTACGCGCACGGCATCGGCGACGACAACCCGCTGTGGTCGGACCCCGACTACGCCGCCAAGACGCGGCATGGCGGCATCATCGCCTTGCCCAGCTTTTTGTTTTCCACCAGCCGCATCGTGTCCGGCTACGTGGGCGGCCTGCCCGGCGTGCACGCCATGTGGTCAGGCGCCGACTGGACCTGGCACAAGACCGTCAAGCGCAACGACGTGATCTCCACCGAAGCGCACCTGAAAGACCTGGTGGAACACCAGACGCGCTTTGCCGGCCGCGCGGTGCAACAGATCTATCACGTGGACTTCTTCAACCAGGACGGCGACAAGGTGGCCGAGGCCGACAGCTGGTGCTTTCGCACCGAACGCGACCACGCCCGCGAACAAGGCAGCAAGTACAAGGAAGTGCGCGCCCGCGAACCGCGCCGCTACAGCCCTGAAGAAATCAAGGAAGCCTACAAGCTGTACGCGCAGGAAGAAGTGCGCGGCGCCACGCCTCGTTACTGGGAAGACGTGAAGGAAGGCGAAGAACTGCCCGTGATGTTCAAGGGCCCCATGACGGTGACTGGCTTCATCGCCTATGCGCAAGGCTGGGGCGGCCTGTACATCCGCGCCAACAAGCTGGCCTGGCAACTGATCGACGCGCATCCGGGCGTGGGCATCACCAATCGCTTCGGCATTCCCGACGTACCGGAACGCGTGCACTGGGAAGAAGAATTCGCGCTGGAAGTGGGCGCGCCCGGCGCCTACGACTACGGCCCCGAGCGCAACTCGTGGTTGACGCATCACCTGACGAACTGGATGGGTGACGACGGCTTCCTGCGCAAGTCCACGTGCAAGATCCGCCGCCACAACCCTGAAGGCGACATGCTGTTCTTCAAGGGACGCGTCAAGCGCAAGTACGTGGAAGACGGCCGGCACCTGGTTGAAATCGAACAGGAAGCGCGCAATCAGGACGATGAACTGTCCGTGCTGGGCTCGGGCGTGGTTGAATTGCCCACCCGTGCGTAAGGCGCATCCCGCGCATCGCGCACTTGGCCCTTGCGGCTGCATGATGCATGGGCGGCGCGGGCGCATCGCGCGCCCCGCACCCTGATTTCCGACGGCTGACCGGCCGCCGCTGCTTACCATGATCGCGCGCGGGTTTGCCGCCCGCGCGTCCGACATGACCAAACCGAGGTCAATGATGTCTGGTTCATCGGAGCATGCCGCACACGCCCCGCCCGCCCGCGCCGCCGGCGCGCTGGAAGGCATTCGGGTCATCGATCTATCCAGGGTGCTGGCCGGGCCGCTCTGCACCCAGATGCTGTCGGATCAGGGCGCCGGCGTCATCAAGGTCGAGCCGCCCGGCGGCGACGAAACGCGCGCGCTGGGCCCGCCGGTCAACGCGGACGGCGACGCGGCCTACTTCACCGCCGTCAACCGGGGCAAGCGCGCCATTGGCCTGGACTTGTCTTTGCCAGACGGTCGCGACGTGCTGCTGCGGCTGCTGCAAGAGGCCGACGTACTGGTCGAGAACTTCATCCCCGGCACCATGGCCAAGTGGGGCCTGGATTACGAAACAGATTTGAAGCCGCGCTTTCCCCAGCTGATCTATTGCGCCATTTCAGGCTTTGGCGAAGACGGCCCGCTGGGCGGCCTGCCCGGCTACGACGCCATCCTGCAAGCCATGTGCGGCTTGATGAGCGTGAACGGGGACACGGCCAGCGGCCCGACGCGCATCGGCATCCCCATCGTTGACCACCTGACCGGGTACACCGCGCAGTCGGGCATCTTGCTGGCGCTGTACCACCGTGCGCGCACGGGCCAGGGCCAGCGCGTGGACGTGACCTTGTTCGACACCGCGTTAAGCCTGCTGGTGCCGCACGCCGCCAACTGGATGCACACGGGCAAAACGCCGGGGCTGATGGGCAGCGCACATCCGAATATCGCGCCTTACGACCGGTTTGCGTGCCACGACGGCGAGATCTTTTTGGGTGTGGTGAACGACCGCCAGTTCCGCAAATTCTGCGACTACGCCGGTCTGGGCGCCTTGCTGGAAGATGCGCGCTTTGCCACCAACCGCCAGCGGCTGGAACACCGCGACGCCTTGCGCGCCGCCATCGAGGAAGCGCTGGCCCACCGCACACGCGCCGAACTCTGCCACGACCTGATGGGGCTGGGCGTGCCGGCCGGCCCGGTCAACAGCGTGCCCGAAGCGTTTGAACAGGCGCACGCGGTGCATCGCGGCATGCGCGTGTCGCGCGACGGCTACCAAGGCATTGGGCCGGCGACGCGCCTGTCCGAAGCGCCCGCGCGCATTGGCCGTCCCCCGCCCGGATTTGCAGAACACACCGATGAAGTCTTGCGGCAGGCGGGCTTTGACGAGGCGCGGATCGCCAGCTTGCGTGAAGCCGGTGCCTTACCGCGCGCGCCGGCGCAAAAGCGATAGCAGGCAGCAGCAGCAGCAGCAGCAGCAGCACGATCACGACCCTATAAAAAAATCCAGGAGACCACCATGAAACCCTTACGCATGATCGCCGCGCTGGCGGCATCCGTTCTGTTCACGCAGCCGGTCTGGGCGGCGGACAGCTATCCATCCAAGCCGGTGCGCATCATCGTGCCCTACCAGGCGGGCCAAGGCACCGATGTGGCTGCCCGGTATCTAGGCGAGTATCTGGCGCGCAGCATGGGCCAGCCGTTCATCGTCGAAAACAGGCCCGGCGCGGGTGGCAACATCGGCGCGTCCGAGGCGGCTCGCGCCGCGCCCGACGGCTACACCTTGCTGATGGGCACCAACGGCACCCACGTGCTGAATCAGTACATCTATGCGTCCACCAACTTCGACCCCGCGAAAGACTTCACGCCCATCATGCTGGTCAGCTCGTTTCCGATGGTGTTGCTGACCGCGCCCGGCTCGCCCTACAACAGCCTGTCCGACCTGCAAGACGCCGCGAAGTCCAAGGCCGACAGCATCAATGTCGGCATGCCCAGCACCACGGCGCGGCTGGTCTTTGAATTGCTCAAGCAGCAAGGCGTGGCCAGCATCCGGGGCATTCCGTACAAGGGTTCGGCAACCGCCACCACGGACTTGATGGGCGGTCAGGTGCAGCTGGGCATCGACACCGTCAGCGCCGCGCGCTCGTTCATCACCAGCGGCAAACTGCGCGCGCTGGCCGTTACGTCGTTGAAGGAATCCGCGTTGCTGCCGGGCGTGAAACCGGTGTCGGCGCAAGGCCTGCCCAACTTCCAGGTGATTGCGTGGAATGGCCTGTACGCCCCCAAGGGCACGCCGCCCGCCGTGGTGCAAAAGCTGAACGCGGAACTTGCCAAGGCCTTGGCGCAGCCCGAGGTGCGCCAGCGCCTGCTGGAGCTTGGCCACGAGCCCGGCGGCGGCACGCCCGCCGAACTGGAAGCCTTTGCGCGTAGCGAGCGGCTGAAGTGGCAACCGCTGATCATTCAAGCGGGACTGAAAGCGGAATAACCCGCGCCGCACCTGCTTTGACTCCACACGTCCGGGCCTTGCGCCCGGGCGTTTTGCATGGCCGCTCGCCCCACGGGTTAACCCCAGCAGAATAAATACCTATAACCTCAGAGAATATAACTATCGCTAGCCCGCCCGCTAGACACCCAAATCAAAACAACCCTTCCGGAGACAAACCATGGCGCTGCCCACCCTCAAGCATTTCATCAACGGCCAGTACTTCGAATCCAAGGGTTCTGAATATTTCGACCTGATCAGCCCCGTCACCGCGCAGCCTATCGCTCGCTCGCCCAACGCCAACGCCGCCGACGTCGACGCCGCCTATGCGGCCGCCAGCGCCGCCTTCAAGACCTGGGGCCGCAGCACACCGTCCGCGCGCCAGCAGGCGTTGCTGAAGCTGGCCGACGCCGTCCAGGCCAACAGCGACCGCCTGGTCGAAGCCCAAAGCCGCAACACCGGCCAGCTCAAGCACCTGATTGCCTCGGAAGAAGTCGCCGTCTGCGTAGACCAAATCCGCTTTTTTGCCGGTGCCGCGCGCTTCCTGGAAGGCAAGGCCACCGGCGAATACATGGAAGGCTTGACGTCCAGCATCCGCCGCGAACCGCTGGGCGTGGTGGGCCAGGTCACCCCCTGGAACTACCCCCTGATGATGGCCGTCTGGAAGATCGCGCCGGCGCTGGCGGCGGGTAACACGGTGGTGCTCAAGCCCAGCGACACCACGCCCGAAAGCACCTTGTTGCTGGCCGAACTGGCCGCGCCCTTCTTCCCCGCCGGCGCGTTCAACGTGGTGCTGGGCAACGCTGCCACCGGCGCCAAGGTGGTGTCGCACAAGACCCCCGCGCTGGTGTCCATCACCGGTTCGGTGCGAGCCGGCCTGCAAGTGGCTGCGTCCGCCGCCGCCAACCTGACCCGCGCGCACCTGGAACTGGGCGGCAAGGCGCCGGTGGTCGTCTTTGAAGACACCGACCTGGACCGCGCCGCGCAACACATCGCGCTGACGGGCTTTTTCAATGCCGGGCAGGACTGCACCGCCGCCACCCGCGTCATCGTGGCCGAATCCGTGCATGACGCCTTTGTTGCCAAGCTGGTGGCCGCCGCCATCGAAACCCGGTTCGGCGACCCCGACGATCAGGACGCGCTGTATGGCCCGCTGAACAACGCCGCGCAGCTGGAACGCGTGCAGGGCTTCATCACCCGCCTGCCCGCGCATGCCCGCGTCGAAACCGGCGGCCGCCAAGCCGCCCGCGCCGGTTACTACTTTGAACCCACCGTCATCACCGGCCTGCAACAGCAGGACGAAGCCATCCAGACCGAAGTCTTCGGCCCCGTCATCACGGTGCAGAAATTTGCCGACGAAGAACAGGCCATTGCCATGGCCAACGACGTGGAATACGGCTTGGCCGCCAGCGTCTGGACGCGCGATCACGGCCGCGCGCAGCGCCTGTCGCGCGAGTTGGACTTCGGCACGGTATGGATCAACACGCACATTCCGCTGACCGCCGAAGCCCCGCATGGCGGCTTCAAGCGGTCGGGCTATGGCAAGGACTTGTCCGCCTATGGCTTCGAGGAATACACGCGCGTCAAGCACGTGATGAGCGCACACGACTGACCGGGGAAACATCATGAGCACCCAACACACGCCCACCACGCAAGCCGACGCCCTGCGCGAACGCGTTGCCCGCGCGCACCACGAATTGTTCACGCTGCGTGACACAGCCGCGCTGGAACGCTATTTCTCACCGCGTTTCATCGAGCATTCCCCCTTGGTCAAGAACGGGCTGGACGGCCTGTCCGTTCTGATCCAGGAACATCCCAACCTGAAGCACGAGGCCCATCGCGTGCTGGTGGACGGCGACCTGGTCGCCATCCACGGCCGCTACACCGGCCTGGGCGAACAGCCGCTGGTGGGCTTTGACATCTATCGTGTGGCGGACAACCGCATCGTTGAGCATTGGGACGGCCTGGTGCCCGAAGCGCCGCCCAACGCCAGCGGCCGCACGCAGCTTGACGGGCCGACGCAGCCGCGCGCCGACCAGGACGTTGATGAAAACCGCGCGCTGGTACTGGGCTTTTTCACACGCGCGCTGATCGAAGGCGACTACCAGGCGTTCATCGACGACTGCAACGGCGATGCCTTTCATCAGCACAGCCCCGACATCGCCGACGGCGCATCAGCCGTGGTGGACTTTCTGAACCAGCTACGCGAATCCGGCCAGGGCCTGCAATACAGCCGCATCCATCGCTGCGTGGCCGAAGGCGACTTCGTGCTGACGCATTCCGAAGGCAGCATCGCCGGCCAGCGCCACGCGTACTTCGAGCTGTGGCGCGTGCAAGACGGCAAGGTCGCGGAACTGTGGGACGCCATCGCGCCCGTGCCCGACGACAGCCAGGCGCTGCATCGCCACGGCATCTTCTAGCGCCGTGGCATGATGCACGTTTTCTCTTTGCGCCGGAGCCCCCCATGACCGCCCACGCCATCGTCTACGCACCGATCGGCCAAGGCACCCGCTCGGAGCAGGTCGTCGAACGCCTCAGCAATGCGATCGTCGCCGGCCTGCTGCATGCCGACGAGCAACTGCCCAACGAAAACGAGTTGTCGCGCCTGATGGGCGTGTCGCCCGTGACGGTGCGCGAGGCCCTGAACACCTTGCGCGCGCGCCAGCTGATCGACACCCGGCGCGGTCGCAATGGGGGCAGCTTCGTGTGCCCGGTGCCGGCGCAGATGATGCACGACCGCCACCCGCTGCGTCTGGCCACGCCGGGCGATCTGGCCGACCTGGGCGAACTGCATTGCGCCGTGATCGGCCACAGCGCCAAGCTGGCTGCCCAGCGTTCAACGGCCGACGATCACCGGCGCCTGGCGCAAGAGATCGATCAATTCGAAGCGGCGGTGGCGGCGCAGGCGCGCGCCCAGGCGGACATGCGCTGCCTGCTGTTGCTGGCCACCCAAGCACAGTCGGCCCGGCTGGCCAACCAAGAGCTTGAAATCCAGGCGGAATGGGCGCCGCTGGTTGCGGCGCTGTATCCGCACGGGTCGGTGCACGCCGCGATGGCGGCGGCGTACCGCCGGCTGCAAGCGGCGCTGCATGATGGCGACGAGCACGCCAGCAGCGCGCTGGCCCTGGACATGATCAGTACGCAGACGGACCACCTGCTTGAACACAAACTGCGGTTGGACGCCACGGCGCCGCCGCCACAACAGACCTAGGGCCGCTGAACGCCGGCGGCAACCTTGGCTACAGGAGACGGCAGATGAACGAAGACGTGCATATCGACCGGGCCCACGGCATTCTGGACTGCGTTGTGAACGACGCCCGGAACACCGCCGCCGCGCTGGCCGAGGCCGCCGCGCAGATTCTGTCGGGCCAGACCCCGGTGCCCGGTAGTGGCCTGCGGCTGTCGGCGGACCATCGCCGCGCGTTGCAAACCCACATCCAGGTGGCGCTGCAACTGAACCCCTGGTGCAACGGCGCGGGCTTCGCCAGCTTTGAAGCGCACGCCGACAGCGATGACGGCTACTGGACGCTGGAATGGTGGCAGCAAGAGGGCCGTTCCCTGCAACACGTGCCACTGGAACGCAACCAGGAAACCCGGCGGCGGCTGGATTTTCGCGCGTTCGCGTGGTTCGACCAGCCCGCCCGGCGCCACCTTCCCGTCGTCGAAGGCCCCTACGTGGACTACATCTGCAACGGCGCCTACACCATCACCGCCGCGCATCCGGTGCTGGTCCGCCAGGCGTTCGCCGGCGTGGCCGCCGTGGATGTGCTGGTCTCAACGCTTGACCGCATGCTGCTGCCCGCGTTGCGTCGCATCGGCAAGACCGCGTTGGTGTTGAACGCCGATTCGCGCGTGGTCATGTCCACCGCCCACCGCATTCGTACCGGCAGCCTGTGGCAGCCGCAACACGGCGACCGCCTTATCGGCGCCCCCGGCGCACTACGCCTGGCGGTGCTGCCCTTTCCGCCGCCACACGCGGCGGGCGGCCATGCCGGCCCGCCCAGCCTACCCGGGCTGGCGCACCGCCCCGGCAGCTGACGGGCTCGGCGCGCCGGCCTGCCGCGCGCCCTCGCCTTTGCCCTTCGCTTAATTCTCTTCAATCCCTTGGCGCCCCCGCGCGCCGATGACGCCGCCCGCGCTCACGCCCGGCGCGGATGGCGCACATCTTTACAAACCAGGAGACCCCCCATGAAGTGGTATCTGCAAGCCCTCAAACACTACGCCGTCTTCCAGGGCCGCGCGCGGCGTCGCGAATATTGGTACTTCGTGCTGTTCCAGTTGATTGCCGTGCTGGCGATCTCGGCGGTGGAACGCGCGCTGGCCATCGCCAACCCCGAAATCCTGTTCGGCTGGTACACGGCGGGCTTCCTGCTGCTGACGCTGCTGCCCGCGCTGGCCGTCTCTATCCGCCGCCTGCACGACACGGGCCGCAGCGGCTGGTGGGGCTTGCTGCATGCCGTGCCCGTGTTGGGCACGTTGTTGCTTCAGCCCTTCATGCTGCCCGCCGGCGCCCCCGGCCGCAACCGCTTCGGCCCGGCCCCCACGGCCTGAGCCATTCCCCGATTCCAGGAACATCGACATGACATTGAATCGACGCGAATTCATCCTCAAGACAGCGGCGGCCTCAACGGCCGCCACCGCGGCCACCGCCGCCGGCGCACTGGGCTTGTGGCCCGCGACCTCGCGCGCCCTGACCACTGCCAACGCCACCGTGCCGCCGCGCGACGCCATGCTGCCACCCGCCCAGTTGCTGCACGATGCGCAGCCGACGCCTACCCGGCTGGGCATTGATCCGCGCATCTGGAACTGGCGGCGCGACGCCAAGCCCACCGATCCCATGCCCGCCAACTACTACGAAGCCTCGCTGTCCGAGTGGCCGGCCTTTGGCCCGCTGCCGGGCGATGTGGACTGCGACGTGGTCGTCATCGGTGGCGGCCTGCTGGGCGCGTCCACCGCCTTGCACCTGGCCGAAGCCGGCGTCGACGTGGTGCTGATCGAAAAAGACCATATCGGGTCGGGCGCATCCGGCCGCAACGGCGGCCAGATGACACCCGGCTTGGCGCGCTGGGAAGCGGGCACGATGCTGGACAACCTGCCTTTGGACGACGCGCGGCGGCTGTGGCGATTTGCCTCGGTCGAAGCCATGGAAACCGTGGACGGCCTGCGCGAACGCTACGGCTTCGATTGCGACCGCAAGCGTGGCCACGTCACGGCGGCGGTGCACGCGGGCCATATGGGCGCGCTGGTCGAAAACGCCGATGCGCGACGCCGCCTGGGCGACGAGGCCGTCAAGATCATCGGCCGGCACGAATTGAAAGAGCAGTACGTGAAGTCCGATATCTACTTCGGCGCGGCCGTCGACAGCGGTGGCGGCCAGGTACAACCGCTGGCGCTGCTGCGCGGGCTGATCCACGCCTTCGTCAAGCTGGGCGGTCGCGTGTACGACAACACCGCCGCGCACGCCATTGACGAATCGCCGGGCAATACGCGCGTGACCACCGCGCAGGGCGCCATCAAAGCGCGCCGCGCCGTGGTGCTGGCGGTGCACAGCGCCACGTTCCAGTTCATGCCGGGCAGCTCAACCACCGTGCCCTTCTTCACCTACGTGGCCGTTACCCCGCCGCTGGGCGATACCCTGAACGCGTTGATTCCGTCCGGCCTGCCCATCTACGACACGCAGCTGCAAATTGACTACTACCGCCCCGTGCGCAACAAGCGGCTGCTGTTCGGCGGCCAGGGCACCGGTAACTCGTGGTCGCCGCGCGACGTCAACAACTACCTGCTGGATCGCATCAAGACGGTGTTTCCGCAATTGGAAAACCCGGCGCTGGAGTATTCCTGGAGCGGCATCAGCGACCTGACGCTGAACGGCGCCACCGACAGCCGCAAGAGCGCGGGCGATGTGCCCGTGTACATGGTGCACGGCTGGAGCGGCCACGGCGTGGCGCAAACGGTGCGCATCGGCCGCGCCATCAGCGATAACGTCACCGGACGCAACACCGACTACGCCATGCTGACGCGCTTTGACCACGCGGGCATTCCGCTGGGACGGCATTTGTCGCCGGTGGCCATACCGCTGATCAAGGGTGCGCTGGGCGTGATGGGCATCCTGAACCCGGCCGACATGGTGTCGTTCTAGTGGCGTGTCGAGCTAGTGGCGCGTCATTCTAGGCAGGCGGCCGCGCGCGGTCGCGGCCGGTGGCGGCCACGGCCACGGCGGCCAACAGCAGCACCACGGCCAGCGCGTAGGTCCACCGCATGCCCGCCGCCAACGCGGCGGGCGACGCCATCCCCACATCGGCAACGCCCGCGCCCCAGGCAAACACCGCGCCCATCAAGGACGCGCCGGTAATGAACCCCAGGTTGCGCGACAAGTTCAACAAGCCCGACACCGCCCCGCGCTGCTCCGCCTGCGCGCTGCCCATGACGGCGCTGCTGTTGGCGGCCTGGAACAGCGCGTAGCCGCTGGTGATCACGGCCAGGGGCGCCACATACCCTGCAATGCCGAAAGCCGCGGGCACCCAAGGCAGCAGCGCCGCGCCGACCGTCGTCGCAAACAAGCCGGCCAGCATCACGCGTTGCGCGCCAAATCTATCCACCGCGCGCCCAGCCGGCACCCCCGCCAACGCCGCGACGACAGGGCCGCAAGACATCACAAGCCCCACCCCCGCGGTATCCAGGCGCAGCGCGCCGCCCAGGTAAAACGGCCCCACCACCAGCGTCGTCATCATCACGGTGGACACCAGCCCGTTCGTCGCCACGCCCGCGCTTAATACGGGTTGGCGAAATAGCGACAGCTGGATAAGTGGAGACGCAGCCCGGGCTTGACGCCACACGAAGGCCCCGCCCGCCGCGGCCGCGGCGGCAAGCAGCAGGGCATTGGCGGCCCCGAAGCCGCCACCGGCGGTCATCGCCAATGCGTAGGTGGCAATACCGATTGCCAGTAAGGCAGAGCCGGGCACATCGAAGCGCGCGCCTGAGGGCACGGCGGGAGGTGACTGCCGCTGGCCACGCTGCACGCCGTCTTTCGGCAAATGAAACCACGCCAGCCCGAACGCCAACACCCCCAAGGGCACGTTGATCAGGAAAATCGACGGCCAGCCAAAGGCCCCGATCAACAGCCCACCCAACGTCGGGCCCAGCGCCGTACCAATAGCCGACATCGTCCCCATCAAGCCCATGACGCTGCCCGTTTTCTCCTTGGCGACGGCTGCGCTGGCGAATGCCATGGTCAGCGCCATCATGATGGCGGCGCCCAAGCCCTGCACCGCGCGCGCCACGATCAGGCCGCCCAAGCCGGGCAACGAGCCACATGCCAGCGACCCGACGGTGAACAGCCCGATTCCCATCAACATCAGGCGCCGGCGTCCCAGCAGATCTCCCAGCCGCCCCACGCTGACAATCAGCGTGGTGATGGCAAGCAGGTAGGCCAGCACAATCCACTGCACATCCTGAAACCGCGCATCCAACGCCACCGATAGCGTCGGCAAGGCAACGTTGGCAATACTGGCGCCCAGCGCGGGCAACAACATGCATAAAGACAGGCACATCAGCAGCCGTGGGGCGGGTCGGGGCGGCACAGGAAGTGATAGGGAAGCGCTTGGCATGATCGGGCCTGCAAGAAAGGCGGGACACCAACACGGCGCCCTTTCGCACATCCTAGGCGTGTGCGAGACCCAGCGGAAGACGCAGCATTTGCACTGAATACCTGCACCGAACGCCATGCCAAAACCCCTGCGGCACCGCGCGGCATGCTACGTTTGCCAAATGAGCCATCCCGATCTGAACCTGCTTATCACGCTGGACGCGCTGTTGGACGAAGGCAGCGTCGCGCGCGCGGCGCGGCGTTTGCGCCTGAGCCCGTCAGCCATGAGCCGCGCCCTGGCGCGGCTGCGCCACACCACCGGCGACCCGCTGCTGGTGCGCGCCGGACGCGGGCTGGTGCCCACGCCGCGCGCGCTGGAACTGCGCGGCACAGTCCATGGGCTGGTGCAGGATGTGGAAGCGGTACTGCGTCCGGCAACGCAGCCTGACCTGGCGCGGCTGACGCGCACCTTCACGCTACGCGCCAGCGACGGTTTCGTCGAGAATTTCGGGTCTCGCCTGCTTGCGCGCACCGCCCGGGAAGCCCCCGGCGTGCGGCTGCGCTTTGTACAGAAGACCGACAAGGACAGTGCCCCGCTGCGCGACGGCGACGTCGATCTGGAAACCGGTGTGGTCGGCGACGCGGCCAGCCCGGAACTGCGCACGCGCGCACTGTTTGAAGATCGGTTCGTCGGGGTGGTGCGCAAGGGGCATCCGCTGGCGGTCGGCAAAGTCACGCTTGCCCGCTATGCCAAGGCGCGCCACATCCAGGTATCGCGGCGCAACCGGGACAGCGGGCCCGTTGATGCGGCATTGGCCGCCGCAGGGCGCGAACGCAGCATCGCCACCAGCGTGAGCGGCTTTTCGGCCGCGCTGGCGCTGGCGCGCGGCTCAGACCTGATCGCTACCGTACCCGAGCGGCACACGGGCAGCCTGCGCACCGGCATGCACACTTTCACGCTGCCCTTTGCGATGCCGCCCTTCACCGTGTCCATGCTGTGGCATCCGCGCATGGACGCGGACGCCGCGCATCGCTGGCTACGCGGTTGCCTGCTGGACGCCGTCCAGCACGACACCGCGCGATAACGCTCGCTACTTCGCGGCGCTGGCGGCCAGCGCGTCAAACGCCTTGTCCAAGCTGGCCAGCGACTGGTTGATGTGATCGCGGCGGTCCTTGATCCATTTTCCTTGCGCCGCCAGCTGTTCGCGCGCGGCCTTCAGCATGCGTTCCATTTCCGCGGGTTGCGGGCCGCCGATGGTCGCGCGGTTCTTCACGATGGCCACGGGGTCCAGCGTGGCGCGGAACTCGGCTTCGCTCATGGGCAGCTCGTTGCCGTATTTGGAATCCTTCATCGCGTCGGCGTAGATGCGGCGCGCCTGGTCGTACGGAAAATCCAAGGGCTTGATGTTGTTGGTCTTGGCGTAGCTGACCACTTCGGACGCAAAGTGATGGCCATCGCGGAACGGCAGCTTGTATTTGCGCATCAGCACGTCGGCCAGTTCCTGCGACGCCGTCCAGTCGCTGTTCAACTCTTCCAGCGCGCGGTCGGGGCTGATGACCATGGCGCGTAGCACGCGGTCCCAGCGCTTGAGCGCCGACATGCCGCTATCGACCATCGCTGAATTCTGCTTCACGTCTTTCGGGTCGCTCATGCCGGGCGTGATGTTGTGCGTCTGGATCACGGGTCCCATCGCCAGCGTGATGGCGGTGGACGCGTCGCTGCGCGTGTCGTTCAACAAACCGGGGTTGCGCTTTTGCGGCATGGCGCTGGACACGTAGGTATTGCCGCCGCCCTCTTCCAGCAGGATCCACGGGCGCGACTGCGCGTACTGCGTCATGACGTCTTCAACAAAATTGCCCGTGCGCAGCGCGATGCTGGTCACGATAGACGCCACCTCCACCGGCTGGTCCATCGACGAAATCTGCGACGCGTCATACGCGTTGTCCACCAGCGCTTCAAAGCCCAGGTATTGCGCCATGCGCTTGCGGTCCAGCGGCCAGCTGGTGCCGTTCAGCACCGTGGTGCCCATCGGCGAACGGTCAATGCGGGCATAGGCCTCGCGAATGCGTTCTGCGTCGCGCGCCAGTCCGGCGGCCTGGCCCAGCAGGTAGTGCCCATAGCTGTTGGGCTGCGCGGCCACGCCATTGGTGTAGTTCGGCACGACGGTGCCGGCATGCTTGGCCGCCAGTTCAACCAGCGTGGTGGACGTCTTGTTCAACTGGTCCGCCAGGTCCAGCAGCTTGTCTCGCAGGATGGCGCTGCGGTAGGTGGCGTGCATGTCCTGGCTGGAGCGGCCGGCGTGCAGCAAGGTGATGTCTTCGCCCGCCGCCTTGATCAGCAGCGGTTCGAACGTGATGACGGTAGCGGGACGCTTGGCGCCCGGCTGGTTACCGTCATTGATGACCTTGGCCACGCCTGCCGCCAGGCGCGGCGCCATGGCCTTGTCCAACAAGCCTTCGTCGGTGTTGATGACGGTGGTGGCCTTGTTGATTTCTCCCAGCCAGAAGAAGGGGTCGCGCGGGGTCGCGGCGGCGGCCGGGGCGGATGCAGCGGCAGGGGCGGTGCCGCCGGCGGCGGGGGCTGCCTGTGCCAGCGCGGCCTGCGCGCACACTGAAAGAACCAGGGCGGCGCCCAGGGTGGGAAGACTCTGTCTCATGGCGTTCTCGTTATGGGGTGGGCCGATCAGTTTATGGAAAAGCCCCCCACTGGAAAACCCGGAGTTCTACGAACGTTGCCGTCACACCGCGAATTCGGGCCGGATACCGCTTTGCAAGGGCAGCCCCAGGATCTGGCGCGCTTCGGCGGGCGTGGCCGGTTCCATGTCCATTTCGCGGATGATGCGCACGATGCGCTCGGTCAGCTGCACATTGGTGGCCAGCTCGCCGTGGCGGTAATACAGGTTGTCTTCCAGGCCCACGCGCGCATGGCCGCCCAGCAGCAAGGCGCTGATGTTGGCTTCCAGTTGCGACGGGCCGATGCCGCTGACGCAGAAGATGCTGTTCTTGGGCAGCAGGTCCACCATCATCTGCAAATGGCGCGGCGAGAACGGCATTGCGTTCTGAAAATTGCGGTGCACGTTCATGACCAGGTTGATGAAATGCGGCCCTTCGTCCAGGCCTTCATCGATCAGCGTGGTGGCGTCTTGCAGGATGTGCGTGGGGCTAAAGACTTCCCATTCGGGCTTGATGCCGCGCGCCTTCATGCCTGCCGCCAGTTCGCGCGCCTTGGTCAGCGGCGTGTTCATCAGGTATTCGCGGTCGCCAAACGCCAGGTTCAGCGTGGTGGCGTCCAGCGTGCACATTTCGGCGCCGGCATCCATGCCTTTCAGGCGCTCTTCCCACAGGATCTCCCAGGTGCCGGGCGACGTTTCCCTGACCATGTCGCCATGCACGCCGCCGCCGGTGGAGTTGTTCAGCACGATGTCGCAGCGTTCGCGGATGCGTTGGTTCATGTCGCGATAGATCGCCGCATCGCACGTCGCCTGGTCGTCGGGCCGGCGCGCATGCAGCGCCACTACGCTGGCGCCCGCGTTGTAGCAGCGGTAGACGTCCTCGGCGATCTCTGCCGGTTGCGTAGGCAGATGCGGGTTCTGGGTCTTGAATGCCATGCCCCCGGTCGGGGCGATGGTCACGATGACTTTGCGTTTGGCCATGGCGGTCTCCGGTTTATTTCCACAGCGCGCAGCGGCTTTCGGACTGCTTGGTGAAGGCCTCGTTGCCGTCGATGGTTTGCAGCACCTTGAAGTAGTCCCAAGGCTGCTTGGACTCGTCCGGGGTCTTCACTTGCAGCAGGTACATGTCGTGCACGACACGGCCGTCGGGGCGCACGACGCCATCCTTGATGTAGATGTCGTTCAGCTTGTTCTGGCGCAGATACGCCAGCACGCGGTCGGCGTCATCGGTGCCGGTGGCCTTGACGGCGCGCAGGTATTGCAGCGCGGCGGAATAATCGGCCGCTTGCAGCGACGACGGCATGGCGTTGCGGCGTTCAAAGAACTTCTGGGCCCAGGCGCGCGTGGCGTCCGACGCATTCCAATACCAGCTGTCGGTCAGGTACATGCCCTGCGTGGCGGGCAGTCCCATGGCGTGGATGTCGTTGATGAACATGATCATGCCCGCCAGCCGCATCGTCTTGGTCACGCCGAATTCGTTGGCGGCCTTGATCGCATTCGTAGCGTCCGCGCCGGCATTGGCCAAGGCAAGGATGTCGGCCTTGCTGGCCTGCGCCTGCAACAGGAACGACGAAAAATCGCTGGCCGACAAGGGGTGCTTGACCGAGCCCACGACCTTGCCGCCGCCCGCCTCGACCACCTTCGTCGTATCGGCTTGCAGCGCATTACCAAAGGCGTAATCGGCCGTCAGGAAGTACCAGCTTTTACCGCCCGCTTTGACCACGGCGGCGCCCGTGCCCCGCGCCTGCGCGACGGTGTCGTACGCGTAGTTCAGCGTGTAGGGCGTGCATTGCTCGTTGGTCAGTGCGGGCGCGCCGGCACCCACCACGATGATGGGTTTCTTCTTGTCGGCCGCCACCTGCGACATGGCCAGCGCGGTGCTGGAATTGGTGCCACCGATCAGCATGTCCAGGCCGCGCTGATCGAACCATTCGCGCGCCTTGGCCGAGGCGATGTCCGCTTTATTCTGATGGTCCGCCGTCAACAGTTCGATTCTCTTGCCGTTGATCTCGCCGCCCATTTCTTCGATTGCCATCTTGATGGCTTCAGCGCCCCCCGGGCCATCGGGGCCCGAGTACACGCCGGACAGGTCGGTGATGAACCCGATTCGAATAACGTCGTCCGAAATCTGGGCGTGTGCGGCGCCGGCGTGCAGCAGCGACACGGCGACGCCCCAGGCGAGCGCGCCGCCGGACATGATGCGTGGCATTGACAACATACCTGTCTCCTCTTATGTTTTTTGGCTCTTGATGCCTCAACTATTCTGGGACCGCCCACTGGCCCGTACAGTCATCATGGTGACAAAGCGGCCTAGGGTTTACCTGAGCGCCTTTTCTCCTTTTCGCCTTTTTCCCTTTTGGCCTTTCCCCCTTTTGTCGAACGGAGCAACCATGCGTGCATCCACCGCAAGCACAGGCAGCCAGACCGGCGTCCCCGCGTGCAAGCCGGCCGCATGTCCGGTGGACAGGATGTTGAGCGTTGTGCCCTGGTACAACGGCTTGCCCGAACTGGAACGCAATCTGGTCCGCTCGGAATTGCGCACGGTGTCGCTGGCCACCGGCGAATATCTTTTTCGCGCGGGGTCGAAGTCGCTGGGGTGGTACGGCGTGGTCGAAGGGCTGGTGAAATGGACGTCGCCGGGTGCGAACGGCAAGTGCCTGTCGCTGGCCGGTTTCAGCATCGGCAGCTGGTTCGGCGAAGCCACGATGCTGCGCCGCGAGCGCTTCGAATATGAGGTCGTGGCGCTGCGCCCCAGCCGCATCGTGATCCTGCCGCGCGACACTTGCGAACGGCTGTGGAATCACAATATCGAATTCACCAAGGCCGTGACGATGCATTTGGCGCAGCGCGTCAATTGGCTGATGGCCTGCTATACCGGCAACGTATTGCTGGACGTCGACACCACCGTAGCCCGCGCCGTGGCGGCGCAATTCGATGCCGAACGCCATGCCGATACGCAGGGGCGTTTGAAGATATCCCAGGAAGAAATCGCCAGCCTGTGCGGCGTGTCCCGCCAACGCTGCAACGCCGCGCTAACGCGGCTGGCGCGCGCGGGCGTGCTACGAACGCACTACGGCGGAATGACGATATTGGATAAGGATGCGCTGTATCGGCGGGCGATGATCGAGGATGATGCCGGCAATCGATAGCAGCCTGCCGAGGCTGGGCAATGCCTTCATAGAAATGCCGGCTCAAAATCCGTCAAGCCGGAGCGTTGCATGCCCAGCCCCTTTGCCACCTCGCGCCAGCTATCCACCGCCTGAGCCACCTCTGTCCAGATTGCAGCTGCTTTCTGCGCATCCAGCCTGAAATAGGCGGCACCCTCCATCAGCATGGCGCGGCTGTCGATTGGCCCCGAATCCTCGGTCAGCCATGTCTTGCTCTCGCGACGGTCGCCAGGCATCGGATTCAAGTCAAACGCCGGCGACAATCGCCATCCATGGTTGCGCGCGTCGTACAGCAGACCCGTATTCCGCAAATGATCATCGGTATTGCAGATCAGAAAATTGAAAGCCAGGCGTCGCCACAACTGATGGATATCGGCAATAGGGTTGGCGCCGCCCTGCAACAGAACATCCACCAATTCGGTATACGCATGCACCGTGTCCCGACCATCGGATTGCAGCATTCTCGCGGCGGACACGTAGGGGATGCGCCCGCCATTGTCGGTACGGGCAAAACGCCGAATAATGGCCACCGCCGTTCCGTCAACAACCGCCACACGCGCAACTGCCGTATTGACGCCAGCCTTGCTGGCAAGATGCATTGCCATCACTTCGCCACGGATAATGTCGCGCTGATCCGCCTGACTAGGAAACTTGCCCAAGGCTAAACGTCCATCGTGGTCTAACACCGTCGATTTGGGCCGGGCTCCGCCAAGCGAGGTGCCCTGCCCCAGCAGGTATTGCAGGTCCTGCTCGCTCTCCGTTCCGGCCTCTAGCGCTCGGGCGGCTCGCACAACGTTATCCAGCTTCAGCAATGGCGGCACTTTTCCATGCGTGTCGTCGGCGCGAAGATAGATTTGAGCGGAAGGGTCAAACAAACGCAGCGCCCCGACACGGGCCTCGTCGTCAACCCATAGCAAGAAGTCGACAGGCTCGAGCGCAGGCGTGTCCCGGTCTTTCTGCCGGAACCTCGCATGCGCGCGCCGGATTACACGCTCGCCCCAGGAGTCGGGCGCAGTGTCTTCCAGCGCGCGAAAAAACGTCTGTTCAGGATGTTGGATGCCCGAGACGGGCAACAGGTCGGGCGATAGCGTGAAAAAACGCGGGCTTTGCAGCCAACGCTCGTCGTACTGGAACGCGCTGCGCTTGCCGTTACCCAAATACAGCCGTCCTACCACTTGCCCGCTGGACCCCAGATGAACCTCCAGGTCTCCACGCCGGATCACCTTCGGCGCCATCAGAAACCCTCCAGCTCTTCGTTGTCATTCGTCGATTGGGTTTGACCGGGCTGAGAATCGGACATGCCCAATTTTCGGCCACGCGATGTGCGAACCCGCTGCGGCAAATTTTCACGCATCAGCGCCATGCCAAGCGCGTCCTTTTCCATGGCCAAAACCTCGGCCACGGCGTCCAGGCGACCAAGCACATGCAACGCGCGCAGGAAGGTGTGCAGGGCGGTGCCGGGATAGCCGTCTTCCATGCGCCTGACGGTACTTAGTGAGGTGCCAATGCGCTCGGCCAAGTCTTCCTGACTTAGCCGGCGCATACGGCGAGCGGACGAGATGTCCTGTCCCAGGCGATGCAGTGCACGCTCGACGGGGCGCGGCATAGCGACACGGTGCTCGGCAGATTTTGGGGTGGAAGGCATGGGGTGCTTGGTCAAATATGAAGGCAAATTGCCCATAGACGGTCATATATGAACATATCGCGATTTGCCAGACAAGCAAGTCCCGTTAACTATTCAAATATGACGTTTAAATTGATTCACGGATTCATATTTGGCTGACTGCGCGTGCGACGGTTCGGTTTGGCGATATGACAACTACGCCTTCAACGTGCCGCCGGACGCAAGGGGCGGGCACGAGCGTCGACGGGCGTCAAACAGACGGGATCGATCGTCGCGCGAATAGCGTGCAAGCCTGAGAGTTGGAGCGGGTGAAGGGAATCGAACCCTCGTATGAAGCTTGGGAAGCTGCCGTTCTACCATTGAACTACACCCGCTCGGGTGTCGTGCCAGAGCGCGGGTCCCTGGCAGAGTCGGCGATTATAGCGCGGCTTTTTTTGGATTCGGGCAGGAATTTTGGCTGGCCGCCGCGCTTGCGCGTCATGGCGGGTTGATATGTCCCTTATTTAGTGCATCCGGCTGACTCCGCGGGTCGGCACCTGCCACTACAATTCGGGGCTATGAATACGAACAACCCCGCGGACAAGCCCGCGACGCCCCCCGTGAACACCTCCGACACGACCGCCGATTCCTCTGCTTCGGCGCCCGCCGCCGCCGCCGTTTCCCCCGAGACGCAGGCCGCGCTGGCCAGCACCGCCCACGCGCCGAACAGCCCCGGCGCGACGCACATCCGCAGCTTTGTGCACCGCCGTGGCCACATCACCCAAGGCCAGCTGGCCGCGCTGGAACGGTTGATGGGCGAATGGTCCATTCCGTACGCGCCCCGCCGCCTGGACCCCGCCGCGGCATTTGGTCGACAAGCGCCGACGGTGCTGGAGATTGGTTTCGGCATGGGCGAGACCACCGAGAAGATCGCGCTAGCGCGTCCGGACGACAACTTCCTGGGCGTGGAAGTGTTCAACGCCGGCGTCGGCTCGCTGCTGCGCCGCATTGAAGATTCCAAGATTCAAAACCTGCGCATCGTCCAGCACGACGCGGTCGAGGTCGTGCGCGACATGATCGCGCCGGACTCGCTGGCCGGCGTGCACGTGTACTTTCCGGACCCGTGGCCCAAGAAGCGCCATCACAAGCGCCGCTTGCTGCAACCCGCGTTCGTGTCGCTGCTGGCCAGCCGCATCGCGCCGGGCGGCTACATCCATTGCGCCACCGACTGGGAAGACTACGCGGTGCAGATGCTGGAAGTCCTTAGCGGCGAACCGCTGTTGGCCAACACGGTCGATGGCTACGCGCCGCGCCCCGATTACCGCCCCCTGACCAAATTCGAGACACGCGGCCTGCGCCTGGGCCATGGCGTGTGGGACCTGATTTTCAAGCGAGTCGCCTGATGCTCTATCCGCCGATCGAACCGTACCGCCACGGCATGCTGGATACCGGAGACGGACACCAGATCTATTGGGAGATGTCGGGCAATCCGAACGGCAAGCCCGCCGTGTTCCTGCATGGCGGGCCGGGCAGCGGTTGTTCGCCCGTGCATCGCCAGTTGTTCGATCCGCAACGCTACAACGTGCTGTTGTTCGATCAGCGTGGTTGCGGGCGATCCAAGCCGCATGCCAGCCTGGACAACAACACGACCTGGCATCTGGTGTCCGACATCGAACGCCTGCGCACCGAAATCATGGGCGCCGAAAAGTGGCTGGTGTTCGGGGGATCGTGGGGCTCGACGTTGGCGCTGGCGTATGCGCAGACGCACCCGTCGCACACCAGCGAACTGGTCGTGCGCGGCATCTTCGGTTTGCGACGCGCGGAAATCCAGTGGTTCTACCAGGAAGGCGCTTCGTGGCTGTTTCCGGATCGCTGGGAAGAATACCTGGCGCCCATTCCGGAAGCCGAGCGCGGCGACCTGGTCGCGGCGTATCACAAGCGGCTGACGGGCGATGATCCGGTCGAGCAGTTGCGCGCGGCCAAGGCCTGGAGCAAATGGGAAGACAGCACCATTACGCTGCTGCCCAGCCCGCGGCACCAGCAAAGCCACGCCGCCGACCGCGCCGCGCTGGCGTTTGCGCGCATCGAAAACCACTACTTCGTGAACGCGGGCTTCATGGAAGAAGGCCAGCTGATACGCGACGCGCACAAGCTGCGCGGCATACCCGGCACCATCGTGCAGGGCCGCTACGACGTCTGCACGCCCGCGCGCACGGCCTGGGACCTGCATCGCGCCTGGCCGGAAGCGGACTTCCACCTGGTGCCCGACGCGGGCCACGCCTTTGATGAACCCGGCACGCTGGCGCGCCTGATCGCCGCCACCGACGCTTACGCAAAACAGTGAGGACACCCTGACATGCACATCACCCTGAACGGCGACGCGCGGGAATTTCCGTTGAACACGACCGTGATCGAACTGCTGCAAACGCTGGGCTATGCCGGCAAGCGCGTGGCGGTGGAGCGCAACGGCGAGATCGTGCCCAAGAGCCAGCACGAGCAAACCACGCTGAAAGATGGCGACCAGATCGAGATCGTGGTGGCGGTGGGCGGAGGCTGAGCGTCCGCTATGCACTGACTTGCACGCAACGACAGAGGGCCGCTGATGATCAGCGGCCCTTTGCGTTTGCGCGGATGTTGGCGTGGCGCCGGGGGGTGGCATGGCGCGGGATGGTGGCGTCAACGTGGTGCCAATACCTTTCTTCATTGCACGGCTTGCCCGATGAGGTTTGCGCCAAGCGCGCGAGTCACCGTGCAAAGTGACGAGCATTGTTGCGTAGTCTGGCGCGCTCCTAGCAACCTGTTACACCATAACCCCTCGTCTGGCGGCAATTGCGCGAGTAATAATCGTTGCTGTTGGCTCGATACGCGGCAAATTGCGGGGCAAGCGGGGCGCCTTTGCGTCACCCCGTCACCCCGTCACCCCGTCACCCCTTCACCCGCCGGATTCCACGGCATGTTGCCCGCCGCGCGCGCTCGTCAGGGACTTGGTTTTCTCACCGCAGCACAGATAAAGGAAACACTATGGGTCTGCTCAATTTCATCAAGGACGTAGGCGAAAAGCTTTTCGGCGCCAGCGAGGCCAAGGCCGCGACGGCTGACGAACTGAAGAAAGAGCTGGATAAGCACGGCCTGAATGCCGATGGCCTACAGATCACCGTGGACGGCGACAAAGTCACGGTAGCCGGCGAAGCGCTAAGTACGGAAGACGCCGAGAAGATTTCACTGGCGCTGGGCAACACGGTGGGCGTGGCGGCGGTGGACAACCAGTTGAAGGTCAAGCAGGCCACGCCGGAAGCCAAGATGTACACGGTGCAAAAGGGCGACAACCTGTGGAAGATCGCTGAAGCGCAATACGGAAAGGGCCAAGGCGCCAAGAACACGCTGATCTTCGAGGCCAACAAGCCGATGCTGACCAGCCCGGACAAGATCTATCCGGGCCAGGTGCTGCGCATTCCGCCGCTGTCGTAAGCGGCCGCTGAACTCGACAAGCCGGAGAACACCCATGCGTTTTCCGGATTGTGTCGCGGCACGGCGCCCCCTGCTTGCCGCGATCGCTTGGCCAGACGCAACGTCTGGCCATTTTTTTGCCTACTTCATGCCAAAGCGGCCCAGGCCTTTCATGCCGCCCATGGCGCGCATCATCTTTGCCATGCCGCCCTTCTTCATCTGCTTCATCATCCCCTGCATCTGCTCGAACTGAGCCAGCAGGCGGTTGACTTCCTGGACCGGCACGCCGGATCCAGTGGCGATGCGGCGCTTGCGGGACGCCTTGATCAGTTCGGGCTTGGCGCGTTCGGCGGCCGTCATGGAGTTCAGGATGCCCTCCGTGCGGCGCAACTGCTTTTCAGCCTGGCCGCCTTGCAGCTGACCCGCCGCCTGCTGGAACTGGGCCGGCAGCTTTTCAAGCAGCGAACCCATGTCGCCCAGCTTCTTCACCTGGCCAAGCTGATCGCGGAAATCGTTCAAGTCGAACTTGTTGCCCGACTTGATCTTGGCGGCCAGCTTTTGCGCATCGGCGATGTCGATGTTCTTTTGAGCCTGCTCGACCAACGAAACGATATCGCCCATGCCCAGCACGCGTTGCGCCATGCGGTCAGGGTAGAAAGGTTCCAGCCCGTCCAGCTTTTCGGACACGCCGACAAACTTCAGCGGCTTGCCGGTAACGTGGCGCACCGACAGGGCCGCGCCGCCCCGGGCGTCGCCGTCCAGCTTGGTCAGCACCACACCGGTCAGGGGCAGCGCATCCGCGAAGGCACGCGCGGTGTTGACCGCGTCCTGGCCTTGCATGGCGTCCACGACGAACAGCGTTTCCACCGGCTTGACCAGATCATGCAGCGCGCGGATTTCGCGCATCATGGCTTCGTCGATACCCAGGCGGCCGGCCGTATCAAGAATCAGCACGTCGTAGTGGTGACGGCGCGCATGGTCCACCGCGCCGCGCGCGATGTCTTCGGGTTTCTGACTGGGGTCGGACGGCAGGAAATCGACGCCGACCTGAGCGGCCACGCTTTTTAGCTGGTCGATAGCGGCGGGGCGATACACGTCGGCGGACACCACCAGCACTTTCTTCTTGCCGGTCTTGCGGCCGTGCTGCGTGTGCTGCCCTTCGGACAACCAGCGGGCCAGCTTACCGGTGGTGGTGGTTTTACCCGCGCCTTGCAGGCCGGCCATCAGGATGACGGCGGGCGGCTGCACGGCCAGCGACAGTTCGTTGGAGTCGGCGCCCAGGTCACCGCCCATCAAGGCGGTCAGTTCCTTGTGGACGACGCCGACCAGGGCTTGCCCCGGGCTGAGGCTGGCGGCCACTTCCTCGCCCAGCGCTTTTTCCTTCACGCGGGCGACAAATTCGCGCACGACGGGCAGCGCCACGTCGGCTTCCAGCAGCGCCATGCGCACTTCGCGCAGCATCTCCTGGGTGTTGGCCTCGGTCAGGCGGGCTTCACCGCGCAGCGTCTTGACGACACGCGATAGGCGTTGAGTTAGGTTATCGAGCATGAGAGGCGTTTCCGCTTAAACTAGTTGATTGAACGGTGGCCGCAGGCGCGGATTCTGCGCTTTCGGGTGGCACGCACCCCAAGGCCCCATCCAGACAACGGTTTCTATGTCACTCGGCATTGTATTTCACACAGCGGCTGCCTTGGCGTATGCAGTGCTAGGGGGGTCACTTTGGATCCGCCTGGCCGGCGCCGGGGAAGTTGAGCAGACAGGCAAAATCGGCCGTCTGTGCCTGCTGGGGGCCCTGGTTCTACAGGGAATCGGCCTGCAACAAGCGATGCTGGGCGCCCAGCATCTGTTCATTGGGTGGGCACTGGCCCTGTCCGCCGCCATCTGGTTGGGCATGGTGGTGTTCTGGCTGGAAAGCCTGCTGGTGCGCATTGACGGCCTGCAATTGCTGCTGCTGCCCGCCGCCGCCCTGGCCAGCGCCCTGGCCGCCCTTTTTCCGCAAGGCCAGTTCGTGCCGCACGCGGACGACGCCTGGCTGCGTGTGCACCTCTTGATTGCGCTGGCCGCCTACGGCCTGATCACCATCGCCGCGCTGCACGCCATGATGATGGCCCTGCTTGACCGTCACCTGCACCGCCCGCTGGACGCGCCCGCCGAACGCAGCATCATCGGCCGCGTGCTGGACTCGCAGCCGCCGCTGCTGGTGCAGGAACAGCTGCTGTTCCGTATTATCTGGATCGGTTTCATCGTGCTGACCCTGGCCGTGGGCTCGGGCTCGGTGGCGTCCATGAAGCTGACGGGCAAGATCCTGCCGTTTGACCACAAGACCGTCTTCACGCTGCTGTCCTGGCTGACGTTTGGCGTGCTGCTGGTTGGCCGCCACGTGTGGGGCTGGCGGGGCCGCGTGGCGCTGCGCTGGACGCTGACGGGTTTTGGTTTTTTGATTCTGGCGTACACCGGCAGCCGGTTCGTGCTGGAAATGATTCTGCATCGAGGCTGACGTGGGCAAGTTGTTGTTCTGGATCGTTCTGATCATCGCGGTGCTGTTCGTGGCCCGCATCGCGGCCCGCATGGCGGCCGCCCGCCAGGCCGGCGAGCCCGCCCAAGGGCGCGGCAAGGCGGCACGCTCGGCGCCCGCGCCGGCCGCCCCCGAATCCATGGTGCGTTGCGCGCATTGCGGCATCCACCTGCCCCGGTCCGAGGCCGTGCTGGTGAACGGCATGACCTGGTGCAGCACCGAACATTCCACGCTGGGTCCCGCCAGGAAGTAAGCCGGAAGCGGGGAAGCGGAAACCGGGCGCCCGCGACGGCGCAGGGGCTGCGTTTTACGTACGCCCCCCGGCAAAAACGCCAATTTGGGAGGCGGCGGCGACCACGGCATAATGCCCGTTGGATTCAACACGCATGTTCTCTCTTATGGCTCTGCTTCTGGATCGACATGGCTGGCTGGCGCCGGCCGCCGGCGTCACCCTGCTGCCTTCGCCCAACCGCGACGCGCGCCCCGACGGCGCGCAGGTTTCCTTGCTGGTGTTGCACAACATCAGCCTGCCGCCCGGTCAATTCGGCGGCCCGGAAGTCGCGGGGCTGTTCACCAACACACTGGACCATTCCTCGCACCCCTGGCTGGAACGCCTGCGCGGCCTGCGCGTGTCGGCCCACTTCTTTATTCGACGCGATGGGCGCATCATGCAGTTCGTGTCCACCGACCAACGCGCGTGGCACGCGGGCGTGTCGCGCTTTGGCCGGCGCGAACGCTGCAATGACTTTTCCATCGGCATTGAGCTCGAAGGCACGGACACCCTGCCGTACGCCGACGAGCAATACCTGGCGCTGCGCAAGCTGACGCCGGTACTGCGCGCGCGTTATCCGCTGGCTGCGGCCTGGGGTCACGAACACATTGCCCCCGGGCGCAAGACGGACCCCGGGCCTGCTTTCAACTGGACGCGTTTTTCGCGCGACAGCGGCTTTGCGCGGCGGCAGTTGCCGCCCGTCTGACACTACTCAAGGACTGGTTATGTTGAAGATCTGGGGACGCCTTACGTCCGTCAACGTGCAGAAGGTAATGCTGGCCGTGCGCGAACTGGCCCTGCCGCACACCTTTACCCAGGCAGGCGGACCGTTCGGCGTGGTGGATACGCCCGAATTCGCCAAGCTGAACCCGAACCGCACCGTGCCGGTGATCGATGACGGCGGCTTTGTGCTGTGGGAATCGAACGCCATCGTGCGTTACCTGGCCGCGCGCTACGGCGTGGGCACCTTGTGGCCGGAAGACGCCTGCATGCGCGCCGACGCCGACCGCTGGATGGACTGGCAGGCCACCGAATGGCAAGCCGCGATGGGCCCTGCATTTCTGGGCCTGATCCGCACGTCCGAAGCCAAGCGCGACCACGCCGCAATTGAAAATTCGGTCAAGCGTTCCAACGTCCGCGCCCAGATCCTGGACCAGGCGTTGCAAGGCCGCGAGTTCATTGCGGGCCGTCACCTGACGATGGGCGACATTGCACTGGTCAGCTCGGCGCACCGCTGGCTGGCCCTGCCCATCGAACGCCCCGACACCCCGGCGCTGTCCGCCTGGTATCGCCGCGTGATGATGCGCCCTGCGCCGCAAGGCGTGCTGACGCTTCCGCTGGAATAAAGCTTGCCGGACCGCGTCAGCCGCGGTCCACCTTCCAGCCCATTTCCGCCGAAATGCCGGCAGCGGCTTCCTGCACCACGGGCACCATGTCGCGCATGCGTTCAAGTGACATATACGGCACGGTGCTGGACACGCTGATCGCCGCCACGATGCCGCTTGACGCATCGCGCACCGGCGCCGCCACACAGCGGATCGACGGCTCGTTGTCTTCCAGATCAAACGCATAGCCCTGCGCCGCATAGTCACGCATGCGGTCGCGGAACGCTTCCCAGCTTTGCTGGCCGCCGGGTGCGCGCGAGGACACCGGCGCGCCGATGCGATGCAGCGCCTTCCATTGCGGTTCTTCGGTATCCAGCAGCAGCGCCTTGCCCACGCCCGTTGCCGCCAGCGGCATCCGGTGTCCCACGCGCGAGCGCATTTCCAGCCCCTTCTTGCCGGGAATTTTTTCCAGGTACAGCACTTCGTCGTTGTCACGCACGGCCAGATGTATGGTGTCGCCCGTCTGCACGGCCAACGCATCCAGGTAGGGCCGCGCCAGCGTCGCCATGGGAAACGCCTCACGCGCCTGAAAGCCCAGTTCGATCAGCTTGGGTCCCAGCACATAACCCACCCCCGGCAAGGCACGCAAATAGCGCTCTTGCACCAGACAGCTGGCAAGCCGGTGCGTGGTGCTGCGCGCCACGCCGATGCGGGCGCAGATTTCCTTCAGGTCACGCGCGCCGTCGGCCACCGCCTGCACGACGGCCAAGCCGCGCATCAAGGTCTGCGTGCCGGCGGGCGCGGCGGCGTCGGGGTCCAGGGTGGGAATGGGGTTTGCGGTCAAGGGGAAGGTCATGAAACGTGGATGCAACAGCAGAAACGGGGCAAGCATACCTGGGATGGCGGGGTCAGGGCGGGACGCGGTACCAGGGCAGTTCCCTTCGCGGACCGGCCAAGCCGATGCACTTTGCCACGCCCGTATTCCCTATATGTGGGATTTAATTCTATATTTTGAGATTTTTCAAGCTCTGATCTAGAATTTTTTCCGACGCGCGCCGCGCTTTGCACAAGCCCGGTGCGCACCGACACAACAAGGCTTCCCAGCCGCACCCGTCCCGCGCATTTCCGGCGCCGGGCGGGCGCAGCAGGCAGGGCAGCCAACGATGAGACACATCAGATGACACCTGCAACGCCCGCCCGCGCGGCGCTTATCGCGCTGGACTGGGGCACCTCTTCGCTACGCGCGTATCGGCTGGACGGCACGGGCCGCACGCTGGACGCGCGGCATCTGCCCTGGGGCATCATGCGCCTGCCGCAACCCTTGCAGGATGGCGCGGCCAGCACCGCCCTGTCCGGTTTCGACCTGGCGTTCGACCAGGCTTGCGGCGACTGGCTGCGCGCGGAACCGACCTTGCCGGTCATCGCCTGCGGCATGGTCGGCAGCGCGCAAGGCTGGCGTGAGGCGGCCTACCTGGACGTGCCCGTCGACCTTGAGCGCATTGGCACCTTGCTGACGGTGGTGGAACGCACCAGCGCCGGCCCCGACGCCACGCCAGTGCACATCGTGCCCGGCCTGATCCAGCGCCACGGCCTGCCCAACGTGATGCGCGGAGAAGAAACGCAGGTCTTCGGTGTGATGTTCGACCAGGCCCAGGAATCCAGCGCGGACCCGGCAGACAGCGTGTTGATCGGCCTGCCCGGCACGCATTCCAAATGGGTCACCGCCCGCCGCGGCCGCGTCACCCACTTCGACACCTTCATGACCGGCGAGGTCTACGCCGCGCTGCGCGGCCACACCATCCTGGGCCGCACGATGAGCGATGCGCCCGCCGCCGACATGGCCGCCTTCGAACGGGGCGTGAAGGTGGCCGGCGCCCCGGTCGGCCGCGCCGGCGTGTTGTCCACCATTTTCAGCACGCGCGCGCTGGGCCTGACCGGCGAACTGGCGGCCACGTCGCAAGCCGACTATCTGTCCGGCCTGCTGATCGGCCACGAAATCGCCGCGCTGGCCCAGATGCTGCACCAGCAAGGCGAGCTGCCCCGCATCGTGCTTTGCGGCGACCCGGCGCTGTGTGAGCGCTACATCCTGGCCATGCAGCACTACGGCCTGGGTACGCCCGAACAAGCGCGGAACGCCACCGAACGCGGCTTGTGGCACCTGGCCGTCTGCGCCGGGCTGGTCAAGGCCGAACCGGGCGCGGCCGGACAGCGCCACGCCACCCCCACCCCTTCGGCATCCGTCTAGGAACCCCCCATGAACCACACCGGACTGCAAACCGCCATGGCCCACTGCGGCCTGATCGCCATCTTGCGCGGCATTCAGCCGCAGGAAGCGGAAGACATCGGCAATGAACTGTACGCGGCGGGCTTTCGCCTGATCGAAGTACCGCTGAATTCGCCAGACCCCTTGGCCAGCATCCGCGCCATGCGCGCCGCGCTGCCCACCGATTGCCTGATCGGCGCCGGCACCGTGCTGGACCCCGACGACTGCGCGCGCGTACAGGACGCGGGCGGCGAACTGATCGTCATGCCGCACAGCGACGCCGCCGTCATCCGCGCGGCCAAGAAACTGGGCATGGCGTCCTGCCCCGGCGTTGCCACGCCCACCGAGGCATTCGCCGCGCTGGCAGCGGGCGCCGACGTGCTGAAGATGTTTCCCGCCGAACAGCTGGGCCCCAACGTGCTGCGCGCATGGCGCGCCGTGATGCGCGCGCCGATCGCGCTGGTGCCCGTGGGCGGCATTACGCCCGACAACCTTTCCGACTTTGCCCGGGCGGGGGCCAGCGGCTTCGGCCTGGGCTCCGCTTTGTACAAACCCGGCCTGACGGCCACCGAAGTCGGCCAGAACGCGCGCGCATTCGCCGCCGCCTGGCAACGCGCCTATTCCGCCCAGGAGACCCAAGCATGAAGATCACCAAGCTAACCACCTACATCGTGCCGCCCCGGTGGTGCTTCCTGAAAATCGAGACGGATGAAGGCATCGTCGGCTGGGGCGAACCCGTCGTGGAAGGCCGCGCGCATTCGGTGGCCGCCGCCGTTGAAGAACTGTCCGACTACCTGATCGGCAAAGACCCGCGCAACATCGAGGACCACTGGACGGTGCTGTACCGGGGCGGCTTTTATCGCGGCGGCGCCATCCACATGAGCGCGCTGGCCGGCATCGACCAGGCGCTGTGGGACATCAAGGGCAAGCATTTGGGCGTGCCGGTGTCGCAACTGTTGGGCGGCAACGTGCGCGACCGCATCCGCGTGTATTCGTGGATCGGCGGCGACCGCCCTGCCGACACCGCCGCCGCCGCCAAAAGCGCCGTGGACCGCGGCTTTACCGCCGTGAAGATGAACGGCACGGAAGAACTGCAATACATCGATTCGTTCGACAAGGTTGAAAAGTGCCTGGAGAACGTGGCCGCCGTGCGCGATGCCGTCGGCCCCAACGTGGGTATCGGCGTGGACTTCCACGGCCGCGTGCACAAGCCCATGGCCAAGGTCCTGATGAAAGAGCTGGACCCGTTCAAGCTGATGTTCATCGAAGAACCCGTCTTGAGCGAACACTACGAGGCCTTGAAGGAACTGGCGCCGCTGACGTCCACCCCCATCGCGCTGGGCGAACGCCTGTTCTCGCGCTGGGACTTCAAGCGCGTGCTGTCCGAAGGCTATGTGGACATCATCCAGCCCGACCCGTCCCACGCGGGCGGCATCACCGAAACGCGCAAGATCGCGGCGATGGCCGAGGCCTATGACGTGGCGCTGGCGCTGCATTGCCCGCTGGGTCCCATCGCGCTGGCCACCTGCTTGCAGATCGATGCGGGTTGCTACAACGCCTTCATCCAGGAACAAAGCCTGGGGATCCACTACAACGCCGCCAACGACCTGCTTGACTACGTCAGCAACCGCGAAGTCTTCAAGTACGAAGACGGCATGGTCGCCATTCCGCAAGGCCCGGGCCTGGGCATCGAGGTCAATGAGGAATACGTGAAGGAACGCGCCGCCGTGGGCCACCGCTGGCGCAACCCGATCTGGCGTCACGCCGACGGCAGCTTCGCCGAATGGTAAGGCGGGCGCGCCCGCTCTGACTGACCGCCGCGCGGCGACTCCTGGCTTTGTCACGAGCGCCGCGTTTTTTTCCCTATATCGATAACCCAAAGGCATCCAAGCCGATGGCCCCCGCCCCTTGAAGGGCGCACGAGGAGACAATCCGTGTCGACCGCCACCCATACCGGCCTGCAAGGCGCCCAGCGCCCCACGCGCAGCCGATACATCATCATGGTGATGTTGTTTATCACCGTCGTCATCAACTACCTGGACCGCAGCAACCTGTCCATCGCCGCGCCCGCGCTGAAAGATGAGTTTGGCCTGGACACCTGGCACGAAGGGCTGATTTTGTCCGCCTTCGGCTGGACCTACGCCGCGATGCAGATCCCCGGCGGCTGGCTGGTGGACCGCGTATCGCCCCGCGTGCTGTACGCGGCCGCGCTGATCCTGTGGTCGGCAGCGACCTTCTTCATGGGCTTTGCCAGCAGCTTCATCATTCTGTTCGTGTTGCGCTTGGCGGTGGGAGCGCTGGAGGCGCCCGCCTACCCCATCAACAACCGTGTCGTCACCACCTGGTTTCCGGAAAAGGAACGCGCCACCGCCATCGGCTTCTACACGTCGGGCCAATTCGTGGGCCTGGCCTTCCTGACGCCCGTGCTGGCCTGGTTGCAACACCATTACGGCTGGCACATGGTGTTTGTCAGCACCGGTTTGCTGGGCATCGTGTGGGGCGTGCTGTGGTACCTGGTCTATCGCGAACCGCGCCAGTTCAAGGGCGCCAACGCCGCCGAAATCGAATTGATCCAGCAAGGCGGCGGCGTGGTCGACCTGGACCGCAACGCGCGCGCCAAAAAGGCGCCGTTCAACTGGAACGACCTGGGCCTGGTCATGTCCAAGCGCAAGCTGTGGGGCGTGTACCTGGGCCAGTTCTGCCTGACGTCCACGCTGTGGTTCTTCCTGACGTGGTTTCCGACTTACCTGGTGAAGTACCGCGGCATGGACTTCATCAAGTCGGGCTTCCTGGCATCCGTGCCCTTCCTGGCCGCGTTCGTGGGCGTGTTGTGCTCAGGCGTGCTGTCCGACTTCCTGGTGCGACGCGGCGCCACCGTGGGCCTGGCGCGCAAGCTGCCCATCATCCTGGGCCTGCTGATTTCCACGTCGATGATCGGCGCCAACTTCACCGATTCCACGCCCTGGGTCATCTTCTTCCTGGCGCTGGCCTTCTTCGGCAACGGCCTGGCATCGATCACGTGGTCGCTGGTGTCAACGCTGGCGCCGGTGCGGCTCCTGGGCCTGACGGGCGGCGTGTTCAATTTCGTGGGCAACCTGTCGTCCATCTGCACACCCATCGTCATCGGCTTCCTGGTGTCCAAAGACAACTTCGCCCCCGCCATCGTCTATGTATCGTCGCTGGCCCTGCTGGGCGCGCTGTCGTACATCCTGCTGGTCGGCAAGGTGGAGCGGATAGAAGCGTGATTGATGTGTGTTGGTGAGATGAAGGGTGCCGGACGAACGGCACCCTTTTTTTGTGCGCGATATGCAGCCCGAGAGCACAGAGCAAGGGCTAAAAACGTCACTTCCACGTTTTCCCTTTTGCAGCGGATCAAGGACCATCACGCCATGTGAGTCACATCCGCCGATGACGAGACGGCAGGGATAAGCAACTTGACTACTTTTCGTCGATAAACGAATATGGCCATGTTTGAAATTGAACACTACGTGACCGCCGATGCCGGGGTCGACCTTTATGTGGCGTGGTTGAAAAGCCTGCGTGACAACCGCGCAAGAGTGGCGATCATCCGCCGAGTCTTTCGCATCCACCAAGGCAACTTCGGCGATCACAAGTTCTGCCGCGAAGGAGTCTGGGAACTACGAATAGATATCGGCCCGGGGTATCGCGTGTATTACGGGCTAGCCGGACGGCGTGTGGTGCTGTTGCTTTCCGGCGGCGACAAACGTTCGCAAACTGACGACATCGAGCGCGCGGTACGCGCTTGGCAACATTGGAACCAGAGAACACCATGAAAAGCAGACCCCATGATGAAGCGATGGCCGAGCTGTACCGTGATGACCCCGCATTGGCTGTTGACCTGATCAACAGCGTGCTGGAAGACGGAACCCAGGCTGAGCTCTTGATCGCGCTGCGGCAACTGACGCAGGCTTTTGGTGGCGTACAGACCGTGGCGGCGCAGGCGCACCTGAATCCCACCCAGCTCTACCGCACGCTGTCACCCAAGGGCAACCCCGCGCTGAGCAGCCTGACGGCAATCCTGAAAGCCCTGGGCCTGCGGCTGGCGGTGCAACCGCTGACACCCGCGGGCGCCAGATAACGTTAATGGGCGGGTTGGGCGACAACGCCCAAACCCGCCCAGCTAGTGCTCAACGCGCCCCTCAGCAGCCCTGCATCGCCAGCTTGCGGCGGCGCACGTTGCCTGCCCGCTGCACCAGCACCAGCGCCAACCCGGCCACGGCGATGACGGCGCCGGCGATGGGTACCGCCGCGTAGCCCAGCCCGGCCGAGATCACCGCGCCGCCGGCAGCCGCGCCGACCGCGTTGCCCAGGTTGAACGCACCCACATTCACCGAAGACGCCAGCCCGGGGGCCGCCGTGGCGGCGCGCATCACGCCCATCTGCAAGGGCGGCACCACGGCGAAGGTGGCGACGCCGAAGATCAACAGGGAAATGGCCGCACCGATCTGGGTGGAGGCGATCCACGGGAACGCCAGCAGGTCGATGATGACGATCACCAGGAAGGTGATCAACGTGCCGTCCAGCGAACGGTCAGCCATGCGGCCACCCAGGCCGTTGCCCAGCGTGAAGCCCAGGCCAATCAACACCAGCATGCCGGTAATGAAGCCGGGCGACGCGCCGGTGATCTCGGCCAGCGTGGGCGCAATGTAGGTGTACAGCGTGAACATCGCCCCCGCGCCCACCACCGTGGTCAGCAGCGCCAACAGCACGACGGGGCTTTTCAGCACGGCCAGTTCATGGCGCACGTCGGGGCGGCGTCCGGCTTCGCCCGCGGGCAACGCGAACCACAACGACAACATCGCGATCAGGCCCAACACGGCGGTGGCGGCAAACGACATGCGCCAGCCGATCACCTGCCCCAGCCACGTCGCGGCCGGCACACCGCCCACGTTGGCGATCGTCAGCCCCATGAACATGGTGGCCACCGCGCTGGCCTGCTTGTGGCGCGGCACCACGCTGGCGGCCACCAACGAGCCCAGCCCAAAGAACGCGCCGTGGTTCAGGCTGGTGACCAGCCGCGCCAGCAGCAGCGTCGTGTAATTGGGCGACAGGGCCGACAGCACGTTGCCGATGGTGAAGATCAACATCAACAGAATCAGCGCCTTGCGCCGCGACCAGCGCGAAAACACCAGCGTCATCAGCGGTGCGCCCACCATCACGCCGATGGCGTAGGCGCTGATCAGCATGCCGGCGCTGGGAATGGAGACGTTCACGCCCTCGGCAATAACGGGCAACAGGCCCATGGGAGAAAACTCGGTCACGCCGATGCCGAACGCACCGACGGCCAGCGCCAACAGCGGCAAGCCGGACTTCACCGGCGGATTATCTTGCAGGTTCATGCGAATTCCTTGGAGCACGTCGGAAAGACAGGCGTGCAGTATGACGGCGCCATCCTTGCGGAAAAAGCCGTCTGGCGGGCAAACACTTTTGACTTGGGGTCACGAATCGATCCGGGGTTGGGTTCAGGGATGCCCAGCCCCCGCGCTAGGTCAGCCCCAACAGGCGCTCCGTCTCGCGCGCCAGCGCCACCAGTCGGGGGCCGATATCCGCCGCGCGCTCGCGAAACGGTCCGTCCCCGGAAGGCACGCCACAGTTAAAGACGTAGGTCAGCGACTGATACGGCCGCCATAACGGGGCCGCAAAACCATACGCGTCGGGTCGCCATTGCACGTTGTTGCCGCAATACCCCTTGCGCTCCAGGTCGCGCGCGGCGGCCGCCAGGGTGGGAAAGTGTTCGGCGTAATGGCGCGCGTCGGCCACGCGCAACTGGTTCAGCACCACCGCGCGCTCGGCATCCGGCACGCGGCACAACCAGGCCTTGCCGGCCGCGCTGGACAGCAGCGGCAGCGACGCGCCGATATCCGGTCGGGTCTGCAAGGCGTCGTTCGAACGGGCGGTTTCCACGTACACCATTTGCAGCCGGTCGCGCACCACCAGCGACACCGCGCCGCGTGCGTGGTCGGCCAGCTGCTTCATCAGCGGCCGCGCCAGCTGGCGAATCTGCATGCTGGCCAGCAAGGGGTAGCTCAACGCCAGCACCGCCGCGCCCAGCCGGTAGCGCGCGGGCGCACCCACGCGTTGCAAGAAGCCCAGTTCCACCAGCGTGTGCGTCAAGCGCGCCACGGCGCTTTTCGACAGGCCCGTCTGCTGCGCGAAATCCTTGTTGGCCAGCTCGGGCCGGTCCGCCCGAAAGCAGCCCAGGATATCGATGCCGTGCGCCAGCGTGGTGGCGAAGTCGCGGTCGCGGGTAGGGTCGACGCCGTCCCGGTGTTGGCTGCCGTCCCGATGTGCGGAGCCGTCCCGATGTTGGGAGCCGTCCTGATGTTGGCCGCCGTCCCCAAGGGGGTCGCGCTTGCGGTCACGGCGGGGCTCGTGGCCACCGTCAAGTTCAACCGGCATCCGAATGCTCCAGCATTTTTTCCACGCGCGCCACCAGCGTCAGCAAACGGGGGGCGATGCGCCGCCGCAGATCGCCCGCGCGCAATCGCCGCGTGGGAACCCCGCAATTGAAAACGAATACCTGGCCATCCACCCGGCGCCGCATCGGCACCGCTACCGCGTGCACGTCCGCGTGCCACTCACCCTCGGCCACGCAATAGCCATGCGCGGCGTAATCCCGCTGCGCCTCTTCCCAGCCGGGTGCATGCCGTTGCCACGCAGCGGGGTCTTGTTCGCGCAGCTGATGCAACAGCGCTTGCGCCTCGGCCGGGTCCGCCTGCGCCAGCCACGCGCGGCCCATTGCGGACGCCAGCAATGGCAGCATGGCGCCGATGTCCGGCCGAAACGCCACGGCGTCATGGCCCCGACACGTTTCCACATAGACCATGTGCGTGCCGTGATGCATGCCTAATGACGCCGACCCGCCCGCCGCGTTGGCCAGCCGCGTCATCAGCGGACGCGCCATCTGCCGCAGCTTGATGCTGGCCAGCAAGGGATAACTTAGCGACAGCAGCGCCGTGCCCAGGCGATAGCGGCGCAGGCCGGCGTCATAACGCAACAGCCCACGCTGCACCAGCGTGTACGTCAGCCGCGAAATCGTGGCTTTGGACAGCCCGGTGCGATCGGCAAGCTCGCGGTTGCTTAGCGCCGGCTCGCCATGGCGAAAGGTTTGCAGCACCGACAGGCCGTGGGCCAGCGTGGTGGCGAAATCACGGTCGGGGTGGCGGCCGCCCAAGGGCGTGGTCATGGTCGCAATCCGGGTGGAGATTCCGCGCTGAATAGTGACAGGCGGAACGTGAAAGGCGAGAAATGAAAGGCGCGCAGTAAAAGCGAAAAAGCGAGAAATGTTGATGCCGATGATAGAGCAAGCGCGGCCCATATCGAGCAATAGGCGTTCAAGATAGCAAAACACTTGTCTCGCATTTCGCTTTGCTTTGCTAGCCTGGGTTCCATGTTGCCCCGGCGCGGATTCCTCCGCCCGCAGGCCAGACAATCAAAAAAATCGGAGACAACCCATGATCAGGGACCCTGACGGCTTTCCCGCCTTCATCGAATCGCTGCGGCGCTTCGTCCGCCAGCAACTGGTTCCGCGCGAAGCCGAAGTGGCGCGCCTGGATGCAGTGCCCGACGACCTGGTGCGGGCCATGGCCGACCAAGGCATGTTCGGCTATTCCATCCCGGAAGCCTATGGCGGCGCGGGCATGAGCACCGAAGAACTGATCCGCGCGGCGATTGAGCTGTCGCAATGTTCCGTGGCGTTTCGGGCGCGCGTGGGCACCAACACCGGCATCGGCTCCGAGGGCCTGGTCGCCGACGGCACCGCGCAGCAGAAAGACCATTACCTGCCCCGGCTGGCGTCAGGCGAATTGACCGGCTGCTTCGCGCTGACCGAGCCGCAAGCCGGGTCGGACGCCACCGCCCTGCGCACGACCGCCGTGCGCGACGGCGACAGCTATGTGCTGAACGGCGAAAAGTGCTTCATCACCAACGCCCCGCTTGCCGGCCTGTTCACCGTCATGGCGCGCACCGACCCCGACGCGCCGGGCGCCAAGGGCATATCGGCCTTCATCGTGGAACGCGGCACGCCGGGTTTATCCACCGGCCAGCCCTACGACAAGATGGGCCAGGCCGGTTCGCCCGTGTCCACCGTCCACTTTGAGGATTGCCGCGTGCCCGCCGCCAACCTGATCGGCGGCCAGGAAGGCATGGGTTTCAAGACCGCCATGAAGGTGCTGAACAAGCAGCGCATTCACCTGGCTGCCTTGTGCATCGGCCCGGCGATTCGCATGCTGGACGACACCCTGCGCTTCGTGGCCGAACGCCAGCAGTTCGGCAAAGCGCTGATGGACTTCCAGCTGATCCAGGCCATGATCGCCGACTGCCAGACCGACATCCAGGCGGCGCTGGCGCTGGTGCTGCAAACCGCGCGCGAACGCGACGCCGGCCAGGACGTGACCATGAACGCGTCGATCTGCAAATACTTCGCGTCGGAAATGTGCGGCCGCGTGGCCGACCGCTGCGTGCAGATGCATGGCGGCTACGGCTACATCGCGGACCAGGGCATTGAACGCTTCTACCGCGACGTGCGGCTGTTTCGCCTGTACGAAGGCACCAGCCAGATCCATCAACTGACCATCGCGCGGCACACGCTGGCGCAGGCCGGCTACACGCCCGGCCGTTAGGTCCGAGCGTTTTCGGGACCGCCGCCACAAGAAGCGCGCGGCCCACAACCCCAAGGAGACTGACATGCTGCACAAGCACCTGCCGAAATGGATCGGCGCCATCGCCGCCGCATTCACCTGCGCGGCCCTGCCGCCCCAAGCGGCCGCCGCCTACCCCGACAAGCCGATCCGGCTGATCATCCCGTTCGCCCCCGGCGGATCCACCGACATCCTGGGCCGCCTGCTGGCCGAAGCGCTGCACCCCATCCTGGGCCAGCCGGTCATCGTGGAAAACAAGCCGGGCGCCGGCGGCAATATCGGCGGGGACTTCGTGGCGCGCGCCGCGCCGGACGGCTACACGCTGCTGCTGGCGGCGGCCGGCCCCACCGTCATCAACCCCAGCCTGTACGCCAACATGCCGTTCGACCCCGCCCGGGACCTGACCGCCATCACCTGCCTGGAACGCGAACACAATCTGATGGTGGTGACCAAGTCCATGCCCGTGAAAACGCTGGAGGAATTCCTGACGTACGCGCGCAATAACCCCGGCAAGCTGTCGTTCGGTTCGCCCGGCAATGGCTCGCCCGCGCAACTGGCCGGCGAACTGCTCAAGCAAAAGGCCGGGCTGCAAGCCGAACACGTGCCCTACAAAGGCAGCGGCCCCGCCATCACCGACCTGGTCGCCGGCCATATTGATTTCATGATCGACAACATGCCCGCGCTGCTGCCGCAAGTGAAAGCGGGCAACCTGCGGGCGCTGGCCGTGCCCAGCGATGCACGCGCGACCGCCTCGCCAGGCATCCCCACCTTCAGCGAAGCCGGCATGCCGGGCTTTGAGGTCATGGCCTGGAAAGGGTTGATGTCGCCCGCCAACACGCCGCCCGCCGTGGTGGACCGCTTGCACGCCGCCGCGGCCAAGGCCTTGCAAGACCCCGTGTTGCGCGCCCGTTTCCAGGAATTGGGCGCCGAGCCGCTGGTCAACACCCCCGCTGAATTCGCCAAGCAGATCGCCGACGAGACCTTGTGGTGGAGCAAGCTGGTGAAGTCCACCGGCACCCGCATCCAGTAAACCTCTAAAAAGAGACCACCATGCCCGCCCAGCCCACCGGCGACGCCGCCATCGAAGACCTGTGCGAACGGGTCCGCCGCTTTGTCGATGACATCGCCATTCCCGAGGAATCTCCCGCTATCGCCCGCAACGTGGCGGCCTTGGACGCATGTGTAGCGCGCTTGCGCGTGCAAGCCCGGGACGCCGGCCTGTACGCGCCGCAACTGCCGGTGGAACTTGGCGGGCTGGGCCTGGGTTGGCGCGCGCTGGCGCAGGTGTTGGAAGCGGCCGGACGCGGTTTTCTCGGACCGGCCGCCTTGAACTGCGCCGCGCCCGACCAGCCCAACATGCTGACATTGCTGCGGCTGGGCACCCCCGCCCAACGCGAGCGCTTTCTGCTGCCCCTGATCCGCGCGGAACAGCGCGCCTGCTTCGCCATGACCGAACCCGCGCCGGGCGCGGGGTCCGACCCATCCATGCTGCGCACCCGCGCGACCCGGCGCGGACAAGGCTGGGTGTTGAACGGGCACAAGCAATTCATCAGCGGCGGCGTCGGCGCGGACTTTGCGCTGGTGCTGGCGCAGGCCGATGCCGGCGCCACGCTCTTCGTCGTGCCCGCCGACACGCCGGGATACCGCGTGGTGCGCGACATCGGCATGGTCACCGGCTACCAGATCGGCGGCCATGCGGAAATTGAATTGAACGGCTGCGAGGTCGGCGACGACGCCGTGCTGGGCGAACCCGGCCGTGGCCTGGAATACGCGCAACTGCGGCTGGAGCCCGCGCGCCTGTCGCACTGCATGCGCTACATCGGCCGCGCCCGCCGCGCCCTGGAAACCGCGCAAGCCTACGTCAACACGCGCGAGTCTTTTGGATCGCGCCTGGCCGATCTGCAACAGATCCAGGCCATGGTGGCCGATTCACACATCGACCTGCACGCCAGCCGCTTGATGACGCTGGATTGCGCGGGCCGCATGGACGCGGGCTTGTCCGTCAAGCAGCACAGCGCCATGACCAAGGTATTCGTATCCGAAGCCGTCAACCGCGTGGCCGACCGCGCCGTGCAAATGATGGGCGCATCGGGCCTGTCCGACGACACCCCCGTGGCAATGATCTGGCAAGAAATGCGCCCCTTCCGCATCTACGACGGCGCCAACGAATTGCACCGCGCCACCCTTGCGCGCCGCCTCTTGGCGCGCGGCTGACCCATCCCAGGAGACCCGCATGCCCATCCCCACCTTCCAGGCCTACCGACTGCATGGCGGCGCCGACGGCGCGCGCCCTGAAGGACGCTTCGACACCTTGTCGGAAGATGACTTGTCCCCCGGCGATACGCTGATCAAGGTCGCCTACGCCGGCCTGAACTACAAGGACGCGCTGGCGCAGGCCGGACGCGGCAACGTCGTGCGCCACTACCCCCGCATCGGCGGCATCGACCTGAGCGGCACCGTGGTGCGCTCCGCCGACCCCGCGCTCGCTCCCGGTCAGGAAGTCGTCGTGCATGGCTTTGGCATCGGCGTGGATTGCGACGGCGGCTATGCGGAATACGCGCGCGTGCCGCATGACTGGGTGCTGCCCTTGCCCGCCGGCATCACACTGCGCGATGCCGCCGTGCTGGGCGCCGCCGGGTTCACCGCCGCGCTGTCCCTGCACTGGATGGAACACTGCGGCCTGGCGCCTGACCAAGGCGAAGTGCTGGTCACCGGCGCCACCGGCGGCGTGGCGGGTATCGCCATCGACATCCTCAGCCAACGCGGGTATCGCGTCTGCGCCATGTCCGGCAAGGCGAATGCCGCCGACTACCTGCGGTCGCTGGGCGCCGCCGAGGTCATGGCCCCGCCCGACCTGTCCGCCCCCATCAAACCCTTGATGAGCGCGCGCTGGGCCGGCGTCATTGATTCCGTGGGCGGCCCCTTGCTGGCCCACGCGCTGGCCAGCGTGCGCCCCGACGGCGTGGTGGCCGCGTTTGGCAACGCGGGCGGCGCGGAGCTGCCCACGTCCGTCATCCCCTTCATCTTGCGCGGCGTGAAGCTGCTGGGCATCAACGCCAACAGCCCCATGCCGCTGCGCCGCGCGCTGTGGCAACGGCTGGCCTCCGACTACCGCCCTCAGCGCCTGGACCTTGCCGCGCGCGTCATCACCCCCCAAGACTTGCCGCAAGCGCTGGCCGCCATGCTCGAACGCGGCAGCACCGGCCGCAGCGTCGTGCGCTTTTCCTGAACCTACTCGCCCGCAAATCATGACTACGCATTCCGACCCCACCCTGTCCCGCCTGTTCACCCCGCGCAGCATCGCCATCGTGGGCGCGTCCGCCACCCCCGGCAAGATCGGCGCCATGCCGGTCAGCCTGCTGCGCCAACATGGTTACGACGGCCGCATCCTGCCCATCAACCCGCGCGCCGATAGCATCCAGGGCTTGCCCGCCGCGCCCGACCTGGCCGCGCTGGATACCGACGTGGACCTGGTCATCCTGGCCGTGCCCGCCGCGCATGCCGCCCAGGCGCTACAAAGCGCGCGCCCTGGTCAGGTTGGCGGCGCGGTCGTATTTACGTCAGGCTTTTCGGAAACGGGCGCGGAAGGCGTCGCCATGCAAGAGGCGCTATGCGCCATCGCGCGCGAGCGCGGCATCCGCCTGCTGGGACCCAACTGCCTGGGCTACATGAACGTGCGCCACAAGGTCTACGCCACGTTCTCGCCCGCGCCCGCCAACGGCGCCGTGGCGTTGGGCGGCATCGGCATGGTGTCGCAAAGCGGCGCGTTCGGCGCCTATGCCTATTGCATGGCGCGCGAACGCGGACTCGGCCTGTCGCACTGGATCAGCACCGGCAACGAAGCCGACATCGACGTGGCCGACTGCATCAACTGGCTGGCGCACGACGCGGACACGCGGGTCATCATGGCCTACATGGAAGGCTGCCGCGACGGCGCCAAGCTGCGCGGCGCACTGGCCGCCGCGCGCGACGCCGGCAAGCCCGTGGTCGTCACCAAGATCGGCCGCACCCAGGCCGGCGCGCAGGCCGCTGCGTCACACACCGCCGCGCTGGCGGGCGATGACGCCGTCTACGACGCGCTGTTTCGCCAATACGGCGCGCTGCGCGCGCGCAGCATCGAAGACTTCTTCAACCTGGGCTATGCGCTGGACACCTGGCAGCAACGCCCCAAAGGCAAGCGCCTGGGCATCTTCACGATATCCGGCGGCGTTGGCGCCTTGATGGCGGACGAGGCCGAGGAAGCCGGCCTGTCGCTACCCGAACCCGACGCGGCCGCGCAGGCCCGGCTGCTGGAACGCGTGCCCTTCGCCGGCCCGCGCAACCCGGTCGACGTCACCGGCCAGGTGGTGTCCGAACCCGGCCTGCTGCTGGCCACCGCCGACGACATGCTGGCCGACGGCCGCTACGATGCGCTGGCGGTCTTCCTGGCCGCCGCCGGGTCGTCGGAAGCCTTGTGGCCCACCTTCGAGACCTTTGCCCGCGAGATGCGCGCCCGCCACCCCGACGTGCCACTGGCCTTCTGCGCGCTGTTCCCGCCTGAGCGCCGCCGCGAGCTTGAACGGCTGGGCACGCTGGTGTTCGAAGACCCCAGTGCCGCGATACGGACGATAGGCGCGGTGGCGGGCTCGGCTGCGGCGTCGGGGGCCGCGTCGGATGCTGCATCGGATGAAAGCAAGACTGGAAGCACGAACAGCAGCACGAATGGAAGCACGACAGGAACCACAAGCGGCAACACTGACGACACCTCCAACGCCGGCCCGTATGCCCACGCCTCCGTGCCGACTGTTAATGCAAGCACCGAGCCGCTGCGCGACACCTACAACGAAGTGCAGGCGATGGACGTCCTGCGCCCAGCCGGCCTGCCCGTGCCCGACTGCACGCTTGCCACCGACGCCGACTCCGCCGTGGCCGCCGCTGCCCGCGCGGCCGGCCCCGTGGTCTTGAAAGTGGTGTCGCCCGACATCCTGCACAAAAGCGATGTAGGCGGCGTGAAGCTGAACCTGTCGGGCGAAGACGCCGTGCGCCACGGCCACGCCGCAATCCTGGACAGCGTACGCACGCACTGCCCCACTGCCCGCATCGACGGCGTGCTGGTCGCGCCCATGGCGCCCAAAGGCGTGGAGTGCATCGTGGGCATGCACAGCGACCCGGTCTTCGGCCCCGTCGTCATGTTCGGCCTGGGCGGTGTCTTCGTCGAAGTACTGAAAGACGTCAGCTTCCGCCTGGCACCCTTTGACCACGCCCAGGCCCTGTCGATGATCCGCGAAATCAAGGGCTACGCGCTCCTGCAAGGCGCACGCGGCGCACCGCCTTGCGACATCCATGCGCTAGCGGATGCCTTGGTGGCGCTGTCGCGTTTCGCGGATGCGCGCCGGGAAGATTTCAGTTCCGTGGAGATCAACCCGTTGTTGGCGCTGCCGGATGGGCAGGGGGTGCTGGCCTTGGATGCGGTGCTTATTCCCAGCGCTGGGCGTGCCGGCGTGCGTTCGTCTTGATCCAATTGCCCAGGCGTTCGATCAACGTGCGTTCGGACCCGGCGGCGGACTGCGCAAGCAGGCTCGCCTGCACAGCCTCCAGTGCCCCGGGCAACGCGGTCATCAACGACCGCGCCACCGTCACGCCGTAGCGCGGGTGAAAGCCCAGGTCCGTGGCCATGGCCTCGATCTGTTCGCGTCCGATGCTGCCCGGGGTCATCACGCCGCCCACGGAAAACGCAAAGCGGCGGGAAAGCCCCGGGTACATCGCGGTACACATCAGGTCATAGAACGGTGCCAGCCGGTATTGCCCGTTCGGCGACTGGAGCACGGACAGGTTCTTGGCGTGGCTGTCGTTGTTGCCCACATAGAGATTGAAAATCACCCATTGCAAGAATCGCTTATGGTCGCCCGCGCCCACGCCCATGCCGGCCAGCAAATGGCGGCAATCCGCCAACGTGGGGCCGCCGTCCGCTTCGTACTTCACGTCCGACGGCGTGCCCGCCAATTGGCACAGGTCCAACTGATGCAAGCGCAGCAAGCCGCCTTGACCATCGTCCAAGCGGTCATAGCGCTTGATCAGGCAGGCGTGGGTGTCGCGTTGATAGTGCGCGTCTGCCACACCCAAGCCAAGCTGCGTCGCCAATTGCATCACCAGGGTTTCGTTCAATGCCGACGCCCACACTCCTTTCAGGCCGCGAATGTCGGGCTTCAAAATATGCGATGACGGCGCCGAGCCTTCGGGCATCGCGGGCGAGCCGTCCGGCAACACCGACAGCAATAGCTTGTCTTGCGCGCCTGCCAGGGATATTCGCGCGCCCTCGTCACTTTCGGCTACCAGCGCGGGCACCGCGCCGTGCTTCAAGCGTTCGGCAATGGCTTGCCACGTCGTGGGCCGATAGTGAGCAGGCGCGGGCTTTTCCCCTCGCGGCAATATCGTCAGCCCGCTGGCCGTGTCGCCGCCCACGCTGCGCAGCAGCCCGAATACCGTCGTCGCGTGGCGGCTAACTTGCAAGAACTTGCGTACCTGCCCTTCAGGCAGCAGGTTTTCAAAGAAGGCATGAACGGCGTCGCCGGCGTGATCAGCCTGCGTCAGCGGCATCGTCGGGGAAATGGCCTGCGCGTCCGAACCTTTCCGCCACGACTCGTCGTACACAAAGCGCAACGGCCGCTCGTCATACAAGCGGCCTACCTTGCGCAACCCTTGATAAAGATCCAACGCCTCCGACGCTGTCATGGCAGCCTCGGGCGTTTCGGCGCAACTTGCACTTCAAGGCCAAGCAGATCCAGCATGTCCAACACCTTCTGCAATTGCAGCGTGGGCTTGCCGCGCTCAAGGTCCCCCACAAAGCGGTTACCCGAACCAGACAGGCCGGCAAGATCGGCTTGAAGCAAGCCTTGATCGCGTCGCATGGCTTTCACCAGTTCGCCCAGGTCGGCTGCGGTGCGTATGGTTGCTGGCAACGTGGGCTGGGCGTGGTCAATAGGCATGGATGCCTCCAAAATTACCGTTCGGTAAGTTTATGGTGTTTCGGCCACGAATCCAATTGAATATTCCCGATCGGTAATATTCCGCGCAAAACACTGCGATTTCATTGGAATATTACCGATCGGGAATATTTGGCTTTTTGGTAGATTCGCGCAAAAAAAGAGCGCCCGGTTTCCCAGGCGCCCTCTCATCCCACCACCCCGCCGCTTACTTCAGCAGCAACGCATTCAAGCGCTTCACAAACGCGGCCGGGTCGGCGATTTGCGCGCCTTCGGCAAGCAGGGCCTGATCCAGCAGCAGACGCGCCCACTGATCAAACTCCCCATCTTCAGCCGCACGAATGCGCGCCAGCAGCGGGTGTTCCGGGTTGATTTCCAGCACCGGCTTCACGTTCGGCGCTTCCTGGCCCGCGGCCTTCAGCATGCGCAGCAGGTGCGGGCTGAGTTCGTTTTGGCCCACCACCACGCACGCCGGCGAATCCACCAGACGCAGCGTCACGCGCACTTCCTTGACCTGCTCTTCCAGCGTCTTTTGCAGGCGCTCGACCAAGGGCTTGAAGTCTTCAGCCACTTCGGCTTGATGCTTCTTTTCTTCTTCGTCGGCCAGCTCGGCCAGGTCCAGCCCGCCCTTGGCGACCGACACCAGCGACTTGCCGTCGAATTCGCGCAGGTAGGACAGCATCCATTCGTCAACGCGGTCGGACAGCAGCAGCACTTCGATGCCCTTCTTGCGGAAGATTTCCAGATGCGGGCTGTTGCTGGCGGCGGCAAACGTGTCGGCCGTGACGTAATAGATCTTGTCCTGGCCTTCCTTCATGCGCGACACGTAGTCGGCAAACGAGACCGTCTGCGCCTGGTCGCCCGAATGCGTGGACGCAAAGCGCATCAGCTTGGCGATGCGTTCCAGGTTGGCGGAATCTTCGCCCGCGCCTTCCTTCAGCACCTGGCCAAATTCCGTCCAGAAGGTGGCGTAGTCTTCCGGCTTGTTCTCGGCCAGGTCTTCCAGCAGCGACAGGATGCGCTTGGCCGAGCCTTCGCGAATGGCGCGCACGTCGCGGCTTTCTTGCAGAATTTCGCGCGACACGTTCAACGGCAGGTCGGCGGAATCGATCACGCCGCGCACAAAGCGCAGGTACGACGGCAGCAACTGATCCGCGTCGTCCATGATGAAGACACGCTTCACGTACAGCTTCACGCCGTGGCGGCCGTCGCGGTCCCACATGTCCATGGGCGCGTGCTTGGGCACGTACAGCAGTTGCGTGTATTCGCTGCGGCCTTCCACGCGGTTGTGCGTCCAGGCCAACGGGTCGTCGTAGTCGTGCGACACCGTCTTGTAGAACTCGCGGTACTGCTCGTCAGTGACTTCCGACTTGTTGCGGGCCCACAGCGCATTGGCCTGGTTCACCGTTTCCAGTTCTTCGGTCTTGACCTGCTCTCCCTTTTCCTGGTCCCACTCTTCCTTGGCCATGCGGATCGGCAAGGAAATGTGGTCGGAATAACGACGCAGGATCTCGCGCAGCTTCCAGCCGTTCAGGAATTCGTCTTCGTCGGCACGCAGGTGCAGCGTGACGTCGGTGCCGCGCGTGGCCTTGTCAGCGGCGCCAATCGTGAATTCGCCCTGGCCGTCGGACTCCCACTGGATCGCGTCCGTGCTGCCGGCGCGGCGGCTGACCACCGTGACCTTGTCGGCGACGATGAACGACGAGTAAAAGCCCACGCCGAATTGGCCGATCAGCTGCGCGTCTTTTTGCTTGTCGCCCGTCAGCTGGGAGAAGAATTCCCGCGTGCCGGAGCGCGCGATGGTGCCCAGGTTGGCGACGGCTTCGTCGCGCGACAGGCCAATCCCGTTATCCGAGATGGTGATGGTGCGGGCAGCCTTGTCGTAGCCGACCGTGATGGCAAGCTCGCCATTGCCTTCCAACAATTCGGGCCGGTCGATGGCTTCAAAACGCAGCTTGTCGCAGGCGTCCGAGGCGTTCGACACCAGCTCGCGCAGGAAAATTTCCTTGTTGCTGTAGAGCGAATGGATCATCAGGTGCAGCAGTTGCTTCACCTCGGCCTGGAACCCCAGGGTTTCGGACGTGGAAGACGTGGCGGTTTGGCTCATGGTTCTACGTGAAGTAAAAAATTAGGGACAAATAAAAAGGAAAGCGAAACAGGGAACGCGATATAGGGAACCCAAAAAGGGAGCCCAAATACCGAAATTCCGGGGCGACGTGCCCACGCGGTATCCGGGAAACCCTACTGAGGTGGGGGCTATCGGGAACTTTTCAAGGCCCCGTCGCGGCAGCGGCGCGATCCCCGCTAAAATCCCGCACTTTCTCCTACCCCGGCCGGCCTTCCGCCCATGCAACCCGCCTCCCTGTCCCAACCCGCCCCCCACGCCGCCGACGACGCGCCCAGCCATGACCTGGTCTACGGCCCCGACGACCGCCCCGCGCCGCCCGTCGCCTTCGTCGCCGCGTTACAGCACCTGCTGGCCATCCTGGTTCCCATCGTCACCCCCGGCCTGTTGATCTGCCAGGCGCTGGGCGTCAGCAGCCGCGACACCACGCTGATCGTGTCCATGTCGCTGGTCATCTCCGGCATCGCCACCTACGTGCAATGCAAACGCTTTGGCCCGCTGGGCGCCGGCTTGCTCATCGTGCAGGGCACGAGCTTCAACTTCGTGGGCCCGCTGATCGCCGGCGGCTCGGTCATGGTCAAGCAAGGCACGCCCGTCGAAGCCGTCATGGCCGCGATCTTCGGCGTGGTCATCGCCGGATCGTTCGTGGAAATGGGCATCAGCCGCATCCTGCCCTTCGTCAAACGCCTGATCACCCCGCTGGTGACCGGCATCGTCGTGCTGTTGATTGGCCTGACCTTGATCAAGGTCGGCCTGATCAGCATGGGCGGAGGTTTCGGCGCCATGGCCAACGGCACCTTCGCCAGCGCCGAGAACCTGACGCTGTCCGGCCTGGTGCTGGGCACCATCATCCTGCTGAACCGGGTGCCCGTCGTCTGGATCCGCAGCACGGCGCTGGTGCTGGCGCTGGCCGTCGGCTACATCGCCGCCGCGTCCATGGGCCGCCTGGACTTCACCGGCGCACGCGAAGCCGCCCTGTTCCAGATCCCCGTGCCGTTGCACTTCGGCCTGGGCTTCTCGTGGGCGCTGTTCGTGCCGATGCTGATCATCTACCTGGTCACGTCGCTGGAAGCCATCGGCGACGTCACCGCCACCAGCAAGGTGTCCAAGCAGCCGGTCGAAGGCCCGCTGTGGATGCAGCGCATCAAGGGCGGCGTGCTGGTCAACGGCGCGAATTCGCTCCTGGCCGGCGTGTTCAACACCTTCCCCAGCTCGGTCTTTGCGCAGAACAACGGCGTGATCCAACTGACCGGCATCGCCAGCCGCCACGTCGGCGTCTGGATCGCCGGCATGCTGATCCTGCTGGGCCTGTTCCCCGGCGTGGCCGGCGTGCTGCAAGCCGTGCCCGAACCCGTCCTGGGCGGCGCCGCCATGGTGATGTTCGGCGCGGTGGCCGCGTCCGGCATCAACATCCTGGCCGGCATTCAGCTGGACCGCCGCGCGCTGCTGATCATCGCGGTATCGCTGGCCTTAGGGTTGGGCGTGTCGCAAGTGCCTGAAATTCTGTCGCACCTGCCGCACGCAGTGAAGAGCGTGCTGGAATCCGGTGTCGCCACCGGCGGGATCTGCGCCTTGGTGATGAACTGGTTCTTGCCGGAAAAGAAGTAGGTCGTGCTTGAGGGCTGGGTCCGTTTTCGGCTGGATGGCCGGGCGGATCCGGCCTTGATCAGGGGCTGGATTTGAGGCCGCCTGACAATTTTTGAAAGTACGCATATAATCGCTGTCTTCGTTCTCCCGCAGCCGTCATCTGGACGTGTTCGCGACCCCCTTGCCCGGGTGGTGAAATTGGTAGACGCAGGGGACTCAAAATCCCCCGCCGCAAGGCGTGCCGGTTCGATTCCGGCCCCGGGCACCAGAAAGCTCTCAAGCATCCGCCGGTTTTTTTAGACCGCGCAACGCAAATTTCTCAGCATTTACTGCACCATACGTTCCGCCTCTTGATGGCGTAGAGCGATGTGGTCGTGAACGAGATATTCGTTTGATGAGCCGAGAATGCGCTACCGAAGATTCCAAAGCCTCTGCGCACGCAGAGGCTTTTTTTGTTGATGAGCTTGGCGGGGACAAAGCAAGCCGCACGTTGAGCTACTCGTGCACGGCCGCTTCCAAAGATACCCAATTTGGGTACAATCAAACCCAATATGGGTATAACGATCGAAGCCCCTCTCACGCACAGCGGTCTCGCCGACGCGCTTTTTCCTGGCACCAAACAACGCGTGCTGGGGTTGCTGTTCGGCCAGCCGGATCGCAGCTTCTATGCCACGGAAATAATCGGCCTCGTTGCCAGCGGATCCGGATCGGTGCAACGCGAGTTGGCCAACTTGGCGCAGACCGGCTTGGTTACAGTGAAGGCGGTCGGCAATCAGAAGCACTACCAAGCCAATCCCGACTCGCCCATCTTCGCGGAACTATGCGCCATCGTGCAAAAGACGATCGGCCTGGCCGGACCGCTACGCGAGGCGCTCGCCCCTCTGGCCCCGAAGATCATGGCGGCGTTCGTCTACGGCTCGGTTGCTAAAAATACCGACACCGCCCGCAGCGATATTGATTTGATGCTGCTTGGTGACGACATCAGCTACGGCGATGTGTTTGCGGCGCTGGAGGATGTGGGCAATAAGCTTGGCCGGCCGGTGAACCCGACCATCCTCACGCGCAAGGAATTCACCAAGCGCATAGAGGCACAAGAGTCTCTCCTGACTCGAGTTCTGGCGCAGCCCAAGATCTGGATCATAGGAGCCGATGGTGACCTCCCCGCTTGAAAAAGCTGAGTGGCCCGGGAAAATCGCTGAAGGCTGAGCCTCCCGATACCAAAGAATTTGAACGCCTGAAACGTTCAGGGCACGCAAGGCTGCGCGACGCCTGCAACGTGTCGCTTTCAATAGAGAGCCGCTTCGACTTGGCCTACAACGCCGCGTGACGCGCGTTAAACACGCTTCGTCCAGCATCGCATCATCCCCTCCAAGCATTGCCCTCCTCGGGCTTAGACGGCCATACGCCCCCGGCTAATGCCCCGCGCGTGGGGCATGGTACGCACTGCAATGCAGTGCTCACGCACCCAGCTAAAAAAGAGCGCCATGAAATAGCGCACCTACTTTTTATCTCCGGTCAGAGCCATGTAGCAGCCCGCGTAGCCCAAGTTCTCGAACTCATCTACAGCTTTCGATTTCCGTTCGGCCGACTCGTAGGACGGAACCCGGAACGCCTGCTCAATGAAGAGCGTTTTGATGCCCTTCATGTACTCGTCCTCTGTTCTGGATGCGTCTTCCATAAGCTGCCTCATGGATGCGCCATGCTGACGCTTTTCCATAATTCCTCGCGCAATAGATGATGAGATTGCGCACTCCTTCATGATCTCGTCAGACGAGGGGGCCGCGACAGCGTTCGAAGATAAAGCAACCGCACACGCGAGCTGGGCGAAGAACCAATTATTTATTTTGACCATTGATGGCCTCTCCTTGTGAGGCGTCGAGTTTACCTAGTCGCAACCTGCTAAACGAAAACCCCTTACGGAGACCCCACGCAAAGCTTCGCTCTGCTTTTTAGCCGCTAAAACCGCTGTTGCGATAAGCTTGCCTCCACTCGCCCACCGCACCGTGGACATTCATTTTGACAAGCACCGGGGGCCCTCCGATGGCGATCAAAGCCGTAGCGTTTGATGTGTTTGGGACATTGGTCCATATCCAGCGGCCTACTCGCCCGTTTCGAAAGTTGGTCCGTCTGCTGCATGAAGCCGGTCGTCGGCGGCAGCGTGACGACGGGATTCGGGCGATGAGCAATGTGTTGGACCTCAGGCAAGCGGCAAGCTTGTTTGGCGGGATGGTTAGTGAAGAAGATTTGTGTGGGTTGGAGGCCGAGTTGCATGAGGAGATCCAGTCGATCTCACTCTTTGACGATGCCATTCCCACCCTGACTGCTCTGAAAGACCGAGGCATCAAAGTAGCGCTCTGCTCAAACCTCGCCGCGCCGTATGGGCCGCCGGTGCTGAAACTGTTGCCCGTCCAGCCGGACTTTTGCGCCTGGTCGTACGAAGCTAGCGCAGTGAAGCCGCAGCCGCAGATCTATCAATACCTTTGTGAGGGTATTGGCTGCCGGCCGGATGAGGTCTTGATGATCGGTGACACCGTCGACGCCGATATGATCGGCCCGCGAAAATTCGGTATGCAGGGATACCACTTGAATCGCCAGGCAGCCACGCCAGCTAGCAGCGATTCTCTGCGTTCGCTAAGTGATGTGCTGAATTTTGTTTAACTGATTCTTTTCAACTGATCGGCCGCATCCCCTCCCAATGACCACCACCCCCTACCGGGATTACCTCTTCGGCCTGATCATCTCGATTGCCCTGGCCGGCTGGCTGGCATTCCTTGGCCTTACCGCCGCGTTAACTCCCGACCTGGGCTGGGGCATCGTCGCCCTTCTTACTGCCGCAATCTGGGTGGGCGGGCCACTGGCCACTGGCCATCCTGCTGATCATCGTCTGGCTCTACTACCTTTCTCGCGACCGCGGCCGGGTGCCGGGCCGGGTCCATGCCTGGTTGTTCTTGCCTACGCTGATCGCCATGCTGATTTACCCGGCCAGCGAATCGTTCGAAAAATCCAAGCGCGAGCGCTTTAGCGATGCGCATCCCTATATTGCTGAAACGCACGTCAACCTTAGCGGCAAAGATCTGTGGATTGACACCACCCCTTACGCCACCACGTCGTCCGGTGCAGGACCAAGAATGCCGTTTGCGGCCGCTGAATCGCAGCAGTTCATGGTGTTCAATCGATATCCCAGCCCGGCCGCGACCCAGCCTTTTCCGTATGACGGCGCGCGCTTGCGCGAGGATATCGCGCAGTACAGATATCTTTCTGCGTCGGGCGATGCTGTCGCCGCATCGTTGCCGTTGACGCGTCTTGCTTACCCGGACGTGGCGCGCTTTTCATCGGCGCTGAATAAGCCGGATAGATCGATGTTGCGGTATCTGTATTTTCATTATCCGGACCGCGTTGAGGTTGCGCCTGCGCTGAACCGTTTGGCGGGGATGACGGAGCAGCGTCTTGATCGACAGGGGCAGCACGGGCTGGTGTTGCTCAGTGCGGTGAACTACACGACCGGCGCTATCGCACGGCTTGAAGTGAATGGCCAGACGGTGGATATCGGCGACCGCGCGCTTGTGTCCGTCGCGCCGCTGCCGGCCGCCTGCCATGAGTTTGCGCAGCCTATCGGTGCGGCGTTTATTATGCTTAGCCGGCCGCTGGCGCTGCGGTGGCAAACGACTGGCGCGGTGGATGCGGCTGGGGCGGCGGCGATGGCGGCCGGTACGATAACCCCGGCCGGAGACATCGGCGCTACCGGCGCGCCGGAAGCGCCGGTCGCGCCGGGAACGCCGGAAACGCCAAAACCGCCGGGCACACCAGGAACGCCCGACACGCCTGAACCCAGCAGCACTGCCAACGCCGCCCACCCGTGGCACACCGCAACGCTGCACGCGCCCGCATTTCGACATCCTGAACCCGTTGACGGAGAATCCACGCTGATGCGTCTACAGCTGTATTTCCTGCCCGACGGCACGGTCGAAGTGGAACGTTTCGTGCAGGTACATATGCCCAAAGACAAACTAGGCATACGCGCCACCGGCATACCCGCACGCGCGGCCCCTTATGCAAGCTGCGGCGGCGCATACAACACCTACAACCCGCAAACCGTCCCGCTGCTGGCAAACTAGACATTCCGTCAAACGGCATCCCGTTGATAAAAATCATCATGACCCATGCATTGCTTCGGATAGGCTTATGCGCAATATGAAAGGCAAGTCCTCGTCCACCACGGAAGGCTATTTGTTTTCTGATCAGATAGGTCACCTGCTGCGGCGTGTCTATCAGCGTCACACCGCTTTGTTTCAGCACTACATTCCCGACTCTCAGCTCACCGCCGCGCAGTTTGTCGTGCTGTGTTCGGTGCGGGATAACGGTGCAAGTTCACTGGCGGATCTGGTCAAGGCGACGGTCATTGACCAAGCTACGGTGCGCGGCGTGGTAGACAGGTTGAAGCAGCGCGAATTGGTGCAGGTGGATCACGACCCGGTTGACCGGCGCAAAGTGGTGATCAACCTGACGCCCGTCGGGCAAGCGCTGGTTCAAGAAATGGAACCGTTCGCCAAGCGGATCACGGAAAGCACCTACGGCAATCTGAACCCGGCCGAGCGCGTGGCGCTGCATTTTCTGCTGACCAAAATGTTGAACGGCGACGAACAGGCCTGAGCTGTTCGCCGCCGTTCCTGGCAGCACGCCGGCGCTATGCACGCCGGCGGCACCCGCGATTTACACCACCATCAATCCAGCGCGCGGTTGCGCGACTCCACGTCTACCGACCAGATTGACACGGCTCCCGCCAGCAACATGCTGGACAGCACGACCAGCGATAGCGTGAAGTGGCTGGTCATGATGGGCGCGATGATGGCCGGGGCGAACAGCCCGCCAAAACGCGCCACCGCGCCCGCCATACCCATGCCGCTGGCGCGCAAGTCCGTTGGGTAGACCTCGGGCGTGAACGCATACAGCGCGCCCCACGTGCCCAGCAGCGAAAAGCTCATCAGCAAGGTAGAACCGATCACCACGGCGGGGTCGGTGCCCAGGCTGTACAGCATGCAGCCTACCGCGCTCAAAATCAGGAAGCCGACCAGCGTGGGCTTGCGGCCCCAGCGTTCCACGCCATAGGCCGACAGCGCAAAGCCGGGCAATTGCACCAACGCCAGCAACACCAGAAACTCCTGGCCGCGCATAAACGCAAAGCCGGCGGTGCTGAGCTTGATGGGCAAGTACACGAAGACGCCGTAGTACGCGATGGAGATCAGCGCCCATGCCAGAAGCAACCCGATGCTGCGGCGGCGGTAGCTGGGCGAGAACAGGGCGAACATGGATTTGTTGACGGGCGTTTCCGGTTGCAGCGCGGGCACTTCGATGTTGCGCTGGTTGACGCGCGCGACGCGTTCCAGCACTTTGCGCGCCTGGTCGGATTTGCCGTTTCGGTTCAGGTACATCGGCGATTCCGGGATGTAGAACCGCAGCACCACGCCGATCAAGGCAGGCAAGCCCGTGACGAAGAAGATCACGCGCCAGGCGTCATCGCCCCACGACACCGCCGCCAGCGCCAACAGCGCCAGGAAGATGGTGCCCACAGCCCAGAACGATTCCAGCAGCACCAGCCAGCGGCCACGGCGATCGCTGGGCAGGAATTCGGCCATCATCGTGTAGTCCACCGGCAGCGTACCGCCGACGCCGATGCCGGTCAGGAAACGCAAGACCAGCAGCCACGTGAACTCGGGCGCGAAAGCGGAAGCCACGCCCGCGCAGGCGTCGATGACCACCGCGATCATCAGGACGGGGCGCCGGCCGATGCGGTCAGCCATCCGGCCGAAGACGAACGCGCCGATCAACATGCCGATGAAGAAGAACGTGCCGCTTTGCAGCGCCTGGGGCACGGTGATGCCAAAGGTCTTGGCGATGGACGGCGCGGAAAAACCGATGGACAGCACCTGCATGGCGTCGGCCATCCAGACCAGGCCGAATATCACAAAGAGCCGATACTGGAACTTGCCGACGCCCGCCACCTGAATGGCCTTGTCCACGGATACCAATGAAGCTGACATAGATGAAACCCCTTGATGTGATCATCACTAAAGCCGCACGCGTTATGGCCGCGTTTTCCTTAATTCAGCTCCGCATGGTTGCGTAGCTGTTTAATCGTCGTGCCGGGATCGGCCCAGGCCTCTTTGTCCGGCGCAAAACGTTCCCGCAAATAACCCAGCAGATCGGCGACCTGCTTGTCGTCCAGGCTGTCTTTGAAGCCCGGCATGTACCCCAGCGCGTCGTCGGCGGGTTCCTGGATGCCGTGCAAGATCACCTGGATCAGGTTGTCAGGCGTGTCGGCGTGCAGGTTGGTGTTGGCGGCCAACAAGGGCTTGGCGCCAAACAGCGTGGGCCCGCTTCCGGCTTCGTGGCACACCGCGCAGGCGTTCTGATAGATGCGTTCACCGTTGGCGCGCCGGCCTTGCAGGGATTGGATCGTTGCAGCGGCGGGCGTGGTGGCCGAGGCAGACGCCGAGGCGGTCTTGGGCGCAGCCGCGGTGTTGATCGTGGCCTGGGTCTTGGGCGATAGCGAGGACAACGAGGGCGAAGGCGACGCTGTCGCCGAAGCCGAAGCCGAAGCCGAGGCCGATGCCGATGCCGCCGACGCAGCATATTCGGCATTGCCGTCGCCCTGCCGCTTCGGCAGGTCCAGCAAATACGTGGTGATGGCCTTGAGGTCGCTGTCCGGCAATTCTGCCAAGCCGTGGATCACGGGCGCCATTGGTCCGGCCGCCACACCGTGGCTCGGCGAATAACCGGTGCGCAGATATTGGAATAGTTCATCACCCGACCAGGCGCGTGGTCCGCTGGCCAGTTGGTTCAAGGCGGGCGCGGTCCAGCCTTCTGCCTCGCCCCCTGCCAGGTAATGCACGCCCTTCTTCTCCGCGCCCAGGCGGTTGCGCGGTGAATGACAAGCGGCGCAGTGGCCAACGCCCTCCACCAGATACGCGCCACGCAGCCACTGCGCGCTGCGCGACGGGTCCGGCGTGAAGGGCGTGGCGTCGTGAAACAGCGCATTCCAGCCGGCCAACAGCGGGCGCATATTGAAGGGGAAGGCCAACTGCGTCTTCGGCGGCTCGGACTTAACGGCGGGTTGCGACATCAGGTAGCCATACAACGCCTGCATGTCCGCTTCGCTCAATTTGGCATAGGCCGTGTAGGGAAACGCGGGATACAGCTGACGGCCGTCCTGGTGCACGCCCTGGCGCATGGCGCGCTCGAACGCGGGGTAGGACCAGCGGCCGATGCCGGTGTCGTTGTCGGGCGTGATGTTGGTGGAATAGATCGTGCCAAAGGGGGTGTCCAGCGCCAGACCGCCCGCGTTGGCTTGGCCACCGGGCGCGGTGTGGCAGGCGATGCAATCTCCGGCAGCGGCGACCAGGCGGCCCCGTTCGATGGCCCGCATGGAATACAGGGAAACGTCGGGGCCGGCCGTCAACGGCAATGCGGATTTCACCGGCCACAGCGCGGCGACCATGCCGGCCAGACCGGCGACGCCGGCCGCGAGCCACACGCCGGCTCGCGCCAGACGGCCGCGCGCGGACGTGCCCCACTTTGGACGACGCCGGTCTTGCAACGCCAAGCGCAACGCCTCGGTATCGAACGGCGCTTGCCGCAGGCGCACGCCGGTTGCCTGATGGATGGCGTTGGCGATGGCGGCGGCGGCGGGCAAGGTGACCACGCCGTCCACGGCCAAACGACCTTGTGTGACGTTGCCGTCCGCGACGTCTCCCGCCGCGCGGGGCCGCATCGCGCCGTCGCCACCTTCGTAGGGGCGCACGGCCCGGTCTGCCGCGTCATCCTTGAACGACGGGCTGACCCAATCGTCAAACGCCGGCGGCCCCGCCAGCAGACGGCGCGCGTTATCCAGCAACCATGGCGTTTGCTGTTCGATATGGGCGTGTACGGGCGCGCCTTGCGCCGGTTGCAGGCGCTGGCTGTCGTGGCCGGCGACCACGCGGGTGACTTCGACCTGACCGGTTTGGGCGCGCACGGAGACCTCGGCCACCCACGCGCTCCAGACCATGCGGGCGGCGCCATCGTCATCCACGCATTGCACCTGCGCAGTGGCGAAACCCGTGCCGTGCAGCAAGCCCGCGCTGGGCGCAGGGGCGGCGTCGGCGTTTGCGTTTGCGTTTGCCTTTGCGTTTGCCTTTGCGTTTGCGTTTGCGTCTGCGCCTGCGCCTGCGTCTGCGTCTGCGTCTGTGTCTGCGTCTGCGCCTGCTCCGGCGCCGGTGTTTAATCTTGCGCGACCCACGACTTGGCGCGCCAGTTCGCGGCCCTTGCCTTCGGGCAGCTGTTCCACGCGCCACGCGATGGGATCTTTGCCGTGGGCCAGCGCGGCTTCATGCCATTGGCTTTCTTGCGCAAAGACTTGCGCGGCGTTCAGTTCGTCCACACTGGTGCGCAACGGGGGCAGCGCGCGCCGGGGCGACGTTACCGATGCGCCGCATACCGTCGCATGTGCCGACGCCCCTGCCTGCGCGGGCTGGCTCAACAGCCGCGCCAGGCTCGGGCGCACCGCCCAGCGCGCTTCGGACCGCAACGACGCGGCGCCGGCAGCGGCGCGCGAGTCGGGTTGTGGCGTGAAGGCAGTGGCGTTGGTGGCCGAGCCGTCGGAGGCGAACGCGTTTGAGGCGTCGGCGTTTGAGGCACCCGCATCCGAAACAGCAGCGTTCGAAGCACCCGCATCCGAAACAGCAGCATTCAAAGCACCCGCATCCGAAACAGCAGCATTCAAAGCAGCAGCATTCAAAGCAGCAGCATTCAAAGCATCAGCGCCGCCACCAGCCGACCCAGCCGTCGCATCATCGACCGGTACACGCAGCACCAACTCTTCCGCAACACCGGACCGGCAGACCACGCACACCGGCCGGCCCACTGCTTGCGACAGCAGCGCGGCGTCGGCGGCGGCGTCCATCAAGTCCAGCGGATGCGCCGCATCGCCGCCTTCGGAGTCCGCACCGTCGATCGTGGCATGCACCGTTACGCGGATCGTCTCTACCGCCTGTTGCAGCAGCGCCGCCAGCTCCCGGCGGATCTGCGCTTGCGTGCCGGGCGTGCATGCCGGCAGCCACACGCCGGCGTGCCCGTTCAGCGCCCATACCGTCGCCCGTACGCCGACCGGCGTATCCGAGGGCGGCAGGCGCAAGCCATAACGAATCTCGTCCGAATCCGCGGCATCATCAGGCGGCGTCTGGACGGCATCCGAGGCTTGCCATACGGGTGCCAGGACCATTGCCGCCTGCCTGGCATGAACCGCCGACACGGCGACGACGCCCGCGAAGTGTGTGTGCCGAACCACCGTCACAACGCCCGACAGCACGCGCGCCTGATCCCACTGCGCCTGCTGCAACACGCTGCCGCGATACCGCGCGCCATCCCACAGCACGGCAGGCGGACGCAAGGCCACGCCGTGCAGCAAGTCCGCGGGCAGGTCCAGGTGAAGCAGCGGTGACCCCAGCGCGTCCTGGCTCATCGCGTGGGTCCGCCGTCCGCAAGGTCAACACCGCCCGCAACAGCCGCAACAGCCACAACAGCCACAACACCCGCAACGCCCGCGCTTTTCGCCCGCAGCTCAACCGCCCGCAGCGCCGCCTGCATGATTTCCACATGCGTGCCGCAGCGGCACAGGTTGTGATGCAGTTCGCGGCGCAGCGCGTCTTCCGTGGGGTTAGGATTGCGGCGCAGCAGCGCCTCGACCGTCATGATCATTCCGTTCAGGCAGTACCCGCACTGCGCTGCCTGGCAGTCGATAAATGCCTGCTGCGTCGTGCCCGGTTGCTGACGTGTGCCCAAGCCTTCCAGCGTGACCACCGCCCTGCCCTGCGCGGCCCGCACCGGGATCACGCACGACCGCGCGGCCACGCCGTCAATCAACACCGTGCACGCACCGCACTCGCCCAGGCCGCAGCCGTACTTCGGCCCGTTCAGCGCCAGGTCATTGCGCAGCACATGCAGCAGCGCCGTGTCGGGCGCGGCCGGCACGGCGCACTCCCCGCCGTTGACGTTCAAGCGGATCGGCTGGGTAACGCGGCAGGAATTGACGGTGGATCCCATATGGCGTGGCGCGGTGGTCGCAGTTCGAAAAGTACGAAGGTTGCCGCGACACGGGACTAGGGGCAAGCCCCCACGCCCGCGCGGCGGACAGATCCTCAGGCCGCGGCTCGCGTCTTGGGGTCTACCAGCGGTTCGTTGAACACGTCGTAGCCGAAGCACCAGGACGGGTCCTCATTCGTGCGCAGCCAGGTGTTGTCGTGCGATATGCGCTGCACCTTGCTGGCGCGTTCAGCGCGGTTGGCCTCGTACAGCGCAAAGGCCAGTTCATGGTTCTGCACGCCCACTTCCTGGAAGCAGCGCGCCAGCATGGCGCCATCTTCAATGGCCATGGCGGCGCCTTGCGCCATGTGCGGCTTCATGGGGTGGCAGGCATCGCCCAGCAACACCAGGCGGCCACGGCTCCAGAGCGGCAGCGGGTCGCGTTCCAGCAGCGACCACTTGGTGACGTCTACCGTGGCGTCGATCAGCGCCTGCACGGTGGGGTGCCAGCCGCTGAAGGCTTCGCGCATTTCATCCTTGCTGCTGGGCAGCCAGCGGTCGTTCAAGTCCCAGTGTTCCACCGGCACGCCGGTGACGTAGTAGAGCTCGTCGGCCTTGCTGGTGACGAAGTACACCATCATGTGGCGGTCATCGCTCCACCATTTGACGCAGGAATCGAAGGGCAGCATGCCGGCCTTGGTCCGCGGCGTGGGGAACACGGCGCGGTGCGCCAGATAACCCGCGTACTTGGGCAGTTCTGGCCCCAGCAGCTCTTCGCGAATGCGGGAATTGACGCCGTCGGCGCCGATCACGATGTCGGCCTCTTCCGAGGTGCCGTCGGCAAAGTGCATCAGCACCACGTCGCCGCGATCTTCCACGCGAGTCAGGCTCTTGTCGTACGCCACCACGTGCCTGGGCAAGGCGTCGACCAGCAAGGCATGGAAGTCGCCCCGGTGCACGGTCAGGTACGACGCGCCGTATTCCTTGACGGCGTAATCGCCCAGCGGAATCCGCGCCAGGATGTCGCCGGTTTCCCAATGGCGGCTGTACCAGAAGTCCGGGTGCGAACCCTGCGCGTTCAGGGCATCTTCGATACCGATGCGGCGCAGGATCTTCATGACGTTCGGCCCCACGTGGATGCCGGCCCCCAAGCGCGAAAAACCGGGCGCCTGCTCGTAGACGCGAACGTTAAGCCCTTGCTTGAGCAGCAGCGCGGCGGTGGCGGCGCCGCCCAGGCCCGCGCCGACGATGGCGATACGAGGGGATGTAGACACGGAACTTCTCCTTGCAAGATGGTGAAAGACTGGTGCAGCCAATTCAGAAAATTATGGAGTACACGCTTAAGTTATGGATACATAAAAAGGTGACCCTCTCGTAAACCCGAAGAGGAATCACCAAAATAGTGCATGCACTGCCTACACTTAGGTGAAAACCACTACGAAAACCGGGCTGGTCATCCGCGCTGCTCTTTGCAAGAATAGAGCGTATACGCTTCTTTTGAATTTATCGAAAACCCTAGGCCCGCCCCTTTTCAAGGCTTCTCCATGACGAAGACATTCCGTATCGGCCAGATCGTTCCCAGTTCCAACACCACGATGGAAACCGAAGTGCCCGCCATGTTGCAGGCGCATTCGTCGCTGCGCCCCAACGACCGCTTCACGTTTCATTCCAGCCGCATGCGCATGAAGAAGGTGCAGAAGGAAGAGCTGGCCGCCATGGACGCCGAAAGCGACCGCTGCGCACTGGAACTTAGCGATGCGCGCGTCGATGTGCTGGGCTACGCCTGCCTGGTGGCCATCATGGCGATGGGGCGCGGCTACCACCGCGTGTCGCAGAAACGTCTGAAGGAACGCACCGCCGAGAACGGCGCATCCGCCCCCGTCATCACCAGCGCGGGCGCGCTGGTCGAGGCCCTGCATGTGATGGGCGCCAAGAAAATCGCGCTGGTCGCGCCCTACATGATTCCGCTGACCGAACTGGTCATGGACTACATCGCCGCCGAAGGGTTTGAAATTGTGGATTGGCGCGCGCTGGAGATTCCCGACAACCTGGACGTGGGCCGCCACGACCCGGCCAAGCTGCCCGGCATCGTCGCCGGCATGAACGTGGCCGACGCCGATGTGATCGTGCTGTCCGCCTGCGTGCAGATGCCGTCGTTGCCCGCCGTTTCGCAAGTGGAAGCGGAAACCGGCAAGCCCGTTCTCACGGCGTCCATCGCCACCACCTACGCCATCCTGAAAGAGCTGGGGCTGGACCCCGTGGTGCCCGGCGCGGGCGCCCTGCTCTCGGGCGCTTACCCCTATACCCGGAGCGCACAATGACCCAAGCCCAAGCCCAAGCCAATAGCACTTTTCTGTACGGCGCCAACGTGCACGCCAACGGCATCCGCCAGCACTACCTGCGTTACGGCGGCACGGCGGGCGAACGCGCCGGCCGCCCCGCCGTCATCCTGATTCCCGGCATCACCAGCCCGGCCGTCACCTGGGGCTTTGTGGCTGAACACCTGGGTCGCCAATTCGACACCTATGTGCTGGACGTGCGTGGCCGGGGCCTGTCGGCATCCGGCCCCGGGTTGGACTACGGCCTGGACGCGCAAGCGGCTGACGTCAATGCGTTTGCCCAGGCGCTGCAACTGGCCCACTACGCGCTGGTCGGCCATTCCATGGGCGGCCGCATCGCCGTGCGCGCCGCGCGCAGCCCACCCCAAGGGCTGACTCGCCTGATCATCGTGGACCCGCCCGTGTCCGGCCCGGGCCGCCGCCCGTATCCGGCCAATCTGCCGTGGTACGTGGACTCCATTCGCCAGGCCACGCACGGCATGAGCGCCGAGGACATGCTGGCTTTCTGCCCCACCTGGACCGAGGCCCAGCGCCAACTACGCGCGCAATGGCTGCACACCTGCTTTGAACCGGCCATTGTGCAGAGCTTTGAAGACTTCGGCCGCGACGACATCCACGCGGACCTGCCCGCCATCAAGATCCCGATGCTGCTGGTCACCGCTGAAAAAGGCGGCGTCGTCGGCGATGACGATGTGGCCGAATGGCAGGGCCTGGCGCCGCAGACGCAGCACGTGCGCGTACCCGGCGCGGGCCACATGATTCCGTGGGACAACGAAGCCGGTTTCTACGCCGCCTTCGGCGACTTTCTTGGCAGCAAGATCGACTGATCCGCCCTTTTCCCAATCCGCTGATTCAAGGAGCCCGCCATGTCCGTCAGCGATATCGATTTGATCCACGCCTGGAAGCAGGTGCTGACGTTGTCGCGGCTTCAAGCCGGACAGATCGTCACCGTGCTGACCGGCGCCGACACGCACCCGCAAACCTTGCGCTGCGCGATCGCCGCCGCCACCGACCTGGGCGCCCGCGTCAACCGGCTGGACCTGCCACCCGTCAACGCGGAAAAGTCCATCAGCCGCGACGCGCTGGCGTACCTGGGCGCCACGCCGCTGACGGGCAACCCGGCCGCCATCGCCGCGCTGAACGCCAGCGACCTGGTGCTGGACCTCATGACGCTTCTGTTCTCGCCCGAGCAGCATGAAATCTTGCAGACCGGCACCAAGATCCTGCTGGCCATCGAACCGCCCGAAGTGCTGTGCCGCCTGGTCCCTACCGAGGCCGACCGCACGCGCGTACAAGCCGCCGCGCGTCGCATCGAAGCGGCCAGGCAGATGCACATCACGTCCGACGCCGGCACCGACCTACGTTGCCAACTGGGCGAATTTCCCGCGATATCGGAATACGGTTTCGTGGACGAACCCGGTCGCTGGGACCACTGGCCCAGCGGCTTCGTTTTGACGTGGCCCAACGAAGGGCAAAGCCAAGGCCGCGTGGTGCTGGACCGGGGCGACATCCTCTTGCCCATGAAAGACTACGTAACCGACCCGATTGAACTCGTCATCGAAAACGGCTACGTCACCCGCATCAACGGCGGGCTTCAGGCCGACATCCTGAAGGAATACATGGCCGCCTATGAAGACCCGGAGGCGTATGCCGTGTCGCACATCGGCTGGGGCCTGCAACCGCGCGCGCAGTGGTCCATGCTGGCGCACTACAACAAGGAAGCGCACATCGGCATGGACGCGCGCGCCTTCGAAGGCAATTTCCTGTGGTCCATGGGCCCCAACAATGAAGCGGGCGGCAGCCGCACCACCGCCTGCCATATCGACATCCCCATGCGCCATTGCAGCGTGGCGCTGGACGGCCAGCCGATGGTGACGCGCGGCGTGGTGCAAGACGAACCCGGCCGGGCGCACGCCGCCCGCCGCAAGGACAACAAATGAATGCCTCTACCCAAGCCATTCCCGCCGACGCCGTCGCGGGTGACATCTCGGCCTATTCACGCCAGGGCTTCGGCACGCCGTTGCCGCTGAAGGCGCCCTTCGGCCTGCTGATCGTGGACTTCGTCAACGGCTTTGCCGACCCGGCCGTGCTGGGCGGCGGCAACATTGCGCCGGCCATCGCGCAGACGCGGCACCTGCTGGCCCACGCGCGCGAACGCGGATGGCCGGTGGCGCACAGCCGCATCGTGTTCTCGGATGACGACGCCGACAGCAACATTTTTTGCTTGAAGGTGCCCGCCATGCTGGCTTTGAAAGAACACAGCCACAACAGCGCCATCGTGCCCGAGCTTGCCCCCGCGCCCGGCGAATACGTGGTGCGCAAGAGCACGCCGTCCGCGTTTTTTGGCACCATGCTGGCGCCGTGGCTGGCGCAGCGTGGCGTGCAGACCTTGCTGGTGGCGGGCTGCGTGACCAGCGGCTGCGTGCGCGCCAGCGTGGTGGATGCCATGCAGGCGGGCTTTCGGCCCCTGGTGGTGTCCGACTGCTGTGGCGACCGCGCGCTGGGGCCCCACGAGGCCAACCTGTTCGATATGGCGCAGAAGTACGCGGCCGTGATGCCGCTGGACCAGGCGCTGGCCGACACGCGCGCGTTGGTGGATGCCCCACTGCCGGCCGCCCGCTAAGCGCGACATAATCATCGACCGGCCCGGCCCCATCCCGTTCCCTGACCTCATGACCTTGCCCCAGCCCCACCTTTTGCCTGGCGCGCTGCTTGCCCACCCCGACGCCTTGCTGGTGGTGCGCCAGCCGACGGCGCCGCCCAAGCCGGCGCCGGGCCAACCGGGCTCCGCCACCGAATACGTCCAGCCCACGCCCGAAATATTCGTGGCCATCGTGCGTGATGCCGACCTGGTCGCGGGCGACACGCCGTCGCCCGGTTGGCGCGTGCTGGCATTCAACGGGCATGTGGACCTGGGCACCGGCATCCGCACGTCGCTGGCGCAGATCGTTGCCGAAGAGCTGGACGTGCCCCTGTCCCGGCTGGACATGGTGCTGGGCCACACCAGCGCGGCGCCCAACCAGGGGCCGACCATCGCCAGCGCCAGCATCCAGATTTCGGCCGTGCCCTTGCGCCGCGCCGCCGCGCAAGCTCGCGAACATCTCCTGATGCTGGCGGCGCAGCGGTGGAATCTTCCGCGTGATGCGCTGTGCGTGCGTGATGGCGTGGTGCAGGCGCAGGACCTGGATGATCGCAAGCGACGCCAAGGCCGGCACGACGACGGCGATACGACGCATCACAACAATGCCGCGCCACACTGCCCGCAACCGCTCAGCTATGGCGATCTGCTTGCCGGCCAGCACATCCGCTTGACGCTGGCCGCGCCCGACGCAGCCGTCCGCCTGAAACCCGCCAGCGAATATCGCATCGTCGGCCAGGGCGTGGCGCGCGTGGACATTCCCGCCAAGGCCACGGGCGAACTGAGCTTCGTGCACGACGTGCGTGTGCCGGGCATGCGGCATGGCCGCGTCGTGCGTCCGCCGCATCCCGGGCGCGATGCCGGCGACTTCATCGGCCGAACCCTGATCGATGTGGATCGCGCCTCCGTGGCGCATCTGCCGGGCAATGTGCAGGTGGTGGTGCAAGGCGATTTCATCGGCGTCGTGGCCGACCGCGAAGAGCAGGCCATTGCCGCCCTGCGCGCCCTGAAAGTGCGATGGCAGCCTATTCCGCCCGCGCCCGACCTGAGCGACGTGGCCGCCGCCATCCACGCCAACCCGGCGCGCGCGCGGCCGCTGATCGAAGACGGTGACGTGGACGCCGCCTGCGCCCGGGCCACCACGCACCTGCGCCGCCGCTACGTCTGGCCGTACCAGATGCACGCGTCCATCGGCCCATCCTGCGCCGTGGCGGATTTTCGTGACGGCCGATTGACGGTGTGGACCGGCACGCAAAACCCCCACATGCTGCGCACCGATCTGGACCGGCTGCTGAACCTGGGCGAAGGCCGGATCGACCTGATCCGCCTGGAGGCCGCCGGCTGCTATGGCCGCAATTGCGCGGACGACGTGTGCGCCGACGCGGCGCTGCTGTCGATGGCGGTGGGCGCCCCCGTGCGCGTGCAGCTGACGCGTGAACAAGAACACCAATGGGAACCCAAGGGCACCGGCCAGTTGATGGACGTGGGCGCCGCGATCGACGCGCAAGGCAATTTGCTGGCGGTCGACTTCGCGGTGCGCTACCCGTCCAACGATGCGCCGCTGCTGGCCTTGCTGTTGACCGGTGCCGTCTCGGGCGAACCACGCACGCTGGAAATGGGAGACCGCACCGCCGCGCCGCCCTATCGCTACGCGGCGCGCCGCGTCGTCTGCCACGACATGCCGCCGATCGTGCGTTCGTCGTGGTTGCGCGGCGTCTCGGCCTTGCCCAATTCCTTTGCGCATGACTGCATGATCGACGAGCTGGCCGAGGCCGCCAGCGCCGACCCGGTCGAGTACCGCTTGCGCAATCTGGACGACGCGCGCGCCGTCGCGCTGATCGATGCCACGGCCAGGCAGGCGGGATGGCAAGCGCGCGCCGCCGGCACCCGGGGCAAGCCGGACGCCGACGGCTTACTGCGCGGGCGGGGGATTGCCTATGCGCGCTATGTGCACAGCAAGTTCCCCGGCTTCGGCGCCGCGTGGGCCGCCTGGGTCATCGACCTGTGCGTGGACCCGACCACGGGGCGCGTTCGCGCGGAACGCATCGTCGTCGGCCAGGACACGGGCATGATCGTCAACCCGGCGGGCGTGCGGCATCAAGTTCACGGCAACGTGATCCAGACCCTTAGCCGCTGCCTGATCGAAAAAGTGGCCTTTGACCAGGCCGGCGTGGCCAGCCGCGAATGGGGGGGCTACCCCATCATCGGCTTCAAGGACGTACCCGCCATTGACGTCTTGCTGATGCCACGCCAGGACGAACCGCCGATGGGCGCGGGCGAATCCGCGTCCGTACCCGGCCCCGCCGCCATCGCCAATGCCTTGTTCGACGCCACCGGAAAGCGCTTCTACGAAGCGCCATTCACGCCCGACGCCGTGCTGGCGGTGTTGGCGGCGTAGCCGACACATCAGCGCCACACATCAACGCCACACATCAACGCCACTTATCAACGCCACTTATCAACGCCACTCATCAACGCCACGCAAGCATCAGCCCCATGACGGACATCAACATCCTGGTATTACGCCAAGCCTTGGCCTGGCAACAAGCGGGCATCCCGGCCTGGCTGTTCACCGTGGTCCGTACGTGGGGGTCGTCGCCCCGGCCCGCCGGGTCGATCATGGCGATGAACGCGCAAGGCGCGGTGGTGGGGTCGGTGTCTGGTGGCTGCATTGAAGACGACTTGGCCGATCGCGTTCGCGCCCTGGGCGATGACGCCCACTTGCCGGTGCTGATGCGCTACGGCGTGCTGGCGGACGATGCACGCCGCTTCGGCATCCCTTGCGGCGGCACGGTGCAATTGTTGATGGAACGCATCGGCGCGCACAGCCTGCTGCCAGAACTGCTGCAAGCCTGCGTGGAGCGGCGCTGCGTCACGCGCACCGTCGACCTGTCATCCGGGCATGCGCTATTGCAAGGCGCACAGCCCGACATCCCGCCGCAATTGACCGACGCGACACTGACGGTAGGCTTTGGTCCCACGGCGCGGCTGATCGTGATCGGCGCGGGCGACACCAGCCGATATCTATGCCAGATCGCACTGACCCTGGGCTTTGAAATCACCGTTTGCGACCCGCGTGAATCGCATCACGGCGACTGGGCGCAGGACGGCATAACTTTCACGCGCGAGATGCCGGACGACGTCATCCTGCGCGTGCAACCCGATGCGCGAACCGCCGTGGTCGCCTTGACGCATGACCCCAAGCTGGATGACCTGGCGCTGATCGATGCGCTGCAATCCAACGCCTTCTATGTGGGCGCCATCGGTTCGCGCAAGAACAGTGACCAGCGCCGCGCGCGGCTGCGGCAGTACTTTGAACTTAGCGACGCCGACCTGCACAAGCTGCACGGCCCGGCCGGCGTATTCATCGGCAGCAAGACCCCCGCCGAGATCGCCTTGTCGATCATGGCGGAAGTGGTGGCGGCAAAGAACGGGGTGAGCTTCCTTGCCGCCGCCCCCCTCACACGCTGTCCAGCCCCGATCGATCAACCGCCGCCGCCGCCGCTTGCGCAGCCTGCATTTCCTCAATGAACACAGGCGTGCACATGCCCGCGATCAAGGCCGCCAGATCCCGGTCGGCATGGTCATAGGCCTTACGGCCGGCCAGCAGGTTCAGCGACCCGATCACCCGGCCTTGGTAGCGCACCGGAATATTCAACGCCGATTGCAGGCCGCGCTCGATCAGCATCGGCGCTTCGGAAAACACCGATCGCACGTCGTCTTCATCGCTGGCCACATACAGCAGGCCCTGTTCCAGCACACGGCGTGACCACGGCCCGTTGCCCGTGGCCTTGAAGCCGCCCAGCGGGCTGATGCTCTCGTCCGACGTGTACAGCCGCTTCATCAGCCGATGCTCTTGCAGATACAGCAGCGCGGTGAACAGTTGATGCCCGAAAGCCTCTGCCAGCAAGGCCGACACGACCTGCCACTGCGCCGCGCGGTCTTCTGCCTGAGCCAGGGCCCGCGCGTGCGCCGCCCACGGCGCCAAGGTTGATGTCTGGGTCATCAGTGAATCGCCTCCAGCACCACGCCACGCGTGTTCTTGCCAAAGAACAGAATGCCCAGCCCGCCCACCAGCAAGATCGCCGTCATCATGGCGAACACGCCGGCAAAGCCCAGTACGGGATACGCCACGCCGACGATGGTGGGCGATGCAATCGAGCCGATGCGCGCAAAGGCCGATGCCGCGCCCATGCCGGTTGCCCGGATCGACGTCGGATAGATCTCGGCGGTGTAGGTGTATTGGCCGGCAATCACGCCATTCATGCCGAACGACAGCAACATGCTCAGCATGATGATCTGCTGTTCACCGCTGGCCAGCGCCAGGCCCAGCGCCGACAGGCAAGACAACAGCATGTACGCCAGAATCGTGTACTTGCGGCCGATCTTGTCGTTGAAATAGGCGGCGGAAAAATAGCCGGGAATCTGCGACAGATAGATCAGGATGGTGTACGAGAAGCTCTTGGTGATGGTGAAGCCACGCTCGACCAGCAAGCTGGGAATCCACACCAGGAAGGCGTAGTAGCAGAACAGCACGGTGATCCAGAACACCCACACCAGCACCGTCGTGCCCAGATAGGTTTTCGAGAACAAGGACATCAGCTTGTCCATGGCGCTTTGCGGATTTTCGGCGGCGGTGGCGGCACGGCGTGTCGCGATGGGCGTGGGCAGCGGGCGGCCAAGCCTTTGCTGCACTTCGGCTTCGATGGCCGAGCAGATGCGGTCAGCCTCGGCGGTCTGGCCGGTGTGTTCAAGCCAGCGCGGCGATTCGAACAGCGATTTGCGCCACCACAGCAAAAACACTACCGGCACGGAAGCAATCACCATGATCCAGCGCCAGCCGTCGTCGCTCATTGGAACGATGAAATAGCCCAGCAACGCCGACAGCACGAAGCCGAACGAAAAGAACCCCGCCAGCGCGCCCGTGAAGCGTCCACGATATTTGCTGCTGACAAATTCGGCCAGGTACGGCGCGATGATGGCGCCTTCCGCGCCCATGCCGATGCCGGCGATCATGCGCAGGATGTAGAACTCGTGATAGTTGCGCGCAAACGCGTTGATAAAGGTGGCGACGCAGAACAGCATCAGCGCCCACATCATGATTTTCTTGCGGCCGTAGCGGTCGCCCAGGATGCCCGAGAACAGGGCGCCCACCAGAAAGCCGACGTAGGTGCTGCTGGCGATCCAGCCGATCTGGCCGGTGGATAAGCCCCATTGCGTACGCAGCGAGGGGATGATGAAGGCGATAATGCCGGCGTCCAGCGCTTCAAACGCCAGCCCCAGGCCGCCGATCATCAGCAACCTGAAATGGAAGCTGGAGAACGGCAGCCGCTCCAGGCGGTCCGATACGGAATACATGGTGAAGATTTCCGGGAGTAAGGGTGAAAGAACGTCAGCAGGCGTTCGGTGAAAGAACGTCAGCAGGCGTTCTTGTGCAGCAAGCCGCGGTTCATGATGAGCTTGATGGAATCGGGCTGAGTCAGCAGAGAGATGTCGTCCAGCGGGTTGCCGGCGACCAGCAGCAGGTCGGCATGCGCGCCTTCGCGGACTTCACCCAGCAAGCCTTCCTGGTTCAGGATTTCGGCGCCGATCAACGTCGCTTGCTGGATTACCTTGGCATTGCCCAGCACGCGGGCGCGCAAGGGCAGTTCGTCGGCCTGCATGTAGTGGGTTTCGCCCAGCAGGTCGCTGCCGTAGCCCATCTTCACGCCGACGTCGTCCAGGATTTCCAGCGCCTTCAAGCCCTGCGTGCGCACGGTAGCGATCTTCTTGACCGAGTCGGCCGGCAGGCCATAGCGCTCGCCGTCGTTGGCCAGGCCTTCGTAGGTGATCAACGTGGGCACCATGTAGGCGCCGTGTTCCTTCATCACCTCGGCCGCCTCGCGGTCCACCAGGTTGCCGTGTTCGATGGTGCGCACGCCGCAGCGCACGGCGCGCGTGATGGCGCGCGGCGTGTAAGCGTGGGCCATCACATAGGTGTTTGCGTTGCTGGCTTCTTCAACGATGGCGATCAGTTCGGATTCTGAAAACCCCAGGTTCTGGATCGGGTCGTTCGGCGACGCCACGCCGCCCGAGGCCATGACCTTGATCTGCGTAGCGCCCTTCAGGATCTCTTCGCGCACGGCCAGGCGGCAATTGTCGACGCCGTCGACGACGCGGCCGATGTTGCCGATCTTGACCGAGCACGGGCAGGGGTCCAGTTCGTCGTTACGCGGCCGGAAGTCGCCATGACCGCCTGTCTGCGACAGGGCCTTGCCCGAGCAGAACAGGCGCGGGCCATCGACCACGCCGTCCAGCACCGCTTGCGCCAAGGCCCAATCCGCCCCGCCGGCATCGCGCACCGAGGTAAAGCCCCGGTCCAGCATGCCTTGCATGATGGGCAAGGCGCGCAGCAGCGCCAAGGCATTGGGCAAAGCGGCCACGCGACCCAGGTTGAACGACGAGGCCACCACGTGCACGTGGCAGTCGATCATGCCCGGCATCAAGGTCATGCCCTTGGCGTCAACGACTTCGGCCTCGGGCGCCGTCAGGTCGTCGGCGCTGATGCGGGAAATCATTCCGTCTTCAATCAGTACGTTGGCCGCGTCTTCGAGGACCAACGATCGGGTATTCAAGATCTTGCAATTCTTAACAACAACCGGCTTCATAAATAAATCACGCTATCTGTTCAACATGCAGGGAATTCAGCATGGCGAACTCTACCGGTACAATCCAAACGTCCGATACCGGGTCTCCCCTTAGGCGTTCGACACAAAATTGAACAGCCTTATGAGCTTTACTCATACCCCTCTTGGGAAGCGCTCCCACGCCGCTTTCGATCCACATTCCTTATCCGCGATTCATAGCCGGATTCCGCACACCACCATGAGACGCCGCTGCCCCACCCTTTCAGAGTTGAACGCGTTCACCGCGGCGGCGCGTCACTTGTCGTTCTCCAAGGCGGGCAAGGAACTGTTCGTGACGCAAAGCGCGATCAGCCGGCATATCGCCACGCTGGAAAGCTATCTGGGCCACGCGCTGTTCATCCGCGCCACCAATGGCTTGCAGCTGACTCGCATGGGCGCCACGTACCTGAGCCTGATCCGCCCGGCCCTGCACACGCTGGAAAGCGCCACGTCGCAGGTCATGGCGACGCAGCAGTCGGCCAAGTCGTTGAACGTATCGGCCGCGCCCACCTTCGCCGCGCAATGGTTGTTTCCCCGCCTGAAGACGTTTCGCGCCTTCAACCCGGACATCTCGGTCAATTTCGTGCGCTACAGCGTGGCGGATTACAAAAGCACCGAACTGGATTTCGACGCATCCATTCAGTATGGCTACGGGGATTGGCACGATGGCGACGCCAAGTACCTGACCGGGCGCGAAACCCGTTTGGTGTGCTCGCCCGATTATCTGGAACAGCATCCCATCAACAGCCTGGAAGATATCAAGCAGTGCACGCTGCTACAGCACATCGAGATTCCGCTGTCGTGGGAATACTGGTTTTCAACGTATATCGGCGATTATGACCGTGCGCGTTTCGGCCCTGGCTTCAATCTGTTTTCGATGATTATCCAGGCGGCCTCGTCAGGCTTCGGCGTGGCCTTGATGCCGCATTGCCTGATCGAAAAAGAACTGGCAACGGGGCAGCTGGTGGACGTGTTCGACCGCACGTTTGAAAGCCCGCTGGGTTATTACCTGTGCGCGCCGAACTGGCGCAGCAATATGGAAAGCTATGACCGCCTGAGCCAGTGGCTGTCACATGAATGCCTGCATGGCGCGGCCGTGGAAGGCGCCATGGTGCAAACCGCCAAGCCGGATGCCGATTGCCCCTATTGCGTGGCGGGGCTGGCGCCAACGGCTGGATAGCGACAGAAGACGAATAAGGGCAAGGGCCGGCATCCGCACGCCCCGCCCACGCCATCAACTCACCCGATTCGGCAATACCGCGCGCATCCACCGACTTAATCGCGGCCGGATGCGCTGGTTGTGCAACAGCACCGCGCCCAGCACCCCGATGAACGCGCCAATGACCGTATCCACAAAACGCGCTTCAATCACGTCGGCCGGATAGCCCTGGCCCAGGTGCGGCGCTTCGGCCAGAAATATGGTCAGCGGCGTAATCAGCGCCACCGCGCTGGCGTAGTGGCGGACCACCAGCGTTTCAATGCCGAACGACAGCGCCATCATCACCAGGCTAAGCGTCCACACATTCAGCGGCAGGCTCAACAACGCCCACGCCACGCACAAACCCAGCGCCGTTCCCAATATCCGATGCAGCTGACGATTCCAGGCTGCCCACAGGCTTGCGCCCTGGATAATCGCCAGGCAACTGACCGGCACCCAATACGGACGTGGCAGTTGCAATAGTTCAGCGACCAGCAATGAAATTCCCACGAACAGGCCGATGATGACCGAGTCGTACACAACAAAATCAAAGGTCGGTCTGGGCGGCGCTGCCTCGGGCGGAGGCGGCGCCACGCGCGTCATGTGCAGGGAATACGCAAACGCCACCAGGCAGGCCACCAGGCAACCCAGCGCCACCATGCCGACGCGCAACGGCACATCTTCAATATGCCCAGGCGTATACGCGGCAATCGCGGTGGCCATAATGAAGAACAGGCTGCCCGGCGGCCCCAGCCGATAGCAGCGGCACACCATGTTCACCAGAATGGCAATAACCGTCAGCGCGGCAATCATCGCCGTGGGCCAGAACTGCGTCAGCGCACCGACGGCGTAGCAGGCGACCATGCCGAACGAGGCGGCCAGCAACATCATCATCCGCTGGGCAAGCGAGGTATTGGGCAGGCTTAGAAACACCATGCCGCCCAAACTGGACATCAGGCCATAGTCCATGCGGCCAAAATACGCGCCCACCATTAGTGGCAAGCCGGAAGACAGCGCGGCGGCCAGCGGCATTTCCCAGCGCCGGTCGCTGGTGTTGACGCGGATCAGTTCACGCCACGTGCCCTGCACCTGCTGCTTGACGAAGCCAGGCCCGGGCCGGGGTCGGCCGCCGTGGCCCGTCTCTTTCGGTTGATCTTCTTGGTTCATCCGTTGCCCCTGTGTCGCCCCGGCAAGAATTATCCCCCGTAAATTCCGCCAAGTGGATTTAACGGGAATTCCCTGATATTCCCGCCCAGGCGGCGTGGCTACCATTCCGCGCACCTCGGCCAGCGGCCGACAGAATACCAATGCGCCCATCGCGCGGAGACACCATGAAAGCACTCAAACACGTTGCGGCAGGCACCGCCTTATTTCTTTCGTCCTGGGCCGCCACGGCGGGCGTGACTTTCGACAGCGTCAAGAACAAGGGCTTTGTCCAGTGCGGCGTCTCGACCGGCGTGGCCGGCTTTTCGGTCAATGACAGCAAGGGCGGCTGGGTCGGCCTGGACGTGGACCTGTGCCGCGCACTGGCCATCACCATGTTTGGCGACCCCGCCAAATCCAAGATCATGGCCGTCAGCGCCGTGCAGCGTTTTACCGCGCTGCAATCCGGCGAAGTGGACGTGCTGCCGCGCAACACCACGCTGTCGCTCACGCGTGACACCACGCTGGGGCTGATCGGCGTGGGCGTGAACTACTACGACAGCCAGGGCATCATGGTGAACAAGTCCCTGAACGTGAAAAGCGCCAAGGAACTGGACGGCGCCACCGTGTGCGTGCAACCGGGCACGACCACCGAACTGAACCTGGCGGACTGGTTCCGTTCGCAAAACATCGCGTTCAAGCCCGTGGTGGTGGAACGCCTGGACGAAATCATCCGCGCGTTCGCGGTTGGCCGCTGCGACGCGTTCACCGGCGACAAGTCGCAGTTGGCGGCGGCGCGCAGCAATCTGGAAAACCCCGGCCAATACGACATCCTGCCCGAGAACTTCTCGAAAGAACCGTTGGGCCCCATGGTGCGCCAGGGCGACGAGCAATGGTTCAACGTCGTGCGCTGGACCATGTTCGCCATGCTGGAAGCCGAGGAATACGGCGTTACGTCCAAGAACGTGGACGAGATGCTGAAAAGCACCAACCCCAACGTGCAGCGCCTGCTGGGCGTGACGCCCGGCATGGGCAAGAATTTGGGCGTGGACGACAAGTGGGCCTACAACATCATCAAGCACATCGGCAACTACGGCGAGAGCTTCGAGAAGAACCTGGGGCCCAGCAGCCCCTTGAAACTGTCGCGCGGCCTGAACGCGTCTTACCGTGACGGCGGCCTGATGTACGGGTGGCCGGTGCGCTGATCGGGGCAAATCCGCATCCTACCTTCGCTTCCCTGTAGTCAGGGTCTGAATGGCCGGCAGGCGCCGCAAGCGCCCGCCGGCCATTTGCGTTGCGGATCCGATTTTTGGAATCGTTACACTGGCGGCTTCCGCTGCGACATTCTGCTCGCGCCTTTTTTGCCTAGATGACCACAAACTCCCCTGCCCCCCAGTTCTTCCCGTCCGGATTCGTTCCCACTGAGGAACAGTCCCGGATTCAGACCTCGCGCAGCCGGACCAGCCTGGTCATCGCCAACGCGGGCGCCGCCAAGACCACCACGCTGGCCCTGCGTATCGGCGAAGCGCTGACGCGCGGCCTGCCGCCCGAAGACATCCTGGCGCTGACCTTCACGGATGAAGCCCGGCAGGTGCTGCAAACCCGTTTGGTCGACGTCGGTATCGCCTACAACACGGCGCGGCGCGTCAATGTGCAAACGGTTGAAGAGTACGCGCAGCGCGTATTGGCCAAGATCGAAGACGGCAAGCCCGAAGTGTTGCCGTCCACGCGCGAGCAGCAAGCCTACGCGTTGTACGCGTTGGAAAACGTGGCGGCGAATAATCCGCAATATGCCGAGCTGCTGGATATTCGTACGCACAACACGGCCGTCAGCCAGTTTCTGGATAACCTGCTGAAGCTGAAAGCCACGATGCAGATCGCGCCGGATGACGAGGCGGACGCGCTGTCCATCGCCGAAAGCGCGGGCGTGACGATTACCGATTATCTGTGGGCCGTTGAATACGAAAGGCAGCGCGTTGATGTTTTCGGTTATGTGGACGCTCGGGGTTTTTTTGACGCCACATACGACCTGGCGCGCCTGCTGCGCTCTTCATCCGACCCGCGCGACGTGCTGGCCCCGTACAAGCTGGTGTTGTGCGACGAGCTGCACGACATCAACGAAGCGTCGTTCTGCATTATCGAAGCGCTGCTGAATGTGGACGTTACGTATTTTGTAGGCGTGGGCGATAAAGACCAGGTGATTTATTCACACCTGGGCGCGGACGAATCTTTCCTGCAAAGCCGCATCCGGGCCAGCTTCCCGGATTGCGCAAACTACCCGCTGACGATGACGTACCGCCATGGCCCGCACCTGGCCTACGCGATGGAGGCGTTCAAACAAAAGCCGGTGGATTCAAACCTGCCGCTACGCACCGAGATTCATGAAGCCGCGTACGCCGACACGCCGGGCGCGTGCGGCGAGCAGGTGGTCAAGGCCATCCTGCAATGGAAGCAGGACCGCAAACCGCTGGACCAATGCTGCGTCCTGCTGCGCGATGCGCATCAATCCATCGAAATCGAAAACGCCTTGATGAACGCCGGCCTGCCCTACCGCACGCTGACGATGAAGAGCTACCTGCTGCGCGAAGAAATTCTGTTTCTGCGCGGCATGCTGGCCATCGCGCTGGACGACTTTCACCACGTGGGCGCGCCCGCCACGCGCGAAGCCATCGTGGACGCGCTGACCACCTTTGCCGAAGTGCCGCTGACGCCGCAGGAACTGCGCGAAGCCCAGACCACGCTGGCCAAGGAGCCGTCCGCGCTGAAGCATTTTTTCAGCGGCCAGATCCAACGCGTCGGCAGCCCCGCCGCCCGCGCCCGCATCACCGATGCGGTGGAACACCTGCGCGCGTTGTCCACCGACACCCCCGCCTACCTGGCGCTGGAGTCCGTGCGCGACGGAATGGACATGGAAAAGCTGGCCAAGCGCCTGTACGTGCACCCCTACGAGGCGTCGGTCGTCACGCGGTCCATCAACGGTTTCATCGCATCGGCCAAAGCGTCGGCCAAGACGCTGCGCGAGTTCTCGGAATGGATCGGCGCGGCGGAAGCCTTCGTCGGCGCGCGGCCCGGCAAGCATACGGTGCAGATGGATTGCATCGTCAACGTCAAGGGCAAGGAATTCGAACACGTCGTCCTGCCCTTCATGGACGCCGACGCATTCCCCGACCCGCTGCGCAAACGCCGCGAAGAAGAGAACTTGTTTTATGTGGCGGCAACACGAACCAAATCGCGCCTGACCTTGATATCAACGCAGGACGCCGCCCGCCGCAGCGCGTTCATCGACCAGATGCAACTGGCCGCCACGCAAAAACGCGCGGACACGGCGCTACGCCGAAACATGGCAGCGCCGGTGCAAGCGGTGGGCCACCGGGATTTGAAAGTGGCCTACGCGAACCGGGACGTGGTCAAGGCGCTGGGCGCGCAATGGGACAAGACCCGCAAGGTTTGGTATGTGCCCAGCGGGATGGATTTGGGGCCGTTTCGGGAATGGTTGGCGTAACGTCGGGTTAATAACCGCAACAGGGCCGCCATGAAAGCCAGTTTATGATGGCACCGTAGTGAGCACGCCCAAATGCGTTACTCTCCCCTCCCCAATCTATTCCGCAAGGAGCCTCCACATGGCACAAGCCTCCGCCCGTCACATCCTCGTTTCCACCGAAGACAAGTGCAACGAACTCAAGACCGCCATTGAAAACGGCGCTGACTTCGCTCAAGTCGCCAAGGAAAACTCCAGCTGCCCGTCGAGCCGTGACGGTGGCAACCTGGGTACGTTTGGCCCGGGCCAGATGGTTAAGGAATTCGATACCGTCGTGTTCAGCGCCCCCGTCGGCGTGGTGCAAGGTCCGGTGAAGACGCAGTTTGGTTATCACCTGGTTGAAGTGACCAGCCGCCAGGACTAAGCTGCGCCGCTGCACGATAAAAAGCCGCCGCCAGGGGAGACCCGGCGGCGGCTTTTTTTATGCATCGGGCGTCAATGCTGGCGCGCCCGCCAGAATCAGTCTTTACCCGTCATCACCCGGTGCGCCAGGGCGTCGGCGTCCAGGCCGGCGATATCGCGTTCGATTACCTTGATGCCACCTTTGAGGATGGCGACGCGGTCTGCCAGGGCGACGACGTCTGCCATGTTGTGGCTGATGAGGATGACCGTGCGTCCTTCCTCACGCAGCTTGCGCACCAGGTTCAGGACCAAAGCGGTTTCCTTGACGCCCAGGGCGGCGGTGGGCTCGTCCATGATGACGACGCGCGCGTCCCAGCGCAGGGCGCGGGCGATGGCGACGGCCTGGCGTTGGCCGCCCGACATGCGTTCGACGGGGCGGTCCATGTCGTCGATGGGCACCGACAGGCGCTGGAGGTAACCGCGCGCCTGCTCGGCCATACGGCGCTTGTCCAGCACGCGCAGGGGGCCGACGCGGCGGACCAGCTCGGCACCCATGAAGACGTTTTCCCAGATGGACAGGCGCGGCGCCAGGGCCAGGTCCTGGTAGATGGTGGCAATGCCCTGGACCAGCGCGTCATGCGGCGAACGGAAGGCGACGGCGCGGCCGTTCAGGCTGAGCTCGCCGCCGGTGGGCTCCTGCGCGCCCGAGATGATGCGGATCAGCGTGGATTTGCCCGCGCCGTTGTCGCCGCAAATGGCCATGACCTTGCCTTCGGGCACGTCCAGGTCGACGCCTTTCAGGGCCTCGACCGCACCGTACGATTTGCGGATCTGGCGTAGCGACAAGGCGGCGGTCATGGGCGCCACGGGGGGCATGGGCGTCGCGGGCGTCATGGGAGTCACTGGCGTCATGCTCCTACCCCATTCACTTGGCCCCCGGCTGCAAGAACTTCTGCACGTTGGAGGCATCGACCAACACCGAATCCATGAACAGGTACGGCCCCGAGGCCACCGTTTCCTTGGGCTCTTTCTTGACGACGATGCGGTCGATGGATTCGATGGCGCTGGTGCCCAGTTGCTCGAACGGAATCATCATCGTGGCGGTGATCAAGCTGTTGGGGTCGGCAATGCGGCGATAGGTTTCAGGGCCGCCGTCTACCGATACCAGCGTAATGTCGCCCTTCTTCATGCCTTGCGATTGCAGCAGGTCGTCGATGACATAGGCTTGCCCGTCGAACGATGCCCACACGCCCTTGAACTGCCCTTGATGGCGCAGGAACAGCGCCTGCATGCCGTTGCGCACGTCGTCGCGCCAGCTTTGCGTGCGGGCCATGCTGAACTTGGCCAGGTCCTTGACGGCGGTGTTCTCCGTCAGCACCGCGTCCAGCATCTTGCCGCGAATGCGCGTGCCCGAATTGCCGTCAAAGCGCGCCGACAGGATGTTGCCCTGATAGCCCATCTTGCCCAGCAGGTACAGGACCGACTGCGCGCCCGTGGCGTATTCGTTGACTTCCACGTCGAACAGCATGTGCGGGCTGGCGCCGGACATCACGCCCACCACCGGGATGCCCTTTTCCTTGGCGGCCTGCAACTGCGCGTCGGTTTCCACCGGCTTTCCCATCGCCACGACGATGGCATCGACCTTCTTGTTGACCAGCGTGTCCAGCTGTTCGGCCAGCTTGGGCAAGGAGCCCTCGGCGTTCAGTTGCGTGACGGTCCAGCCCTTGGCGCGCGCGGCCTGGGCGGCAGCGTTCGCCACGCGGGCGTGCGTCTCGGACGACATCTGGAACGCAACGATGCCCACGTCAAAGGCGTGGGCGGCGCTGGCGGCCAGCGCTTGCGCGGCGAAGGCGCCCGCCAGCAACGTGCGCTTGATCAATGTCTTCATGGTGGTTTCCCCTTCGGATCAGAATTTGAAAGCCGCTTTCTTCAGCACGGCCGACGACACCGCGACGGATGCAATCATGATGAATCCCAGCACGATGTCCTGCACGTAATATGGCGCCCCCATCAGCACCAGACCGTTGCCCAGCACCTTCAGGATCAACGCGGCCACCAGCGTGCCGCCGATGTTGGCGTGGCCGGGGTTGAACATCGTCATGCCCAGCAGCACGGCGGCGATGGCGTACAGGAAGTAGTCGCCGGCCATGTTGGGCGCGGCGGACGACAGGCTGGCGGTCAGCAACACGGCGGCGATGCCGGCGCACAGGCCCGACAAAGCCAGCCCGATGCTTTTCATGGCGCGGATGTTGATGCCGGCCAGGCGCGCGGATTCTCCGGCCTCGCCCGTGGCCGTCATGCGGGCGCCGGTGCGCGTCCACTTGATGAGGAAATACGCGACCAGCACGATGCCCAGCATCCACGGCACCAGCGCCGGGATGCCGAAAGGCTTGGCGCGGGCCAGGTCGGTGAAGGCTGCGGGCCAGCGGCCCACGTAGGACACGCCGTCGGTCAGCATGAAGGCGAAGCCGCGCGCCATGGCGGCCATGCCCAGCGTGGCGATCAGCGATGGCACGCGCAGCCGCGTCACGGCGATGCCGTTGGCCAGGCCGCACAGCAGGCCGACGCCCAGGCCCGCCGCAATCGCAACGATCACCGGCTGGCCGGTATGCACCAGCGCGCCCGTGACGACGGCGGCCAGGCTGGCGACGTCGGCCACGGACAAGTCCAATTCGGCCGTCACCAGCGCCAGCGTGAAGCCGATGGCAATGATGGCCAGGAAGCTGGTTTCCTTGGCGATGTTCAACAGGTTGTTGGGCGCCGCGAAATTAGGGGCGGCAATTGCGAAGAAGCCCACCAGGACCAATCCCGCGATTGCCGTGCCGTACTTTTCCAGGATGCCGCGCATCGACTCAACCCTTGCTGCGTTGGTGTTTGTTGTAGTGCAAGGGGTATCCACCGCCTGCCGGGCGTTCGCGCCCTGATGGCGTAGCAGTTTATACCTGGGCAGCCCCCGGCAGGGCGGCTTTGCGGCGTCGCCGCACTTAGGGTTTTTACGGCAGGCGCAGTGACGCCAAGGCGTGCGAGACCGGCGTCAAGGCGGCTTCGGCGGCGCGAAATTGCGCGTACAGGCGGTGATAGGCGTTGCGTCGGGAAGCGTCGGGATCGTAGCGGTGCGCGGGGCGTGCCAGGGTGGCCTGGGCCTGCGCGAAGCTGTCGTAATGGCCAAGCGCGGTCCACGCGGCGGCGGCCGCGCCGATGACGCCCGGCTGGTCTGCCTGCCCGACCACGACGGGGCGTTCGCAAATGTCTGCCTTGACCTGGCACCAGTGCGGGTTGGACGCCGCCCCGCCCCCGAAGCGGATTTCGGCTACGGGTGCGCCCAGTGCGGCTTCGGCGCGTTGCAGCACCGTGCGGTTCAAGAAGGCCACGCCTTCCAGCACGGCCCATGCCAGGTCGCCGGGCCCGTGCCGGCGATTCAGGCCGATGAAGGCGCCGCGCAACCGCGGGTCCCAATAAGGCACGCGCTCGCCTTGAAGGTAGGGCAGGAACAGGGCGGGCTGCGGGTCGCGGGGCGCGTCAAGCAAGGCGTTCATGGCGTCGCTGACGGCGGACAGGCCGCCGGCCTGCAAGCCGCCAAACCGGGCCACTTTGCCCAGCAAGGGCAGCAGCCAGGCGATGGTGTCGGCACCGTTCTGGCCGGGTCCGCCGATCTGGTGGTTGCCGTTGCCCCAGTTCACCGTCATCAAGCCCTCGGCCTGCACGGGCTCGGCGCCCACCGCGCCAAAGACTTCGGTGGTGCCCGAGATGTTGTAGGCGTAGCCAGGCCGCAACGCACCCAGCCCGGCCACGGCGGCCCAGGTGTCGTTCGAGCAGGCGACCACGCCGCGTCCGGCCAGACGGGCCAGCGAACCCGGCAGGCCAGGTTGCACCGGGCCGACGATGGCAAGGGGGTCCAGCAAAGGCGGCACCCAGCCGGGATCGGCGCCGACGGCAGTCAGCAGATCGAAGGCTGGGGATTGCCGCCCGTGTGTCGCTTGTGTCGCTTGTGCCGCTTGCGGCCCTTGCCCCCCTCCCACACCTTGCCCCCCTTGCGCGCCGGGCAGGTCTTGCAGGTGTTCCGCCCCTTGTGGACCGTGTGCCCGCGCCGCCGCCGCCAGTCTCGCCATCGACACGGTGTCGCTGGCGGCCCGGCCGGTCAGGCGGAAGTTCAGGTAGTCCTTCGGTTCCAGCACGACGCGTACGCGCGCGGCGTGCCGCGGTTCCGCGCGCAGCAGCCAGGCCACGCGCGCCCAAGGGTGGAACGCGTTGATCTGCGCCGCCTCGGGGTGATCGGTGGGCATCGCGGCCAACCATTGCGCCACCTGCCCCGCCGTGCGCGTGTCGCGCCATGTGATGGCGGGTCGCACGGGCGCGCCCCGCGCGTCCACGAATACCTGCGTCCGGGTGACGCCGCAGATCGCAAGGGCGGCGATGGCGTCAAAGTCGGCGCCCGCCTGCCGCGCCAAGGTGTCGGACAGCACTTGCAGGCCGCGCCACCACTCGTCGGCATCGATCTCGTCCCAGCCGGGATGCAGGTCGGTGCCCGCCGGGCTGTCGATGGCACAGGCGTGCGCGATGCCGCCCGCCTCGTCAACCAGCGCGGCCCGGAAGCGGGTACCGCCCAGATCCACGGCAAGAACGTAGCGCGGGCCGGCAGGGCCAGAAACTTGGGGGTCGGCGGGTGGGCGGCGGGACATAGCGGCAGATTGTATTTCAGGGGGGCCGCGCCCGTCCGCGTGGATGACGCCAGATCACGCTGCGCCGCAGCACCGGAAACCCTATCAGTTGATAATTTCTGTTCAGGTGACAAGGCCGGACGCCTGCGACAGAATGGGCCGCACCCGGAGGAGACAGCCGGGGCCACGATAAAACATCAAACGTCCAAGGCCCATGAAAAAATCCAAGAGCAACGTGATCATCACGTGCGCCATTACCGGCTCGGTGCACACGCCGTCCATGTCGCCCTATCTGCCCGTGACGCCCGACGAGATCGCGCAGGCCGCGCTGGACGCCGCCCAGGCGGGCGCGGCCATCGTGCACCTGCATGCCCGCGACCCGCAAACCGGCAGGCCCACTCAGGACCCGGACCTGTACGCGCAATTTCTGCCACGCATCAAGGCGGGCAGCGATGTCGTCATCAACATCACCACCGGCGGGTCGCCCGTGCTGCCCGTCAGCGAACGCATGCTGCCGGCCACGCGCTTCAAGCCCGAGGTGGCGTCGCTGAACATGGGGTCGATGAACTTCGGCATGTACGAACTGCTGGAGCGCTTCAAGGACTTCAAGCACGACTGGGAACGCCCGTATCTGGAAGGCAGCAACGACCTGGTCTTCAAGAACACGTTCAAGGATATCGAGCACATCCTGACGTCCTGCAACGACAACGGCACGCGCTTTGAAATCGAGTGCTATGACATCGGGCATCTGTACACGGCGGCGCATTTCGTGGACAAGGGCTTGCTGAAACCGCCGTTTCTGATCCAGTCGGTGTTCGGCATACGCGGCGGCATCGGCACGCACCCTGAAGACGTGATGATGATGCGCCGCACGGCAGACCGGCTGTTCGGCGATGACTACCGCTGGTCGGTGCTGGCGGCCGGGCGCAAGCAGGCGCCGCTGGCCACCATGGCCGCCACGATGGGCGGCTTTGTGCGCGTGGGGCTGGAAGATTCGCTGTGGGACGGACCCGGCGAACTGGCGCATTCCAACGCCGACCAGGTGCGCCGCATCCGCCGCATTCTTGAAGACCTGTCGCTAACCATCGCAACACCCGACGAGGCGCGCCAGATTCTGCAACTGAAGGGCCGGAACAACGTCGCGTTCTGACGACGGCACGGCATCCAAACCAACACCCCAGGCGGGAGACAAATCATGAACAAGACCTTGAACGCGGCGGTAGCCTCGGCACTGCTGGCCTTTGGCGGCACAGCCATGGCCGACGACAACGTGATCCGCATCGGCTTCATCACCGACATGTCGGGCCTGTCGGCCGATGCCGACGGCCCGGGCGGGGCCGAAGCCATCAAGATGGCGGTGGCGGACATGGGCGGCGAAATCGCCGGCAAGAAAATCGAAGTGCTGGTGGCCGACCATCAAAACCGGGCCGACATCGCGTCTTCCCGCGCGCGCGAATGGCTGGATCAGAAAGGCGTGAACATGCTGATCGCCGGCGCCAATTCCGCCGCCGCGCTGGCCATGGCGAAGGTGGCCGAAGAAAAGAAGACGCCGTTTTTCGTGGTTAGCGCGGGCGCCTCGGAATTGACCAATGCGCAATGCACGCCGTACACGGTGCACTACGTTTACGACACGGTGTCGCTGTCGCGCGGCACGGCGCGCGCGATGCTTAAAGAAGGCAACAAGGACTGGTACTTCCTGACGGTGGACCACGCCTTTGGCCACGCGCTGGAACGCGATGCGTCGGCCGTGGTGCAGGCGAACGGCGGCCAGGTAAAGGGCCGCGTGCGCCATCCGCTGAACACGTCCGACTTCTCGTCCTACATCTTGCAGGCGCAGGCGTCGGGCGCCACGGTGCTGGGCCTGGCCAATTCCGCCGCGGACACCAGCAACGCCGTCAAGGCCGCCGCCGAATTCGGGCTGACGCCGAAGATGAAAATTGCCGGCCTGCTGGTGCTGATCACCGACATCCACGCGCTGGGCCTGGCGGCTGGGCAAGACATGTACCTGACCACCGCCTGGTACTGGGACCAGGACGATGCGTCGCGCAAATGGGCCGCGCGCTTTGAAGAGCGCATGAAGAAGAAGCCGTCGATGCTGCAAGCGGGCGACTACTCGGTCACCACCACCTACCTGAATGCGGTGAAAGCCACCGGCACCACGGACGGCGAAGCCATCATGAAGTGGGTCAAGAGCAATCCGGTAAACGACTTCTTCGTAAAGAACGCGACGGTGCGCGCCGACGGCCTGCTGGTGCACGACATGTATTTGATGCAGGTGAAAAAACCCGCCGAATCCAAGGGACCTTGGGACTATTACAAACTGGTCGCGAAAATTCCGGGTGACGAGATCTATACCTCGCCGAAGGAATCCAAGTGCAGGCTGATGACGCAATGATCCGATGACGCAATGACGCATTCGCGCAAACCCATAACGCCTTCCAAGGAAACCGCATGAACCCGCAAGACTTGACCGCCCTGCCCGTGGACCTGAGCGGCCGCCGCGTCATCGTTACCGCCGGCGCGGCGGGCATCGGCGCGGCGCTGGCCGACGCCTTTGCCGAACGCGGCGCGCGGGTGCACGTGTGCGACGTGGACGAAGGCGCGCTGTTCGAATGCCGCCATGCCCACAGCCGCGCCGATGTGCGCGTGCGTGAAGACATCGACCGCTACATGGAGACCGCGCTGGCGCATCTGGGTGGCCTGGACGTGCTGGTGAACAACGCGGGCATCGCCGGGCCCACGGCCGGCATCACCGACATCCAGCCGGATGACCTGGCCGCCACGCTGGACATCAACCTGGCGTCGCAATTCCATACCGTGCGGCACGCCGTGCCCGCGCTGCGCCAGGCAGGCGGCGGCTCCATCATCAACATCAGTTCGGTGGCGGGGCGCATCGGGCTGCCCTTGCGCACGCCCTACGCCGCGTCCAAATGGGGCGTGGTGGGGTTGACGCGGTCGCTGGCGGTGGAGCTGGGCAGTTACGGCATCCGCGTCAATGCGCTACTGCCCGGACTGGTGGCCGGCCCGCGCATCGACCGCGTGATCGCCGCGCGCGCCAGCGCGATGGGCCTGACGATAGAGGAAGAGACCAAGCTGGAATTGTCCGGCGTCAGCCTGCGCCAGTTCGTGCGCGCCGCCGATATCGCAAACATGGCGTTGTTTCTGGCCAGCCCGTTCGGCGCCATGGTCAGCGGGCAGGCCATCAGCATCGACGGCGACTTGCAGTCCTTGCCGTGGCAACCGCCAGCGGATTGAATAAGCGGGGCGGTTCGTTACGCGACCAGCTGGATCGTATCCGCGAACACCCCGCTGCGCCGCGCCTGGGCAGTGGCGTGCAGCGCACCCAACAGGCGCTCGGCAAGTTCGTGGTTCTGCGCGTCGCGGCGGGTGATCAATACGAACTCAAACCACTGCCGCGACGCCAGCGGCAGCGCGACCAGATCCGGGTAGACCGACACAATGTCCGACGCCGACAGCGCATTGACCAGGCTGATGCCCTTGACCGCGCGCACCGTGCCCGGCACCAGCGTCATGTGCGCCTGCATGCCGGAATCCAGTGCGTCGGAATCGGTGACGTCGCCCTGCGCCACCACGTAATCGGACCACAGCGGCTTGACGAAGGACTCCGGCGGTATGTCGGACACCGCGACCACGTCGCGCCGCGCCATAGGGTGGTCGCGGTGGACGATGGCCATGACATCGGTGCGCACGAACGTGGTGAAGTTCACGCGCGAACTGTCGCGGCCCACCGCGCCCAGCCCGAAGTCGGCCCGCATGGTTTCCACGGCGCTGATCACCTGCACCGAGGATTCCACGTCGATCGAAAAAGGCCGCGTGCCGTGCACGTCCAGGTAGCGTTTGACCGCCTGCGGTGCATACACCAACGCCAGCGCGGGCGATGAGGCCACGCGCAAGCCGCGCCCGCCAAACTTTTCGATGCTGTGCAGGGCCTCGTCGATCCGCACCAGCTCATCCAGCACCAGCTTGGCTTCCGTGTACAGGTACCGCCCCGCTTCCGTGGGGCGCAAGGTCTTGTGGGAACGGTCGAACAACTGCACGCCCGTGGCGCTTTCCAGCCGCGACACCGCGTGGCTGATCGCGGGCTGCGTCAGGCTCATGACCTGGGCGGCCTGGCGCGTCGACCCGGTCATGACGACCGTATAGAAGATGCGCAGATCGTGAATATTGAAGTTGCGCTTCATGCCGCTAGCGCGCCACGCGTTCGATTTCCGGCGTGACCCACTTGCCCTCCAGCAGCGCCGGCTTGGGCCAGTAATAGCGCATCGTCACCATGAACGGGCCATCGGGCGCCGGCAGCCAGTTTGATTCACGGCTCTTGCCCGGCGACTGCGCCTGGATGTGTAGGGTGACGCCACCGTCGGCGTCTTTTTTCAGCGACGGCAGCATGGGGGAATTGATCAGGTAGCGGCCCAGCGGGTTGGGCGCCAGCAGTTGCTCGGGCAAGCGATACAGGGTCATGGACCAGAACGCGTTGACGGGCGGCAGGCTACGCGGCGCAAAACGCATGGTGTAGGCGTATCGGCCGTCCAGCTCTTGCCCACGGCTATCTTTTTCAAGCACCGGGTACAGCGCTTCTTCGCGGCTATTGGCGCCGATGCCGATCTGCGTGCCGGTGGCGCGCGACAGGTAATCGTTCTTGAGCTTGGCGCGATCGCCAAACAGCGTATCGGTCTTGCCGGCCAGCGCGGCGCGGTTCTTGTCGATGTCGTTCTGCGCGGTGTGCATCCCTTCTTGCAGCGCACGCCGCAGGCGCGGGTCCAGCTTGTCCACCGGATACGGCTGGCCCGGCTTGATGCCGATGCTTGCCAGGCGTTCGCGCAACCATTTTTCGGTGGGGTGCGTGGGGGCAAACTGAAGCAGGAAGGCCAGTTGGTTATAGAACTCAAGCGACGTGCGCATTTCGTGCGGCGGCACGGGGGCAATCCAGTCGATGGGCGCGGGTGCGGGCGGCGGCGCGGTGCGTGTGTACGCGGACAGCGGCTGCACCTTGTAGCGCGCCTGGATGCGTTTGACGTTGTCCAGGTCGGCCGGGTTGAAAAGCTGCGTGCGGCCCACCAGATTGACCAGTTCGGTTTCTGACTTGATGACCCGCGTGATGCCCTTGGGCGCCTTGCCCTTCCAGCGCGGCCCCGCCACCAGGAAGTTGCCGCCGCCGTTGCCGGTTTCGCGGCTGCCGATATAGGCGAAGTTATAGGTGTACAGGTCCATCAATTGCAGCACGAAGTAGCGCCGCTTTTCCATGGGCGGCACGCTGATGACCACGGGTTCGGCGCGCAGGTCCAGCATCGCGAAGGAGTACGGCGTATCGGAATTCGGCGTGACGAACGCGGTGTCTTCGGGCGTGAAGACGCGCGCGATGTTGGTGATGGTGTTGGGCGGGCCCTTGTACTGGGGGTTGGCCTTGTCCAGGTTGAAGGCGTACATGGTCTGGTAGCTGGCGACCATGGGCGTGCCGTACAGATACGCTTCGCTGGCGATGCTGCGCGCCTGCTGCGCGGTAACGCCGTGAATGCCCACGGATTGCGAGCCCGTTGCCTCGTCCGGAGACGTGAAGCTGCATCCGGCTACGCCAGCGGCCAGCATCAAGATGGCAAGCCCGCCCCAAACGGGGTGCCGGGCGGGGGACGACAAGCCGGTGCTACTCTGGCGATCATGCATACATTTGCTCCAACACATTCTGATGTTGGCAACGCCCTGTTGGCGGCAGCGTCGCGGGCAAGGACTGCAATTCCCGGGGGATTCTGGCATATTTCCCGTCAATCAAGAAGGCTCGGCCAACCGCAGCCACACCGCGGCCATACCCCACCCACACCGCAACAACCCTCGCTTGCATGCCCACCACCCCGACACCCCCCGACGCGCCCTTGACCATTGACGCCAACCTGCGCGCATCGTCGTACTTCGTTCTGCGGGCAACGCACGCCTGCCGCCACTGCCGGCACGCCACCCCGGTTTACGCGCTGGCGTTGCCGCCGGGGCACGAAAGCACCGAAGCCGAGATCGAGTGGGACGACGATGGCGACAGCCGGGGCCTGGACCCGGGCGCGTTCCACGACTGGCTGTTCAGCCCGCCGACCTGGCAACGCGTACCCGGCCCGGCGCTGATCTCGCAAGTGGGAATATTGGCGGCGGACGTGGCTGCGCGCTTGCACCAGGCGGCCCCGGCGCTGCGGCCGGACGCCGATGGCCAGGGTCAGTGGACCAATTTTTGCGAGCATTGCGGCCACGCGATATGGGAAGGCGACTTATACCCGACCGTGGGCCAGCCCTTTTGCCCCAAGGACGATGCCGCCGCCGAGCAGGTCTCGGTACAGACCGTGGCCGCGCCCTTCGCGGCTTATGCGTCGATGATCTGGTCGGACGGCTATCGCAACAAATGGCCGCTGTTCAAGCGGCTGGGCGTAGCGTGCGGCGAGGCCGATTGAGTCAGCGTCGCGCCGCGCAGGCCGGGCCGCGCAGGTCGGGCCGCGCGGGTCGGGCCGCGCGGGTCGGGCCGCGCGGGTCGGGCGGGCCTGCCGACCGTCAGCGCTCAGGCATCCACCGCCTGTTCGCGTTCCGCCACGCCTTCCAGCTGATGCGTGGCAATCGACGCGATGGCGCTTTCTGACGCGCGTGCTTCGGTGGTCAGGTGCTGGATCAGGTCCAGCGTGGTGGACCTGCGCGTCAGCATCAGGCAGGTCACCTCGGCGCCGATCACGCGCGTTGCATGCCAGCAGCCGGGCCGCATGCAGATGCCCTGCCCTTGCGGCACGCGAAAAGCGGCCAGCGTCGTCAGGTCGGGGCTGCCGTCGGCATTGCTGCTGGCCACCACCTGAATGATCGTGCCGGTCAGCGGCACGATGGCCTGCTGCGTCAGCAGGTGCTTTTCCAGGCTGGCGATGTCGGTCGCGCGGCTGCGGTAATTCACCCACAGCACTTCGGCGTCGCCCCCCGCGCCCGTGTTGAACACGTGTTCCTGCCAGAAGTCCGTGGCGGCGTTCGAGAACAGCGGCACGCCGTTGCCATCCGGAATCGGCTTGCCCAGCATCCAGCCATAAGGCGTGAACGCCTGCGGCGTCAGGTCATTGACTTCCAACTGCGTGTTGCTTGTCATGCGGAACCCTGTGTTGGCTTGGGCGGCGTGGCGCGTTTGGGGAATTCAGCGGCGTAATCGAAATCGCCGCGCGCAATGGCTTCGATGATGGCGGCGCGCCGGTCGGCGGCGCGTTTCAGATTGGCGGCCGTGGGCTTGACGCGGATGCGTTCCACGCAATGCCGGCCGTTATAAAAAAAGCCGATCTCGATGGACGATTCCGACGCGGGCCGGACGCCTTCGAACCCCTGGCTCATCGCCTTTCCCGTGATGGTTACTGTTGGGCGACATGATAAACGCTACGCGATGACGAGAAAAAGGCGCGACGCGCCTTCGGTGAAACCAAGCCGCGATGACGCACCGACGCACCGATGCACCGATGCACCGATGCGCCGATGCGCCGATGCGCCGATGCGCCATCGCGGCGACCTGCTTAGCTTTCCAGCGGTTTGCGCCAGTCGTCCGACGCTTCAGTGCCGGCAATTTCGTGCGTCCACGTGATCTTGCGGTAGGCCATGGCCACCTTGATCAACTGCGTGAAGTCCGATTTGCTGGGATCCTGCGCGTGCGGCAGCACGCTGGTGATGTCCACGATGGTGGCGTCTTCCAGTGCCGTCGTGAAGAAGTGTTCCTGCTTGCCGTCGATGGACGTGCGATACCACTTCACTTCCACTTCGGGCAGCATTTCGCCCGAGGCCAGCGCGTGGTACAGCAAGGGCGTGGCCTTGTTCAGCGCGCTGGTGAAGATGAAGGGCTTGTGCACGCGCTGGCCCGAGGGCTGACCGCTTTGCGGGTCGGTCGGGGTGTTGACGCGGTGTTCGATTTCCTGGACCAGGATCTGGTCTTCGTGGCCTTCGACGTACACGTTGCCGACCGAATCCGCGGTGAAGGCGCCTTCGGTGATGTTGCCCTGGGTTTTGCCGGAAATGCTGATATAGGCGGGAGTAGGCATGTCGATTCCTAAGTCGTCGTAGTGGGTGGCCGTGGTGGCCGGATGCCTCCCGGGGGAAGCGCTACGAGGGACTAATGCAACATCCATGCCAGGACGTGAAATAAAAAAAACTTCGCCATGGAATCAATGCCTTGCGAGGCATTTACGATAAACACAAGGCGCCGCTACCCGCGCGCTATCCCTGGTTTTCCGAGTTTTCAGGGTCGATACGGGCCAGAACTGGCTCGCTGGAAAATAAAGGCTTATAGATCAACGCGTTGCAGCGGGTCAGATTTGGCCTGATCGAGCCAGATCTGGCCCAGCTCGCTACCATGGCCGATCAACGCTGTTTTGCACTACCTTGTCTTCCTGCCCCGCCCCGCTACAAGGACGTGGCCGATGACGCCTATGTCATACCGAAGGGCGCGTGGCACACCGTGAAGGTGATGGAACCCTGTCGGATGTTGCACATCACGATGGGCGCGGGCACGCAGCATCGGCCGGTCTAGCGTGCGCGCGCAGGATCTGGCGGTCGTCGATGGGCCAATGCAGTAGCGCCGACAATACGCCCAGCGCCATCGCGCCCAGCCAGATCAAGTCGTAGGACCGCGTCGCCTCGAACACCACGCCGCCCAGCCACACGCCCAGAAACGACCCCAGCTGATGGCCGAAGAACACGAAGCCGAACAGGGTGGTGATGTAGCGCACGCCGAACACCTGCGAGATCAGACCATTGGTCAGTGGCACCGTGCCCAGCCACACAAAGCCCATGATCGCGGCGAACGCGTAGACGGTCCATGTGGACAGGGGCAGCAACAGAAACAGGGCGATGGCGGCCGTGCGCAGCAGGTAGATGCCGGCCAGCAGATATTTGCGGCGATGCCGCGCGCCGAGCACGCCGCAGACATAGGTGCCCATCACATTGGTCAAGGCGATGATGGCCAGCGCGGCCACCGCGTCGGCCGCGCGCAGGCCCTTGTCCATCAGGTACGCGGGCAAGTGCGTGCCGATGAACGCCAACTGGAAGCCACACGCCAGAAACCCCAGGTTCAATAACCAGAAGCCCGGCCGGGTGAAGGCTTCGCCGATGGCCGCGCGCAGCGACAAAGCGGCGTCCGGCGCGCCGGCGTCCCGCGTGGCGCCGGCCGGTTCGCGCAGCGGTCGCGCCAGGGGCAGCAACAAGGCCAGCAGCACCGAGAACACCAACAACGCGCCAACCCAGCCCCAGCCGCCGATCAACCACTGCGCGGCGGGCACCATCGCAAATTGCCCAAGGCCGCCCACGGCCCCGGCCACTCCCAATGCCCACCCCCGACGCTCGGGCGGCACCAGCCGGCTTAGGGCGCCATAGACCGCGGCGAACGCGGTGCCGGACAGCGCGATGCCGATGCACACGCCGGCGCTCAGCATGAAGGCCAGGGGCGTGGCGGCGTGCGCCATGCCAAGCAGGCCCAGCGCGTAGAACACCAGCCCGGCGGCAATGACCTTGGCGGACCCATAGCGGTCGGCCACCATGCCGGTAAACGGCTGCGCGATGCCCCACGTCAGGTTTTGCACGGCCAGCGCCATCGCGAACGTGTCGCGGTTCCAGCCCCGGTCCATCGAGACCGGCAGCAGGAACAGGCCCTGCACATGGCGCACGCCCAGGGCCAGCCCCATGATGATGCCGCCGGCAAGCACCAGCAGCCATAAGTAGGAAGGGTCATGGGAAGGATCGGAGAAAACATCGCGGGTAGACGAAGCAAGCGGCGCTTGCATGGGGAGCCTCTTCGGTCGGCTGCTGCGCCCCGGCACAGGGGGCATCGCGGTTCTATTACAGAGTCGTCGCCAGTTGGCTTCAAGCGATTATTTTTTGCCGCCTGCATGCGGCGCGGGAATGCGTGGATGCGCGGCGGTGCCGCCGAGTAGCCGCCCAGTACCCCCCCAAAGCAGCGCCCCAAGTGGACACCCAAGCGGATACCCAAGTGGACCCCCAAGCGGACACCCAAGTAGCCACCCGAGTAGGGACGCATTAACGCTTCGTTTTTTATCGTTACATTTACCCCTTTATTGGCTGCTACTGCTGGTTACAGTGCTGCCTTCGCATAATTTGGCAAGGCACCCGACCATGTGGCACGTCCGGCTTGGCTTCCCCTTTTTCGCGGCGCTTGTCCGCGCCTTCGTATGATGCGCGCCGCGATCAAGCCGCTGGCGCTGGCCCTGGCGTTAGCCCTGCCCGCGTTGCCCGTGACCGCGCGCGCGGATTCGTGGCTGGACCAGTGCACTACCTCCTACTACGGACAGGGCTCGGACACGGTCTGCCACCAGGCTTTCAGTGAAGGGCTGGCGGCCGTGCTGACGGGGTCGCGCAGCGATGATGCCGGCGCCTGGGGCTACATCGACAAGCAAGGGCGCATGGCCATCGCGCCTGCCTACACGCAGGCCATGCCATTTCAGAACGGCGTGGCCGCCGCCAGCCAGGGCGACTTGTGGGGCTATATCGACACCAAGGGCCAGTGGGTCATCAAGCCGCGCTATACCAACGCCACGGGTTTCAATGCCGAAGGCACCGCGCTGGTGGAAGACGACGAGCGCGACGTCCTGATCGACCGCCAGGGCAAGGTCGTCAAGACCTTCCCGCTGGGCACGCGCACATGGGGATTCATGCCCGGCCAGAAGCTGGCGTCGATAGAGATGCCCACGCCGCCGCGTCTGATCAACACCACGACGGGCGCGGCCGCCGAGCTGCCCGAAGGCGTGATGATGCTGGCCGCGCCGTCGGCCGGCTACCTGCCCGCGCAGGTACGCGGGTCGCGCTATTCCGGGTGGTGGGGCTTGCTGGATGCGCAGGGCCGCTGGGCCGTGACGCCGCAGGTGCTGCGTTCGCGCGAAGCGCCCATGCGCGACGGCGACGTCGTGGCCGTGCGCCGCGATGAGAAGTGGACGTTTGTGAACCCGCGCGGTGAAGCCATTTCGTCCGCCGCCTACGAGCGCGTGCAGTGGCTGGCGCCGGGCGTGTGGCTGGTGGCCACGGACGACGGCAAGTCTACGTTGCTGGATGCACGCCTCAAGCCGACACATGTATTCACGACGTCGTACATGGGGGTGCAGCAGCGCGAAGGCTGGCGCTACCTGTCCGACGCATCGACCACGCTGTTGATCAGCCCCGCCGGAACGATGCAGAAGCTGGCGGTACGCGATGGCCGCGTCGACATCGTGCAGGGCCGCGCCTGGGTCTATGGCATGCCGGCCGACGGCGTGCAAGCCTCGGACGGCAACGTCGATATTGCCGCTGAAGCGGTGGCGGTGGATGCTGGGGAAAATGCGGCAGCCGCTGCGGAAGGCGCCTCCGACGCGTCCAAGCCCGGCGCGGACGCGGTGGCGGCGGTCGAAACCGCGGCGGTCGACACCGCGGCGGTCGATACCGCGGCCGCCGACACTACCGCGGCCGACTCCGCCACCGTCGTCACCGACGTCGCCGAGACCGTCGGTGCGGACCAAGCCGCGGCCGGGGCCGACGTGGCCGACATCCTCAGCTCGGAAGACGCCGCCTCGTACGCCGCCACGGCCGCCAGCGCCGATGGGTCGCTGGTGCAGGTCTACGCGGCCGACGGCAAGCCTTTGCTGGATGCAAACACGGCGCAGCGCCTGCGCGGCTATGACGTCAGCGCGTTTTCGCCGCGTAAGTCGGCCCCGCGCACGCCGGGCAACGCGACCATGCCGCTGGGGCTGCTGCGCGCGCTCAACGGCGATCAGGCGCTGGCCATCCTGACGGTCACCGGCAAGATCGTGTCGAACCCGCAATGGGTCAACATCGACACCTATGACGTGACGATGCCGCTGGTGGTGCGCGCCAAGGACGACAAGGTGGGCGCCATCGACGGACAGGGCAAATGGGCGGTGCCGCCCGAATACAGCGAATTGCGCCCCTTCAACGGCCCCTACACCTGGGCGCGCACGCCCGACATGCTGCGCCGCGACGCCATCCTGATCGATGCGCAGGGCAAGCCGGCGCGCGTGCCGGACGAAGTGGGCGCGGCGGCCTCCGATCTGGACGGCGAGCTGCTGGTCTACCGCGCGGCCGACGATAACCGCGAGCGCCGCTGGGGCCTGTGGAACGTGCGCCTGAACGCGCCCGCCCTGAAGCCCGACTATGAGCGCATCGAGGAATTCGACGACGACTGGGTTCGCGTCCAGGACAAGGACCGTTGGGGCGTCGTCAACCGCCTGGGCCAGTGGGTCGTGCCGCCCACGCACGACAGCGCCTACAACATGGAATACCTGGGCAACGGCGTCATGCTGGTGAACGAGCCCGAAGGCAAGGGCCTGGCCGGCCGCTATGGCGACAGCCCGTACCGCATGGTCAACCTGCGCACCGGCAAGCGCAGCGACATCATCTACGGCAAGCCCGACAAGCTGGCCGAAAACCGCTACATCGGCCAACTGGCTGACGGCAGCGCCGTGCTGTTCGACGCGCAAGGCCGCGCCACCAAAATTACCGACGGGCGCCCCGAAAGCAAAGAGCAGCACGGTGACTGGCTGATCGTGCGCCAGGACGAACGCGAAGGCGCCATCGACGCGCGCGGCACCCTGCAAGTGCCCGCGCTATATGGCGAATTCAACCCCTTCTTTGTGCAGCCCGAAGGCCTGGCGCGCGCCAATCAGGGCTCCGGCTATCGCGTCATCGACCAGCAGGGCAAGACCGTGCTGGAAAAGCGCGGCGACGGCTTCCCGCTGGCGTCCATGCGGCGCGTGCTGTTTACCGATGACAGCGCGTCCAACACGGTGCTGACAGACCTGCAAGGCCGCGAAGTAGCGCGCTTGTCCGGCCGCTATCCCGTGGAATACCGCCACGCCAGCGAAGGCGTGGTGCCGTACAGCGAGGACTACGGCAAGTACGGTTTCCTGGACGCGGCGGGCAAGCGCGTCGTGGGCGCGTACTTCAGCGTGCTGGGCCCGTTGAAACATGGCCTGGCACGGGCGCAACGACTTGATCGCACCGGCAAGCTGTATGGGTTCATCGACCTGACCGGCCGCTACGCTATCCCGCCCGCCTACACCTGGGCGCAAGACTTCCAGGACGAACGCGCCATGGTGTTTCACGACCACCTGGTCGAATTCATCGACACACGCGGCAAGACCACCACCACCTTCGGCGTGCTGTGCGACCAGATCGTGATTTTTGACGCGGAAGAAAACCAGAGCTGGCCGCGCGAAGCCCTGACCTGCTCCGATGCCAAGCGCATCGATCCCCCCGCCCTAGACTCCGCCAAAGCAGAATGACCATGACGTCACGCGTGATCCGCACCACCCGTATCGCCTGCGCCCTGGCCGCGCTGGGCGCATCCCTGTCCGCGCAGGCGCAGACGGGCCATGTGTTTTGCGTCGATGAAGCCCGCTCGCGCAACGACGCCGCCGTCGACGACATTTCCAATCACACGCCCTACACCAACGGCTGCATCCGCAACCTGGCGGACGGACGCGCCGCCGTGCTGCTGCCGTCGGCGCTGGAACCCATGCGCCGCGTGCCGTCGGACGAGTCGCTGCGCCGCCATGCCTGGGGCTTTCTGGACCAGAACGGCCGGCTGGTGATTCGCCCGATCTTTGAATCCGTGCGCGACTTCCGCCACGGCCTGGCCGCCGTGAAGTGGCAAGGCAAATGGGGCTTCATCAACCCGCAGGGCCGCATGGCCGTGGCGCCGCGCTATGACAGCGTGGGCGACTTTGCCCAAATCGGCCTGGCCGTGGCCACGCTGGACGGCCGGCACCTGTTCATCAACCGCCAAGGCGAACCGGTCGGCGATCCCCTGGACCCGGGCATCGACAGCCTGGATCTGGCTGACGGCCTGCCCGCGCGCGCCGCCGTGGCCTTCAAGCCGGAATACCGCTCGCCCACCGGCGAACGCCGCTTCGCCACGCCCGGCGTGGCGGTCAAGCAAGCCTATGGCCCGGACTTGTACATCGCCACCGACGGCGAGTATCGCCAGGGGCTGGTGGACCGCGATTGGAACTGGGTGGTCGAGCCCGTGTACCACGACATTTCCTCGGACCGCGACGGCAGGCTGGCCGTGGCGGATGGGCCCGACGGCGTGGTGCTGCTGGGCACGGACGGCAAGGTGATCGGCGCGGACCAGCACTACGAATCGATGGGCCCCGTGGGGCGCCAATTCTGGAGCGCGCAGCTGGCGGGTCGCAAAGGTTATGCGCTGCTGAACGCGGCCGGCCAGCTGGTCGCCACCCTGAGCTCGGAGCAAGCGCATGCCTCACAGCGCTTCAACGACACGATCGTGTACCCCTCGGGCGAGACGACCATGGCGCTGGTGCCCGGCCAGGACAAGCCGCTGACGCTGGGCGCGGGCCTGTCGCCCAGCATCGATGAAGAAGGCTTCGTGCTGTTCAGAAGCGAGGCGGGCGTGGGCCTGCTGACGCCCAAGGGTGCATGGCTGCACGGCGAATCGGCGCCCGCATGGCTGGCGGATATCGGCAACATGGAAGTCCGCCAAGGCCGTCTGTGGGTCAAGAGCCGGGAAAACGCATTGCTGAATGTCGTGGACGCCGACGGCCGCGCGCTGCTCAAGCCCGAAGCCGTGGAAGCCGCGCGGAACATGGAATTGAAGCCGTTGCCGCTCAACCTGCCGGGCGCGCCGCTGGGCATGCTGGGCCAGTCGCACTGCCATTGCGGCCCCGCGGGCGCCGGCTTGCTGCTGGCCGACGGCAGCATCGTCGCCGATGCGGCGTGGACGGACCTGGCGCTGCTGGACGCAGCCGACGAGCGGGACGGCGATGCGGCGGTCCTGGACAAGGCCCTCAAGGCGGACCAGCTACGCTACGCCGCGACCACCGCCGACGGCATCCGCCTGCTGGACGCGCAGGGCCGCGTGATGGACCTGCCGCTGCAACAACACATCGGCGCCTTCAACGACGGGTACGCGCTGGTGTACGCCAAGGGCGTGAACAAGATGATCGACCGGGCCGGCAAGCAGTACGACCTGCCCGGCGACGTGTTCGATTCACAGGTGGTCGCGCCCGGCGTCATCCGCTATGTGAAGACCGCCAGCGCTGACGCGCCGTGGGGCCTGTACGACTTTGTGGCGGGCAAGGAATTGGCCGCGCCCGCGTTCCAGGAGATCGGCGCGTTCCAGCACGGAAAGGCCGCCGCGTCGCTGGGCGCGGGCCGCGTGGGCGTGATCGACCTGCAAGGCAAGTGGATCGTGCCGGCGCGCCATTATGCCGTCGAGCGCGTCAACGACAAGCTGTGGAAGGTGATGCAGGCAGGCGGGCAGGACGAGGACTACACCCGCCCCGTGGCGCTGTTCAACGACCAGGGTCGCGCGCTGACACCCTTCATCAGCCGGCTGCAAATCGGCCGCGCGCAAGACGGCAGCGTGACGGCCGACAGCGATCAGCAACGCTGGGTTTTTTCAGCCGATGGCACCAATGCCCTGGACCTGGAAGACGCGCTGTACACGCGGCTGGGCGACTGGCTGGAAATTCGCCGCGCGCCACGCTATGGCTACCTGAACGATCAAGGCCGGTGGCAGATCGCGCCTCGCGCTGCCGTGGCGTCGAACTTCCAGGGCACGCCCGCGCGCGCGCTTGCCTCCGACGACAGCGGCACCCGCCTGATCGATACGTCGGGCAAGACGGTGGCGACGCTGCCCGCCGGCGAATGGGATTGGCCACAAGGCTCGCCGCTTTTGCTGCGGCACTACGAGGTTAATGGCCGGTTGCGCACCGACTATGTCGAACCCGGCGGCAAGACGCGATTGACGGCCGAGGGCGCAACGTCCGCGTTTTCGGAAGGCCAGGCGGTGTCGCTGCTGTCCACGCGCGCAATGCGAGCGCTGGACACCAACGGCACACTCACCGGCCCGGCGTTTAACGCGCTGGGCACGCTGCGCGACGGCCTGGCGCCGGCCCTGGCCGACATGAACTTCGGCTTTGTGGACCGCCGCGGCGAATTCGTGATCGCGCCCGACTACAGCGCCGTGACGCCGTTCTTGAACCAGCGCGCGGTAGTGTCCAAGACGGACGCGTCGGAAATCATCGACCCGGCCGGCCGCGCGTTGGCCCGCGTGCAAATGGTGTGCGGCGTGCGTACGCTGTACGGCAGCGCGGGGCAACGTTTGTGGCCGAACACGATGCCGGCAAGGTGCGATCGCTAACGCGCCACGGTACTGCTGGCGTGCGGGCCGGGCGTTGGACGCTTACTGCGTGTCCAACGCCAGATAGCGCTCTGTCTGCACGATGGCCTCGCGTTCCTTGAAGCTGGTCAGCCGGTCGGCCAGCGCGCTGCTGTCGCCGGTTTGCTTGATGGCCGCCAGCGTGGCTTGCATGGCGTGGATGGCGGCGCGCTGCAAGTCCGACGGAATGATGGCCAGGCGATAACCCATCGCGGCCAGATCGGGCAAGGGCACCAGCGGCGTCTTGCCACCGTAAAACATGTTGATGAGCTTCAGGCCGGGCAGGCGGTCGGCAATGGCGCGGATCTGCTCCCGCGTTTCGGGCGCTTCCACGAAAATCATGTCGGCCCCTGCCTTCAGGTAGCGCTCGGCACGGGTGATGGCGGCGTCAAACCCTTCCACCGCGATGGCGTCCGTGCGCGCGATGACCAGCGTGTCGGCGTCGCTCAAGGTCTGGCGGGCGATGTGCACCTTGCGGCACATCTCGTCGGCGTCCACCAGGCTTTTGTCGTCCAGGTGCCCGCAACGCTTGGGAAACGACTGGTCTTCAATATGAAACGCCGCCACGCCCGCGCGTTCCATGATGCGCACGGTGCGCTCCACATTCGCGGACCCGCCAAAGCCCGTGTCCGCGTCTGCCACTACCGGCAGCCCGCTGGCGTCGACGATCTTTTCCACGCGGTCCATCACTTCCGTAAAGCTCAGCAGGCCGATGTCCGGATATCCCGCCGCGCGGGCGATGGCGCCCCCGCTGGCATAGACGGCGCCAAAGCCCGCCGCCGCGACCAGCCGCGCCGACAGCCCGTCGTAGGCGCCGGGCGCGACCACGATGTCGTGGGCCAGTTGCTGGCGCAGCAGGGCGCCGGGGGTCAGGGAGGGGTTTGCGGAGCGCGTCATGGAAAGCCTTGATCGTTGGGGCAATGTCCGCATGATCGGCCCAGGCGAATAGAATGTCCAATATATGAAATGTTGATAATCAGTACATAAAAGGTATCGATATGGAATTGCGTCATCTGCGTTATTTCGTGGTGACGGCCGAGGCGCAGCACTTCACCCGCGCCGCCGAAATCCTGGGCATGGCGCAGCCGCCGCTAAGCCAGCAGATTCGCCAGCTGGAACAGGAAGTGGGCACGCCGCTGTTTGACCGCACGGGGCGCGGCGTGGTGCTGAACGACGCGGGCCGCGCTTTTCTGACGTGCGCGCATGACATCCTGGCGCGCGCCGACGCTGCGGTGCAAACGGCGCAGCGCGCCGCGCGAGGCGAGGTGGGGGAATTGGCGTTGGGGTTTACCGAGTCGGCGTCGTTCAACGGCGTGGTGACGGAAGTGATACGCCAATATCGCCAGCGCTATCCCGACGTGGATATGACGCTGTCGCAAGGCGATAGCGAAACGCTGGTGGCGCAGCTGCGCGAAGGCACGATTGATGCCGCTTTCGTGCGGCCGCCGTTTGCGCTGGATGGCGGCCTGACGTTCACGCAGTTGACCGAAGAACCGCTGGTGGTGGCCTTGCCGCTGGGGCATGCTCTGGCGCGCCGCAAGCGCCTGGCGCCGAAGGATCTGACGCAGGAACGCTTCATCCTGTATTCGCGCAAATCGGGCTATGGCCTTAGCGCGGACATCATGGCGGCGTGCCGCCAGCATGGCTTGAATCCGCTGATCGGCCAACGCGCGCCGCAGCTGTCATCGGCGGTGAACCTGGTGGCAGCGGGCATGGGCGTGGCGGTGGTGCCGGCATCGTTGCGCCACCTGCGCCCGGACGGCGTGGTGTATCGCCCCTTTGCCCTGGACTGGCCACGCGCGGTGCTTGGGCTGGCGGTGCGCGAAGACGGGGCGGGAGGCCGCGTGGAAAATCTGCTGAGTCTGGCGCGCCAGACATGAAAGACGCCGGCCAGGCGGCGACGCTAACGTGACTGCCCTCGCGCCATGCCGCAATCAGTCTTCATGTGACTCGTGCACCGCGACCGCGCCACGCTTCCAATAGCTTGCGGCGCGGATGCGGGATTTGTCGATGGCGTGCTGCGACACCATGATCTCGCGCACGGCCTTGGCCACCGCGGATTCGGCGGCCACCCAGACATAGCCCTCGCCCGACGGCAACGTCAGTTCGCGCGCCGCTTGCAATAACAGCGTGCTGTAGCCCGCCGCCGTGCCGTTGCGGTGCAGCCAGCGCACCGACGTTTTCGCGTCCGAGGCCAACGGGATCTCGCTATCGGAAGACGGCACTTCGATCAACACGATCGCTTCGGCGGCGGCGGGCAGTTCTTCCAGGCGGCGGGCGATGGCGGGCAGCGCTGTTTCGTCGCCAATCAGCACATGCCAGTCAAAGCCCTTGGGCACCACGAACGACCCACGCGGGCCGCCGATACCCAGCTGCTGTCCGGGCTGCGCCTGTGCCGCCCACGTGCATGCCGGACCATCGCCATGCAGCACGAATTCAATTTCCAGCTCGCGGCGCGCGGCGTCGAAGCGGCGCGGCGTGTAATCCCGCGCGGCGGGCTTGGGCGCGCCTTCGGGAAACTTCACGCCATCGGGGCCCACGCTGGGCAAGGCCGGCGCTTGCGTCGGGTCGGCCGGAAAGAACAGTTTGACGTGGTCGTCGAATGACGCCGAGACAAAGTCCTGCAGGTCATCGCCGGTAAAAGTGACGCGGGCCAGAAGGCCGGCCACGGGTTCGACGCGCACGACGGTCAGGACGCGCATTTTCAGGTTGTGGCGCACGCGCTCCACGGTCAGGTCGCTACGGTTCATCAACACTCCAGATTCGGGAAAAGGACAAGATCAAGCACAGGGCTTGCCGTTGATCTCGTCGGTGGCGCGCGCCAGGATGGCGGCGATCCGGCGTTGTTCGGCGGGCGAGGCGTCGGTGCGTTCCATCAGCGCGCGGCGCATCGCGTGGCGCGCTTCTACAAATTCCGGCACCCAGCCGGTGCGTGCGTCCTCGCCTTCAGGGCCCACGCTGCGCGGCTCGCCGCTCCAGGCCTGGCGCATCCAGTCCATTTTTTTGGCGATGTGCTTGAAGCGGTTGAACATCAGCGCAACGCGGTCGCGGTTCGCGTCCAGATGCGCCTTGCCGGCGTCCGCCAGGTGGTAGCGCTTCTTGGCCCCGTCTTGCTCGACGGTGGCGTAGCCCAGTTCTTCCAGATAGGTCAGCGCCGGGTAGACCATACCGGGGCTGGGCGTGTAGAAGCCATTGCTCAGGGCGCCGAACGCCTTGATCAGTTCGTAGCCGTGGCTGGGGTTTTGTTCAAGCAGGCCCAGCAGCATCAGTTGCAGGTCGTCGGCCGACACGCGGCGGCCGCGCGTGAAGCCACGGCCATCGCCACCAAAACCATCGGCGTCGCCGCGCCCGTCATCCGGCGGGCCGGAAAACCAATCGCCGCGCGAGGCGGCGTGGTGCGAAGGATGGTGATGGGGGTAGGGGTGGTGATGATGGCGGCGGTGATGGCCACCGTGGCCGGGTGTCTGGAAGTCGGGATGGCGCATGAATGCCTCTTACGATGTATCTTTAGATATAGCTCTTACGATACATCCGCGAAATCCCCGGCGTCAACGTCTACGTTGTGTTGCGTGCCTTCAACCATTGGGCAAACGCTTCCGCCCCTGGCTCGTCCGGCGCCACCGCATAGACCACCAAGCGCAGGTGGCGGCTTTCATCCACGGTCAGCGTGGTGTGCTCAAAGGCAATGTCGCCCAGCGATTCGATATGCAGCCTGCGCTGGCCCATGCAGGCGCCGTGCACGTCGTGCTCGCGCCACCACGCGTGAAAGTCCGGCGACACGGCTTGCAGTTCGTCGACCAGTTCGGCGATGTCGGGCACGCCTGCTGCACTGGCAAAGTCACGACGAAATGTGGACAGCATTGCGGGCGCCTGCGCGGACCAATCCGTAAACAAGTGCCGCATCGCGGGAACGACGAACAACATCCACAACAAGTTGCGCCGCCCCGTCGGCTGCGCCGAAAAATCGAACACGCTGTCCGCGGCGGCGTTCCACATCACCACATCCCAGCGCAGGTTCAGGATGTACGCGGGGCGGGTCGGCAGGTCGTCCATCAGGCGGCGCACCTGCGGCGGCACCGTGCACCACGTGCGGCCTGCTTCGGCAGGCGGGCGCTGATGGGCAAGCAGGTACAGGTGGCGGCGTTCGGCGGCGTCCAGCTTCAGCACGCGCGCCAGGTTTTCCAGAAACGTCGCGGACACGCTGATGTTGCGGCCCTGTTCAAACCACGTGTACCAAGCCAGCCCCACGCCAGCCAGCGCCGCCACTTCTTCGCGGCGCAATCCGGGGGTGCGGCGCCGGCCACCGGCGGGCAGGCCAAGGTCGGTCGGGCTTAATCGTTCGCGCCGCAATCGCAGGAATTCAGCCAGGTCGGCGCGCGTGCGGTCCAGTCGTTGAGGGGCGGGAGATAGGGTCATGGGAAGTGGCTATTGCCGGTAGTAACAGCATAAACAGCTAAATTGTATAAGGCTCAAAACATGGCCAGAATAGCGCCGATCCCCCTCCAATCGGCACTCCCATGACCGCTAACGCCCTGCCTTCCCCCTGCGCCACACCGCCCTGCCCCGACACCCGCGTGTTGGGCCCGCTGGGTCTTGGCGTGCTGCTGTCAGGTGGCTTTATCACGATCTTTGACCTCTTTGTGGTGAACGTGGCCATCCCCAGCATGCAGACCACCTTGCCCGCGTCGTTCGCGCAGATCAACTTCATCATCGCCGCCTACGAAATGGCGTTCGGCGTGCTGTTGATCGCGGGCAGCCGCCTGGGCGACCGCCAGGGTCGCCGGCGCTTGTTCAGGCTTGGCATGGCGGGCTTTGCGCTGGCCTCGGGGCTGTGCGGGCTGGCGCCGGACGCCAACACGCTTATCGGCGCGCGCGTGTTGCAAGGGGCCGCCGCCGCGCTGCTGTTTCCACAGGTCTATGCGCTGATACGCGTCAGCTACGACGGGCATGAGCGCCGGCGCGCGTTCGGCTTGATGGGTATGACGCTGGGGCTGGCCGCGATTGCCGGCCAGGTGCTGGGCGGCTGGATCGTGCATGCCGATTTCCTGGGCCTTGCATGGCGCACCGTCTTCCTGGTCAACGTGCCGCTGGGCCTGGCGGCGTGGGCGCTGGCACGCCACATACCTGAATCCCGCGAGGCGCAGGCCGCGTCCATGGACTGGCCCGGGGCCGCGTGCCTGGCGGCAGGGCTGGCCTTGCTGCTGCTGGCCTTGATCGAGGGGCCCGCGCGGCATTGGCCTGCGTGGACCTTGGCATGCGGGGCCGCATCCGTTGCGGTGCTGCTGGCGTTCGCGCGCATGCAACGCAGCGTCAAGGCGCGTGGCGGCGCGCCGCTGCTGGACATGGGCTTGATCGCGCAGCCGGGCTTTGCGGCCGGATGCCTGCTGGTGATGCTGGTGTTCTCCACCGCCAGCGCCATGTTTCTTTGCTACGCGTTGTTGGTGCAAACCGGCTTCGGGCTGGACGCGTTGACGGCGGGCCTGATCTTCGCGCCCGCCAGCGTGGGCTTCGTTGCCGGGTCGATGGCCGCGCCGCGCCTGGTGAACCGCTTCGGCACGCCGGCCATTGCTGTTGCGGCCTTGCTGTACGGCGGGGCCACCGCGGCCTTGATGGCGAAGGTGGGCATGGCCGGCGCGGCGCTGTCGCCGTGGTCGCTGGTGCCTGCGCTGGTGTGGCTGGGTGCCGCGCAGGGCGCAGTCAACACGCCGCTGGTCAACGTGGTGTTGGGCCTGGTTCAAGACCGTCATGCCGGCATGGCGGCGGGGGTCGTGTCCACCTTGCAACAAGTCGGCGCTGCGCTGGGCGTCTCGGCCGCCGGCATGCTGTTTGGCGGCGCCTTGCAAGCGCATGCCGACGCCGATGCGCCCGACCGCTACGCCCACGCATTCGCGACCGCCATGCAGTTCAACGTCGCGGCCATCGCCGTGTCCGTCGCATTGCTATGGTGGCTGGGGCGACACCGCGACACGGCCTCACTGGGCTGAGATCAGCCCGCCGACAGTTCCCGTGCGCGCTCTTGCGCCTTGTGCACGGCGGCGCCGATGGCGTCGGCCACGCCGGCTTCCCGCAAGTGCGTCAGGGCCGCATAGGTGGTGCCGCCCTTGGATGTGACGCGATCCTGCAATTCCATCAGGGGCACGTCTTCGCTTGCCGCCAGGCCTGCCGCGCCGCGAAAGGTGGCGACCGCCAGGCGGCGCGCGTCTGCCTCGGAAAAGCCCAGCTCGACCGCGCCCTTTTGCAGCGCCGCCATGAAGTAAAAGACATAGCCCGGGCCGCTGCCCGTCACGGCGGTGACAGCGTCGATCATGCCTTCGTTGTCGGTCCAGATGCGCTCGCCCACGGCGGCAAACAGGGCGTCGACGCGGTCGCGCTCGGCGGCGCCGCACGCCGCCGTGGCGTACAGCCCCGTCATGCCCAGCCCCACCTTGGCCGGCGTGTTCGGCATGGCGCGCACAATGCGCGCGTGGCTGCCCAGCCAGTCCGACAGCGAGGCCAGGTCCACGCCCGCCGCGATGCTGACGACCGTGGCGCTGGCGGGCAGATATTCCCGCACCTGGGCGCAGGCGTCCTGCAAGCCTTGCGGCTTGGTCGCCAGCACGCACAGCGTGGCGTCAGCGACGGCCGGTCCCACGCTTTCCTGGCTGGTCAATCCGCGCGCCACAAGAGCGTCGCGGGTGGGCGCGTAGGGCTCGATCACCAGGAACTCGGCCCGCTCACGGCCTTGGCCTAGCAGGCCGTCAATGATGGCGGAGGCCATGTTGCCGCCTCCGATAAAAACGATCTTTTCGCGCATGGGAATTCAGTTCCAAAGAGGCAGGGAAGGCGACGCAGACAGACCGCATATCGCACGATACGATTGTATTTCGCTCATTTGGCGGGCGACAAGCCGTATGTTCCCCGCCCGCCCCGACTAGAACATACCCTAAATTCGATTGCTATACGATTGATCAAATCGAAAAGCGATTTAAGTGATCGTATGCTGTGCCTCAATGCGCTCGGGTTCGTGTGATCTCCGGGCTTCATTCGGGACCACAGACATGACCTACGGCACCACCCTGCTAGACGCGTTGACCCAGGCCCTGGGCGCCGACGCCATCCTTCATTCCGAAGCCGACATGGCCGGCTACACCGAAGACTGGCGCGGCCGGTACAAGGGCCCGGCGCTGTGCGTTGCCCTGCCCGGCAGCACGCGGCAGGTGGCCGACATTGTGCGGCTGTGCAACGCCCATGCCACGCCCGTGTTGCCGCAGGGCGGCAATACCAGCCTGTGCGGCGGCGCGGTGCCGGATGCCGGCGGCACGCCGCCCGTCATCGTGAACCTGGCGCGCATGCGCCGAGTGCGCCGCGTGGATGCCGCCAACAATTCCATGGAAGTAGAAGCCGGTTGCGTGCTGGCCACGGTGCAGGACGCAGCGGCCGCCGAAGGCCGCTTGTACCCGATCAGCCTGGGCGCGGAAGGCTCGTGCCAGATCGGCGGCACCATCGCCACCAACGCGGGCGGCACGGGCGTGCTGCGCTACGGCAATACCCGCGACAACATCCTGGGCCTGGAAGTGGTGCTGCCCGACGGCGCCATCTGGAACGGCCTGACGGCGCTGCGCAAGAACAATACCGGCTTTGATCTGAAGCACCTGTTCATCGGCGCCGAAGGCACCATGGGCATCGTCACCGCCGCCGTGCTCAAGCTGCATCCGCTGCCCACCCGCCACGCGGTGGCCTGGCTGGCGCCGGACAGCCCGCAAGCCGCGCTGGAAATCCTGGGCAGGTTCCAACGCGCCTGCGGTTCGCGCCTGTCGGCCTTTGAAATGATCGACCGCAATCAGCTGGACATCGTGATGGCCCACGTGCCGGGCCGCAAGAACCCGCTGGGCGACACGCACCCGTGGCATGTGCTGGTGGAACTGTCTGACACGGGCAGCGGCGACGAACTACAAGCGCTGTTGCAGCAGACGCTGGAACACGCGTCGGAACTGGGTCTGCTGCACGACGCCGTGCTGGCCAGCAACGACAGCCAGCGCGCCGCGCTTTGGGAAGTTCGCCACAGCGTGTCCGAAGGCAATAAGAAGGCCGGCGTGGGCCTGACCACGGACAGCGCCGTGCCCGTCTCCAGCGTGCCGCGCTTCATCGACGACGCCACCGCCGCCGTGCGCCGCCTGGTGCCCGACCTGCCGGTGCTGATCGTCGCCCACCTGGGCGACGGCAACGTGCACTTCATTCCCTTCTTCACCTTCGATGCCTGGAACGCCCTGCCCGACCGCGACGCGATGGCCGCCGCTATCCGCCGCGCGGTCAACGATGTGGCCGACGCGCTGGGCGGCACCTTCAGCGCCGAACACGGCGTGGGCCGCACGTCGCTGGCCGAAATGGCGCACTACAAGTCACCCGTTGAACTGGCGATGATGCGCGCGCTGAAGTCCACCTTCGACCCCGCCAACCTGTTCAACCCCGGCCGCCTGCTGCCATGAACGAAGCGCAGCCGCAGCCGCAGCATTAGATCCCCCCCTTGATCCGCAGTCCCTGACCCGACCCGCAGGAGTCTTCCATGAAATCGATCCCCCACAACGCCTCGCGCCGCGCCGCGCTGAAAACCGTGGCCGCCGGCGCCGCCGCGCTGGCCATGCCCATGATCTGGACGCCGTCGCGCGCCGCCTCCAAGCGCATCGTCGTGCGTGATGACGGCGGCATCTACAGCAAGGCCTATGGCGCCGTGTTCTACAAGCCGTTCTCGGAAGCCACCGGCATCCAGGTGGTGGGCGTACAGGCCAACGCCGAACCCACCGCGCAGATCCGCAGCATGGTCGACACCGGCAACTACACCTGGGACATGGCCAAGATCAGCCAGCCCGCCATCCTGATGCTGACCGAAGGCGGCAAGGTCTATCTGGAAAAGCACGGCCTGGAATCCGATCCGGTCGTTGCCACCATCCCCCCGCAATACATGTCGCCCTACGGCGTGGGCAACAACGTCTACACCACCGTGCTGGCGTACCGCACCGACGCCTTCAAGGGCCGCCGCGCGCCCGCGTCGTGGGCCGACTTCTGGAACGTCAAGGACATCCCCGGCCGCCGTGGCCTGCGCAAGCATCCGTTCGACACCATCGAAGAAGCCCTGATGGCCGACGGCGTACCGACCGACAAGGTCTACCCCTGCGACATCGACCGCGCGCTGGCCAGCCTGGACAAGGTCAAGCCGTCGGTGGACGTGTGGTGGAACACGGGCGCGCAGGTCGAACAGATGCTGGGCTCGGGCGAAGTCGACATGATCGCGACCTGGGTATCGCGCGCGCAATCGGCCATCGCCAACGGCGCGCCGGTGCAGATCGTGTGGGACCAGAACATCTGGGGTTGCGACAGCTGGTCCATCCTGAAAGGCACGCCCAACGCCGACGCTTGCCGCGAGTTCATCAAGTTTGCGTCCGACCCCAAGCGCCAGGCCGCGCTGGTCGAGTATTTTGCCGCCGGCGTCACGCAGCCCGCCGCCTTCGACCACATCAAGGCCGACGTGGCGCGCAATTGCCCGACCCACCCCGACAACATCAAGACCGGCCTGCACATCAACGCCGCGTACTGGTTGGACAAGCAGCGCGACGTGCTTGAACGCTTCAACGGCTGGGTCCTGAAATAAGCCATCGGCCGCGCGCCACCGCCGTGGCGCGCGCCGCGCGAATCCTAATGTGCTGAACACCATGTCTTCTTCCAATCTGCAAATCTCGGGCCTGGGCAAACGCTATGGCGATTTTGTCGCGTTGGCGCCCACGCACCTGGACGTCGCTCGCGGCGAATTCCTGACTCTGCTGGGCCCGTCCGGGTCCGGCAAGACCACCTTGTTGAGCCTGATCGCCGGCCTGGCGCAGCCCGACGAGGGCCGCGTGCTGATCGACGGCGCCGACGTCACCTATGGCGCGCCCTATGAGCGCGACATCGGCATGGTGTTCCAGAACTACGCGCTGTTTCCACACATGAGCATCGAAGAGAACATTGCGTTTCCCTTGAAGATGCGCAAGGTGCCGGCAGCCGAAGCGCGCCGCCGCGCGCACGAAGCGCTGGAGATGGTGCGCCTGCCGCACGTAGCCACGCGCCTGCCGCGCGAACTGTCCGGCGGCCAGCAGCAGCGCATCGCACTGGCGCGCTGCATGGTCTATCGGCCCGCCATCATCTTGATGGACGAACCGCTGGGCGCGCTGGACAAAAAACTGCGCGACCAGATGCAGCTGGAAATCAAGCGCATCCACCGCGAACTGGGCACCACCATCGTGTACGTCACGCATGACCAGGAAGAGGCCATGACCATGTCCGACCGCATCTGCCTGATGAACGGCGGCGCGATCGAGCAGCTGGGCGCGCCGGCAGATCTGTACTTCCGCCCCCGCACGCTTTTCGTGGCCGACTTCCTGGGCGAATCGAACCTGCTGCAAGGCGAGGTCACGGCGGTGGACGGCGACGTGTTGAGCGTGACGCTGGCGCATCAGGGTGTTACCGGCCAGGCGCTGTCCAACGGCGCTCCGATTAAGCACGGCCAGAAGGTCACCGTGATGTTGCGCCCCCAAAACCTGCGCGTGGCCACCTCGGGCGCCGGCCTGACCGGCAAGCTGCTGGACGTGATGGTGACGGGCAGCCTGACCAAGCTGTACCTGGACTCGGGCGTGGCCGACGCCGCCCCCATCGTCGTGGCCTACCCCACGCAGCGCCAGGCCGAGCAATACGCCATCGGCCAGCCGCTGACCGTCAGCTGGCAAGCCGCCGACGCGGTGGCCATTGCGGAGTAAACGCATGACATCCCTTGCTACTCCCCGCAAGCGCATGAGCCCCGGCCGCCGCCATTTCCTGATGGCCGCGCCGCTGGTCGTGCTGCTGCTGGTGCTGCTGATCTATCCGGTGGGCCAGCTGCTGTTGCTAAGCGTCGTCGACGACAAAGGCTTTTCGCTGGCGCAGTATCACCGGCTGTTCGAATCGTCGGTTTACGTAAACGTGCTGCTGATCACGTTGAAGATTTCGTTGTGGACCACGTTCTTCTCCGTGCTCGCGGGCTACCCGGTCGCCTATCTGATTTCCAGCCTGTCCGCCAAGCGCAAAACGTCGCTGCTGTTCTGGGTGCTGCTGTCGTTCTGGACCAGCTTCCTGGTACGCACGTTTGCGTGGGTGGTGCTGCTGGGCCGCAACGGCGTGGTCAACCAGCTGCTGCAAGCGCTGGGCATCCTGGATGCGCCGGCCAACCTGCTCTACAACTTCGGCAGCGTGCTGGTGGGCATGGTGCACGCGCTGATGCCGCTGGCGGTGCTGACCATGCTGTCCGTGATGGAGAACATCGACCGCAACCTGCCGCGCGCCGCCTCCACTTTGGGCGCGCGCCCCGGCACGGCATTCTGGAAGATCTATTTCCCGCTGTCGATGCCCGGCGTGGCGGCCGCGGCCATCATGGTGTTCGTGACGGCCATCGGCTTTTTCATCACGCCCGCGCTGCTAGGCGGACGCAAGGAAACGATGATCACGCAGATCATCATCGACCAGGTGCAGCAGACCATGAACTGGGAGTTCGCCGGCGCGGTGTCGGTGTTGCTGTTGGTGGTGGTGCTGGTGGTGTTCGCCATCTATGACAAGGTGCTGGGCCTGTCCACCATGACGGGCGGCGCATCCACGCGCGTGCGCGCATCGGGCAAGGAAAGCTTGTCGCGCCGCGCGGGCGATGCGGTGTTGACGGTGCTGGCGAATGCGTCGGACGCGCTGTTCGCGCTGCTGCCCAAGCGGGTGCGGCGGTCGGTGTCGGGCACCGGCCAGTCGCGCACGCTGTGGTGGATTGTGCTGGGCGTGCTGGCGTTTCTTAGTGCGCCCGCCTTCCTGATGATCCCGCTGTCGTTCGATTCCGGTTCGGGCCTGACGTGGCCGCCCAAGGGCTTTTCGCTGCAATGGTACGAACAGATGTTCACGTCGCCCGTGTGGATGCAGGCGATCACCCGGTCGTTGATCGTGGGCGTGGGCACGGGTTTCCTGGCGATGCTGATCGGCACGCCCGCCGCCTTCCTGCTGGTGCGCGCCAACATGCGCGGCAAGTCCGCGATGCTGGCCTTCGTGCTGTCGCCGATTGTGGTGCCGCGCATGATCATCGCCGTGGGCATGTTTTATTTCTTTGCGCGCGTGGGGCTGGTTGGGTCCACCATCGGGCTCATCCTGGCTCACACCGTGGTGGCGGTCCCCTACGTGGTGATCACCATGATGGCCGTGCTGCGCAACTACGACACGCGGCTGGACCTGGCGGCGCAAAGCCTGGGGGCCGGGCCTTGGGCCACGCTGCGCTTCGTGACGTTTCCGATTCTGGGCGCGGGGCTGATGTCGTCGTTCCTGTTCGCGTTCGCCACGTCGTTCGACGAATTGACGATTGCGCTGTTCGCCTCCGGCGGCCTGAACGCCACGCTGCCCAAGCAGTTCTGGGACGAGGTCACGCTACAGATTTCCCCGGTGATTGCCGCCGTCTCTACCTGCCTGTTCATTTTCATTGCCGCGCTGATCTGGCTGGCCGACCGGCTGCGCCGCCGCAGCCTGGCCAATTAAATCCGACGCATCTGATTTAGATTTATTTTCCTGGATACGCAACATGCTGAACGCAACCCAATTGCGCGGTGTTTTCCCCGCCATCCCCACGCCGGTCAACACCGACGACACCATCAACGTCCCTGCCGCCAAGGCGCTGGTTGCCTACCTGATGCAGCAGGGCATCGACGGCATCGTGCCGTTGGGTGGCACGGGCGAATACGGCGCGCTGCCCCGCGCCGAGCGCATCCGCATGTGCCAGTTGACGGTCGAGGCCGTGGCGGGCCGCGTGCCGGTGATTCCCGGCGTGCTGGACCCCGGCTATCACGACGCGCTGCAAGCGGGCCGCGAATTCGCCGAGGCGGGCGCCGACGCATTGATGGTGCTGACGCCCTACTACACGACGCCCACGCAAGCCGGCATCCGCGACTACTTCCTGCGCTATGCGGATGCGTCGCCGCTGCCCGTGATGATCTACGAAATTCCGTACCGCACGCGCATCGCGATTGCGCCCGAGGTGCTGCATGAACTGTCGCGCCACCAGAACATCATCGGCATGAAGGCCTGCAACACGGACATGTACCACTTCCTGCGCACGGTGGCGGGCGTGGACGAGTCGTTTGCGGTGTTCAGCGGCGAAGACACGCTGCTGCCGGTGCACCTGGCCGCCGGCGCGCGCGGCGGCATCGTGGTCACGGCCAGCTTGCTGCCGTCGGCCTGGCGCCAGGTCTACAAGCTGGCGTCGGAAGGCCGCACGCGGGAATCGATGGAACTGCATCGCCGCCTGATCCCGCTGATGGACCTGGCGTTTGCCGAGACCAACCCGGGCCCGATGAAGTCCGTCATGGACCTGATCGGCGTGAACGCGCCCGCCGTGCTGGACCCGCTGGTGGCCCCGGCCGATGCGTTGCGGTCGGCCCTGCGTGAAACGCTCAAGCCGCTGCTGGCGGAATTCGAAGGGGTGAAGTAAGCCGAGCCTATCTGGAATAGCCCGCGAATTTGGACTTTGAAATCGACGTGGCCGCCACCTGCACATGGGGCGCCAGTTCGGCTTCAACGCGGGCTACCGTCCAGCGGGTCGTGGGCACCGAGATATTGATGGCCGCCACGGCCAGGCCGCGATGATCGGTGACCGGCGCGGCCACCGAGATGTCGCCCAGCACCGTCTCGTTCACGATAATCGCGTAGCCCTTTTCGGCCACGCGCTGCACGCGTTCCATCAACTTGTCAGGGTTCACTTCGGTGTAGGGCGTGATGGGGTCCAGCCGCGTTCGCGCAAGGATTTCGCGGCGGTGCTCGTCGGTCAGACGCGACAGGATCGCGGTGCCGGACGCCGTGAAGAACGCGGGCAGACGGCTGCCGACGGCAATGTCCACGTTGACCAGGTGATGGCCCGGAAAGCGTGCGACGAACACGATTTCATGGCCGTCCAGTTCTTGCAGATTGGTGGTCTCGCCCAGCGTGCGGCTGATGTCCAGCAGATACGGCGAAGCCTTGTCGATCAGCTCGTTGGCGCGCACATAGTTGTACGAAAATTGCAGCACCTTGGGCGTCAGCCCGTAATTGCGCGTATCGGGAATGCGGCGCAGATAGCCCAGCGTTTCCAGCGTGTAGACCAGGCGCTGCGTGGCGCTGCGGTCCAGCCCGGAAGCGCGCGCAATGTCGGCCAGCGTCATGTGGCGGCGCGACCCGTCGAACGCGTGCAGCACCTGGAAGGCTTTTTCAGTGGAACCCACAAACAGTGATGAACGGGTTGCGCTGGGCGCCTGCGATGCTTGCGTGTCGTCGTCGATCTTTGTTTTGGGCACGGGAAACAGCCTGTTCAGTTCCAGGGAGGGTCAGGCAAGAAGCACGCGATGCGGGTTTTGCCGGCCCCGGCATCGCGTATTCATCTTGTCGTTCTGCGTAGTACGGTTGAAATAATTGTAATTCAATTATTTGTCGCGGATATCAATCGATAACGGCTGCCCAGACGGCCGCGCCACCCAATCACTTACCCATCCAACGGCACGTCCGGCTGCGACGCGGAACGCGTGCCCGCGATGGGGTGGCAGGACGCCGGATGATAGGTGTGCACCAAAGACAGTTTCACGCGATCGCTGCGATTGCCCGGCGCGGCATGCAGCGTGCGGCAATGGAAGAACACCACGTCGCCCGCCTCAAGCGTGGGACTGACCGCCTGCGCGATCCAGTCGGCGTTTTGTGGCGCGTCTTCGCGAAAGAACTTCTTTTCATCGAATTGTTCAGGCGCGAAAGACGCCGTGTGCGACCGGGGGATGAACGACAGGCCGCCGTTGCCCGAACTCTCGGGCACCAGCGCCAGCCAACAGGACACCAAGTCAGTATCGGAAAAAGACCAGTAGCGGATGTCCTGATGCCAACCGGTCAGGCTGCCGTAGGCCGGGTGCTTGGTCATCACGCAGTTGTGATGCACGGTGGACAGCACGGCGGGTTCGCCGAAATAGCGCGCCAGCCATTGGCCGATGGCCGGGTCGGTGGCCCACTGCGCAAACAGCGGGTCGCGCGCATAGGCGTTCAACAGCCGGCGCACCGTCAAGCCGCCTTGCGCGTCGCGGGATTCGGGCGCGCCGGGATAGCGCAGGTCGGCTTCGTATTCGATGGGCGCCGCGTGCTCTTGCAAATGGCGCTCGGCCAGGGCGCGCAGCGCGGCTACCCGGGCGGGGTCCGCGAATTGGCGGGCCACCACAAAACCCTGCTGGCGCAGGACGGCAATTTGATCATCGTGCAGGAACCCGGACATCTCAATCCTCACACCCCGCGGCGGTTGCGAAGCGTCTGCGTGCGGGGCAGGCGCGTACCGGTCAGGCGCCGGTAAACGCGGGGATGGCTAGATTACCAAAGCGGGCGGGCCGCGCGTCAGGAAGAAGGCGTTTTTTCAACGCGCGGCGTCACAGGCGGCAGCGGCGGGCGAGCCCGCTCGGCGTCGCGCTCCTGGACTTCGTGGTGCACCCATTCGCGCCACACGGCCACCAGCAAGGCCATCAGCACCGGCCCGACGAACAGGCCCACGATGCCCATTGTTTTCACGCCGCCCACCAGCCCGAAGAACGTCGGCAGGAACGGCAGCTTGACCGGGCCGCCCACCAGGCGCGGGCGCAGGGTTTTGTCCACGATGAACAATTCAACGCTGCCCCAGACCATCAGCGCGATGCCCGCCACCAAGTGGCCGGAACCGACCAGGTACAAGGACACCAGCGTGAATGACAGCGGCGCGCCGCCGGGTATCAGGGCCATGAAACCGGTCACCACGCCCAGCAGCACCGGCGACGGCACGCCCGCCACCCAGTAGGCGATGCCCAGCACCAGGCCTTCGCCCAACGCAATCAGGCCCATGCCGGTCACGGTGGAATTGATGGTGGCCGGCACCACGCGGGAAAACCGCTGCCAGCGCGCGGGCAGGATGCGTTCGCCCAGCACGTCCAGCTGCGCCACCATGCGGATGCCGTCCTTGTAGACGAAGAACAGCGTGATCAGCATGAACAGCACGGTCAAGAGCAGCTGGAACACGTTGCCCGTAGCCGCCAGCACCATGCGGTAGATGTTGCCCAGGTGTTCGCCGCTGACGGCTTCGACCAGCGCGCCCAGCGCGTGGGGCTGGCCGATATACGATTCCCAATACTGGCCCAGGCGCTCGCCCAGCATGGGCATCGACGTAATCCAGTTGGGCACGGCCACGCCGTGGCGGTTGGCCGCGATGGCCCAGGCGAAAAAGGTGCTGGCTTCCTTGATGGCGTAGGACAGCGCCAGCGACATCGGCACGATCAGCACCACGATGACCATCAGCAGCGCCAGCGACGCGGCCACGGCCGTGCGGCCGCCGCAGCGCACCACCAGGCGCTGGTACAAGGGCCAGCTGGCCAGGCCAATAATCAGGGCCGCAAGAGCAGGAACGAGAAAGCCGCTAAGGAAGTACACCCCGGCCAACAGCACGAGCAAAAGCAGCCAACGGGCCATCAAATAAGCGGGTAGAACAGGCTGCATAGCGCGGATCGACAGTAAGGGCGTTGTAGGCTTTGACTGTCGGACTATACAGACGTTTCAAGATATACGAGGGACGCAAGCCCTGTATTTACTACGGGGATTCCCGTGGTCTTTCGGCGTGGCACGCACCCGGCGCGCCACGCCGCACGCTTACAGCGCGTACTCGGCGGCCTCTTCGCGCGGGCTGCGGCGACGCGGCGGCGTCTGGGCCAACACCGGTTCGGCCAGCGGCTGGGCGGCGGGCGCCCCCATCGTCATGGCGCTGGGCATGCCCAACTGACGCTGATAGACACCGCAGCTGGCGGCTGCCGGATCGGTTTCGTCGCGGCCGCTCAATAGCGGGCATCCGGCGAACAATTCAGCCACCCAATCCGTAAACGCGCGTACCTTCGGCGACAACTGGCGGCTTTGCGGATACAGCACGGAAATCGGCGTAGAGCTAGGCTTCCACTGCGGCAGGATTTCGATCAGCTCGCCCGATTGCAGGTGCGGCAGGGCCATGTAGCGGGCCACCTGGATCAGGCCGAAACCCTTCAGCCCGCAATCCAGATAAGCGCCGGCTTCATTCACCGCCACCGTGCCCTTCATGTCCACTTCCTGGTGCTTGCCGTCCACCTTGAAGTCCCAGGTGCAGTTACGGCCCGTGCGGCTCATGAAGTAATGCACCGCGTGGTGATCGCGCAGCGATTCGATGGTTTGCGGCATGCCGTGGCGCGCCACGTAGGTGGGCGATGCGCAGGTGACGGTCTGCAAGGTGCCGATGCGGCGCGCGACCAGGCTGGAATCTTCCAGTTCGCCTCCGCGAATCACGCAGTCGACGGCCTCTTGCACCATATCCACAGGCCGGTCGCCCAGGCCCAGCACGAGCTCGACGTCGGGGTATTTGTCGTGGAAATCACACAATGACGGGATCAGGATCAGCCGGCCGATGCAGGTCGGCACGTCAATGCGCAGCCTGCCCTTCAGGCGCAGCGCTGCTTCCTGGAAACAGGCCTCGGTTTCCTCGACGTCCGCCAGAATGCGCACGCAGTGCTGGTAATAGCCCGCGCCGTCCGGCGTCAAGCCGATACGGCGCGTGGTGCGGTTCAGCAGTCGCACGCCCAAGAGGCGTTCGAGGTTCTGGATGATGGTGGTGACGGTGGTGCGCGGTAGCGAGAGGCTGTCGGCCGCCCGCGTGAAGCTGTTGGCGTCCACGACGCGCACAAACACCTGCATAGCCTGAAAACGGTCCATGGCGGCGGTGTCCTTTTAGGCAAATAAGTCGGGGTGAACGGAGCATAACCCGATTTCGACGCTGATTAGTCATCCGTACTGAACAGTGTTGCCGGATTAACTGTGTTTATCCGGCCCCACAAAACACTCAGAATGCGAACCATCTTGAAGTGCCCTTGCCTCCCGGCGACCCCACAGGGCATGTCAATCCTCAGCTTCCGTCCTCGCAGAGCCCGCCCCCGGCACTCTGACTGGGATCCGCAACCCCGCTGGATGTTGCGTTGCAGCATAAGCATATAAGCCTATCCGCAACGGATGCTGAGGACTGACATGGCCAGACCCGCCGCAGCCGCCCCCGCCCCGGGCTCCAAAAGCAAGCGCGCTTTCGCACCTAAATCTTTCAAGGAAACATCATGGTTTCGCGTAAACGTATTGCTGTGCTCGTTGTATTTGCCGCCGTGCTGGCGGCTGGTGGCGGTTATGCCCTGACCCGTGGCCCGGGTGGCGGCAACGTCGCCGTGGCCCAGGGCGCGCCCGCCGCAACCCCGGTCGAAGTGGCCGAAGTCGTCAACAAGACCATCGTGGACTGGCAGCGTTATTCCGGCCGCCTGGAAGCCATCGACCGCGTTGACATCCGCCCGCTGGTGTCCGGCACGCTGACGCAAGTGCACTTCCAGGACGGCAGCATCGTCAAGAAGGGCGACGTGCTGTTCACCATTGACCCGCGCCCGTACGCGGCCGAGGTTGACCGCGCCGCCGCCGCCCTGACCGCCGCCAAGGCGCGTGCGTCGTACACCGCCACCGAACTGGCGCGCGGCCAGCGCCTGCTGGGCGACAACGCCATCGCGCGCCGCGACTTCGAGGAAAAGCAGAACGCCGCGCGCGAAGCCGCCGCCAACCTGCAAGGCGCGCAGGCCGCGCTGGACTACGCCAAGCTGAACCTGGGCTACACCCGCATCGAAGCCCCCGTGGCCGGCCGCGTGTCGCGCGCCGAAGTCACCGTGGGCAACGTGGTGGCCGCCGGCGCCGCGTCCGTGCCGCTGACCACCCTGGTGTCGGTATCGAAGATGTACGCATCGTTCGACGTGGACGAACAAACGTTCCTGAAGTACGTGAACCCGGCGCGCAACGGCAAGGCCGGCTCGGTGCCGGTTGAACTGGGCCTGGCGAACGAAGAAGGCTATTCGCGCACCGGCGTCGTGCAGTCGGTGGACAACCGCCTGGATGCCACCTCGGGCACGATCCGCGTGCGTGCGGAATTCGACAACGCCGACGGCTCGCTGTTGCCCGGCCTGTACGCCCGCGTCCGCCTGGGCGGCAGCGACCCGCGTTCGGCCGTGCTGATCGACGAAAAAGCCATCGGCACCGACCAGGACAAGCGCTACGTGCTGGTGCTGGACGACAAGAACCACGCCGTCTACCGCCAGATCAAGCTGGGCGCCAACCAGGAAGGCCTGCGCGTCGTGGATTCCGGCCTGAAGCCCGGTGAACGCATCGTCGTCAACGGCCTGCAACGCATCCGTCCCGGCGACGCCGTGACCCCCACCGTCGTGCCCATGGTTGCCGCCAAGCGCGCACCGGTGCAGACCGCCGCGGCCCAGGTCCAGTAAGGCCCGCGCGTCTACAGAGAACGCTCATGAATATCTCAAAGTTCTTCATCGACCGGCCGATCTTTGCCGGTGTGCTGTCCATCCTGGTGCTGCTGGCCGGCCTGTTGGCCATGTTCCAGCTGCCCATTTCCGAATACCCGGAAGTCGTGCCGCCGTCGGTGGTGGTGCGCGCGCAGTATCCGGGCGCCAACCCCAAGGTCATCGCCGAAACCGTTGCGTCGCCGCTGGAGGAATCCATCAACGGCGTTGAGGACATGCTGTACATGCAGTCGCAGGCCAACAGCGACGGCAACCTGACGCTGACGGTCAACTTCAAGCTGGGCGTGGACCCGGACAAGGCGCAGCAGTTGGTGCAGAACCGTGTGTCGCAAGCGCTGCCGCGCCTGCCGCCGGACGTGCAGCGCCTGGGCGTGACCACCGCGAAAAGCTCTCCGACGCTGACGCTGGTGGTGCACCTGATTTCGCCTAACGACCGCTACGACATCACCTACCTGCGCAACTACGCCATCCTGAACGTCAAGGATCGCCTGGCCCGCATCACGGGCGTGGGCGAAGTCACGGTGTGGGGCTCGGGCAACTACTCGATGCGCGTGTGGCTGGACCCGCAAAAAGTCGCCCAGCGCGGCATGACGGCGTCTGAAGTCGTTGCCGCCATCCGCGAACAGAACGTGCAGGTTGCCGCCGGTGTGATCGGCGCATCGCCCACGCAGGGCGACGTGCCCTTGCAGCTGAACGTGAACGCGCGTGGCCGTCTGCAAAGCGAAGAAGAGTTCAAGGACATCATCCTGAAGACCTCGTCCGACGGCGCCGTGACGCACCTGTCCGACGTTGCACGCGTGGAATTGGACGCGCAGGAATATGGCCTGCGTTCGCTGCTGGACAACAAGCAGGCGGTGGGCATGGGCATCATGCAGTCGCCGGGCGCGAACGCGCTGGACGTGTCGTCCAAGGTGCGCGCCGCCATGGCCGAGCTGGCGCAAGACTTCCCGCCGGGCGTGGAATACCGCATCGAATACGACCCCACGCAGTTCGTGCGTTCCAGTATCGAAGCCGTGGTGCATACGCTGCTGGAAGCCATCGCGCTGGTCGTGCTGGTGGTGATCCTGTTCCTGCAAACGTGGCGCGCATCGATCATCCCGCTGCTGGCCGTGCCGGTCTCCATCGTGGGTACGTTCGCGCTGCTGCTGGTGTTCGGCTATTCCATCAACGCCTTGTCGTTGTTCGGGATGGTGCTTGCCATCGGGATCGTGGTGGACGATGCGATCGTGGTGGTGGAAAACGTGGAACGCAACATCGCGGCGGGCTTGAGTCCACGCGACGCCACCTACCGCGCCATGCGCGAAGTCAGCGGCCCCATCATCGCTATCGCGTTGACGCTGTGCGCCGTGTTCGTGCCGCTGGCGTTCATGACGGGCCTGACCGGCCAGTTCTACAAGCAGTTCGCCATGACGATTGCCATCTCGACGGTGATCTCGGCCTTTAACTCGCTGACCCTGTCGCCCGCGCTGTCTGCCCTGCTGCTGAAAAGCCATCACGACAAGCAGGACTGGCTCACCCGTGGCATGAACCGCGTCTTCGGCCGCTTCTTCAACTGGTTCAACAACATGTTCGGCCGCGCGTCCGAGTCCTACGGCACGGGTGTGTCCAGCGTGATCCGCCGCAAGGCCGGCGCGATGGGCGTGTACGCCGTGCTGGTGGCGGCCACGATCGGCGTGTCGTACCTGGTGCCCGGCGGCTTCGTGCCCGCGCAGGACAAGCAGTACCTGATCGGCTTCACGCAGTTGCCCAACGGCGCGTCGCTGGACCGCACGGAAGCGGTGATCCGCCGCATGAGCGACATCGCCTTGAAGGAACCCGGCGTGCAATCCGCCATCGCGTTCCCGGGCTTGTCCATCAACGGCTTTACCAACAGTTCCAGCGCCGGCATCGTGTTCGTCACGCTCAAGCCATTTGACGAACGCAAGGGTGCCGAGCTGTCGGGCAACGCCATTGCCGCATCGCTGAACCAGAAGTTTGCCGCCATCCAGGATTCGTTCATCGCCGTGTTCCCGCCCCCGCCCGTGATGGGTTTGGGCACGCTGGGCGGCTTCAAGCTGCAACTGGAAGACCGCGCGGCGCTCGGCTATGCCGAGCTGGACAAGGCCAAGCAGGCCTTCCTGGAAAAGGCGCGTCAAACGCCTGAACTGGGCCCCTCGTTCTCCAGCTACGAAATCAACGTGCCGCAGCTGGATGTGGACCTGGACCGCGTGAAGGCCAAGCAGCTGGGTGTGCCGGTGACGGAAGTGTTCGACACCATGCAGATCTACCTGGGTTCGATGTACGTGAACGACTTCAACCGTTTCGGCCGCGTGTTCCAGGTGCGGGCGCAAGCCGATGCCCAGTTCCGCGCGCACGCCGACGACATCCTGCAACTGAAGACCCGCAACGCCGCCGGCGACATGGTGCCACTGTCTTCGCTGGTGACGGTGAATCAGACGTTTGGCCCCGAAATGGTGGTGCGATACAACGGCTACACCGCCGCCGACATCAACGGCGGCCCGGCGCCCGGCTTTTCGTCGGACCAGGCGCAAGCCGCCGCCGAACGCGTGGCCGCCGAAACGCTGCCGCGCGGCGTGAAGTTCGAATGGACCGACCTGACGTATCAGCAGATCCTGGCGGGCAATGCCGGCTTGTGGGTGTTCCCGATCAGCGTGCTGCTGGTGTTCCTGGTGCTGGCCGCGCTGTACGAAAGCCTGACCCTGCCGCTGGCCGTGATCCTGATCGTGCCGATGAGCATCCTGGCTGCGTTGACGGGCGTGTACCTGACGGGCAACGACAACAACATCTTCACGCAGATCGGCTTGATGGTGCTGGTGGGGCTGTCCGCGAAGAACGCGATCCTGATCGTGGAATTTGCCCGCGAGCTTGAAATGAGCGGCCGCACGCCGCTGGAAGCCGCCATCGAAGCCAGCCGCCTGCGTCTGCGTCCGATCCTGATGACGTCCATCGCGTTCATCATGGGTGTGGTGCCGCTGGTGCTGTCGTCGGGCGCCGGTTCCGAAATGCGTCATGCCATGGGCGTGGCGGTGTTCTTCGGGATGTTGGGCGTGACGCTGTTCGGCCTGTTCCTGACGCCGGTGTTCTACGTGCTGCTGCGTTCGCTGGGCGGCAAGCCGCTGCACTCGGCGGCCCAGCATGAAGCGCCGGAGTGCGCGCCGCACATCGACCCGCATGCGCCGCACGCCCCGCAGACTCACGCGTAAAGCCGGCAGACCCACAGAGAAGCCAGCGCGCCCTGCCCCACCGGGCGGGGCGCGCGACAAAGAGAATTCATCATGATCCAAAGACTGACCCGCGGTTCCGCCCTGCTTGCCGTCCTGCTTGTGCTGGCCGGCTGCGCGGTGGGCCCCACCTATGAAAAACCCTCCGCCGCCGCGCCGGCGGCCTTCAAGGAAGCCGCCCTGCCCGCGTCCGAGGCCGGCACCTGGAAGCCCGCTGAACCGTCCGAAGACGCGTTGCGCGGCGCCTGGTGGAAGATATTCGGCGACGACGGCCTGAACCAATTGCAGGAAGAGGCGCAGCAGGCCAACCAGAACCTGCAAGCCGCCGCCGCGCGCCTGGCGCAGTCGCGCGCGCTGCAACGTGAAGCCCGCGCCGGCTTCTTCCCGACGCTGGACGCGGCCTTCGGCCCCAACCGCCAGCGCCCGTCCGCCGTGTCGCAAGGCTTGCCCGATGGCACGTCGACCAGCCCCGTGACGACGTGGCGCGCACAAGGCGCGGTGTCGTATGAAGCCGACCTGTTCGGCCGCGTGGCTTCCTCCGCCGACGCCGCCACGGCCGACGCGCAGCAAAGTGAGGCGCTGTACCGTTCGGTGCTGCTGGCCTTGCAGGCCGACGTGGCCACCACGTATTTCCTGGTGCGCGAACAAGACGCCGAATCGCAGCTTTATCGCCAGACGGTCAAGCTGCGTACCGACACGCTGCAACTGATCCAGCGCCGCTACGACGCGGGCGATATCAGCGAACTGGACCTGGCACGCGCCAAGGCCGAGCTGGCATCCGCGCAATCGGAAGCGCTGGGCATCGACCGCCGCCGCGCCGCCGCCGAACATGCGCTGGCCGTGTTGCTGGGCCGCGCGCCGTCGGACTTCACGATGCCGCCGCAGCCCATCCAGAAGGTGGCGCTGTCGATTCCCGCCGGCCTGCCGTCCACGCTGCTGGAACGCCGCCCCGACATCGCCGCCGCCGAACGCGCCATGGCCGCCGCCAATGCCCGCGTGGGCGCGGCCAAGTCCGCGTTCTTCCCGCGCCTGGACATCACCGGTGCCTTTGGCTATGAATCGTCCGACCTGGGCAACCTGTTCCAGTGGTCCAGCCGCACGTTCCTGTTGGGTCCGCTGGTGGGCGCCGCCTTGTCGATGCCGATCTTTGACGGCGGCCGCCGCCAGGCCGGTCTGGACCGCGCCCGCGCCGTCTACGAAGAAGACGTTGCCGTGTATCGCCAAACGGTGCTGAACGCCTTCCGCGAGGTTGAAGACAACCTGGCCAACTTGCGCATCCTGGCCGACCAGACCAAGGCGCAGGACGCCGCCGTTGACGCCTCGGCACGCGCCGCCAAGCTGTCGCACACGCAGTACCGCGAAGGCTCGATCAGCTATCTGGACGTGATCGAAGCCGACCGCAGCGTGCTGCTGCAACAACGCGTTGCCGTGCAATTAAGCGGTGAACAGGCACGGTCGGCAGTGGAACTGATCCGCGCCATCGGCGGCGGCTGGGATAACCCGGTGCCGGCCGACACGATCGCATCGCGATAGGGCGCTAAGCCGCTAAGCCGCTAAGCCGGCAAGGCGGGGATGCCCGCGGCGCCAAGCCAGGCGCCTGGCGCAGAGTGCCTGGTGCCACGCGCCTGGCGCCCGTTGCCTGGATGCCTATGCATAAGCCATCACGGTGCCCGTCACCGGTGATGGCTTATTTGTTTTGGCCGTGGCCGCCGGCCACCACGCGCAGCGCCACGCGATATCCCGCGAATACGTAGAACGCCGCGCTGTTCACCACCAGCCACGCGCCCAAGCCGCCCAGCAGCGCCACCACCGGCCCCACGGCGCGCACGCCGCCCAGCGCCCAGGCGGCAAGGCCCATCGCGCCAATCGCGATCAGCGCCAGCACCAGCCGCCTGATCAGCACCAGGCCCGCGCATCGCCCCGCCATCACCATCACCACGCCGATCGCCAACGCCAGCGCCGTACCCGCGCAAACCGCCACCAGCGCAAACGCGGCCAGCGCCGCGCCCGCGGATCGCAGCAGCAGGCTCAGCACTTCAATCCCGACGCCCAGCCCGCCCGTCATCACCAACACCGACAAGACCAGCGGCGACCACATGCCGGGCGGCATGCGGCGCGCGTCCATGTCGGCCACAAAGCGATGCATGGCCGTCGATGCGGCCGGGTCGCCCGAGCCGGCCAGCGCGGCCTCTACCTTGCGGCACTGCGCGATCAACGCTGCCAGCCCCGCGCCCGGCGCTGCCATCAAAGCCTCGTCACACCGGGCGCATGTTCCGCGACCGTGTTGCGCAACGCCGCCATCGCCTCTTGCACGGCCATCGGGCGGAACGCGTCTTCGCGCCAGTACATTGCCACCGAACCAAAGCCCGACAAGCGCACGGGGATGATGCGCATCGCGCGCATCTGCGAAAAGCGCAGTGCCGCGCGATGCGAGGCCACGCTGATCATGTCGCTGTTGTTGATGAGCGTGAGGTTGATGGTGACCGAGTTCGATTCCACGTGATCGGCGGGCGGCGCCTGGCCGGCAGCCGCCAGCGCCGCGTCCACCGCATTGCGGATCGGCGTGCCCTTGGGCCAGAGAATCCAGCGGTACGACAGCAGGTCCGGCCAGGTCGGTTGTTCAATGGCGAACAGCGGATGGCGCGGGCGCGCCACCAGGTGGATGGGCTCCAGGTACAAGGCCTCGAAGCGGATGGCGGGGTCGTGATGTTCGGGCGCCGAGCGGCCCACCACGATATCCAGATCCCCTTGCGCCAGCTGCGCCAGCAGCCGGTCGGTAGTGCCTTCGACCAGTTTCACGCGCGCTTGCGGCATGCGTTCCAACAGCTTCATCACGGCCAGCGGCACGGTGTCGGAAGCCGACGCGCCGGATGCGCCGATCACCACTCGCCCGCCGCCGCCTTCACGCAGCGCGGCCATGTCGGCGCCCGCGCGGTCCAGCTGCGCTTCCAGCCGCTGCGCATGCGCAATCAGCACGTCGCCATGCGGCGTGGGCCGCAGCCCGCGCGCATGGCGCTCGAACAGCGGCAGGCCGATGTCGTCTTCCAGGTCTTTCAGCCACTTCGACAGCCCGGGCTGCGTCGTGTTCAGCATGGCCGCCGAATGGCTGATGTTGCGGGTCTGCGCCAGACTTAACAGCATCTTCAGGTTGCGCAGCCGCAGGCGATGGGTCCAGTCCATGCAGGCCCTCGTGCGTGGGAGGTTGTCTCGTATGTATATATTTATTCGTATGGATAATAAGATAATTTCATTTCAAAACACATAGCTGCTTACGCATAATCGTCTTCGAATCTGGACCAGCCGCGAACCACGTGGCGGCCACCTGTAGAAGCCGGCTTCAGCCGGACATACCGGAGACAAACATGCCCGACGGCCACACCCCCGGCGCAAACCCCGACGCACACCCCGGCGCGCAGCCCAGCGCCGACCGTGCGCAGTACTACGCCCGCATCGCCAAGAAACACATGGCTCCGCTGTGGGAGTCCCTGCATAACCTGGTGCCCCGCCAGCCCTCGCCGCGCTGCGTACCCGCCCTGTGGAAATACGACGACGTGCGCGACGACGTCATGGCGTCCGGCTCGTTGATTAGCGCCGAAGAAGCCGTGCGGCGCGTGCTGATCCTGGAAAACCCCGGGCTGCCCGGGCAAGCCAGCATCACGCAAAGCCTGTACGCCGGGCTGCAACTGATCTTGCCGGGTGAAGTGGCGCCCAGCCACCGCCACACGCAGTCGGCACTGCGTTTCATCGTGGAAGGGCGCGGCGCCTACACCGCCGTCAACGGCGAACGCACCACCATGCACCCGGGCGACTTCATCATCACGCCGTCCTGGACCTGGCACGACCACGGCAATGCCGACACCGTTGAAGGCGGCGAACCGGTCGTCTGGCTGGACGGCCTGGACATTCCGCTGCTGCGCTTTCTGGATGCGGGCTTTGCCGAAAACTATCCGCAGGCCGCGCAGCCCGTGACCCGCCCCGAAGGCGACAGCATGGCGCGCTTTGGGCACAACATGGCCCCGGTGCGCCACCAAGCCACCAGCGGCACGTCGCCCATCTTCAACTACCCCTACGAACGCAGCCGCGAGGCGCTGGACGCGCTGTATCGCCATGGCGAGCTTGACCTTTGGGACGGCGTGAAGCTGCGCTACCTGAACCCGGCCACGGGCGGCTACCCGATGCCGACGATGGCCACGTTCATGCAGCTGCTGCCGGCGGGCTTCCAGGGCAAGGCGTATCGCAGCACCGATTCCACCGTGTACAGCGTGGTGGAAGGCCGGGGCATCGCACGTATCGGCGACGAAGAATTCCACTTCGGTCCGCGAGACGTGTTCGTCGCGCCGTCGTGGATGCCGGTGCAGTTGGCGGCGCTGGATGACGCCACGCTGTTCAGTTATTCCGACCGCCCGGTGCAGGACGCGCTGGGCGTGTGGCGCGAAGAACGCATCGGCTGATCCCGGGCGCGCGGTGTAAGCGCAGTGCAAGCGCGGTGATTGCGTAGTGGGGTTTGAACCCTGCGCCTTGCGCTTTGCATTTCCGTTGCATCCCCTTTGCGTTTCCCTTTTTTCTTTTCCCTTCCGTCTTTCCAGGGTGATTCATGCCTTTCGTGTTTGCTCCCCCCGCGCCCGTTGCCGTGCCCATCGCCGGCAGCCAGGACACGTTTCCCGTACGCCGCGTCTACTGCGTCGGCCGCAACTACGCCGCCCACGCGCGCGAGATGGGCTTTGACCCCGACCGCGAACCGCCCTTCTTCTTTTGCAAGCCCGCCGACGCCGTCGTGCCGGTGGCAGACGGCCAGACGCTGGATCTGCCCTACCCACCCGAAACCGCCAACCTGCATTACGAAATCGAACTCGTCGCGGCCATTGGCCAAGGCGGCGCCGACATTGCCGTGGACGACGCGCACAAACATGTCTGGGGCTACGCCGTGGGCCTGGACATGACGCGCCGCGACCTGCAAATGAAAATGCGCGAAGCCGGCCGCCCGTGGGAATTGGGCAAGGCATTCGATCGCAGCGCACCCATTGGCCCGCTGCATCCGGCGGCATCGACCAGCGGCATTGAACACGCCGGCATCTGGCTACAAGTCAACGGCGCCGACACGCAACGCAGCAACATCGAAAAGCTGATCTGGTCAGTGGCCGAAACCGTGGCCTACCTGTCCCGCTACTTCCGGCTGGAGCCGGGCGACCTGATCTACACCGGCACCCCCGAAGGCGTCGGCCCCGTCGTGCGCGGCGACCAGATGCTGGGCGGCGTGGATGGGCTGGGCACACTCAGCGTAAAGATGGTCTGACCAGGAGGCCGCATGCAACTGCACAGCTTTTTCAATAGCTCTACGTCGTACCGCGTGCGCATCGCGCTGGCGCTCAAGGGCCTGCCCTACGACTACGTGCCCGTGAACCTGCGCAAGCAGGAACAGCGCGCGCCCGACTACGTGGCGCAGAACCCGTCGGCCGGCGTGCCGCTGCTGACCGATGGCGACGTCCAGCTGTCGCAGTCGCTTGCCATCATCGACTACCTGGACGCCACGCATCCCACGCCGCGCCTGATCCCCACCGATACCCTGGCGCGCGCCCGCGTGCTGGAACTGGCGGCTGCCATCTCGTGCGATATCCATCCCGTCAACAACATGCGCATCCTGCGCTACCTGCAAGACGTGCTGGGCGCAACCGACGCGCAAAAGAACGACTGGTATCACCACTGGATCAAGGAAGGGCTGGGCGCCGTCGAGCAATTGCTGGCACGCCATGGTCATGGCGCATATTGCTTTGGCGACGCGCCCACGCTGGCCGATTGCTGCCTGGTGCCGCAAGTGGCCAATGCGCAGCGGATGGGCTGCGACCTGTCGCCGTATGCCCGCATCCTGCGCGTTTACGACCACTGCAACGCGCAACCCGCCTTCCAGCAAGCCGCGCCCGCGCGCCAACCCGACTACACGCAATGACCACGCCCATGCAAGAGCCCGACACCCAAGGCGCGCCCCTGCGCGAATACACCGACCCCGCCTACCAGCCGCTGTGCGCCACGCTGGCCGATGTGCGCGCCAACATCGATCGCCTGGACGACGAGATCGTCCGCTTGATCGCCGAGCGCGCGATGTACGTGAAAGATGCCGCGCGCTTCAAGCGCGACGCCTTCCAGGTCAGCGCACCCGCGCGTCAGGCGCAGGTCTTTGACAAGGCGCGCGCGCTGGCCACGCGCCACAACCGCGGCTTTGCCAACCTGGAACAGGTGGTGGACGCAACGTATCGCGCAATGGTCGCCGCCTTCATCGCCAACGAACAAACCTATTTCGACACCATGAAAAACGTGGGAGACACGCATGACTAAGTTGTTGCCCCAAGGCCTGACGCACGCATTGGGCCGGGGCCTGATGGGTCTGTTGGCCCTGTCCGCCGCCGCGCCGCTGACGTCCGCGCGGGCCGCCGACGCCTGGCCTGCCCAACCGCTCAAGGCCATCGTGCCCTTTGGCCCCGGGTCCAGCCCGGACCAGGTGGCGCGCATTGTCAGCGAGAAGGCCGGCGCCATCCTGGGGCAAACCATCGTCATTGAAAACAAGCCCGGCGCCAGCGGCAACATCGGCACCTTCGCCATCGCCAACGCCAAGCCCGACGGCTATACCTTCGGCGTGTCCATTACCGGCCCGCTGGTGAACAACACCTTGTTGTTCGACAAGCTGCCCTATGCACCCGCCACCGATTTGGCGCCGCTGACGCTGGCCGTGCACCAGCCCAACGTACTGGTGGTGCCCGCGTCCGCCGGCATCGCCAACGTGGCGCAACTGCTGGAGGCATTGAAGAAAAATCCGGACAAGTACAACTTCCCGTCGCCGGGCGCCGGCACGGTGTCGCACCTGGCCGTTGAACTGCTGCTGCAACAGATCGGTGCACGCGCCACGCACGTGCCCTATCCGTCGTCGCCCGCTGCGTTGACGTCGCTGTTGTCGGGCGACACGCAGTTTGCCGCGCTGCCGCCCATTGCCGTCATGCCCATGGTGAAAGACGGCCGCTTGAAGGCGCTGGCGGTGACGTCGTCCAAGCGTTCCGCCTTGCTGCCCGACATTCCGACCTTGGCGGAAGTGGGCGTGCCAGGCATTGAGGGGTCGGCATGGATCGGCTTCGTGGTGTCGTCCAAGGTGCCGGCCGACATTCAGAAAAAGCTGTCGGACGCGTTGATCCAGGCCATACGCGACCCGGAAGTCGCCAAGCGGCTACAAGCGCAATTCATGGACCCGGTGGGCAGCACGCCCGCTGAGTTTCGCGCCTACATGGACGACGAACTCAAGCGCTGGGAACCGCTGATCAAGAAGCTGGGCATCAAGGGCCAGTAAGCGGTAATTCGTGGCGCACCGCTTGGTGGCGCAACGCAGGGTGGCGCACCGCTTGGTGGCGCACCGCATGGTGGCGCACTGCAAGGCAAGCAAGGAGATTTTCGATGGTCATTACCGAACCCGCCCGCCAGGTCCCGCTGTATGGCGAATTTGATGTTGTGGTGCTGGGCGGCGGCCCCGCCGGCGTGCTGGCCGCCGCCAGCGCTGCCCGCAACGGCGCGCGCGTGCTGCTGGTGGAACGCTACGGCTTCCTGGGCGGCATGGGCACCGCCGCCGGCGTATCCAACTTCTGCGGCCTGCACGCCAACATCCACGGCGACATCCGCCAGGTGGTGCACGGCATGACCGACGAATTGTTGGACCGCATGCGCGCGATGGACGGCTTGAATGATCCGCACCTGATCCTGGGCAAGATCCACGCGCAGGCCTACGACATATCCGCCTTCAAGTGCGCGGCGGACGGCATGGTGCAAGACAGCGGCGCGCAGATCTTGTTCCACGCCCTGGCCACGGGGCTGACACGCGACGAACACGGCCGCGTCGACGCCCTGTTCCTGGAAACCAAGTCCGGCCGCTGCGCGGTACGCGCCAAGGTCTTCATCGACTGTTCCGGCGATGCCGACATCGCACAATGGGGCGGCCTGCCTTTTGAAAAAGGCGACGCCCACGGCCACATGCTTTACCCCACGCTGATGTTCAAGGTGGGCAACGTGGACGGCGCGCGGGCGCAGGAAGCGTGGAAGACGATACCCCTGCTGATGGACGAAGCCGCCGCCAGCGGCGAGTTCACGTTCCCCCGGCGCGGCGCCATCGTCCGCCCGCAAAAGCACGACTACGAATGGCGCGTCAACGTCACGCAACTGGCCAATGCCGATGGCAGCGCGGCCGACGGCACCGACGCGGGCTCGCTGTCGGCAGGCGAGCTGGAAGGCCGCCGGCAGATCATGCAGTACCTGGCCTTTCTACGCGCCAAGGTCCCGGGCTTTGAACAGGCTTACGTGCTGGACATCGCGCCGCAGCTGGGCATCCGCGAAACGCGTCGCATCGTCGGCGAAGCCGTGCTGACGCAGGAACACGTACTGGGCTGCGCCGACTTCGAAGACAGCATCGGCGTGAACGGCTGGCCCCTGGAAATGCACACGGCGGGCGACGTCAAATGGGTGTGGCCGCCCATCCCAGAATCGCGCGGCTACAACCAGCTGCCGTTTCGCATGATGGTGCCCAAGCGCGGGCCCGGCGTGGCCGACAACGTGCTGGTGGCGGGCCGCTGCGCGTCAATGACGCACGAGGGTCAGTCGGCCGCGCGCGTCAGCGGCAGTTGCTTCGTCATGGGCGAAGCCGCGGGCACAGCGGCGGCAATGGCGCTGCGCGACGGCATCGCACCGGGCAACGTTTCCATCGCGGCGCTGCAAGCGCAACTGAAACACCAAGGCGCCTTCCTGGGCGGCCAGGATTGAACCCGCGGGAGCCAACATGAACGCATCTTCACTTTCAGCCAAGCCGACGCGGTCCGTGATCGTGGTGGGCGGCGGCATCGGCGGCCTGGCCGCCGCGCTGGCGCTGACGCGGCAAGGCATCGCCGTACAACTGCTGGAACAGGCCGCGCACATTGGCGAAATCGGCGCGGGCATACAGCTGGGGCCCAACGCGTTCGCGGCGCTGGACGCGCTGGGCGTGGGCGAGACCGCACGGGCACGCGCCGTCTTCACCGACCACATCATCATGATGGACGCCGTCGACGCCAAAGAAGTCGTGCGCATCGACACGGGCGACGCCTTTCGCGCGCGCTTCGGCGGGCCGTATGCCGTGATCCATCGCGCCGACATTCACCTGTCCATTCTTGAAGCCGTGCAGCAAAACCCGCTGATCCGTTTTCGTACGTCGACGCAAATCGCCGCAATGTCGCAAGACGCGCAAGGCGTGGAAGTGGTGGACACAAACGGCAACCGCTATCGCGCCGACGCGTTGGTGGGCGCGGACGGCGTCAAGTCCGTCATCCGCGCGCAGACGGTGGGCGACCCGGTGCGCGTGACCGGCCACGTGGTCTACCGCGCCGTCGTCGAACGCGAGAACATGCCAGACGAACTACGCATCAACGCGCCCGTGCTGTGGGCCGGGCCGCACTGCCACCTGGTGCACTACCCCTTGCGCGGCGGGCAGCAATACAACCTGGTCGTGACGTTTCACAGCCGCGAACAAGAGGAATGGGCCGTGCGCGAAGGCAGCAAGCAAGAGGTGCTGTCGTACTTCGAAGGCATTCACCCGCGTCCACACCAGATGCTGGATCGGCCCACGTCCTGGAAGCGCTGGGCCACCGCCGACCGCGAACCGGTCGCGCATTGGGGCCAGGGCCGCGTCACCTTGTTGGGCGACGCGGCGCATCCCATGACGCAATACATGGCGCAAGGTGCCTGCATGGCGCTGGAAGACGCGGTCACGCTGGGGGTCGCGGTGCAACAGTGCGGCGACGATCTGGACGCCGCGTTCCGCCTTTACGAATCGGTGCGCATTCCGCGCAGCGCGCGTGTCGTGTGGTCCACGCGTGAGATGGGCAGGCTGTATCACGCGCGCGGTGTGGAACGCACCGTGCGCAACACGCTGTGGACGGGCCGCAGCCAGTCGCAGTTCTATGACGCGTTGCAGTGGCTGTATGGCTGGAAGGTGGAAGGCTGCCTGGCGTCCACTTAGGGCATATCAATACAAAGCAAAAACACCGCAGCACCACTGGGAGACAACCATGACAAGCCACATCCTACGGGGCGCCGCCGCCCTGGCGTTAACGCTGACGGCATGCGCCGCCGGCGCGCAAGGCAAGCCGCTGGACATCGGTTTCATCGGCACCTTGTCCACCCCCGCCGGCTACATCGGCGAAGACGAGCGCGACGCCTTCATGCTGGCCGTGAAGGAAGGCGGCGGCAAACTGGGCGGCGTGCCCGTCAACGTGCGCGTGGAAGACGACGCGCTAAAGCCGGCCAACGCCAAGCAGACCGCCGACAAGATGGTGCAGGACGGCGTGCGCCTGTTCACGGGCGTCAACTTCTCGAACGTGATGGCGGCCGTTGGCCCCACGGTGCTGAACGCGGGCGGCTTCTATGTCAGCTTGAATGCGGGGCCGTCGAACTACGCGGGCAAGGCCTGCAACCAGAACTATTTCGCGGTCGCATTCCAGAACGATTCCTACGCCGACACGGCCGGCATCGCCGCCAACGAACTCGGCGTGAAGCGCGTCGTTGTCATGGCGCCCAACTATCAAGCCGGGCGTGATGCGGTCGCCGGTTTCAAGCGCGCGTACAAGGGCGAGATTGCGGAAGAGATCTACACCAAGCTGGACCAGTCGGACTTTTCGGTAGAGCTGGCGCGCATCCGCTCGTTGAATCCCGACGCGATTTTTCAGTTTCACCCGGGCGGTGCGGGCATCAACCTGACCAAGCAATTCGCCAACTCGGGGCTGTCGGACAAGATCAAGATGATTACGCCGATCTACTCAATGGACGACCGCATGCTGGCCGCGACGGGCACGGCCAGCAAGGGGTTTTATCTGAGTTCGCTATGGAGCGCCGACTTGGACAACGCGCAGAACAAGCACTTCGTGCAGGCGTTCACCAAGGCCTACAACCGCCCGCCCACTGCGTATGCCGCACAGGCGTACGACACCGCCAACCTGATCGCCTCGGCCCTGAAAGCCGTGAACGGCGACATCACCGGACGCCCGGACGATTTTCGCAACGCGCTACGCAAGGCGGACTTCGCCAGCGTGCGTGGCAAGTTCAAGTTCGGGCCAAATCAACATCCGGTTCAGGACTGGTATCTGCTGCACATCGAGCCCGGCAGCGACGGCAAGCTGGTCTACAAAAACCTGAAGGTGCTGGCGCGCGACCACACCGATGTGCACGCGGCGGATTGCAAGATGTAGGCGGGGGAAGTGGGGGTGCGGGAACGGATCGGCCGGGAACGGATAGACCGGCGATAGGGGCGGCGTAGATAAGCACGCCGTAGATCCGTACGTGGTAGATCCACACTCCGTAGGCCCACACTCCGTAGATCCGCACGCCATAAATGAAAGGGGGCAGCTTACGCTGCCCCCAAAACTGCCGTCGCGTTGAATCAACGATCCATCAATTCAAGCTCGCGCCAGAAATCTTCACGATTTCCTGGTACTTCGACTTCTCGCTCTTCACGAAGTCAGCAAAGGCTTCCGGCGTCATCGGCGCGGCTTCCGAACCCATCGTCAACAGGCGTTGCTTCACATCCGGCTGCTGCATCGCGTCGGCATACGCCTTGTTCAGCTTGGCCACCACCGGCGCGGGCGTGCCACCCGTCGTGAACACGCCAAACCACGTGCCCAGATCAAAGCCCTTCACGCCCGACTCTTCAACCGTCGGCACATCCGCCAGCAACGACGAACGCTTGGCCGTCGTCACCGCCAGCGCCTTCACCTTGCCGTCCTTGATCAACGGCGCCGACGCCGCCAGATTGTCGAACATGAAATCCGACTGACCCGACAACAGCGCCAACTGCGCGGGCGCCGCGCCCTGGTAAGGAATGTGTTCGACGTTGATGCCGGCACGCGCCTTCAGCAGCTCGCCCGACAGATGGCCCGCGCTGCCGTTGCCGCCCGAACCGTAGTTCAGCTTGCCCGGATTCTTCTTGGCGTAGTCGATCAGGTCGGCCAAGGTCTTGATCTTGTTCTTGTCGGCGAACTCAACGTTCATCACCAACACGTTCGGCACCGACGCCACGATCGTCACGGGCGCGAAATCCTTGACCGGGTCGTAGGGCAGGTTCGCGAACAACCACGGGTTGATCGCATGCGTGGCCACCGCGCCCATCACCAGCGTGTAGCCATCGGCGGGCGCCTTGGCCACCAGGTCGGCGCCAATGTTGCCACCGGCTCCCGAGCGGTTTTCCACGATCACGGGCTGACCCAGCGAACCGCGCACCTTCTCGGCCAACATGCGGGCCATGGTGTCCAGCGGACCGCCAGGCGGGTACGGCACAACAAAGCGGATCGGCTTCGTCGGAAAATCAGTCGCCTGCGCCAGCGCGGGCGCACCAAACGGCAAGGTCGCGGCCAGCGCCACGGCGCCCTGCAACAAGGCACGGCGGACCGCGCTACGGGGGGTGTTCGTCATGATGTTTTTCTCCTCACTCCAGATCTATGGCGGTCAGTAGCATACCGCAGGGAGGAGATTGGCGTAACAAAGAGATACTGGGTGCGGATGCCCTAGTTTGGTCAACCTTGGGCGCGGAGATCGTGTTTTCTTTTGACCAACGCCCGTCATAAATAAAGCGCCAGATTGCAATATCATCGATACCCCTCCGAGGAAACCGACATGACATCGCAGCCACAACGCTTCCTGGATCATCTCGCCGCTCGTGGCTGGACGGTGCTGCGGACCACACCCACCTCGACGCCCGCGGCCGCCCCGTGCGACGCGCACGGCTATGGCGCTTTCCTGGCGACATTCACCGAATTGCACAACGCGGACCAGACACGCTGGTTCCTGAGCGCAGCCGACCATGACTGCACGGCGGACAGCGCCTTTCCCTGGCACACCCTGCGCGATATCAGCCTGGAGGCCGCGCTGGACGACGCCGGCCGGCAGGCGGTCCTGGACTTCTGGCAACAGCACACGCCGATCTACATGAGCGTTGCCGGCGCGTACGAATTCCTGGCGATAGAACGCGACTCGGGCCGCATCGTGCACGGCATCGAGCCGGAATTCGAGGACACGCGCGACGTTGCTCCAAATCTCGCGGCCCTGTTCGAAGACATGATTGCGGGCCGCACCATGGCGGCGGCTACTTTGGCCGGCAGTTCAGTTGCCGCGCCAGATCAGCTTTCACTCTAACCACTGCGGATTCCAGACAATTTCCCAGAGATGTCCGTCGGGGTCCTGAAAGTACCCCGAGTAACCCCCCCAGAACGTTTCATGCGGTGGCTTGACGATCGTTGCCCCAGCCGCACCGGCCTGCGCCATGACAGTGTCCACTTCGAGCTTTGATGAGACATTGTGACCCAGCGTCATCTGGGTCGGATTGAACGGCACTGACGTCAATCCTGTGTCATGAGAAATGCTGCTCTGCGGCCAAAGCGCCAAGCGCACGCCGGACTGCAAATCCAAAAACGCAACGGCGCCATGCTCGAATTCCCTGCCTACAATGCCGTCGCTGGAAAGGCCTAACCCATCCCGGTAGAAGCTCAACGACACGTCAAGATCTTCAACGCCCAGGGTGATAACGGTAACTCGTGGCTTCATGTTCGTGCCTCCGTCTGAATTGCGAGTTTATCGCGGCGGTTTCTAGGTGATGAGGGACGCCTTTCCGCCCACAGCGGTCCTACGTGCGATCAGGGTGTACAGATTGAAAGCCGAGGCCAACGGTGGCCAAATCGCTTGGAATGCACGCGATGCATAAACGTTGAGACGCTCGCCCGCCGAGGGTTGTGCCGAACTCGCAGTTCAAACAGGTCATTCAATCCGTACGGCGCTATGACCTTCAATGATTCATCATCGTCCAGGTAAATGCCAACGCAGGTGGCAAACTCTGGCCAAGTGGCCAGCCCATCGTCCAAAGACGTCAGGGGTGAAACCGCTTGGCCGAGCGCTTCTGCGAACCACTCATGCACTGTTGCCTGGTTTGTCACTTCCCAAGTTAGCGAGGGAAGGAGCAACTGCAACCGCTCTTGAAGTTCGGCATCCAGCGCTAGAGGCGCGTCGGCATCAAAGTACGCAACGTCCACGTCATCCAAGTTCGAGGGCTCCTGAAAGCCATGCAAACTATCCCAAACCAAAGATCTGATGGCCCCTGCACCAATGCACCAGGAGGGCAAACCAAGGCAGCGAACCGCCCGCAGCGCAGCCATCAGTTGCTCAGAGGATTCGACGAGATCGCATAGTTGCTGCTCATAGCCCGCTCGAACGTTCGTCATCATTTCGCCAGGAACCAGAATTTCGGGTTGCTTGTATGTGGGAACAGCATATCCAGAATCGTCGGCCGACCGCTTCTGGCCGTACGTCGTCTTTTGGGAAACTACGCTCCCGCACACGATAGGCAGCATTTCGACGGAACTTGTGGCTGCGTTAAAGCCCCGTTAGCATCGGCGCACCTGCATTCCCGTTCTGCGCCCACATCCATGATGGAACCGACCGTGACCGAACCCACCGCCATTGAAGTGTCAGGCGAAGCCGCATCGCATAAGGGAAAATTTTTCCTGATTGACGCCAGCTTCTTGGGAAACGGCAGGGTTCCCGGCATAGAAATTGGCAACGAACAGACGCTGATCGATCCGGGGATGAATGTCGTCTCGCGTCCCAATGGAATGCCAGATCAGTATCCGGAGCGTCCGCACCTGGTTCATGTACCGGAGAAAGGCGGAATGCCACGCGATCTGGAAGAGCTCGCTGGCATATGGATTGTGTCGGAGCCGTTGAAGCAACTGTTTGAGCAATTGGACGCCGAGGCGTTTGCCTTTGTGGCATGCGACTTCAGCCATGCTGACGGCAGCCCCGGTCCTCAGTACTACCTTGGGAATGTGCTGCGCAGACTCGATGCCCTGGATGAAGCCGCTTCTCGCGTCAGGATCAAGCTCGACCGCAATTATCAGACAGGCCAGGACGAGAAGCTCTATAGCCTCGTTGGCGGAGCCAGCTTGGTGTTCAAACAGGATGTTGTGGGAGACGCCCATATCTTCCGCCAGGATCGCATGGGAGCACCTCCTATCTGCGACCGCGCGATGTTTGATGCATTGCGTGCGGGCAACTTTTCCGGCGTACGGCTGCGCGATGTAGCCGATATTTAGAGCTGACACGGGAGGGGGAGGGTTATGGCCGCTGCGCGGCCACGCGCGGATGTCGGTACGGTGACGCGCATGCTCGCTTTTCGCCGAAACCGCCCGCATATCGAAATGCCGCGGCGCTACACACTACGCCCCGAACGCATCGAACTTCCACCGACCCAACCCGCGCTTCATCAGCCCCCGCATACCACCCCAATAAAAAAAACACCCCAACAGTCGGACCAAAATCCGACTCCTGGGGCGCTTACCTCAAACGACTTTTCTAATCTTCAGCCGATCAATGCAAGATCTGGCTCAAGAACAGTTTCGTCCGTTCGTTCTGCGGATTATCGAAAAATTCATCCGGGTTGTTCTGTTCGATGATCTCGCCGCGGTCCATGAAAATGACGCGGTTGGCGACCTTGCGGGCGAAGCCCATTTCGTGGGTTACGCAGATCATCGTCATGCCGCTTTCCTGGGCCAGCGACACCATTACGTCCAGCACTTCCTTGACCATTTCGGGGTCAAGCGCCGAAGTGGGCTCATCGAACAGCATGATCTTGGGGTTCATGCACAGCGAACGGGCGATGGCCACGCGCTGTTGTTGGCCGCCTGAGAGCTGGCCGGGGAATTTCTTGGCCTGTTCCGGAATGCGTACGCGTTCCAGGTATTTCATGGCCGTGGCCTCGGCTTCCGCGCGCGGCTTTTTCAGCACCCACATGGGGCCCAGCGTCAGGTTTTCCAGCACGGTCAGGTGCGGGAACAAGTTGAAGTGCTGGAACACCATGCCGACGTCCTTGCGTATCGTCTCGATGTGCTTCAGGTCATTCGTCAGCTCCGTGCCGTCCACGATGATGTGGCCTTTCTGGTGCTCTTCCAGACGGTTGATGCAGCGGATCATCGTGGACTTGCCCGACCCCGAAGGGCCGCACACCACGATGCGCTCGCCTTGCGCCACGTCCAGATTGATATTGCGCAACACGTGGAACTGCCCGTACCACTTGTTCACGTCCTGCATACGAATAATGGCATCCGACATGCCTGTACTCCCGTAAATATCGCTGCGCGCGCCCACCGGCAGGCGGGCGCGCGCCAGTGGCTAGCGTTTGTGATCAGTCGCAAGACGTTTTTCAAGCGCCTGACTGTACTTGGACATGGAAAAGCAGAACACGAAGTAGATCGCCGAGATGAACAGGTAGGCCTCTACGCCGAATCCACGCCATGCCGCATCTGACAAAGCCGCCTTGGCTGCCAGCGTCAAATCGAAGATACCGATGATGACGACCAGCGACGTGTCTTTGAACAGCGCAATGAAAATGCTGACCAGCGGCGGAATCACGATCTTCAGCGCTTGCGGCAAGATGATCTTGCGCATCTGCTGCCAGTAGTTCAGGCCCAGCGAATCCGCGCCTTCGTACTGCCCTTTCGGGATCGCCTGCAAGCCGCCACGCACCGTTTCCGCGATGTAGGCCGCGGCGAACATGATGATGGCGATCTGCGCGCGCAGTAGCTTGTCGATCGAAAAGCCTTCCGGCAGGAACAAGGGCAGCATCACCGACGACATGAACAGCAGGCTGATCAGCGGCACGCCACGGATCAGCTCGATGTACACGACGCACAGCGCCTTGATCGCGGGCATTTTTGAACGCCGGCCCAGGGCCAGCAGCACGCCGATGGGGAACGCAAAGGCGATGCCGAACGTGGACAGGATCAGCGTCAGCGGCAGGCCGCCCCAGCGGGCGTTCTCGACGTAGGTCAGGCCGAACACGCCGCCCCACATCAACAGCGCCACGGCGGTCAGGCCGACGACCCAGATGACTGCCAGCTTCCAGTTCCAGAAACGACGGATGCCGCTGCAAACAATGACCGCCACCAGGATGATGGTGGCGATCAGCGGACGCCATTGCTCGTCGAACGGATAGGTGCCGAACAGGATCAGCCGGTGCTTCTCGATGATGAACGCCCAGCAGGCGCCACCGGAAGCGCGGCATTCCTGGGCGTTGGCCGCGTTGAAGTCGGCCTTGAAGAACGCCCATTCCAGCAGCGCCGGCACCGACATCAACAGGAACCACGCCAGCAGTACCGTGATCAGGATGTTCAGCGGCGACGAGAACAGGCGGGATCTAAGCCAGGGCCACGCGCCCACATGGGTGCTGGGCGGCGGCATGGCTTCGGTGGGGGTATGCGTAGTGCTGCTCATCTCAACGCTCCACCAGCGCGATGCGCTTGTTGTACCAGTTCATGAATATCGAGATCGACAGGCTGACCGTCAGGTACGCGCCCATGATGATGAGAATGCCCTCGATGGCCTGGCCCGTCTGGTTCAGCGTGGTGTTCACGACCGACACGATGTCGGGGTAGCCGATGGCGACCGCCAGCGAGCTGTTCTTGGTCAGGTTCAGGTACTGGCTGGTCATCGGGGGGATGATCACGCGCAGTGCCTGCGGCAGGATGACCAGGCGCAGCACCTTGGCGCGCGGCAAGCCCAGCGAACCGGCGGCTTCCCATTGGCCGTTGTTGACGGCCTGGATGCCCGAGCGCACCACTTCGGCAATGAACGCCGACGTATAGATCACCAGGCCCGCCAGCAATGCGGCGAATTCCGGCGACAGCGTCAAGCCGCCCGAGAAGTTAAAGCCCTTGAGTTCCGGCATGTCCAGCGTCAGGGACGCGCCGCTGACCAGCCAGCCGATGAACGGCAGGCCGATAAGCAAACCGATGGCCCAGCGGCCCAGCGGGAACATGTGGCCGGTGGCTTCGTGGCGCTTCTTGCCGTAGTGGCCAAGAAAGATGATCGCGACGATGGCAAGGCCCAGGCCCGCCAGCATCCAGTCCAGCGAGTTGCCTTCCAGCCCGGGCACTTTCAGGCCCCGGTTGGAGATGAACACGCCGGGAAGCGGGTTGTGCGCCTGGCGCGGGCCCGGCATGTTTTCCGTGATCAGCGCGTACCAGAAGAACAGTTGCAGCAAGAGCGGCACGTTGCGCATCACTTCGACGTAAACCGAGGTGATCTTGGCGACGAGCCAGTTCTTGGACAAGCGGCCGATACCGATCAGGGTACCAAGGATGGTGGCCAGCACGATGCCGATGACGGCAACGCGTAGCGTGTTGAGCAGGCCGACCAGGATGGCGCGGCCGTAATCATTGGCGGGGGTGTAGGCGATGGCGGTTTCACCGATCGCAAACCCGGCTTCACGGCTTAGAAAACCGAAGCCCGTGGCGATGTTGCGCACGGACAGGTTATGCAGCGTGTTGGAAACCAGGAACCACACGGCCCAGGCTACCGCGGCCAGCGCAAGCACCTGGTAGACCACGGAGCGCACTCCGGGGTCATTCCAGTTCAGCCGCCGGCGAGGAGCCGAAATTGGGGCGTTTCTATTGGAAGTCGTCATGATGAATCTACAGAAGTCGTACACCGGGTGGCAACGCCGGCAAGGCCACGCCCCCCACTCCTGCCGCCCGCTCGGTGGCGGGCTAGGCAAAACGGAGCGCTAAGGCTCCGTTTTGCCGGGCAGCCGTGTGTTAGCGCACCGGCCAGCCGTACATCAAACCGCCTTGCTTGTACGACGCGTTCAAACCACGCTCCAGCTTCATCGCGCTGTTCTTGCCCAGCGTGTTTTCGAAGCTTTCACCGTAGTTGCCCACGTTCTTGATGATGTTGTAGGCCCACTTATCGTCCACGCCCAGGTTCTTGCCCATGCCCGGGGTCACGCCCAGGATGCGCTGGATGTTGGGGTTGGGGCTCTTGGTCATTTCATCGACGTTGGCCTTGGTGATGCCGTATTCCTCTGCTTCCAGCATGGCGTTCAGCGACCAGCGCACGATGTTGAACCATTGCTCGTCGCCCTGGCGGACCATGGGGCCCAGCGGCTCCTTGGAGAAGTCTTCCGGCAGGATGACGTACTTGTCCGGGTTCTCGAGCGTGGTGCGCGTCGAAGCCAGTTGCGACTTGTCGGTCGTGAAGGCGTCGCAGCGGCCGGCCGAGAAGGCGCGGATGATTTCGTCGTACTTGTCGATCACAACCGGCTTGAATTCGATCTTCTGGCCGCGGAACCAGTCAGCCAGGTTCAGTTCGGTGGTCGTGCCCGGTTGCACGCAGATCGTGGCGCCGTTCAGTTCCTTGGCGCTCTTGACGTTCAGATCCTTCGAGACCATGACGCCTTGCGAGTCGTAGTAGTTCACGCCCACGCCGATCAGGCCCAGCGTCGTGTCGCGGGTCAGCGTCACGGTGGTGTTGCGGGTCAGCACGTCGACTTCGCCGGATTGCAGCGCGGTGAAGCGTTGCTGCGTGTTCAGGGGCGTGAACTTGACCTTGGTGGCGTCGCCAAACATGGTCGAGGCGATGGCGCGGCACAGGTCCACGTCGATGCCCTTGTACTCGCCCTTGCTGTCAGCAATCGAGAAACCCGGAATGCCCGTTGAAACCCCGCATTGGACAAACCCTTTCTTTTTAACGTTATCGAAGGTCGCGCCCGCATTGGCAGCCGTGGATGCGGCAAACAGTGCCGCGCCAATTGCAGCGAGTTTCAGTACTTTCATCGTGATCTCCGTGTGGGACAAATCGAGCCTTGCCTCGACCGGGTTGGGCCGACGCATGGGGCGGATGGTAGCGTCCACGCAGCGGCCGGCACATCCGGGAATTCCCTTGAAATTTAGGGACACTGGCGAAATCAATCGGCGTTTTCGTTCGAAAACGGGGACGCCTTTTTTCGATTGCGTGGGGTCCGAAGATGCGTTTGTTTCGTTCTGCTCAAAACGTGTCCATCCGGTCACACCGAAACGCTTTTTCACAGCCCGGGCACGAAACGCCTTACGCCCCGATCCTGTCCCCGAGTTACTATTGCGGCTTCATCCGACAGCCGCCATGATCGAATTCCAGCACGTATTCAAATCATATGGTCGCGGCCGAAATATCCTGGCCGACATCAACTTCCGCGTAAGCGCGGGAGAATTCGTTTTCGTATCCGGGCCGTCAGGCGCCGGCAAATCCACGCTGCTCAAGTTGATCGGCGGGTTGGAGCCCGCCAGCCGCGGGTCCATCCAGGTCAACGGACAACGGCTGGACAAGCTGCCTGCCCGCGCGCGCCCTTACCTGCGCCGCGCCGTGGGCGTCATCTTGCAGGACACGCACCTGTTGTTCGATCGCAGCGCGTTCGAAAACGTGATGCTGCCGCTGGCGGTGCAGGGCCACCCCTGGGATTCGGCCGCCGCGCGCGCCCGCGCCGCGCTGGACAAGGTGGGCCTGTCGGGTAAAGAAGACCTGAACCCCATTGAATTGTCCGGCGGCGAACAGCAGCGCCTGGCGATTGCGCGGGCCATCGTGAACCGGCCCGCCATCCTGATCGCCGACGAACCCACCGCCAACCTTGACCATGACAACGCGCAGCGCATCATGAACGTGTTCCGCGATTTCAACCGCGTGGGCGTCACGACGCTGATCGCTTCGCACGACCAGGAACTGATGGCGCGCTACGCCACGCGCACGCTGCGCATTGACCCGGGCAAGTTCGCCGATTCGCACGGCCCGTCGCAACCGCCCGACGCCGGGCAACCCGCCGCCGCCACGCCGCGCACCGGCAGCCGCGCCGAACCGGGCATGGGCTTTCCGGGAGAACCGGCATGAACGCCTGGCTGCGGCAACACCGCTATGCGTTGATGGTTACCGTGCGCCGCCTGGCCAAACAACCATTTTCGTCCTTGGCCAACCTGCTGGTGATGGCGCTGGCGCTGGCCCTGCCCCTGCTGGGCAGCGCCATCCTGGTGTCGGTGCAACCGGTGGCGCGCGAAATGTCCGTCACGCCCGAAGTCACCGTGTTCATGCGCGTGGACGCCCCCGCCGGCGCGGCCGCCGATGTGGCCAAGCGCATCAAGGACGATTACCAGAACGACGTGCGCGCGGTGCGCGTGGTGGGGCGCGACGCCGCCCTTGCGGACCTGCGCGCCAACCCGGCGTGGCAGCAGGCGCTGGCGGTCCTGCCCGGCAACCCGCTGCCGGACGCCGTGGTCGTCACGCTGGCCGATGGCGACAACCTGGCCGGGCGCGCCGACAAACTGGCCGCCGACTGGAAGCAATGGAACCACGTTGACCTGGTGCAGCTTGACAGCGCCTGGGTGCAGCGGCTGGAGGCCATTCTGCGCTTTGCCCGTATCGGCCTGGGCTTCCTGGCCGCCTGCGTGGCCGTGGTGGTGCTGGCCACGGTGTTCAACACCGTGCGCATGCAAGCGCTGTCGCAACGCGAGGAAATCGCCGTCGCCCGGCTGGTTGGGGCCACGGAATCCTTCGTGCGGCGTCCGTTCCTGTACCTGGGCGCACTGTCCGGCGCCGTGGCGTCGCTGCTGGCGATCGGGGTGTCCGCCATCGCCCTGTCGCCCTTGAACGAGGCGCTGCTGGGGCTGGCCCGCAGCTACGGCGCCGAGTTCGCGCTGCACCTGCCCGGCACGCCGGTGCTGGTGGCTGCCGTGGTGGCATCGGCCGCGCTGGGCGCCTTGTCGGCGCGCTGGTCGGTCACGCGCAGCACCCGGTTCTAAAACCGCCCTGCCCAATCTCTAAAGCTACGTATAAAGCCGGAACGTCCCCGTGATCCGGGGAAAGACCGCGCGCGCGCCTGTGTACGATGATTTCCAGGCGTCGTTGCTGACGCCCGCCCGCGCCGCGGCGTCATTCGCGTCGTGGCGGGTCGCCGCCATGGAGGCAAAGCGCGTTATGAATCAGGGACGTATCGTTCGCCGCCGTTACAAGCATTTCCCCCGTTGTCTCGCGGGATATGTAAGAATAAAGCGAAATTTTTCTATACTTTTTGAAACATTCAACGTTTTGCCGAGCACCGTCCTTCGTGTCCCAATCGCCGTTCTTGCCTGATAAGTCCCATGGTCGCCCGTCTTGAAGCCCGTGCAACGCGCCACTATTTCGATAGCGCGTTCCAGTGTCAGGCGGTGAAGGTACTCCCCAACGAGTACTACGTCACCGACGAAGACCTGATGATTTCGACCGTACTCGGGTCGTGTGTTGCCGCCTGTATTCACGATCCGGTTACCGGCGTGGGCGGCATGAACCACTTCATGTTGCCGGAAGGCGACATGCAGTCGCCCGCCTCGGCGACGATGCGCTACGGCGCGTTCGCCATGGAAGTGCTGATCAACGAATTGCTCAAGGCCGGCGCCTCGCGCGACCGACTGGAAGCCAAGGTGTTCGGCGGCGGCGCGGTGCTTAGCGCCATGCAGCAGATGAACATCGGCGAACGCAACGCCATCTTCGTCTTGAACTATCTGAAGATGGAAGGCATTCCGGTCAAGGGCAAGGACCTGGGCGACGTGCACGCGCGTCGCATCAATTACTTTCCCCGCGATGGCCGCGTGATGGTGCGCAAGATGGCGCCGCACCACCAGCGCGCCGAAGAAATCATCGCCAAGCGCGAACAGGCCGCCGCCCAAAGCGTGCAAGCCAAGACGCAAACCCCGCAACGCGTGGAACGCTTCAACCGCCCAGGCGTCGAGCGCTTCGATGCGCCCGCCCGACCGGGGGTGGAACGATTCGACAAGCCGGCGCGACCCGGCGTGGAACGTTTTGACCGCCCTGCGCGCCCGGGCGTCGAACGCTTCGACACCGCGCTGTCACGCCTGCGCAAGTCGGAAAACACCGGCAGCTGACCGGCCGCCCGACGCCCGTCCGAAAGCGCGGGGCGAGGGGCGCTCGGCGCAGGTTGGACGGCGCAGGTCGGACGGCGAACGGCAGACAGCAGACCGCAGACGGCGCGCCTACAATCGGCGCATGTCCACCGTCCGCCTTTTCTACGCCCTGTGGCCGTCACCGCAACTGGCAGCATCGCTGGCCCAGTGGGCACAAGCTGCCCGCCCCGCTAGCGGCGGGCGCATCATGCGCACCGAAACGCTGCATCTGACCCTGGCGTTTCTGGGCCCGGTCGAGGCGCAATTGGCCGACGAGTTGGCGGCCGCCACGCCCGCCTATTGCATCGCGCCGGGCGAGGTGCCGCTGGACCACCTGGGCGTCTTTCAGCGCCCGCGCATTCTGTGGGCCGGGCCGCGTGACACGCCGCCCGCGCTGCAAGCGGTGCACGACGGTCTTTGGCAACGGCTGGCGGGATACGGCCTTGCCAAGCCGCCCCAACCCTTTCGCCCTCACGTCACGCTGCTGCGCAACATCGAACGCGCGGAGCCGCCTCCGCGCCCACCCGACAACGCCGCTGACGGCGTCCGGACACCGCTGATCTGGCGCTATGACCGCCTGGTGCTGGTGGCGTCGGAGTCCCTGTCGGGCGGCAGCCGTTACCGGATCGTTGCCCAATCCCGGCCGCTGGACGCGTAGCCGCGCTCTGGCACAATCGCTGGGTTGCAACCCCTGGGATCGCCATGATCATCCTGCTGGACCAAGACGGCGTGCTGGCCGATTTCGAACACGCGTTCATCGACGCCTGGCGCGTGCGCCATCCCGATATCGCCCCCATTGAATTCGAAGACCGCAAGTCCTTCCACATCCGCGAAGACTATCCACCCGAACTTCGCGGCATGGCCGAAGCCATCTATACGGCGCCCGGCTTCATCCGCAACCTGCCGCCCGTGCCCGGCGCGCTGCAAGCCGTGCAAGAACTGCTGGCCTTGGGCATGGACGTGCGCATCTGCTCGTCGCCGCTGTCGCAGTTTGAAAACTGCGTGGCGGAAAAGTACTTGTGGGTGGAAAAGAACCTGGGGCGCGACGCCACCGCCCGGCTGATCCTGACCAAGGACAAGACGCTGGTGCACGGCGACCTGCTGATCGACGACAAGCCGCATATCGAAGGCGCCGTGAAGCCGCGCTGGAAGCACATTCTGTTTGACGCGCCCTATAACCGCCAGGTCACCGACCGCCCCCGCATCACCTGGAAAAACTGGCGCAACGTGCTGGCCGGTGAGCTCTATACGGCGGACGAATGAGTCCGGGCGGCTGCTGTTCAGCCGTCATGATTTAGGACTATTCTGTGTTGGCTGTACCCCCACCCCGGAGGAGCCCGCACCATGAATCTGTACCGTCTGCTCAAGCAACGAGAAGCCGATCACAAGCCTTTGCGTGTTGCATTGCTGGGCGCCGGAAAGTTCGGCGCCATGTTCATGAGCCAGGCCCCACGCACGCCGGGGATGCGGCTGGTGGCGGTGGCGGACCTGGCGCCCGACCGCGCCCGGGCGGCGCTGACGCGGGTGGGCTGGCCGGCCACGGCGCTGAACGCCGCCAGCACCAATGACGCCCTGAAAAACGGCAAGGTCTTCTTCAGCGACGACCCGCTGGCGGTTATCGCCAGCCCCGAGGTCGACATCGTCATCGACGCCACCGGGCAGGCCGCCGCCGGCATCACCCACGTGCTGGCCTGCTGCGAATACGGCAAGCACATCATCATGGTCAACGTCGAAGCCGACGCCCTGGCCGGCCCGCTGCTGGCGCGCCGCGCGCGCGAGGCGGGCATCGTCTATTCGCTGGCCTATGGCGATCAGCCCGCGCTGATCTGCGAAATGGTGGACTGGGCGCGTGCCTCGGGCTTTGAAGTCATGGCGGCGGGCAAGGGCACCAAGTACCTGCCGGAGTTCCACACGTCGACACCCGACACCGTCTGGCCGTACTACGGCTTCACCGCCGAAATGGTGGCCGCCGGCGACTTCAACGCGCAGATGTTCAACAGCTTTCTGGACGGCACCAAAAGCGCCATCGAGATGGCGGCGGTGTCCAACGCCACGGGCCTGTTGCCGTCACCGTCCGGCCTGCACTTTCCGCCGTGCGGCGTGGACGATCTGGCACGGGTGCTGCGCCCGCGCGAGGACGGCGGCATTCTGCATCACCGCGGCCAGGTGGAAGTCATTTCATCGCTGGAACGCGACGGCCGCCCGGTGTTTCGCGACCTGCGCTGGGGCGTGTACGTGACGCTGGCGGCCGACAGCGACTACGTGCGCCGCTGCTTCCAGGAATACGGCCTGGTCACCGACCCCAGCGGCAACTACACCGCCATGTACAAGCCTTATCACCTGATCGGTCTTGAGCTTGGCATCAGCGTGGCCAGCGTGGGCTTGCGGCGCGAACCCACGGGCGCGCCCGCCGGCTGGCACGGCGACGTGGTGGCCACCGCCAAGCGCGACTTGCAGGCCGGCCAGATCCTGGACGGCGAAGGCGGCTACACGGTGTATGGCCGGCTGATGCCGGCGCGCGATTCCGTCGAAGAAGGCTATCTGCCGCTGGGCTTGTCGCATCAGGTCAAGCTCAAGCACCCGGTGCGCCAGTCGCAGGCAATACGCTGGCGCGACGTGGAATATGACGAGCGGTCGACGGCGGTGCAGTTCCGGCGCGAAATGGAGCAGACCTTCGCGTAGTAGCGGCCGAAAAGTGTGGCCCGAAACGGGCGAAGCCGGCGCCGTTGCCCGTAACCGCCCCGCCGCTTACACCGGCGCGGGGCGCTCGGCCTGGAATAAACGCAGCCGGTCCGCCGCGTTGCGCAGATGCTGTTCGGCGGCGCGGCCGGCGGCGTCGGGGTCCGAGCCTTCGATGGCCACGAAAATGGCCTGATGCTCGCTTTGCACAGCGGCCATCCGTTCGGCATAACGGCGCGCCGTGTTGTTACGCGCGCTGCGGATCACGCGCCGCACATTGGCTTCCAGATAATCATTGAGGGACACCAGATGCGGGTTGTGCGTGGCCTGCACGATGGCCTGGTGAAACTGGTAGTCCTCTTCGTCGCCCAGCTTGTCGTTGATCAGCGCGTATTCCATGCCGACCAACGCCTGGCGCATCTTCTTCAGGTCTTGATCCGTGCGCCGCTGCGCCGCGTAGCGCGCGGCGGTGACCTCGATGGACAGCATCAATTCCAGGATGTGTTCCAGGTCTTCGGTGTCGCCGGGCGTGGGCGCGGCGATGCGAAACGCGTTGCGCTGGAAGTTGGGGTCCACGAACACGCCGCTGCCTTGCTGCGACGTGATCAAGCCTTCGGACTTCAAGCGCGCCAAGGCCTCGCGCACCACGGCGCGGCTGACCGAATAGGTTTCGGTCAGCTGCTTTTCGGTGGGCAGGCGGTCACCCGGGGCTAGCACTCCCTGGCGTATCTGTTCAGCCAATGCATCTCCCAAGGCGGCGGAAAGCGAGCTCTTGGGCGGGTTGCGCGGCGTGTCCTGATCGTGATTCGTCGACATGGGAAATCGGGAAAAGGTGATGGCGGCGTCCTTCACTTTAAGCGATGTAGATGCCGCCGTTGACCTGCATGACTTCGCCCGTCACGAAACCGGCCAGCGGCGAACACAGGAACGCGATCGATCCGGCAATTTCCTCGGCGGTGCCGAAGCGGCGCAGCGGCGTGCTTTCCAGCAGATGCGTGCCCTTCTGGCCAATCAGGTCGTGCGTCATGGACGTGGCGATGATGCCTGGGGCCACCGCATTCACGCGGATCTGCGGCGCCAGTTCCAGCGCCAGGCTGCGCGTGAAGCTCTGCACCGCGCCCTTGGACGCGGAATAGGCCGCGTGCGCGTAGCTGCCGCGCTGCGCCGCCAACGAGGTCAGCAGCACGATGGACCCGTTGTGGCGCAGGTGGCGCTGGGCGGCGCGGCATACGTAGAACGTGCCGTCCAGGTTCACGCGCATCAGCGTGCGCCACGCCTCGTCGCTGGTGTCCTTGACCAGCTGCTCGGGATAGATGCCGGCGCAATGCACCAAGTGGTCCAGCCCGCCAAAGTGCTTGGCCGCCGCTTCGAACACGCGCTCGCATTCATGCGACACCGACACATCCAGCGCATGCGTGTAGACACGTTGGCCCGTCGGGTCCAGCTCGGCCGCGATCTCTTCCAACCGCGCGCCGTCGATATCCGTCAACACCAGCCGGGCGCCATGGGCGGCCATCAGGCGCGCCGTCGCCAGGCCAATGCCATTGCCCGCGCCCGTGATCGCGGCCACCTGCCCTTCAAATGAAATCATCCTGTCTCCAACATGTGTAAGTGGGCGCGCCTTGTGTCCCGGCCGCCACGGCCCTGCGATTGGACTCATGAATCCGCCGCTTGACACGAGAAAAACGCTTGCCCTATTATTTATCAGACAACTTAATAAAGTTACCTGACAACTTGTCCGGAAAGCGTAAATCAAGTCGCGTTTTCAGGCAAGCCAGTCAGAAAAAACAAAGGCCGAAGCGCCGCAAAAACAGGACGGAGACAACAGGGCGGACACCCCCGGCAGCACGACGGTGTTCGTCCCCATCTTGCGATATCCCCTTCCCCGATTTGCGCGTTCACGGCCATGGAATAGGCGCCACCAAGCGCGCTTGCTAGGGCGGTCGCACGCATCTTTACGTACGCACACACCACTCCCGTTCCACGGAGGAGACACGCATGAAATTGGCTTTTACCACCGGCCTGCTGTGCCTGGCCGGCATCGCCGCATCGGCGCACGCCGCACCCGTCAAGGTCGGCCTGATCGAGACGCTGTCGGGCCCGCAGGCCTCGACCGGCCTGATGTTCCGGGCCGCGGTCAAATATGAACTGGACCGCATCAACGCCGCCGGCGGCTGGAATGGCCAACCGCTGGAATTGGTCGAGTTCGACAACCAGGGCGGCCCGGTGGGCGCGTCCGACCGTTTCCGCGCGGCCGCCGCCGAAGGCGTGCAGGTGCTGGTGCAGGGCTCGTCGTCCGCCATTTCCGGCCAGCTGACCGAAGACGTGCGCAAGCACAACCTGCGCAACCCGGGCAAGGAAGTCGTCTTCTTGAACGTGGGCGGCGAAGCGCTGGAACTGACCGGCCAGAAGTGCCACTTCTACCACTTCCGTTTCACCACCAACGCCGATTTGCGCGTGAAGTCGCTGGCGTCGGTGATGTCGGCCGACGGCACGCTGGGCAAGCGCGTGTACGCCATCAACCAGAACTATTCCTGGGGCCAGGACATGGAAGGCGCCACCGAGCGCTTTGCCAAGCAGTACGGCTATGAAGTGGTGGGCAAGACGCTGCACGAAGTCAACAAGATCCAGGACTTCGCGCCCTATGTGGCGCGCATCCGCTCGGCCACGCCCGACACCGTCATCACCGGCAACTGGTCCAACGACCTGCTGTTGTTGATGAAGGCCACGCAGTCCGCCGGGCTGAAGGTGCGCTTTGCCACCGTGTTCCTGGACCAGGTGGGCAACCTGGCCAACGCCGGCGACGTGGCCCTGGGCCACTACATCGCGCACCCGTACAACATCGAAGCCGCCGGCGACGAAGGCGCCAAGTTTGCCGAGGACTACAAGTCCAAGACCGGCCACTACCCCAGCTACACCGAACCGCAGACCGTTATCGGCGTGCGCTTCCTGGGCGAAGCGCTAAAGCAGGTCAAGCCCAAGGACGGCAAGCTGTCCGTGCCGGACCTGGCGCTGGCGCTGGAAAAGGTCACCTACACGTCTGCGCTGGGCACCTACACGATGCGCGCCGAAGACCACCAGGTGCAGCTGCCGATGGTGGTGTCCAAGGTCAGCAAGAACGCCAAGTACAAAGCCGACGGCACTGACATGGGCTTTGAACCGGTGAAGGTGCTGGCGGCGGCGGATGTGTCCGCCCCGGTGCAGGCCACCTGCAAGATGCAGCGTCCGCAATAAGACGCCCGGCAAGGCGGCGCGCGACCTGCGCGCCCGCCTTGTTCGTCGCCTGACAAAAAAGCGCACCGCCGGCGCGGGCCGGAAAAACAAGGTGCGCAATGGATCGCGCAAGCCACGGGCTTGAACGCGAAAGAATTATGGAGCGGACATGGAATACTTTACCGTCTCGCTGTTGAACGGCGTGATTTACGGCCTGCTGCTATTCATGGTGTCGGCGGGCCTGACACTGATTTTTGGAATGATGGGCGTGTTGAATTTTGCACACGCCTCGTTCTACATGATCGGCGCATACGCCGCCTACACGCTGACGCCCGTCACGGGCTTCTGGACGGCGCTGGTGCTGGCCACGATCATCTCGGGCGTGCTGGGCATGGGCGTCGAACGCTTTTTCCTGCGCCGCGTGCACAAGTTCGGCCACGCGCAGGAACTGCTGGTGACCTTTGGCCTGGCCTTCATCGTGGCCGAGCTCATCAAGCTGTTCTACGGCGACTTTCCGGTTGATTACCGTGTGCCGCCCTTCCTGAACTTCGCGGCCTTTCGCGTGTTCGACGCGGACTACCCCTTCTATCGCCTGCTGATGGGCGGCGTGTCGCTGGCGATGTTTGCCGTCATCTACCTGCTGCTGTCGCGCACTCGGGTGGGCATTGTCGTGCGCTCGGCCATCTATCGGCCGCGCATGGCCGAAGCGCTGGGCCACAACGTGCCGCTGGTTTTCATGAGCGTGTTCGGCGTGGGCGCGGCGATGGCCGGGCTGGCGGGCGCGGTGGCCGGCGCGTTCTACACCACCAACCCGAACATGGCGCTTGAATTGGGCGTGCTGGTGTTCGTGGTGGTCGTCGTAGGCGGCCTGGGTTCGCTGGAAGGCGCCATGATCGCCTCGCTGCTGATCGGCCTGATCAGTTCGTTCTCGGTGGGTATCGACGCCAGCCTGGCGTCCCTGTTCGGCCTGTTCGGCGCGGGCGAATGGGCCGAAAGCGTGGGCGGTTTGATGACCGTGAAGATTTCCAGCCTGGCCGCCACCCTGCCCTTCCTGCTGATGCTGGTGGTGCTGCTGGTCAAGCCGTCGGGCCTGAAGGGAGAACAGGCATGAGCCAGACCCGTACTGCGTCCGGCGCGCTGCTGCTGATCGTTTGCGTGGCGGCGTTATGCGCCTTGCCGTGGCTGCTGCCGCCCGGCCAACTGGTGGCGGCGGTGCAGATGTTGATCGCCGCGCTGTTCGCCTGCGCCTTCAACCTGCTGGCGGGCCAGGGCGGCATGCTGTCCTTTGGCCACGCCGCGTACTTCGGCGTGGGCACCTTTGCCACCATTCACGCCATGAACGCGCTGGGCGGCGCGGGCTTGTTGCCCACGCCGTTGATGCCGCTGGTGGGCGGGGTGGCCGGGCTGCTGTTTGGCCTGGTCGCGGGCTGGTTCGCCACCATGCGTTCCGGCGTCTACTTTTCGATGATCACGTTGGCGCTGGCAGAACTGCTGCACGCCCTGGCGCCGCATTTGAAAGGCGTGTTCGGCGGCGAAGCGGGCGTGTCCGCCATGCGCATGCCGGCCTGGGGCTTCACCTTCGGATCCGACATCGAGGTCTATTTCCTGGTGCTGGCCTGGGTGCTGATATCGCTGGCCGCGCTGTATGGCCTGACCCGCACGCCCTTGGGCCGGCTGACGCTGGGCCTGCGCGAAAACGCCAACCGGCTGCGTTACCTGGGCTATCGGCCGCATGCGCTCAAGACCATGGTGTTTGCGTTGTCGGCCATGTTCGCGGGCATCGCGGGCGGCTTGCAGGCGCTGAACATCGAAGCGGGCAACTACGTGCTGTTCGAGGTCAAGCTGTCGACCGACGCGGTGCTGTTCGCCTACATCGGCGGCGTCAACGCGTTCCTGGGCCCGGTTCTGGGCGCGGCGATGCTGACGTTTCTGTCGCAAACGCTGGCCGACATTACCCGTTCCTGGTTGCTGTACCAGGGCATTCTGTTCGTGCTCGTGATGCTGTTCGTGCCGGACGGCCTGGTCGGGCTGGTGCAGCGCGCCGCCAAGTCGCTGCGCGAACGCGGCCTGGCCAACTGGCTGCCGCGCGCCGTCGTGTCCGTGGCTGCCGGCCTGCTGCTGACCGCCGCCACCGTCTTCCTGGTGGAGCTGCTGCAACGCATGTTCGCGCGCGACTATCGCGCGCTGCTGGCCATGAACCCGGACGCCGGCTGGCCCGCCATCCCCCTGTTCGGTCACGACTGGGCGCCGCTGGCTTTGTCTACCTGGTTGGTGCCCTTGGCCTTGTTCGCCGTGGGCCTGTTGGCGTGCCGCTGGGCGCTGGCCCTGTGGCGCGACGACGGCGATGCCGCCCCCGTGCTGGAGCCCGCAAAATGAGCCATTCCATCCTGACCCTGACCGACGTGCGCAAGTCCTTTGGCCAAGCGCAGATCATTCGCGGTGTGAACCTGGCCATTGAAGCCGGTGAACGCCATGCGGTCATCGGCCCCAACGGCGCGGGCAAGTCCACCCTGTTCCACCTGATGTCGGGCTCGTTCGCGCCCACCTCGGGCGACATCAACCTGCGTTCGCGCGCCATTGGCGGTTTGCCCCCCGAAGCCATCAACCGCCTGGGTCTCGCCCGCTCGTTCCAGATCACCAACGTGTTTCCGCGCCTGTCGGTGCGCGAGAACCTGCGCCTGGCGGTCTTGCGCATGCATGGGCTGGTCTACAACTTCTGGCGACCCATTGCGCGGCACCGCGCCGTCAATGAAGACGTGGACCGCCTGCTGGAAAAAGTGCGGCTGACGGCCAAGCAGCAAACGGCCGCGGGCGACCTGAACTATTCCGAGCAGCGCTCGCTGGAAATCGGCATGACGCTGGCCTCGCGCCCGAAGGTCATCTTGCTGGACGAGCCCATGGCCGGCATGTCGCAACACGAAGTCGATTACACGGTGGAGCTGATCAAGGACGTTACGCGGGACTGCACCTTGCTGATCGTCGAGCACGACATGCAAGTGGTGTTCTCGCTGGCCGACCGCATCAGCGTGCTGGTGTACGGCGAAATTCTTGCCACCGGTACGCCCGCCGACATCCGTGGCGACGCCCGCGTGCGCGAAGCGTATCTGGGAGAGGAAACGGTATGACGACGCAAGCCTCACTGCAAGCGCCCCTGCTCAGCCTGCAAGGCGTGCACGCGCACTACGGCAAGAGCCACATCCTGCACGGCATCGATCTTTCCATCGGGCGCGGCGAAGTCGTCAGCCTGCTGGGGCGCAACGGCGCCGGCCGCTCAACCACCATGAAGAGCATCATGGGCCTGGTGGACGTAACGGGCGGGCACATCGCCATCGAAGGGCGCGACATCACCAACAAGCGCCCCTTTGAAATCGCGCGCGCCGGTGTGGGCTTCGTGCCCGAGGAACGCGAGGTCTTCGCCAACCTGACCGTGGACGAAAACCTGCGCATGGGCGAACAGCCCAAGCGCGACGACGCGCCCCATTGGACGGTGGCGCAGATGTTCGACTACTTCCCGCGCCTGAAGGAACGCAGCAACACAAAGGCCGGCAACCTGTCGGGCGGCGAACAGCAGATGCTGACGATGTGCCGCTCGCTGCTGGGCAATCCCAAGGTGATGCTGATCGACGAACCCACCGAAGGGCTGGCGCCGAAGATCGTGGAAGTGATCGCCGACGTGATCCGCGATATCCACAAGCGCGGGGTGTCGGTGGTGCTGGTGGAGCAGAAGCTGACGATCGCGCTGAAGGTATCAACGCGCGTCAGCGTCATGGGCCACGGCCGCATCGTGTTCGAAGGACCGCCCGCGCAGCTGCACGAGCGCCAGGACGTGGTCCAGGAATGGCTGGCGGTCTGACCCCGCCGCAACGCACAACCTTTACAGGCATCTACCTTGGACCACACCACAGAAGTCATCCATAGCGACCTGCGCGGCCAACGCGTCGTCATTACCGGCGGCGCCAAGGGCATTGGCCTGGCCACCGCCCACGCGTTCGTGCGCCAGGGCGCGCGCGTGGCCTTGCTGGACATGGACGCCGCCGCGCTGGAGGCCGCCGTGACCGAACTGACCTCGGCCGGCGGCCAGGCCATGGCCGTGCAGGCGTCCGTCACCGACGCCGACGCCGTCGAGCGTGCATTTGCCCAGGTCGAACAGGCCTGGGGCGGCATCGACGTGCTGGTCAACAACGCCGGCATCTCGGCCAACAAGCCCACGCTGGAAGTCACCGTGGACGAATGGCGCCGCGCCGTGGACATCAACCTGACCGGCGTGTTCCTGTGCGCGCAGGCGGCCGGCCGCCGCATGGTGCCGGCGGGCGCGGGCAGCATCATCAACCTGGCATCGATGTACGGCGTGGTGGCCGCGCCCGACCGCGCGGCGTATTGCGCCACGAAGGGCGCGGTGGTGCTGCTGACCGAAACGCTGGCCGTGGAATGGGGCCCGATGGGCGTGCGCGTGAACGCGCTGGCCCCCGGCTACGTCGAGACCGATCTGGTACGGGACCTGGCCGCGCGTGGCCGCCTGGACCCCGAACGCCTGAAGCAGCGCACCCCGCTGCGCCGCATGGCGCAGCCGGCCGAAATGGCCGACCTGGCGGTCTTCCTGGCATCGCGCCAGGCCGCCTACATCACCGGACACACCCTGGTGGCCGACGGCGGCTGGAGCCGCTACAGCTACCTCTAACCGCACCGACGCTTAAAAACATTCTGGAGATTCACTCATGGCCACCTACCAACCGCTTGAGCCCCAGGCGCCCTGGCGGCAACTGACGGTCGAGGCGCGTGACTGGCAGCAGGCGGACCCCGCCCTGCTGGGCACGATGCTGACCCAGCTGCACTGGATCCGCGCCTTTGAAGAGGCCGTGCTGGACCTGGCCGCCGAAGGCCTGGTGCACGGCCCCGCGCATTCGTCCGTGGGCCAGGAAGGCGGCGCCGTCGGGTCGGTGCTGGCGCTGGGCGCGGGCGACCAGATCAACGGCTCGCATCGCGGGCACCATCAATTTCTGGCCAAGGCGCTGCAACACGTGGCGCCGCTGGGCCTGGACCCGCGCAACCCGATCACGCCCGCCATCGACGACGTGTTGCAAAAGACGCTGGCCGAAATCATGGGCCTGGCGCAAGGGTTCTGCCGGGGCCGTGGCGGCAGCATGCACCTGCGCTGGCTGGAAGCGGGCGCGCTGGGCACCAACGCCATCGTGGGCGGCGGCGTGCCGCTGGCGGCCGGTGCGGGCTGGGCACACAAACACGCCGGCACCGACCGCGTGGCCGTGACTTACTTTGGCGACGGCGCGGTGAACATCGGGTCCGTGCTGGAAACGATGAACCTGACGGCCGCATGGAAAACGCCGCTGTGCTTTTTCATCGAGAACAACCGCTACGCGGTGTCGACCACGGTGGAAGAATCCACCGCCGAACCGCGCCTGTCCGCACGCGGCCTGGCGTTCAATATTCCGTCATGGAAGGTTGACGGCATGGACCCGCTGGCCGTGCACCTGGCCATGTCCGAAGCCGTGGCGCACATGCGCGCGGGCAACGGCCCGACGATCGTTGAAGTGGACGTGTACCGCTTCTTTCACCAGAACGGCCCGTTCCCCGGCAGCGCCTTTGGCTACCGCACCAAGGACGAAGAATCCCAGTGGCGCCAACGCGATCCGCTGGACAAGATCGCTACCGAAATGATCGGCCGCAAGTTGATCACGCAAGCCGAGGTGGACGCGCTGCGCCAGCGCTGCAAGGACGTCATGAAAGACGTGTGCGGCCGTCTGACCGAAGCCGCTGACGGCGGCAAGCGCCGCGTGCGCGCCGACCTGTGGCCGCGCCCCGACTTCCGCGACGTGGGCCTGCGCAGTGACGGCGCCGAACTGGCCGGCCTGCGCTACCAGGACGCCGACGACCACACGGGTGCGAAAGTCGAACGCAAGTTTGTCGATGCCGTGGCCGACGTGCTGGACCGCCGCATGGAAACGGACGCCGGTGTCGTGGTGCTGGGCGAAGACGTGCACCGCTTGAAGGGCGGCACCAACGGCGCCACGCGCGGGCTGAAGGACAAGTACCCCGACCGCGTGCTGGGCACCCCCATTTCCGAGAACGCGTTCGCCGGCCTGGGCGGCGGCCTGGCGATGGACGGGCGCTACAAGCCTATCGTTGAATTCATGTACCCCGACTTCATGTGGGTGGCGGCCGACCAGATCTTCAACCAGATCGGCAAGGCCCGCCACATGTTCGGCGGCGACATCGACGTGCCGTTCGTGCTGCGCACCAAGGTTGCGATGGGCACGGGCTATGGCTCGCAGCACTCGATGGACCCGGCCGGCATCTTCGCCACCGCGCCCGGCTGGCGCATCGTGGCGCCGTCCACGCCGTATGACTACGTGGGCCTGATGAACACCGCGCTGGCCTCGAAAGACCCTGTGCTGGTAATCGAACACGTGGACCTATACGCCTCGACGGGCGAGGTGCCCGACGGCGACCTGGACTACGCCATTCCTTTCGGCAAGGCGCGCGTGCGCCGCACGGGCGGCAAGGTCACCATCCTGACGTACCTGTCGATGGTCAGCCGCGCGTTGAAGGCGGCCGAGGAAGCGGGCGTGGATGCCGAGGTGATCGACCTGCGCACGCTGGACCGCGCCAGCCTGGACTGGGACACCATCGGCGCCAGCATCCAGAAGACCAACAACGTGCTGATCGTGGAGCAAGGCGCGCGTGGCACGTCCTACGGCGCGATGCTGTCCGATGAAATCCAGCGCCGCTATTTCGACTGGCTGGATCAGCCGATCAAGCGCGTCACGGGTGGCGAGGCGTCGCCCAGCATCTCGAAGGTGCTGGAACGCGCGGCATTCGCTGACACCGAGGAGGTGCTGGCCGGGCTGGCCGACGTGCTGGCCGATCTGGGGGAACAGGCATGAACGCGCTACACATGACCGTGCCGATGGAAGTCGGCATCTGCTGCCGGGATCTGGACGCGCTGCTGGCGTTCTACACCGACGTCGTCGGCCTGAAGCTGGTGAACCGCGTCAGCGTGCCCGCCGACAAGGCACGGGCCACGGGCCTTACCGCGCATGGCTACGACGTGGCGCGCTTGCAGACGCCGTACGGCGAACGCATCAAGCTGCTGCAACCGAACGTGGCGCCGGAACCCGCCGTGCGCGGCGCGGCCATCCTGGATCGCCAGGGCGCCACCTACCTGACCTTCATCGTGCGCGACCTGGCGGGCGTGGTGCGCAACCTGCAAGCGCGGGGAGTGGTCTTTGACAGCGCGCCCGCGCCCATGGAAGTGCGCCCCGGCACGTGGCTGGCATTCTTCCGCGACCCCGAAGGCAACGTGCTGGAACTGGTCGAATACGACGACCCCGCCGACTACCGGCCCGATCTGGCCGGCGCCGCCAACTAGGACGAACATCGTGGCTCACCTAATCAAGCTCCCCTCTGTTGCCGCCGATACGTCGGGCGGCAACCTGCACCAGTGGCTCAAGCAGGAAGGCGACACCGTCGCCGTCGGCGATGCGCTGGCGGAAATCGAAACCGAAAAGGCCATCGTCGAAATCAACGCCGAGCATGCGGGCGTGCTGGCCCGCATCGTGGTCCCGGCCGGCGCGGCGTCGGTGCCGATCAACACGGTAATCGGCGTGCTGCTCGCCGAAGGCGAAGATGCCTCGGCGGTTGATCGCGCGTTGGCGGAACATGGCGGGGCGGCCGCGGCGGTTGCTGGAGCGCCGACCGCAACGGCCGCCCCCTCTCCGTCTGATGCGGCTCCCGCCTCCACCGCCCCCGTTCCCGGCGGTCGCTTGTTCGCCAGCCCCCTGGCGCGCCGTTTGGCCGCGCAGTGGCATGTGGACCTGTTGGGCGTGACCGGCACCGGCCCGCATGGCCGCATCGTGCGCCGCGACGTGGAGGCCGCGCGCGACCGTGCGCCCGCGCCCACCGCTAACGCCACGCCACCATCCGGCCGCCCCGCCGCGCGCCGCGTGCCGCACACCGGCATGCGCCGCGCCATCGCCCGCCGCTTGACGGAAAGCAAGCAGAACGTGCCGCACTTCTACCTGTCGGTGGACTGCAAGATGGACGCGCTGCTGGCCCTGCGCGCGCAAGCGAATCATGGCGGCGCGGTCAAGCTGTCGGTCAACGATTTCATCGTGCGCGCGGCCGCGTTGGCGCTGCGCGAAGTGCCCGAAGTGAATGTCAGCTGGCATGAAGACGACATCGAATACCACGCCGGCGCCGACATCTCGGTGGCCGTCGCCACCGACGGCGGCCTGGTCACGCCCATCGTGCGCGACGCGGACATCAAGTCCCTGACTTCCATCGCGAACGAAATCGTCGAGCTGGCCGGGCGCGCCAAGATCAACCGTTTGAAGCCCGAGGAATTCACGGGCGGCTCGCTCACGGTCAGCAACCTGGGCATGTACGGCATCAGCCAGTTTGCCGCCATCATCAACCCGCCGCAGGCCGCCATCCTGGCGGTGGGCGCGGCCCAACGGCGGCCTGTCGTAGGCGACAACGGCGAACTGGTCGCCGCCACCGTCATGACCGTGACCTTGTCCGCCGACCACCGCGCGGTGGACGGCGCGGTGGGCGCGCGCTGGCTGGCCGCCTTGCGCACGCTGATCGAAAACCCCGTGCGCATACTGCTGTGAGCCCGACGATGACGAAGAACGTGTTTGATGTGGTCGTCGTTGGCGGCGGCCCCGGCGGCTACGTGGCCGCCATCCGCGCCGCGCAGCTGGGCATGTCGGTGGCCTTGGTGGAACGCGCCGAGTTGGGCGGCATCTGCCTGAACTGGGGTTGCATACCCACCAAGGCCTTGCTGCACAGCGCAACGGTGCTGCGCGCCTGCCAAGAAGCATCGCACTACGGCGTCACCGGCACCGGTGAGGCGCGCGCCGATCTGGCCGCCATGGTCGCGCGGTCGCGCAAGGTGGCGGGCCGGCTGGGCCAGGGCGTGGCGCATCTGATGAAGAAGAACGGTGTGACGGTGTTCGCCGCGCGCGCCCAATTGGCCGGCGCCGGCAAGCTGGCGCTGGACAACGGCACAACGCTGTCCGCCAAGCACATCATCCTGGCAACCGGTGCGCGTGCCCGCGAACTGCCCGCGTTGCCGCTGGGCGAACGCATCTGGGCCTACCGCCAGGCCCTTGCCCCCAACGAGATCCCGAAGACATTGCTTGTGGTGGGTGCGGGCGCCATCGGCGCGGAATTCGCCAGCTTCTACCGCGCCATCGGTTCGGACGTGACGCTGATCGACATGACGCCCGAAATCCTGCCGCAAGAAGACGCGGAAATTTCGCAGCTGGCGCGCAAGGCGTTCGAAAAGCAGGGCATCCGCGTGCTGACGCAATGCGCCGTTACGGCGTCGTCGCTGTCTGCCAAGGGCGTCAGCGTCACGCTGGAACAGCAAGGCAAGACCACGCAGCTGGAGGTGGACCGCGTTATCGTCGCGGCCGGCATCGTCGGCAACGTTGAAGACCTGGGCCTGGAGAAGACGCGGGTGAAGGTCGAGAAAACCCACATCGTCACCGATGCGCATTGCCTCACCGGCGAACCCGGCGTCTACGCCATCGGCGACGTGGCCGGCGCGCCCTGGCTTGCCCACAAGGCCAGCCATGAAGGCGTGCTGTGCGTGGAAGCCATCGCGGGCAAGACGGTGCACGCCATCGACCCGCTGCGCATCCCCGCCTGCACGTATTCATACCCGCAAGTGGCCAGCATCGGCATGACGGAAGCCCGCGCGCGGGAACACGCCAAGGCCCACGGCGGCGAGATCCGCGTCGGCAAATTCACCTTTGCCGGCAACGGCAAGGCCATCGCCATGGGCGAAGACCAAGGGCTGGTCAAGACGGTGTTCGATGCGAAGTCAGGCGAACTGCTGGGCGCGCACATCATCCATCCCGAAGCGTCCGAGCTGATCACCGGCTATGGCGTGGCGGCGTCATTGGAAGCCACCGAGGAAGACTTGATGCACACGGTATTCGCGCATCCGACGTTGTCGGAAACACTGCACGAATCGGTGTTGGCTGCGTTTGGACGGGCACTGCACGCGTAAGCAGCAGAAGGCGGCGTGCGGGCGGGGCCGCCTTCAGTGGGACCTTCGCGCGGCGTGCACGGCCCTGCATGCGGCGCGTCAAGAGCGCGTCAAGAACGCTTCAAGAACGCATCAAACCCGCTGCGCAAAAAAATCCAGGAAGCACGCGATGCGCCGCGACAGCTGCGTGTTGCGGTGGTACACGGCGTGCATCGGTTGCAGGTGATCGCTGTACACGCCTTCCATCACCTTCACCAACCTGCCCGCCGCGATATCTTCGCGCACTACGAAATCCGACAGGCAGGCGATGCCCACGCCGCGTAGCGCCAACTGGCGCTGCGTTTCTCCGCTTGATGTGGCCAGCGTCGGCGTCGCTTGAAAACTGGACCCGCCCGCGTGCTTGAGCGGCCACAGGTTCAGGCTTTCGGGCTGCGTGAATCCCAACACTTCATGCCGCGCCAAATCCTCAACCGTTTCCGGCGCGCCGCGCCGCGCGATGTAGTCGGGGCTGGCCATCATCCAGCGCGGCGACGGCCGCAACACGCGCGCATGCAAGGTGGAATCCGTTAGCGGTCCCATGCGGATCGCGATGTCGGTGCGGTGCTCTATCAGGTCCACGATGCGATCGTTGCTGGTCAGTTCCAACGTGATCTCGGGATACTCACGCCGGAATTCCCCCACGTGCGGCACCACGCAATGCAGCATCACCGGCACCGACGCATCCACCCGCAATCTGCCCGCCGGCCGCTGATGCACCATGCGCATGCACTCTTCGGCCTGGTCCAGCGACGCGACAATCTGCCGGGCCTTGGGCAAGAAGTGCGCGCCCTCTTCGGTCAGCTCCATGCGCCGCGTGGTGCGGTTCAGCAGCATCACGCCCAAGTCATCTTCCAGCCGTGACAAGGCCCGGCTGACTCCGGATGCCGTCTGCCCCAGCAGCTCGGCCGCGGCGCTAAGCGACCCGGCGTCAACCACGCCGAGAAACACGCGCAATGCATCGGAATTCAAAGCCATGTCGGGCGTCCTTGAAGCCTAAAAAACAGCCTATATGTTGTAGATCGAATTTACCGCTTTAACCCTGTATTTCGCAGTATCCCGCTACATTGCGCGGTGTCTTGCGACCCCAATGGCGCCGCACCGCGCAAATAAAACGGCGCCCCACGGGCGCCGTTCTTCCCAGCCCTGCGCCGCGATCAGCGCTTGGCTTTTTGCTTCAGCTGCGACAGGTCGCGCACCGCGCCGCGGTCGGCCGACGTGGCCAATGCTGCGTAGGCTTGCAGGGCTTGCGACACCACGCGTTCGCGGCCGACCGGCTCCCAGCCGTCGGCGCGCGCGTCCATCGCGGCGCGGCGGCGGGCCAGTTCTTCGTCGGAGACCGCCAGGTGCATCTTGCGGTTGGGGATGTCGATTTCGATGATGTCGCCTTCTTCCACCAGGCCGATCGTGCCGCCCTCGGCCGCTTCCGGCGAGGCGTGGCCGATCACCAGGCCGGACGAGCCGCCCGAGAAACGGCCGTCGGTGAACAGGGCGCAGGTTTTGCCCAGGCCCTTGGACTTGAGGTACGACGTGGGGTACAGCATTTCTTGCATGCCGGGGCCGCCCTTGGGGCCTTCGTAGCGGATCACGACGACGTCGCCCGCCACGATCTTGTCGCCCAGGATGCCTTCAACGGCGTCGTCCTGGCTTTCGAACACGCGGGCGCGGCCCGTGAAGACCCATTGCGATTCGTCCACGCCGGCGGTTTTGACGATGCAGCCCTTCTCGGCCAGGTTGCCATACAGCACGGCCAGCCCGCCGTCCTTGGAATAGGCGCTTTCCTTGCTGCGGATGCAGCCCGTCTTGCGGTCGGTGTCCAGCGTCAGGAACGTGGCGTCCTGGCTGAAGGCGACCGTGGTGGGGATGCCACCGGGCGCGGCGCGATAGAACTTCTGCGCTTCTTCGCTTGCGTCACCGGCCACGTCCCACTTCTGGATGGCGTTGCCCAGCGTACCGCTGTGCACGTTGCCGCAAGACAGGTCCAGCAGGTCGGCGCGCGCCAGTTCGCCCAGGATGCCCAGGATGCCGCCGGCGCGGTGCACGTCTTCAATGTGGTACTTGTCGGTGGCGGGCGCCGCCTTGCACAGGCACGGCACCTTGCGCGAGATGCGGTCGATGTCGGCCATCGTGAAATCCACGCCTGCTTCCTGCGCGGCGGCCAGCAGGTGCAGCACGGTGTTGGTCGAGCCGCCCATGGCAACGTCCAACGCCATCGCGTTCTGGAACGCGCTCTTGGTGGCGATGTTGCGCGGCAGGACCGATTCGTCTTCTTCGACGTAGTAGCGGCGGCACAAATCGACGACCAGGCGGCCGGCTTGCTCGAACAAGCCCTTGCGCCAGGCGTGCGTGGCGACGATGGTGCCGTTGCCCGGCAGGGCCAGCCCGATGGCTTCGGTCAGGCAGTTCATCGAGTTGGCGGTGAACATGCCGGAACAGGAGCCGCACGTGGGGCAAGCGCTGCGTTCGACTTCGGCCACTTCGGCGTCCGACACGTTGGGGTCGGCGGCCTTGATCATGGCGTCGATCAGGTCGATCTTGGCGATGACCTTGCCGTCGGTGGGCGACTTGACCTTGCCCGCTTCCATCGGGCCGCCGGACACGAACACGACCGGGATGTTCAGGCGCATGGCGGCCATCAACATCCCCGGGGTGATCTTGTCGCAGTTGGAAATGCAGACCATGGCGTCGGCGCAATGCGCGTTGACCATGTATTCGACCGAGTCGGCGATCAGTTCGCGCGACGGCAGCGAATACAGCATGCCGCCGTGGCCCATGGCGATGCCGTCATCGACGGCGATCGTGTTGAATTCCTTGGCGACGCCGCCGGCGGCTTCGATCTCTTTGGCGACCAGCGCGCCCAGGTCGCGCAGGTGCACGTGGCCGGGCACGAACTGCGTGAACGAGTTCACTACCGCGATAATCGGCTTGCCGAAATCACCGTCCTTCATGCCAGTGGCGCGCCACAGGGCGCGGGCGCCGGCCATGTTGCGGCCGTGGGTCGATGTGCGGGAACGGTAGTGCGGCATGATTTGTCTCGAGTGCTGTTAGCGTGGCGGCAAAACGGTAAATAATACGCTGGATCGGGCGCAGGCGTGCCGGCGGCCTACGCCTTCAACGCCAGCAACGCGTCCTGCAAATGGCGCAAGCCCCGGCTCAGGGGCTTGTCGCGCCGCATCACAATCGCCAGTTCGCGCGACAGGCGCGGCGTCAGCGTACGCACCGCCAGCGCATCGCGCTGCCCCGCGCCCGACACGGCCAGCTTGGGCAGCACCGCGCAGCCCAGGCCCGCCGCCACGATTTCCTTCATGGCTTCGGTGCTGCCCAGCTCCATGACGGGTTTGGCCGCGACGCCCGCCGCTTCGAACCAGTCGTCCACCAGCCGCCGGGTACGCGCGCCCGGCTCGAACAGCACCAGCGGCCACGGCGCCAGGGCCTGCGGGGTGATCTGGGCGGGAATGGCGGCGGCGTCGCGCGCCGGGAAAATGGCCACGAACTCGTCTTCCATGACGGGCGTCACCTGCAACATGCGGCCGGGCGCGGGCAGGGTCACCAGCCCCATGTCCAGCGTGTTGTTCTCCAGCCCGCGCAACATATCGACGGTGTTGCCGGTGCTGGCCACGATATCCAGCGCGGGAAAGCGCCGGCGCAACTGCGCCAGGATGGGCGGCAGCAGATACGTGCAAGCGGTGGCGCCCGTGCCCAGCCGGATGCGGCCGGACACCTGCGACGCGTGCGCGGTCATGGCTTGCTCGGCCTGCGCCAGCGCCGCGTCGATGACCCGGATATGCGTCAGCAGTTCCAACCCCGCCGCCGTCGGCCCGGCACGGCGGCCGACGCGTTCGACCAGCTTCAAGCCAAAGCGCCGTTCCAGCTGGCGGATTTGCAGGCTCACGGCGGGCTGGGTCACGCCGCCGCGTTCGGCGGCGGCTGAAAAACTGCCCAGCTCAATCACCTGCGCAAAGGTGCGCAAATGGTCCAGATTCAGGCCACGCATGACGTTTACCCAAAGTTTTGCTTATGCAAATCATAACGGACCAAAGCTTTATTAATGATTGGGCTTGCGCCACACTGGCGACTGGTTTTTTTCCCTTGTCCCGCTCTTGGCTTCCCATGTCGCCCAACACCCCTACCGTTCTCATCCGCGACAGCGCGGACGCTGACCTGCCCGCCATCAAGACCATCTACGCGCACCACGTTGAACACGGCACCGCGTCCTTCGAGCTGGAGCCGCCTTCCATCAACGACATGCGGCTGCGCCGCGCGGGCGTGCTGGAAAAAGACATGCCCTACCTGGTGGCCGAGATCAACGCTGAAGTGGTCGGCTACGCCTACGTCACGCCGTACCGCCCGCGCCCGGCCTACCGGCACACGGTTGAGGACTCTGTCTATGTGAAGGCCGGCCGCTCCGGCTTGGGCATCGGCGGCAAGCTGCTGGCCGCGTTGGTTGAACGCTGCACCGCCGCCGGCTGGCGCCAGATGCTGGCGGTGGTGGGCGACAGCCGCAACGCCGCGTCGCTGGCGCTGCATGCCCGCCAGGGTTTTCATCCGGTGGGCACGCTGCGATCCGTGGGCCACAAGCATGGCGAATGGCGTGACACGGTGCTGATGCAGCGCAGCCTGGGCGAAGGCGACACGACGCCACCGCAGCGGCCGTGATTGCGCCGCGCGCCGTCGTCTGCCTGGGGCTGACCCAGCTGGTCAACTGGGGCGTCACGTTCTACCTGATCGGCGCGTTCGGCCCGGCGATGACGGCCGACCTGGGCTGGAACGCGTCCGTCGTCTATGGCGGGTTTTCGGCCGCCATCGTCACGATGGCGCTGGTGTCGCCGCTGGCCGGCCGCGCGGTGGACCGCTGGGGCGGGCATCGCGTGATGCCGTTGGGCGTGTTGATCGGGGCAACGGGCTGCGCGCTGCTGGCCGCCGCGCACGCGCTGGCCGCTTATTACCTGGCGTGGCTGGTGCTGGGCGTGGGCATGCGGCTGTGCCTGTACGACGCGGCGTTTGCGTCGCTGGCGCGCGCCGCCGGGCCGACGGCGCGCCGGGCCATGTCGCAGATCACGCTGTTTGGCGGGCTGGCATCCACCGTGATGTGGCCGGCCGGACACGCGCTATCCGGCTGGCTGGGGTGGCGCGGCGCGGTGCTGGTCTACGGCGCGCTGGCGTTGGCGACCTTGCCGCTGTACCTGGCGCTGCCTCGCCAACGGTATGCCGCGCCCGCCGCTGTCGCCGACCGACCGGCCGCCGGCTTGACGCGCAACGCCTCCGAACGCCGTCTGGCCGGCACGCTTTACGCGGTGATCGCCATGCTGACCAACTTTCTGGCCGCCGGCAACGCCGCGCATTTGATCGCGCTGATGACGGGCATGGGCGTGGCCGGCGCGTCGGCGGCCAGCGTGGCGGCCTTGTGGGGCGTCGGCCAGTTCGCCGCGCGCATGGCCGACGTAACGTTGGGCGCAAGGCTGCATCCGCTGACGTTGACGTGGGTCGTCACCACCTTGATGCCCCTGTGCTTTGTGCTGGCGTGCTTGTCCAACGGCAGCGTGTACGCCATTGCCGCCTATGCCCTGCTTTACGGGGCGTGCAACGGCCTGTTGACCATCACGCGCGGCACGCTGCCGCTGGCCTTGTTTGACTTTCGCAGCTACGGCACGCTGGTCGGTGCGCTGCTGGTGCCCAGCTTTTTGCTGACGGCCACGGCGCCCGTGGCGTATGCGTTTTTAATCGAGACGCAGGGCGCGCGCGCGGCCATGGCGATGTCGGCGGCAATGGCGGGCGTGATCGCGGCGGCGGCGTATGTATTAAGACGACGGTTTATCGGCAGGGTGACGGCTGTGCCCGATTCGAGGCGGGCTCAGGCCTGAAGGGCCGGGCGCGCCGGCTTGCACCGACTACGCCTGCGCAACCCCAGCCCGCATCAGCCCCCCGCAACTGCCCCCCGCCGCCAGCATCAGCCTTCCGCGGCCGAGGCCACCACCCACTTTTCCCAGCCGATCTTGCGCAGCTTGCACGCCGGACATTCGCCGCAGCCGTAGCCCCAGTCGTGCCGCGCGCCGCGCTCGCCCAGATAGCAGGTGTGGCTTTCTTCGACGATGGTTTCCACCAGGGCGTCGCCGCCCAGCTGATAGGCCAGCGCCCAGGTTTCCGATTTGTCGATCCACATCAGCGGCGTCTCGATCGTCACCCGCGTGCCCAGCCCCAAGCCCAGCGCCACCTGCTGCGCCTTGATGGTGTCGTCGCGGCAATCGGGGTAGCCGGAAAAATCCGTTTCGCACATGCCGCCCACCAGCACGTCCAGCTGGCGCCGATAGCCCAGCGCCGCCGCCAGCGTCAGGAACAGCAGGTTGCGCCCTGGCACGAACGTGTTGGGCAGCCCGTTGGCCTGCATTTCGATGGCGCGGTCGCTGGTCATGGCGGTGTCGCCCACCTGGCCCAGCACCTTCAAGTCCAGCAAGTGGTCTTCGCCCAGGCGCGGCGCCCAATCCGGAAAGTTGGCGCGAATGTCGCGCAGCACATTCAAGCGCGCCGACAGTTCGATGTGATGGCGCTGACCGTAATCAAACGCCACCGTTTCCACATGGGCATAGCGGTCCAGTGCCCACGCCAGGCACGTGGTGGAATCCTGGCCGCCCGAGAACAGTACGAGCGCGCGACGTTGATGATTTTGCATAAAGGGGGCTTCTACAAAGACGAAGGGACATCACGGACTTTAACCGAGAGATACCGACGTTCCCGTAAGGAACGCTGCGTAAAATCAATCGGTCCGATTTTCCCGGTAGTGCCGCAACGCCCACGTCTTTTCTTTCTTCCTTCAGCCTGACGGAACCCCCGCCCGATGAAAGCCAGCCGCCCGCAGTCCGAGTCCGCAGAACCCTTGCGCCACGATATCCGCCTGCTAGGCCGTTTTTTAGGCGCCGTGATTGCGGAATGCGAAGGCAAACGGGTGTTCGACACTATTGAAACGTTGCGCCGCACTGCCGTGAAATTCCGCCGCGAAGGCAACGAGGCGGACAGCAAGCTGCTGGAACAACGCGTCAAGCGGCTGCAAGGCAACGACCCGAATTCCGTGGCGCGCGCCTTCAGCTACTTCCTGCATCTGGCCAACATTGCCGAAGACCGCGACCAGAACCGCCGCCAGCGCACCCGCGCATTGGCCGGCGACACCGCGCCGCGTGGCAGCCTGCGCGATGCCGTGCTGACGCTGGGCAAGCAAGGCGTGGGCGTGGCGCGCATCCGCCGTCTGCTGGCCGACGCCAGCGTGGTGCCGGTGCTGACCGCGCACCCTACCGAAGTGCAGCGCAAGAGCACGCTGGACGTGCACCGCGAAATTGCCCTGGCGCTGACCCAGCGCGATAGCCCGCTGACGCCCGAGGAACTGGCCGAACTGGACGCCGCGCTGCTCGGCCGCGTGGCCACCTTGTGGCAGACGCGCATGCTGCGCTACACGCGCCTGACGGTGGCCGACGAAATCGAGAACGCGCTGTCGTACTACCGCAGCACCTTCCTGCAAGTCATCCCGCGCTTGTACGCCGACCTGTCCAAGCTGTTGAACCGCGAGCCGGCCAAGCCGTTCGCCGCGCCGCCCGCGCCGCTGGAACCGTTTCTGCGCATGGGCAGCTGGATCGGCGGCGACCGCGACGGCAATCCCAACGTGGATGCCGCCACGCTGGAGCGCGCGCTGCTGCGACAGGCCACCGTGCTGTTTGAACACTATCTGCAAGAGGTTCACGCGCTGGGCGCGGAACTGTCGATCACCACCCTGCTGATCTCCGCCAACCCGGAACTGCTGGCGCTGGCCGACAGCAGCGGCGACGATTCCCCCCACCGCAGCGACGAGCCCTATCGCCGCGCGCTGGTCGGCGTCTATGCCCGACTGGCCGCCACGGCGCAAGCGCTGACGGGGCAAAACCTGGCGCGCCGCAGCACCGTGGCGGCCCCCGCGTATCAAGCGCCGCGGGAACTGTCCGCCGACTTGGCCGTGATTGCCGCGTCGCTGGCCGCGCATCACGCCTCGCCCATCGCCAAGCTGCGCCTGTCCGGCCTGCAACAAGCCGTGGAGGTATTCGGCTTTCACCTGGCCACCGTGGACCTGCGCCAAAGCTCCGACGTGCACGAACGCGCGCTGGCCGAACTGTTCGAGCGCGCCGGCACGCTGCACGAAGGCAAACCGCTGGACTACCTGGCGCTGGACGAAGACGCCCGCGTGGCGTTGCTGCGCGCCGAACTGGCCCAGGCGCGCCCGCTGGCTTCGCCGTGGATCGCCTACAGCGAAGACACCACGCGCGAACTGGCCGTGCTGCGCGCCGCCGCCGCCGGCCGCGCGCGTTATGGCAAGCAGGCCGTGCGCCAGACCATCGTGTCGCACACCGAAACGCTGAGCGACCTGCTGGAAGTCATGGTGCTGCAAAAGGAAGCGGGCTTGATCGCCCCGGCGGGCCAGGACCTGGACCCCGACGATGGCCTGATGGTCGTGCCCTTGTTCGAAACGATTCCCGACTTGCAGCGCGGCGCCGACATCATGGCAGCCTGGCTGGATTTGCCCGAAGTGCGCCAGCGCGTGAAGCAGGCGCAGAACGGCGCGCAGGAGGTCATGCTGGGCTATTCCGACAGCAACAAGGACGGCGGCTTCCTGACGTCGAACTGGTCGCTGTACCAGGCCGAACGCGCGCTGGTGGATGTGTTTTCGTCGCGGCACGTGCGCTTGCGCCTGTTTCACGGGCGCGGCGGGTCGGTGGGGCGCGGCGGCGGCTCCAGCTTTGACGCCATATTGGCGCAGCCGCCCGGCACCGTCGCCGGGCAGATCCGCCTGACCGAGCAAGGCGAAGTCATCCAAAGCAAGTACAAGGACGCCGAGGTCGGCCGCTGGCACCTGGAACTGCTGGTGGCCGCCACGCTGGAATCCAGCCTGGCCCCGCGCGCCGAAGCGACCAGCGCGGAAGACGCGCACATGGCGCAGCACGGCCCGGCCATGTCGTTCATGTCTGAAACCGCGCAGCGCACCTATCGCGGCCTGGTGTACGACACGCCCCGCTTTGCCGAATATTTTTTTGCCGCCACGCCCATCAGCGAAATCGCCGGCCTGAACATCGGATCGCGCCCCGCCTCGCGCAAGAAGGGCCAGCGCATCGAAGACCTGCGCGCCATTCCGTGGGGCTTTTCGTGGGCGCAATGCCGCCTGATGCTGACCGGCTGGTACGGCATGGGCTCGGCCATCGAGGCCTATCTGGAAGTGGGCGCCGAAGGCGGCCCGCGTTCGCGACGCGCGCGCTTGGCGCAGCTGCGCGAGATGGCGCGCGACTGGCCCGCGTTCCGCACGCTGTTGTCCAACATGGAAATGGTGCTGGCCAAGTCTGATCTGGCCATCGCGGCGCGCTACGCGCAGTTGGTGCCGCAACGCGGCCTGCGCGAACGCGTCTTCGGGCTGATCAGCGCCGAACATGGCCGCACGTTGGCCATGCTGAAGCTGTTGACCCAACGCGAACTGCTGGCCGACAACCCCATGTTGCAGGATTCGCTGCGCGAACGCTTTGCGTATATCGACCCGCTGAACTATTTGCAGATCGACCTGATTCGCCGCCACCGCGCGGCGCAGAACAATCCAAAGGCGGAAATAGACGAACGCGTGCAGCGCGCCATCCACCTGACCATCAACGGCATTGCCGCCGGGCTGCGCAATTCGGGCTAGGCGGCAGCGTCCACCTGCCGAACACCGCTGAGGGGCCATTTGTCCACCCCTGGAGACTTTTAGTACTATCCCTGACAGAAATTCTATACACGCACAAATGTTCGTATATAGAACAAAACGATTTTTCTGGCCGCGCCGCACAGAAAGGCACCTGAGGACGAGACAGAGACCACCCTGGTTCCCCGCGTGCCCGCCTGCTACGCCCGGCTGCAAGCAGCCCCAAGCGAACTGTCATGGATACTCCCCTCAAAAATCTCGCCGTCATCGGCGCAGGCGCCATGGGCAGCGGCATTGCCGCCCTGTTCGCCTCGAAGGGACTGAACATCGTCCTGATCGATCCCGTGCCCGGCGCGCTGGACCGCGCCCGCGCCGTCATCGACCGTCAGCTGAACGTCTACGCGCCTGAGCAGGTGCAGGAATCCCTGGCGCGCATCCGCATGGATGCCGGCCTGGAGGCCGCGGCCGACGTCGAACTGGTGATCGAGGCCGTGCCGGAAAACCTGGAGCTCAAGCGCGGCATCTTTGCCAAGCTTGACGCGCTGTGCCCCGCGCACACGCTGTTCGCCACCAACACGTCGGGCCTGTCCATCAACGCCATCGCCAGCGCCGTCACGCGCCGCGACCGCTTCGTGGGCGCCCACTTCTTCACGCCGGCCGATGTCATCCCGCTGGTGGAAGTCGTGCGCAATGACGACACCTCGGACGCCACCGTCGCGCAAGTCATGGCAACGCTGCGCTTTGCCGGCAAGCGCCCCGTGCTGGTGCGCCAGGACATCCCCGGCTTCATCGCCAACCGCATCCAGCATGCGCTGGCGCGCGAAGCCATCTCGCTTCTGGAAAAGGGCGTGGCCAGCGCCGAGGACATCGACGAAGTGGTCAAGTGGAGCCTGGGCATCCGGCTGGCCCTGTCCGGCCCGCTGGAGCAGCGCGACATGAATGGCATCGACGTGCACTACGCGATTGCCAGCTACCTGTACAAAGATCTTGAGAACCGCACCGAACCTTCCGACCTGCTGAAAAGCAAGGTCGACAGCGGCCAGATCGGCGCCAAGAGCGGCCAGGGTTTCTACACCTGGAGCCCCGAGCGCCGCGAACGCGTGCTGCGCGAGAAAAGCGCGGCGCTGGGCGAACTGGCGGCGTGGCTGAACAGCAAGGCCGACGACTCCTGACGGCGTTTCTTACCCGAATCCACAACAGATAAGGCGCGGGGCATTGCCCACCGCGCCAGCGGGCCACGAGCCCCACCACACAAAGAAAACCAATCGTCGATCCCCGTTACGCATCGCCACCCGATGGCGCGCGGGGCGCGGCACTAGAGAACCCGCCTACGGAGTTGTTGGAGGCACCATGAATAAACTGGCTTCATTCTTTACCGAGCTGATGCGCAAGTATCTGCCGGATCCTTTTGTTTTCGCGATTGCACTGACGTTGCTGACCGTGCTGCTGGCCATGGGCATCGAAGGCCAGAGCATCGGCGACGTGACCCGCGCCTGGGGCAAGGGCTTCTGGAGCCTGCTGGCGTTCACGACGCAGATGGCCGTGATTCTGGCAATGGGCTACGTGCTGGCCACCGCGCCGCTGACCGACCGCCTGCTGAACCGCATCGTCAGCCACGTGCACAAGCCGCACACCGCCATCATCGTCGCCACGCTGGTCGGCGGCGTGGGCAGCTACCTGAACTGGGGCTTTGGCCTGGTCATCGGCGGCATCGTCGCCAAGAAGCTGGCGCTGAAGGTCAAGGGCGTGCACTACCCGCTGATCATCGCGGCCGCCTATAGCGGCTTCACGATGTACGGCCTGGGCCTGTCCGCCAGCATCCCGGTGCTGGTCGCCACCCCCGGCCACCCCACCGCCAAACAGATGGGCACCATCCCGCTGTCGGAAACCATTTTCTCGGTGCCCATGCTGATCACCAGCTTGGTCATCATCATCACGCTGCCGCTGCTGAACGCGTGGCTGCACCCCAAGAAGGGCGAGAAGATCGTTGAAGTGGACCCGGCCATCGACCGCGACGCCAACGCCTCCAACGCCAGCGAAGACATGCTGGAAAAGGGCACCATTGCCTCGAAGCTGAATAACAGCCGCATCCTGAGCCTCTTGATCGGCGCGCTGGGCATTGCCTACGTTACGTTCCACTTCATGGACGGCGGCTCGCTGGACCTGAACCTGATCAACTTCATCATCCTGTTCCTGGGCATCATCCTGCTGGGCACGCCGGCCGCCTACGTGGCCAAGCTGACCGAAGGCATCAAGACGATTTCGGGGATCATCCTGCAATACCCGTTCTACGCCGGCATCATGGCCATCATGGCCGCGTCGGGACTGGTGACGTCGATCTCGCAAGTGTTCGTTGATTTCGCCACGCCGGCCACGCTGCCGTTCTGGGGCCTGATCAGCTCGTTCTTCATCAACTTCTTTGCGCCGTCGGCCGGCGGCCACTGGGTCATCCAGGGTCCGTTCATGATTGACGCCGCCAAGGAAATCGGCAGCGCGATGAACCAGACGACCATGGCCGTCATGCTGGGCAACGCCTGGAACGACCTGGTGCAACCCTTCTGGATCCTGCCGGCGCTGGCCCTGTCCAAGCTGAAGCTGCGCGACGTGATGGGCTACACCGTCATCATGATGCTGTGGGTGGGCGTGATCCACATCACCGCCGTGCTGGCCTGGGGCTACGCCACGCACTGATACCCACGCGCTTTCATAGAACAGACTGGAAACCGATATGAGCAAACCCACTGCGTATCTCGTCACCGGCGGCAGCGCCGGCATAGGCGCCGCCATCATTCGCATGCTGCTGGATGCGGGCCACAAGGTGGTCAACATCGACTACCGACTGCCCGAGAATCCGCCGGCCGGGCTGGTCTCGTATCAGGCCGACCTGACCGATGAAGCGCGCACCAAGGAAGTGGCCGCCGAAGTCACCGCCGCCTACAACATCGTGGGCCTGGTGAACAACGCCGGTGCAACGCGCCCGGGCACGGCCGACACGGCCACCCTGGCGGATCTGGACTATGTGGTGAACCTGCATCTGCGCACCGCGCTGATCCTGGTGCAGGCCGCGCTGCCCGCCATGCGCGAAGCCGGCTTTGGCCGCATCGTGAACATGTCGTCGCGCGCGGCGCTGGGCAAGCCCGAACGCGTGGTCTATTCGGCCACCAAGGCCGGGCTGGTGGGCCTGACGCGCACGCTGGCCATGGAACTGGGCGGCGACGGCATCACCGTCAACGCCATCGGCCCGGGCCCCATCGCCACCGACCTCTTCACCAAGAGCAATCCGGCGGGCGCTCCGCAAACGGAACGCATCATCAACAGCATCGTCGTCAAGCGCCTGGGCACGCCGGAAGACGTGGCGCGCGCCGCCATGTTCTTCCTGTCGCCCGACAACGGCTTCGTGACGGGCCAGATGCTGTATGTGTGCGGCGGCACGACGCTGGGCGTCGCGCCCATCTGAGCCCGCGCGCCATGCTGAACCGCCCTGACCTTCGTGCCTGCCCGCCGCAATCAGCGGCGCAGCAGCGCGTGGTTGATCTGGTCGGCGGCGTGGCGCAAGGGCGGCAGGAAGGCGTCCAGCATGGCCTCGCGCGTAAAGCGGTTGGACTGCCCGCTGACGTTCATCGCGGCGATCACCCGGCCGCTGCGGTCCACGATGGGCACGGCCACCGATTGCAGGCCGGGTTCAAGCTCCTGCGCCACGCACGCGTAGCCATCGGCGCGCACGCCGGCCAGCAGGCGCTTGAGGTCGGCGATATCGGTCACGGTTTGCGGGGTATAGGCCTGGATCTGGCTCATGGCCAGCACCCGGTCCAGTTCCCCGTCCGGCAGGCCGGCCAGCAGCACGCGGCCCATCGACGTCACCCACGCCGGCAGGCGGCTGCCCACGGCCAGGTTGATGGTCATCACCTTGTGCGTGGACAGACGCAGGATGTACACGATGTCGGCGCCTTCCAGCACCGACACCGAGCACGATTCGCGCGTCTGCTCGGCCACTTCTTCCATGTACGGCAAGGCCAGGTTCCACAGCGGCGTGCCGGACAGGTAGGCGTAGCCCAGCTCCAGGATGCGCGGGGTCAGTTCGAACTTGCGGTCGGTGACGGTGACGTAGCCCAGGTGTTCCAGCGTCAGCAGGATGCGGCGCGCGCCGGCGCGAGTCAGCCCCGTCACGGCGGCCACTTCGGACAGCGTCATCTGCGAACGGCCCGGGCCGAATGCCCGGATCACCGACAGGCCGCGCGCGAAGGATTGCACGTAGCTGTCGCTGGGCTGCTGGGGGTCTTGCTCGGCCATCCGGTAGGTCCCAAGAGTAAAAAGCTCGCCGCTGGCGAGCCGTTCGTTGCCATTGCGGGCAACGCCAAACGATGGAGGATCGCCGTGCGTCGGGTTGTCTTGACGCTGTGCGGTCCCCATGAAACGATGTTCTTCAGAAGAACGAAAGTTCTAGTGAAGAACAAATTATGACACGCCACCTATGAGCGAACATCATGATCTCTAAGCTTGTTGCAAGCGCGGCGGCCGCCCTGGCGGACGTACCCGACGGCGCCACCGTCATGATCGGCGGCTTCGGCACTGCCGGCCAGCCCATGGAATTGATCGACGCCCTGCTCGAACAGGGCGCGAAAGACCTGGTCATCATCAACAACAACGCCGGTAACGGCACCACCGGCCTTGCCGCCCTGCTGGGCGCGAACCGCGTGCGCAAGATCATCTGCTCGTTCCCGCGCCAGGTCGATTCGCAGATTTTCGACGGCCTGTACCGCAGCGGCAAGATCGAACTGGAACTGGTGCCCCAGGGCAACCTGGCCGAGCGCATCCGCGCCGCCGGCGCCGGCATCGGCGCGTTCTTCTCGCCCACCGGCTACGGCACCCCGCTGGCCGATGGCAAGGAAGTGCGCGAGATCAATGGCCGCCACTACGTGCTGGAATATCCGCTGCATGCGGACTATGCGCTGATCAAGGCCGAGCGTGGTGACCGCTGGGGCAACCTGGTCTACCGCAAGACCGCCCGCAACTTCGGCCCCATCATGGCCAGCGCCGCGCGCGTGGCCGTGGCGCAAGTGCGCGAAGTGGTTGAACTGGGCACGCTGGACCCCGAAACCGTCGTCACCCCCGGCATCTTCGTGCAGCGCGTCGTCCAGATCGACGCCGCCCCGGCCGCCAAGGAGCAGCAATGAGCACCAAACTGACCCGCGACCAGATCGCCGCCCGCGTCGCGCAGGACATTCCCGAAGGCGCCTACGTCAACCTGGGCATCGGCTTGCCCACGTTGGTGGCCAACCACCTGCCGGCTGACCGCGAAGTCATCCTGCATACCGAAAACGGCATGCTGGGCATGGGCCCCGCGCCCGCCAAGGGCCAGGAAGACTACGACCTGATCAACGCCGGCAAGCAGCCCGTGACCGAACTGCCGGGCTGCTCGTTCTTCCATCACGCCGACTCGTTCGCGATGATGCGCGGCGGCCATCTGGACATCTGCGTGCTGGGCGCCTTCCAGGTGTCGCAACACGGCGACCTGGCCAACTGGCACACCGGCGCGCCCGACGCCATCCCCGCCGTGGGCGGCGCGATGGACCTGGCCATCGGCGCCAAAGACGTCTTCGTGATGATGGAACTGCAAACGCGCGAAGGCCAGAGCAAGCTGGTCGAGGCCTGCACGTATCCGCTGACGGGCGTGCGCTGCGTATCGCGCGTGTACACGGACGTGGCGGTGTTCGACATCCGCGCCGACGGCGTCACCGTGACCGACATGTTCGGCGACGTCACCGCCGACGAACTGTTGGCCTTGACCGGCCTGCCGTTGAAGTTTTCCCGCTAATCAGGAGTCCCCATCATGTTGTTCATGGTTCAAATGCAGGTCAATCTTCCCGTCGACATGCCGGCCGAACGCGCCGACAAGCTCAAGGCGGACGAAAAGGCGCTGGCCCAACAACTGCAACGCGACGGCAAGTGGAAAGAGCTGTGGCGCGTGGTGGGCCGCTACGCCAACGTCAGCATTTTCGACGTCGAAAGCAATGACGAACTGCACACGCTGCTGTCGTCGCTGCCGCTGTTTCCGTACATGGACATCAACGTCACGGCGCTGGCGCGCCATCCCTCGGCGATCTGACAGGAGCACTTCATGCCCTACATCATCGAAACGTTCGACAAGCCCAACCACCAGGAAGTGCGCCAGCAACATCGCGCGGCGCACCTGGAATACCTGGACGCCAACAAGCAGCTGCTGCTGGCGTGCGGCGCCAAGCTGCAAGACGACGGCAAGGACGCCGGCGGCGGCCTGTACATCGTTGACCTGGACACGCGCGAAGCCGCGCAGCAGTTCATCGACGCCGACCCGTTTTCGCAAGCCGATCTGTTCGACCGCGTGACCATCACGCGCTGGCGCAAAGCCTACGTCGACGGCACCTGCCACCTGTAATCCTGTCGCGGCCGCCCTTGCGCGGCCGCGTTCTCATCCGAGGTATCCCCACATGGCTTACGCCGATCTCAGCCAGGCCCGGCTGTTCTACGTCATCGATGGCCCCGCCGACGCGCCGGTGCTTGTGCTTTCCAATTCGCTGGGCACCTGCTCCGACATGTGGGCGCGCCAGATTCCCGAACTGACCAAGCACTTTCGTGTGCTGCGCTACGACACGCGCGGCCACGGCAAGTCGTCGATTCCCGACGGCGAATACACGTTTGAGCAGCTGGCCGGCGACGTCGCCGAACTGCTGGCGCATCTGAACATCAAGCGCGCGCATTTCTGCGGGCTGTCGATGGGCGGCCCCACCGGCATCGCGCTGGCGCTGGCCCACCCGGAACTGGTTGGCAAGCTGATCCTGTGCAACACCGCCGCGCGCATCGGGTCGGTGGAAGGCTGGAGCACCCGCATCGCCGCCGTGGCTGATCAGACCCTGGAAAAGATGGCGCCCACGCTCGTGGAACGCTGGTTGACCGACGACTACCGCGCCGCCGAACCGGGCCTGACGCAAGTGCTGATCGACATGCTGCGCCGCACGCCAGACGCCGGCTATTCGGCCAACTGCGCCGCGCTGCGCGACGCCGACTACCGCGATCAAGTGTCGGCCATCACCGCGCCCACGCTGGTCATCAGCAGCTCGCACGATATGGCCGCCACACCCGTGCAAGGCCGGGAACTGGCCGCCGCCATCGCCGGCGCCCGCTATGTCGAATTGAACACCTCTCATATTTCGAACTGGGAGCAACCGGAAGCCTTCACCCGCGCGGTCGTCGACTTCCTGACGGAGTAACCGCATGCAGCGCTGGAAACATCGGCCCGAAGGCTCCAACTGGGGCGACTTCGGACCCGACGACCAACTGGGCCGTTTGAATCTCATTACCGAAGAACAAGTGCTGAAGGGCGCGCGCGAGATCCGCGCGGGCAAGACGTTCTGCCTGTCGCTGCCGCTGGACCTGCCCGGCGGCAACGTGCTGAACCCGCGCCGCCACCCGCCGCAACTAAGCCCGACGCGGCTGGCCGACACGCCGTACCTGAACTTTCCCCTGCGCAACGTCAACCCGGATGCGGTGGACGTGCTTAGCGACGACCAGGTGCTGCTGTCGATGCAATATTCCACGCAGTGGGACGCGCTGGCGCACGTGGGCGCGCTGTTTGACGCCGATGGCGACGGCACGCCGGAACTGCGCTACTACAACGGTTTTCAGGCGGGCGTGGACGTGGTCGGCCCGGCCGACAGCGAACATACCGGCTGCGGTTGCTCAACCGGCGGCCCGTCCGCCGCGCTGAAGCTGGGCGTTGAAAACCTGGCGCAAAAAGGCATGCAGGGGCGCGGCGTGCTGGTGGACCTGTTCCGCCACTACGGCCCGGGCCGCACGCTGATCGGCCACGCCGAACTGATGCATGTGCTGAACACGGACGGCATCACCGTCGAACGCGGCGACATGCTGGTGCTGCGCACGGGCTACGCCGAGGCCGTCGTCGCCATGAACGGCACGCCGGCCCCCGAAGTGCTGCACACCTACGGCGCCGCGCTGGACGGCACCGACACGGCCTTGCTGCAATGGATCACGGACAGCGGCATCGCCGCAATCTGCGCCGACAACTACGCGGTCGAAGCCTATCCGGCGCGGGAAAAGACCGGCCCGCGCGCCATGCTGCCGCTGCACCACCACTGCCTGTTCAAGCTGGGCCTGCCGTTGGCGGAGCTTTGGTATTTGAAGGATCTGGCGGACTTTCTGCATGCCAACGGTCGCCACCACTTCATGCTGACCGCCCCGCCGCTGCGCCTGCCGCACGCGATCGGCTCGCCGGTCACGCCGATTGCCACGGTGTAAGTCCACGGCAGTGGACCACGCAAAAAAAGCGCCAGACGACAACCTGGCGCTTTTTTTATTCGTGGAAGGATTTCAACCCTTCAGGCAGGTGCTCATGAAGGTCTTGCGCGCATCGCCGGTCAGCTTTTGGTCGCCGGCCTTGGCGTTGCAGTCCTTCATTTTCTGCTGCTGCGGCGTCAGCTTCTTTTCGGCCGCGGGGGCCTCGCCCTTCAGGCAGCTGCTCATGTAGGCCTTGCGGTCATCGCCCGTTTTACCGGTGGCGGACTTGTTGCAGTCGGCCATGCGCTGCTGTTGCGGCGTGGGCGTCTTGGCGGGCGCGGGCGCGGCGGGGGTCTGGGCATGGGCCCCGAAAAAACATGCGGACAACACAATGGCCGAGGCCAGCTGGCTAGTACGGGAAAGCATGAGTTTCTCCCTTGCGTTAGGCGCCCGTTTGCGTGGAAGCATGCACCCGGACGAGCGACCGGCCACGTGCCGGCCCCGCCATCATCGAACAAACCGCCCCACGCGGCAAGCATCGAAAAGTTAGGAAAAGACAACGCCGAAAGATCTTAATTTGGAGACATTCCGACGCATCCTTGTCAGTAAGCGACGATTATGGGAACAACCCACGCAACCTGTTACCGATTCATCCTTTTGACCCGTTGTGCGTGGACGGGGAAAGGAGTGAGATAGCCCTGTCCGCTTGATGCGCGGACGGCGCAAACGGCGGCGCGGACAGTCAAGCGCCCCCTACGCCGGCACACCAGGAGACCGCCATGAAACTTGCCCATGCCTTTGTTCTTTTGCTTGCCGGCCTGTCCGGCGCCGCGGGGGCGCAAAGCCTGACTTACGGCGTCACGCTGGGCAATGTGCAGGCGGTGCGCGACACCAATATGAACATGTCCACCATCACGGGTTCGCTGGCCAACCTGTCCGGCAGGCCGGTGTCCAGCGCGGTGCTGACGTATGTGCTGTACGACGCCCAGGGACGCGAGGTGGGCCGGGTGAACGACGACGTGATCGGCCCGATTCCCCCGGGGCAGATCCGCCTGGTCAAGGCGATGACGCCGCTGAAATTCACCAAGGTCACGGTGCTGGACGTGCGGGCGCAATAGTCGATGACGGAGACAACGCCAAAAAACCCTGATCTGATCAGGGTTTAGACAGGGGGTTGTAGGGACAAATATGGGAAAATTCCGCTTGTCGACTCGATAACAGGGGCTTCCAAACGAAGCCCCTTATTGCGTCTGTCGGCGTGCCAGCAAGCCTGGCCCTGTTCCTAGGAAGTGACCATCATGTTCCCCAAAAGACTCACCGAAGGCTATCAATCGTTCCTGGACGGCCGTTTCCACTCGGAAAGCAGCCGTTATCAGAAGCTGGCTGAACTCGGGCAAAGCCCGGAAATTCTTCTTATTGGCTGCTGCGATTCCCGCGTGTCGCCCGAAGTGATCTTTGACGCCGGCCCCGGCGAGATGTTCGTCGTGCGCAACGTGGCCAACCTGGTTCCGCCCTGTGAGCCGGATTCGGAATCGTCCTATCACGGCACCAGCGCCGCGATCGAATTCGCGGTCAATGGCCTGAACGTCAAGCACATCGTCGTGCTGGGCCACGCCTCCTGCGGCGGCATCCGCTCGTTCTTCGACGACGCCAAGCCGTTGTCCAAGGGCGACTTCATCGGCAAATGGATGTCGCAGATCGAACCCGTGGCCGAACGCCTGGGCCCCGGCAGCGGCGACCGCCAGACCAAGCTCAAGCGCCTGGAACTAGCCGTGGTCGAACACAGCCTGAACAACCTGATGACGTTCCCGTCGATTCGCCGCCGCGTTGAAAAGGGCGAACTGGAATTGCATGGCACGTACTTCGGCGTGGCCACCGGTGTGCTGTTCCTGCGCGATCCGGAAACCGGCGAATTCAACCCCTGCCTGGAAACCGGCGTCACCGAATAAGCCTCATATCCGGTACGCTTGCGGCTGCTTTTCGCTTTCCTTAAAGACGTTACGCAACCCCAAGGACCGATATGAAATTGTTCTTCTCGCCGGCTTCGCCCTTCGTGCGTAAATGCATGGTCATTGCGCACGAATTGGCCCTGACCGACCGCATCGAGAAACTTCCCAGCGCCGCCGGCCCCGTCGCCCGCGACAAAAGCATCATTCCCAGCAACCCGCTGGGCAAGGTGCCCACCTTGATCACGGACGACGGCCAAGTGCTGTACGACAGCCGCGTCATCTGTGAATTTCTGAACGACCTGGGCGGCGGCACGCTGTTCCCTGCAAACGGCCCCGCGCGCTGGCAGGCCCTGGCCGACCAGGCCTTGGGCGATGGCGTCATGGACGCCGCGTTGCTGGCGCGCTATGAAGTGGCGCTGCGCCCCGAAGCCCTGCGCTGGACCGACTGGGTTGATGGCCAACTGAGCAAGGCGCACGACGCCCTGGCCCAGCTGGAAAAAGACGTGGTCCGCCTGGACGGCCGCATGGACATCGGCACGATTGCCATCGGCTGCGCCCTGGGCTATCTGGACTTCCGCTTTGCCGACTACGACTGGCGCGCCACGCACCCGGGCGTTGCCGCCTGGTTCAAGACCTTCAACGCCCGCCCCTCCATGCAGGCGACGCTGCCGCCCGTCTGACGCGGTTACGCCTTGACTCCTAGTGCGACGGGCTGACACGACGCCGCGCCCGCAACGCGGTAAATTTTCCCCATGTCAGCCCCCGGCAGACCCGACGAATCGGGTCTTGTCGACTTGCACAGGGAGCAACAATGAACGTCTCCGCGATCTCGTCCATTACCCGTGTTGCCGCGCCCTATCCGGCGCGCGTGCCGCTGGTGGACGACACCCGACCCACGTTTGAAGCCGAGCGCGTGGCACGGGAAGCCGCCGTGCGAGAGGCTGCGCTTCGCGAAGCCCAGCGCAGCAAGCAGGCCCAAGCCGCCTGGGAAGCGCAACGCCTTGCCCGCGCGCGCGAAGCCACCGAGGCCGCGCGGACCCGACCGGCCGCCAATACCCATACCGACACCACTGCACACACCGGCCTGCGCGCCGACGCGCGGGGGCCGTTGGCGGTGGACGCGCCACTGGCGGCCGACGTATTCAACCCCGATATCCTGCGCGATCAATTCGCCGATGCGCGTTTGCGCCGCGCGCTGGACGCCTATGCGGCGCAATCCGATCCTGTCGCCCAGCGCGCCGGCAACCCGAACGATCTGGGCACCATCGAAGGGCTGACGCCGTTGCAGCCGTATCGCGTTGCGATGGCCAACCCGCAGGTGGAATTGCAGGCGGCCGTGGCCGTGAAGGCCGCCGCCGTCGCCGTGCCGGCGGTCGCCAACATCGGGCCGACGGAAAACGTCACAGACAACGCGCGCTATCGCTCGGGCACCGCCCCACGCCTGTCCTGAGACGCCATCGCGGGCGGGTGCCGGGGCCCCGCCGCCGCGCGCTTGGCAACCCGCGCCTGCCCACGGCCCCAACGAAACACGCCGCGCGCCCCCAACGAAAAAGCCGCCTGACAATGCCAGGCGGCTTTTTCGTTCGCGATTCAGCGCGGCACCATCGGCGCCGCCCCGCGCGGATCGATCAGTGGAAGAATTCCGCGATCATCGTGGCGCCCATGAAGGTGCCGGCGTTGGCGGCCAGGGACACCACCACGATCTTCCAGCCCAGCTTGCGAAATGCCGGCAGGTCTTTCAGGATCGACAGCCCGGCCATGGCCAGGATCACCGTGGTGAACGGCAGGAAATTCACCTTGCCGACCAGCGCGATGATCTGGTCCGAGTACGGCAGCACGCCGGGGCACCCGGCCGTCATGGCGATCAGCGACAGCACGAACACCGCCGGCAGCTTGGGCACGACACGCAGGACCAGGTCGGTCAGCACCACCAGCAGGATGATGATGCCCATGCCCGGCAACGCGTCCATGAACGGCACGTTGTAGCCCAGGCGGTTGCCCACCAGCGCGAACAGGCCGCAGATGACGTAGGCGGTCAGGCGGTCGCCAAAACCCATCTTGGCGTTATGCGCCGGCACGTCCTCGGACACGCTGTTGTCCACGACCGATTCGGACGCCTTGCCGCGCGACCAGCGGCCCAGCACCGGCTCCAGCTTGCCGTACAGGAAGATCGTGGTCGGCAGCGAGATGAAGAGGGTGAAGTACACGCCCACCACGGTCGTCAGCAGGTTGGCGGCGGCGGCCAGCGCGGCCACCTGATGCGCCATTTCAGGCGTCTGCTGAGAGGCGATGGCGCCCACGCCCGCGGCCATCATGCTGCCGGAGCCCACGCCGGCGCCCATGGCGAGCGAGCGCGGATCAAAAATGTTCAGGCTGGTGATGAAGCCCGCCATCAACGCGACGAACAGCGCGCCGATCACCGTGCCGGTGATGTACTCGGCCATCACGCCACGGCCTTCGGGCGAATTCATGCCGTAGCGTTCGCCGATGATGGCCAGGCTGGGCTCGCGGCCCACCGAGAACGTGGCGCCGATGGCCTCGCGCTTGATGCCCAGCAACAGCGCCAACGGCAAGCCGATGGCCATGGTGCCGAAGAAATGGCCGAATTCCTGGAACACCAGCGCCCAGCCGGCTTCGCGCACCTGCGGCAACGCGCCGCCCACCATCAGGCCCAGCTTGGCCAGGAAGGGCAGCAAGGCGTATTGCAGATAGCCGCTGATGCGGGTCTGCATGGCCTTGTCGATGCCGGCGCCCACGGGCAGCCGCTGGCCAAAAGCCGCCACGATGGCGCCGATGAAGATGGCCCAAAGCATCGGTTGCAGAACGATCTTGCCCGGGCCCACCGAAAACGTGACGCTGCCGATCGCTTCGGAAATGCCCACCACCAACAAAATGGCGGCAAGCATTCGAACGCGGGCGGATAGCGACATGGAAGGCGCGGCCAGACTGGGGCTGGCGAGAGACATCAATTTCCCCTGATGAACGTGAGTAGATTTTGTGCGCGTGCCGGGCAAAGCCACGCCGCGGCGGCAGGCGGGATTTTCGCCGGGGGGGTTGCAGGCAACCATGACATTGCCCGCGCATAAGCGTTGCGTAAAATGCAACGAAGGGGCTTATCCTGGGAAAATTTTGCACGACATTGACGCTTCCAAGGGTAAACCCTAGGCCCGACTGTGGGTCTGCCGCCGCACCCGCCAGCCTGGAACCCGACATGGACGAAAAACTCGACGCCCGCCGCACCCACTATTTCATGCAGGTCATGAGCCGGGGATCCGTGCGCGGCGCCGCCGAAGTGCTGGACATGGACCCGTCCGCCGTCAGCCGCGCCATCGCCGCGCTGGAACGCGACTGCGGCATGGCGCTGTTTGAACGGCGCGGGCGCGGCGTGGTGCCGACCGACGCAGGCCACATCCTGGCCCGCTATGTAAAACGGCAGCAGAACATCCAGGAGAGCTTCTTCTCTGAAATCGACAGCCTGCGCAAAGCCGAACGCGGCCATATCGACCTGGTGCTGGGCGAAGGCTTCGTCGAATTGATGTTCGACCGCGTGCTGCCGGGGTACTGGCGCAGCCACCCGGAAGTCACGCTGGATATCGACGTGGCGCGCACATCAGAGATCGTGCAGCGCATCGTGGACGACCGCGCCTATATAGGGTTGGTGTTTCAGCCGCCCAACGACGCGCGGCTGCGCACGCATTACTCGCGGCCCGAGCCCATCCGCGCCATCGTCCGGCAGGACCATCCGCTGACCCGGCTGGGCCGCCCCCTGCTGCTGACGGACCTTGCGGATCACCCCGGCGCATCGATGCAGGAAGGCTTTGGCGTGCGGCAACATATCCAGGCGGCCGAGATCAGTGAACAGGTGCGCTTGCGCAACGTGCTGACGACGTCGTCGTTCAAGGCGTTGTGGCAGTTCGCGGCGGCGGGCATCGGTTACGCGCTGACGCCGCCCATCGCCGTTACCGCCGACATGCGCGCGCAGCGCCTGGCCAGCCTGCCGCTGGCCAACCCGATCCTGAACCAGGGCAGCCTGCACGTGCTGAGCCGAGCCGGCCGCCACATCTCGCCCGCCGCCCGCGAATTGCTGGAACACATCGTGCGCGGCATCGGCACCCCGGCGCCGCCGCCAACTGATACGGTCGCCTGACGCGAATCTGCCTCTGTTTGGCGTGCCGGCCAGCGCCTACAGTGCCTGTTCCCCTCATCCGCCACGAGGCGCATATGCTTAGTTTCCTGCGCACGGTCCGTTCCGTGCTCTGGGGTTTTTTCGGCGTGCGGCGCGGCCGTGGCTACCACGCCGACATCGCCCACAACAAACCCGGCCCGCTGATTGCAACGGGGCTGCTGCTGGCGGCGGTGCTGGTGATCCTGCTGGTTGTGGTCGCGCGCTGGGCAGTGACTGCCGCCTTGTAATAGCGCTGCGCGGGGGCCCTTTCCTCTTGCCGGGCCGCCCCAAGGGAGGAAACGCCCCCTTGGGGGGCAGAGAGCGCGCGAAGGGCGCGAAGCGTGGGAGCCTTATTCCTCCCGCCGGGCCGCCCCAAGGGAGGAAACGCCCCCTTGGGGGGGCAGAGAGCGCACGAAGGGCGCGAAGCGTGGGGGCCTTATTCCTCCCGCCGGGCCGCCCCAAGGGAGGAAACGCCCCCTTGGGGGGCAGAGAGCGCACGAAGGGCGCGAAGCGTGGGGGCCTTATTCCTCCCGCCGGGCCGCCCCAAGGGAGGAAACGCCCCCTTTGGGGGGCAGAGAGCGCCGAAGGCGCGAAGCGTGGGGGCCTTATTCCTCCCGCCGGGCCGCCCCAAGGGAGGAAACGCCCCCTTGGGGGGCAGAGAGCGCCGAAGGCGCGAAGCGTGGGGCCTTATTTCTTTATTACGAGAATGACTTAGACGCTGCCGTCTGCTGGCTGTTACGGTTATGAATCCCCTTTTCCGACGCTGCGCGCCGGACGCTACAGGGCATAGACCGAGAAGACCACAAGGGCAGTAGACATGTACGTGTATGACCCCGTCGACCAGCAGCTTGTCGAGCAGCGAGTGGCGCAGTTTGCCGATCAGACGCGCCGCTTCCTCGACGGCCAGCTCACCGAAGATGAATTCCGCGTTCTGCGCCTGCAGAACGGCCTGTACATCCAACGCCACGCCCCCATGCTGCGCGTGGCTATTCCCTACGGCATGCTGGCGTCGCGCCAACTGCGCACGCTAGCTCACATCGCCCGCAAATGGGATCGTGGCTACGGCCACTTCAGCACCCGCCAGAACATACAGTTCAACTGGCCCCGCCTGGAAGACGTGCCGGACATCCTGGCCGAACTGGCCACCGTGCAGATGCACGCCATCCAGACCAGCGGCAACTGCATCCGCAACACCACCACCGACCACTTCGCCGGCGTCGCGCCCGATGAACTTGTCGACCCGCTGGTGTGGTGCGAGATCATTCGCCAGTGGTCCACGCTGCACCCCGAATTTGCCTTCCTGCCGCGAAAATTCAAGATTGCCGTCAGCGGCGCCGTGCAAGACCGCGCGGCCGTCGGCGTGCACGACATCGGCCTGCAAGCCATTGAACGCGATGGCAAGCTTGGCTTTCGCGTGTGGGTCGGCGGCGGCATGGGCCGCACGCCCATCGTCGGCAAGCTGATCAACCCGTTTGTGGAATGGCAGCACCTGCTGACCTATCTGCAAGCCGCGCTGCGCGTCTATAACCTGCACGGCCGCCGCGACAACAAGTACAAGGCGCGCATCAAGATCCTGGTCAAGGACCTGACGCCCGAGGTCTATGCACAGCAGGTCGATGAACAGTGGCAGCTGATCAAAGACGGCCCCGACACCATCACCCAGGACTTCGTGGACAGCATTAAGGCCCGCTTCGTGTGGCCGCAATACGATGCCGCCGCCGCGCAAGATGCCGACAACACCGACGCGCTGGCCGCCGGCGACAAGCGCTTTGCGCGCTGGTTGCGCACCAACGTGCACGCGCACAAGGTCGCGGGCTACGCCGCCGTCACCGTCTCGCTGAAACCCACCGGCGTGCCGCCCGGCGACATCACCGCCGACCAGATGGACGCCGTGGCTGATCTGGCCGACGCCTATGGTTTCGGCGAACTGCGCGTGTCGCATGAACAGAACCTGATCCTGGCCGACGTGCGCCGCGCCCGCCTGCACGAGCTTTGGCAAAAGCTGGAAGCGCTGAACCTGGCCACGCCCAACGTCGGGCTGTTGACCAACATCATCGCCTGTCCGGGCGGCGACTTCTGCGCGCTGGCCAACGCCGTATCCATCCCCGTTGCCGAAGCCATCCAACGCCAATTCGACGACCTGGACTACCTGTTCGAAATCGGCGAACTAGACCTGAACATTTCCGGCTGCATCAATTCCTGTGGCCACCACCACGTGGGGCACATCGGCATCCTGGGCGTCGATAAGGCCGGCGAAGAGTGGTATCAGGTCACGCTGGGTGGCCGCCAGAACGGCGCGGCCAAGCCCCTGCCCGACCTGGAATCCACGCGCGGCGGCGGCGCTGCCGTGGGCCGCATCATCGGCCCCTCGTTCGCACGCGACCAGGTGCCCGGCGTGGTCGACCGCCTGATCCGCACCTACCTGGGCCTGCGCGACAGCGAAACCGAACGCTTCATCGACGTGGTGGACCGCGTCGGCATCGACCCCTTCAAGCAGGACGTCTACGCCGATCCCGCCTTCGCCAAACCCGTACAAAGCGCCGAACCCGCCCATGCCTGACCTCTACGCCCACGACGCCCCCGGCCCGCACCTGATTCGTGACGGCCGCCTGCAAGCCGACACCGCGCGTCCCTTCGTGCCCGAACCCGAAGTGGCCGCCGAGGGTCAGGTGCCCACCGACGAGCCCGGCTGGATCGTGCCGCTTTCCATCTGGAAAACCTCGCGCGCCACCTTGCGCCGCCACAAGCATCCCGTGGCCGTGCTGCTGGAACCCGACGCCGACCTGCGTGACCTGGCTGAGCCCGACGGCACGCTGGACCCCTCCGGTATCGCCTTCATCGCCGTGGACTTTCCCAACTACACCGACGGCCGTGGCTATTCGCTGGCGCAGCTTTTGCGCACGCAATACCACTGGACGGGCGAACTGCGCGCGGTGGGCGACGTGATGATCGACACCATCCACTACCAGGCGCGCGTCGGCTTCAGCAGCTTTCTGGTCAAGCCGGGCCACGACCCCAAAAAGGCGCTGGACGCGTTCAATACGTTCACGGTGCACTACCAGAAGACGTATCGCGCGCCGACCCCGGCCGCGGCTTGATGTCGTCTTGCGCCAGCTGGCCGCGGATCAGTTCCGCAATGCTGCGCTGGCGCGGCGCCTGCATCCGGTCGATCAGGCTGGATACGCTGACCGCCAGTCGCGGATAACCGTTGGCGTCGCACACGGCGACGCCAACACCCAGCACGCCGGGCACCGCCGCGTTGCCCACCACCGACCAACCCCGGTCGCGCGTGTTCTCGACCAGCCGCCGCATCTGCACACCCGTCATGCCGCCATAGGCGCGCAAGGCCTTTTCGTTTTGCGTCACCACTTCATCGGCCTCGGCCGGCGGCAGTGCCGCCAGCAACGCCAGGCCGGCCGCGCCCACGCCCAACGGCTGGCGGTGCCCCACCGTTACCGCCAACACCTGCACCGGGTAATTGCCCACTTCGCGATGCAGGCATAGCGAATCGTTTGCCGCGCGGCAAATCAGAAATGCGGAATCCCCCGTTACGTCGCTGATCTGGCGCAGCACCGGCCGCAGGCCCCGCACGGCCTGCGCATGCGGGTCGCCCGCCATCATCACGCCCAGTTCCGCGATGCGCCAGCGCGGCGCCTCGGACTCGCGCAGCGCATAGCCTTCCTGCACCAGCACTTCCAGGTAGCGATACGCGGTAGAGCGCTGCATACCCGCCGCGCGAGCGATGTCGGTGACGTGCATGCCCCCCGCCCCCGCTTGCCGCAACACCCCTAGCACCCGCAGGCCCCGGCGCAAGACCACGGGCCCCGAGGACTGCAATGCCGACTCCGATTCCGCTTTGTTCATATTTTGGACACCCTGCGTTGCTGACGCCTGCATCAAAGCCCAATATCAAAACGGGCAGACGAAGATCTGTCCAAATATTAGACAAAACAGGACGGAGACATTCATGAAGACTGCATTCACAAGGCGGCTTGCCGCCTTTGCGGTGACCCTGGGCAGCGCGCTGGTCGCCGGCGCCCCTGCCGTGGCCGCCAAGCCCTACCCCGACCGCCCCGTCACGCTGGTGGTGGGCTACGCGGCCGGCGGCGCCACCGATATCGTCGCGCGCTTGATGGCCAAGTCGCTGTCCGAGGCGCTGGGCCAGACTTTCGTCGTGGAAAACAAGACGGGCGCCAACAGCAATATCGGCGCGGAGATCGTGTCGCGCGCCGCGCCTGATGGCTACACCTTGTACGTGGGGTCCATCGCCAACACGATCAACCGCAGCCTGTACAGCCAGCTGAACTACGACTTCATCAAGGACTTCAAACCGGTCGGGCTGGTCGCGACCATTCCGAACATTCTGGTGGTCAATCCCAAGGTGCCGGTCAAGACGGTGCAGGAATACATCGCCTATGCCCGCGCGCATCCGGGCAAGCTGACCTGCGCATCGTCCGGCAGCGGCTCGTCCATCCACCTGTCTTGCGAGCTGTTCAAGATGGAAACGGGCACCGACATCCTGCATGTGCCGTATCGCGGCAGCGGCCCGGCCGTGGCCGACCTCTTGGGCGGCCAGGTCGATTCCATGTTCGACAACCTGCCCTCGTCCTTGCCGCACGTGCAGGCCGGCAAGCTGCGAGCAATTGGCGTGACATCGCCGCAGCGCCTGCCCGCCACGCCGGACGTGCCCACGCTGGCTGAATCCGGCTTGCCGGGCTTTGACGTGGAATCGTGGTTTGGCCTGGTCGCACCCGCCGGTACGCCGCAGGCGGTCATCACGCGGCTGAACGAGGCGCTGAACCAGGCACTGGCCAGCCCCGCCTTGCAGGCGTCCTACAAGCAGGCCGGTTTCTACGCGCCGGCCACGCCCAACACGCCGGAGACCTTCGCCAAGAAGATCGACAGCGAAATCGACAAATGGGCCGCCGTCGTCAAACGCGCCGACATCAAGGCCAACTAGTTTTCAGGAGCACAGGGTGTACCCGATCGATTTCTTTTTCCGCGCGGCCGAGCAGTATCCCGAACGCATTGCGCTGGACGGGCCCGAAGGCACGGTGACTTACGCCGAACTGGCCGCCCGTACCCGCGCCCTGGCGGCCGCGTTGCAAGACCTGGACCCCGAACCGCAAACGCGCGTGGCCCTGTGCGCGGGAAATTCCGCGCGGCACATCCTGGCGCTGCTGGCCGTGCTGGCCAGCGGCAAAATCTGGGTTCCGCTCAACTATCGCAGCACCGCGCGCGAGATCGGGCGCATCCTGGATGCCACCACGCCGTCCATCGTCATCGTGGACGCCACCGGCGACCCGCTGGCGCCGTGGGCGGACGGCGCACGCATCCATCTTGACGATGAAGGGGCGGACGCTGACATGGGGGCAGCCACTGACGCCGACGCCTCCACGGGCAGCGACCAGGGCACGAGCAACCGCACTGGCGCAAGCCCGCGCCTGAACGCGCTGCTGCGTCGGTACGCCGGACACGAGCCCACGCGCCACGCCCTGTCCCGTGACGCCACGCAGGCCATCAAGTTCACGGGCGGCACGACCGGGCTGCCCAAGGGCGTCATGCAACCATACCGCGCGTGGAACGCCGGCATCATCAACCAGATCGCCAGCTGGCAGCTGACGTGCGAGGACCGCTACGTGGTGTCCGCGCCCATCACGCACGGCACCGGCACCTACATGCTGCCCATACTGGCCTGCGGCGGCGCGCACCTGCTGCTGGACAGCGTGACCCCGGCCACCATCACCGCCGCCTTTCGCGAGCGCGGCGGCACGCTCAGCTTCATGCCGCCCACGCTGATCTACATGATCATGGCGCAGGACGGCGTGACGCGCGCCGACTTTCCCAAGCTGCGCAACCTGATCTACGGCGGCGCGCCGATGCCGCCCGAAAAAATAGACCGCGCGCGCGACTTCTTCGGCCCCGTGCTGGGCACCACCTATGGCCAGACCGAAGCGCCCCAAATCGCCACCGTGCTGCGCCCGTCGGACTTGAACGACCCGCGCAACCGCGCCTCGGTCGGGCGGGCGACGTGGCTGTCCGACGTGGCCATCATGGCGCCCGACGGCACGCTGTTGCCGCGCGGTGAAATCGGCGAAGTCGTGGTGCAGGGCGACCTGACGATGACGGGCTACTGGCGCCTGCCCGAGAAAACCGCCGAAACCCTGGTGGACGGCTGGCTGCACACCGGCGACACGGGCCTGATCGACGCACGCGGCTATCTGTTCCTGAAAGACCGGCTGCGCGACGTCATCATCACCGGCGGCTTCAACGTGTACCCGGTCGATGTCGAGAACGCGCTGTCGTCGCACCCGGCCGTGTACGAATGCTCGGTGTTCGGCCTGCCCGACGACAAATGGGGCGAAGCCGTGCACGCCGCCGTGCAGTTCCACCCCGGCACCCAGGCCGATACCGACGCGCTGAAGGCGCATGTGCGCGCGCTGTTGGGGCCAGTCGCCACGCCCAAGCAATTCCATATCCACGACAGCCTGCCACGCTCCAGCGTAGGCAAGGTCCTGAAGAATGCCGTGCGCGACGCCGCACAAAAGGAGACGCCATGAACACGCCCGAAACCCGCCTTTGCGCCCATCACCTGACCGGCATGTCGTATCGCGACGTCGATCTGGTTGACGACCTGATCGGCGAGAAGACCTTTACCGAAGTCATGATCATGCAGATCCTGGGCCGCGACGCGCGCCCGGTGGACATGCGCATCGTGGACGCGGTGCTGGTCACGCTAATGGAACATGGCATGACGCCCAGCGCCATCGCCACGCGCCTGATCTACATGAGCGCCCCCGAAAACCTGCAAGGCGCGGTGGCGTCCGGCTTGATGGCGGTGGGCAGCCAATTCGTGGGCACCATGGAAAATTGCTCGCGCCTGTTGGACCGCATCAAGCAGGCGGCGGACGGCCGTGCCGAAGCGCTGGCCATCGCGCGCGAATTCCGCGAACAGCGCCAGGCGCTGCCCGGCTTTGGCCACCATCTGCACAAGCCCGACGACCCGCGTTCCATCAAGCTGCTGGCGCTGGCCGAGGCCGAGCCGGACCTGGAGGGCGCGTCGCTGAACGCGCTGCGCCTGCTGGCCGCCGCCGTGGACGAGACCTATGGCAAGCACATCACCATCAACGCCACGGGCGCGGTGGCCGCGTTGCTTAGCGAAATCGGCGTACCCACGAATCTGATGCGCGGCTTTGCCGTGATCTCGCGCGCGGCCGGCCTGGTGTCGCACGTGGCGGAAGAACAGCAAAGCCCGTCGGGCCGCTACATCTGGGAAACCATCGACCACGCCATCCCTTACGTCGGCAAGGGCAAGACGCATCAGCACGAGGACGGGGAACCGGCATGACGGCGGCGCAGGGCACCGATACCCGACTGGCGGGCAAGGTTGCGCTGGTGGCCGGCGCAGGCGCGTCCGCCAGCGGCTGGAGCATCGGCCGTGCCAGTTGCGTGACGATGGCGCGGCAAGGCGCAGCCATCGTGGCGCTGGACGTGAACCTGGCGGCTGCGCAGGATGCCGCCCATGAAGTGGAAAAAATCGGCGGCAGCGCCCTGGCCGTGCAGGCGGACGTGGCCGACCCGGACGCCATGCAGGCAGCGGTGGACGCCGCGCTGCGCCGCTATGGTCGCATCGACATCCTGCAAGCCAATGCGGGCATCGGCAAGGTGGGCGGGCCCGAGGATATTTCGCTGCAAGACTGGGACCGCATCCAGCAGGTGAACGTGACCAGTTTGCTGATCGCCACGCGCCTGCTGGCGCCCGTGATGCGGCAACAGGGCGGCGGCGCCATCGTCACGGTGTCGTCCATTGCAGGCATCCGGTACACCGGTTACCCGCACCTGGCCTACAGCGTCAGCAAGGCCGCCGTCATTCACTTTGCGCGCATGGCGGCGCAGCAATATGCCGCTGACGGCATCCGTGTGAATACCGTGATCCCCGGGCTGATCGACACGCCGCGCGTGGCGCAGAACGTGGCGCGCATGTTCGACCCCGACAACCTGCAAGCCGCGCTGGCCGCGCGCGACAAGCAAGTGCCGATGGGCCGCATGGGCACGCCGTGGGAAGTGGCGAAAGCAGTGGCTTTTTTGGCGTCGGACGAGGCGTCGTACATCACCGGCACCGAGCTGGTCGTGGACGGCGGGCTGACGGGGAAATACGCCTGATTGCCGACGCCGCGCCCGGGCGCAGGACGCAGGACGCAGCCGCTACGCCTTACCAGGAGGTGGAGTAGGCTCCCGGAAACTGCTTGGCCACAAACGCCTTCACCTCGTCCGACTGGTACGCCTTGATGAAGCGCGCAATGCGCGGGTCGCTCTTGTTGTCTTCACGCGCGGCGATCACCACGGCGGCAAAGGGCGCGTCCTTGCTTTCCAGCGCCAGCGCGTCCTTGGCGGGCGACAGCCCCGCCGGGATGGCGTAGGCCGAGTTGACCGCCGCCGCGTCCACGTCCGACAACGAATGCGGCAGCTGGGCCGCTTCGATCTCGATGAACTTCAGCTGCTTGGGGTTCTCGACGATGTCGAACAGCGACGCCGTCACCGTCACCCCGTCCTTGAGCTTGATGAGCTTGGCCGCCTGCAACACCAGCAGCGCGCGGGCGCCGTTGGTGGGGTCATTGGGTATCGCCACCTTGCCGCCTTGCGGCAGGTCATCCAGCGACTTCAAGCGCTTGGAATAGACGCCCATCTGCTGCACCACGGCGGTGGCCACCGGCACCAGCTTGTAGCCGCGCGCCTTGTTCTGCGAGTCAAGAAAAGGCTTGTGCTGATAGATGTTCAGGTCAAGTTCCTTGGCGTCCAGCGCGGCGTTGGGCTGGATGAAATCGCTGAATTCAATCAACTTCACTTTCAGGCCCTGCTTGGCCGCCACCTGCTGCACGACTTCGCCGATCTGCGCGTGCGGGCCGACGGTGACCCCTACCTTCAGTTCGGCGTCCTGCGCCATGGCTTGGGTGCCGGCAAAACCGAGCACGGCGGCGAATACGGCGAGGGAATGGCGAAGGCGCATGTGGCGCATAGGGATCTCTGGAAGTAGAAAGAATGACCCGCGATTCTATGCAGCGCCCTACAAAACCGGAAGCGATGAATATTCATATTGATATGCGCGAAATCGTATAAAGCACCGCGCCATGACAAGCCCGCCTCATGCGGACACAATAGCGGCTGCCATCAATCACCCGCATTCACGCCATGTCCACATCCGCCGAACTTCACCCCCACGCGCGCGCGCTGCTTGCCGACCACTACCAGGCCATCGACGCGGACTTGCCCGCGTTGCTGGACTTGCTGTTCGCCCGCAGTGCCGGTGAAGACTGGCACAAGGCCGGCACCTTCAAGCACCATCTGCTGGGCGTGTACCGCACGCTGGCCTTGTGGAACCAGCCGCGCGAAGTGCGCATGCTGGGCTTGTTCCACAGCGTATATGGCAACGAATACGTGGACCTGACCTTGTTCGACCGCGAGCGCGAACGCGAGACCTTGCGCAACGTGCTGGGCGACGAAGCCGAGGAATGGGTCAGCCTGTTCTGCGCCATGCCCCGCACGACGTTCGTGCAGACCGTGCTGGCGGGCCAGGGTACGGGCGGTGCAGGCATGACGCTTGAAGGCGCTGACGGGCACGTGTTTACGTTGACGCCGCGCCAGGTCGCCGCGTTCATCGTCGTGTCCGCAGCCGACATCGGCGAACAGTGGCACAGCTGGCAAGACGAGATCTTTGCCGGTTATCCGAGGCAGCAGCGGCGTGATCTGAAAACCAACTGGGCATCGTCGTTGTGGCCGGGGCCGCTGAAGCCGCCGTCAAACATCCTGTCGATGCTGTCGCACTTGCTGGCGCCCTTGTCCGGCATGCCGGCCGATACCGGCATCCCCGTTCCGCCCGCCTTCGACGCGTGCCGCGCCACGCTCAGCCCGCGCGACGAAGCCGCCGCCAGCGCGCTGTATTGGCAGGTCATCACGCGCATGCACCCGCCGACGGAAATGGACAGCGCGCGCCATCTGCTGGAAGCGGCCGCGGCGCATAACCCGTGGGTGGGCGAACCGCGTTTGCTGCTGGCGCAACTGGCGCTGACCACGGGCGATTTCGACGCGGCCCAAACGCATGCCGCGGCGGGCCTGGCCGCCTTGCAGGCGTGGGGCACGGCGTGGGACAAGCGCATCGAATGGTCGGGCTGGATGGCCTGGGCGCGCATCGAATTGCAAAACGCCCGGGCGCGCCATTGGCCGGAAAACCTGGCAGCGCTCAATGGCTTGGGGCTGGTCGAGTAAGCCCGCGCCGCCGCCACCATGCAAAAACCCCCGAAGGTTGGATTTCGTCCAACTTTCGGGGGTCAGTTCACATGCGGGGCTGTTTCACTTCACGCGGCACACTGGCAGCAACTTGCCTACTTCATGCCTTCCCAATGCGGGCCGGGCACGATGATGTCGAACAATTCCAGCACGCGCGCCACGGTGTGATCCACCATTTCTTCAATGGACGACGGGCGGTGATAGAAGGCCGGCAGCGGCGGAAACACGATGCCGCCCATTTCGGTCACGGCGGTCATGTTGCGCAGGTGCGCCAGGTTGAAGGGCGTTTCGCGCACCAGCATCACCAGCCGCCGGCGTTCCTTCAAGGTGACGTCGGCCGCGCGCGTGATGAGGTTGTCGGACAGGCCATGCGCCACTGCCGCCAACGTGCGCATCGAACACGGCACGATCACCATGCCGGCGGTCTGGAACGCGCCGCTGGCCAGCGTGGCGCCCACGTCGCGCACCGAATGCACGTGGTCGGCCAGCGCGTAGACATCGTGGCGGCTGACATCAAGCTCGTGCTTGATGTTCAGCACCCCCGAGGCGGACACCACCAGATGCGTCTCGACATCTTCCACGCCGCGCAAGGCTTGCAGCATGCGCACCGCGTACAACGCGCCGGTGGCGCCGGTGATGCCGATAACAAGCCGCCGCATCGCGGCGTTAAGCCGTGGCGCCGGATTGCTCCAGCAGCGTCTTCAGTTCGCCGGATTCATTCATCTCGTTCATGATGTCCGAGCCGCCGATGAATTCGCCGGCCACGTACAGCTGGGGAATGGTGGGCCAGCTGGAAAATTCCTTGATGCCCTGGCGGACTTCGTCGTCTTCCAGCACATTGACGGTGACCAACTTCTTCACGCCACAGCCCTTCAGGATTTGAATGGCCTTGCCGGAAAAGCCGCACTGCGGGAATTGGGCGGTGCCCTTCATGAACAGCACAACGGGGTGCTGGGTCACGGTTTCGCGGATGAATTCTTGAACGTCGCTCATGGTGGTCTCTTGGACAGGCATAACGGAATACGCCAATTATAGGTACAGCGGAAAAATCCGCCCGAAATCCCCGGAAGCGGGTCAGGCCAAACGCGTTTTCCGCGCCAAACTCTTGTAACAGACGGCCCGGCTCAACCGCGCGCGGCAGGCCGGCGTCCGCCGGAAATTCGTTCGATGCCGGCCAGGTCATGGCGGCTGTGCACGTTCTCGAACCCGGCATCGGCCAGCAAGCGGCGTACCGCCTGCGCCTGGTCCCAGCCGTGTTCCAGCCACAGCGCGCCACCCGGCCTGAGGTGCTGGCCGGCGCCCATCACGATGCGGTTAAGGTCTTGCAACCCGCTCGCGCCGTCGGTCAGCGCACCGCGAGGTTCAAAGCGCAGATCGCCCTGGTCCAGATGCGGGTCGTTGCTGGCCACATAGGGCGGGTTGGACACGATCAGATCGAAACCCTCGCCGGCCGGCACCGCATCGAACCAGCTGCCTTCCACGAAACGCACCGATGCGGTCAGATCCCACGCGTTGGCCGCCGCCACCTTCAGCGCGGCGGCGCTGACGTCGGACGCCATCACGCGCGCATCGCGTCGGGCCAGGGCGATGGAAATGGCGATGGCGCCGCTGCCCGTGCCCAGGTCCAGCACGGCAGGCCCGGCGATACCCGCCACGCACTCCAGCGCGGTTTCCACCAGCACTTCGGTGTCGGGACGGGGAATCAGCACGTCGGGCGTCACGGTGAATCGGTGACCCATGAACTCGCGGTGGCCCAGCAGATATGCCATCGGTTCGCCCGCCAGCCGGCGCACCAGCAACGCGTTGAAGGCGGCGGAAACGTCGGGGTCCAGCGGGTCGGTGTCGTGCGCCAGCAGCCATGCACGCGGCTTTTGCAGCACGTGCTCAAGCAGCATCCGCACTTCCAGGCGCGGCAGGCGGGTGTCGAGCAGCAGGCTTTTGAGCTGGGGCGTCGTCATGGCGCGCGCGTCAGAGGTCGTCGCCCAGCGCCGCCAACTGCTCGGCCTGATGCTCGGCGATCAGCGCGCCGGTCAGCTCTTCCAGGTCGCCTTCCATGATCTGCTGCAACTTGTACAGCGTCAGGTTGATACGGTGGTCCGTCACGCGGCCCTGCGGAAAGTTATAGGTGCGGATGCGCTCGGAGCGGTCGCCCGTGCCGATCAGGCTCTTGCGCTCGGCGGCTTCCTTGCTTTGGCGCTCGCGCGTTTCCTTGTCTTTCAGGCGCGCGGCCAGCACCTGCATGGCCTTGTCCTTGTTACGGTGCTGCGAGCGATCATCCTGGCATTCCACCACCAGTCCGGTCGGCAAGTGGGTGATGCGCACCGCCGAATCGGTCTTGTTGATGTGCTGGCCGCCCGCACCGCTGGCGCGGAACGTGTCGATGCGCAGGTCGTTGGCGTTGATGACGATTTCCGACATCTCGTCGGCTTCCGCCATCACGGCCACGGTGCAGGCCGACGTGTGGATGCGGCCTTGCGCTTCGGTGGCCGGCACGCGCTGCACGCGGTGTGCGCCGGATTCGAACTTCAGGCGGCCGTAGGCGCCGTCGCCGTCAATGCGCGCAATCACTTCCTTGTAGCCGCCCAATTCCGAGGCGCTTTCCGACATCAGCTCGACGCGCCAGCCGCGCGCTTCCGCATAGCGGGTGTACATGCGCAGCAGGTCGCCCGAGAACAGCGCGCTTTCGTCGCCGCCCGTGCCCGCGCGGATTTCCAGGAACACGCTGCGCCCGTCGTTGGGGTCGCGCGGCAGCAACAGCAACTGCAACGCGCTTTCCAGGCCTTCCAGCTTGCCTCGGCCCGATTTGATTTCCTCTTCGGCCATGGCTTTCATGTCGGGGTCGGACAGCATTTCCTGCGCCGTCGCCAGGTCTTCTTCGGTGCGGGCGAACGCGGTGAACGCTTCGACCACGGGCTCAAGCTCTGCGCGTTCGCGCGAGAGCTTGCGAAAACGGTCCATATCGGACGCGGTTTCCGGTTGGGCCAGCAACGCGTCCACCTCGGTCAGGCGGTTACACAGATGCTCCAGCCGGCTGCGCATGGAAGATTTCATGGGGGAATGACCAAAGAGAAAACGGGAATAGCGGGCGCCCACAAGACGAACGCCCGCCAGGAGGCGGGACGTGGGGCAGATTCGCTAACGGCGGGAATCGCGGCCGGGGAACAGGCGCGGCATCCAGGCAAGCAGCTGCTTGCGGTCGTCGCCTTCGCTGCGGTTCAACGCCGCCAGCGGGCCGTGCAGGTATTTTTGCGTCAACCCGTGCGCCAGCTGTTCCAGCACGGCTTCGGGCGATTCGCCACGCGCCAGCAGGCGGCGCGCGCGTTCCAGTTCAGCGGCGCGGACGTCTTCGGCGGCCTGGTGCAGGTCGCGGATAACGGGCACCACTTCGCGGGACTGCATCCAGTGCATGAAGCCCTGGACGCGGGTTTCGATAATCGCTTCGGCCTGCACCACGGCGGCGCGGCGCGCGTCGGTGCCGGTTTGCACCAGCCGGCCCAGGTCGTCCACCGAATACAGATAGACATCATCCAGGCGGCCGACTTCAGGTTCGATGTCGCGGGGCACGGCCAGGTCGATCATGACCATGGGGCGGTGGCGGCGCAGGCGCGTAGCCCGTTCCACCATCCCCAGGCCGAGGATGGGCAGGGAGCTTGCCGTACAGGAGACGATGACGTCGAACTCCGACAGGCGATCCGTCAGGTCGGACAGCTTCATGGTGCTGGCCGAAAAACGGTTGGCCAGGATTTCGGCGCGCTCGGCCGTGCGGTTGGCCACCACCATGCTGCGCGGGCGTTGCGCGGCGAAGTGAGTGGCGCACAGTTCAATCATTTCGCCCGCGCCGATGAACAGCGTGCGGGCCTGGTCCAGGTTGCCGAACACGCGCTCGGCCAGGCGGACGGCGGCGGCGGCCATGGACACCGATTGCGCGCCGATGGCGGTCTGCGACCGCACTTCCTTGGCCACCGAGAACGTGCGCTGGAACATCTGATGCAGCAAGGTGCCCAGCGAGCCGGCTTCGCCGGCGGCGCGCACGGCGTCTTTCATCTGCCCCACGATCTGGGTTTCACCCAGCACCATGGAATCCAGCCCGCTGGCCACGCGAAAAGCGTGACGGACGGCGTCGTCTTGATGATGGCGGTACAGGTGCGGGCGCAGCGTGCCGGCGTCCAGGCGGTTATGTTCAGCCAGCCAGGCGGGCAATTGATCAGCGACGTGACCGTCGGCCGCGCAATAGATTTCGGTGCGATTACAGGTGGACAGGATGGCGGCTTCACGAACGGAACCGCCGAATGCCGAACGCAGGCCTTCCAGCGCAGGCTTGACCAGATCGACGGGCATGGACACGCGTTCGCGAACCGAAACCGGCGCGGACGTGTGGTTCAGACCGAAGGCAAGGACAGCTACCGACATGTGGATGCGTAAAGAACTGCCACGAAATTAACTGGAAGATTATACCCCTGCGGGTTATCCCCAGCCCACTTGCGCCCGCTTGCGCGACCCTGCGTCGCACCTTCCGTTCCATTCACCCAACAGTTGGCAGGCGCGGCGGGGCGAAAAATAGTTGGCGGATCTTCCCCTGCGGCTGGCGTGGGCAAAAAAAATTGTGTATAGTTGCGGACTTCGTTGGCCTGGTAGCTCAGTCGGTAGAGCAGAGGATTGAAAATCCTTGTGTCGGTGGTTCGATTCCGCCCCAGGCCACCAAAAGAATTATTGGGATTTCGATAGCAATATCAAGTCCCAAAAAAAGCCCAGCCGCCGCGCTGGGCTTTTTGCACCGAGTACGTGTTGGCCTGGTAGCTCAGTCGGTAGAGCAGAGGATTGAAAATCCTTGTGTCGGTGGTTCGATTCCGCCCCAGGCCACCAGCCCTCCTGATCTCCACCGCTGTGGGGATTTTTTTACGTCCAAATTCTGGCGTTTACCCCCGCCTCGGCGCCCGCTTGCAAAATATTACATGCCGGCAAAAAAGCCGGGCACGAGGTCTACAATCGTCGGTATGAAACCGGCCGCCAATCTTCGCTTCGCTGTGCGCGACCGCATCAACGGCGTTGATGTGGGCCCAAAGGCTGTTCCCTTGAGCCTGCTTGGCGAGTTTCAAAAAGACGTCAGCGACTTTCTGCAAGGGTCCACTCGAGAGGTCAACCCGGCCGCAGTGCTGGTGTCGATAGAAGAAGGGTCGCTGGTTTTAGTCGCCGAAGGGTTGTTGGCGGCATCAACGCTCTGGGCCGATGTGGAACGCTTAGCCGTCCCGAATTCTCTCGAAGCCATTGATCCCCGGCGCGCGGCGGTCATCGAGCGCTGGCAAGCCCAGGCACGCAACAATCCCGATCGTGTTTACGCCCTTGAAGACAACACGCGGCGCGCGCTGACGATCGTCAATGCCCAGTCAGACTTCAAACAATCCGTCGATATTTGGGTAACCGTGGAAAAGTACTTACACGGCAAAATCGTGGACTGGGGCGGCAAGACCAAAGCGAACGTTCACCTTGTGCTTGAAAATGGCAAATCGCTTACGGTAGCCGCCACTCAGCAATTACTGGCACAGGAGAGCGAAAATCGCCTCTATCGCCCAGCCTTGCTGCACGTGACCGCTGAAGAGAATTTACGAACCGGTGAATTGCGCAATTTGAATCTGCGCTCGTTTGAGGTGCACCACCCCGCGTACGACGACGATGAATTCCAGCGAATGGTACGCAAAGGCACCGCGGCCTGGGCGGACGTACCCGACGCAACACGATGGGTTGAATCACTGCGTGGCGACGACTCATGACGGCAGCAGTGTTGCTGGATACCAGCTATCTGATCTCGCTCGTCGACGCGACTCGCCCCAACCACCAAATTGCCACCCGGTACTTCCGGCAGATGCTCGACGAGTCTCTGCCGATTTATTTTTCGGCAGTCGTTGCAGCAGAATTCGGCATCAAGCAAGGACTGACCGACTTACCACTGCAAAAGTTTCGCCACCTGCCGTTCAACATCCCGCACGGGCAGCGAGCCGCCCAATTGTGGAATGCGCTGGGCCCAAGGGGCGATGGCACCGGGCGCGCAGTTGCGCGTGATGACATCAAACTCATTGCCCAGGCTTGTCACGAGCGCATTCCCTTTGTCCTCAATGAGGACGCTTCCTCGCTGCACAAATACTGCGAACGGCTACGCGAGGCTGGCGTATGCCAGGTGCGTTCCATCGTCCTGGCCAGCGGTTATGACCCCGCAGCCTTCCGAATGGATGGTCAGCAAGGATTCGACCTAAGCGGCGAACCCTAGAGCGGGTTAACATTGCCTTCGCTCCGGGGTGCACGCCAGTGCTGAGATTCAGACCCGCGAACTTGACCCGGTTCATGCCGGCGTAAGAAGAGCAATCGTCCGACCCTGCCGCGCCTTTGCGCCGCTTGCGCGGGCGGGCTTCGGAGCTTCCTTGTACCGGAATCCACGAACGCCCATGAACAACGCTGCCCCGCCCGTCGCGGAAATTCTTGAATTCATTGCCCAGGACGGCTGCACCGACGCGCAGTTCGACCAGTTGGCGCTGCGGCTTTTTGCGTATCAATATGGCGCCAACGCGCCGTATCGCGCGTTTTGCCAGCGGCGCGGCGCCACCGTGCGCAATGTGAAGACCTGGAGCGACATTCCCGCCGTGCCCATCGACGCCTTCAAGGCGATGGAGCTGCGTTGCGAGGCGCCACGGCCCGACGAGCGTGTCTTCATGACCAGCGGCACCACGCGCGCCGATATGCGCGGCCGGCACTTTCACCCGCATCTGGACGTCTACGACCTGTCCATGACGCGCAATTTCGCCGCGCGCGTCATGCAGGGCACGCCGCGCCTGCCGATAGGCATTCTGTTTCCGGACGAAGTCGCCATGCCCAATTCGTCGCTGGCGCATTATCTGGCGCTGGCCATGACCGCGTTCGGCACCGAAGACAGCCGCTATTTCATGTCGCCGCAGGGCATCGACCTGGATGGGTTGTTGCGCCGCCTGGAAAAGGCCGAAAGCGATGGCCGGCCCTACGCGCTGCTGGGCGCCAGCTTCAGCTTCGTGCATGTGATCGATGCGCTGCGCAAGGCGGGCCGCACGTTCCGTTTGCCGCCGGGCAGCCGCATTCTGGATACCGGCGGCTACAAGGGCCAGTCGCGCGAGCTGCCGCTGGACACCTTTTATGCCGAGCTTTCCGAGCTGCTGGGCGTGCCGCGAGCGCTGTGCATCAACATGTACGGCATGACCGAACTCAGCACTCAGTTTTACGACGACGGCAATGCCACGGTCCCGTCCGTGAAATCGGGGCCGCACTGGATCCGCTCGCGCCTGGTCGACCCGGCGACCGGCCGGACCGTTCCCGCGGGCGAACGCGGCATTCTGGCGCACTGCGACCTGGGCAACTTCAACTCGGTCAGCACCATCCTCACCGAAGACGTCGGGCAACCGGCCGATGGCGGCTTTTTGCTGTTGGGCCGTGCCGAAGGCGCGCAAGCGAAGGGCTGCTCGCTGGCCGTCGAAGCATTCATTCAGTCTGCGCGGCCATGAGCGTGCAACGGGTCCATGCGGGATACCTGCCGGGGCTGGCTTCGGCCGATGTCCAATGGCAGACCCTGCCTTTCGAGCAGAACGGCCGGCGCGTGGACGTGGCCGTGCCGGTGCTGACCGCGTCACAGATGCAAGCGCTGGCCGAACGCGTCAAGCAGGCCAGCGCCCGGCATCTGAAGACGATGACGGTGTCGGAAATCATCAACGTGATTGATCGCGCCATTGCCCGGCTGCTGGATCCTGACGACCCGGTCCGGCAACAAGCCGACGCGCTGTTGCCGATCGTCAGCGGCTATGACGCGCAAATGGTGCGGCTGGGCCTGACCGGCTTTTTCAAGACCTTCCGCGCGCCACAGCTGCATCGCTTTGTGGCCGAGGACTTTGCCAACCCCAAGGTGCTGGACGGCTTTCAACCGGCGGCCAAGGGCGGCGCGGTGCGCGCCCACGGCCCGCAATTGCTGGTGCACAGCTGGGCCGGCAACGTGCCCGCGCTGGCGTTATGGAGCCTGATCTGCGGTCTGCTCGTCAAGGCCGGCAATATCGGCAAGCTGCCCAGCGCCGAACCGCTGTTTGCCGGCTGGTTCGCGCACCTGTTGGCCCAGGTGCACCCGCCGCTGGCCGACTGCCTGGCCGTGGTCTGGTGGCGCGGCGCGGGCGAGGACGACGCCGCCGCGCTGTACGCGCAGGCCGATACCGTGGTGGCGTATGGCGGCAACGACGCGCTGCATGCCATCCAGCGCCGCCTGCCCGTCACGACGCGCTTTCTGCCGCATGGCCACAAGCTGGGCTTCGGCGTGGTCAGCGCAGCCGCGCTGGACGCCCAAAAGGCCCCCGCTCTGGCACGCCGTGCGGCATGGGATGTGATGCGCTACGACCAGCAAGGCTGTTATTCGCCGCAGATTTTTTACGTGCAGCGCGGCGGCCAGGTAGCGCCGCGCGACTTTGCGGCTTACCTGGCGGGCGAGCTGGCCAATCTGCATCGCCGCTTTCCCCGCCGCCCATTGGACCTGGCCGAATCGGCTGCGGTGGCCAAATGGCGGCAGTCCATCGAATGGCACTTGCCGTCCCACGATGCCGACGCGTTGATCGGCGACCCCGACGCCGCTTGGGCAGTCTCTTATGTTGATGCCGCCCCCACGCTATCGCCGACGGCCCTGCAACGCAGCATCGTGGTGGCGGGCATCGACGCCCTGGATGACGTGGCGGCGCACGTGGCGCCCCACCGCCACTACCTGCAAACGGCGGGCGTGGCCGCGACGCCCGAAGAGCTGTATCGCCTGGCCGATCAACTGGGCGCGGTGGGCGTTACCCGCGTCAGCGCGATTGGGGCGATGAGCATGCCCGAGGCCGGCTGGCATCACGACGGCCGCTTCAACTTGCTGGACCTGGTGCGCATGACCGAAATCGAACAGTCCGCCGAAACCGCCGCCGACCCCTACGCGTCGTACGAACCATGATTGCGGACGCGTCCCGCCCCTTCCTGCACATCGACGGGGCGGTCTACACCTACCCCGGCCGCGCGCCCATCGTGCACGGTATCGACTGGCGCCTGCAAGCCGGCGGCTTTCATTGCCTGGTTGGCCGCAGCGGCTGCGGCAAGACCACGCTGCTGAAACTTGCCGCCGGTTTGTTGACCCCGCAGTCCGGCCGCGTGGTGCTGCAAGACGGCACGCCCGCGGCGCCCGGCCCGCAACTGGGCTATGTATTCCAGGCGCCGACGCTGCTGGATTGGCAACATGTGATCGACAACGTGCTGCTGCCCGTGTCGTTGCAACGCCGGCCGCTGCCTGAAGACACCCGGCGCGCGCACGATCTGCTTTCCATGCTGGGCCTGTCCGACCACGCGCAGCACTATCCCCGCCAACTGTCTGGCGGCCAGCAAAGCCGCGTGGCGCTGGCCCGCGCGCTGATCCTTGAACCCGCCTTGCTGTTGCTGGACGAACCCTTTGCCGCGCTGGACGCCATCACGCGCGGCGAGTTGCAAGACGACCTGCTGCGCATGTGCCGCCTGCGCAATACCACCGTGCTGTTCGTCACGCACGACATCAGCGAAGCCGTCTACCTGGGCGACCGCGTGGCCGTCATGCACCAGGGCCGCATGCTGGCCGACCTGCCGGTGGACCTGCCCGCGCCCCGCACGCAAGCCATGCGACACGGCGCGGCGTTCAACGCCACCTGCGCGCAGGTGTACGAATTCATGACCGGGGCGCGCCCATGACGCCGGCCTTCCGATTCCGCCTGCTGGCGGTGGCGCTGCTTATCGCGCTGCTTGGCGTCTGGGAATTCACCGTGCGCCAGGCCGGTATCTCGGCATTGGTGCTGCCGGCCCCATCCGCCATCGCGCAGACCTTGTGGACCAGTCTGGCCACCGGCTACCTGTGGCCACACATCGGCGCGACGCTTGCCGAGATGCTGCTGGGCCTGGCGATCGGCGGCGCGGCGGGCCTGGGCATCGGCATTGCATTGGCCGAATCGGCCCTGCTGGACCGCGTGCTCAAGCCCTACGTGATCGTCAGCCAGGTTGTCCCCAAGCTGGCGCTGGCGCCGCTGTTCGTCGTGTGGTTCGGTTTCGGCATGGCGCCCACGGTGGTCATGACCGCGCTGATCTGCTTTTTCCCCTTGATGGAAAACACGCTGACCAGCTTGCGTCAGGTCGATCCGAACCGGCTGCAACTGTTTCGCATGCTGGGCGCCACGCGCGCGCAAACCTTGCTGCGGCTGAAGCTGCCCGCCGGCCTGCCGGGCATTCTGGCGGGCCTGCGCGTGGCGCTGGTGCTGGCATTGGTCGGCGCCGTGGTGGGCGAATTCATAGGCGCCAGCCGGGGTTTGGGCGCCGTCATCATTGCCGCGCAAGGCATGATGGACACGCCCCTGATGTTCGCCGCACTGACCGCCATTGCCGCCATCGGGCTGCTGGGCTATCAGGCCACGCTGATGCTGGAACGACGCCTGCTGCGTCCCTATGCCGATCAATCATGACTTTCATCCGGACCCCACCCATGCTTTCGTCCCCTGCCCGCCGCAGCTTGCTGACCGCCGCCGCCGGCCTTGCCGCCACGTCCCTGGCGCCGTGGGCGGTGCACGCCCAAGGCGCGCCGACCGGCACCATCACCCTGGCTGGCTGGAGCAAGCCCATCAGCGAAATCACCAACCTGCTGGCTGAGCCGGACAAGGGCTTCTTCAAGGCGCAGGGCGTGAACCTTGTCTACTTGCCCGGGGCGGGCGGTGGCGACGCCATCCGCAACCTGCTCAGCGGCCAGGCCGACGTGGCCTTTACCGACCCCGGCTCGTTTTTCATGGCGTTGGACAAGGGCGAAAAACTGCGCGCCATCTACGACATCTATCCGCAAAACGTCTTCAACGTGGTGTCGTTGAAGTCGGCCAACATCACGCGGCCGGCCGACTTGAAGGGCAAGCGCATCGGCGTCTACAGCCTGTCCAGCGGCACGCGCCAGAACCTGCTGGTCATGCTGCATCAGGCCGGGCTGACCGAAGCCGACGTTGAAATCGTCGTCACCGGCGTGCTGAACTTTGCGCCGCTGCTGCAAGGCCAGGTGGACGCCACCGCCGCCACCGACACCGGCTTGCTGGTGGGGCGCAAGCGCGGCCTGGGCGAGGTCAACGTGATGCAGGTCAGCGACACGTTGAACGTGTCCAGCGACCTGTTCGTCGTGCGCGAGTCGGCATTGCCGCAAAAACGGCCGCTGCTGCGCGCCTTCCTGAAGGCTTATCGCGACAGCGCCGCCTGGATGATCGCGCATCCCGAAGAAGCGGCCCAACTGGCCGGCAAGCGCGCCCTTGACGGCACCGACCTTGCCGTCAACCTGGAAGTGATCCGGCTGCGCAACGCCGCCTCCCAGGCGTCCGGTGGCAGGCCGTTGGGCACCATCGATATCGGCTTGCTGCAACAGGCGGCGGACGCTTACCGCGCGTTGGGCCTCATCAAACAACCCATCGACATCGCCGCCGTTGTCGACACCCACTTGCTGCCGGAGGCATGACATGAATGCTGCGTTGAAGTTTGCAGGCAAGGTGGTGCTGGTGACGGGCGCCAGCCGGGGCATCGGCGCCGAAATCGCGCGCAGCTTCGCGCGTGAAGGCGCCACCGTGGTGGTCAATTATTTGCGCAACACGGCAGCGGCCGACGGCGTGGTGGCGCAATGCCAGGCCGCCGGCGGCGATGCCTGGGCCGTGCAGGCTGACGTCGGCGTGCCCGACGCCGTGCGCGCCATGGTCGATGGCATCGTGCAAGACGCCGGCCGCCTGGACATCGTCGTCAACAATGCCTTGCGGCCCTACGCGTTCGACCCCCGCCAGCGTACCGCTTTCGATGCGCTGCAATGGCAAGACTATCAATCGCAGTTTGATGGCGCCGTGGGTGCAGCGTTCAACGTGTGCCGTGCCGCAATGCCGCATTTCAAGCAGCGCGCGCAGGGCTGCATCGTCAACATCGCCAGCAATCTGGTCGAGCATCCGGTCGTGCCGTACCACGACTACACCACTGCCAAGGCCGCGCTGGTGGCGTTCAGCCGCAACCTGGCGGTCGAGCTGGGGCCGTATGGCGTGCGCGTCAATTGCGTGGCCCCCGGCCTGGTCTACCCGACCGACGCCAGCGGCGCCACGCCGGAATCGTTTCGTGAACAGCTGATCGCGGCCACGCCGCTGCGGCGCATCGCCCGCCCCGAGGACGTCGCCGGGCCGGTGCTGTTCCTGGCGTCCGACTGGAGCGGCTTCATGACGGGGCAAGTGCTGTTCGTGGACGGCGGACTGGTGATGCGCTAGAGTGGATTGCCCCCCGCCTCGCAGCATCCCCACGGAGTCGCGACATGCGCGTCCGAGCCAGAGTCCTCAAGTACCTGTTCGGATGTTCCCTAGGCTTGCTGGCCTTGGCCGCCGCCCGCATGGCGGTCGCCGACCCGCCTTCCCCATCCCCACCTGCCCCACCCGCCGCCATCCAGATGGCGGACATTCCCCTGCGGGCCGATAGCGACACCCGCTATGCCGAAGGGGTGATGCAGCGCGTAGCGGTGGCCGACCCCGACGCCACGCTGGGTCCCGCGCTTGAAGCCATCGGCAAATCCGCCGACGAGAAACTCTACGAATTCCAGCCTGCCCAACTGCGCACGCTGCCCATCATGCGCGTGGAAAGCCTGGAGCGGCATTGGGTCTTTGACGCCAACCGGCTGGCGCACTGGCAGACAGACCTGCGCCAAGCCACCGCCTGGTACGCCAGCGACGCCGCCGAACTGCTGCGTCGCCGCGCCGCGTGGCAAGCCATCAAGGACTCTTCCTCGGCCGCCGGGCTGCCGCCGGCGTTGGCCGACCGGGTGGATGCCGTCCAGGCACAGCTGACGGCGGCGGCGCAGGCCTTGTCCGGCCCGCTATCGCGCCAGGCCCAGCTTGAGCAGCGCGCCAACGCCATCGAAGAACGCATCAAGGCGGGCCAGCGCGCGGTCAGCGATGCCATCAACGATATCGACGCGCGGCTGATGCGCATCGATTCGCCGCCACTCTGGGATGCAGGCAGGACGCAGGACGCGGGCGAAGACACGCTGGCCCTGCTGCGCACCGGCCTGGACATCGAAGTGCGCTTTGCGCGCGACTACGGCGCGGCCGGCAGCGGCAACCAGCGCGCGCTGCATGTGCTGCAACTGTTGCTGCTGCCGCTGCTGCTGTGGCTAGCCAGAAAAAGCCGGGACGCCATCCGCGCGGGCGTCATGAGCGAGACCGCCGCCGGCGTGTTGGGCCGCCCCTGGTCCACCTGGTTGCTGCTGTCGATGCTGGGCGTGCTGGCGCTGGAGCCCGACGCGCCCCTGATGGTGCAGCAGGTAGCGCTGGTGCTGGCCGCCGCGCCGGTGCTGCGCCTGCTGCCGCCTTCGGCGCGCCGCCAGCTGGACCAGTGGCCGCACGTGATCACCGCGCTGTTCCTGGCCGAGCGCCTGGGCTTTCTGTTCCTGGCCAACACGCTGTTCTACCGCCTGTCCACCGTGGCGCTGACCGCGCTGGCGCTGGCCGCCATCCTGTGGCTGCTGCGCCGCACGCGCGACCAGGTTCACCCCGCCGCCTCGGTCCGGCTGGCCGCTATCTTGCGCGCCATCGCGTGGGGCGCCGCGGCCTTGCTCTGCGTATCACTGGTGGCGAACGTGTTCGGCAACGTGTCGCTGGCGGAAATGCTGACCAGCGCGGTGATCGGCTGCGGCTACTTCGGGCTGGTGCTGTACGCCGGCGTGACGGTCATCATCACCCTGCTGCAATTGCTGCTGACCCGGCAAGGCATCTCGCGCTTCCGGCTGGCGCGCGAACACGCGCCGCCGCTGGTGCAGTTGCTGATCCGCCTGTTGACCGCAACGGCCGCCGTGGGCTGGGCGGTCTACGCGATGGACCGCTTTCGCATCCTGCGCGCCACGTATGCCTACGCGACCGAAGTGCTGTCCTACACGCTGACCATCGGTGAAATCACCATCAGCCTGGGCAATGTGCTGCTGTTTTTTATTTCGGTGATCATCGCTTTCTGGGCCGCGCGCACCATCCGCCTGATTCTGCGCGACGAAGTGCTGACCCGCATGGCCTTGCCGCGTGGCGTGGGCAACAGCGTTGCGTCGCTGTCGTACTACCTGGTGCTGCTGCTGGGCCTGGGCATTGCGCTGTCGGCGGCGGGCTTCCAGACCAGCCAGCTGACCATCGTGTTTGGCGCGCTGGGCGTGGGCATCGGCTTCGGCTTGCAAGGCGTGGTGAACAACTTCGTATCGGGCCTGATCCTGATGTTCGAACGGCCGATCCAACCGGGCGATGTGGTCGAGATCAGCGGCACGTCCGGCCAGGTGCGCGACATCGGCATGCGCGCCACGCGCATCAAGACATTCGAAGGCGCCGACGTGATCGTGCCCAACGGCACGCTGCTGGCGGACAAGCTGACCAACTGGACCATGCTGGACCGCAGCCGCCGCATCGAAGCCGGCATCGGCCTGGCCTACGGCACCGACCCTCGCCAGGCGATCGCGCTGCTTGATGCCGTCGCCCGCGACACACCCGGCATCGTCGCCGACCCGGCGCCCACGGTACTGTTCATGGGCATCGGCAGCAGCACGCTGGACTTCAGCGTGCGCGCGTGGACGTATGACTTCGACCGCTGGATCGACATCCGCAGCGACCTGTTGACGCGCATGTACGACGCGCTGCGCCAGGCCGGCATCGAAATCGCCTTCCCGCAGCGCGATCTGCATCTGCGCACGGTGTCGGAGGAAGCGGGCGCGGCGTTGGTGCGCGGGTGCGCGCCCGTCGCATCGGCGGCGCCGCGGCCGCCGGCGCCTTAGACCGGCATCGCCGCTTTCACCAGTTCCACCCAGTAGTGCGCGCCCAGCGGCAGAATGTCGTCATTGAAATCGTAATAAGGGTTGTGCACAGGCGGATTCTCCACGCCTGGACGCCCGGCGCCGACAAACACATACGCGCCCGGGCGCTGTTGCAGCATGTACGCAAAATCCTCCGAGCCCATGCGTGGCGTGCAAGCCGCATCGACCTTGTCCGCGCCCACCACGCGTGCCGCCGCGTGGACCGCCAGCCCCACCTCGGTTTCCGTATTCACGCACGCCGGATAGCCGCGAAACATTTGCACATCGATACCGGCGCCGGTACTCACCGCCACGCCCGCGCACACTTCGCGCAGGCGGCGCTCGGCAAGGTCGCGCGTGGCCGCGGTCAGCGTGCGGCAACTGCCGCGCAACATGACGCTGTTGGGCACCACGTTCCAGGTATCGCCGGCATGAATCTGGGTGATGCTTAGCGCCAATGCATCGGTGGGCTTCACATTGCGGCTGACGATGGCCTGCATGGCGGTAACCAGCTGGGCGGCCGCCACGATGGGATCAATGCCGTGCTCGGGTTGCGCGGCGTGGCAGCCCTTGCCGGTGATGTTGATTTCATAGGTGTCGCAGTTCGCCATCACCGTGCCCACCCGCGTGGACACGGTGCCGAACGGCAGGTTGGGCGAGTTGTGCAGCGCGTACACCGCGTCGCAGGGGAAAAGCTCGAACAAGCCGTCCTGCACCATGGCCAGTCCACCGCCCGCGTGTTCCTCGGCCGGCTGGAAGATCAGGTGCAGCGTGCCGCGCCAGCCCGGGTCGGCGGCCAGGTGATGCGCTGCGCCAAGCAGCATGGCCGTATGCCCGTCATGGCCGCAGCCGTGCATCTTGCCGGCAATGGTGGAACGGTGCGACGCGTCGCCCAATTCCTGCATGTCCAGCGCATCCATGTCGGCGCGCAGCCCGATCACAGGCCCCGTGCCCCGCGCCAGCGTGCCCACCACGCCGGTCTTGCCCAGCCCCCGATGCACCACGGCGCCCGCGCGCTCGAGTTCGCGCGCCACCACGTCGGCCGTGCGGAATTCACAGAAGGCGGTTTCGGGATGGGCGTGCAGGTCGCGACGCCATACGCGCATATTGCGCAGCAGTTCCGGGCTGATGGGCGATGGGACGTTAGCCATGTTGCGGTCTCTCCGTAGACAAGCTTGGGGGAAATACGGCTATCGACTATAGACAGGCGCGGGTACAAAGCCGATAGCAATGATCGCGCCTTATCGATGCGGTTTTTGCAACGATCCCGCCTGGCCGACTACGCGGGGTACGTCTTTCCTGGAAGCCCGTCATGGAAATCAATCATGGATGATGTCCTGGAGTTCAAACGGACGCTCTGCTTGCTGCAGGTCATAGAAACCGGCACATTGCGCGCCGCCGCCGATCAGCTCAATACCGACCCGTCCGCCATCAGCCGCGCCATTGCCAGGCTGGAGGCAGACACCGGGTTGACGCTGCTGGAACGCCGTGGGCGCGGCGTCGTACCCACCGACGCCGGGCGCCTGGTGGCGCTCTTCGCCCGCCGCCAGCAGGACCTGAACGAATCCTTCCAGGCCGAAGTCAACAATCTGAAAAGCGCGACGCGTGGCCACGTGGAACTGGCGCTGGGCGAGGGCTTTGTCGACATGGTGCTGGAGCCCGTGCTGCTGTCCTTCGTGCGCAAGCACCCCGACATCACCTACAGCATCCATGTGGCGGGCACCAACGAGACGGTGCGCTGCCTGGTGGAAGAGCGCGTGCAGATTGCGCTGGCCTTCCAGCCGCCCAACGATGTGCGCTTGCGGTCGCACTATTCGCGCGCCGCGCCGATGCGCGTGCACGTGCACAAAGACCATCCGCTGGCGCGGTCGCGCCGGGCGTTGCGGCTGTCGGATCTGGCGCCCTACGGCTGGGCCGCCATGGACGAGTCGTTTGGCGTGCGACAACACATCCAGGCGGCCGAACTGGACGAAAACGTCAAGCTCAAGCCCGCGCTGCTGACCAATTCCTTCAAGATCCTGTGGGAGTTCGCCAGCCAGGGGCTGGGCTATGTGGTGAACCCGCTGTCCGTGCCGCTCAAGGGCGCGCAGTTCCGCCAGATGGTGTCGCTGCCGCTGGCCAACCCCATCCTGAACAACAGCCGCACGCACGTCATCAGCCTGGCCGGCCGGCATCTGCCGCCTGCCACGGCCAGCATGCTGCGCCACATCCTGAAGACCTTTCCCGCCTTGGAGTCCCGCCGCGCCTGAGCTGGCCGCGCCTGAGCTGGCCGCGCCTGAAACCGGGCCGGCCGCGCCTGGGCCGGCCACGTCCATCGATGCAGAAATCACAATGATCCGACCTTCCGCCCGTCATTGATGCGAACAATCGCCGCTGCCTAGACTGCATACGGCAGACCGGACAACCGGCTGCGCGCCAACAGAAATGACAAGGGAGAAGCAGCATGCGTTGGAATCTACCGGCCCGGATGGCCGCCGTTTGCCTTGCCGCTTGTGCCATGACGCCGCTGGCCCACGCGGACTACCCGGCCAAGAAGCCGTTGAGCCTGGTGGTGCCGTATCCGGCAGGCGGCGCCAGCGATGCGTCGGCGCGCCAGTTTGGCGTACATATCGCCCACGCACTCGGGCAACAGGTGGTGGTGGAAAACGTGGGCGGCGGTGCGGGCATGCTGGGCGCGCGCCGCGTGTTGACCAGCGCGCCGGACGGCTACACGTTTTTGCACGGGTCGCCCAACGAGGTCATCCTCAGCCCGTTCCTGAACGCCGCCGCGCATTACAAGCCCGAAGACTTCCGGCTGACGCAGCCCATCAGCGAAGCCACCATCGTGCTGCTCGCGCGCGCGGACCTGCCGGTCAATACCGTGGATGAATTCATCGCCTACGCCAAGCGGCCGGGCGCCAGCCCGCTGACCTTCGGCAGCGTGGGCGTCGGCTCGCTGTACCACATCATGACGGAATACCTGGGCCGGCGCGTGGGCGCGGAATTCCTGCACGTGCCCTATCGCGGCGCAGCGCCCGCGCTGCAAGACCTGATCGGACGCCAGGTTGATTTCGCGGTACTGCCCTACCAGCAAGCAATGGAGGGCATGGCCGCGCAACAGCAGTTGAAGATCCTGACCAGCTTTTCGGACACGCTGCCCGCTCCGCTGGCCAAGCTGCCGCTGATATCGCAAAGCAAGACCATCCCCGACTTCGTCTACACGATCGCGGGCGGTTACTACGTGCGTCAGGACACGCCCGCCGCCGAAGTGGACACCCTGCGCCGTGCCGTGGGCTATGCGCTGGAACAGCCCGACCTGCGCGCCCGGATGGAAGCCGAGGGGCGCCGCTTACTGGCGCCGATGAGCCAGCCCGACGCCGATGCCTACGCCAGCGCGCAGGTCGCCAAGTACCGCCAGATGATCCAGACGCTGGGCCTCAAGCCGATGTAGCCAGCGGCACCGTCAACGTGTTCTTCACCTGGTTCATCACCACCAGGGTGGAAAAGCGCTTCACGTTGGGGTTGCCCCAGAGCTGACGCTGGGCGAAGGCGTCGTATTCCGCCATGTCCGTCATGGTCAAGGTCAGCACGAAGTCGACTTCGCCCGTTACCGCCAGGCATTGCATAACCTCGGGCGCGCCCTGCATGGCGCGCTTGAACAGGTCCAGCTTGTCGGCACGCTCGCTTTCCAGCGACACCAGCACCACCATCATGATGGCGCGCCCCACCGCGGCCGGGTCCACCACGGAGACGTCGGCCGTCACCACTTTCGATTCGCGCAGCCGCTTCATGCGGCGCAGGCACGACACGGGCGACAGGTTCACGCGTTCGGCAACGTCCTGACTGGTGCGCTGGTTGTCCTCCTGCAAGCTTTGCAGGATCTGGAGATCAAAATCGTCTAGTTCCATGAGGGTCTCGGAACGCGGGGGTGGTCGGAACGCGGGGGGCGGCTTGGGCTGGCGGGGCGGATGGCGACCGGTCGGCGACCGCACAGCGGCCAGGTTCGGGTTAAGTCGGGGCTTGCGAGAGATTCTAATCCCGGGCGCGAACAGGTCCGGCCCCAATTCGACGGGAAACTTCATTTGGCAGCCGCCGGACGCAGGAAAAAATCAGCGGGCGTGCGTACACTGAGAGCCCTCCGCCCGGGCGCCCCGCCGTGGGGCATGCCAACCAGCCGCCGTCGCAATGCCGTCGCTCCAGCTTTTTCTGCTTTTTCTTGCCGCCGACGCGGCGCTTAAACTCACGCCCGGCCCGGACATGGCGTTGACGCTGTCGCGCGGCATGACGCAGGGGTTTCGCCCGGCTTTCCATAGCGTGCTGGGAAACGTGGCGGCCGGCTTCATCCAGGTTCCCGCCGTGGTGCTGGGCCTGGCGTCGGTGCTGCAAGCGTTTCCGACAGTGTTCGTGGCCATCAAGGCGGCGGGCGGTCTGTACCTGGGCTATCTGGGCATCAAGGCAATGGTCCGCTGCGCGCAGGCCGCCGACGTGTCCTTGTCGGCGCGGCCGGGCGATGCGCGCGATGCGTTCTGGCAGGGCTTCATGACCAATCTGCTGAACCCGAAGGTGCTGCTGTTCATGATCGCCTTCCTGCCACAGTTCACCTCGCCGGAGAACGGCCCCGTGTGGGTGCAGATGCTGGTGCTGGGTATCACCATGAAAGTACTCAGCCTGCCTTACGGCAGTTGCTTTGCCTATGGCGCGTCGCGCATTCGCGGCTGGGTCGGGCGCAACCCGTGGTTCCTGCGCATGCAGCAAGGCTTGCTGGGCGCCGTGATGCTGGGGCTGGCGCTGTATGTGCTTTACTCCACGGCCGCCACGCTGGCGCCTTGAACCTTCGTTTTTCGTTGCGCCTCCGCGCGTTCCTGCATTGAGCGTTACCTAGCACCCATGACCGCCGCCACCTTGAACACCGGGCACAACGCCTCGGGCTCGACCCTGCTTCCCACCCTGTCGCTGATCGGCGCGATGGCGTCGCTGTGCATCGGCACGTCGTTCGCCAAGTCCCTGTTTCCCGAAGTGGGTGCGCAGGGCACGACCGCCTATCGCATCGTTATCGGCGCCATCATCCTGATTGCGTTCTGGCGCCCGTGGCGCTTTGCGCTGACCCGGCAAAACGCCGCCAAGATCGCGCTGTATGGCGTGACGCTGGCCTGCATGAACCTGCTGTTCTACATGGCGCTACGCACGTTGCCGCTGGGCATCGCCATTGCCATCGAATTCACCGGCCCGCTGACATTGGCCGTGCTGATGTCGCGGCGTGCGATCGATTTTGTGTGGATCGGATGCGCGCTGGCGGGGCTGGTGCTGTTGATTCCCACCGGCCAGTCGCTGCACGATCTGGACCCTGCCGGCATCGCCTACGCATTGGCCGCCGCCGTGTGCTGGGCGCTGTACATCGTGTTTGGCAAGATGGCCGGCAACGTGCATGGCGGCCAGGCGACGTCGCTGGGCTTGCTGGCGGCCACGATGGTGGCCTTGCCCGTGGGCGTCGCGCATGCCGGCATGGCCTTGCTGGACCCCAAGCTGATCCTGGCCGGCATCGGCGTGGGCATTTTGTCCAGCGCGCTGCCCTACTCGTTGGAAATGATCGCGCTGCGGCGCCTGCCGCAAAAGACGTTTGGCGTGCTGCTCAGCATGGAACCCGCCATGGGCGCGTTGGCCGGCGTGATCGTGCTGAACGAACATTTGTCGCAGACCCAATGGCTGGCAATTGCCGGCATCGTCATCGCGTCGGCGGGTTGCGCGGCCACGGCGCAGCGCGGCAAGAAGCGCCGCGCTGCGGTGCGCGACTAAGCGCCCCGGGCGCGACTGATTCCGCGCTAGTCGGCCGAAATTCCCTTGTGCCGGATCACCGCGCCCCAGCGTTCGTTTTCCGCGCGCGCATAGTCGGCAAAGGCGTGCGGCGTGCTGCCCGTGGGTTCCATGCCTTGCAGCGTCAACTGTTTGACCACGTCTGGCGACTTCAACGCGGCGACGATGGCCTGGCTGAGCTTATCGACGATGGGCGCGGGCGTGCCGGCCGGCGCCACCACGCCTTGCCAGGCTGCCGCCTCGAACGTGTGCCCGCCCACTTCCGCAAAAGTCGGCACGTCGGGTAACTGGGCTGACCGCTGCGCGGCCGGCACCGCGATGGCGCGCAGCTTGCCGGCCTGGATCAACGGCCGCGCGGCGGCCAGGTCGGCCATCATCATCGGCACCACGCCCGACGCAACATCCTGCAAAGCGGGTGGCGTGCCCTTGTACGGGATTGCGGTGGCGCGCCCACCGATGGATTCCAGGAACAACTCCATGGCCAGGTGATGCGGGCTGCCGACGCCCAACGACGCATAGCTGCCCGGCTTGTCGCTGCGCAGGTAGCGCATGACGGCGGGCATGTCGGACAGGTCGGACGCGGGCGATGTGACCAGCACAATGGGCAGGGACACCAACGTGGACACCGGCGTCAGGTTGCGGGCGGGATCGTAGGGCAGGTTTTTGTATAGCCAGGGGTTCAAGGCCAGCGTGCTCATGCCCGCGGTCATCAAGGTGTAGCCGTCGGGCGCGGCGCGCGCGGTCTCTTGCGCAGCGACAATGGTGGCGGCACCCGGCCGGTTCTCGACCACGACCGTCTGCCCCAGCGATTCGCCCACATGCCTGGCAACGATGCGCGTGGCGATATCGCTGCCACCGCCCGCACTGAACGGCACCAGCCAACGGATGGGATGATCGGGGAATTCGCCCGCCAAGGCGGCGGTGCATGCAAGGCTGAACCATGCAGCGGCGCTGGTAAACGCCACGGCCCGCCACGTGCGCGGCAAGATACTTGTCGTCATGTCCCGGCCTCCTCGACCTTGGTTCGCGTTTATTTTAATTAACATATTAACTATTTTTTTCACGACTGCAAGCCCGAGGTTTCGGGGGGCCATTCAAGGTGAAATGAGGCGCAAAAGAAAGGGACGGGGGCTGCGCGGCGATCAGCCGCGCGCCGCGTTCAACCAACGCAAGCCTGCCGACGTATGCCCCGCCGGCCGGTACTCGCAGCCGATCCAGCCGCTGTAGCGCAGTTCGCGCAGCACGTTGAAAACCCAGCCGTAATCGAGTTCGCCGCGATCCGGTTCGTGGCGGTGCGGCACGCCGGCGATCTGCACGTGGCCCACGCGGCCGGTCGGCAGATATTCGTGCAGTTTGGTGGTGACGTCGCCTTCGACGATCTGGCAGTGGTACAGGTCCATCTGCACCTTCAGGTTCGGGGCGTTCACGGCTTGCACGATGGCGTGGGCCTCGTCCTGACGGTTCAGGATGTAGCCCGGGATGTCGCGTGTGTTGATGGGTTCGATCAGCAACGTGACGCCCGCCGATCGCGCTTGGCGCGCCGCCCAATCCAGATTCTCGCGGTAGCAATCCAATAGCGATTCGCGCGCCACGCCGTCAGGCGCCAGACCGGCCATGACGTGCACGTTCGAACAAGACAGCGTCGTCGCATACGACAAGGCCTGTTCGATTCCCGCCTGGAATTCCGCCTGCCGGCCCGGCAACGCCGCCAGGCCGCGTTCACCGCGCGCGGTCACGCCCGGCGGTGCATTGAACAGCACTTGCGACACGCCCACCGCGTCCATCCGTTCGCGCACGAAGGCGGCGGGTTCGGCGTACGGAAACATGCATTCGACGCCCGTGAATCCATCCGACGCGGCGGCGGCATAACGGTCCAGGAATGGATATTCCTGATACATCATCGATAGGTTGGCGGCGAATTTCAGCATGGCGGGTCTTTGGGATTCCGGGCGGGAATTCCGGCAACTTAGCACACCGCCAGCCGGTTTCGTGCAATCGATTTGCACACGGGGATCACGCCAGGCGATGCGCGCGATCCGCGTGTGTTGTGACGCAGTGCATCAATACGTCATGCGCACGCCCAGCATCACGCTGCGGCCCGGCAGCGGCGCTACCGAAGAAATGAACGAGGCGTGGTTGTAGGCCAGCTTGTTCAACAGGTTGGTGCCGCGTACATACACTTCGTAGCCGGTGTCGCCATAGCGGCCACGATAGGCCACTACCGCGTTCACCATGTTGTAGCCCGGCGTGCTGTCTTCGTACGACGCAATGTCCTTCTGCGAGAACACGCGTGCGTATTCCACGCCGCCCGACCACTGATCCCACTTCACGTTGCCGCGCACGCCGGCGCGCGCCGCCGGAATGCGAGGCAGGTTGCCGTCGCCGCCCGTCAGCTTGCCACGCACGTAGTCGCCGAACACGGCGGCCGAGAACACGGGCGTGAACTGGTGCCGCAGCTCGCCTTCCACGCCGGTGAATTCCGCATCGCGTTGCGTGTACTCGATCAGGCGAAAGTCTTCGTAGCGGTCCAGCGTGTTGGCATAGATGTAGTTCTTGACGCGGTTGTGGAACACGCTGGCGGAAAACGTGGTGTCGCCGGCATGCTTGCGCAAGGTCAGGTCGATGTTGTGCGACGTTTCGCGGCCCAGGTCCGCGTTGCCCAGTTCATACGTATTGGTGGCAAGGTGAACGCCATCGGCGTACAGCTCTTGGGCGTTGGGCAAGCGTTGCGAGCGCGACAAGGACAGTGCCACGGAATACTGCGGCGCAAAATCCCAGATGGCGGCGGCCGACAAGGACGTGCCGGACAGGCTGCTGCGCGACGCGCCGCCTTCGGGCGAGATGCGTTGCCAGTCCTGCCGCGCGCCCACTTCAAAGCGCCAATCGTTCAGCTGGTATTCCTCAAGCACGAACAAGCCGTTGGACCGGGTGCGACTGCGCGGCAGGAAGGCTTCTTCGCCCTCGGCGCTGAAGTCGCTATAGGCGTTTTGCATGCCGATCACGCCGCGCCAGCCGGCGATGGGCTTGTGCTGCAATTCCACGCGCAGGTCATAGCCCTTGTTCTTGAAACGCGTGCCGACTTCGCCGCCTTCGATCTCGTCGTGCTGATAGTCCGTCAAGCCACCGCGCACACGGATTTTCTCGAAGCCGGCGAAGGGGTCCTGATATTCGGCGCGCAGGTCCAGGCGGTTGCTGCGCAGCTTCACGTACGGCACGCCGCCATGTTCGTGATCATGATCGTGATCGTGGCCTTCTTCTTCGTGGTCATGATCGTCGTGGCCGCCGCAATGCAGATGCGTGCCGTGCGGGTGGCAGCCTTCGTATTCATGGTTGTGGCCAGGCAGGCCGTACTTGCTTTCCAGATGCGTGAACGCCAGGCCGACATAGCCGCGCGGCGTAATCCACGACATGCCGACGGAGCCTTGCGCGGATTCGCTGTACGAGCCTTCCAGCTTGCCGCCCGGCCAGTCGGGCACGTCGTAATCGCTGGTGCGGCGCTTCATGCCTTCCACGCGCACGGCAAACTGGCCCTCGCCCGCGGTGATGCCGACGGCGCCCGAACGTTCTTTCGTGCCTGTCGCGCCGCGCAGCTCGGCTTCGGCTTCGATGCCTTTTTCCGGCACGGCCGTCGGCACTTTCTTGTCCACCACGTTGACCACGCCGCCGATCGCACCGCCACCGTACAGCAACGTGGCCGGCCCGCGCAGCACTTCAATGCGCTCGGCCAGCAGCGGTTCCACGGTAACGGCGTGATCCGGCGAAATGCTGGACGCGTCCATCACTTCGGATCCATCGGACAACACCTTCACGCGCGGCGCGGTCTGGCCCCGAATCACGGGACGGCTGGCGCCGCCGCCAAACGTATCGCTGTTCACGCCGGGCAGGTTCTTCAGCGTTTCGCCCAACGTACCGGTGCGCTGTTCAATCAACGCATCGCCTTCCAGCACGGACGCCGGCAGCGTGGTGCTGTTCAGGTCCAGACCCAGCGGATTGGCCGACACGGTAATGGGCGCCAACGTCTTGGCGCGGCTGACGTCCGCATCGCTCTCGGCCTGCGCCACCGGCGCGATCAGCATCAACGAACACACCAACGGTTTCAGGCTTCCCCGACGCGGCGCGCGCGCCTCTGCTGCCACCTGGCTTACCTTCTTGAACCCCAGCTTCTTGCCTTTCATCTACGTTCTCTCGGATGTTATATCATTACAAACGGCGGACGAATGATATAACATTTCAGAATCAATGCGATGAAGTTTTGGGGGGCGGTCGCGAATAGCGCGACGCAGCGATGTCAGGCGCGATCCAGCGGCCACCGCTGTGCGGCGTGCAGGACGCGCAAAATTGTCACAGCGCGTGAGGACTCCGCGTAAACCACCAGGTAGTTGGGCTTCACCACCATCTCCCTGGTTCCAGCGACCCGCCCCGCGCGATAAAGCCGTGGACGCCGGCGCAATTTGGCCACCTACTGCTCAATCTCATCAAGCAAGCGAAGCGCAGCCGCCGGGCTGTCGTCCGAAATGTATTCAACAATCGCCAGCAGGTCTTCGCGAGCCGTCTGGCGCCATTCAAGAACCGGCACGATGCTTCTTTTTGCCGATCAAGGCACGCGCCTCGGCCATCACCTCCTGGTGGGAAACCGCTGGACGCGTATCGACGAGTGCCTCCTGGACCTTTGCGCGAAACCACGCATCGTAGCTCTTGGCATCAACCGCCAGCCCGGCAGGCAAACCGCCCTCTTTTGCCACCCTGGTCAGCAGGATGCGCACCGCATCCGAGATCGTCAACCCGACATTGGCGAGTTTTTTCGCCGCTTCGGCCTTGAGCTCTTCGTCTACACGAACATGCAGCATGGACGTCGGTGCCATGGCGAGTCTCCGGTAAAGAAGCGGCCATTATGTATCTCAATTGAGATACGCAAAAATCTGGCTTGAATCGCCCCGTGAATCTGACAGTTGAAACGGGATTTAGCGACCGCCAATCCTGCCCTGCAACCGAGTATTCTCGACATCACGAGACCCTGCACGCGATGCGCGCCGGTTGTTCGGACGCCAGGCGTCAACGGGTTCTCATCCCACCAGGAGACCCCCGATGATTCCCAAGAACACCATTTGCCTTTGGTTCGACGGCGCCGCGCTGGAGGCGGCGCGGTTCTATGCGCGGACGTTTCCCGATAGTTCGGTCGACGCGGTGCATCATGCGCCGTCCGATTACCCGTCGGGCAAGGAAGGCGAAGTGCTGACTGTGCAGTTCACCGTGATGGGCATCCCGTGCCTGGGCCTGAATGGCGGGCCGGCGTTTCAGCACAACGAGTCGTTTTCGTTTCAGGTGGCGACCGACGACCAGGAAGAAACCGACCGCTATTGGAATGCCATCGTCGGCAACGGCGGGCGGGAAAGCGAGTGCGGCTGGTGCAAGGACAAGTGGGGCTTGTCCTGGCAGATCACGCCGCGGGTATTGACCGAGGCCTACACGGGCCCGGACCGCGCCGCCGCCAAGCGCGTATTCGAGGCGATGATGACGATGAGCAAGATCGACGTCGCGCGGATCGAAGCGGCGCGGCGGGGATGAGTGCGGCGGGCGGGGCGACGGGCGAGGCGGGTGCCCGGCCCGGCCGTCAAATCATCCACCCCATCAACCGGCCTTGAATTCCTTGTTCCAGAATTCCAGGATGTCGGCCTTGCGCTCGGTCAGCCCCTTCAGGTCGTACGCGTGCAGCAGCTTCACCTCGGCATCGGTGAACCCGACGCGCTTCAGGTTTTCCGGCAGCGTCGCGTTGGTCACCGTAGGCGCGTAACCCATTTTTTCGGCGAAACCGATCTGGCCTTGTGGGTCCAGCATGGCGTTCAGGTATTCCCAGGCCGCGTCCTTGTTGCGGCTGTTCTTGGCCACGCCCGCTTCAAACGACACCGGCACCGAGCCTTCCTTCGGGATCACGAAACCCAGCGGCAGGCCGCTGTCCTTCCACTGCAATGCGCGCGCCTTCCACATGCATGCGATGGCGATTTCGCCGGACTTGAACGCGGACGCCACCGCCTCGTTGGACGGATAGATGCGCGGCGCATTGGGCTTGAGCTTGGCCAGGAAGCGCTTGCCGCCGTCAAACGTCTTGGTGTCGCCACCCGCGCCCAGGCCGACGAAGACCGCGTTGTACAGGTACAGGATGTCCGAGAAGCCCACCTGCCCTTTCCACTTCGGGTCCAGCAGCACTTGCAAGGAATCCGGCGGCGTCGGGAATTTCTCGGTGTTGTACACCAGCGTCATCGCGCTGAAGATGTGCGGAATCGAATACGGCGTTTTCAGCGCGGCAATGGCGTGCGCCAGGTTTGGCAGCTTCTTGACGTCGATGGGCTCCAGCGTGCCGGAACGTTCGGCGTCATACATATCGACTTCGCCCAGCAGGGCCACGTCCATGCTGCCGCGCCGCGAGTTCTTTTCCGCGCGCAGCTTGGTCACGCGGCCCACGGCGTTGCCGGTGTCGTACACCACCTTCACGCCTTGCTTGTCGACGATGGGGTTGATGATCTGCTGCAACAGGTTTTGGTAGTCGCCGCCCCACGTGCCCACGACCAGGTCTTTTTCGGCGGCGTGCGCCATGCCGGGCACCCAGCCCAACGCGGGGGCCAGGGCCAGGCCGGAGGCGGTCTTGATGAAGCCACGGCGAGTCAGGTTTTTCTCTTGCATAACAACCTCGTATCGAAGGGGAACTGACGACTTGCTACGGTGGCGCGCAAGCGGCTGTGCCCGCCCGTGCGCCTTGGGGTTATCAGAACATTCAGGCCAGCATCTCGACCGGCGCGTCCGGCGCCAGGGCGCGAATGTCGTTCGCGTCGATGTCGCGGGCGATCACAATGATGGCGTCGCGGGCATCGGGCAGGCGCGTCAAGCGCTGCGGTGCACTGAAGGTCGTGCCTACCGACTGGATCAGGATGGGCTCGGCGCATTCCGTCACGCGCACGATGGCCTTGAGCCGCAACAGCCGTTCACCGCACAAGCCGGCCAGGTTATCCAGCCATTCAGAAAAATCGGTCCAGCTGATGCCGTCTCGGGCACGCGCCGCCATCACGCGGATGCGCGGGTGCGCGGCGCTGGCACCGGCGCCGCCAGCCATCAGCATGCGCGCGGCCAGCCCGGCCAAGTCGGCCACTCCTTGCGACGGCGCGAACGCGGCCTGCACGGCGCGCCGGCGGTCCGGTTGGGCAATGACGTCGGCCAGCGGATTCAGCGCGGCGGCACGCGCGGCGCGGCCGGCAAGCTCGGATGCCGGCAGCAGATCGGTCTTGGTCAGCACGATGCGGTGCGCGGCGCCAAACTGCGCCATGGCCTCGTCCATCTCCGCCAACGCGTCAGGGTCGCGCGCGCAATCGTCGGTGCACACCACCGTCAGCCTCAAACCCCGGCTGGCCAGTTCCGGGTCGGCCAGCGACGCAATGATCGGGCCGGGCCGCGACAGCCCGCTGCATTCCAGGATCACGCGTTGCAACGGGCCTTCACCGTGCGGACGCGGCGCATCCAGCAACGCCGACAAGGTGTAGACCAAGTCGCTGCGCAACGAGCAACACACGCAGCCATTGGCCATCAGCGTCATCGGCACGTTGTCGCTGTCGTTTGCAACGATGGCGCCGTCCACACCGATTTCGCCTGCCTCGTTGACGATCACGCCGGTGTCGCGGGATGCCGGATCGCGCAGGTAATCCACTAGCAGCGTGGTCTTGCCGCTGCCCAGGAAACCGCACAACAGGAACAGGTCAACGGCCATGTCAGCCCGCCTCGTCCGGGCTGTCGCACGGCGAACCCGACGGCGCGCCGCCAAACGGCGGGCGTTCGCCATCCGCGTCTTCCGCCCAACTGTCCTTGACCATCTTGCGCACGTCGGCCAGCAGTTCGGCGGTGTCGTACACCACGCCGGACTTGATGGTGGTGCGCAGGCAGCGTTGCCATTGCACCTTGGCCGTCTCGTCGTTCAGGCGCATGGCGCCGGTGCCGAACAGCAGCTTGAAATCGGTCAGCGGGTTCTGGTCGTGGATCAGCAGGTCGGCGCGCTTTTGCACATCGATCGAGCCGGTGTCGTCATCGATGCCCAGCAATGCGGCGCTTTGCGAGGTAGCGGCGCGCAGCACTTCAATGGGATGAAAGCCGGCTTCCTGAAGCAGTTCCAGTTCACGCACGAAACCAAAGCCGTAGATCTGGAAGATGAAGCCGGAATCGCTGCCCGCGCACACGCGCCCGCCCAGGTTCTTGTATTCGTTGATGAACTGCATCCACAGCCGGTAGTTTTGCTTCCATTCGATTTCGTTGGTGGTGCTCCAGCGATACCAGTAGGCGCCGTGCCCGCCGCGCTGCGGCTGGAAGTACTTCCACACGGCCTTCCAGGTGTAGTCGTCGTGCCAGTCCGCGCGGCGCGCGCGCATCAGGTCGCGGTTGGCGTCGTAGATGTTGAAGGTGGGCACGAAGGTGTGGCCCAGCTCCAGGAACTGGTCCATCACCTGGCGCCACTTGGCCGATCCCGGCTGCGCGGCCTGCATGAAGGTCTGGCCGGCGACGGCAAAGCGGTAGTACTCGTCGCTGTAGTTGTAGTCGGTGGGAAACGACTGCACCACGCGGTCTTCGAACAGCGCTTCGGGCAGGCCGTAATAGTGTTCGGAACTGGTCAGCCCCCAGCGCGCGGACTTCAACGCGTTTACACGGGTGACGGCCATCTGCGCGTGGTGGCAACCGGAACGCAGCCCCAGTTGCGCGGCTTCATCCAGCGCCGCTTCCATGATGGCGGGCGGCGCGCCGAAGAACTTGATGCCGTCCGCCCCGCGCGCCGCCAGCTTGCGCACCCATTCGCGGCCCTGGTCGGGCGTGTGAATGGTCTTGACGCGGTCGTTCACGGCGGGAAACACGCTGTGCACGACCATGCGCGGCGCGGCGATCTTGTTGGCGGCGGACAGCTCACGCTGCTCCATCGTCCAGCCCAGCCCGCCCATCGCACCCATTTCGCGCACCGTGGTCACCCCGTGCGCCAGCCACAGTTTGTAGATGTAGTCAGCGGGCGGAACGATGCCGCTCATGGCGTGATACGGCGTGCCGATGTGCGCGTGCGCATCCACAAAGCCGGGCGTGACGAACTTGCCGTGGCAATCGATTTCGTGGTCGCCCGGCCCGGGGCGACGCTTGGGGTCGATGGCCTTGTGCGGCGTGCCCACGTTGACCAGCGCGGTGATGCGGTCGTTCTCGATCACGATGTCGACCGGCCCCCACGGCGGCGCGCCGGTGCCGTCGATGATCGTTGCGCCGCGCAGAATCAGCCGGGGAAACGGCCCCAGGCCACGGTCGCGCGACACCGGGGCGGAAGGCGGATGCCAGCCCTTGGCCGCGTTGACGTCGCGGGACTCTTCGCCGACTTCCGATTGCGAAAACGTGGGATCGCTCATGGCGCTTACACCCCCAGTCCGTTATGTTCGATTTCGCCGCCCTTCATGATGAGCGCAATGTGCTCGCCCTGCCCCAACAGGCAAGACAAGTCCCGATACGGGTTGCCGTCCACCAGCAGCACATCCGCCAGCGCGCCCGGCTGGATACGGCCAAGCTGACCTACCTGGTTCAGCACCTCGGCCGCCGTGGTGGTGGCGCACTGGATCACTTCCTGCGTGGAAAGCACTTCGTTGCGGATACGGAATTCATCGCTTTGCAGGCGTTGCGACGGCCCCAGCAGATCCGAGCCGTAGCCGATCTTCACGCCCGCCTTCTTGTAGATTTCCAGCGAGTGCAGGCCGGCGGTGCGCACCGTGGCGATCTTGGCGACCGAATCCGCCGGCAGGCCATAGTCGGCGCCTTCGTTGGCCAGCGCTTCGTAGGTCACCAGCGTGGGCACCACGAAGGCGCCCTTCTCGGCCATGAAGCGCGCTACGCGCTCATCCACCAGGTTGCCGTGCTCGATAGTGCGCACGCCGTTGCGGACGGCGCGTTCGATGGCATCGGCGGTGTAGGAATGCGCCATCACGTAGGTCTGGCGGCTGGCGGCTTCGTCGACGATGACGCGGATTTCTTCTTCCGAATAACCGAAGGACGCGATGGGATCGGTGGGCGACGCGACGCCGCCCGAGGCCATCATCTTGATCTGGTCGGCGCCCATCTGGAGCTCCTGACGCACCGCCTTGCGCACGTCGTCGATGCCGTCGGCCACGCGGCCGATGTCGCCCGCGCGAAAGCAGCAGCCGCAAAAGCTCATGGGGCGCAGATGGTCCGAACGCGGGCGCGGATCGCCGTGCCCCCCCGTCTGGCTGATCGCGCGACCCGAGATGAACAGGCGCGGCCCCTTGACCGTGCCTTCGTTGACGGCGCACTTCAGGCCCCAGCCCGCGCCTCCCGCATCGCGCACCGTGGTGAAGCCGCGGCGCAGCATCGCCGCCATGATCGGCACCGCGCGCATCATCACCAGCGCATCGGGCAGCACGCCCTGCGTGCTCAGGTTCAACTGCGTGGCCAGCACGTGCACGTGCAGGTCGATCAGGCCAGGCATCAGCGTGCGGCCGGCAGCATCGATCACCTGCGCCGAGGCGCTGCTGATGGGCTTGTCCGACACTTCCTTGATGACGCCGTCCTCGACCAGCACATGGTGGCCCTCCAGCAATTCGGCCTGCAAGGGATCAAGCAGGTTCGCGTTCTTGAACAATACGGATGCCATGAAATTTCCTTGTTGTGACTCGGGCTCAAGACGCCATGGTCTTGATGTAGCGCCGATGGATCAGCCAGTTCGAAATCAGTGCGATGACCAGCGTGCCGCAGACCAGGATGACGGCCAGCGCGGCGCCGAACGGCCAGTTCGATGCGCGGGTGATCTGGTCGTACAGCGCGGGCGCCATCATCGTCAGGCCTGAGCCGCCCAGCAGCACCGGCGTGGCGTAGGCGTTCATGCAAAGAATGAAGACCAGCATCGTGCCCGCCGCCACGCCTGGCGCGGCAATCGGCAACACGATGCGGCGGAACGTCGTGAAGAAGCTGGCGCCGACATTGCGCGCCGCCTCTTCCACCGACAGGTCCATGCCTTCCAGCACGCTTTGCAAGGTCAGGATCAGGTACGGCATGACAACGGCCGTGGTGCCGATGACCACCGCCGTGGGCGTGTACATCAGCGTGATGGGCTTGTCGATCACGCCCAGCCCCTGCAACACCGCGTTGACCACGCCGGCGTTGCCCAGCGCCACCATCCAGCCGGCGGCGCGCACCACGTTGCCCACCATCAGCGGGAACACCAGCAGGATCACGAACAGGCTTTTGTATCGGCTTTGCGTGCGCGCCAGAAAATACGCCACCGGAAAACCCAGCACCAAGGCCAGCACCGTGCAAAGCGCCGCCACCCCAAGGGTGGTGAAGAAGATGTCGCGGTAGTAAGGGTCGCCAAAGAACTTGGCGTAGTTCTCGAAGGTGAAGGCGGTTTGCATCAGCTCCGCCGGATCGAAATGGTTGAAGCTGTAGCGGGCCAGTTGCAGGATGGGCACCAGGATGATCACCAGCACCACCAGCGATGCGGGAAAGGCCAGCCCGGGCCCCAGCCAGCGGCTGGGCCGCCCGTCTACGGTTGCGGTCGTCATGGCGGCTCCTATTGCGTGAAGGCCACGCAGTCTTCCGGCTCGAAGCACGCGTACACGCGCGAGCCGGTGGCCGGTTGCGCGCGGCCCGCGCCACCATTGGCGATCTGGCTGATCATGCGGTTGCCGCCTTCCAGCTGCACGCGCACTTCCAGCACCGACCCCAGATACAACGAAGACTCCACCACGCCCGCCAACGCATTGCCGCCCAAGGGCTGCTCGGCCAGCCGAACGCGTTCAGGCCGCACACCCACATGCGTGGCGCCGGCGCCGCCCGGCGTGGCGATGCGCTGGCCGGCATCGGTATGGAACTGGTTATCAGCCTGGCCGCGTCCGGTGAACACATTCATCTTGCCCAGGAAGTCGGCCACGAAAAGATTCGCCGGGCGCTCGTACAGCGTGGCGGGCGCGCCCACCTGCTGCACGATGCCGTCATGCATGATCGCCATGCGGTCGGCAATGGCCAGCGCCTCTTCCTGGTCGTGCGTGACGAACACCGTGGTCAGGCCCAGGCGCTGCTGCAACGACCGGATTTCCTCGCGCACTTCCAGCCGCAGCTTGGCGTCCAGGTTGGACAGCGGCTCGTCCAGGAGAAACACCTTGGGCTCGATGGCCAGCGCGCGGGCGATCGCCACGCGCTGCTGCTGTCCGCCCGATAGCTGGCGCGGATAGCGGTCGCGCAATTCCGTCATGCGCACCATGTCCAGCACGCGGCGGATCTTGGCGTCGCGCTCGGCCTTGGGCACCTTGTGCATCTCCAGCCCGAAGGCCACGTTTTCAGCCACCGTCATGTGCGGAAACAGCGCATAGCGCTGGAACACCATGCCGGTGTCGCGCTTATGCACGGGCAAGCGCGTGACGTCGGTATCGCCGATGCGGATGCGCCCGGCCGTGGGCGTGATGAAGCCGGCAATCATGCGCAGCGTGGTGGTTTTGCCGCAGCCGCTTGGGCCCAGGAACGTGACGAGTTCGCCTTCGGCGATCTCCAGGGAAAAGTCGGACACCGCCACCGCCGCGCCGAACTGCTTGCGGATATTCTCGATTGAGACCTTCGCCATTTCTTACACCACCTGACTGAGTTTCACATAGCGGTCGGTCACAAGCATGATGATGCCCAACAGCAGGATTTGCACCGAGGCCACCGAAGCGATGGTCGGGTCCAGATTGAATTCCAGGTACTGCATGATGGCGATCGGCAACGTGGTGCGCCCCGGGCCGACCAGCGACAGAGACAGCTCCAGGTTTTCGAACGACACCACGAAGCTGAATAGCGCCGCCGCCACGATGGACGGGCGCAGCATCGGCAGGGTCACGCGCATGAAGGCCCTGGGCGCGCTGGCGCCCAGGTTGCGCGCCGCTTCCTCGATGGAGCCATCCAGCCCCGCCATGCCGGCGGTGACCAGGCGCACCGTCCACGGAATCGTCAGGCAGACGTGCGCGATGACCAGGCCGCCGAAGGTGCCGATGATGTCCTGGTCCAGCATTTCCTCGGCACGCAGATAGAACAGGTAGATGCCCACGCCCGCCACGATGCCGGGTATCAGCAGCGGCGACAGTAGCAAGGTGTTGATGCCCTTGCTGCCCTGAAAGCGGTAGCGTGCGATGCCGACGGCGGCCAGCACGCCCATCACCACGCCGATGGCGGCGGCCACCAGCGACACTTGCAGGCTGAACAGGAAGCCGTTGGCGAACGCGGGGTTTTCCCACGCCTTGACGTACCAGGACAGCGTGTAGCCGGACGGGGGGAAGTAGAGAATGGCGTCCTTGAAGAAGCTCAGCCAGACCACCAGCACGATGGGGCAGAGCATGAACGCATACATCAGTACGACGAAAACTCGATGCAGCCACGTTGCCCAGGGGATCACGCGTATGGGCTTGACCCGGGCGGCCGTGACGGCCGAGTTCAAAGGAGGCGCGCTATGCAAATCCTGTTTCCTTGTCAGCGAGGTGCCGGCTCGGTTTGAAACTCCTCCGGTTGGAACTCTTCGGTTCTCTCGGTTAACCGAAGCATATCGATGGGTTGCTGCGCGGCTCAACTAGGGATTACCCAACAACAGCCTCACAACGCCGGGCCGGCGCGGGTAATTCCCGACGCGCGCGCCGCGAGCAGGTGCAACCTGTTGCCGGGTAAAAACGGCGACAGGTGCAACCCGGGGTTTCAATGGAAACGAGGGCGCCGATGCATCGGCGCATCAGCGCATCAGCGCGCCGCCTCCAGCCCGCACAGCGCTTGCAGCACCGCCACGCGGCTTTGCCCCAAGACCATGCCGTGCCAGTCGTAGGCGTGGCAATAGAACGCGTCCTGCGTGGTTTGCAGGATGTCGCGGCGCAACGCGGCCGGGGCGTCGGGGTTGGCGCGCAGCCAGTTGCGGCCGCGCAGCGCCAACACGATGTCATCGAACGGCACGGTGCCGTATTCCAGCGCCATCAGCGTGGGCGACGACTGCGGGCAGGCCTGATAGATCAGGCTGGCAAGATGCCCCGTGATGTCCACGGAAGCCGAGGTTCCCTGGAAAGGCACCGCAATGTCCAGGCCCCACCACTGCCGCGCCCGCGCCACTTCGGCGTCATCGCGGCGGCCGGCGTAGATTTTTTCGCCATGCCCACGCGGCCCCAGGCCGGTATGCACATCGATCCAGCCGATATGCGCATAGGGGCTGGCGTGCGTTTGCAGGATGCGGCGCAGGTTGGAAAGCGACGCGGCGGGCGCGGCGCCGCCATAGAACAAGCCGTCGGCGTGCGTGTACTGGCCACGCGACACGGCTTGCGCAAAGGCGGCCTGCCCATGTTCGGCGACGTAACGCGCCAGATCGCGCTGGTTGTCGTCGGACGGCGGCCATTGCTCGGGCAGCAGCAGCGGATGCAGCGCGCCGTAGCCCGCGTTGACCGGCAGCGGCGTGCCGTCAAAGGGTTGCGCGTTGCGGTTCAGGTCCACGTTGCCTTCATCGGTACGCGCCATCCACGAATACCCGTACGGGTTTACCGCGTGGACCAGCAGCAAGGCCACGCCCGCCTGGCGCGCGCGCTTGAGCATCGGCGCGTCGTCCATCAGCGAAAACTGGCAGCCCGCGCCGCAAAAGCCTTCAACGCCATGCGTGGCGGACGTCATGATCAACAGGCGCCTGGCATCGGGCGCACCTAACAGCGCAACGTCGGTGGCCAAGGCTTCGCCCTCGCTGCCCACCGCCTCGATCGGGTAGGACGCGACGGATGCGCCCAGGCGCTCGGCGTCCGCCAGAAACCGCTCGCGCGATTCGGCGTAACTGCGGGGGAAGTAGCTCGTACTGCTGGGCATCATGCCTCCTGAGTGTCGATTGCATGGCCGGTGCGGTCCTGAATCCAGAACAGCACCACGGTGGAAAGCGTGACGGTCACCATCAAATACCAGGCAGGCGCCATGGGGTTGCCGGTAACGTGCAACAGCCAGGTCACGAAGAACTGCGCAAAGCCGCCAAAGACCGAGATGCCCAGACCATACACGACCGACATCCCGGTGGTACGCACGGCCTTGGGAAACAGCTCGGGCAGCATCGTGATGACGGGCGCGGTCTGCAAGGCCAGCAACACGGCAAGCAGCGCAATCACCGTCATCAGCCGCGCCGTGCTGGGCGCAGACACCAACCATTCAAAGCACGGCAACAGGGCGCACACCGTGGCCGCGCGCGACCAGAAAATGACCTTCTTGCGCCCGACGCGGTCAGCAAGCATGCCGACAAACGGGGCGATCAAAAAGCCGATGGCGCCCAGCACCACGCTGGCAAACAGCGTGGACGTGGCGGGCAGGCCGAGCTGCTTGTTGGCGTAGGCGGGCATGTAAAAGCCGATGATCTGCGCGCACACCATGCCGCCGATGACAAGCAGGATGCCCTTGACGACCAGCGACTTGTGCTCGGTGAACACGCGGCGCAGCGGTTGATGGGACGGCGTGGTGGAGGCCGCCGGGGTGACGCGCGAGTCGGCCGCCCTGGCCGGGGAATGCGCGGCGGGGGTGGAATGCCCCGCCTGCACCGCCTGGCGGGCGTGATTCCCCGGAGACGATTCCGGCGCCTCCAGCGTTTCTTCCAGGTTGCGGCGGATGTAGGCGCCCACCGGTACGGTCAGGATGCCGATTACGAACGGCACGCGCCAGCCCCAGGTCTGCATCTGCTCGGCGCTCAGGCTGGCGGTCAACAGCGCCACCGTCAGCGCGCCCAGCATCACGCCCAGCGACTGGCTGCCAAACTGCCAGCTGGAATAAAAGCCGCGCTGGTTGGCCGGCGCGTGTTCCACCAGCAAGGTGGTGGACGCGCCCACCTCGCCACCGGCGGCAAAGCCCTGGATCAGCCGCGCCAGCACCATCAGCACCGGTCCGGCCACGCCCATCTGCGCGTAGGTGGGCGCGGCGGCGATCAGCGCGCAGCCCAGCCCCATCAGCCACAGCGTCAGCGTCATGGCGGCGCGGCGACCGTGGCGGTCGGCGTACGACCCGATCAGCATGCCGCCCACGGGCCGCATCAGGAAGCCCACGCCGAAGGTGGCCGTGGTCAACAGCAACTGGCCGTAGCCGGAGGCAGCCGGAAAGAATAGCGGGCCGATGACCAGCATCAGGAACGTGAAGACGGTGAAGTCGAAGAACTCCAGCGCGTTGCCGATGGTGGTGCCGGCGATGACGCGCCGACGCATCGTCGATGAATGCAGGTGCTGCCGGCCGGATCCGGCGGCGATGGCGATAGACATGATTTCCCCTTGATGTCCGTTGTCGGGGCGATGGTCACGCGTCACGCAGTGACCGCGCCGTGTTGGCCTGATGGCCGCCGGGCCTTCCTGTCCCGGCCGCTTTGCCTGCCCCGTCCGCGTGAATATACGGATGGCGGACGATAAGGAAAAGACAGTATTTTTGTTCCAGTGAAACCTTTTTGTTATAGCCCCACCCCATCCCAGCCCCGGCACCACCCCATCCCCTCTCCATCCCCACGCCATGAATCTTCGCCAATTGCGCGCCTTTGTCCTGATCGCCGAGCACGGCAGCATCCGCGCGGCGGCGCGCGCCCTGTTCGTGACGCAACCCGCCGCCACCCGCAGCCTGCGCGAGCTTGAGCAAAGCGTGGGCGCCGAACTGGTGCGCCGCAGCGCGCGCGGCGTTGAACTGACCCCGTACGGCGACGCGCTGTACAAGCGCGCCGTGGTGATCCTGCAAGAAGCGCGCCGCGCCCAGGAAGAGATCGGGCAAATGCGCGACGGCGAAGGCGGCAGCTTGAACCTGGCCATCAGTTCGGCCGCGCTGACGGTGCTGCCCGCCGCGCTGGCAGCCTTCCGGGCGCGCATGCCGCGCGTATCGGTGGCGTTCAACGAAGTGGCCCCGCCCTTCAGCCACGAACAGCTGGAGTCGGGCCGCTATGACTTCCTGGTGCAAACGGAATACGACGGCGACATCGACGACGGCTTTGCCCGCACCACCCTGTTCACGCTGCCGCTGGCGGTAGGCGCCCGCGCCGGTCATCCGCTGCGCCACGCCCGCACGCTGGCCGATCTGCACGAGGCCCTGTGGCTGCTGCCCGGCAACATCCAGGCGCCGGCAAACCTGCTGCGGCTGGCCTTCGCGGCGCAGCAATTGCCAGCCCCACGCGACGTGATTCCGTGCCAGTCCATCGCGGTAGCCCTGGCCATCATTGCCGACAGCGACGCGCTGGGCATCTTCGTGCGCAATCTGTTCGACCACCGGCTGCTGCCGCGCGACGTACGCATGCTGCCGCTGGCGCACGAACTGCCGGCCGCGCGCGTGTCCATTCTGACCCGAGCCGACTCGCCACCCACGCCCGCCGCCCGCTGCTTTATCGACTGCCTGCACGACGCCCACGCCCGGCCCCGCCCGCCCCGCCGATAGCGTCGGTGGCACCGGTCTACCGGTTATCATTGCCGCCGGGCCTCGCCACGCGCTGCCGTCAACATCAGCGTCAGCGTCCACACGCGGCGACGACGTCCAACATCGCCATCCGCGACCGGCGTCGTTGCCCCGCACCCGCCTTACTCCAGCCTTTGATACCCATGGTGTTCCCCCGCCTTCCCTCCCCGCCCACGCTGACCGACACGGTCACCAAGCGCCTGCTCGCCGAAATCGACGAAGGCCGCGTGCCGCCGGGCGAAAAACTGCCCACCGAAGCGGCGTTGGCCGAGCAGTTCGGGGTCAGCCGCACAGTGATCCGCGAAGCGGTATCGCGGCTGCGGCAGGACGGCATCGTGGAAGCGCGGCAAGGCAGCGGCGTGTTTGTTACCGGCCTGACGGGTAACCGGGCGCTGCGAATCGATGCGACGGAACTCACGTCACTGGACGCGGTGCTGCACATCGTGGACCTGCGGCGCGCGCTGGAAACCGAAATCGCGGCGCAGGCGGCCGCCATGCGCAAGAAGCGCGACATGACGGATATCGACAACGCCCTGGCCGCCATTTCGCAGGCGGTGGCGGACGGAGGCGACGGCGTCAAGGAAGACGTGGCGTTTCACCGCAGCATTGCACGCGCCACGGGCAACCCGTACTTCCTGACCACACTGGCCTTTGTCAGCCAGTTTCTGGAAGCCGCCACGCGGGTCACGCGCGGCAACGAAGCGCGCCACGCCGACCTGATGCGCGACGTGCTGCAGGAACACGTCGCCATCGTCGAGGCCATCCGCCGGCAAGACGTGGAAGGCGCGCGCGAAGCCGCGCGCATCCACATGGTCAACGCGGCCAAGCGACTTAGCCGGGCGCACCGCTGACCTGCAAGCGGCGCCCGCCGGTGCCGATGCCAAAGCGCTGCGCAACCAGCCCCATCACAACAATCACGCCCGCCAGCAACGACGTGTAGGCCACTTCATTGCGGTATGTGCCTTCGACCACCATGGTGATCAACGCGGCGATGATGCACACGATGACGCCATAGGTCAGCCACGGAAACAGCCACATCTTGAAGCTCAGTTCCACGCCTTGCGCCTGCAAGCGGTAGCGCATGCGCAGCTGCGACAAGGCGATCGCCAGGTACACGAACAGCGCGATGGTGCCGGTGGCCTGCATCAGCACGTCGTACAGATCCATCTTGGACGTCGCCATCATCCAGATCGCCACGAAGGCGAACACGCTGGACACCAGCACGCCGACGTAGGGCGTGCCGGTGCGCCGGCCGGTTACCTGCATGATGCGGTGCGCATCACCGCGCCGCGACAGCGAATACAGCATGCGCGATGCCGCGTACAACGCCGAATTGAAGCAGCTGCACACCGACGTCAACACAATGAAGTTGACGATGGCTTGCGCGTGCGGCACGCCCAGCCGGCTCAGCGCCACGTTGTAACTGCCGTGCGTGGGCTGCGACAGTTGCGGATCGTTGTACGGCACCAGGCACACGATGATGAAAATGGACCCCACATAGAACAGGCAGATCCGCCACACCACGGACCGCGTGGTCTTGATGATCTCGCGTGCGGGGTCGGCGGATTCAGCGGCGGCCACGGTCACGATTTCCGCCCCGATGAACGCGAACATCACACCCAGCATGGCCACCACCACCGACTTGACGCCGTTGGGCATGAAACCCTGCGCCGTCAGTTGCGACACGCCGCGCGCCTGGCCCCAGGGCCACAGGTGCACCACCGCCAGGCTGCCGATAACCAGGAACGCCACAATGGCGATCACCTTGATCAGCGCGAACCAGAACTCGAATTCACCGTAGTTCCGCACGTTCATGAAGTTGACGATGATGAGCGACACCGTGATGAAAAGCGCGTAGCCCCAATCCGGCACCTGCGGAAACCAGCCATGCAGGATCTGCCCGGCGACGTAGGCTTCCCAGCCCATCAGCAATGCCCAGAAGTACCAGTACAGCCAGCCGATGGTGAAGCCTGCCCAGCGCCCGATGGCGCGGTCGGCGTAGGTGGAAAACGAGCCCGTGTCCGGCTGCGCCACGGCCATTTCCCCCAGCATGCGCATCGCCAGGATGACCAGGATGCCGCCACCCAGGTACGCCAGGATGACGGCGGGGCCGGCCAGCGCGATCTGCTTGCCCGAGCCGACGAACAGCGCCGCCCCGATCACCCCGGCGATGGACATCATCGTCAGGTGCCGCGATTTCAAGCCGCCTTTCAGCGCATTGTTCTGTTTGCTGGCCACTGCCTGCCCTCCTGCTTGTGTGTATGGCTGAACCGGCGTCAGCGAAACGCCTTGATGAAGAAGTCGCGCGATCCAAAGTTGCCTGACTTCAGCGCGATGCTGACGTCTTCCTTCGCCACGGGCGTATGGCCGGCGCACCAGGGCACGCCCGGGTCGATCTGCGCGCCGATGGTGATCTGGGCCAGCCCCAGCGCCTGAACCACCGCGCCCGACGTTTCACCGCCCGCAACGATCAGTTGGCGCACGCCGCGTTCCACCAAACCAACCGCGATGCGCGCAATGGCCGCCTCGATCATCTCGCCCGCGCGCGCCACGCCCAGCGCGCCTTGCGCGGCTTTCACCGCATCCGGTTGCGCGGTGGAATACACCAGCACCGGGCCGTCCTGCATGCGCGGTTCGGCCCATGCCAGCACCTGTGCCACCACGTCGTCGCCCGATGCCAGCCGCATTGGGTCCAACGCCATCGCCGGCCGCCCGCTTTCAATGAACGCGGCCACCTGTGCATTGGTGGCGGTAGAGCAGCTGCCCGCCACCACGGCTTGCAAGCCGGGCGCGCGCACGTCGACAGCCACGGTGCTGGGCGCCAAACCCCAGTTGCCGGGCAGGCCGATGGCCACGCCGGACCCTGCCGTCACCAACGGCATGTGGCGCAGCGCGGGGCCCAGGGTCAGCAGGTCGTCGTTGGACACGGCATCCACGATGGCGATTTCAATGCCCTCTTGCTGCAAGGCCTGGATGCGCGCGCGGATGGCATCCGCGCCCGCCGCCACCACGCTGTAATCGATCAGCCCGACCTTGCGCGAGGTTTGCGCCTGCAACACGCGCACCAGATTGGGGTCGGTCATCGGCGTCAGCGGATGATGCTGCATGCCCGATTCGTTCAGCAGCACGTCGCCCGCGAACAGATAGCCCTTGAAGACGGTGCGCTTGTTGTCGGGAAACGCGGGCGTGGCGATGGTGAACGGCGTGCCCAGCTGCGTCATCAGCGCGTCCGTGACGGGGCCGATGTTGCCCTGCGGCGTGCTGTCGAACGTAGAGCAGTACTTGAAATAGATCTGCTGGGCGCCCTGCTGCTGCAACCAGTGCAGCGCGGCCAGCGATTGCGCCACGGCCTCGTCGGCCGGCAGCGTGCGGGTTTTCAACGCCACGACCACGGCGTCCGCATCGGCGCGTAACGGCTCGCCCGGCACGCCAATGGTCTGCACGGTGCGCATGCCCGCGCGCACCAGGTTGTTGGCCAGGTCGGTGGCGCCCGTGAAGTCGTCGGCGATGCAGCCAAGCTTGATGTTGATGCTCATGTTGCCTCCGGCAAGCTGATGCCCGGAAAAATCTTGATGACGGCGCTGTCGTCCTCGCGGCCATGCCCGGCGGTGGATGCCTGCATGAACATCTGGTGCGCGGTGGACGCCAGCGGCAGCGGAAACTTGCTGTGCCGCGCGGTGTCCAGCACCAGCCCCAGGTCCTTCACGAAGATGTCCACGGCCGACAAGGGCGTGTAGTCGCCCGCCAGCACATGCGGCATGCGGTTTTCGAACATCCAGCTGTTGCCCGCGCTATGCGTGATGACCTCGTACAGCGCGTCGGCGTCCACGCCTTCGCGCAGGCCCAGCGCCATGGCTTCGGCGGCGGCGGCGATGTGCACGCCCGCCAGCAACTGGTTGATGATCTTGACCTTGCTGCCCGCGCCGGCGCGGTCGCCCAGCCGGTAGACCTTGCCCGCCATGGATTCCAGCACCGCGCCGCAGGCGTCGTAGGCGGCGCCGGCGCCTGCCGTCATCATCGTCATCTGGCCGGCGGCGGCCTTGGCCGCGCCACCGGAAATCGGCGCGTCCAGGTACAGGACGCCCTGCTCGGCCAGGCGCGCTTCCAGCGCGATGGACCAGTTGGGGTCCACGGTGGAACACATCACGAACACGGCGCCGGGACGCAAGGCGGCGGCGATGCCACCGTCGCCATACAGCACCGATTCGGTTTGCGCGGCGTTGACCACCACGCTGATGATGATGTCGCAGGCAGCCGCCATGTCGGCCAACGTGGCGCAGGCCACGCCGCCGTCTGCGGCAAACGAGGCGGTGGCTTCGGGACGGATGTCGTACACGTGCACATCATGACCGGCGCGGCGCAGGCTTTGGGCGATGCCCGCGCCCATGGCGCCCAGGCCGATGACGCCGACGCGGCGGGGAGTGGATTGCGGAAGGCTCATGGCGGGTTCGTCCGGAATATTGAAATGAGGGCGCCGCGCATCAACGCGGCAAGTCGTCGGCCATGTACGCGCGGACGATGTCGGCAAAGCTGTTGTCGCCCTTCAAGCCCAGGCGGCTGGCGCGCGTGGTGTCCCAGCGGCCGGGCCAGCTGCCCACGATGCGTTCAACGCGTTCGTCCGGGCGCCACGTGATGCGGTCCGCGACGTCATCGCCCGCGACCTCGCGCAGCGCCTGTTCCATGTCGGCCACCGTGACGGACACGCCCGGCAGGTTGATGGGAGCGCGGTCGGCCACGGCGTCCGCCGGCAGCTCGCAGCCGGCAATCAAGGCCTGGATGGCGGCGCGCGGCGACAGCAGCCACAGGCGCGTGTCGGCGCCCACGGGGCAGACGGCGGTTTCGCCGTTCAGCGGTTCGCGGATGATGCCGCTGGCAAAGGACGATGCCGCCGCGTTGGGGCGGCCCGGGCGCACGCTGATGGTGGGCAGGCGCAGCACGCGCCCGTCGACAAAACCGCGCCGCGTGTAGTCGGCCAGCAGCAGTTCGGCAATGGCCTTTTGCGTGCCGTAGGACGACTGCGGATTCAACGCGGTGTCGTCGCGCACGGTGTCGGGCAGGTCGCCGCCGTACACGGCTACCGAGCTGGTGAAGAGGACGCGCGGTTGGTGGCCCAGCGCGCGGCACACTTCCAGCAAGGCGCGCGAGGCGTCCAGATTGATGCGCATTCCCAAGTCGAAATCGGCCTCGGCCTGCCCGCTGACGATGGCCGCCAGATGGAAGACGGCGCACGTGTCCGTGTCGATGGCCTGGCGCAGCACGGCCGGGTCGGCAATGTCGCCAACTTGCGAATGCACACGCGGGTCAGTGAACGCGTCGGTCTTGACGACGTCCAGCAGGTCGATCCGGGTGATGGGTTGCGGGCCGTTGGCGTCCAGTGTCAGCGTGCCCTGCTCCAGCAGTTTGCGAGCCAGCCGCTGGCCCAGGAATCCGGCGCCGCCGGTGATCAGGATTTTCATGGTGGGGTCTCAGTGGTGTGCGGTTCGATGGTGTGCGGTTCGGTGGTGTGCGGTTCGGTGGTGTGCGGTTCGGTGGTGTGAACGTGGTGTTCATCCACGCGGCGCGATGCGACTCAACGCCGGGAGAGATAGGGTCGCGCCCAGCCCAGGCCCGCGCGCGTGCCCGCTTTTGGGCGGTACTCGCAGCCGATCCAGCCCGTGTAGCCCAGCGCGTCGATGCGGTCGAACAGATACGGATAGTTCAGCTCACCCTCGTCGGGCTCGTGGCGGTCGGGTACGCCGGCAATCTGGATGTGGCCGATGCCGGCCATGTCGCGCTCCAGCTTTTTGGCGATGTCGCCTTCGACGATCTGGCAGTGATAGCAATCGAATTGCACTTTCAGGTTGGCGGCGCCCACTTCCTGGCAGATGGCTTGGGCGTCGTCTTGCCGGTTCAGAAAAAAGCCGGGGATGTCGCGTGTGTTGATGGGTTCGATCACCACGGTGATGCCGGCCGATGCCGCGATGCGGGCGGCGGCGGCCAGGTTCTTCACGTACACCTCGCGATGCGCCGCGCGGTCCTGGTCCGGCCGGATCAACCCGGCCATGACGTGCAGGCTGCGGTTGCCCAATTGCGCCGCATATCCCAGCGCCTGGTCCAGTCCGCGCAGAAATTCGTCTTCGCGGCCGGGCAAGGACGCAATGCCGCGCTCGCCCGCCGCCCAGTCGCCGGGCGGCGCGTTGAACAGGGCCTGGGTCAAGCCCTTATCGCGCAGCCGCGCCTGGATATCGGCGGCGGCGTAGTCGTAGGGAAACAGGAATTCCACCCCTTGAAAGCCATCGCTGGCGGCGGCTGCAAAGCGATCCAGAAACGGATGCTCGGTGTACATCATGGTCAGGTTGGCGGCCAGGCGCGGCATGGCGGGTCCTTTCTTCAATAACGTGTTCAATAACGGTTATCTACGCGGCAATAACGCTTTAGCGGTTGACCAGCTTGGCGGGCGTGAACCACACCGCGATGGCCCCGGTAACCAGCACGGCGGCCAGCACGTACATGCCGGACGCAGTGGAATTTGTCAGGTCTTTCAGGTAGCCGATCATGTAGGGGCTGGCGAAACCGGCCAGGTTGCCCACGGAGTTGACGATGGCGATGCCCGCCGCCGCCGCGGTGCCCGACAGGAATGCCGTGGGCAACGACCAGAACAACGGCGCGCAGGTCAGCACGCCGGCGGCGGCCAACGACAGGCAGATCAGCGACACCACGGTGTTGTCCGCAAAGGATGCGGCGGCGGTAAAGCCGATGGCGCCCGCCAGCGCCGGCACGATCAAATGCCAGCGACGCTCACGCCGCTTGTCCGCCGAATGGCCCAGCAGGTTCATCACGATGATGGCGCAGATGAAGGGAATGGCCGACAGCAGGCCGATGTTCAGCGCCCCGGTCACACCGGTGGACTTGATCAGCGTGGGCATCCAGAACGTCAAACCGTATTGGCCGGCGACGAAGGCGAAGTAGATCAGGCACATCCACCACACGCGCTTGTCGCCGAACACGGCACGCAGCGAGTGCTTTTGCGTGCCGGTCTGCTTCTGGTCCTGTTCGATTTCCCGCGTCAGCAGCTGCTTCTCGTCGGGCGTCAGCCACTTGGCGCTGGCGATGCCGTTGTCCAGGTACATGATGGTGACCACGCCGATCAGCAGCGCGGGAATGGCTTCGATCAGGAACATCCACTGCCAGCCCTGCAAGCCGTGCGTGCCGTGAAAGGCTTCCATGATCCAGCCCGACAACGGGTTGCCGAAGATGCCGGCCACCGGAATGGCGGACATGAACAGCGCGATGATCTTGGCGCGGCGATGCGCCGGGTACCAGTAGGTCAGGTACAGGATCACGCCGGGGTAGAAGCCCGCTTCGGCCAGGCCCAGCAGGAAGCGCAGGATGTAGAAGCCGGTGGGCGTTTCCACAAACATGAACATGCCGGACAGGATGCCCCACGTGATCATGATGCGCGCGATCCAGATGCGCGCGCCCAGGCGATGCATCAGCAGGTTGCTGGGCACTTCAAACAGGAAGTAGCCGATGAAAAAAACGCCCGCGCCCAGCCCGAACACGGTTTCGCTGAAGCCCAGGTCTTGCGACATCTGCAACTTGGCGAAGCCGACGTTGACGCGATCCAGGTAGGCAATGACATAGCACAGCATCAAGAACGGCACGAGCCGCCAGAACACCTTGGCGTAGGCGCGCGCGGTGTCGCGGGATTCAGGTTGGGATGCCGAAGCGGCAGCGGGGTTGGCGCCGGACGCCAGATCCATCGGGGGCATGAAAAGTCTCCAGGAGTATGCGCCGCACCGGTCCGCGCCAAGGCGGCCAGGCGACTTTATTTGCGGTTGACGGGCTTAGAGGCGCGCGCCGAACGTTGTGCGCAATTCTTCGATGGCATCGGCAGACAAGGGCGTGGGACGCGGCTGGCTCATCAGCCACAGGCGCGCGGTTTCTTCCAGCTCTTCCAGCGCATACGAGGCATGCGCCACCGAGCGTTCCCACACCACCGGCCCCAGCCGTTCGAACAGCGCGCCGCGCACCTGGCCGGCCACGGCTGCGACCTCGGCCGCGGCTTGCGGGTCACCGGGCCGGCGATACGCAATCAGCGGAATGCGGCCCACCTTCATCACTTGATAGGGCGTGATGGGCGGCAGCACTTCGTCCGCCTTCCACACGCCGGCCAGCGTCAGCGCGACCAGATGCGTGGAATGCGTGTGGATGATGCCTCGCGATTCGGGGCTGGCCCGATAGATGCCCTGGTGCAGCACCAGCGTCTTGGACGGCTTGGCGCCTGACACCCAATTGCCGTCCAGGTCGACCTTGGCCAGTTCAGCGGGGTCCAGGCGGCCCAGGCAGGCGTCGGTGGGCGTGATCAGCCAACCGTCGTCCAGCCGCGCGCTGATGTTGCCGGCGGCGCCGACCGTGTAGCCGCGCTGGTAGAGGCTGGCGCCGACGACGCAGATTTCTTCGCGGATGCGGCTTTCGTCAGTCATGAAAAACCCCTGGGACGCAGGGGCGGACGGGCGCTGAAACCCTATGGAAAACGGCAGGGAAAAGCGCAAGGCTAAGCGCAGCGATCGGGAATGGCCGGGACGGCATGATGACTTGTCTCATGAATCTAAGTTATCGGGTCATCATACAAATTTCGGACAGCGAACCATACCGGGTAAACCCTAGACAAAAAGAAAAGGCCCGGGCAACGCCCGGGCCTTCGCTACGTGTTGGCCAGGCCGGGCAGCGCTTATTCCAGCACGCGGCCCTTGGTTTCCGGCAACAGCAGCGCCGTCACGATCACCACGGCGTACGCGCCCGTGGCGAAGGCGCCAATGGCCCAACCCAGCCCGTGCGTCTGGCTCAAGAAACCGACCAGGCTGGGAAACAAGGCGCCGATGCCACGGCCGAAGTTGTACGCAAAGCCTTGGCCCGAGGCGCGCACGCCGGACGGGAACAGCTCGGTCAGGTAGGCGCCGATACCGCTGAAAATTCCCGACGCGGCAAACCCCAGCGGAAAGCCCAGGAACAGCATCTGGTGATCGGTCAACGGCAGCTGCGTATAGGCGTAGACGCTGATGGTGGACAGCACCGAGAAGATCAGCAGATTGGCGCGCCGGCCCAGGCGGTCGGCCAGATAGGCGCCCGCAATGTACCCGCAGAACGATCCCAGGATGATGACCATCAGATAGCCGCCCGTGTTCAGCACCGACAGCTGTCGCTCGACCTTCAGGTAAGTGGGCAACCACGTCGTGATGGCGTAGTAGCCGCCCTGCACGCCCGTGCACAGGATGGCGGTGATGACGGTGGTCTTGATCAGCGCCGGCGAGAAAATCGTCCAGAACGAGGCGCGCTCCTGGCCGGCTTGCACCTTGGCCTGCGCGCGCTGGAACACCTCCGGCTCGGGCACGTTCTTGCGGATATACAGCACCAGGAACGCAGGCAGCACGCCGATCCAGAAGAGGCTGCGCCAGGCCCAGTCGGACGGCAACACCGAGAACGCGATCGTGTACAGGATTGCCGCCGCGCCCCAACCCACGGCCCAGCCGCTTTGGACGGTGCCCACGGCCTTGCCGCGATGTTCGGCGCGCACGATTTCGCCCATCAGCACCGAGCCCACGGCCCATTCGCCGCCAAAGCCCAGCCCCTGCAAGGCGCGCAGCACGAACAGCTGCTCGAAGTTCTGCGCGAAGCCGATGGCCACCGTGCAGGCCGAGAACCACAGGATCGTGTATTGCAGCACGCGCACCCGGCCGTAGCGGTCGGCCAGGATGCCGGCCAGCCAGCCGCCGATGGCGGAGAACAGCAGCGTCACGGTGCCCAGCATGCCCGCCTGGCCCTTGTCGATACCCCACAGGGTCATCAAGGTGGCGATCACGAACGTGAACACCATGAAGTCCAGCGCGTCGATGGCCCATCCGCCGAACGCGGCGATGAAGGTACGGCGTTCGGTCTTGTTCAGCTCTCTATACCATTGCATGGCTTGTCTCTTGTGTTGTTGTTCGGGCGATGCGCGGCTATCGCGTCGGGGCGAATCCGTACAGGCGTTCGGGGTTGCTGACCAGGATGCGATGGCGCACGTCGGGGTCCGGCGCCCACAGCGCCAGCTGGTTGCGCAGGCGTCCCGTATTGACCATGCGGGTCTGGTGCACGTGCGGCCAGTCGCTGCCCCACAGCATGCGGTCGGGCGCCGCGTTGATCAGCGCCTGCGCCCACGGCGTCACGTCGCTGAAGTCGTCAAAGCGTTCGCTGATGCGATAGGCGCCCGACAGCTTCACCCACCAGCCGTGGTCGCGCACCAGATGGTCCAGCGCCTGGAAGCCGGGGCTGCCCAGACCGTCGGCGACCGGCATGTGCCCCATGTGGTCCACCACGCCGGGCACCGGCAGCTTGCGCATGCGCGGCAGCAGCTCGGGCAACTGGCGCGCGTCCATCAGGAACTGCATGTGCCAACCCAGGTCGGCGATGCGATGCGCCAACGTTTCCATGGCGTCAAAACCGATGCCGCCGCCAAACAGCACATTGATGCGCAGGCCGCGCACGCCGGCCGCGTGCATGGCTTCCAGTTCGTGGTCGGTGACATCGGGCGATACGACGCCAATGCCGCGCAGCGTGTCGGGGTGGCGGGCCAGCACCTCAAGCATGTAGCGGTTGTCGGTGCCGTAAACACTGATCTGCACCAGCACGCCGCGCGTCATGCCGGTTTTTTGCAGCATGGCCAGGTAGGCCGATTCCGGCGCGGGCGGCGGCGTGTAGGTGCGCTCGGGCACCAGCGGATAGGCCGCGGTGTTGGCGGCCACTACGTGTGCGTGCGTGTCGCAGGCGCCGGGCGGGATGTCGAAGGTAGCGGCGTCCATGTCGGGCAGCGGGGGCAGGCACAACGGCGGTTCGCCCGCGATCGGGGTGGTGTTCAATGTTGTCTCCTCAAATGGCCTATTGGATGGTCTATGGCCTATTGGATGGCCTATGGCCTATTGAACGGACCATTCAACGGCCCATCCGGTGGCCTTACAGCGAATACCGATATTCGCAGTTCAGCGTCGCCGTCAGTGCCGCCGGGGTCTGCGCCCCCGTGGCCGAGCGCGGCCGGGGCGCCTTCAGCTTGGCCTGAAACTTGCCCGACATGTCACCGCTGTCGCTGGTCTTTTCCACCGCCATGGTGGACGGCAGCGCGTAAAGCGTCAGCGCCGTGCCTTGCGAAGGCACCAGCAACAGGAACACGGACTGCGGAAAGTCCGACACCACATAGCTGCCCTGGGTCGTCGTGTCGTCAAGGGTCAGCGTGGCGTCGAAGTAGCTCAGCGTAATGTCCAGGTCTTCGGAGGACGGCGACGGGATCGTGCCCTTTACCGCGACCTTGCCGCTATCGGACACGCATGAGAGCTCGGCCGGTGCCGATCCGGCGTGGGCGGCGCCTGCCAGCAGCAGGCAGGACAAGAACGAAATCGCGCGGGCGTGCATGGGGCTTCCTTGCGGCGGGTGAACGGAAAATTTTGCCGTTCAGTGTATGCCCAAACCCCGGCGTTTCAACCCCCGACGGCGCGGCAGAATGCCTGCGCGTCGCCGTCGATGATCACGCCCGACGGCAGGTAGCCTTCGCGCTGCCGTGTCGCGCGCAGTTGCTGCGCCAAGGCCGCATCGCCACCCACCGCGTAGACAAAGACGCGCACCGACTGCGCCGCCGCGTCACGCAGCAATTGCGGGTTGGCGGCCAGCGTCATGGCGTCCACATGCACACCGACGGGCGCGCCTACCGTCCTGGCAAGATTGGCCAGCCATGGGCGGTCAAGCGTGGGCGCGGTGGCGCGTTGCGACACGTACTTGCCCAGGGGGTTCGCGCTGACGGCGTCTGCGTGGCGCGGGTCGAACACGATCAGGCCCAGATAGCCGTCGGGGTCCGTGCCGCGCACGCAGCGCAGCGCCTCGGGGAATGCCGAGGTGATCATCCAGTTGCCGTGCGGCAGCGCGCGCTTCATGCCGGCTACCAGCTTGCCCACCGGCGCGCAATCGCGGTAGACAACCTTGAGTTCGGCGTTGAAGGTCTTGGCCGGCTGCGTGGCCGCCACTTGCAGCGCGTCGTCCAGGAAAGGCGGCGGCTGCCCGCCGCCCTGCCCGGCCAGCTTGGCGCCGCGCCAATCCGCGCTGCTCAGTTGCAGCACGGCGCGGCGTCCGACGCCGGTGACCGACCTGCCGGTCAGCACATCGTGGTGCAACACCCAACGGCCGTCCTTCAGACGCTGCATGTCGATTTCAACGCCGTCCCACTGGCCCGCATACGCCGCGCGGATGGACGCCAGCGAATTCTCCGGCAGCGTGGGCGCGCCGCGATGCGCGTGCACCTGCATGCCCAGGCACGCGGCGCCGGCGCCGGACCAGGGCAACGCGGCGGCAAGCAGCGCCGCCATCCAGCGTTTAGCCCGCATCGCCGTGATATCCATACTTGATGCCGCCCAGCAAGCCGGTGCGCACCGCTTCGTTAAAGGGATAGGTGTACGCCTGGCCCACCACCACCACGTGCGCCACGTTGGCCAGCACGCGGCGGCGCAGCGCCTGCCCGATCGACTCATCATCGCGGCCGAGTTCCGCCCGCGACATCTGCTGGAACAGTTCGCTTTGGGTCACGCTGTTCTGCATGAACGAAAACGCCGTCCACACACACACCAGCGTCAATACCAAGGCCAGGCCGGCGGCGCGCGTGGCGGTGCGGCCGGGCTGTTGGCCGGCGGGGGTGCGCAGCCACACCAACAGCTTGGCGATCAGGTACAGCAGCTTGGCAAAGTGGCCCACCGCGCCCAGCAGCGAACACAGCAACGCAACCGGCGGCACAATGGCCGCGCGCGCCGCGTCCTCGCCCAGCTGTTGATGCTGGCCGCCGCGCTGAAAGTCGGACGCGCTGGCGGAAAAGCGCGGCATCGCCTCGTCAACGGCGCGGTCCAGCATGCCGTCGTACAGGCGCTTGAAGCTGGCGGGATCGGTGTAGTTGGACGCCACGTTCATGCTGGCCGGCACCATCAGCGTCTGGCGCAGCAGCTTTTGCACGCCGGGCCGCGCCACGAAATCCTCGTAGGACAGGCCGGGCGGAATGGCGTCGCCTTCCACGTGCACGGTGCGGCTGCGCATCGTCTTCCAATACTGCTGGGCCACGGCCTCGTTGAACGTGGCGCGGTCATGCGGCTGCCAATCGCCGGGCACCGGAATGCGCTTGCGCACATCTTGCGTGACGCGGCCCTGGTAGCGGGCGGGCACGCGTTCCGGCGTCCAACCGCGCCGCGACAGGCTATTGCGGTAATCGGACCACGCGCGGTCCTGCTCGCGCGCCAGCCCGATGTCGGACGCAACCGGCACGCCGGCATATTTCTTCCAGCGGTCGGCCACCGACTGCATCACGCTGGTGTAGACCTGGTGATAGCCACGGATGCCGGGCGCCGTCATGCGCACATCGCGGCCGTCGAACGAAAACGTCTTCATCTGGCGTTGCAGATCGCTGCGGATGACCTGGCGTTTCTTGGGCTCGACCTTTTCATCCAGGTTGTCGATGTTGGACAGCAGCACCTGGAACACGGCCAGGAACGCCTTGCCCTCGGGCCGCGCATAGACGCCGTCGTCCACCAGGCCATCCAGGTGCAGATCACCCTGCACCAGCGACCGCTGGAGCAAACCGGCGTTGGTGGCGACGCGACGAAAGTCGGCCTCGCGCGTGTCCACCAGTACGTTCACCAGCATCTTGATGGCGCCGAACACCACCAGCGCGGTCACCGCGCAGGCCACGGCGATCTTCAGGAACGACGGCTGGCCACCGGTGCGCAGCCGGCGCGTCCACAGCACTTGCAGCACCACCAGCGCGGCGGCGATGCCCGACAGCGTGCGGCCGAAAAACTCCAGCTCTTCGATGTCGTGCGGCGTGGCGCGGCTGCCGACCACGTCCAGCAGGCGGGCGTTGAAACCCAATTCAAAGCTCAGGTAAACAACGGTCAGCGCAATCAGGATAAGGATTTGGCGAATCTGGGCTTGCCGCACGTCAATCTCTCAGGTCGATTCGGGTCGAGGTGATTTCCTCGTCGGGCAGGTCCAGCTTGGCCGGCACGCGCGACGCCCCGCCACGCGGTGGTGGGCTGGCGGCGGCGGCGGGCGTGTCGCTGCCGGGCATGCGCTGCACAGGCGGCGGCACCATGCGGCCATTGCCGGAGGCCGGCGCGGCAACCGCCGTGGCCGGTGCCGAATCGGGCGGGGCGGCGGGCGCGGACTTGCCCGGCCTGGGCGCCTTGGGCGACCTGCCGGGCTTGGGCCTGGCGGGCGCGGCGGGTGGCGGATAGACGCCGTACTGGCGCAAGGAATCGTGGTAACCGGACGGGTAGAGGGATTCGTCGGCGAAGGGCTTGGCGCGCGGATTCATGCCGGCTACCGACTTCACGTCGCCACGGCGCATGCGGCCGTCTTGCGTGTAGACAAAGCGTTCGATGCCGGCCCCCTTCGGGAAGTCCAGCGTCAGGGCGGCGCGGTCATCCTGCACCAGCACGGCGGGCCGGTCGCGGCAGTTGCCCACGTCCCAGGACAGCACGTCCGAACCCTGGATGGCCAGCACGGTATAGCGGTAGTCGCAGTTGCGCCGCTGGGTCTCGATCACCACGACGGTACGCGCGCCGACGTTCTCGGTACGCGCGATGCGGGCCGAGTCCACGTTGTTCAGGGGCACCACGCGTTGGTTGCCGGACAGCTTGACCGAGAAGTTCTTGCCTTCGCGCCGCAGCGTACCCTCGCCACCGTCCTGCAATGGGAACTGGCCGATCTCGGTGCCGAACAACGCCGCCGTGTCCACGCCGTAGACCAGCTTGCCCCGCGAGTTGGTCTGGACCGCGCACGCGCTCAACCCTCCCAGCAGCAACAGCATGGTTATCAGGCGCAAGGTCAACGAACGGAATAAGAACGGGTGCATCGAAATCATCAAGGTGTCGGGAAACCGGCCCCGCAATGTATCTCAAGGTTACAAGGCAGGGCCAGGCTTGTTTCAATTCCGCTGGGCGGTTGGGGGCCGAAAGAGCCCTTAGCCGGCGGCGCGTTGCTTGTGTTCCAACGCGTCCTTGACCAGTTCACTCGCCGCATGGCGGATGACGCTGACGCAGCGCGCCACGACGCCGCGCAGCAGCGCTTCGGCCGGCTGCGAGTCGGGCCCCGCCACAAAGCCTTCCACCGAGGCGGACATGCGCCCGGCCTTGTCGGCGCGGTCCTGCCCCAGGCTGAGCTTGACGGCCTTGCAGCGATGCGTGACCGCGTTCATGACTTCCAGCAGTTGCTCGCGGGTCAGGCCCAGTTCATTGGCGTCGACAAAGCTGGGATACACCAGGCGCAGAAATTCCGGGTCGGCGTCGCTCACGCTGAAGAACATGGTGCCCAGGTCGGGATAGCGGAACATCACGTCGCCGTCTTCGTCGATGCGGGCGACCAGGCCCAGTTCGTCTTGGACCACGGTTTGATACAGGGCGGCCAGGGCGGTGGGGTTGGACATGATGGGGTTCTCCGTGTGGATGATTGGCAGCGGGGAAATCCGCGCCCTTGCCTCTTGCTACGCACGGCATCGAAAAAGGTTCGAAAAAAGATCAAACAAAGAACGAAAGAAAATTCCGTCAAAAATAAATCGAACCTTTTTGCCCGCCGCGCATAGCCATTGGTACAGGCATCCATTTGCCGCAACCGAAAAGGAATGACCATGCAAGGTAAAGAGCTGCGCGACGTATTGACCCAGGCCAAGACCCACGGCGGGCGCTGGGCCGCCACCGCCGCCGCCCGCGTCAACCGTGGCGACGCCGTGGGCGCGCTGCTGTTCCTGTTGGCCACCACCGTGTTCTCGGTGCTGACCGTACGCATGATGGGATCGAACGCCAGCCTCAGCTTCTATGACCTGCTGCGTTTGCAGAACGGCGGCGGCATGCAAGGGTCGATGGGCGGCCAGGCGCCGGGCGCGGGCATCTATGCGCTGTTGTGGCTGCTGGCCGTGGTGGGCCCCCTGCTGCCGTCGCTGATGCCGCAACGCGCGGCGCGCCTGGGCTATTTCATGCCGCTGGCGTTGTGGCTGATCGCGCTGATGGGCGTGGTTTCGCAGGTGCGTGAATTGATGGCGGCCACCCGCCAGTTCGCCGGTTTCATGGGCGGCTCGCGCGCCAGCCGCGGCATGGCGGGCGATATGGCGTCCGGCCTGTGGAACAACATGAGCTTTGGCTTTGGCTTCTACCTGTCGCTGGCGATCGTGATCGGCTTCACCATCCGTGGCGTTGCCATCCTGCGCCGCCGCGCTTGATTTTCCGCCCTTGCACGGCTAAGGTGCCGCTGCCCTGGGTTTGCAGGGCGGCGGCGTTCCCTGCCGATGGGCTGACGTTTACTGCGTCCAGTTCGACAACAAGAAACTGAACCATGAACACGCTCGACCCCAAGCGCTACGTCATCAACAACGTCGACGCGCTGCTGCGCATCATGCATGCAGACCCGCGCTACGCGCTGGATTTCCGCAACAAGGCCGAACAGCACATCACGCTGAAGCTGCGCAAGAAATTCTTCAACGCGTCGCCGGAAGGGGTGGTCGACGCCTTCAACAACGCGCTGATGAAATTCCTGCAAACGCGCACGTTCAAGGACGAAGGCTTTCTGCACGGCCAGCCGCCCGCCGGCTGGGCGGCGCACGAGCTGGCCGTCAGCAAGCTGGGCGGCTACCTGTACCGGGGGTCCTTGCACGAGCTGATCCAGATGCATCGCCGAACCCGGCACGAAGTGCCATGGACCGGGCCGGACGCGGATGCTCAGCACGAGGACAACGTCTTTGACGACGCCGAAGACGTGGGCGACCCATCGCCCTTCTCGGACCCCGCCAAAGCGTACGAGCACCTGTCCGTCGTGCAGCGCATGCGCGACTGCCTGAACCAACTGAGCGACACCTTGCGCGCCACGATGTTCCTGTATCTGGACGAAGTGCCGATGGAACAGATCGCCAAGCAGCAAGACCTGCACGTGCCCACCGTCAAGAGCCGGCTGCATGCCGCGCGCAAGCTGGTGGCCGACTGCACGCGCAAAGGAATGGACTAATCATGTCTGAAGACCGCGTACTGTCCTACCTGTCCGGGGAACTGGACGCCGACGCGCGCCGCGCGTTTGAAGCCGAGCTGGCGCGCAACCCCGAATTGCAGGCCGAGATCGACGAATGGCGCCTGTTGGCGCAAGCGCGCCAGATTGCGCATAACGAGATCGGCCAGGCCGAGCGCGACACGCAGTTTCTGCGCGCGCTGGCCGAACAGTCGCGCCCCGCGCCCGCCCCGCTTTCGTCGCGCGCGCGCCTGTGGCAATGGTTGTGGCCCACCCCCGCCAGCCCGTTGATGCCGCTGGGCTGGGCGTTGGCCATCGCCTTGTCGGCGGTCGTGCTGCTGCAAGCGCCGCGCGATGGCTTGCTGTCCGACGGCGTGCCGGTGCAGGACGGCACACTGACGCGCGGCGGCGGCGCTTGCCCGCGCCTGGTCGTGGACCTGCCCGACGCCGTCAGCGCCAAGCAGTTGCGCAACACCCTGGCGCAGTACGCGGTGTCCATCGTGGCCGGGCCCGACGAAGACGGCCGCTTTGTGTTGAGCGCCGCGCGCGTATCCTCGCTGCACGACGCCGCCACGGCGCTGGGCGCGGTGGGCGTTGCGGCGGCACTGCCCGGCCCTTGCCCCGCGCCATGAAGCCATGCCGATCCGCCGTGTCCACCGTGCCCGCCATGTCCGCCACATCCGCCATGTCCGCCAAGTCCGCCCCCAGCCTTAGCCGGACCCGCCGCCGCCTGGTCACCGCCCTGTTCGGCGCCGGCCTGCTGGGCGCCGCCCCACCAAGCCTGTCCGCGCCGGGCGCCGCCACCGCCGCGCCCACGCCCACTCCCGTTTTGGCCACCCGCCGCTATGCGCTGGTCATCGGCAACGCCCGTTACGCCGTGCCCACCAATGCGTTGGCGAATCCGGTCAACGACGCGCGCCTGGTTGCCGACACGCTGCGCCGCCGCAACGTCGACGTCACCTTGCTGACCGATCTGACCACCGCCCAGATGGAAGCGGCCGTCGACGAATTCGCCACCCGAGCAAACGGCGCCGATCTGGCGCTGGTGTACTTCGCCGGCCACGCGGTGGCGGTGGATGACGTGAACTACCTGTTCGGCGTAGAACTGCCCGTGGCCTTGGCCGACGTGCGCATCCGCACCGCGCAACAGGGCTCGTTAAGCCTGAAGCGCGTGTCGCAGGCGCTGCGCCGCGCGCAAGTGCGTGCGCGTCTGCTGGTGCTGGATGCCTGCCGTACCAACCTGACGCGTGGCGCACCGTCGGTAGGCCTGGTTCGCGCTGTGCCCGCGGGCGGCGAGCTGATTGCGTTTTCGACGCAGCCCGGCGCCACGGCCGAAGACGGCTTTGGCAATGACGGTCCGCGCCACAGCCCCTATGCGTTTTATTTCGCGCAAGGGTTGGCCGAGCTGCCCGCGTCCGCGCCGGTTGAAACGTTCTTCAAGCAATTGACGGGCGATGTGCAGGTAGCCACCGCCTACCGCCAGGTTCCGCACTACGCCAGCAGCCTGGTCGGCACCGTCACGTTCACCAGCCTGGCCGACGGCCAGACGCCCGCCGCGCCCCCCGCCCAACCCGGCCAGCCGGGCCAGGCGGGGCGTGGCCCTTCCCCCACGCTGGGCCGCGATTTGATCAAGGCGCGCATCAGCGCGTGGGAATACGAAGTCGAACGCGGCGCGCAATACCTGGACGAACCCCGCCTGGCCTCGCTGCAAGCACGGGCGCAAGCGGGCGACGTCGTAGCCATGACCACCTTGGGGCTGATCCTGGAGAACGGCGAACACGTGCAGCAGGACTACAAGGCTGCCGCTCGCTGGTATCAGCGCGCCGCCGACCAGGGCTTTGCGCCCGCGCAAACCTATCTAGGCGAACTGGCCGGGATGGGGCGCGGCGTGCCAAAGAACTACAACGTGGCCGAACGCTTGTTTCGTGACGCCGCCGAGGCCGGCCACCGCCGCGCCGCGCTGGACCTGCTGGACTTGCGCGTGCGCATGGGCGAACCGCTGGACCCGCGCGAGTGGGCCACCGTGCTGCAAGACGTCACGCGCAACCCCATGGGAATGGCGCTGCCCGGCATGCCGCCCATCCAGGGGCTGCCGGACACGCCATGGATGCGAGCCCTGGGCGTGCGCCCGGCCGGCCAGCCCTGACGTTAACGGGGCACGCGACTTCGGCTAGGATATTGGCGTTGTCCAACAGAAGGAGTCCGCGATGCCCCTAATGAGACACCTGATCCTGGCCGTGGCCGCCGCCGTGGCGATGCCGCTGGCCGCGCACGCCGAAAGCGTCACCTTGCAAGCCCAGCGCGCCACCGCGTCATTCGACCCGAACACCGGCGCGCGCGTGGTTGATATTGAACTCAAACCCGACAGCCGCAAGGCCCTGGCCGACTTCACCCGCGACCGGGTCGGCAAACGCATCCAGATCCGCTCGAACGGCATCCTGCTGTCGTCGGCCACGCTGATGAGCCCCCTGGAAGGCGACAGCTTTCGCATCACGGCAGGCGAACATGGCTTTGCCGGCAAGTCGGCGGAAGACATCGCCCAGGGCATCATGAAAGAAGGCGGCTTGTCGATTGACGACGAGAACGTCGCCAAGTAAGCGCCGGCGGGATCACCCCGCGATTTCAAACAGGCCGGCCGCGCCCATGCCACCGCCCACGCACATCGTGACAACGGCATAACGCACCCCGCGCCGCCGGCCTTCTATCAACGCGTGCCCGGCCATGCGCGCGCCCGACATGCCATACGGATGCCCGATGGCGATGGCGCCGCCATTGACGTTCAGGCGGTCGTCCGGGATGCCCAGCTGGTCGCGGCAGTACAGCACCTGACACGCGAACGCTTCGTTCAATTCCCACAAGCCGATGTCGTCAACGGTCAGCCCGTGCCGCGCCAGCAGGCGGGGCACGGCATGCACCGGCCCGACGCCCATTTCCTCAGGGCCGCAACCGGCCACCGCCATGCCGCGATAAGTACCCAGCGGGGTCAGACCGCGCCGTCGCGCCACGCCCGCTTCCATTACCAGGCAGGCCGACGCGCCGTCCGACAATTGCGATGAGTTGCCCGCCGTGATGTACTGGCCGACATCCAGCCGCTGGCCGTTCTTGAACACCGGCTGCAAGGCCGCAAGGCTTGCCAGCGTGGTGTCGGGCCGGTTGCCCTCGTCGCGCGCAAGCGTGACGGGCTGGGCGGTGGTCTGGCCCGTAGCCCGATCGGTGACCTGCATGACGGCGGAAAGCGGCACGATCTCGTCATCGAAACGGCCGGCCGCCTGCGCCGCGGCGGTCCGCTGCTGCGAACGCAGCGCGTATGCGTCCTGCGCGGCGCGGGGGATACCGTAGCGGCCGGCTACGATTTCAGCGGTTTCCAGCATGCTCATGAAGATCTCGGGCTGCTCGCGCATCAACGCGTCGTCCAGCCAGCGGTTGCGATTCATGCTGGCGTTCTGCACCAACGAGATCGACTCCAAACCGCCCGCCACCACGATGTCCATGCCTTCCTGCGTGACCTGCCGCGCGGCCGTGGCAATGGCCATCAGCCCGGACGCGCACTGCCGGTCCAGCGTCATCGCGGCCACGTGTACCGGTAGCCCGGCGCGCAATGCCGCCTGCCGCGCCACGTTCATGTGCGTGGTGCCCTGCTGCAACGCCGCGCCCAGGATCACGTCTTCGACTTCGCCCGGCGCGACGCCCGCGCGGGCGACGGCATGCGATATGGCATGGCCGCCCAGGGTCGGCGCAGTGGTGTCGTTGAACGCGCCGCGATACGCGCGCCCGATGGGCGTACGGGCGGTGGAGACGATGACGGCTTCTCTCATGATGGGTTCCTGATGTGACGAAGGCGGGTGACGGCAAGGTGCTGCGGACTGGGGGTGATGCGGACCGCGTTGCTGCGGCATCAGGCGCGCCAGACGGTGTGGCTTTGTTCGCGCGCGAATTGGGCGACGTAGTACGGGCCCAGCCCGCCCTTGCCCGTCATGCCCGAGCCCTTCCAGCCGCAAAACGTCTGGATGCCCGGCCACGCGCCCGTCGTCGCGCCGCTGGCGCGATTGACGTACAGCGCCCCGGCCTGGGCGCGGTTCAGAAACGTGTCGATCTCGGCTTGCTCGCGCGCGTAGCAGCCGGCGGCCAGCCCGTACATCACGGCGTTGCCGTCGTCGATGGCGGCGTGCAATTCATCGAACGGCAATACCGACACCAAGGGCAGGAACAATTCCTGGCGGTTCAAGCGGTGATCGGCCGGCAAGCCCGCAACGACAGTGGGACGCACATAGTGTCCGTAAGCCAATTCGCCGGCGTTCAGGCGGCGTCCACCGGCCAGGACTTGACCGCAGGCGTCGGCGTCTTCGCACGCGGTGCGGTAGCGCCGCCACGCGGCTTCATCTATCAGCGGCCCCATGAATACGGCTCGGTCACGCGGGTCGCCCACCACAATGTCGTCGGCCGCCGCGCACAGGCGCTCCACGAACGCGTCGTACACGGCCGTGTGCGCGTAGACCTTGGACCCGGCCGAACACTTCTGCCCTTGCAGGCCGAACGCGGATCGCAGCACGCCTTGCACCGCCACGTCGATATCGGCGCTGGCGGTAACGTAGGTGGGATTCTTGCCGCCCATCTCGGCAATGACGGGCCGCGCATGACGGCCGGCCGCTACGGTTTGCAGCAGGTCCATGCCGACATCAAGACTGCCGGTGAATGCGTAGCCGTCGATGGCAGTGTGATGCGCCAGCAACGCGCCCGTCTTCGCGCCGCCCTGCACGCCGTTGACGCAACCGGGCGGCAGGCCGGCGGCGTCGCAGGCGCCCAGCATCAATGCCCCGGTCAGCGCGGCGCGCGGCGACGGCTTGTAGACCACGGTATTGCCCGCCAGCAGCGCGGCGCACACCATGTTGACCGACAGGGCCAGCGGGAAATTGAAGGGCGCGATGACCGCGAAGACGCCATAAGGGCGCAACACGTCCAGCGTGCTTTCGTTGTCGAATGCGCGCGCCAGGGGGTGCCGGTAGCCATCGCTACGTTCGGCCTGATCGCAGTAGTAGCGGATCAGGTCCACCGCTTCCTCGGCTTCGCCCAACGCTTCCAGCCGCGATTTGCCGATTTCAATCATCGTGGCCATGGCGAAGTCGAGCTTGCGTTCGGACAGCACCATCGCCAGGCGCCGCAACACCGCGATGCGGGCCGTCCAGCCTTGCGCATCCCAGGCCGGCTGCGCACGCTTGGCGCACGCGATGGCGCGGTCGACCGTGTCGGCATCGGCGCATGGAAAGCGGCCGATCATCAGCCAATGGTCGATGGGTGAATACACGTCCTGCAACGCTTCGCCCGCCACGAATTCGCCGTTCAGACGGTGACGATGGTCGCGGCCCAGCATGCGCGTTTCAAAGTCGGGAAGGCGCAGGTCCAGCAGGTCGTGTACCGAAGAAAAATCCGCGTGGATATTCGAATACGTGACGCGAGGCAGGGTGTGGGCGTTCACGGGGGCTCCCGGGCAGCGTTGTGGTCAGCGTGGCCACGCAAGGCGGCGCATCACGCCGCCCCGACAAGCAAGGGTTCCAGCGCGCGGCGCAAGGCCGACGGCAAGGCAACCGGTTGGCTGGTGGCGCGGTCAACGTAGGCGTGGGTATAGCTGCCCTGCGCGGCGGCGGTCTCGTCGTCACCCCGGAACAGCGCGAATTCATAGGTGACGCTGCTGCGGCCCAAGCGGCCCACGCGCAGGCCCAGCACGACGGAATCCGGAAACGACACCGGGCGGAAGTAGGACGTCTGGCTATGCACGACCAGCCCGATCACCTCGCTTTGGCGCAGGTCCAGCACGCCAAGTTCGATCAACGTCTGGTTGACCGCGGTGTCGAAATACTCGTTGTAGACGACGTTATTCATGTGGCCGTAGACGTCGGTATCGCGCAACCGTGTGGTCATCGGCATCAAGCGCGGGTAGTCGCTGCGGGCGTGCGGCGTGGCGCGTTGCGGGGCGGGGCCGGACGCGGCTTCATTCTCGTTTGCGCTCATGCCGCCTCCTGCGCGCGCTTCAGAATGCGGGCAACATGCGCAAGCCCTTCGGGCGGTTCGATGAGGTTGTCCAGGCTGGCGATCTCGTCGAAGTGCGCGGCGATGCTTTCCGGCGTGCGGTCGCTCTCGGGGAAATACATGCCCGCGCTTTCCACGATGGCCAGGCGCGCGTAGGTGCCGGCGCCCGCCAGCAGGGCCGTGCGGCTGGGCGCGCTTTCTGCCACCAGGAACAGCGCCGCCGGGGTCACGAACGCGGGGTCCAGCGCGCGCAGCGCGTCGGCATCGAACATCTCGGCCGTCATGCGGGTGGCGGCGGTGGGCACCAGTGCGTTCACATGGATACCGTGCTTCTGACCTTCCAGATGCAGCACGTTCATCAGCCCCACCACGCCCGCCTTCGCCGCGCCGTAGTTCGATTGACCGAAGTTTCCGTACATGCCCGAGGTGGACGTTGTCATCAGGATGCGGCCGTAGCGCTGCTCGCGCATGATCGGCCACACGGCGCGCGCGCAGTTGGCCGATCCCAGCAGGTGCACATTGATGACGGCGTTGAAATCGTCGGCGCTCATCTTGGCGAAGGTCTTGTCGCGCAGGATGCCGGCGTTGTTGATCAGAATGTCGACGCGGCCCCAGGCCTGCACGGCGCGCGCCACCATGGCGTCGACGGCGGCGCTATCGCACACGTTGCCATCGTCGGCAATCGCCTGGCCGCCGGCGCGGATGATCTCATCGACAACGGCTTGCGCGGCGCTGGTCTGCACCGCGCCGGTCTGCACCGCGCTGGTCTGCACCGCGCTGGTCTGCACCGCGCTGGTCTGCACCACGCCGGTCTGCACCACGCCGGTCTGCACCGCGCTGGTCTGCACCACGCCGGTCTGCACCGCGCCGGTCTGCACCGCGCCGGTCTGCACCGCGCCACCATAGTCGTTCACGACTACTCGGCAGCCGCGCGCGGCCAGTTGCAGCGCGTGGCTGCGGCCCAGCCCCTGGCCCGCGCCCGTCACGATGGCGACGCGATCATCAAAGCGTATGGTCATGGCATTCATCCTTCAAGCACGGTCATGGTGATCCAGTCCGCCACCAGCGCGGGGCGCGCGGCGCCCTCGATCTCGACGGTGACGGCATAGCGGGTGATGAATTCGCGGTCATTGCGCGGCGTGAATTCGCTGAGCACGAAGCGGCCGCGCACGCGCGCGCCGACGGGCACGGGGGTCAAAAAGCGGACCTTGTCGAAGCCATAGTTGACACCGATGGCGCCTGCAAATACCGGCAGCACCTGCAAGCTGAAGGCAGTCAGCAAGGACAAGGACAGAAAGCCATGCGCGATGGGGCCACCGAACGGGCCTTCGCGCGCGGCGCGTTCCGGGTCTACGTGGATGAACTGGTGGTCGCCGGTGGCATCGGCAAACAGGTCCACCCGTTCTTGCGTGACGGTCAGCCAGTCCGACACCCCGATTTCCTGCGACACCCGCGCGGCCAGTACCCGCGGGTCGATAAGGGATTCTTGAACGAGGTCTGGGGTCATGGGCGGCCGTTGTTGAAAGGGGAAGACGATGAAGGCGTGAACCACGGCAAGCACATTTGCGTGCCGAAGCCGAAAAACATACCGAGTAGTATAAACTTCGGTTTTTAGATTTGTATAGGCCGTGCGAACGATGCGGCGCGCCCTGCCCAGCGCTGCGGCACGCCGCCCGGCCCCGGGCGATTGGCTAAACTGGGCGCTTTGCCGCGACGCATGGATGGAGAAACGCGCATGAATGGGGAACCTACGGTGACGGCTGCACGCGATGACGGCATGGGCAACATTGAACTGCTGACCGCGGCGGCCGAGTGCTTCATGGAGCAAGGGTTCCACGCGTCCAGCATCGACGATGTTGCGCGCCGACTGGGCGCCACCAAGGGCCGCGTCTACCACTACTACCGGTCTAAGGCGGACCTGTTCTTTGACGTGCACCGCGAAGGCATGCGGCGTAATTTCGAGGCGGTGCGACCGGTCATGAAGGAACCGGGCACGGCGGCCCACCGGCTGGCGCTGATGCTCAAGCACCATGCGCTGTCGATGATGGAAAACCTGGCGTTCGAGACCGTTGTGGTGCAGGGTGTGCACATGCACCGGCTGGGCGCGACCACGCCCGCCCAGCGGCAGACGCTGGCCGAGCTGATGACCATCCGCGACGATTTCGAAGCCCTGTTCAAGCGGGTGGCCTACGAGGGCGTGGAGGATGGATCGCTGGCCATCGACGACGTATCGGTGGCCATCAAGGCGGCGCTGGGCGCCATCAACTGGCTGGCCGTCTGGTATCGCCCGCGCCTGGGCGAAACGCGCGATGACCGCGAGATCCTGGCCAACAAGGTCGTGCACACCATCATCGCCGGCCTGGGCACGCGCGCCTGAGCGCAGGGCGGCGCGGGATGTCGCGCCATGTATCGCGCGCCATATATCGTCCGCAATGTATCGCCCGCCATGTATCGCCCGCCATGTATCGCGCGCCATGTACCGCGCGCCATTCATGGCGCCCCGCGCAGCCCGCCACCCAATCAAGCCAGCCGTTCGCGGCGCAGCTTGATGCCGGCCGCTTCGCGATCCCACGTGCCGTCGGCAAGGCCTTCGCTGCGCAGCACATGCTTTTGCAGCTTGCCGCTGGCCGTCTTGGGCAGATCGTCCACCACGCGCACGTAGCGCGGCACCATGTAGTGCGGCACGCGTTCGGCCAGCCATGCGATCAGCGCGGCCTCGTCCACCCGCGCCCCGTCCACGGCGGTGACAACCGCCAGCACTTCGTCTTCGCTGTGTACGCTGGGCACCGCCACGGCCACGGCTTCGCGCACGTCCGGGTGGGCGCAGATTTCCCCTTCCAGCTCGAACGACGAGATGTTCTCCCCGCGCCGCCGAATCACGTCCTTCAAGCGGTCTACGAAGAAAAACGTGCCGTCGGCGTCGCGGCGGAACGCGTCGCCCGTGTGGAACCAGCCGTTGCGCATGGACGCGGCGGTGGCCTCGGGGTTGCGGTAATAGCCCGAGAACAAGGCCCATGGCCGATGCGAGCGTATCAGCAGCTCGCCCACCGTGCCGTCGGGCACCGCGCGGTCTTGCGCATCGCCCACGCGCAGCTCGAACCAGGGTCGGGGCTTGCCGCAGCGCCCGGCTTCGGTCAAACCCGGCCCGGCGCTCAAGGGGCTGGCGATTTCGGTCATGTTGTACACGGTGTACAGGTCGACCCCGAAGCGAGCCTGAAACGCGGGCGCGTCCTCGCCGAACGGCACGATGAAGACGCCGCGCAAGGTGTGTTCGCGGTCACGCGGAGACGGCGGCTGCTTGAGCAGAAAGTTCGCCATCACGCCCAGCAGCAGCACCACCGTGCTGTCGGTGTCGCGAATGGCGTCCCAGAATTGGTCGGTGCGAAATTCCGGCACCATCGCAATCGACCCGCCGTAGGCCAGCATGGCGTACACGTACAGCGTGCTGCCGCAGTGAAAGATCGGACCGGCGATCATGCAGCGATCGTCAGGCGTGATCCAGTCGAACGCGTCGGGCCCCATGGTGTAAATCTGCACGTAGGACGTGACCACCCCCTTGGACAAGCCGGTGGTGCCGGACGTGTACATGATGGACTGCGTATCCCAGGGTTCGATCGGCGCGTCCAGGTCCAGCAGCGCCGGCGGGCGTGCGTCGGCCGCGTCAGACAGGGGCGCAAAGGACACCCCGGCGGGCGGCTGCAACGGCGCGTCACCCTGTTCATCACCGGTGAGCAGCACACGCGCCAGCGCCCCCGGCGCCACGTCATGCAAGCGGCCCGCCAGTGCGCGATGCGCCACCATCAAGGCCGCCTGCGCATTGTCCAGCACGTGCGCCAACGGCCGCCCGCGCAAGGCCGTGTTCAGCGGCACATATACCGCGCCCAGGTAATTGATGGCGAACCAGCTGGCCAATAGTTCAGGCCCATTGCCCATCCAGCACAGCACGCGGTCACCCTGCCTGACGCCTTCCCGACGCAGGGTGGCCGCCCGCTGCTGAACACGCGCCAGCGTCTGGGCGTAGGTCCAAGTCGGGCCTCCGTGGAAGCGGACGAAGATTCTGTCCGGTATCTTTTCTGCTTGCGCCTCCAGCAAGTAGCGCAGCACGCAAGCCTGGCGGTCCGGAATCTCCGCCCGAGCGTCGTCGTTCATCAATCGTCTCCTTCCTTGTTATTTGCCTTATTTTTCATGACTTTCCCCCGGCTATCCAGCACTGCCGGATACGGACTTACCCGCAGGCCCACCTCGATGCGCCACGGAAGCCTTGCGGGTTTCAACATACTTGGTAGTATATCCAGCAGATTTTCCCAAACAAGCACGGAAGAACCCCATGAGCATGGTTGCAATCGAGCGGGATAACGGCGTGGCGATCGTGCGCTATGACCGGGGCGGCAAGGCCAATGCCCTGAACCTGGCCGCCATGGACGCGCTGATCGACGCGGCGACCGAGCTGGCGCGCGACGACCACATCCGCGCCGTGGTGCTGACCGGCACGCCGGCCGTCTTCAGCGCCGGCATCGACTTGAAAGACCCCGCGCTATGGGGCCATGACGATCCGCTGAGCACACAACGCGCCTTGGCGCGCGGCGAAGCGCTGTGCCGCGCCTGGAGCGAATTGCCGCAAGTTACCGCCGCCGCCATCGACGGCGCGGCGGTGGGCGGCGGCGCGGTGCTGGCGTTGGCCTGCGACTGGCGCGTGCTGGCGGCCAACGCCTTGCTGCGCTTTCCTGAAGTGCGGCTGGGTTTGCCGCTGGCCTGGGGCGGCCTGCCCCGCCTGGCCGCGCTGGTCGGGCCCGCGCGCGCCAAGCGGGCGCTGTTTACCGACCTGGCATTGCGCGCCGACATCGCGCAGGCCTGGGGCTTGGCGGACGCCGTCGCCGCGCCAGGCGATGCGCTGGCCGCCGCGCTGGCCTTGGCGCGCGAGGCCGCCGCCTGCCCGCCCTGGGCGCTGCGCCTGACCAAGCGCGCCATCGATGCACAGTTCGACGCCAGCCACCTGGCGCACGCGCAAACCGATCAATTCCTGTTGTGCCACCTGCTGTCCCCCGCCACCGCCGTATCGACCCCGCCGCAAAGATCCGCCTGAAAGAGCGGACGCCCACCTGGAGGAAAGACATGAACCAACTACTTGGCGCCTTGCTTGTTGCCGGCGCATTCGCCTTGCCCAGCGCGCACGCGCAGTCCGACAAGCCCATCCGCATCGGCGTCCTGACCGACCTATCCGGCATGAACGCCGACCTGTCCGGACAAGGCTCCGTCGAGGCGGCGCGCATGGCGGTGGAGGACTTTGGCCCGACCGTGCTGGGCCGCAAGATTGAAGTCATTGCCGCAGACCATCAGAACAAGGCGGACGTCGGCTCCGCCACGGCGCGCCGCTGGATCGACCAGGAGAACGTGAAGGCCATCGTTGACGTGCCCACCTCGTCCGTGGCGCTGGCTGTGCAAGAGATCACGCGCACCGCCAACATTGCGTTCCTGGCATCCACCGCCGGCACGTCGGACCTGACCGGCAAGGCATGCTCGGCGTCCACCGCGCAATGGACCTACGACACCTACGCGCTGGCCAACGGCACCGGCCGCGCGCTGACCGAATCCGGCATCAAAAAATGGTATTTCCTGACGGCGGACTACGCGTTCGGCCATGCCTTGCAGGCCGATACCGAAAACGCGGTCAAACAGGCTGGCGGCCAGACGCTGGGCTCGGTCAAGCACCCGCGCGCCTCCAACGACTTTTCTTCATTCCTGTTGCAAGCGCAGGCATCGAAAGCCGAGATCGTGGCGTTGGCGAATTCATCCGGCGACACCACCATGGCGATCAAGCAGGCCAACGAATTCGGCCTGATCAAGGGCGGCCAGAAGCTGGCCGGCTTGTTGATGTTCATTACCGATGTGGACGGCGTGGGACTGGAACAGGCGCAAGGGCTGGTGCTGACCAGCGGCTTCTACTGGGACATGGACGAGCGGACGCGCGCCTGGTCCAAGCGCTACGCCGAGCGCACGAAAGGCCGCGTCCCGACCATGGCGCAAGCCGGCGTCTATTCCGCCGTGCTGACGTTCCTGAAAGGCGTGAAGGAAAGCGGCAAGCTCGAAGGCGATGCGGTGATGACGCAGATTCGCGGCATGAAGATCGACGACATGTTCGCGCGCAATGCCTATTTGCGTGAAGACGGCCGGCTGGTGCACGACATGTACCTGGTCGAAGTGAAAAAGCCGTCGGAATCCAAGGCGCGTTGGGACTACTTCAAGATCCTGCGCACGATTCCCGGCGACAACGCGTTCCGCCCGCTGGACCAGGGCGGCTGCCCGCTGGTCAAGTCCAAGGCGGTCGCCACCAAATAAGCGCGTCGGCATGCGCCCGGCCGGCCCCGTGCAAACGGCGCCGGCCGTTTGTTTGCGCGCCGTATGCCCGATATCGCATTCAGCCATCTGTCATTAACCTTTCATTTGCGACTTCTAGTATTGCTCGTCCCATTCAGGCACAGCCCCCAAGCCAGGAATCCACATGAGCAAATCCATCTCCGACAAAATCGTCCGCAACCCCAGCCAGAGCAGCCCTTTCAGCGAAATTCTGGAAAAGAACCTGTCGCGCCGCATGGTGATGCGCGGCGGTCTGGCCGCTGCCTTCGCCACGATGACCAGCCTTGGCCTGGCCGGCTGTAACAGCAGCGATGACGATGACGAACCCGTCGGCGGCGGTGAACCCAACCCCACGCCCGAGGTGCCCGGCGGCGGCACCGAGACCCCGGCCCCGACCCCGCTGAAACTGGGCTTTGATTCGCTGCCCACGTCGATGACGGACGCTTGCGTCGTGCCGCAGGGCTATGTGGCCCACGTGTTTGCGCCGTGGGGCACGCCGTTGAACGACAACGCACAGCCCTGGGATCAGAACGGCAACAACACGTCGAACGACCTGCTGAACTCCACCGGCATGCATCACGACGGCATGCACTTCTTCCCCATCGAAGGCAGCTCCACGGAAGGGCTGCTGGCCGTCAACCACGAATACATCGATCAGGCCGCGCTGCATCCGAACGGCCCGACGCTGGTGGCGGGCAAGCGCCCGGCCGAGGAAGTGCGCAAGGAAATCAACGCGCATGGCGTGGCGATCCTGCATGTGCGCCGCGAAAACGGCCGCTGGAACATCGTCAACAACTCGCGCTACAACCGCCGCTTTACGTCGGCCACCGCCATGAAGCTGGCCGGCCCGGTGGGCGGCACGGACTGGGTCAAGACGCCCTTTTCCCCCAACGGCACGCAAGTGCGCGGCACCAACAACAACTGCGGCAACGGCTACACGCCGTGGGGCACGTACATTACCGCCGAAGAAAACTGGGCGGCCTGCTTCGTCAACACGGGCACGCGCCCCGCGCATCAACTGCGGGTTGGCGTGTCGGGCGGCCCCGCCGGCCGCTACCAATGGGAAACCGCCGCGGGCGACGCGTCGGAAGTGCTGGGCGAATTCGCGCGCTTCAACATCACGGAGACCGCCCTCAGCGCCACGCAAGACTGGCGCAACGAAGTGAACGGCTTCGGCTATCTGGTCGAGATCGACCCCTATGACCCGTCCAGCATCGCCACCAAGCGCACCGCGCTGGGCCGCTTCGCGCACGAAGGCTGCGCGTACAGCAAGCCCGAAGCCGGCAAGCCGCTGGCGTTCTACAGCGGTGACGATTCGCGCTTTGAATACATCTACCGCTTCGTGTCCGAGGCGGTGTGGGACCCGAAGGATGCCGAGCGCAGCGACCGCCTGGCCGTCGGCGCCAAATACCTGGACAAGGGCACGCTGTACGTGGCGCGCTTCAACGCGGACGGCACCGGCGAATGGCTGCCCCTGATCGGCACCACGCCCGGCGTGGGCGGCCGCACGCTGGCCGACGAGTTCGGCAGCCTGGACGCCATCCTCATCAACACACGCGGCGCGGCCGACTTCGTGGGCGCCACCCCGATGGACCGCCCCGAGTGGACCGCCACCCACCCGACCAACGGCGACATCTACCTGACGCTGACCAATAACAGCAGCCGCAATGCCGGCACCGGCACCAACCCGCCCAACCCGCGCCTGAACAACGTCAACGGCCACATCATCCGCTGGCACGACGAAGCGGGCTCGACCAAGTTCGAGTGGGATATCTTCGTGTTCGGTTCCGACGCAGGCGCCAACGCCGACACCAACCGTTCGGGCCTGACCGCGCTGAACCAGCTGGCCAGCCCCGACGGCATCGGCTTCGACACGCGCGGCATCCTGTGGATTCAAACGGACAACGGCATCGACGGTGGCCGCAACAACAACGTGGCCCGCGCCACCAACGACCAGATGCTGGCCGTGATCCCGGGCGCGCTGGCCGACAGCACCGGCACGGGTCCCGCCATCAACCCGTCCAACCAGGCTGACCTGCGCCGCTTCTTCGTTGGGCCGAACGAAGCGGAAGTGACCGGCTTTGCGTTCACGCCCGACTACACCAGCATCTTCCTGAACATCCAGCACCCGGCCAACTGGCCGGCGTATGGGACGGACGACGCAACGGTGGCGACCACGGGTACGGTGCGCCCGCGTTCATCGACGGTGGTGATCCAACGCGCCGACGGCGGCCCGATCGGGGTGTGATGAGCGGGCCGGCGCTAGCCGGCCAGCGGCCACATGCCTTCGGTGTGCAGCAGGCGTGCCATGGCGTTTTCCAGGATGCCGCGGGCCTGGCCCGCGGCCTGCTGCAACGCCAGGTGCAATTGCGCGTCGGCTTCGGTGCGAATCGTGGTGCTGGCACGGAAGCGGTAGAGCACCACCACGGCGCTCGTCTCGGTGGCGTCGCGCGCGCGCTGGATAGGCGCAAGCGCATCCACGTCCAGCTCGGAAATCTCAACAATCAGCACGTCGGCATGGCGCGGCAGAGACCCCGCGTCGTCCAGGCGCGCGCAGCCGCCGACCACGTGAACGTCGCATCGGAAACGGTACAGGACCGCCATCTGGCGGCTTTGTGCCTTCCGGACAAGCCCGTCAATTTTCTATGGTGCCCCTGGCGATAAGAAGCAGTGAAGCAGAAAGAGGTGCTTATGGACACGCAAGAATTGGTCGCGCAGATGATTGTCAGAACATCTCCCGCGCGACGCTTCGAGGACTGGCGGAAGTCCTGGCCGCGTACGCCGCCTGCATTGAGTCGATTCAACATAAGCTCAGCGTGCAGGAGCGGGAAGACCTGATCGATTTGGGCGCGGACTTTTACCGGACGCTGGCCCGTGCCGAAGGCTACCGGCGAGGACGCGAATGACGTAGTTTTCCCCCGCTTGCCCGCGCCTGTCGCATTTGGGATGGGCGCGCTGTCGCTTCCCGGTTTGGCCCTCACGTCTGTGATCCCTAGACTTTGCCTCTGCCGTGAACCACACAGGCAGCAAAAAAAAGGGGAAACATGCAGACCACCGAGTACGAGCGCCTGGACGGCCTTGGGCTGGCCGCATTACTTGAGCGGGGCGAGGTCACCTCCGCCCAGCTCATGGATTGCGCCATTGAACTGGCCACGCAACGCAATCCCGCGCTTAACGCCATCACCTACCCGCGCTTTGACGAGTCGCGGCGCATCGCGGCCGAATGGACGCACCGCGGCCCCTTTCGCGGGATTCCATTTCTGCTGAAGGACTCCGGGTTCGCCCATCCGCGATTCCCTTCCAGCCTGGGGTCGGCGCTGTTCAACGACGCCACCTACGCATACTCGGCCACGGTGGCTGACCGCTTCGAGGCAGCGGGCTTTATCCCCTTCGCGCGCACCACGGTGCCGGAATTGTGCATGGCCGGCACCACCGAGGCCCTGCGCAACGGCGCGGCCACGCGCAACCCATGGGATCCCAGCCGTTCCGCCGGCGGCTCCAGCGGCGGGGCGGCGTCCGCCGTCGCCGCGCGCATCGTGCCCGTGGCGCATGGTAGCGACGGCGGCGGCTCGATCCGAATCCCGGCGGCCTGCTGCGGCGTGTTTGGACTGAAAGCATCCAGGGGCCGCGTCCCGATGGGCCCGATGCGAGGCGAAGGCTGGGCCGGCATGTCGACGGACGGCGTGTTGAGCCTGTCCGTGCGCGACACGGCAGCGTCGCTGGACATGATCGATGCCTATGAGCCGGGCGCGCCGTACGCCTCGCCGCCCAAGCCGCGGTCCTTCCTGGACGCCGTTCGCGAGCAAGAAGTCCGCCCGCTGCGCGTGGGCATTTTGCGCACCGCCTGGAATGGCATCCCTATCGCCCCCGAATGCGACGCCGCCGTCACGCGTTCGGCCTCGCTGCTGGAAAGCCTGGGCCACCACGTCTTCGAGGCCCGCTTGCCGGAGATCGATTACGACGGCTTCGTCCATGCCCACGGCAGCATCCTGGCCAGCAACATCGTGGTGGCGGTGGATGCGCGTCTTCGTGTGCTGGATCGCGCCTTGCGCGACGGCGATCTTGAGTCCGTCATTCTTGACGGTTATCACGTCGGCAAGACGCTGGACGCCGTGGCGTACATCGATGCCGTCTCGCGCCTGCATGCGGTGGGGCGGGCTTTCGCCGCCGCCATGACCGACGTGGATGTATTGCTGACGCCCACGCTGGCGCAGCTTCCCTGCAAGCTTGATTACCTGGCATTGAATTCCTCGGACGGGCTGGGCTTTCGCGACTACCGAGCTCGCGCCTCGACGTATTCCACTTTTCTCCCCGTCATCAACGGCGCGGGCTTGCCCGCCGCCAGCCTGCCGCTGTCATGGACGGACGAAGGCCTGCCCGTGGCCACGCAATTGATCGGCCACTTCGGACGCGAAGACGTCTTGCTTGAACTCTCGGCGCAGCTGGAGCGCCTGGCCCCGTGGGCCGCGCGCAGACCGCGGTTCGGCTGATCGGCGGGGCTTGTCGACCAGCCTCGCCCCGTTTCGCCTGAGTCACCCTCACCTTTGAAGGTATCGGTATGAAAAAAATGATCCCTGGCATGGGCCGCGTTCGCGCGCCCGCTGCTTTTGCCCCCGCCCTGCTTTGTTCCGCCGCGCTGATGGCAACGCTGGCGCCTGTCAGTCCGTTGCACGCCGAAACGACTGCCAAGATCGTCATGCAGGCGCCGCTGCGCGTGATCGACCCGATCTTGACGAACGCCTACATCACCCGCAACCACGGCTACATGGTTTTCGACACCTTGTTCGCCTTGGACGCCACCGGCAAGCCGCAGCCGGAAATGGTGGAAAGCTGGCAGGAAAGCCCCGACCGCCTGACGGTTACGCTGACGTTGCGCCCGAACCTGAAGTTCCATGATGGGTCGCCTGTCACGGGCGAAGACGTCGTCGCTTCGATCAAGCGCTGGGCCGAGCGCGACGTGCTGGGCCTGCGCTTGATGGCCGTGACCCGCAGCCTGGAAAGCCCCGATGCCAGCACGGTGGTGTTCCAACTGAAGCAGCCGTTCGGCATGCTGATCGAGGCGCTGGCCAAACCTGCCTCGCCCGTGCCCTTCATCATGCCCAGGCGCATCGCTTCGGTGCCCGTCTCGCAGGCGATCACAGAGGTTATCGGCTCAGGTCCGTACAAATTCGTCGCGGCGGACTTCCAGCCGGGCGTCAAGGCCACCTACGTCAAGTTCACGGACTACGTACCGCGCAAGGAGCCGTCCAGCGGCTTTGCCGGCGCCAAGGTCGCCATCGTGGACCGGTTGGAACTGGTCAACATCTCGGACGCCCAAACCGCCGTGAATGCACTGCGCCGTGGCGAGATAGATTTTGTGGAAGACGTGCCGCCCGACCTGATGCCGCAGCTGGAAGGCGTCAAGGGCGTGGCGCTGAAATCCTACGGCGACAGCACCAACATTTTCACGATGCGGATGAATTGGCTGCAACCGCCGTTCAACAACGTCAAGGTGCGCCGCGCTGTGCTGGCGGCCGTGTACCAGGCCGATTATCTCGATGCGCAAATCGGCGACCCGAAGATGATCAAGTTGTGCGGCGCCGTTCTGAGCTGCAACTCGCCGTACGCGTCCGAAGACGGCGCCACGCAAACGAAGCAGCCGGACCTGGCGCATGCCAAGGCGCTGCTGAAGGAAAGCGGCTACGACGGGAGCAAAGTTGTGATTCTGCACCCAACCGACCTGCCCGTTCTTGCCAGCCTGGCGTCCGTGACGGCGCAAGCGCTCAAGACCATCGGGATGAATGTCGAGATCCAGTCGATGGACTGGGCGACGTTGCTGTCCCGCTATTCCAAGAAAGATCCCGTGGCCCAAGGCGGCTGGAGCATTTTCCAGACCGGTTTTACCAGCCTGGACCTGATGAACCCGCTGACCAATCCGAATCTGGACGGACGGGGCACGGCGGGCTACGTCGGCTGGTCGAAAAGCGAGCAGATGGAAACGCTGCGCGATCAGTTCGCCGAGACCGACGATGCAGCCCGCAGGAAGGAAATCGCCCTGGCGATCCAGAAGCTCAATTACGAGCAGGTGTTCTTCATCCCGCTGGGCACGTATTCCAAGATGAAGGGCTACAACGCCGCCAAGCTGGGACGCATGACGGACGCGCAGATTCCGCTGTTCTGGTAGCGCGCCATGATTGAACTGATCCTGAAGCGGCTGTTGGCGGCAATTCCGGTGATGCTTATCGTCGCCACGGTCGTGTTTCTTTTGCTGAGAATGGCGCCGGGCGATCCCGCCCGCGTCATCGCGGGCGACATGGCAAGCGAAGCGTCCATCGCGCAGATCCGCACCGAAATGGGCCTGGACCAATCCTTGGGCACGCAGTACCTGCGCTGGATGGCGGCGCTGGTCCAGGGCGACCTGGGCCACTCCATCCAATCCAAGCAGCCCGTCACCTCCCTCATCAAGGCGCGGCTCGGCCCCACGTTTTCCTTGGCGGCATGGGCCATCCTGCTCACGATAGCCACGGCCATACCGCTTGGCGTGCTTGCCGCATGGCGGCATCGGGGCCTGGCGGATCGCGGCATCATGGCCGCGGCGGTATTGGCATTCTCGGTGCCCGCCTTTGTCGTGGCGTATCTGCTGATATTGCTGTTTTCGGTCACGCTGAACTGGCTGCCGGTGCAGGGATATTCACCGCTTGAAGCCGGGGTGGGCCAGTACGCGCAGCACCTGTTGCTGCCCACGGTGACGCTGGCGATGGTGTTTGTGGCGTTGATCACGCGCATTACGCGGGCCAGCTTGCTGGACGTGCTGGGTGAGGACTTCGTGCGCACCGCTCGCGCCAAGGGCGTCACCGAACGCGTCGTGCTGTTTCGCCATGCGCTGCGCAATGCGGCCATTCCCATCGTCACCATCGTCGGCGTGGCCCTGACCACGCTGATCAGCGGCGTAGTCGTGACCGAGACGATCTTCAACATCGCAGGCGTCGGTCGCTTGATCGTGGACTCGGTGCTGGCGCGCGACTATCCCGTGGTGCAAGGGACCATTCTGTTCTTCTCGTTCATCTACGTGTTCGTAAATCTGCTGATCGACATGGCTTACGTCCTCCTCGATCCCCGCATCCGCTACTGACGCGGACGACCCGGAGCTACCCGATGTCCACCTCACCTGTCTCTATCCTGCCGGCCGCGCCGCCGCCCCCCCGCTGGCGCCAGGCCGCCCGCGCCGTCCTGCATGACCCCGTCATGCTGGGATCGCTGCTGCTGCTTTTGCTGCTGGTGGCGCTGACCATCGGCGCCCCGCTCCTGGCATCGCACGACCCCGGCGCGCTGACACCCCGAGCACGTCTGCAAGGTCCGTCCGACCTGTATTGGCTGGGCACGGACTCGCTGGGTCGCGACCTGCTGTCGCGCGTGCTGTACGGCGGACGCTTGTCGATCACGCTGGCCGCGCTGGTCAGCGCCATCTCGGTCGTGGCCGGCCTCGCCATCGGCCTGGCGGCCGGCTATGTCCGGCGACTGGATGCGCCGGTGATGCGGTTGATGGACGGCATCATGGCCATCCCCGGCCTGCTGCTGGCCGTGGCCATGGTCGCGCTGGGCGGCGCCAACATCCTCACCATGGTCATCGCTATCTCGATCCCCGAGATACCGCGCGTGGCGCGGCTGGTGCGTGGCGTGGTGCTGTCCGTGCGCGAAGAACCCTACGTTGAAGCCTCGGTGGGTTCGGGCACGCCGGCGCTGAAGGTGTTGTGGCGGCACATCCTGCCCAGCACCATCAACCCGCTGGTGGTGCAAGCCACCTTCGTCTGCGCCGCTGCCATCCTGACCGAAGCCGTGCTGGGGTTTCTTGGGCTGGGCTTTCCCCCGGAAATCCCCAGCTTGGGCAGCATCATCGCGGAAGGGCGCCCGTTCTTCCAGCGCGCGCCGTGGATCGTGCTGGTGCCCGGCGTGTTTCTTGCGCTGCTGATCCTGGCCGTCAACATGTTCGGCGACGCACTGCGCGACCGGCTTGATCCCCGTCTATCACGTAAAACCAAGGGCTGACGCCATGAACCCAGTATCCCGGACGCAAGCCATGCCCGACGGCAGCGCCGCCGCCCCCATCCTGGACGTTCGCAACCTGAAGGTGCGGCTACCCGGCGGGGGAGATCGCCGCTATGCGGTGGACGACGTGTCGTTCACCGTCCATGCCCGCGAAATCGTGTGCATCGTAGGCGAATCCGGCTCGGGCAAATCCGTGACGTCCAGCGCCGTCATGGGCCTGTTGCCCAAGGGGGTGCTGGCCCTGGAAAGCGGCCAGATCCTGCTGGCGGGTCGCAACATCACACATGCCGGGCGGGACGAACTGCAAAAGCTGCGCGGCAACCGCATGGCCATGATCTTCCAGGAACCCATGACGGCGCTCAACCCGCTCATGCGTGTCGGCGACCAGATCGCGGAAGTGTTCGAGTTCCATGCCAAGGAACTCGCCCGCGAGACCGTCGACAGCCGTGTGCTGGCGCTGCTGTCCGACGTACGGCTGCCGCATCCCGAGACGCTGCGGCATGCCTATCCCCATCAGTTGTCGGGCGGTCAGCGCCAACGCGTGATGATTGCCATGGCCTTGGTGATGGAGCCTGGCCTGATCATCGCCGATGAACCGACCACGGCGCTTGACGTGACCTCGCAAGCGCAGGTGCTGCGCCTGCTTAACGACTTGCGCGGTCGCCACGACAACGGCGTGCTGTTCATTACGCACGATTTTGACGTGGTCGCGGAGATTGCGGATCGTGTGCTGGTGATGCAAGCCGGCCATATTGTCGAACAAGGCACCGCCGCCGATGTGCTGGAACGCCCCCGGCACCCGTATACGCAACGGCTGCTGGCGGCCCGTCCGCGCGGCGATTTCCGCGCCAAGGCGTTGACGCCGTCGCAGCCGCCTGTGCTGGAAGTGCGCGACCTGACCCTGCGCTTCGAAACCAAATCGCTGTTCAAGTCCAAGCGCCGCCGCGTCGACGCGCTGGGCGGTGTATCGCTGCAATTGGAACGCGGCGAAACGTTGGGCATTGTTGGCGAATCCGGGTCGGGCAAGACCACGCTGGGCCGCTGCCTGGCACGCTTCGCCAAGCCCACGTCGGGCGAGATTCTGATCGACGGCAATGCGGTGGGCAAACTTACCGGTCGCGATGCGCGCGGCTATTGCAAGCGCGTACAAATGGTGTTCCAGGACCCGTTCCGTTCATTCAATCCACGTCGCAAGGTCGGCCGCACGCTGGCGGAAGGCCCGCTTAACTTCGGCGCGGATGCCGGGGACGTCCACGCGCGGATGCTTGAAATGCTTGAGCTTGTCAGCATGGACGCCGGCGCGCTGGAGCGGTTTCCGCACGAATTTTCGGGAGGCCAGCGGCAGCGACTGTCGATTGCGCGCGCATTGATGATGGAACCGGAAATCCTGATCGCGGACGAAGCGGTCTCTGCGCTGGATGTGTCGGTGCAGGCGCAGATACTGGATTTGCTGGAATCGATACGGGATCGGCTGGGCGTAAGCATCCTGTTCATTACGCACGATCTGCGCGTTGCGGCGCGGCTTTGCCATCGCATCGCCGTGATGCAGCGGGGCAAGGTGGTTGAGATCGGCACGGCGCGCGACGTGTTCCTGCGCCCGTCCAGCGACTACACGCGCGAGCTGCTGGCGTCCATTCCCGGCTATGCGCCCGCGGCGTCCGCCTAGGGTTCCACCGCGCGCAGCAGGCGGCCCAGGTGTCCGCTACTGGAAAACCCCAGTTCGGCGCTGACTCTTGCCACCGGTTCACCCATCGCGATCCGTTGCCGTGCCGCCTGGGCCAGCACCCTGCGTCTCAGGGCTATAGGCGACTGGCCATAAGCGTCCAGGCAAGCCCGCTGCAGGGTGCGGGTGGTGGCGCCCAGCACGCTGGCGGACTCCGAAATGGCCGGCAGCGGCTGTCCTTCTTCCAGGCGGGTGCGCAACAGTTCCATCCATTGGCGAGCCAAGGGCAGCGGCGCCGTCGACACGCTAGCCTGAGCCTGCTGCCGATGATTGGCGTCAAGCTGGGCGATCAACGCCTGGATCAACATGGGCAACGCCGATGCCGACAACGCGGGTTTCCACAGCGCATCCAGCATGGCCTGCGCCGCGCCATCCAGCTGCAACACGCCGCCTGCCTGGCAGGCGCGCAACAATTCGGGGGCCAGGTAAAGCTCTCCGTGTTGCTGCGCGACGCTCTCGGCGCGCGTGCTGTGTTCGACGTGAGACGGTAGCAACAAGGCTTGCCCGCGAACAAGACGGCACCGCCAACGCGCCCCTTCTTCGTCCTGCCAGGCACTATCGAGCGCCCCTGCGCGCGGCCACAGCAGCATGGCGCAATCGTGCTCGTGCCAATGAAAGGCGTAGCGCGGCTGGCGACTGGCCGCCAGGGCGAAGCCGGTCTGCGCGATCAAATCCTGTTTGGACGAAAGTGGGACGGAACGCTTCATGAAGGGCGAGCGGGACGTAATGTGCGCCGGGGGGATTCCCGGCAGCGGCAAGAATGGGCGTTGGGCCAGTATCCGCGCGCGACCGCTTTGGCGCAAGCCCGACGCCGGCGGGGTGTTCTGGCTGTCGCATGCGGGATCAGCCGATGTCGCACCGTGGTTCGCCGGTGGCCCGGCGCCTTTCTACGATCTGGTCATTCAAACATTACAAGGGGAACTTCATGAATCGCGTCATCACATCCGCACTGCTGGCCAGCGCGCTGCTGGCCTTGTCGCCTGCTGGCGCGTGGGCCGACTCGACGTGGCCCGACAAACCCATCACCCTGATCGTGCCCTTTCCCGCCGGCGGCGGAACCGATCTGGTGGTGCGCACGTTGCAACCGGCCTTGACGCGCCAATTGCAGCAGTCCGTCATCATTCAGAACGCCGGCGGCGCGGGCGGCACGGTGGGTTCGGGCCAGGCGGCCCGCGCCAAGCCCGACGGCTATACCGCCCTGGCGGTAACGACCAGCACCACCGCGCTAAGCGCCAGCCTGTACAAGAACCTGCCGTACAAGCCGCAGAAGGACTTCGACTACGTGGGCTTCATCGGCACGTCGCCCTATGTGCTTGCCGTGCAGCCTGCCTTGAAGGCAAGCAGCGTCGCCACGCTTGTCGACGCGTTGACAGCGCGACGCAGCGGCACGTATGCCTCGGTGGGCGCGGGCACGGTATCGCACCTGCTGGGCGAGATGTTCAAAAAAGACAAGCAGCTGGACCTGACCCACGTACCGTATCGCGGCGCGGCGCCCGCCTATACGGACCTGATCGGCGGACAGGTCGACATCATGTTCGATAACCCCGTGGGGCTGGCGCCGTTCGTCCAAAGCGGCAAGTTGATTGCCGTGGCCACGACGCGCGCTACCCCCATCCTGCCGTCCGTACCCACTTTTGCCGCCCAGGGCATGCCCGGCTATACGCAATCGCTGTGGTACGGGTTGGCTTTTCCAAAGGGAACGCCCCCGGCAATCGTGCAAAAGATGAACGTTGCCCTGAACGCCGTGCTGCGCGATCCGGCCATTGCGGCCGACCTTGCGGCCAAAGGCGTCGATGTCCGCCCCGACACGGCCGAGGCGTTGACCCAGACCGTCTCTCACGACCTTGCCTTCTGGGGCAAGCTCATCACCACTACCGGAGTCCAGTTTGACTGACCACCTTTGCATCCGCGCACCCGCGCCGCCAGCCGCCGGCGATGCAGTCCTGCTGCGTGTATTCGTTGATCCCTTACAGGGACTGGAAGGCGGCAACCCCGTGCCCCTGGTACTTGACGCGCAAGAGATGGCGGCAAGCGATATGCAGGCGCTGGCGGCCCATCACGGCCATGAGTCTTCCTTTGTGGTGCCCACCGTCCGCGAGGATCACCTGTGCCGGTTGCGCTTTTTCGTGCCTGGCCACGAAATGGAGATGTGCGGCCATGCAACGGTCGGTACGTTGTGGGCGCTGCGGCAATGGGGGTTGTGGACCACGCCATGTACGCGAGTGCAGACTCTTAGCGGCAGCGTGGATGTCGAATGGGACGCCACCCGCAACCGCGCCTGGATATCGCAACCCGCCGTGAAAACCTCCGTATTGCCTGAGGAACAATGCCGCGCGATCGCATCGGTGCTGCGGATTGATTCAGACCTGGCCGGGCTGCCTGTGATCAACGCCAGCACGAGCCGCGTGAAGACGCTTATCAGGCTGCCCGACGTGGCGGCGCTGAACGCGCTGTCGCCGGACTTCGCCGCCATGCGGGACCTGTGCGAAGCCATTGGTTCGACGGGCCTGTATCCCTATGCCCTGACCGACGACGGCGCGAGCGCGCGGCAATTTCCCAAGGCGTCGGGCTACCCGGAGGACGCCGCCACGGGCATTGCGGCAGCAGCCTTGTGGGGTTATCTCAATGAAACCGGCAGCGTGCCGCCGGATCAGGTGTATACGGTGCGGCAAGGCGTGGCCATGGGTTCGCCCTCGGCTATCCAGCTGCGTGCCCGGGACGATGGCGCGGGCTGCTGGCTAAGTGGCGATACGCGATGGATGGCATGAAGGAGCGGTGACGACCCGGCCTTGGACGGCCTGACCTTGAACGGCCCGACCTTGGACGGCCTGACCTTGGACGACCCGGTGTTACACCGGGCGGTTCGCTCTTTCGGTTGGGGCATCGACCCGCAAGATGCAAAAAAGCCGGCGTCGCTGTCGCGATTCCGGCTTTTGCTGCTGTTGGTGTCGAGAACACCACCAAAAATTCGACCACCAATCAGTGGTCGGGGCGAGAGGATTCGAACCTCCGACTCCTGCGTCCCGAACGCAGTACTCTACCAGGCTGAGCTACGCCCCGATTCAGTGAATTTGCCACGCTGAAAAACCGCGCTGACAAACTCGTACTACCAACTTAGCGGCGCTCAGTGCTACCAAGTTTTTTCTTTCCGCTGCATGTCTCGCGACTGCTCCGGCGGCTATGTTCTGGTGACTTTGCTCTGGTGACTTTGCTTTCGCTTTCCACCTTCGCTTTCCGTCTTCGCTTTCCATCACCGCCGTTTCAACAGCGACCGCTATTAGAACCTATATTCCGCTTTTTTGAAAATCAGGTTTTGCTTTGGCTTCTGCGTTTAGCTTTTGCTTTTAGCTTCAACCATTCACCCGCTTTCAAACCAGCTTGCTACGCCCCAACTTCAGCGCCGCTGTGGATATCGGCTTCAGCGATCTCTATTCACCGCGAAAGCGCAGAATTCTAGCAGAGAATTTAGAAAAGGCGAAACGGGGTAGATCGACAGCGCTTCGCGAGCCCGATCCGCTTCGGCCACGGCGGCCAGGCGGGCGTGTTCCAGCGCGTCGGTGGCCTGGATGGCTGCGGCCACGGCGGCGAAATCGGCGTCGCCCGTCTTGATGGCGTCGCGGATCAGTTGTTGTTGTTCGGGCGTGCCCACTTCCATCACGCGGATCAGCGGCAGCGTGGGCTTGCCTTCGCGCAGGTCGTCGCCCACGTTCTTGCCCAGCGCGGCGGCGTCGCCGCTGTAGTCCAGCACGTCGTCAACCAGCTGGAACGCGGTGCCGACGTGGCGGCCATAGGCGGCGGCAGCGGCTTCCTGTTCGGGCGTGGCGCCTGCCAGCACCGCGCCCACCTGGGCGGCAGCTTCGAACAGCTTGGCGGTCTTGTAGCGCACCACTTGCAGGTAGCGGTCTTGCGAGACGTCGGGGTCGTGCACGTTCAGCAACTGCAAGACCTCGCCTTCGGCGATAACCGTGGTGGCTTCGGACAGGATGCTCATGATGCGCATCGAGTCGGCTTCGACCATCATCTCGAATGAACGCGAATACAGGTAATCGCCCACCAGCACGCTGGCGGCGTTGCCGAACACGGCGTTGGCCGTTTCGCGGCCACGGCGCAGGTCGGATTCGTCGACCACGTCGTCATGCAGCAATGTTGCGGTGTGGATGAATTCCACGACGGCGGCCAGCAGTTGGTGATGCGTGCCTTCGTAGCCCAGCGCGCGCGCCACCATCAACACCATGGCCGGGCGCATGCGCTTGCCGCCCGCGCCAATGATGTAGTCGCCGATTGTGCGGATCAGGACTACGTCCGAATTCAGCCGTTCGCGGATGACCGCGTCGACAGCCTTCATATCGTCAGCAATGGGGGCAATAAGCGCGGGGAGATTCAAGACGTATCCGACAAGTGAAACGAGCCGCATGGGCTCTTACCGCTGGGCCGCCAGGAATGGCGGGGGATTCGACCAGCGATTATACGGGGTGTGACGGCGTCGGGGCGGCCCGCTGCCGCCCCGAAGTTCGCAAGAAGCGCGCGGGCCGCCGCCCTATCGAACCAGGCCGCGCCTGGCCAGGTTGGCGTACAGCGCCCGCACGCCGAACGTCCACGGCGTGATCTCGGTGGCCAACTGCACATCATTGACCAGCGCGCCAATACGCTCGGAAGCGATCTGGACGCGATCGCCCAGCTTGTGCGTGAAACCCGTGCCCGGGCCCTTGCGGTCCTGGCTGGGCGAGAACATCGTGCCCAGGAACAGCATGAAGCCGTCAGGGTACTGGTGATGCGCGCCAAACGCCTGGCGCACCAGGTCCTGGGGGTCGCGGCTGATTTCGCGCATGTGGCTGACGCCGTCCAGCGCGAAGCCGTCGGCCCCGTCGATGCGCAGCGACACATCGGCGTGGCGAACGCTGTCCAAGTCGAAATCGCCATCGAACAAGCGGATGAAGGGGCCGATGGCGCACGACCCGTTGTTGTCCTTGGCTTTGGTCAGCAGCAAGGCGCTGCGGCCTTCGATGTCGCGCAGGTTGACGTCGTTGCCCAGCGTGGCGCCCACGATCTCGCCGCGGCTGTCCACGGCCAGCACGATCTCGGGCTCGGGGTTGTTCCACTGCGATTCAGGCAGCACGCCGATCTGTGCGCCGTATCCCACCGATGCCATCGCGGGCGTCTTCGAGAAGATTTCGGCGTCGGGGCCGATGCCCACTTCCAGGTATTGCGACCACTGCCCGCGTTCGACCAATTCGGCTTTCAGCTTGATGGCTTCGGCGGACCCGGGACGCAAGCGGGACAAATCCGAGCCGATCAAGGCCTGCATCCGCACACGGATTTCATCGGCGCGGCTGGCGTCGCCGCCCGCCTCTTCCTCGATCATCCGCTCCAGCAAGCTGATGGCGAACGTGACGCCCGCCGCCTTGATGGGTTGCAGATCGCACGGCGCCAACAGGCGCGGTCCGTCCTGCCCTTGCAAGGTGGCGGCCATCAGCGCGCGCACGTCGCCCAGCGATTCGCCGGCGGCGCCCTTGGCCAGCGTGACGCGATCAGGGCGATCCAGCAAATCGGACACGGTGGGCGTCACGGCGGTGATGTCGAACACCTCGCCGTTGCGCACGACCACGACGCTGGGGCCGTCCACCGGCGCCGGCCGCCACACACGGCCCACTAGTAATGCGCCCGCCAGGTCGGCGGGCAATGCGTTGTCTTGGTTCATAAGTCTCCACGCTTCATGCCGACTGGGCGGCATTTCAATAAAGGTGCAACGAGTCTAGAAGAAGGTCGTTATCATGTCCAACATTCTGAATTGCAGTCCAACAGGTTGGAATAACAAAACGATGACCGCCGAGTACGATGTGCCCGCCATCCGCCGTACCCACGACATCCTGCGCGTGCTGGCCAGCCGCCGCACCCCCGTCAAGGCCGCGGAACTGGCGCAGGCCTGCCAGCTGCCCAAAAGTACGCTGTACCTGTTGCTGGACTGCCTGGAACAACGCCGCTGGGTCGAACGCAAGGACGGCGGCTATCTGATCGGCATCGAGTTGATGTCGCTGGGCTTTGCCTACTTGCGTCACGACGGCCTGCAAGCCGCTTTCCACGAGGCGGCCGGCGAATTCGTGACCCGCTGCAATGAAGTCGTGCAGCTGGCGGCGCTGGATGGCTTTGACGTGGTCTATATCGCCCGCGAGGACGCCCGCCGCCCGGTGCGGCTGGTCTCCGACTTAGGAATGCGCCTGCCTGCCCATGCCTGTGCACTGGGTAAAGTGCTGCTGGCCAGCCTGGAACCCGACGCCCTGGCCGCCAGCGTGCCCGACCCGCTGCCCCGCGTGACGGACCGGACGCTGGCCACACGCGATGCGCTGTATCAAGAATTGGACAAGGTGCGCCAGACGGGGCTGGGCCACGATCAGGAAGAACTGGCCACTGGCCTGGTCTGCTACGCCGCGTACGTGGGCGTCACCCCAACCGGCAAGCGGGTGGCGGTCAGCACGTCGATACCCACCGACCGGCTGAACGACGCCCACCGGCGCGATGTCATGGAGGGCATCCGCCGGGTGGCGCGCCACGTCTGCCAACGCGTGGTGGCGCCCGTCTGAAGCCACGGCGCCACACCTAAGCCCTTAGCCCACAACAGGTTTTTGACTTTTGAAAAGTCACGCGCTAATATTGCGGATTCGGTCAGCAATGCCCGAATTACGTCGGTTGTTCGCGTAAACCCTTTGGGTGCCTAGTCCGGGATATTTCCACCCGGTACCTGGCAGTCAGGCCCCTTTCCTTCTGGCCCGCCGCATGTCAAATGCCGGCACACGGACTGGAAAGCACCTTCCAAAGTGGCAATCCCACCCAGCAGGGCGGGCCGCGCGAATGAACCCATTTACCTATTTAAGGAACACCCCATGTACGCGGTCGTAAAAACCGGTGGCAAGCAGTATCGCGTTGCCGCTGGCGAAAAACTCAAGATAGAACAGATACCGGCAGACATTGGGCAAGAAATCACCCTGGACCAAGTGCTGTCCGTGGGCGAAGGCGACCAACTGAAAGTTGGCACGCCCCTCGTCTCCGGCGCTGTGGTCAAGGCAACGGTTCTTGCGCAAGGCCGCCACGACAAGGTCAAGATCTTCAAGATGCGCCGTCGCAAGCACTATCAGAAGCGTCAGGGCCACCGTCAGAACTACACCGAAATCCGCATCGAAGCCATCACGGCTTAAGTAGCGACTCGGTACCACTTAGCAGGAGCTAAACATGGCACAGAAAAAGGGCGGCGGCTCTACGCGAAACGGACGCGACTCAGAATCAAAGCGTCTGGGCGTCAAGACTTTCGGCGGTGAACTGATTCCCGCTGGTTCGATCATCGTGCGTCAGCGCGGTACTCGTTTCCACGCTGGCGTGAACGTCGGCATGGGCAAGGACCACACCCTGTACGCGCTGATCGACGGCAAGGTTCAATTCGGCTTCAAGGGCGCGTTGAACAAGCAAACCGTTTCGATCATCGCTGCCGAGTAATCGGACTAGCCACGGTCAGCGCAACGCGGTTTACCGCGTTGCCGAACGGCAAAAGCCCTGTCGCATGCGGCAGGGCTTTTTTGTTTTAAGCTTTTTTGTTTATGGTAATTGGCGAGTAAAGTTTCCAATGCCACCTGGCAGCGTCCCATCGCGGACCGCTGTCCTATTACCCACCACACGCGCAGACACCATGAAATTCGTAGACGAAGCCACCATTGAAGTGGTCGCCGGCAAAGGCGGCAATGGCGTGGCGAGCTTTCGCCGCGAAAAGTTCATCCCCAAAGGGGGCCCGGACGGCGGCGACGGCGGCCGCGGCGGCACCATCTATGCCGTTGCAGACCGCAATATCAACACGCTGATCGATTTCCGCTACGCACGCCTGCATCGCGCCAAGGGCGGCGAGAACGGCCGCGGCTCGGACCAGTACGGCGCAGCGGCCCCGGACATCACCCTGCGCGTGCCCGTGGGCACCGTTATCCATGACGCCGAAACCGGCGAAGTCCTGTTCGATATGGACACGCATGACCAAAAGGTCGTGCTGGCTGCCGGCGGCCAGGGCGGCATGGGCAACATTCATTTCAAGTCCAGCTTGAACCGCGCTCCGCGCCAGTGGACCCCCGGCAAGGAAGGCGAACATCGCTACCTGCGCATGGAATTGAAGGTGCTGGCGGACGTGGGCCTGCTTGGCATGCCCAACGCCGGCAAGTCGACGCTGATCACGCGCATCTCGAATGCAAAGCCGAAGATCGCCGACTACCCGTTCACCACCCTGCACCCGAACCTGGGCGTCGTGCGCACGTCGCCGTCGCGCAGCTTTGTCGTGGCCGACATTCCGGGCCTGATCGAGGGCGCTTCCGAGGGCGCCGGCCTGGGCCACCTGTTCCTGCGCCACCTGGCGCGCACCCGCGTGCTGCTGCACCTGGTTGACGTGTCCACGCCCGACCCCGATGCGGATCCGGTCGAGCAAGCCGTGGTCGACGCGCGCGCCATCGTTGAAGAACTGCGCCGCTACGACCCCGAACTGGCCGACAAGCCGCGCTGGCTGGTGCTGAACAAGCTGGACATGGTGCCGGACCCCGAAGACACCAAGCGCCGCTTCCTGGAACTGTATGACTGGAAGGGCCCCGTGTTCGCCATTTCGGGCCTGACGGGCGAAGGCACGCAAGACCTGTTGTACGCGCTGCAAGACTACCTGGACGCCGAGCGCGAAAAGGAACACCTGTCGCGCGACCAGGCGGACGGCACCTATGTGGCGCCGGACCCCCGCTTTGACGACACGCGGTCCGACGCCGACAAGCCTGCCGCGCCGCGCGGCGGTGACGAATAAGCCATAATCGCAGTCCTTTCGATTACGTCTTTTTTCGCCGCAGCCGGCGCCTACCATGTCTGCTGAAACACCCGCCGTTTCCGTCGTCACCCACGCCCAGCGCCTGGTCGCCAAAGTTGGCTCGTCGCTGGTCACCAACGAAGGCCGCGGCCTGGACCGCGCCGCCGTCGCCCACTGGGCCTCGCAAATCGCCGCCTTGCACAAGCAGGGCAAGCAGATCGTGCTGGTCTCCAGCGGCGCCATCGCCGAAGGCATGGCGCGGCTGGGCTGGCGCAAGCGCCCTTCCGTCATGCACGAACTGCAAGCGGCCGCCGCCGTCGGCCAGATGGGCCTGTGCCAGGCCTACGAGGCGGCGTTCGCGGAATACGGCCTGCGCACCGCGCAGATTTTGCTGACGCACGAAGATCTGGCCGATCGCCACCGCTACCTGAACGCTCGCAGCACGCTGTTCGCGCTGCTGCGCCTGGGCGTGGTGCCGATCGTGAACGAAAACGACACGGTCGTCACCGACGAAATCCGCCTGGGCGACAACGACACGCTGGGCGCGCTGGTCACAAACCTGATCGAAGCCGACACGTTGATCATCCTGACGGATCAGCGCGGCTTGTACGATTCCGACCCTCGCAAGAACCCCGGCGCCACGTTCATGTCGCACGCGCAGGCGGGCGACCCGGCGTTGGAAGCCATGGCGGGTGGCGCGGGCAGCGGCATCGGCACGGGCGGCATGCTGACCAAGGTGCTGGCGGCCAAGCGTGCGGCGCACAGCGGCGCGCACACCATCATCGCGTCGGGCCGTGAACGCAACGTGCTGACGCGATTGGCGCAGGGCGAGTGCATCGGCAGCGAACTGCGCGCCGTGCTGCCCGTGTGGTCCGCCCGCAAGCAGTGGCTGGCCGATCACCTGCGCCTGCGTGGCCGCGTGGTGCTTGACGACGGCGCCGTGCAGGCGCTGATGCGCGAAGGCAAGAGCCTATTGCCCATCGGCGTGACGGACGTGCAAGGCGAGTTCGGCCGTGGCGACGTGGTGGCTTGCGTGGACAGCCAGGGCATCGAATGCGCGCGCGGGCTCATCAACTATTCGTCGGTTGATACGCGACGCATCCTGCGCCAGCCTTCCTCGCAGATCGCTCGCATCCTGGGCAGCATGACCGAACCCGAGCTCATGCATCGGGATAACCTGGTCGTTCTCTAATCCTGCGGTTCTTGCGGCGGGCTGTGCTGCAACAGGATATAGCCCCATCCGCGCACGGCCAACACCGGCAATTCAATATCGAAGCGGCGCGCCTTGGTGCGCAGCCGCGACACCAGCACGTCCACGCTGCGTGCGCCCTCGCGGGGATTGCACGGAAAGAAGCGATCGCGCCGCAGGCATTGGCCGGGCGCCCTTAACAAGCGGACAAAAAAGTCGCGTTCGGTCAGCGTCAACGGAAGGCGCTCGCCGGCCGGGCCTGACAGCACGCGTTGGTCCAGGCGCCAAGCGGGGCCGTCGGTTGAAGGCGGCAAGAGCCGGCGCCGCACATTGCGCAGCAGCGCATCCCATTCCTCGGGCTCCATGCGGGCCGAACTATAAAAGTCCACGCCTGCCTCCAGCGCCTCGACCCGTTCGCGCGCCGAAGCCACGGGCGACTGCCAGACCACCGCCGCGTCCGGCGCCGCACGGCGCAAGGCCGCGATCAGCTTGGGGACCTCGGCGCCCTGCCCACGCAACACCATCGCGTCGACATCATCTGTGCGTAGCCGTTCGAACAGCTCGTCCGGCGACGCGCACGCGCTGACCCGCCATTGAAAATCACGCAGAGCAGCGACAAAATGATTGCTCGTCATTTCATCAAGTTGCACGACGAACACGTTGCCTCGTTCATGCATGTGTCCTCGCCTCCAAAACTATCACCCAGGTAATGCTTATAACCACCAAAGTAAATCATGAGCAAGCTTCAATCGACTCGTGAAGACATTTTCAGACCGATTGAAGCAAGCCCGTCTTCTGCGTGGTCACACGCAGAAGACGCTCGCTCGTCTTGCGCGAATCTCGCAAAGTGCAATCGCCAGTTACGAAAACGGGCTTCGGCATTCCAGCCGGTCCGTCCGTAAGCTTGCGCAGATTCTCAAGATTGAGCTTGAGTGGCTGGAGACCGGCAAGGGTCCCATGGAATTGCCCATGGAAGGCTATGACCTGTCAGATACGCTGCCCGCAGCGGGCGTTGCCGAGACCATGCCGCGCATGGTCCGACGGCCCCGTCCGCAAGCGCCCTGGCCGTTTCCCAACATTGCGCCGTCGCAATTCGACGGCCTGACACCCGATGACCGCGCCATGCTGGAAGCCCTGACGCAAACCTTCATCGAGACCGCCCAAGCCCGCCGCACGGTCAAACCGCGCGGCCGAAAAATCGGCTGATTCATCCCGCCAATCCGATGCGCGCGACTGCCGCGTCGCCCGTCGCGGGCAAAAAAATATCCGCACCTTTCGGTGCGGATATTTTTCATTCAAGTCCCTGCGATTAGCTGATTTTGCCGTTTTTGCCGCTTCGGCTTATTCGCAGGAAGATCAGCGATCAGGGCTTGGGGGTGGGTGCGGGCGCGGCGCCACCGGCAGCCGGAGCGGGCGGTGCGTCGCCACGGATCTTGGCGGCGATTTCGGACGCGGCTTGCGCCGAGGCCACGCCAAAGGCCAACACGCCACGGTTCAGGGGTTCGGCGATGCTGGGCGCGGCGACCAGTTCCTGATCGATCACCAGTGCCAGGCGGTTGCCGACGTTCTTGGTGCTGACATCCGTCAACTTGCGCGCGCCGGCTTCCGAGAACCGCAGGCCCACGAAGTTCTGGCCTTGGCGGTCTACCAACGCGGCCGCGTCGGTGAGATCCGCGCGCGTCAGCACGGGCACTTCCTGCATGTAGAGTTTGCCGTCGGGCAGCGCGATTTCGCGCAGGCCGGGGCCGGGTTGTTGTTGCGCCAGGTAGAAGTCCACCGAGGATGCGGTGGCCGGCTGGGTCGACTGCTGGCCGGCTTCGGGCGTGGCCGCGGCGCCGGACGATTTCGTCGGGGCGGTCTTGCAACCCGCCAGCGCCAACGTCACGACAACCAGGGCGGGCGCCAATTTGCGTAGGGTCAGTTGCATGCTCGATTCCTTCTTTTAAGTTAGCTATGCCCGGCGAGTCGATGGCAGGCCGGGCGTTTTGGTTGAAAAAAGTGTACCGAACCTAAATGACGGTGTCGCCGCAGACTGAATCCAAATGTAAAGCAGTAATACCAGCTCTCGGCAGCGAACGATCTTTGAATGATTTCATGCGCGCAAATCATCACATGCGCCGGGCGACGTTGGCGCGATCTATACTTCGGGCTCGCGCAGGGGTACTCGTCCCGCCTTTTCAGGCGGCGCCGGGTTGAGAGAGTCCCTTCGTACCAGTACGGATAATGCCGATGCTGGGAGCCGTATTTCCGCCTGGCGTCGCTGCACGCCAGGTGGAAGTCCATTCCCGATCGGCTCCAACCACTTGCTTGGAGCTTTCCATGAACGCCAATCCCAAATTCCTGGCCGCTACCGCCGAAGTCGACGCGGCGGCCGTCGCACCGCTGCCCAGATCGCGCCGTGTGTACGAGACGGGCTCGCGCCCGGACATCCGCGTGCCATTTCGCGAGATCGAGCAGGACGACACGCCGACCATGTTCGGCGGGGAAAAAAATCCGCCGCTGACCGTCTACGATTGCAGCGGCCCCTACACCGACCCCGACGCCAAGATCGATATCCGCCGCGGCCTGCCCGAGCTGCGCCGCGCCTGGATCGAGGAACGCGCCGACACCGAAGTGCTGTCCGGCCCGACCAGCGATTACGGCAAAGAACGCCTGACCGATCCGAAGCTGACGGCCATGCGATTCGACCTGCAACGCCCGCCACGCCGCGCGAAGGCAGGCGCCAACGTGTCGCAGATGCACTATGCCCGGCGCGGCATCATCACGCCCGAAATGGAATTCGTGGCGATCCGCGAAAGCCTGCGCCGCGAGCACTACCTGCAAACGCTGCGCGACAGTGGCCCCGATGGCGAAAAGATGGTCAAGCGCCTGCTGCGCCAGCACCCGGGCCAATCGTTCGGCGCCGCCATCCCCGCCGCCATCACGCCGGAATTCGTGCGTGACGAAATCGCGCGCGGGCGCGCCATCATCCCGGCCAACATCAACCACCCTGAAGTCGAGCCCATGGCAATCGGCCGCAACTTCCTGGTGAAGATCAACGCCAACATCGGCAACTCGGCCGTCAGCTCGGGCATCGGCGAAGAAGTCGAGAAGATGACGTGGGCGATACGCTGGGGCGGCGATACGGTGATGGATCTGTCCACCGGCAAGCACATCCACGAAACGCGGGAATGGATCATCCGCAATTCGCCGGTGCCCATCGGCACCGTGCCGATCTACCAGGCGCTGGAAAAGGTGGACGGCAAGGCCGAGGACCTGACGTGGGAGATCTTTCGCGACACGCTTATCGAACAGGCCGAGCAAGGCGTGGACTACTTCACGATCCACGCGGGCGTGCGCCTGCCGTTCATTCCAATGACGGCGGACCGCATGACGGGCATCGTGTCGCGCGGCGGGTCGATCATGGCCAAGTGGTGTCTGGCGCATCACAAGGAGAGCTTCCTGTACGAGCGCTTTGAAGACATCTGCGACATCATGAAAGCGTATGACGTCAGCTTTTCGCTGGGCGATGGGCTGCGCCCGGGCTCGGGCTACGACGCCAATGATGAAGCGCAATTCGCCGAGTTGAAGACGTTGGGCGAACTGACGCAGGTGGCGTGGAAGCACGACGTGCAGGTGATGATCGAGGGGCCGGGTCACGTGCCGATGCACCTGATCAAGGAAAACATGGACCTGCAACTTGAGCACTGCCATGAAGCGCCCTTCTACACACTGGGCCCGCTGACCACCGACATTGCGCCGGGCTACGATCACATCACGTCGGGCATCGGGGCTGCGCTGATCGGTTGGTACGGCACGGCGATGCTCTGCTATGTGACGCCGAAAGAGCACTTGGGCCTGCCCAACAAGAAGGACGTGAAGGACGGCATCATCACGTACAAGATCGCGGCGCATGCGGCGGACTTGGCCAAGGGCCACCCGGGCGCGGCGATCCGCGACAACGCGTTATCAAAGGCGCGCTTTGAATTCCGCTGGGACGATCAGTTCAACTTGGGCCTGGACCCGGACACCGCCAAGGAATTCCACGACGAGACGCTGCCGAAGGATTCGATGAAGGTAGCGCACTTCTGCTCGATGTGCGGCCCGCATTTTTGCAGCATGAAGATCACGCAGGACGTGCGCGATTATGCGGCGGCGCAAGGCGTCAGCGAGAAGGACGCCTTGCAGAAAGGCATGCAGGAAAAGTCGGTGGAGTTCGTGAAGAAGGGCGCCGAGGTCTATCACCGGCAATAGGCGCGGGTGGCAGCCGCAGCGCGGCCGGCTCCGGGAAGGGAGCGCAGGCCGCGCGCGCGGGAACCGGCGCGGATCAAGACAGTGCCAGTGTTGCCTTACAGCAATTTGCCCGGGTTCATGATCCCGGCCGGGTCCATTACCTTTTTAATGTCACGCATCAAGCGCAGCTCGATGGGGTCCTTGCTGTGCAGGAAGTGGTCGCGCTTGAGTTGGCCGATGCCGTGTTCGGCCGAGATGCTGCCGCCGTAGCGGTTGACCTCGTCCAGCACCGCGTCGGTAATTGCCGCGCCATTCACGGCGACCCAGTCACGCGCCGCGCCGGCGGGGCGGGACAGGTTGTAGTGCAGGTTGCCGTCGCCGAAGTGGCCGAAGATGAACGGGCGGATATCGGGAAACAGCGCGCGCACGCGGGCCTCGGCGGACTCCATGAATTCGGGAATGCGTTCGATGGGCAGCGACACGTCGTGCTTCAAGTGCGGGCCATCGGCACGCTGCGCTTCGGAGATTTCCTCGCGCAGCTTCCACAAGGTCTGCAATTGCGCCATCGATGCCGACACGGCGGCATCCAGGCACAAGCCGCGTTCCAACGCCGTGCCGATCACGTTTTCCAGCAAGGCCGTCAGTCCGGCTTCGTCGGCGGTGTCGGCAAGCTCGATCAACACGTAAGCCGGGTAGCGCTGATCAAAGGGTTCTTGCACGCCTTCGGCATGCGTCAGCACCAGGTCCAGGCAGTCGCCAGAGAAATACTCGAACGCCTGCAAGCGCGCGCCGCACTGCTCGAACAGAATCTCGAACAGTTGCAGCGCCTGCGCGGGCGACTCAACCGCCGTCAGCACCACGGAACGCACGTCGGTACGCGGGAACAGCCGCAAAGCCACCGCCGTGATCACGCCCAGCGTGCCCTCGGACCCGATCAGCAACTGCTTCAGGTCGTAGCCCGTGTTGTCCTTGCGCAGCGTGCGCAGGCCATTGAAGATTTCGCCGGTGGGCAGCACGGCTTCCAGGCCCAGCACCAGCTCGCGCGCCATGCCGTAGCGCACCACGTTCACGCCGCCGGCATTGGTGGCCACGTTACCGCCGATCTGGCTGGAATCTTCCGCCGCCAGGCTTAGCGGTAACAAGCGGCCGGCGTCTTGCGCGGCGCGGCGCAGGTTGCCCAGAATGGCGCCCGCTTCGGCCACCAGCGTGTTGGCCACCGTGTCGATGGAACGCACGGCGTTCATGCGGTCCAGACTTAGCACGACGTTCCTGGCGCTGCCGTCGGGCGTGGCGCCCCCGCACAGGCCGGTGTTGCCGCCGCGCGGCACGACCGGCACGCCTTCCTGCTGGCACAACGCCAGGCAGGCAGCCACTTCGGCCGTGTTGCGCGGGCGCACGACGGCTTGGGCGTGTCCGTTATACAGGCCGCGCCAATCGGACAACCAGGGCGCGATGTCGGCTTCGGCGGTGAACACGGTGTCGGGGCCCAGGGCTTGGACCAGGCGTTGCGAAAAGTCGGATGCGTTCATGAGTTGGGCGTGGCTGCGGGAAAAAGTTGATCGAGTTGCAGGCGGGTGGCCGCCTGCTGCAAATGACGGACGGCGGCTTGCCGGGCACGGTCGGGGTTGCGCGCGCGGATGGCTTCGAACACGGCGACATGTTCCTGGTGCACGGCAGCGGTCAAGCCGTCGTGCAAGCGGCTGTTGGATCGCGCGGTGCTGACGGCCAGGCGCAGCTGGCGGTTCAGGTACTGCAACAGGTCCTGATAGCTGCGGTTGTGCGTGGCGGCGGCAATGGCGACGTGAAAAGAGATGTCGTGCTCAACGCCATGTTCGGGGTGCTCAAGGTGCGCTTCAAGCGAAGCCAGCGCTTGCGCCATGGCGGTCAGGTCGGCGGCGTTGCGCCGCAGGGCGGCCAGCGCCGCCGCGCCGCCTTCCAGTTCCATGCGCAGTTCATAGACGTTGGCCAGTTGCTCGCGATTGACGGCGATGCCGCTCGACACCTGGAACCCCTGCCCGCCGGTACGCGATACGACGGTGCTGCCCGACCCCTGGCGGCTTTGGATCAGGCCCTGCGCCCGCAGCCGTTCGGTGACTTCGCGGATCACGGCGGCGCTGACGCCGTATTGGTCCGCCAGCACGCGGCCGGGCGGCAGCTTGGCGCCAACAGGATGCACGCCGTCGGCGATATCCGTGGCGATCTGCTGGGCGACTTGTTCAGTCAGGGTGAGGCTTTTGGTGAGCATCGGCCCATTATAGACAACCTTTCAGGTTATCTGATAACTTCTGGCCGCGGGCAGGATAGCGGCGCGCGATGCCGGGCTGCCGGTGCGGCAAGCGCTGCTGCGGCTCTTGCCCGCCCTCAGGCTGCCGCCGTCGCGCTGTCGTCGCCGGCCACGGTGGCTTCGCTCATCGGCGTCACCCCGCCGTCGACTTCGCAGCAGCGGCCCCCCCTGGCTTTGGCGCGGTACAGCGCGGCGTCGGCGCAATCCAGCACCGCCTGCGGGTTGCGATTGCCGGCCGAAATGATCGAAATGCCGATCGACATCCCCACAATCACCCGCGTACCGTCCGCCAGCGCAATGGGCTGCAAGGCGTCCAGCAGCAGATGTTCGCCCAGCCGCAACGCCGCCGTGGCGTCGATGCCAGTCACCAGCACGATGAATTCATCCCCGCCGATCCGGGCCGCTACGTCGTCCACCCGCAGCATGGCGCGCATGCGCCGGGCGATCGTGGTCAACACCAGGTCGCCCGCGGCATGCCCGTAGGTGTCGTTGATGCGCTTGAAGTCGTCCATGTCCATGTAGAGCAGAGCCGCGTCGCTGTCGTGCCCGCGCGCACTGGCGCAGACGCGCTCCAGGGCCACTTGAAGGCCGGTGCGGTTGGCCAGCCCGGTCAGCGCGTCTTCATTGGCGCGGCGTTCGCTGGCGCGTTCGGCCAGCATGGTGGACACCAGGATGCGGTTCAGCCGATGTGATGCGATGGTCATGCTGACCAGGTAGAACGGAATCTGGATAAAGACGATGGCCGTAACGATTTCGCCCGTGAACAAAGCGCCCAGGCACATCGGGCCCAGGCTCAGGAAGATCATGGCGGCCACCAGCCGGGGCGCGCCATAGTTGCGAAAGCAGATGCCGCCCGCCATCGCGCCGCAAGATATGCCCGCCAGCGTTGCGGCCAGCCAGTCGCCGTTGATGAAGGTGATGAAGACGCCATAGCCCACGCTGAACGCCCACAGCAGCGCCAGCAGAATGTAGAGGTCGGTATGGGTGTTGCCGCCCTTGGGCGCGGCGCGCAAGGCCGCGCGCAGGATCGTGACGCGCACGATGGCCAGCACCACTTCCAGCAGCAGCCAGGATACGTACAGGGGTTCGGGCCGCCGCCAGGTCACCACGCCCGAAATCATCAGGGTGTTGATGACGCCGCCGGCAAAGATGGGCAGCGTGCCGAACAGGCTGGCGATCAGCGCGGCGCGGATGTCCGCGGGCGTATCCGGCCCGGAATGGGTAAGCCAGCGCGTCAGGCGCCACTTGGGCAAGCTGAACTTCAGTCCTGTTTCCACGCCGTCACGTCCACATTGCCGCCTTTGATTTCGGTAGGCTGGCTGGCGTTATAGCAGGTATTTCAGGCCTTTAATATTGTCCGCAAGGGCAATAAGGGCACACCGGGCTGCGGAATTCGCGTTGCGAAAAAGCCCGTTTCAGCGCCCGCGATGGCCGCAAACGGCGCATTCCGGGTCCCGCTGTACGTTGACGCTGCGCCATTGCATGGTGCGCACATCCAGCCAAAGCAGCCGACCCGACAGGCTTTCGCCTACGCCGGACAGCAGCTTCAGGGCTTCGGCGGCCTGCATGCTGCCGATGATGCCCACCACCGGGGCAAAGACGCCCATGGTGGCGCAGTTGGCTTCCTCGACGTCGTCGGCTTCCGGGAACAGGCAGTGGTAGCACGGCGCGTTGTCGTCGCGCAGGTCGTACACGCTGACCTGCCCGTCAAAGCGGATGGCGGCGCCCGACACCAGCGGCTTGCGATGCTGCACGCAAGCGCGGTTGATAGCGTGGCGGGTGGTGAAGTTGTCGGTGCAGTCCAGCACCAGGTCCGCCGCGGCAACGGCGTCGGACAACGCATCGCCTTGCAGCCGTTCGACCCGGGCGTGCACCCGCGCCTGCGGGTTGAAGGCGGCCAGCATGTCGCGCCCCGACTCGGCCTTGTGACGGCCGACGCTGGAGGTGGTGTGGAGAATCTGGCGTTGCAGATTGCTGAGCTCGACGGTGTCGTCGTCAGCAAGCGTGATGTCGCCTACGCCGGCAGTCGCCAGGTAGAGCGCGGCGGGTGAACCGAGTCCGCCCGCCCCCACGATGAGCACACGCGCCGCCAGCAGTTTTTCCTGCCCTTCGATACCCAGCTCGTCCAGCAGGATGTGGCGGGCGTAGCGCAGCAGTTGCTCGTCGTTCATTTGTCCTTGTTGGGCTCGACTCCGGTCGGCGTGATCTTCATGCGCGTGGGAGTGCCGCCACCGGCCTTGGCATCAGCCTTGGCCTGGGCGCGCGCCGAACCCTTCTGCACCGGCTTGCCGGCCAGCACATTCAGCGCTTGTTGCAGTTGGAAGTCGTCCTTGCCGCCGAATTCAAACACCTTCGTCGGCACGTCCACGTTGTCTTGCGCCGAGTTGGACTTCACCTCGTTGGCGGTCTCGGGGTTGGACAGGTGGCGTTGCAGGTCGGCTTCGCGCGGCAGGCGGAACAGGTCGCCGTCGGCTGTGTCGGCAACAACGTAGTCGGGTTCGATACCGGTGGCCTGGATGGAACGGCCGCTGGGCGTGAAGTAGCGCGAGGTCGTCAGCTTGACGGCGGTGGATTCGGACAGCGGCAGGATGACCTGCACCGAACCCTTGCCGAACGTGCGATTGCCCAGCACCTTGGCGCGCTTGTGGTCTTGCAGCGCACCGGCCACGATTTCCGAAGCCGAAGCCGAACCGACGTTGACCAGCACCACCATCGGAACCGTCTTGGTCCAGGCCGGCAAGCCGGACAGGTAGTTGCTTTCACCGCGAGCGTATTCCGACGGCGTGGCCAGATACTTGTGGCGAGCGTCAGGCGTACGGCCGTCGGTGGACACCACCAGGGCATCCGGCGGCAGGAACGCGCCCGACACGCCGATGGCGCTGGTCAGCAAGCCGCCCGGATCGTTGCGCAGGTCCAGCACCAGGCCCTTGGGGGCTTCTTTCGCGCCCAGTTCCTTCAGTTGCCTGGCCAGGTCGGAACCGGTCTTTTCCTGGAATTGGGCAACGCGGACGTAGCCGATGCCGTTGTCCAGCATCTTGCTGCGCACGCTGCGAACCTTGATGACGTCGCGAACGATCTTCAGCACGATGGGCTGGGGACGGTCGGCGCGCATGATGGTCAGCGTGATGGGCGACTTGGGCGCGCCACGCATGAGCTTGACCGCATCGTTCAGGGTCATGCCCTTGGTGGGCGTGTCGTCGATCTTGATGATGAGGTCACCGGCCATCACGCCGGCGCGCGCGGCGGGCGTATCTTCGATGGGCGAGATGACCTTGACGAAGCCGTCTTCCGCGCCGACTTCGATACCCAGGCCGCCAAACTCGCCTTGGGTCGCCGTCTGCATTTCACGGAACGCGTCGGCATCCAGATAGGCCGAATGCGGGTCAAGGTTTGAAACCATGCCCGAGATCGCGTTGTCGATCAGGGTCTTGTCATCGACCGCTTCGACATAGTTGTTCTTGATGGCCGCGAAAACATTGCTCAGTTGCCTGAGCTCGTCCAAGGGCAAAGGGCTGCCGCGCTGGGCAACTGCCGTCACCCCTACGCTAAGCAATACGCCAGCCACCGCACCGATGGCAATCAGACCGAAACCGCGAAACTTGCGAGTGCCCATGCACACTTCCCGAATTTTGTTTTCGCCGATGGGGGTTTGGTAATTTACCAACGACTTGTACCTACCAACCTACTGGGCCAGCCACTGGGCCGGGTCCACAGGAGCGCCACGATGGCGAATTTCAAAGTATAGGCCGGATTCCACTTGGCCGCCGGTTGCCCCTACCGTAGCAATAGTATCGCCACCTGTCACCGAATCCCCCACCCGTTTGAGCAGACTTTGGTTGTAAGCATAGACCGTCAGGTATTGCTGCCCGTGATCCACAATGATGAGGTTGCCGAAACCGCGCAGCCATTCGGCGTAGACCACCGTGCCCGGCGCCACCACTTTGACCGGTGTGCCCTCGGGCGCGCGCAGCACCACACCGCGCCAGACGCCGCCGTCGGGGCGGTCGACCCCGAAGCGGCCCTGCACCTGGCCACGCACCGGCATGGCCAGGCCATGCTTCAGGCCGCTGCCGCCGCCCACGGGCGGAGCGGCGCGGGTCTGCTGCGCCGATGCGCTGCGGGTTGGAGTGGTCTCGGCCTCTGCGGGTTCCGCCTTTTTTGGAGGATCTTCCGATTTGGCGGATGCCTGGGCCGGCGCCTGGCTCGGCGTCTGGTTCGGATCCGTCAGGCGCGTGTGTTTGTGTTCAGCAGGACGTAATCCGGCGGCGTCCGGATCGGCGACCGCGACCGGGCCACGGCTTTGGCGCGACGCCGCTTCGACCTGTTCGCGCGCCCGGGCGGCATCGCTGGCATCGCGGCTATCGCGATCGCGGCGGGCGGCGATTTCGGCGGCCCGCTTGCTATCAGCCTCGGCTTTCTTGCGGGCCTCTTCGGCGCGGCGCTCGGCTTCGGCGCGCTTGCGGGATTCTTCAGCGGCGCGGCGCGCCTCTTCAATGCGGCGGGCCTCTTCGGCCTTCTTGCGCGCCTCTTCCGCCTTGCGGGCCTCTTCGATCTGCTTGGCAATGGCCGCGTCCAGATCGGTGATCAGGCGCGACAGGCGCTGGTCATCACGCCCCAGCTTGTTGGCTTCGGCGCGCTGGGCGGCGATCTGCCCTTCCAGTTGCGCCAACAGCGTGGCGCGTTCTTTTTGCTGCCCCACCAATGCAGCCTTCTGCTCGGACGTTTCCGCCACGACTTTTTCAATCTCGGCACGACGGGCGTCGGCGCGCGTTTGCAGCGCGGCCAAGCGGTCGATGTCGGCCCGCAGCGCCTTCACGGCATTGGCCCGCGCCTGCGACACGTAGTCCAGGTAGCCCAGATTGCGACCCAGCACCTGGGGATCGTCGCCGGACAGCAGCGCCGTCCAGGGCGACAGTCCGCTGGTGTATTGGGTACGAAGCTGATCGGCCAGCTCGGTACGGCGCTTGGCCAGCACCGTTTCCTGCACGCCGATCTGCTTTTCAAGACTGCTCAGATCCGTCTGCGCCTGCCGACCGGCATCGGCCAGTTCCCGCAGGCGCAGATTGATCTTCGAGATGGCCGATTCCGACTGCTTGAGCGCGTCGGCGGCTTCCTTGCGGGCGGCTTCGCGCCCGTCGATCTCTTTTTGCAGATTCTCGATGCGGTCGCGCAGTGCCGCCTGCTGACGCTCGGCGTCAGACTGGCGGCCGGCAAGGTCGTTGGGCGCGGCGCGAGCCGATAGCGCCCCACCGGTCAACATGACCGCCAACAACAACCCTGCCGTGCGACGCATAGAGATATCAGTCCTTCTTAGCCTTGCCTTGAGCGGCAACCGCAGCCATGGCCGCCTCGATCTCGGCGGCATCGCCCAGATAATAGTGGCGGATCGGGCGCAGGTCATCATCCAATTCGTAGACCAGGGGTTGGCCGGTGGGGATGTTCAGGTTGACGATGTCGTCATCGGACACGTTGTCCAGATGCTTGATCAGGGCGCGCAGGCTGTTGCCATGGGCGGCGATCAGCACGTTGCGACCGGCGCGGATGGCCGGGGCGATGGAATCGTTCCAGAACGGCAGCACCCGGTTCACGGTGTCTTTCAGGCACTCGGTGGCGGGCAGCTGGTCGGCCGGGATCTTGGCGTAGCGGCTGTCGAAACGCGGATGGCGTTCGTCGTCCAGTGACAACGGTTCCGGGGCGATGGCGTACGCGCGGCGCCAGATCAGGACTTGCTCGTCGCCGTACTTCGCGGCGGTTTCAGCCTTGTTCAGGCCTTGCAGCGCGCCGTAATGGCGTTCGTTCAGGCGCCAGTTCACGCCCACCGGGGTGTACATCGCGTCCATGGCGTCCAGCGCGATCCACAAGGTGCGGATGGCGCGCTTGAGCACCGACGAGTACGCCAGGTCGAAGGTATAGCCCTCTTTCTTGAGCAGTTCGCCGGCTCGGCGAGCCTGTTCGCGGCCGGTTTCGGTCAGGTCGACGTCGGTCCAGCCGGTGAAGCGGTTTTCCAGATTCCACTGGCTTTCGCCGTGGCGCATCAGAACAAGTTTATGCATGGTTTGGCACGCTTTCCGCGCGGGTTAAAGTTAAAGGATGGTTAAAGAATGCGCTCATTTTATAATTGAGTGATTTTGCCCTTGATTTTGCCCCGGCGCACTCGTCCAATTTCCTGGCGCGGCGCCCGCGGGTTGGCCGAGGGTTCGCCCATATCCGGCTAGCTGCCGCACTTCAGGATGACCCGTGGATCTTTTGCAATTCTTGCTCGATAAAAACAACGTCTTCATCGTCGGCGTCGCCGTGATCTCCGGCGTGATGCTGGCGATTCCCGCCCTGCGCAAGGGGCGCAGCGGCTCGGCCGTCAGCACTGGCGAGGCCATCCAGATGGTGAACCAGCGCAACGCCGTGTGGGTGGACGTGCGTCCCGTCGAACAATTCCAGGCGGGCCACATCGCCCAGGCACGAAATGTGCCGGCAGCCGACATCGAACAGAAAGCCGCCTCGCTGCCCAAGAACAAACCGCTGGTTGTGGTTTGTGACAACGGCCGCGATTCGGCCCGCGTGGCCGCCAAGCTGCGCGCCCAAGGCTTTGCCGACGCGGTGCCGCTGGACGGCGGCATGCGCGCCTGGTCGGCCGCCAGCCTGCCGGTCACCCAAAAGGGCTGAACCGGCGCTGTCCCATCATCAATCTTGAATCTATCGAGGAGCGCCTATGAATAAAGTCGTCATGTACAGCAAGGACTACTGTCCCTATTGCTCACGCGCGAAGGCCCTGCTCGAGCAGCGTGGCGTGACCGACCTGGAAATCATCCAGATCGACCGCGATCCGTCACAGCGCGATGTCATGATCGAACGTACCGGCCGACGCACCGTGCCGCAAATCTTCATCGGCGATACTCATGTCGGCGGTTGCGACGACCTGATGGCCCTGGACCGCTCGGGTGGCCTTGCCCCCCTGCTGAACGGCTAATCGCCTCTACTTTTGCCCCCTCCACCAACGGAATCACTCATGGCTGATCAAGACCAAAACACCCAGCAAGAAGGCGGCAACGACGCGCCCTCGTTCAACCTGCAACGCGTCTACCTGAAAGACCTTTCGCTGGAAATGCCGAACGCGCCTCACGTCTTCCTGGAGCAAGAAGCGCCCCAGGTTGAAGTCAGCATCACCGTGGGCGGCCAGCGTCTGGCCGACACCGTGTTCGAAACCACGGTCACCGTCACCGTCACCACCCGCATCAACGACAAGGTCGTGTACCTGGTCGAAGGCACGCAAGCCGGCATCTTCGAAGCGGCCAACATCCCTGAAGAACAGCTGGATCCGCTGCTGGGCATTGTTTGCCCGACGATGCTGTACCCGTACCTGCGCGCCAACATCGCCGACGCGATCACGCGCACCTCGATGCCGCCGCTGCACCTGACCGAAGTGAACTTCCAAGCGTTGTACGAACAGCGCCTGGCCGAGTTGCAACAGCAGCAGCAAGGCGCCGCCAACGGCAACGGCAACGGCAATGGCAGCGATTCGGGCATCATCCTGCCCGCCAGCGCTACCCGCCAGTAAGCGCGTCCGCCCCGATGAACCATCCCGCTCTGCCGCGCTTGCGCGTTGCCGTCCTGGGTGCGGGAAGTTGGGGCACCGCGCTGGCGGCGGCCGCCAGCCGCCGCCACCCCACCGTACTTTGGGCGCGCGACGCCGCGCAGGCCGCCGATATGGCCGCCTCGCACGAAAACGCGCGTTACCTGCCGGGCATCACCCTGCCCCAATCCCTGAATTTTTCGTCCGATCTGGACGCCACGCTGCGCAGCCTGCAAGCGGACGACGCGCGTCGGCTGATCGTGCTGGGCGTGCCCGTGGCCGGCCTGGCCGCGACCTGTAGTGAATTGGCCCGCCGCCTGCCGGTCCTGGGCCTGCAAGACACCCCTATCGTCTGGACGTGCAAGGGCTTTGAAGCCGACACGGCCAGGCTGCCCCATGAGATCGTGCGCGAGGCCCTGCCCGGCGCTATCGGCGGCGCCTTGTCCGGCCCGTCCTTTGCGCGCGAAGTGGCCCAGGGCCTGCCCGTGGCGCTGACCGTGGCCAGCACCCATACCGCCTTGCGCGATGCCACCACCGCCGCCTTGCACGGCGCGGCGCTGCGCGTCTACGCCAGCTCGGACCTGGTTGGCGTGGAAGTGGGCGGCGCCCTGAAGAACGTGATCGCCGTGGCCTGCGGCATCGGCGACGGGCTGGCGCTGGGCACCAACGCGCGCGCCGCCCTGATCACACGCGGCCTGGCGGAAATGACGCGCTTTGGCGTCGCGCTGGGCGCGCGCGGCGAAACGTTTGCCGGGCTGACAGGCCTGGGCGACCTGGTCCTGACCGCCACCGGCGAACTGTCCCGCAACCGCCGGGTGGGTCTGGAAATCGGCGCCGGACGCAAGCTGGCCGACATTCTGGCCAGCGGCATTACGGCCGAAGGCGTGCGCTGCGCGCGCGCCGCGCGTGACCGCGCCCGGGCCATCAATGTCGAACTGCCCATCACCGAAGCCGTCTGCGCCGTGCTGTTCGACGGCGTCGCCCCCATGACCGCCGTGTCGGCCCTGCTGGCGCGCGACCCGCGCGATGAAAGTGCGGACGCCAGCGGCCCCCTGGACGAATCGCTGGGCGGCCATCTTTGATTTCTTCCTGACAACAAAAAACCTGCCCCATCCGAGGAGACATCCTTCATGACGCAAACCCGACAATTCCGGGTCGGCCCGCTTCTGCGCGGCCTGTGCCTGAGCCTGGCCGCCGTGTTGCCGGCCGCCGCCCACGCCGACTGGCCGGATCGCCCCATCCACATGGTGGTGCCGTTTCCGCCGGGCTCGTCCCCGGACATCCTGGCGCGCACGATTTCCGAGCCGCTGTCGCAGGCGCTGGGCCAGCCCATCGTGATCGACAACAAGCCCGGCGCGGGCGGCAACATCGGCACGCGCGTGGTCTCGCAGGCCAAGCCGGACGGCTACACGCTGCTCTACACGATCAACGGCCCGCTGGTCACCGCGCCCACGCTGTACAAGAAGACGCTGGGCTACGACCCGATCAAGGACCTGGCGCCGGTCAGCCTGGTGGGCACCAGCCCCAATGTGCTGGTCGTGCCGGGCAGCCTGAAAGTCGACAACGTCCAGGACTTCGTCAAGCTGGTCAAGGGACGCGGCAATTCGCTGAACTACGGGTCGGTGGGGCCGGGAAGTTCGGCGCATCTGGCGATGGAGATGTTCAAGGAAAGCGCGGGCGTGGACCTGGCGCACATCCCCTATTCGGGCTTCCCCCAAGTCATTACCGCCATCATCGGCGGCGACGTGCAGGCCGGCTTCATGGTGCCGGCCATCGCGGTGCCGCAAGCGCGCGACGGCAAGGTCAAGCTGTTGGCGGTGACCAGCCTGCAACCCAGCGAGGCGCTGCCGGGCGTCCCGACGATGGCCTCGCAGGGTTATCCCGACTTTGAAGCCATTTCGTGGAACGCGGTGCTGGTTCCGGCGGGCACGCCCACGCCCATCATCGAACGGCTGAACAGTGAACTGGCGCGCGTCATCAACAGCGACGCCGTGCGCAAACAGTTGGCGTTGCAATACTTCACCCCGGCCCCGTCCACGCCCGAAGCCCTGACCACGCGCATCAAGAATGAAAAAGCGCGCTGGGACCAGGTGATTGAGAAGCTGAAGCTGTCGCTGGATTGAAGCGTCGGTGGCCGGGCCGGTGGGGTCCGGCCAGTCCTGATGACCGGCCCACGTCGCGCGGGCCACAACGGGGTCCCCTGCCACCCCGAGACGGTCGGAATCCGGCCCCGGTCTTTGCGCTTGGCGCCGCCGGCTTACGAGCCGCCTTCGAATCCCTGCTGACGCCAGGCTTCGAACACCGTCACCGCGACGGCGTTGGACAGGTTCAAGCTGCGCTGGCCGGCGCGCATGGGCAGCCGCAAGCGCTGCTGGGGCGGAAACATCGCCTGATGTTCGTCCGACAACCCGGCCGTCTCGCGGCCAAACACGAACACATCTCCCGGCTTGAACGCCACGTCCGCCACGCTGCGCTGGGCGTGCGTGGTCAGCGCGTAGATGCAAGACGTGTCCGCGCCGGTGTCATCCAGCGCATCCTGCAAGGTGTCGTGCACCCGCACGGGCTGCCACTCGTGATAGTCCAGCCCGGCGCGCCGCATGCGGGCGTCATCCAGTTCGAATCCCAGCGGGCGCACCAGGTGCAATTGCGCGCCCGTGTTGGCGCAGAGCCGGATGGCGTTGCCGGTGTTGGGGGGAATCTCGGGGCAGACGAGGATGACGTGGAACATGGCGGTAGGAAGCTGAAGCTAAGACGACTGGCCGCGCCAGAGTGGCGGCGTGGCGGAATTGTCGCCGATTTGGGCCCGGCAAGCCTGCCGCTGGTGATCAGGGCGTGCGGGCGGCCACCAGCACCGTCACACCGGCCGCGCCGGCTGCGATCAAGGCGGTGGCGGCGGCTTGCACCGTGCTGCCAGTGGTCATCACGTCATCCACCAACGCCACGTGCCGGCCGCGCACCATCGGGGTAGCGCCGAACAGGCCCGCCACCACGCGCCGCCTGGCGCGGCGACCCAAGCCCGTCTGCCGGGGCGTCTCGCGCAGCCGTCGCAACGCTTGGCGCGCCAACGGCACATCCAGCTGCGTGGCCAGGCTGCGCGCGATCTCTGCCGCGGGGTTCATGCCGCGCGCGCGTAGCGACGCGCGGCTGGCCGGCACCGGCGCCAGCAATGCGCCTTGCGGCAATCCGCCATCGCGCCGGATGGCGTCGGCCAGCAAGCGCGCAAGCACCGGCGCCATGCTCAGCCGCAGTTGGGTCTTCAGCATGCGGATCAGCGCATCGGCGGGCGGCGTGTAGTCAAAGGCCGCAATGGTCCGCCCGTAGGCGCGCGGCGCCCCCAGGCATGCGGGGCATGCCGACGCCGCTATCGGCAGCCGCAACGCGCAGCGCGGACAACGCGGCCGGGCGCCCGGCGGCGGGGCGGTGATATCCGCCGCACAGCCGCTGCACAGGCGCGCGCCCGTCACCCTGACCCCGCATAGCGGGCAATCACAGCCCACGCGGGACCGAAGACGCCGCCCCAAGGCCAGTAGGGGCAATCGAAGACGGCGGCCGGGATGCGCAATAATGGATGCCATCCCTTATGTAATCATGTTCCGCCCCGTGGCCAAGACGCGGGCGCGACCGAAATGTCCCTTCCAGAATCCGCACCGCTACCCTCTCTACCTATCGTCAGCACCGACGTGCCCAAGCAATTTGCCCGCCGTGGCGACTTGTCCGACGCGCAATTCCTCTACGGTGAAGTGGCGCGCCGCATGTTGGGCCGCCTGCAATACATCCGGGTGCAGCCGCAGGCGATGCTGGACGCGGGCTGTGGCGCGGGCGACAACCTGCCGCTGCTGCGCGAACGCTATCCCGACGCGGTCTATACCGGCCTGGACAATTGCGAACCGCTGCTGGAACTGGCCAGAAAGCGCCACGCCCCGGCCGGCCTGGGCGCCTGGATCGGGAAGCTGGCGCGGCGCGGGCCGGCCGCCCCGACGTTCGTCAACGCCGATCTTGCCGAAACGCGGTTGCCCCCGGAATCGCTGGAACTGGTGTGGTCGAATTTGGCCATGCACTGGCACCGCGCGCCACACGCCGTCCTGGCCGAGTGGCGCCGCATCTTGAAGGTGGGTGGGCTGGCGATGTTTTCCTGCCTGGGGCCGGCCACCTTGCGCGAACTGCGGCAAGCGCTGACCGACGCCGGCTTATCCACCGCCACGCCTTCCTTCGTGGACATGCACGACTTTGGCGACCTGCTGGTGGAAAACGGCTTTGCCGACCCGGTCATGGACCAGGAAATCCTGACGCTGACGTATCGCAGCCCCGAAAAGCTGTTGGCTGACGTGCGAGCGCTAGGCGGCAACCCGGCAGAAGGGCGTCGCGGTGGGCTGGTCGGCCGCGACTGGCGCGACCGCCTGTGCGCCGCACTGGAAGCGCAGCGCAATGCGGACGGCTTGATCAAGCTGAGTATCGAAGTGGCCTACGGCCACGCCTGGCGCGCCGCCGCGCACCGGACCGTAGCCGGAGAAACCCGGCTATCGGTCAGCGCAATCGGTGGCCGGCAACGCGGCAACCCCTGACATCCCGCTATCAGTGCAAGCGCTCCGGCAACGGCACGCTGACGCCGGGTTCCGATGCGGACAAGGGCTGCATCGGCTCGGAGTTTGCCCGGATGCGACGGCGCAACACCGCCGTGGGTTCGGCCGGTGCCGCAGCGGGCGCATCCCCGCGCCACGCATGCGTCATGGCATCCACCATCAGCGGCAGATCACGCAGACGATGGAACTGGCTACGCAGCCAGCGCGCATCGTTGCCACTGCGCATGGCGTCGTCGCGCAGCGCGGCGATCATGTCGCCCGTGCCCAGCTCTTCCGCCACCGGCATCAGGCGCTGGAACAGCGAACGCAGATGGTCCATCAGGCGCAGGCGCTGGCCGTCCGGCGTTACGTAGCTGCCTTGCAGGCCAAAGCGGCAAGCCTGGAAATGGTTGCTGCGGTAGGACAGCCAGGCGTTGTCGCTAGGGTCGTCCTCGCGCATCAGCAGCACGGCCAAAGCCTGCGCGAACGCGGCGATCTGGCAGGCGCGCTCCACCGTCAACGGCGTATCGCAGACGCGGATTTCCACCGTGCCAAATTCCGGCTTGGGACGGATGTCCCAATACAGATCCTTGATGCTCTCGGCCAAGCCGTAGGCACGCAGTTGCGACAGATGGGCCTCGAACTGGTACCAGTCCTTGACGTCGGGCGGCATGTGACCGGCCAACGGGAAGCTGTTGACGGCGTTCAAACGCGAGCACGAGAACAACGTATCCACACCCTCGCAATAAGGCGAAGACGCCGACAGCGCAATGAAGTGCGGCACGTAGGGCGACAGCCGGCGCAGCAGTTTGATGGAATCGTCGCCGCTTTGGACGCCCAGGTGGATGTGCTGCCCGAACACCGTGAATTGACGCGCCAGGTAACCGTACATTTCGGCCAAATACTGGAAACGCGGGGTGTCGGAAATGGAACGCTCTTGCCAGCGCATGAAGGGGTGGGCGCCGCCGCCGGCGACGGACACACCGACCGCATCGGCCGCTTCGACCAGCGCGTCGCGCATTTCGCGCATTTCGGCCAACAGGCCCATGGGGTGTTCGTGCACCGAAGAATTCAATTCGATCATGGACCGCGTGATCTCGGGTTTGACGCGGTCGGCAATGGGGTGATTGGCCATTTGGGCCAGCAGCTCATCAGAGGCTGCGGTCAGGTCAAAACTGCGGGGGTCGATCAGTTGCAACTCTAGTTCGATGCCCAGGGTGTTGGGGGCCGACGAAATGAACGGGATCGGTTCCATTCCGGACTCCTTTGAATGTTTGATGAGGGGGTGCGCCGTTCGACCTTGAAGCCCGGAGACATCCCGGGGGGCACTAGACGGCAGCTTGTGAAATGGATGATAGCCGCAGGTTTGTGGCAAAACGATTGAAAATCGTGACATTTGTGTGCAACATCGCGACGCACTTGGTTTTTCCCTCTGAGGATAAGTGAGCAAGCGCTTACAACTTAGGAACGGCGCGGGTCCCCGGCCGATGCGCGGCGCATCGTCAGGAAATACGCGGGATTCGAGATGGGGTGGGATTACCCTGGATCGGGTTATCCCTGATCAAAAAGCGGGGCCAGCGCCCCTTATTTGCGCCAGAAAATCGGCGTGAAAAGCACCAGCACGGTCAGCAATTCCAGGCGCCCGATCAGCATGGCGAAGGTGCACACCCAGATCTGAAAATCAGACAACACGGCAAAACTGCCCATGGGACCCACCGGCCCCAGGCCCGGGCCCGTGTTGTTGATGCTGGCAAAGATTGCCGAGAACGCCGTGATGGGGTCCAGCCCCGACAGCAGCAGCAGGCTGGTGAATACGGCGATGGACAGGCCGTAGAACAGCATGAACGCCAGCACCGACGACATGGTCCGCGTTTCCACCGCCCGCCCGTTGATCCGCACCGGGCTGACCGCGTGCGGATGCAGCATCGTCACCAGCTCATTGCGCGCCTGTTTGACCAGCAAGATCGCGCGGATCATCTTGATGCCGCCCCCGGTAGACCCGGCCGACGTGGCAAAGCCCGACAACAGCAGCATGGTCAGCGGGGCAAACAGCGGCCACTGGGCAAAGTCCGTGTTGGCATAGCCGGTGGTGGTGGCCATGGAAATGGTGTTGAACATGCCGTAGCGCAAGGCTTCCAGCGGCTCGGCGTAGACGCCCTTGATGTACAGGAACACCGAAATCACCACGCCCACGCCCAGCACCACGACCAGGTAGGGGATGGCCTCGGGGCAACGCACGTACGCGCGCGGGCTGCGCTGCCGGAAGGCGTTGAAGTGCGTGGCGAAGTTGATGCCGGCGATCAACATGAAGACCATGGCCACCATCTCGACTGCCACGGAATCAAAGTGCGCGAAGCCGTCGTCCCAGGTGGAAAACCCGCCCAGGCCCATCGTGGTGGCCATATGGCACCAGGCTTCGAACCAGGAAAGCCCTACCGCGCGGTAGGCCAGGAAGCACAGGATGGAGAACACGAAATACACCGCGTACAGCGCCTTGGCGGTGCTGGCGATGCGCGGTGTCAGCCGTTCGTCTTTCATCGGCCCCGGGGTTTCGGCCCGCACGACCTGATGGCCGCCCACGCCAAGCAGCGGCAAAATTGCCACCGCCAATACCAGGATGCCCATGCCGCCGATCCAGATCAGCGTGGCACGCCACAGGTTGATGGACGGCGGCAGGGTGTCCAGATGGGTCAGCACCGTGGCGCCGGTGGTCGTCAGGCCGGACATGGCCTCGAAGTAGGCGCCGGTGAACGACAGCGGCAATCCAGCCCGGTGGAAGTAGAGCATCAATGGGATCGACGCAAGCAACGGCAGGCCGGCCCACACGGCCGACACCAGCACGAAGCCATCGCGGGCGCGCAGTTCGCAGCGGCTGCGCCGGGTCAACGCGGCAAGCGTCCCCCCAATGCCCAGCGAAATCAGAAAGCCATGCAGGAACGCGTCGCGCGCGGCGTCGCCGCCCACATACGCGATCAGCAATGGAATCAGCATGGTGAGCGCGAACATCACCATGGTCAGACCCAATATGTACAGGGTGCCCAGGACGCGTTTCATGACAGCCTACCCGGCGGCGCCCGGCTCTTGGCGGAGCTTGATAAGTGCGGGCATCAGAAGAAGGACGCCGAAACTTGAAACAACTTTTCCACGCGCGGCATCTGCCGACGCGACGGCACGAAGACGATCACGTGGTCGTCCGTTTCAATGACGGTATCGGCGTCGGGCAGGATGATCTCGTCGCCACGCACCAGCGCGCCGATGCTGGCGCCCTTGGGCAGGCTGATCTGGCCCACCGGCCGCCCCACCACCTTGGACGTGGAACGGTCGCCGTGGGCAATGGCCTCAAGGGCTTCGGCCACGCCTTGGCGCAGGCGGTGCACCGCCGCCACGTCGCCGCGCCGCACGTGGCGCAGCAGTTCGCTCATCGTGGCTTGCGAGGGGGATACGGCAATGTCGATATGGCTGCCTTGCATCAGTTCGCCATAGGCCTGGCGGTTGATCAGCGCGATAACCTTGCGCGCGCCCAGGCGCTTGGCCAGCAGCGACGACATGATGTTGTCCTCGTCGTCGCTGGTCAGCGCGAGCCAGGTGTCCATGTCTTCAATGTTCTCGCGTTCCAGCAGGGCCTCGTCGGTGCCGCTGCCGTGCAGGACCAGCACGCTGTCGGGCAACTGGGTCGCCAGGTATTCACAGCGCTTCAGGTCGCGTTCGATGATGCGAACGCTGTATTTTTCTTCGGCCAGCTGGCGCGCCAGCCGCAAACCGATATTGCCGCCACCCGCGATCATGACGCGTCGCACGGCGCGCTCGGCGTCGCGCAACTGGCGCACGGCACGGCGCGCATCGCGCGAATCCACCACCAGCACGACCTCGTCGCCCGGCGCAATGACGGTGCCGCTGCCGGCCCGTAATGGACGCCCGCCCCGCAGCACGTCGATGACGCGCGCCTTGACGTCCGGCCACACGTCGCGCAGCTTGTCCACGGACGAATGCGCCATCGGGCTGCCATGCCCGACCCGCACGGTCACAACACTGACCCGCCCTTCAGCAAATTCCACGACCTGTAGCGCTTCGGGAAATTCAATCAGGCTATGCAGGTAGGTGGTGACGCTGCGCTCGGGGCTGATCAGGGCGTCGATGCAAAAACCCTCTTCGCTCATGAGTTCCGGGTGTTCCGGGAATTCAGCCGAGCGGATGCGGGCAATGCGGCGGGGGATGTTGAATAGCTGGCGGGCGATCTTGCACGCCACCATATTGGCGGCGTCAGAGGCCGCACAGGCGATGAACAGGTCGGTATCGGCAGCGCCGGCGGCTTCCAGCACCGACACTTGCGAGCCGTCGCCATGGACGACACGCAAGTCAAAATGTTCCTGCAGGTACCGAAGCTGCGTGGGATCGGTATCGACCACGGTGATGTCGTTTTGCTCGGACACCAGGTTTTCGGCCACGCTGGTGCCTACGCGACCAGCGCCCATGATCAGGATTTTCATGTGCTGCGCTTGCGCGCCGACTCGATGCCCAATTGCTTGAGCTTGCGATAAAGGTGAGTGCGTTCCAGCCCGGTGCGCTCGGACACACGCGTCATGCTGTGGCTTTCGCGTACCAGGTGATATTCGAAATAGATGCGTTCGAATTCGTCCCGCGCTTCGCGCAGGGGCTGGTCCAGCGAAATGCTGCCCAACTGGCCGTTGGACGTGACCGGCACTTCGTTGGCCGGCGCCGTCGTCAGCACCGGGGGGTCAAGCTCGTCTTCCAGCGCCACAGCCGGGCTGACAGCCGCCGGATGCACGGCGACGGGCGCCGGGTGCGGGGCGCGCCCACGAGCCAAACCTGCCGCCACGGTCTTGAGCAGACGTTGCAGCGTAATGGGCTTTTCCAGGAAATCCATGGCGCCGATGCGCGTCGCTTCCACTGCCGTGTCGATGGTGGCATGGCCGCTCATCATGATCACCGGCATATCGAGCAGCCCTTGCGAGCCCCACTCTTTCAGCAGACTTACGCCATCGGTGTCCGGCATCCAGATGTCCAGCAACACCAGATCAGGACGCATGCGAAGGCGAGCGGCGCGCGCTTGCGCCGCGTTTTCGGCCAGTTCGACCGTGTGTCCTTCGTCGTAAAGGATCTCCGACAAAAGCTCGCGTATACCAACTTCGTCGTCAACCACCAGAATTCTGGCCATAAAGCATCCCACCTATTGCGTAGCCGCATTATCCTTTTCTTGCGCGGTCGCGTCCATAGTGTCTGCCCCGGTGGTCAACGCCAACCGGGTCAACAAGATGGAAATCCGCGCCCCCCCTTCCTTGCGGTTAGCAAGGTCGATACGCCCGCCGTGCTCTTCAACGATCTTGCGCACGATTGCCAATCCTAACCCAGTCCCGTGGGACTTTGTGGTTACGTAGGGCTCGAAAGCGCGCTGCATCACCTGCGCCGGAAAGCCCGGCCCGGTGTCCGCAACGGTAAATCTCAAGGCCTGTTGGTCGGCCCGATCCGGCTGCTCGCTGCGCATCAACTGCGTCGTCACGCTGACCCGCCCCTGGCCGCCCGACTCGGCGATCGCGTCGCGGGCGTTGGACAGCAGGTTGTGAATGACCTGGCGCAGCTGGGTCGGGTCGCCCTCGATTTCGGGCAGCCCCGGCGCCAACGTCACATCCAGATTCAATGCCTTTTCCGTCGCGCGGGATGCGCCGCCGTCCGGCTCCCAGCCGTACAGCGACAGCACGTCGGCCACCAGCGCGTTGAAGTCGATGCGCTGCATGACGGCCGGCGGCGTCCGCGCGTATTCGCGGAAGTCGTCCACCATCTGCTTCAGCGAAGCCACCTGGTTGACGATGGTGTTGGTGGACCGCTGCACGATCTGCGCCTCGGCCGGTTGCAGCTTGCCTTCCAGCTTCATGGCCAGCCGTTCGGCGGACAACTGGATCGGCGTCAGGGGATTCTTGATTTCGTGAGCCAGGCGGCGCGCGACTTCGCCCCAGGCAACGGTACGGTTGGCGGAAATCACTTCGGTAATGTCGTCGAACACCACCAGATAGCCGTTGCCACGCCCGTCCACGCGCAGATGGGTGCCACGCGCTAACAGCGTCAAGGGCTGCGGCGCGGTGGGCGCATCGGCCTGGGCCGGCCCAATCTCAAACTGCTGCTGCCAGTGCTGGCGCTCGGAACCCACCGCCGCGTGCGTCGAGAACGCCTGCCGCACGATGTTCGCAAATTCCAGCATGCCGTCCACGGTTTCCAGCGGTCGGCCGATGACCGAACGCAGATCGACGCCCAAAATCGTCTGGGCGCCCTGGTTGACCGTCGTCACGCGGAACGACTCATCAAACACCAGCACGCCGGACGACAGGTTCGACAACACGCTTTCCAGATAGACGTTGGACCGCTCCAGCTGCTGACGATTGCTTTCCACCATGCGGCGCGCCTCGTCCAGCTGGCGCGTCATGGCATTGAACGACCGCGTCAGCTGGCCGACTTCGTCGCGTTCCGGGGGTTCGGGCAGCGGCCGGTAATCCCCCACGCCCACCGCCTGCGTGCCGCCGGCAAGACTCAGCAGCGGGCGCACCAGGCGCTTGGATAGGGACAGCGCCACCGCAATAGCGCCAAACGCGGCCAGCAGCAGCGCCAGGGTCAGGGTGATGCCGTACAGCTTGCGCAAACCCAGCCGCGACAAGGCCAGTTCCTGATAATCCCGAAAGCCCTGCTGCACCAGATTGGCGTTATGCGCAATCTGTTCCGGCACGGGCTGCAAGAGTTGCAGCCAGCGCGGCTCGGAGGTGGCGCCCAGCAGATTGTCGTAACGGTCGGGTCCCGTCAGCGGGATCACGACCCGCAAATGCAGCCCGCCCTCGGCGCCCGGGGTGACGGGATCGTCGGCTTCGGCCGCGGAATAGCCGCGCGACAGGCGCAACTGATTCATGACGGTGGACGGCGGCATCGCGGGCAGTAACTGGCCGTACTGGCTGGTGGAAAACGCCACCATGCGGCCACTGCCCGTGAAGACCATGGCCTCTTGCACGCCGTTGGCCTCGCGCAGACGGGTCAACGCCAGCGTCACGCCGCTATCGGTATTGCGATTCAGTTCGACGGCCATGGAGCGCGCCCGCGCGTCCAGGTCGGCCAGCAGCGAGTCCAGGGCAGCGCGGCCCAGGTTCAGGCCGGCTTCCAAGGCGGTATCGACCCGCACGTTGAACCAGGATTCGATCGAGCGGGACATGAACTGCACCGACACGGTGTAGATCAGCGCCCCCGGCACGACGCCAATCAAGGCGAAGGCCAACGAAAAACGCGCGGTCAACCGCGCGCCAAATTGCCGCCGCCGGATCTGGCGCGCCAAGCGCACCGTCAACGCCACCACCCAGATAAACAGCGCCAGCGCGAAAATGCCGTTCAGCACCAGCAACGTATCGTAGTAACGCGCAAAGCGCGACGCATTGCCCGTGGACCACGCCAGCAGGCCCAGCAACGCCAGGCCACTTACGGCCCCCACCATCAGGGCCAGCCGAAGCAATCGCCTCATGAGGGATCTTTCTCCTGGTCGCTCAACATGAACGAAAATTCCATCCAGGGCGTGCCTTGCGCCCACGAACTACTATTTAGCGCATTCACCTGGAACGGCCGGGGCAAGAGCGAGGTATCCAGGCGCAGCCTCAGCTGCCCGCCGTAAAGCACGCCGGCGTCAAAATCGGCGGCGTCCGCCACCGACCAGTTGCGGATATGGCGGATGACGCTCATGGCGTCGTCCAGTGAGGCCACCGGAAAGGAGAGTTCGCCGACCCCCGCGCGCCACTGCCGCGTCAGCGCGTTATAAACGACCCGCCAAGTGCGGGAGGTGTCCACCAGCGACTTGTCGAACCAATACCAGCGCTCTTGCGTCATGGTCAGGTCAGCCGTGAAATACAAGGGGACGCCGCGCTGGGCGGCGTCCCGCAACTGCTGATTCAATTCGAATTCGATGTCGGCATCGATCTCGAGCTTGCCGTTGCGTACCGCGGGCTCTACCCGCGTCACCCGGGGCTCGGCGGCATGAGCGTCGCCGCCCGGCACGGAACAAAGCAAGGTAGATACCAGCAACAACCCTAGAAATACACGCGAAATAGTGGACATACGACACCGCAACACCGTCATGCCCCTATTCTTGGTGATTCAGGACTGCTTGGCAAACAAGGCGTAGAAAAAGCCGTCATGTTGCTCGGCCGGTGTTGCTTCGAGCGCAACTGGCAGCAACTGACCCGGTGCATCCAGCCGCTGGGCCTCGGGGTGTCGTTGCAGGAATTCAAGCGCCTGGCGCGCCCCTTCGATCGGGAAAACCGAGCACGTCACATAGAGCAGCCGACCGCCGGGCGCCACGGTCTTCCACAGGGAGTCAAGGATCCTGGCCTGCAAGGTGGCGGTGCGACGTACGTCGTTTTCGCGACGCAACCAGCGGATGTCGGGGTGGCGGCGCACGATGCCCGATGCCGTGCAGGGCACGTCGGCAAGCACGGCGTCGAAGGGCTTGCCGTCCCACCAGGCGTCCAGGTCGGCCGCGTCAGCCGCCTCCAGACGGACGCGCTTGCCGGCCAGCCCCAGGCGGTCCAGGTTTTGTTCCACGCGTTCCAGCCGTTCGCCATCCGCGTCCAGCGCAAGCAGGTCGATATCGGCCAGTTCCAGCAGGTGCGCGGTCTTGCCGCCCGGCGCCGAGCAGGCGTCCAGCACACGCATGCCGTCAGTGGGCGCCAGCAGTTCGGCCGCCAACTGCGCACCCGCGTCCTGCACCGACCACCACCCTTCGGCAAAGCCGGGCAACTGTGTCACGGGTTTCGGGCTGCCCAGCACCACGCCGGCCTGACCGACGGGTTGCGCCTCCAGGCCCGCGTCCTGAAACGCCGCCAGCACCTGTTCGCGGCTGGCGCGCCGGCGGTTGACGCGCAACGTCAGCGGCGCCGGCACATTGGCCGATTCCAGAATCCGCTGCCAATCCTGCGGATACGCGATTCCCAATTGCTTGACCCACCAACCCGGGTGGTTCCACTGCGCCTCGGGGCTATCGGCCACCGCAGCCTCAAGGGCCGCCCGCTCGCGCAGGAAGCGGCGCAGGCAGGCGTTGAGCATGCCCTTGAACGACGCAAGGCTGCGCGTATTCGACGCCGCGGTCACCGCCTGGTCCACCACCGTGTGGGCCGCATAAACCGGCATGCCCGGCAACTGCGCGGCGGCCTCGCCCTCTTCTTTCAGCAGCGTCAGCGACACCAGCAGCATCGATTCGAACAACACGCTGGGGTAACGCTGAACCAACTCACGGCCCACGGCATCGGCCCAGCCCAGGTATCGCATCGCATGAAAAGATACCGCCTGGGTCGCCGGGCGCAAGGCGACGCTGACATCGGTTAACGCGTCCGTCAGGGAACGGCCGTCCAGCACACTCTCGACCACCCCCGCGCTGGAAAGAAGTACGGAGGAAAGCGGAGGGGCAAGATGGGGGGAGTCGGAACGCGTGGACATGGTGGGAATTCTGAGAATAAGACCGATATGGTAGCCGGACCTGGACGATTGGCGCTGGCCAGATCAAACTGGCCGCTGCCTAGGAGCCCGCTTTATGTCCACCGCCACCTTGCTGTTGTTCATCCTGGCCTCGGCCGTCGCCATCATCACCCCAGGCCCCACCACGCTGCTTGCCATGAGCAACGGCTCGCGCCACGGCGTGCGCGCCGCCAGCTGGGGCATGGCCGGCGCGGTACTGGCCGACTTGATTCTGGTCGGCTCGGTGGCTTCGGGTTTGGGAGTGGTGCTGGCCGCGTCTGAAGTCGCATTCCAGGTTATTAAATGGGTGGGCGCCGCGTATCTGGCCTATCTGGGCTGGAAGATGCTGCGGTCGGATGGCGCATTGGTATTGCCGTCCGCGGCTACGGATATAGAGCGACCGGCCGGCTTGGCGCTGGGAATGCGTAGTTTTCTGGTGGCGCTGACCAATCCCAAGGCGCTGTTATTCATGTCTGCGTTCTTGCCGCAGTTTATTGATCCTCAGGCACCGCTATTGGTGCAATACGCGATTGTGGCGGGGGTACTGGCCACGATTAATGTGCTGACGATGCTGGTTTATGCGGTGTTGGGTGCGCAGATGGTGCGGGTGTTCAGAGGGTCGGGGTTACGGTGGCTGAACCGAGTTTGTGGCGGCGTGATGATTGGGCTGGCGGGGATGCTGGCGGTTTATCGGCGGGGGGCGGGGTAGGTTTTGGGGGGGCGGAAGCTGCGGCTAGGATGGACCGCCGAGGCGGCTTGCATGGGGTCGTGCGCGTTGACTGGCGGCCGAGCTTTTCTGAAATGTCTTACGAGTTCCCTCCGATCGGAAGCGGAGTCCTGTCCACGTTGACGTTTTCGCATCCTTGTATTTCTTCACGGCGACGGGCTTGGTACGTACCGCGCCATTCACAACGACAAGCTCACGCAGGATCGCACTCGGATGCCGATAAAGCGTCTCATAGTCCTTTCCCGCCTCAAGAACCGCAGTAATCGCATCGCCGAATACCGAGCTATACATAGATACGCCAATTGCATTCGGGTGGCCCCACCCGCCGCCACGTGAGTAGACGTCAATAGAGATTCCTGTCGTGACGACGTACTCGGAATAGGACTTTTCACCAATGGCCAGCAAGAGCATGCCGATCACTGTATTGCTAATCGCGTTCCTGCCCGCAACCAGAAAGCCCGATACGTCCACCAGAACTGTCAGCCCAGTTAAGACCGCTAACAACATCGAATAACGCGGCCACTACTCTCTGACGACATTTTCACCGCGCAGAAACGAAATTTTCTACTGGCAGCATTCGACCACTTGGCCAATTATTTCTCGAATTTGTTCTTCTTTAAAAAAACCTTGGGCCTGCAATGCCTGCTCAGTCTCCCGATACCAGTCTCCAAACGTGTCCTGCTTTTCGTGGCTATTCCTGCGCCAACAATACGTACAACATCTCCGTGCGTAACGCCAAAAAAACCGCGCCTGTGCTAGTGCTTCACGGCCAACATGGCTTTGAAAGCACCTTCCTTAGGGGCTTCAAAGAACTCGCTGTTCTCGGGGAAAGATACAAGCGCATTGCTGTCGTCCAAAAATACGGATTCCACATTTAAATTCGCCGTAACAATCTTGTCCGGCGAGGCGGGTAAGGGACTTATTGGCTTCGGTAACGGACTCTTCACCGCACAAACGGTACCCAACAAGGCCGGAGACATGGTTCATCGTGGGATGAACACCGAATATAAAATTTTCGATAATATTGCCGGCCACCAGGGGAATAATACGTCGATACGAGGAACAGTAAATATACTGACGGAAAGGGCTGCTTGTGCGAGTTGCCTTAATGTTGTCGAGCAGCTCAGGGCAAAGTATCCGAATGTCGAAGTAAATATTTTTTGACGATCAAGGAGTTATGCTCCGTCCGCCAAGGAAGACGCAGTGATGGAAGAACGTGTGACCTATGGTGAAATGCGGGCCTGGTTTTTAGGTTGTTATTACGATTATTGCAGGACCAAGATTGGTCATGGGGGTGCGTGGGTCGAGGGCGAAAGCGAAGTGGGCTATGCCTATAGTGAGCTTGAGAACTCGTTTGATATGCCGATTGAAAAATTAATGCTAGAGGTTTTGGCTCTTGTGCTTTCGGCCGGGAGGTCTTCGGAGCATGTCAGAAATTACCACATGCGTATTATCGGAGAACTGCTTTCCGAAATAGATATATCCTCTCTTTTGGATGGTTTGCCATTTGAGGAGGCGACGGAGCTGAGGTCCGATCTTAAATGTTTTGGCTTATATTAGTTGCGAAAATTCGCGTAATTAAACAGATGCGGATGGTGTTTGTGTCGGGGGGGGTATGTATCAACCTGTGTGTTCTCATGGGGAACTCGGCACCGCAGGTGGTTTTGAGCTTTACGCAATTGCAATGTCTCTGCTTCAGTCTCTGGCGGATTGTCGAGATCACTTTTCGTCCGCGCCTAGCAGGGGCTGCGACTTTTTTTCCGGCGCGCGGCTCCAGCGTCGCCTCACAATACGCCTCCTGAAGGTCTTGATTTGGCGCTCGTACTGCTGGCGCATGTCCTGTTGGAGTTGAGTCGGCTGCTTGGGGGCAGGCTCGACCAAGAATTGCAAGGGGCCGGGCCGGCTGCGACCTGACGATCATCGCGGCGGGCAAGGCCGATCAATCCGACATCGTCGTGGCCGGCTCCGACCTGGCCGCGGGCCGCAACATCCTGCTGGACGCACAGGGCGACATCCTGCTTGCTGCCCAGCAGAGTACCGCCAGCCAGAAGACTGACGGCAAGAGCGGCAATGCCAGTGTCCGGGTGGGCTTTTCGATCGGTGGAACCCAGAACGGCGTCAGTCTCAACCTGGGGGCAGGCGGCGATGGCCGGGATACGAAGTGGAACAACACTCATGCCCAGGCCGGCGGCAACCTGACCATGAACTCCGGCGGCGACACGCTCTTGCGCGGCGCGCAAGGCAGCGCCGACTGGATTATGGCGACGGTGGGCGGCAACCTTGTTGTCGAAAGCCTGCAGGACATCAGCCACTACGCCGCACGCGACCGCAGCGTGGGCGTGCAGGTAAGCCCGCGCATACCGCCCCTGTGCTACGGCGCCAGCTCGGTCAGCGGCAACTACGGCCACAGCAAGATCAACAGCCGGTACGCCAGCGTCACGGAACAGACGGGCCTGTGGGCAGGCGACGGCGGCTTCCAGATTGATGTGGCGAAGAATACGGGCCTAGTCGGTGGCGTCATTGCCGGCAGTGACAAGGCGGTCGTCGATGGCAAGAACGTCCTGGCCACCGGCGCCCTGACCAGCCGCGACGCCAAAAGCCGCGCCAGCTACGAAGGGCAATCCGTTCAGTTGGGCGGGGGCGTGAGCTTTGGCGGCGGCAAGGATGGCGGCAAAAGCGGCGGGAAGGACGCTGGCAGGGACCAGAGCAATATCGGCGCCGACGGCAAGGGCGAGGTCGCAGGCGGAAGCAAGGCGACGCCGAACTCGAAGCTGGCCAGTGCTAACGGCCTCAGCATGGGCTTACCCGTCGTCATGGGCGTCAGCGGCCTGTCCAGCTCTGCCACGCTTGGCGGTATCAGCGGCGGAACGGTCGTTATTCGCGACGAGGCGGGGCAGAAGGCGCAAACAGTGCACACGGCGGCCCAGGTGATCGCCGGACTGAACTGCGGCACCAAGGATACGTTGAACAGCCTGGAGCCGATTTTTAATGAGAAGGAGATTCGGGCCGGGTTCGAGATCGTGGGGGAAGCTGGCCGGCAAATGAGGCAGTTTTTGGTGAATCGGGGCAAGGAAATTCAAGACGCGAGGGAGCGTTCAGTTGCGCTGCTTGAACTGAGTCAATGCTCGGCGCTGCTGCGGCGGCTTTCGATACAGCACAAGCCGGGTTTGCACTGGGCAAGAGCGGATCATTTGTTGTTCGCCAAAATCCTTAGGGCGAGAACTGGCGGTTGCATGATCCGCCGTGCAACGCCGCCACGGCCCGTCGCCCGAACGCAAAAACGTGCGCCCGCGGATGCGCCCCACCCAGTACCAGCCTGTTGATTCAGATAGGTGCAAATTTTTTGCGATTCACTAATAATTAATAGCGTTACTTTTTAGTCACAAGCAACCATCTTGCGTAAATAAAATTAGAAAATTAATCCATACCGCTCTTTTTGCCGCTACGAAGCGCCATACAGTTTAAGTGTTTTCCAGTCGGGATCGACCAGATCACCATCACCCCAGCGAATCAGCTCCAACTCCAAAAGTCGACCATTCTGATCTGCGAAAAGGAGCAGGCCCACTCTTGTCCCGTCCCTGTCTAATAACTCGCCCTCAACCCCAAAAGAGTGCTGTCCAGCATACGGCGGGCGGTCATAGCCAGCAATGCTAAATTTTATTACCGAGTGATCCGGCAGCACTGAATGCGCCGTGGCAAGTTCAAGGTCACCCAGAAGCTGACGTTGATTTTCTAACGGCAGCAAATCTGCAATCGCACGGATCACATTCCATTCACACTCAGTCAGCGAGCGCATCATTATTTCACCGGAAAAATTGTTCCGACATTCGCCGTGCCATTAGGTAATAGCGTGACCCGGTATTCCACGAGAACGCCATCAATTGTCATTCGCCCGCTAATAGGGGCATTGGTGATCATGTTTGGCCGCATCGTGTTTACAGCTTCCGCAACCTGAGCCTCAGCGCGTACCACGTTTACGCCCATCGCCTAGAGTCTAGGAGCATAGTGAGATGTCCTGAAGGTCGTCGATCCCACCGCAGTCGCTGGCGCACTTCCCTGCGCCGCGAGGAATGCTTGCGCTTTTGCGGCGGCGGCATTTGCTCGAAGCGTCGTAATAGCTCCGCCCAATGCGAAGCCGGTCGCATCAATCGCCCAAGCCTCCGCAACGCTCGCGGCAAGAGTGTAATGGAACGTTCCATCCCTAGGATCAGGCGTGACTAGGATGAAAGGCGAATCCGCAGGAACTGCAGTTAGCTTTCCCTGTTTATCGAAGAGCACCACATTGCCGCTCGCCGCCACCAATCGCACCGCAGCACGGCACAACGAAGAAGCAGCGATGACACATGCGCTCGCCAGCTCTTTGTCCCTCTGATCGGATATGCCGGCAAGCTCGCGCGCCCGGGCGCAGCTCTCAGGATTTCCAGGACCGCAAGAAGCAATCGCCGCATCAAATTGCCTTTGTTCGAACGCCCTGAAACCCTCGGATTTTGTCCGAAGTAGTTGTTCTCGGTCTCGATCTGGGCGGCCAGTGTCGCGACAGCCCTATCTCCACCGAGTGCTGCATTAAGGCCGGCGACGAGACTAGCGACCAATTTGACCCGCGCCTGGATCTGGGCGCTTGCGGCTTCCTTTTGCGCTGTGGTCGCCTTCGAGCCCTCTGCCGCGTCTATCATGCGGTTGGCCTGCACCGCTTGATAGGCGGCCTGCCCGACCCTGACGGCTGCCCGCTGGCAGCTCGGCGTCGTTGCACACTTAGCCGCCGCCGCGCCAACCGCAGGGATTGCGAGCTGCGCCCCGTTCTGCGATGTCCCCAGCCCCGCCGCGGTACCCGCCGTGGCCGCACCCGGTCCCGCAACGCTCGCTATGCCCGCCACCAGACTTGTGACCAGATTGCGCCGCGCTTCGACTTGCTTGGAGGTTAGGCCCTCGGGCGAGGCCATCAGGCTGTTGAGGATCCCGCCCGCGCTCGCGCCCAAGGCGCCCGAAGCGCAGGCTGCACCCTGGCCTGCGGCGCCCGCGCATCCCACGATGCCGTGCAACGCCGCGCGTGCAGCCTCCGCTCGCGGATCCCTGCCTAGGCTATCGGCGATCTGCTTGACCTGAGCGGCCCCAAGGCCTTGAAGGTAGTTCACCGCGGCCGACTGCACGAATGCGCTGGTCGATCCCGTGACGTTTGCGCCGGCCGCGCCCGGCAACGCTAACAAGACCAAGCCATACTTGCCGCCTGCCTCCAATCCTGAGTGCGCTGCACTTGAGCCATGAGCGCGCTTATGCTTGCCGCGTCGTTGGCACCGCCGGTCTTGATCGCGTCGGATAGCGCCTTCTCTCATTAAAGGACGGCGACCTATTCGTTATGAAAACCTCCGATACTGACAGCTCAAATTCGTTAAATACAGTTCAACAGGGTAGTCACCACCACTTGGGGAACGAATCAAAAACATTTCTTATCGCGGAAATCTCATCCTCATTTATGGGTATTTCCACAAATGAACTCGTCGAAAATGAGAACGAGCCTTCTAGCTTCCATGACCAGCGGAAAAAAATCCCCCTATCATTTTCCACTATTTCAAGCAAAAATCTCTCGTCAATACTTGCCAATCTCGACGGCCTTTCACCTTCCACAAGCCCACTGAGGAAGCAATCAAATGCACTGCAAGTTATCCAAATTTCACCAGAGCAATGTAGTGAGCTTGCCATTCGAGCCGTGTCGACACAGAACCTGAACTTCACAGAAGGCAACCTATCATCACTCTCAAGCAAATCGAACTCTACTTGAATCGGTGCTGATATTTTTATATCCATTTTTGTCACTTTTTAGACAACGCGTGAATCAAAGCCGGTAGCCCTCCCGACGCCCTCGGCGGTGAAAATATAAGTTCCCATCCTTCCACATTGATGACTTTTCCGTAGGGGACTCCTCCTTTGGTAGCAGAATCCACAGCGGCCTGCAGACTCGTCAACTGTTGCTGTGAAGAAAGTCGAACAGCTTCAGGAGTGAAATTTATAGCCTTCATTTTCGCATATTCAGCCATATGCTCTGTAGCATTCCCATGCACCCAAATTTTTTGGCCGCTCGACAGAGAAAGTTCGAAAGACTTTGGAATCACAGAACCAGGATATGGGGGTTGAGTCGCCTTGATAGAATCCCATACCGTACCAGTGCCGTTTCCGGCGTTTATCAAGGGATTCGGACTTACTGCATCATATTTTCCAGTGATGGGATTCTGCCGCGCCAGCACGGTCTTCCCGTCCGCAGCCAACACCTCAGCATTGCGCACTGTCCAGGAAGCGCCATCCGCATAGGCTATTTTCGCCGCTGCCATCTCCAGCGAGCCCCCGGCAGCTCGCGTCGCGCTCATTCGGACCGCATCGAAAACCGGACCTCGAATCACACCACCAACTCCACTGGTAGCGAGATCGAATATCATCAGCGCAGCATCGACCTTTGGCGTCAGTTCGCTTTGCCTCTTGTACTGTGCAAGAAGGCTATCCAGTTCCTTGATCGAGTTTTTCAGTTGCAATGCGCAAGCCGGTACTTGGCCGCATGCTGAATTTCCACCAAGCATTGCTTCCAGTTCTGCTCGTGTTGCTTCCAACGACTCAGGGCCGAACACGCTCTTCATTTGATCCAGCGCTTGCTGCGTACCCTCCGCGTTTGCGGCTTTCATTCGCTGGATGAGGTCCTCGTACTCCTCCGGTTGTAGCTGGTCGCTCAGAGCAAAACGGTTGATCAGACTCTCGTGAAGCTTCGGGTCAAGCGAGTTATTGTCCAACTCGGCAATCGCAGCGCTTGTAATCGTGGCAATTCCGTCAGCACCTGCCACTGCTGCTGCGCCGGCAATAAGCGAAGCCACCAAGTTGCGTCGCGCCTCACGCTCTTCATTCGAACTCCCCTGAGTGTTATCAAGCAGAGCATTGATGAGCACAGCCGCAGCGCCGCCTGTAGCGCCGGCCGCGCAGCTTTGGCCACTTGCCGCGGCGGCAGAGCAACCGACTATGCCCTGCAAGGCAGCATGTTCCGCAGAGCCATCGCGGATGATGCCGCTACTGACCCACTTGCCAACCTCGGCAGCACCCAACTGCTGAACGTAGCTCACGAGCGCCCGTTGGGCGATATCCGCGGCTGCCCCGGTCACATTGCTGCCGGTTGCGATCATGACGGCATTCGCAATCCGACGATAGGTTCCGCCCGGGAGCCAAAGTTTGGCATCCTTGTACTGGCTCTCGAGTTCAGCGTATCTCGTCGGATCGTTTTCAGACTTCATCGCTTTCTCAAGCGCATCAGCCTCCTTCGCCCGATTCGTCAAAAACTGCCCCACTTGCCGCTGGGCCTCTGACGCAATCTCAAACCCCGCCTCGATCTTCTCCTTGTCAAAGATCGGCTTCAGCGCATTCAACGTATCGGACGTATCCCGGTTCAACGCCGCGATCGTCTCCGCCGCAGTCTTGCCGGTCAGGGCAAGTTGGCCAGCCCCATCACGAATGGCTACGCTGCCGCCGCTGATAGCGCTGTATGTAGTCGAGTTGGCATTCCCGGAAGCCGCGACAACCACGGGCAGACCGGCGGAAGCTCCGTTGCTGCTTGTCGGCAAGCTCGTACCTGGCACTTTGTCCGCGCCGCCAGCCGCCTGGCCTTTCGAGTTCGTCCCGACATCGCCCTTCTTCGCGTCTCCTTCCCCGCTGCCGCCCCAGCTATATCCGCCGCTCAATGCGACCTGATCTGCCTTGTAGCGCGCCGTGTTCTGCAAGTCTTTGACGACAAGCGTGCCGGTGGACAGTTGATTCAGGCCGTCTGCCACAGCCTGTTCACTGCTCGATATGACGCCACCAGTTAACGTGGTGTTCTGGCCAACGTTGACCAGAAAGCCGCCCTCACCCGCCTTCATCCCCGCCTGCTGTGTGGCGGATTGGAAATTGCTTTCCATCCGGCCTTGCGAGACGTTGCCGGAGACGGAGCTTTTGCAGTAGCGGTAGATGCAGATACTTGCTTGGACGCCAGCACTTTGCTGCTTGGAAACGTAGGTGCTGGTATCTTGCAGAGTCTCAATTTGAAGATTCTTGCCGACCGAGGCGATGATCTGATCGGCGCTTGCTATCGCGCCGATCAGCGAGGTATCCCCGCCCGATTGCAATGCCAGCACGTTGCCAGCAGTGACATCGGTATACGTCCAATTAGCGTCTTTGCCGTCTGCGCGCCCTCGGCCCCCACCGGCACTAAGGTTCAGCATCACGCCTATACCGTCTTCGCTGTTCGCTGAGACGCCAATGCCGACGCTACCGCTGTAGCTCTTGTTCTTCGTGTGTTGTTCAAAGGTGTTTTGCGCAGCTTGCAGCAGAATGTCGCCATCTGCTTTGATGATGGCGTTGCTCCCCGCTGACCGGCGTGAAACTGTGACGGTAACGTCGGACGCGGAGCCGACCTCTTGGCGACGATGGTGAGGTCATTGCCCGCCGCTAAGGTAGATCCCAAAACGGAAAACGACGCGCGATCTGTCGTGCCTTAGCTCTTGCTCACTCCAAGCCAGCGCCACGCTAGCTTGGTGCCGTGGTCCACGGGCGAATTGCGCGCCGTTGGCAAAGAGCCGCTTGGCCAGCCCCTAACTCGCAAACTGCTGCCCGCGTTTCGAATTCACATCAGATCTAGAACGCCCAACGGATGGTGCAATGGCGAAGCCACGTCTTCGCGGCCAGCTCACAGAGCGCCAGCCTCCACGTTCTGCATCATTTGCCGTACGAATCTCGTGGCTCAGCAAAGCGCAGTTCTCCAAACTTCCCGCACTGATATGGGTACTTCTCAGTGCATCGCCTCAACATCGTACGCGCGAGCTTATTCGCCAGGCTAGCCGCAATTTTCTGCCCTTCTGCTGTAGGGCCGCGATTCGAGAAATCGCGCAGAGATATCCGATACGTTTCTTCGGCCATGGCTCGATATTCTCCAGATACGGCGTCGTACAGACGAATGATGACGCCCACGCTGGGAGGATATTGTTGATAGCCTGCGAATCCATTGGCCCTACCGACGACCACCACGTACCTCGCCCCGATAGACGCTGCGTCCTCTTTCATCGTTGGAGGCCTGACTGTGGCGGCCTCCGCAGGGCGGGCTTTAACAGTTGCTTTGACGCCCGCAGCGTCCATAGCATTTGGGAGCTCGCTATTCAACGCCTTGCTTCGGCGGCGTACGAGGCAGATTCGAGATCACCTAAAAATGATCATTAACGTAGCGATCAAATCCAACCGTTCGGGCTGGGGAAACCGTTTTCTGGAATTTATTACCTTACAGTAGAAAGCCTGCATTAAAATTCATGCAAAGCATCAAGGTACGTTTGCGTCTGTTCAAAAAAGAGCAGGTGGATATTTTTTCTACCAACCCACTGCATTCCCCTGCATAGACACTTAGATACTGACGAATGATTGAGGTGCTAGAGCGACAACCTTCCAATTCATCTTGAAGGCTTTCCGATATTTCCATGGCGCTCACTTCATCCTTACTGATTGGATATGCCCAACCTGCCTGCCATAGCGCTATAAATAACTTCTAAACCGCCATTCTTAAACCACGTAGTCTGACTACCTTAAATTTTACTTTTACCAACCTTCTAGGCTAGGTTATCCAGAGTTTTGCTCCCCCTACACTCGACATAAGAAAACAGATTTATTAAGTCCACCTTGCACCCGGAATACCCCCCCACCAAAAACCCCCCGCTCTTGTGTGGGCCGGCACTAGATCGACGCCATTGAAAATCAGCCGGATAGATGATCCATGCCATCAAGCACTGAACCAAGCGCCTGAAGCAAATTCGTTGCAAATTCTAAATTCACGCCAATTCGCGTGTCAAATTCAAACACATCTATCCCATTACATATTTCATTTAAAGCAGCATGCAAGACGACGATCTCGTCTCGGCTAAGGCCAACATTCGCTAAATTACGCGAAGAACTGATCATTTCCATAATAATCACCTCAAACCATCAAAGTAAGCTTTCCCATTCACAGGACGGAATGCCGTACCACCATCAACCGCCTTAGGGTTTCTAATAACGACTGTACCACTGACATTATCCCAGTATGCAGTGCGCCCACCACTTAGCTCACGAAATGCAGTTGGTTTATTAACGACACTTTCGATATGCAAGGCAAACTGTTCGCGAGTAGTTATGCCAAGATCTTTATATTCGCCCTTCTGAATAACATGCTTTTCAAACGCATGACCGCCAGATATCTCTCGCCCAGTAAGTTGCCCACTGAGCTTCGCGACATTCGCTAGGCTTGCTGCATCACCTGCGCCCTTTGCAGCAACAGCAATTTCGGCCACCCCAGGTCTAAATAGACCACGGATGGCAGAACCAATTCCACTCAGTGCCCCGCCACCACTATCAATCGCCAACCCTTCAGCAACACTGGCAGCGATGGTGTAGTGCCAAGTCCCGTCCCGCAGGTCGGGCGTCGCTTGGATCATAGGAGAACCCGCCGGAACAGCAAGCGGCTTACCCTGCTTATCAAAGAACACGACGTTGCCGCTAGCTGTCGCCAGCTGGATTGCTGCGCGGCACAGGGAAGCTGCTCGATCTACGCAAGCGCTTGCCAGCTCTTTGTCGCGTTGCGCCGACATGCCGCTCAGCTCTCGAGCCCGGGCGCAGCCATCAGGGTTTCCAGGACCGCAAGAAGCAATCGCCGCATCAAATTGCCGTTGTTCAGACGCCCTGAAACCCTCGGATTTTTGCCCGAAGTAGTTGTTCTCGGTCTCGATCTGGGCGGCTAGGGTCGCAACAGCACTATCTCCACCCAGTGCTACGGTAAGGCCCGCGACGAGACTGGCGACCAGATTGGCTCGTGACTCCTTCTCCTCCGCCGTCAGGTCCTTGGCACCATGCCCCGAAAGACCCTGAATGAGGTTGTTAAGTACGACACTCGCCGCAGCCCCCGCTGCGCCGGCGCCACAATGGCTTCCTTGACCGAAGGCTGCAGCGCAACCAACCAATCCCTGTAATGCCGTCCGCGCAGCCTCACTGTCCAAAGTGTCCGCAATCTGCTTCACCTTGCCGGCGCCTAACGCCTGCAGGTAGTTCGCCGCGGCAGATTGCAAGAATTGCCCCGCACTTCCCGTGACATTTCCCCCCGCGCCTGCTGAAATGGCGGTCACTCCAAGCCGATACGCGCCGTTCGGCCCCCACTTTGCTGCTTCGTCATACCGGGCCTTGAGATCGTCTTTGAGCGCGGGATCCGTCTCGGCATCTATCGCCTTCTTCAGTGCATCAGCCTCCTTCGCCCGATTCGTCAAAAACTGCCCCACTTGCCGCTGGGCCTCTGACGCAATCTCAAACCCCGCCTCGATCTTCTCCTTGTCAAAGATCGGCTTCAGCGCATTCAACGTATCGGACGTATCCCGGTTCAACGCCGCGATCGTCTCCGCCGCAGTCTTGCCGGTCAGGGCAAGTTGGCCAGCCCCATCACGAATGGCTACGCTGCCGCCGCTGATAGCGCTGTATGTAGTCGAGTTGGCATTCCCAGAAGCCGCGACAACCACGGGCAGACCGGCGGAAGCTCCGTTGCTGCTTGTCGGCAGGCTCGTACCTGGCACTTTGTCCGCGCCGCCAGCCGCCTGGCCTTTCTAGTTCGTCCCGACATCGCCCTTCTTCGCGTCTCCTTCCCCGCTGCCGCTCCAGCCATATCCGCCGCTCAATGCGACCTGATCTGCCTTGTAGCGCGCCGTGTTCTGCAAGTCTTTGACGACAAGCGTGCCGGTGGACAGTTGATTCAGGCCGTCTGCCACAGCCTGTTCACTGCTCGATATGACCCCACCAGTTAACGTGGTGTTCTGGCCAACGTTGACCAGAAAGCCGCCCTCACCCGCCTTCATCCCCGCCTGCTGTGTGGCGGATTGGAAATTGCTTTCCATCCGGCCTTGCGAGACGTTGCCGGAGACGGAGCTTTTGCAGTAGCCGTAGATGCAGATACTTGCTTGGACGCCAGCACTTTGCTGCTTGGAAACGTAGGTGCTGGTATCTTGCAGAGTCTCAATTTGAAGATTCTTGCCGACCGAGGCGATGATCTGATCGGCGCTTGCTATCGCGCCGATCAGCGAGGTATCCCCGCCCGATTGCAATGCCAGCACGTTGCCAGCAGTGACATCGGTATACGTCCAATTAGCGTCTTTGCCGCCTGCGCGCCCTCGGCCCCCACCGGCACTAAGGTTCAGCATCACGCCTATACCGTCTTCGCTGTTCGCTGAGGCCCCAAAGCCGACGCTACCGTTGTAGCTCTTGTTTCTCGTGTGCTGCTCAAAGGTGTTCTGCGCAGCTTGCAGCAGAATGTCGCCGTCTGCCTTGATGATGGCGTTGTCCCCTGCTGACAGGCGTGAACCTGTGACGGTGACGTCGGACGCGGAGCCGGCCCCCTTGGCGACGATGGTCAGGTCTTGGCCCGCTGCCACGGTAGAACCCAAAACGGAAGACGACGCGCGATCTGTCGTGCTTTGGCTCTTGCTCACTCCAAGCCAGCGCCGCGCTAGCTTATGCCGTGGTCCACGGGCGAATTGCGCGCCGTTGGCAAAGAGTTGCTTGGCCAGCCCCTAACTCGCAAACTGCTGCCCGCGTTTCGAATTCACATCAGATCTAGAACGCCCAACGGATGGTGCAATGGCGAAGCCACGTCTTCGCGGCCAGCTCATCAAACGCCAGCCTCTACGTGCTGCGTCATTTGCCGTACGAATCTCGTGGCTCGGCGAAGCGCAGTTCTCCAAACTTCTCGCACTGATATGGGTACTTCTCAGTGCATCGCCTCAACATCGTACGCGCGAGCTTATTCGCCATGCTAGCCGCAATTTTCTGCCCTTCTGCTGTAGGGCCGCGATTCGAGAAATCGCGCAGAGATATCCGATACGTTTCTTCGGCCATAGCTCGATATTCGCCAGATACTGCGTCATACAGACGAATGATGACGCCCACGCTGGGAGGATATTGCTGATAGCCTGCGAAGCCATTGGCCCTACCGACATCCACAACGTACTTGGCCCCGATAGTCGCTGCGTCCTCTCGCATCGTTGGAGGCCCGTCTGTGTGGGCATCCACAGGCCGGGCTTTAACAGTTGCTTTGACGCCCGAAGCGTCCATAGCGTTTGCGAGCTCGCTATTGAACGCCTTGCATACCGCTTCGGCGGCGTACGAGGCAGGATACGCCGTTCTCGCACCCAAAACCCCAACGCCGTCGATTTTCTCTTTGAAATCACAATCGGAGGTAAATATCAGAACGGGACTGATTTTCTCCTGCGGCCCAGGGTTCGACGTTAACGCCTTGGGTGGTGAACCCATGATGAACGAGCAACCGGAAGACGCCAACAACAAGGCTACCGCGAAGATTTTGCGTGATTGCATAAGCTTAGTATTCTGCAAATTTTTAAAATTACGCAACTTTATATAAAAACCAACAAGCATGCTAACGCGCCACCCCCTACTTAAATTCGCAATTAGAGGTTTCAAAGTGCTCGCGGCCAATTGCGTTTAGGGCACGGAACCCACCAGGAGCGCGGGTAGCCGCGAACCAATGAGAAATGTGTCACCAGTGGAGGGCGAGGCACCTATCGACAAATGTTGATTCCACTAGCACCACGGAACACGCGCCTTACATTTATTTTTTTCAATACATTTTTCAAATTCTCATTTGAGCCCAGCAGCAACTTCCCGAGGCTCGCAGTTATCTACGGCTTATAGTCTTCATACTCCCATGCACCCATACGAGACAATTTTTGGGCAACCCCCAAAAATCTTCCCCTGAGCAAGCACCGACATAGTTTGAACTTTCTTTAACTATGAGACTTGTATCGTATTCAAAAACTATCAGCATATGTCGCACCACAGCGCCATGGTAGTAATACTCGCTTTTGATCCAGTTAGCCTGCACCCCTGTCGGATTATATTTAGCCGGAGTATTAGGCTTTTTCGTTGGCGGTCTGTACACACGTGCCCCATCAGCACTAATAAAGCCCCCAGGAACACCGGAGATAGGCCTAGCATCATCACCGATCCAGATTTTTCCTAATTGATTATCTTCGAAAGATGTGCCTTGACCTATAGAAAAGTTCGGATTTTTCGTTCCACTACCGTTCACAGCAGCCGCCAACCTTGAGTCCTGCGACGCAAAATTGCTCAGATTTTCTTTCACCAACTGATCTTTCTACTGGTTTTGTTGGGTACCCTGCTGGTTCAAAATCAGCAATCATCTTAGACTGACTTTTAGGAAGATCCCCTGCAGAGATATGACTAATTGACCCCGCATTTGCCGCTGCGCCAACAAATAGATCTTATCTTCCTAACTTGTTCTTCACATATTGATCCAGATATTCTTCTAGAGGCTTGGCAGTCCCTAGAACATGAAGCTCCCCTGTTTCTTTATCAATTAGGAACGGTCCATTTCCAGCCAGCTGAGCCGAAAAACTCCCTGTCTCTAAATACTCTTTAGATTGATAGCAAAAGAACCATCCCTCAGAAAACTCTCCCTCATGCGTTAACTGCAGAGGAATATCTGAGTCTTTTAAATACGCGTTAGCTCGCTCCAGCGCACTCTCATAGGTAATCATTAGTTAGTTCTCAGCAACTGTAGCGTCTTAAAATTATTCATATTAGCCGGCTTCCCGGTCTGCCCATCTAGATATCGGATAACCCCATTCTGATTAACGACGTTGAAAACATGGCCTGGCTGACCTGGACCATAGGAACCGAACACAATCCCGCGCGCGCCGTCCCCGCCACCGACCATATGTTGGGTAATAGTCTCGGGGGAAGACACGCCGCTAAACTTAGCGCCATATTGCTTCTCCAGCACTGTCAACGGAACACGCTTGGTGGAATTTATCGGCAATGCAGATGCCGGGTTACCCGTCAGTGTTGCATCGGTAGCAATCGAACAATTAACACAGTTATGGGTTCGTCCAGCATCTGGATAACCTGGGTTGACGTTCCTAATTGAACCTGCAGTTTCATCCGCAACGCCTGTCGCTTTTGCACCAAGCGCCTTCCCCGGCACATTACGCAGGCCCACTAAAACAGAAGTTGGTAGAACAGCCCCACTTTGAATAGCCGCGGCTGTTTCTGCGGATATGACGCCAATGGTTACGGCATCAGCGGGATTTGCAAACGCCCAAGAAATAAGTGTCGGTGGAAGCCCCGCCAACGCCAAAGCGGCAGAAACTCCGCCCGCAGTGAATGTCAAATTAGACATCAAGTTCAGGCTTTGCGCATTCCTGGTTGCCGCGTCCACCACTTTGCCTTCGGCAGGAAACTGAAGCCCATTTTTCGCGTAGAAGTCAGCGAGCATAGGCAGATTCTCTGCATACATTGCTGAATCGTTCCGCTGAAACGGAGGCGCGTAAAACATGTACCCGCCGTCGGGCAACATGCCGTGCGCCTGCTTTAAAAATGCCTGCGCTTCTGCATCCCAAGCTCCCTCTGTCCCCGTCTGCACTTGCCGATAGGCTTGGGCGGCTAATTGCTTTATCGCATCCTCCTCGGGTATCCCCTTCCTCGACGCGTAGAGCTTGGCGTTCTTTTCAATCCATTCAGTCTCAGAGGGATGCAGTTGGCGGTTGAACATGTTCGATGCGGCTGCACCTCCTGCTCCGCTTAGGCCGCCTGCAAGTCCCCCCGCCGCACTCGCGACCACGTTCGTAATGACCTTGGAGACCTGACTGCGGAGTTCGACAGGCAAATCTGCCACCGCCAGAGCGATCTGATCCTGCACAAGGTTGCTCGCCAAATCCCCCGCGATCGTCCCCGCAATCGCACCTGCGACATTTCCTCCCCCCAATGCCGCACCAATACCCGCAACAGCCGCGTGCACGGCAATCGCCCCTGCCTTGCCCTCTCCCCAAAGGTCAGGGTCATCCTTCTTCAGATCCTTCAGCACGTCCCCCGCAATCTGCATCCCCAACTGGCCAAACGCCTGTTGGAACTCCAGTTGCTCGCGGACCTTATCCTTGTCGAAGATCTGGCCGATGCTGCCATTCGCGCTTGCGGTGTCGCGGCTTAGGCCCGCCGTGCTATCGCGGCCGGTTTCCTTGTCCGAGCGCACCTCGATCGTGCCCGGCGCAATGGCGGCGTAGGTCGTGCCGGAAGCGCTGCCCCTGGTGTGACCCAAGCTCAATCCCGAGGGACCGAGCCCATTCGCACCGCCCTTATTTGCGACGTCGAACGCACCCGACATGCCGAGGTTCAGACCGACAGTCGTGGACTTGTATGCGGCCTTGTTCTGCAAATCGGTAAAGCCGAACGTCTCCGTGGACAGCTTGTTCTTCGCCGCTTCCGCGTCGCTGGCGATAACGGCCCCGTCACGGCTGCCGATTGAACAAACTGAGTCGCTCCCCCGGTGACGTTGCCACCCGCAGCCGCACGTATTGTCGAAACGATAAATCGATACTGACCATCGGACACCTATTTAGCGGCCTTGGCGTGTTGCGCAGCAAGCTGCCTTTTGCGCGGCCCAGGCTCAGCCTCCATCTCGTTCTTCAACACACCATCCTCGTGCGCCCGATACGACAGAAACTACCCAACCTGCCAGCTAGCTTCCGACGCAAACTCAAACCCCGCCGGGATCGTCTCCTTGTCAAAAATCGGCTTCAGCGGCTCACCTCCCGGTGTTACCGCTCGCGCGAGCGGCCTCCCACGCGTTGGCGTCAAAATCAAAATCCGACTAAATACTTGCCACTGAACAGCGATCCGAGAACTCGGCTAGACACGTTATATTTTTTATGTGTTCTATCTCTATCTAGGCCATACAGTACTGTTAATTGTCAGTGCTTCTTTTACCGCATCTTGCCAGTCCTCCCATGCCCCTGGATCTGCGGGGCCTTGCCCTTGCGTCATCTCCCACGACAAAGAACTTAGCAAGCCACCGATCTCGTCCGCCCCGGTTCTTGCATATTCTTTTTCCAGAAATACAAACATAGCTCTATAGGCTTCTTCGACACTCAGAATCTTTTCATTCATTGTTTCCAGCCCGGTTTATTTATCGCAGCAAGACCTGTTTCTGAGTTATACGACAAGGGGCTTTTGTTTACCCCTCCATTCTAAATTTTCCCATTTCGAGTTTGAACCCAAACCTGTGAACCGTCAGATTGAATTTTCGCCGACCACGTCGAACCGAACCTATCCAAACCCAAAACAGATTTCGGATCATTAGCAACCCCAAGCAGCAGCGCGCGATTTTCCGCAGTATCCATGATATGTCCTTCACGAACTCCGAATATCTTCGCCACTCGATTTTCCGTCAGCTCTACCCTATTTGAACGATTCCCTCCACCACCCGCCGCATTGCCAGAACTCTTCGGCACCTTGCTGCCTACGCCATCACTGTCCAGCGAAGATAGCCCCTTAACCGCCGCAAACACCACCGGTGACGACATCATCGCCTCGACGACGAACCGATCTGCCTCGCTCGTGTAGTCTGGCGTCCCCGACTGAAAACGAACCAACGCGCCTTTCAGCGTCAAACGATCATAGAGACCCTTATTGCGCGCATCCAGCAAATCCATACCCGCTATCAGCGGATCCTTCAATCGGCCGATAGCCGTTGCCAGCCCCGCCGTATAGGCGTCCCGCTCGGCCAGCCTGTTTTGAATGCAGATCCCATCCCCCCCCCGCAGGCGGGAAGCTCTCGCTCATCAATAACCCGAATCCAGCCTTCAAAGTGGCCCGCAGCGGTCTGGCATGGCCGTTCTCCCTCGCAGTCCGCCAAGGCCTTCACCTTCTCGTCGAACCTCGCCGAATGAACCTGCGTGTGATCCCGAAGCGTATTGTTTTCCGCTTCGAGACGAGCAGCATTCGCAATCGTCGCCGCTTGTTCCGGCGATAACGCGCCCGCAATGCCCGCGATGATCGAAACCAACTGGTTGGCGCGTTGGTCCTTATCCTCGGCACCGAGCAGCTCCGAGTCTTTGCCCGAGATCTTTTGCAGGAGGCTGTTGACCACGATGCTGGCCGAGGCACCTACCGCGCCGGCTGCGCAGTTTGCACCCTGAGCAGCTGCGCCCGAGCAGGCAAGCACTGCATGCAGCGCGATATGCCCGGGGGAACCTTCCCCGCCCACACTGCCCGAAAGATCCTTGATCTTCGACGCGCCCAGACCTTGCAGATAGTTCACGGCTGCCGATTGAACAAACTGAGTCGCTCCCCCGGTGACGTTGCCACCCGCAGCCGCGCCTATTGCCGTAGCGATCAAACGATACTGGCCGTTGGACGCCCATTTAGCGGCTTCGGCATGTTGCGCAGCAAGCTGCCTTTTGCGCGGACCCTCAGGCTCAGCATCCATCTCCTTCTTCAGCGCATCAGCCTCCTGCGCCCGATTCGTCAAAAACTGACCAACCTGCCGCTGAGCTTCCGACGCAATCTCAAACCCCGCCTCGATCTTCTCCTTGTCAAAGATCGGCTTCAGCGCATTCAACGCATTCGTCGTATCCCGGTTCAGCGCGGCGATCGTTTCTGTTGCCGTCATCCCGGTAAGGTCTTGCTGCGCGGCTTCATTTCGGATCACGATCGTGCCGCCGCTGATCGCGCTCTTCGTAGTCGAGCTGCTGTTGCCGCTGGCCGCCGCCACCACCGGCGTGCCCATGCCAAAGCCGCTGCTGCCAGTAGAGACCGAAGTACCGTGGTCCTTCGTCGCGCCGCCAGCCACCTGACCGCCCTTGGTCGTGCCCAGGCCCGAGTCGCTCGCCTTGGCATTGCCGCCAAATCCGAAACCTCCCCCGATCGACACCTGGCTGCCGCTGTACTTGGCGGTGTTCTTGATGTCTTCCGTAACCAGCGTGCCCGTGGTCAGCTTGTTCAAGCCATCGGCCACCGCCTGGTCGCTGCTGGCGATGACGCTGCCTACCAACTTGGTGTTGTTCTCGACATCGATCTGGTAGCCGCCGTCACCCGCCCACAAACCCGTCTGTTCCGTGACGGACTTGAAGTCGCTGTGCATCTTGCCGGTGCTGGCGTTGGCTGAGACGCTGCTTGAGCCCACGCAATACGGCGGAATGCAAAGACTTATCCCAAAGCCCGCGCTCTTGTTCTTGGAGTCGTACTTGCTGCTGTCCTGCAAGCTTTCCAGCAGCAGGTTGCCACCCACCGATGCGATGATCTGATCAGCGCGGCCTGCCGCGCCCTTTAGCGTGGTGTCGCCGCCAGACTGCATCGCCAGCACATTGCCTGCCGTGATATTGCTGTTGGTCCAGCTTTCGTCACGGCCGTTGGCCTTTCCGCGTCCGACCGAGGCGCCCAGTTCAAGGGTGAATCCGTTTTGCTGGCCGCCCGTGGAATAGCCGATGCCGATGCTGGCACTACTGCTCTTGCTATCGGTTTTCTGCTCGAACGCGTTGCGGGCAGCCTGCAAGAGGATGTCGCCTTCGGCCTTGAGCACCGCGTTGTTGCCCGCCGACAGGTTCGATCCCGTGACGGTGATGTCCGAGTCCTTGCCAGCACCTTGGGCGACGATGGTCAGGTCTTTGCCGGCCGCCACCGTCGAACCCAAGGCGCTGGACCAACTACGGTCCGTCGTGCTGCTGCTCTTGCTGGTACCCAAGCTGAGCTTGATGCTCACGCCACCCGCTTTGTCGAGCGCGTTGGATGAGCCGGGCTTGACGGCTTCCGCCGCCGCGGCAGCCTTAGCGGACGCCTGCACGGCGTCGTAGGCGTTGGCGGCCGCCAGGGCTGTCGTGGCACCTGCCAAGCCCTTCATGACGGCGTTGTCCGTCCTGCCCGCAGCATCAGCCATCCGCGCGCCTGTCTGCACGGCGCTGACAATGGGATTGCTCGCGGTGAGCGTCAACCCCGTCTGCTTGATCTCATGGAATTCCTTCTCTTTCGTGGTGTCCAGCGCCGCGCCGATGTTGACTTCCTTGCCGATCAGCGTGATGTCGCCCTGGCGCGCGATGACGTTGCTGCCCTTGATATTGAGAGCGCTGCCAGCGTTGATCAGCACATCGCCTTCGACGCTTCCGACGGTGCTGGCGTTGTGGAAAACCTTCTTGCTATCAAGCGAATCCGTCTGCTTGCTGGTGCCATAGCTCAAACCGCCCATGGCGCCAAAGCCTGACTTCTTGACCATCTTGTAGTCGTAGCCGTCCTCGGCGTTCTGGCCGGCCAGAATGTTGACGTCGCGGTCGGCCGACATCACCAGATCCTTCTGCGCACCAACGTTCGAGCCTGCAACAGTCAGATCGCGTCCAGCCATCAGCACGGCGGTGTCGCCGGTGAAGGTAGTGGCCAGGGCCTGTTCCCAGTCAAGGGCCGTCTTGGTATGCGTGGTCTTCGAGGACAGGAAGCCACGGGTCTTGTAATGCGTTTCGTCGTAGGCCGAGCCGCTTTGCACGCCGGCGATCAAGTTGATGTCGCGGCCGGCGCCAACGGCCAACTGCTCACCGGCCGTGACATCCGCCGCCCGCGCATTAACGTCCTGCCCCGCGATCATCGTGACCTTGCCGTCCGCGTCGATGCTGGAACCGATCTCCTTGCTGGTGGCGAGGTCATGCCGATTCTTCTTGTTCAGCACCAGCGATTCGCCGTGGCTTTCCTCAAGCGTGGCCAGATTGATATCCCGGCCTGCCTGCACGCGCACGTCGTCCTTGGCGGCCACCTGTGCCGCCGTCAACGTCACGTCGCGACCCGCCTGCATGCTGAGGTTGCCGGCATCCACGCGCGAGACGCCCGAGAGGTACGAGCCCCAGGTCGCGCCGTTGTTTTCCGACGCCGCCGTCGAGGCCAGCGCGATGTCGCGCCCCGCCTTCAGCGTGACGGAATCGCCCTGAATCAGCGAGGCAAGGTTGGTCAGGTCTTCGCGCGCGGCCAGATCCACGACCGCCCCCTGCACCAAACCACCCGCCCGGTTGACGATATTCGACGCGCTCATCACCGTGGCATGGCGTGCGCCGATCGTGCCGCTGTTGACGATGTCGCCGTCGGCCGCAAGTTTGACGTCGCGGCCGGCCATCAATGTGCCGTCGCCCTTCAGGTCGCCTTTGCGCACAACCAGGTAGACCTTGGGCACCAGCACGGTATCGTTGCTGCCGTCCGGCAGGGTGACGGTTTGTTCGACCAGCCACACAAGATCGCTGGTCAGCCGGCGTTGTTGCTCATCGGTCAGCGCCACGCCGACCTGGACGTTGTTGGCCCGCGCGAACTTGGCGCCTTCCGCCATCAAGGCCTTGTATTGGCTGTCGTTGTCGCCGAAGCGGTCCAGGAACCGTAGTCCAGTCGTGGACAGGATTTGGTCAGATACGAGCTTTTGCTCGTAAAAGCCATCGCCCAGACGCTTGGGTTGGCCCGAGGGCGTCAGGAACTTGGCGCCGGGGGGCAACAGGGCGTCCCAGCCGGGCAGCCGCGCGCCGGACAGCGTCTTGCCGCCTGGCACGGCGTTGCCGGCAATGGTGCCGCCGCCGTCCAGCGCGGCGTTACCCACGTTGGCTGCAGCCGGGGCGTGCAGACGCTGCGCGTCCACGCCGGAACCTGCGCCCACGGCAGGGCCTGCCGCTGCTTGCTGCGCGACGGCGCCATTGCCGATGGCGACGTGCACACGATCGGCGTCAGCAGGCTTGTCGGGGCGCGGGCCGGCAAGCCCGGCGCCCGCGCCCGCCCCGCCCGCGACCGTGGTGCCCGGCAATGCGTCGGGCTGGCGCAGCAGATCGAACAGGTAGTCGCTGGATACCGTGGGCCGTTGGCCGATAAAGCGCGGGTCGGTCGCGACGAGGTACGGCGCGTCGGGGCGCTTGTCTACGGTGAACAGCTGGTTGTCGGGAATGCTGGCGGGGTTGGAAACGGTGCGCACCACCGTGCCGCCGGGCAGTTCCAGGCTGGCGACCAGCACTGGGCCGGGCTTGCCGATACCCGTGTTGCCCGGCGCCGATCCGGCCAACGCGACGTTGGTGTGTCCGCCCGAGGTTCCCACGGGAAGCTCGATGGCTTGACCGGCCAGGGTGGCCGTGTAGCCGGAGGAGTATTCCTTGCGGTCCTTGGACCGCGCCTGCGAGACCGTGGCCGTGCCCTCGCGCACGACGGTGCGCTGGCCGCCCGCGCCTATGTTGTGGATGGCGGGGCCTGCCACGTGCAGCGCGCCGCCCGCGGCGATCTGACTCTTGTCGTTGGTAACGGAACCGGCCAGCGTCATCGCGCCACCGGACAGGATCTTGCCCGGGTCCGACGACAGCGTGCGCGTTTCGGTGACGGTTTCGTTGACTTGGTAGTAGGTCAGCGTGCCGACCAGGCGGTTGCCGAAATCGGCGTTGAATTCGCGGATGCGGGCGTCCAGCGCCATGAACGGCGCCTTGTACGCGGCATAGGCCGCTTCATAGGCTTTGCGGCGGGCGCCTTCTGCAAGGCACTCCGGACTGTTGGTAAAGCAGGGCGCTTCCGGGGGAACCCAGACAGGCAAAGTGCCTGTCGGCGGGGTGACGCCAAAAACGGACCATATGCGCGCGTCGGAGGCATAGCCGAAGCCTTCGGGGATGTCCCAGCATGCGGTATCCGCGTCGCCGCCGCTGCATACGTAGTCGGCAGGGTAATAAGCCAACGCGATCGGCGAACTGACACCCGCCTTGCGTTTTCCACCCGGGGTGTAGTCGAACGGCGGGCCGTAGCGCGCCGCCGGATATTTGTCGGACGGCAGCAGGAACATGCGCTCGGGATCGTCGTCCAGCCAAGCCGGGTCCTTGCTGCACTGAGGGGTAACCTCGTCACACAGCCAGTTGGTCTCGGCGTCGTACATGTCGGTGCTGCCCGCCGGGGTGAAGTACACCTTGGGCTGGGACGACACCACTACCGTCTGGCTGCTATAGCCGGCGTTCTGGTTCAACAACGACGCCGCGGAAATGCGGGCGTTGCCCGCCGCTTCGATGGTGGCGCCCGAGTTCAACAACGACCCCGCGTATCCCGCCGCGTTGCCGCCGGCATCCAGCGCGCCGCCAATGGCAAGGTCCGCGCCGGCGTAGATCAGCGCATGATCGCGATTCACCAGTGAAGCCACGCCCAGGTCCATGGCGCCACGGGACGCGATGACCGCGCCCCCGCCCACCCCGGCGCTGTTGACCATTGTGTGGGTCTGAATCGCGACCTTGTCGCCGTAGATGCGGGCCAGGTTGTCCACGCGGCCGGCGTTGATGCGCGTGATGGCGCCGTCGATCAGGCCCGCGTTGGTCAGGCCGTGCGTGACGTCAAGGGTGTTGCCGCCGCCCGCCAAAAGTTGGCCGGTGGCATGGTTGACCAGCGAATCCGCCTGGATGCTCAGGTCGCGCCCAGCGCTGATGGTGGCGCTGTTATCCAGCGCCCCGCCCAGCGACAGGTTCAAATCGCGACCGCTGGACAGGTCGCCCGTCTGGTTCAACGCGCCCGCGTAGTGAAAGCTGAGATCGCCCGCCGATTGCAGCGTGCCCAGGCCATGCAAGACCTGCGCGATGACGGTCAGGCTGTTGCCCGCCAGCAGCTTGCCCTGGCCATTCTTCAAGGTGTCGGCCACGATGCGGGCGTTGCCTTGCGCGGCCACCTCACCGCCCTGGTTATCCAGTTCCCGCGTGGTCAGGGTCAGATCCTGCCCCGCCTGGATGGATCCGCCTTGGTTGTCGACGCGGTCCGCCACGATGGCAACCACCTTGCCCAGCACGCCCTTCGGTGCTCCGCCCGCCACCGCAAGCGTGGCGCTGTTATCCAGCGACCCTGACGTCAGCGTCAGTGCGTTATCGGCCTGGATCAAACCGGCGCGGTTGTCGACGGTGGCACTGGCTTTCAGTACAAGATTGCCGCCCGCCAGCGTGCCCTCGCGGTTGACGATCGTGGTGGCGGCGATGTTCAAGTCCCCCGCGGCGGCGATAAGCCCGTCGGTGTTGTCCAGCGTGCCCGCCAGCGTCAGGCTGCCCGCGCCGGTCGAGGTCAGTTTGCCTGCCTGGTTGTTCAGGTTGGCGGCCGAGATTTCCACGCCGCCGCCCTGTACGACGGCATGACGGGCATCGATGTCTCCCGGCGTGGCCAGCGTGACGTTGCCCACTGCGGACAGCGCGCCATGCGCAAGGTCCAGCTTGCCTGCGGCAAGCGTCAGGTCCTTGCCGGCCAGGCTGGTGCCGCGATGAACGATGTGGCCGGCCTTCAGCGTGAGGCTGCCCGGCTGGTTAAGGGCGCCTTCGCCGTCCATGCCGGCGACCAATCGGCCTGCGTTGTCGAGCACGCCCGGTGTGGTGACGAGCAGGTCGCCGCCTGCCAGGACGGAACCCTGGTTCAGCAACGCGGCGCCCGCGCTGACACTGGCGCCGTCATTGGCCGACACCACGCCCGCGTTGGCCAGTGTGCCGCCCGCTTTCAGGTTCAGCGCGCCGGCAGATTGAAGGCGGCCGTCTGCCGCAATGGTCATGTTGTGCGCGGCGAAGACGTTCAAGTCGCCCGCCTGCGTGGCGGTGACGCCACCCAGCGCGGCATCCGTGCCTGTGCGCAGGGTCATGCCATGGCCTGCGGCCAGCGAACCCTGGGCGCGCAGCGCAGCGCCGGCATCGGCCGTCAACATGCCGCTGGACTGCACGGTCGATGCCGCGCCCAAAGCTACGTCGCCTTGGCGCGAGGTCATCGTCAGGTCGCCGTTCAGCGCGGCCACCGTGCCTTGCACCGTCAGGGCGTTACCCGCGATCAACGATTGCGAATGCCCCGCCAACATGCGCCCAGCCACCAGCACGGCCTCTTGGGCGGTGGCGGCAAGCGTGCCGCCTGCTTGGGCAAGACCGGTTGCGGCAACGGTCAGGTTGCGTCCGGTCAGCGTCAGGTTGGCATCGGAAGCCACGGTGCCGTCCACGCGCACATCGCGCGTGGCAGTCAGTGCCATGTCGGCAACCGAGCTCAACGCCCCCAACGCGCTCAGGTCTTGGCCTGCGTGCGCGCTTAGCGCACCGGCAGCCTGGACGTGTCCGCCTTGCTTGATGGTCAGGTCGTGTTGCGCGGAGATCTGCGCATCCCCGGCCGCGCGCTCGCCCAACGCTGCCACAACGCCGCCCAATCGGGCGCTACCGCCCGCTGCCAGCGTGAGGCCGCCGCCCGCCGCAATGACGCCGTCGGAATCCACATCAGTGCCTGCGCTTGCGGCAAGGGTGTCGGACGCTTGCATCCGACCCGAGGCGCCCACTTGCAGCTTGGCGCCGGCGTCGGCGTGCAACGTGCCCGCAAGGGCTGTGGCGATGCCGTCGATGTTGATGTCACGAACGGCTTTCAGTGCAATGGGGGAACCCGCGGTGACCGTGCCGGTGTCCGTGATGGACAGATCGCGACCGGCCTGTGCGCGAAGCGTGCCCCCGGTGGTAGCTGCTTTCTTGGTGCCCGCGCTTCTGGTGCGGACGCCTTGAGAGCCAGTGCCTTCGAGGTCTGTGCCTTCGGTGTCCGTGCCTTCGGTGTCTGCCCGCTTGGCTTCTGCGCGCTGGGCGGCATCGCCCCCAGCCGCCGCGCCCCTGGCCTCCGTGCCCAAGTTGCCCGCGTCCTCTGCCGTGCCCGCCGTACCTGCGATGCGCAGGTCTTGGCCTGCGGTCAGCAGCAAGTTGCGGCTGCCCTGTGCCAAGGCTTTGTCCGCAACCGTCAGATCCCTGCCAACATTGATTTCAAGCGTACCGTTGGCGACCGTCTTGCCGCTCAGCTCGGCATCCGACTCCGCTTGCATGACGATGTCGGTTTCACCGGATAAGGTGCCCGCCGCTCGTAACTTCCCGCCCGCCTGCGCCAGCAATTTTCCGCCGGCTTGCAGTTCGCTTGCGCTGCCCAGCGTCATATCGCCACCACTGCTGGCGGTAAGCGTGCCCGCGTCGGCCAGCACAGTGCCATCCACCGTCAGGTCCCGCTGTACGCGCAGCTGCGCCGATTGTCCGGCCACCAGCGTGCCCGACAACGCCGCGCTGTCTGCGTGGACGTCGACAGATCCATCCGCCTGCAACCGCGAGCCCGCCAAGGCGGCCAAGACGCCGCCGGCGTTTGCGGTGATAGCGCCCGTCGCCAGATTCTGGCCCGCCAGCGTTATGTTGGAGCCGGCATCCAGGACCACATCGGCCAGCGATGACAAGGTGCCGGCCGCCATCAACGATGCGCCCGCGCGTGCCAGCAAAGTGCCCCCCGCCAGCGCGCGGCTGTCGGACGACAGCGACAGGTCTTGTGCGGCGATCAACTGCAACGGCCCCTTGGCCGATGCCGCGGTGCCGGTCACGGCCATCGCGCCGCCGCTCTGTATCAATGCGCCGTGATCGCCGCGCACCGCGCCCGCAATCGTTGCGGCACCCGCTGCCTGGATACGCGCGTTGGCGGACGCTTCAAGCTGCCCGGTCGCACCGACGCGCACGTCGTTCATGGCGACCAGATCCAGCGAACCGTCCACGCCAACCTTGCCGTCGACCGCGATATCCCGGCCGGCCTGCCATTGCGCATCGCCCTTGGAAACGAGCACACCACTGGCTGCAAGGTCGCGCCCGGACTGCGCCTGCACGCCCTGCCCTTGAAGCTGGCTCGCCGAGCCCAGCAGCACATCGTTGCCGCCCTTCAAGGCCAGCGTGCCACCGTAGGCCAGCGCATCGCCATCCACACGCAGGTCGCGCGCGGCCGTCAGCGCCATGCTGCCTTCGGACATCGCCGTGCCGACGATATTCAGATCCTGGCCTGCCTTCAGCGCCATCGCGCTGTCGGACTGAAGCTGTGCGCCGCCCGCCACGGTCAGCGTGTGGCCGGCCTGCACATCCAGCGCGCCACCCGCGTAAAGCTGCTTGCTGATGCGGGCATTGCGCGCGGCCTGCAAGGTCAGCGCGTTCAATGAGCTGACGGTGCCGGCCACCAGCAGGTCGCCGTCTGTTGTTGCACGCACGGGCCCCGCCGCCGCGATGCGCGCCAGCGCGCCCACCGACAGGTTTCGCCCCGCGCTCAGGTTCAGGCCGCCCACGCTGGCGGCCAGTTCGCCATCAAGGGTCAATGCGCCGACGGCGGCCAGCGACATGTCGCCATTGCCCCGCCACGCGCCGGACAACGTCATATCGTTACCCGCCGTCGCACGGGACGCGCCTTCGGCTTGCCATTGCGCCGTCCGCCCCATGCTCAAGTCGCGTTGCGCAACCAAGGAAACATTGCCGCTTGCCGACGCGGTGCTGTCCACGCGAACGTCGCGGCCCGCAGCCAAATCGATAGCGCCGCGCGACCCCGTCGTGCCCGCCGCGTGAAGGTCACCACCCGCCCGTGCCGATATGCTTGCCCCTTGCGTGCCGCTGGACGCGCCCAGCCGCAGTGCGTTGCCCGCGTTCATGGTCAGTGCGCCGTCATAGGCTCGCGCCGTGCCATCGATGCGCAAGTCGCTGCCTGCGTCCAACGTAATACCGGCGTTGGCCAGCGCTTCGCCCGACAAAGCCACATCCTTGCCGGCCGACACCCTGATGTCGCCTTCCGAATGCAGGCGCGCATCCGCGCCCGCCGTCACCTTGCCGATGGCATCAAGCAACAGGTTTCCGCCCGCCGACAGCTTGCCGTCTACCCAGGCGTCACGCGCGACCTGCGCCGTCAGCGCCGCCATTGACGACACCGTGCCCGCCGCGCCGAGTGCGCCGCCGACACGCAAGGCCACCGGCCCCGCCGCGTGCACGTGGCCACTGGCACCTATGGTGAGGTCGCTGCCCGACGCCAGGGATACGGCGCCCTGCACCGCACCAACGGCGCCAGTGATATCCAACTTGCGCGCCGCGTCCACCTGCGTGCCCAGGTTGCTGCGCAGGCTACCTGCCAGCGCAACCTCTTCGCCGCCCGACAGGGACGCACTGCCCGTCGCTTCGAATGCGCCGGTAAGCTGGGCCGCGCCCGCCGCCCGCAGCGTCAGTTCGCCATCGGCCGCGAGCTTGCCGCCCAGCACTGCGCGATCACCCGCCGTCAGCAGCGCGGAGCCTTCGGCAAGGATTTCGCCGTGGGTATAAAGGTCACGGGAAGCAGCCACCGCCACGCCTACCCCTTGCGCCTGGCTGCTTGCACCCAGGCGCAGATCCTTGCCGCTTGTCAGGTCAAGTGCGCCCCCGTAGGCCAGCGTTGCGCCCAGCACGTTCAGATCGCGCGTCGCCTGCATCGTCATCGCGCCGTCACTGACCGCCGTGCCCGCCAGATTGGCATCGCGGCCGGCATTCAACGTTGTGGTCGTGGTGGATTGCACTTGCGCGGCCGCGCCAATACCCAGGTCTAGACCGGCGCGCAATGACAGCGTGTCGCCGGACAGCAGTTGGCCGCCTATCGCAATGTCGCTCGCCGCCGTCAACCTCTGTGCATTCCTGCTGGACAGCGCCCCGTCTACCGTCAACGCGCCGCCGCTTTGGCCTAGCAATGTGCGTGCCGCCAACGCCTTGCCATGCTTGCCGACCGACAGATCACCGCCCGCCAACAGCTCAAGCGCGCCTTGCGCCGCAGACGTTTCGCCGTCCAGGCGCAATGCGCCCCGGGCTTCGACACGGTTGCCTTCGTTGCTGCGCAGCGCGCCGGCAATCACGATGTCTTGCCCCGCCGTGACGGCCGCGCTGCGTTCCGCGTCTAGGCTTGCACCCTTCGCAATCGTGACGTCACCCGCGCCGTGCAAATTCAGCTTGCCCGTGGCTTGTGCCTGGCCGCCGACGCGCACGTCCCGGCCCGCCGCTACTGCCATGTCGCCCCGTGAAGCCATCGAGCCATCAGCGACCAAGTTGCCGCCCGCCCGCACGGATACGCCGTCGCCCTGCACGCGGCTGGTCTTGCCCAGCTGCAATGCGTTGTCCGCGTTCAATGCAACCGCGCCGGTGTAGGCGCGCGCCGCCCCATCGATGCGCAGGTCACGCCCGGCGTTCAGCTTCAAGGCCGCATTGGTTTCGGCTTCGCCTGCCAAGGACAGATCCTGCCCGGCCAGCAGCGTCATTGCCCCTTCCGATTGCAGCCGCGCGTTCGCGTCCGCCACCACATCGCCCGCCGCCTGAAGCCGCATGGGGCCGCCCGACAAGAGCTTGCCGCTGACCTTGGCGTCACGCGCTGCTTGGGCCGTCAATGCAGCCATGGACGACACCGTGCCCGCTGCGTTCAACGCCCCCTTGGCGTGCAACGCGACCGGGCCACGCGCTTGCACGCTGCCAGTGCCGGTAACCGAAAGGTCAGCGCCCGACGCCAGCGTCACGGCGCCCTGGGCGGCGTCCGCCGCGCCGGAGACACTTAGCGCACCACCCGTCCGTGCGTGTATGCCTTGCTTGCCGTTCAACGTGCCCGCCAGCAGCGCACTGCCGGCCGCCTTCACGTCAATGGTTTCCCCGGACACCATGTCACCGCCGACGCGGACATCTCCACCGGCGTCCACCGCGATGCGGGCACCTTGCGCGCGGCTGGCCTGACCCAAGCGCATATCGTTGCCGCTCTTTAGCGCCAAGCCGCCGCCGTAGGCCAGGGCGCTGCCGTCCATGCGCAGATTTCGGCCTGTGCCGATCGACAGCGCGCCGTCCGTCAAGGCCGCGCCAGCCAGATTGGCATCCGCGCCTGCGCGCATCGTCATGCCCTTGGCCGACTGTGCCTGCGCGCCCACTTCCGAGACCATGTTGGCGCCTGCCTGGGTCAACAACGTGCCGGACGTGTATATCTGTTGCGGCAGCACCAGGTCGCGCCCCGCTTGAAGCGTGATGCCGGACTTGGCGGAGATGACGCCGGGCGCTTGCGACGCCCCGCCGGCCGATGCGCCCGTCGCGAGCGCATCGACAATCGCGTTGGCATTGCCAGTGCCAGTGCCAGTGCCAGTGCCGTCGCCGATGCCGATGCCGACGCCGATGCCGTTGCCGTTACCGCTACCGTTGCCATTCCCCACACCTGCGCCAGGCTGAACAACGGCAAGCGGCAAGCCCGCCATCTTCATGTTGCGGCCCGCCACCGCGATGATGTTCTGATCAGCCGTCAGCAAGTGACCCGACAGCGCCAGATCCTGGCCTGCCGACACGCGCAACGCGTCTTGGGTACGCAGGCCGCCTTGCGCGCCCACGACCACGCTCTTGCCCGCCGTCACGTTCAACGGCCCGCCGGCCGCGACTGCGCCCTGTATGTCTGCATCGCGACGCGCGGCCAATGTGGTCGCGCCCGCTGCCTGCGCAACGCCTTGCACGGCAAGGTCCCGGCCGCTATCAACGCGCAGCGCGCCGGCCGCCTGAACGGTGCCGCTGGGCGTAATACGCACGTCGCCGGCCGCGTTCACGTGCAGGTCCCCCGTCAGCGCCACCAGGTTGCCGCCTATGTTCACGCCCACCCCGGACTCGGTACCGATCAGCCGGATGCTGTTTGCATACATGCCGCCCAGCGCAGCCGTGTCCAACGCCACGTCGGGCTTGGCGCCTTGGCCGCTTTGCGCGGTGACGATGCCGGTGTCGTAATCGACGCGCGCAGCGCCGGCCGTGACGTTAAGCCGATCCGCCCACACACCTGCGTTGATTTCCAACGTGCGCGCCAAGAGGTCGACCTGGCTGAGGCTGGCGCCGTTCAAGCCGGCGCCATCCACGCGGATGTTGCCCGATGCGATGTCAAAGCCGATACGCCCGTCAGCACCGATCAGCGGGCGGCCGGTCGTCAACGAGGCGCGGTCGGCGTTCATGAAGCCGCAGCCGTTGCAAGTGATGCCGGCGGGGTTGGCGACGATGACGTTGGCCCGGTTGCCGGCCACTTCCAGCGTGCCCAGCAATTGCGACGGGTTCGGCGCGGTGACCTGGTTGAGGATGGTGGTGGCGCGCTGGTTGCCCAGCATGATGTTGCCGCCCACCTGCCCCGCCAACTGCGTCTGGCTGGCGCCGCCGCTGTTGTTCAGCACCGCGCCGGAAGGTCCCACGTTGAACTGCGTGTAGCGGTTGTTCGACACCCCGCCCGCCGTGGGCGGCGCGATATTGATCACCGGCACGCCGTTGGTTGCGCCGACGGAAGGCTTGGCGCCCGCAACGCTCTTGTCGACCGTGATCGGCAACGTCTGTGCCAGCACCGGCGACCAGACCTGCAAGAAAACGACGGACCAGACAATCATCGAACGAAGCTTGGACATCATGCGTACCCGGGTAAGGTAAATGTCGACGGCGGCACAAGCTGCGCGGCACCGGGGGCAAGCCCCGGCGTCTTGTCGACCAGATCAATCAGGAAAGCCGGCGAAGCAAAGCGCCGGATCAGAACTCGAACATCACGGCCGCGGCAAACACGGTGGATGCCGTCTTTATCGATTCCGGCTTTTTCAACGGCCAGCCGGCAGACAGGTCATAGCTGGCATCGACATAAGGAAGGGATAAGCGCCCGCGCAGCCCGGTCACCGCGCCCACCAACGTGCGCCCGGTCAACCATCGCGCCGACTCGCCGCCCACGCGCCCGGCGTCCACGCCCGCATACAGTTGATGGCCGGGGCCGCCAAGCAGTTTGTCCAGGCCCAGCGACAAGTCGTTGCGCAGCGTCCAGCCGTCTTCGGCCGCCAGCGTCATCTGCCCGTCAAAGCCGCGCACCGCATAACGATTGCCGATGGTGAAGTAGTCCGACGGCACGACCGGCGTCTTGGCGTGCTGAATCTGCCAGCTGACGTGGTACGCCCAGGGCTGGTCCGCCAATTGAAACGGCAGGTAGAGCCCGGCATTGGCCAGCGCGATGGTGCTGCGGCCATTCCAGTCGGGGTCGCCATAGACGTAGCCGGGCTGGTCGGACAGGCCGGCCAGCGTGCCGCGCAGGCCAACGCCGGCGTCCAGCACCGCGCGGCCCACATAGTGACGATGCGCCACGTTGATGTCGTAGCCCGTCACGTCGCGCCGCTGGACTTCAATGGCGACGTCGTTCAACGTGCTGCCGACGCGCTTGCGCAGCATCGCCAGCGTCGCCGTGCCTTTGTAGTCCGTACCGCGATAGGGCACGACCGACACGCCCGCCTGCAACTGCTTGGTGGTGCCGCCGTAGACGATGGGTTCGTCAAAACCGGCCACGGTTTGGCGATAGGTGGATTTGCTGGCGCCGGCAAAGGCCGTCCAGTAGCCAAAAGGGATGCTGTAGTTGATGGACGCTGCGCGCGTGTTCGAGTCCGCATCGCGCCAGCGCGCATTGCTGTTCCACGACACAGACAGCTGGTCGTAAAGGAACAAGGGGGAATCCAAGGTCAGCCCGGCGTTGACCTGATACTTGCCGATGGCGTCCAGGCCGCCGTTGTCGCTGCCCACGTAACCATGCCAACGCTTGCCCGTGCCTGGACGCAGAATAATGTCGGAGTCACCCAGTTCGGGGCCGGGCCCGACATCGATGGTGGCATCCGCCTGACCACGAAGCCGGCGGATATTTTCCAGCGCCTGGTCCAGATCGCGCTGATTCAATTCGCCGCCAGGGCCGGTGGGCAAGGCGGTGCGCCACCATCCAACGGTATTCGCGTCTTGCACGGCCGAGATGCGGCCGGGCAGAAAGCGCAGCGTCAGCGCGCCTAACGCCAGCGATTGTTCAGGCACGACGACGCGTGCCGTGATCTGGCCGTCCTGGATCAGCCAGCCGTTCAGATATTCCTGAAACGCCCGCAGCCCTTGTCCCCCGACGCATTGGCCGATGACAGCGCGAGCGGCCCCGGCCAAGTCAGAAGGGGGTGGCGCGTCATCCCAGGCCAAATTGCCGATGACGAAGCATGGCGTTTCAACGGGCAGGTCCAGCCCGCTTCGGCCGCGCGCGGCATCGGAGGACAAGACATCCGGGCGCTCGGCCGAGCGGGCACGCTGGGCGTCCAGCTCTTGCTCTTGCCTGCGTTCGATTTCGGAAGGGCGTGATACCGCCTCGGGCGGGGTCTGCGCGAAGGGCTCGGTAGGGCAAGCGCCCGCCGCGATCAATACCACTGCGGCGACTCGCCGGCACCAATAGGAATTCATAACGGTTTCGCGCCCGCAGCAAACCGAGGGCGCGTGCTATCTCGTTGAAACTAAATGTTGAGGCAGTTTGCGTGACGAGATAGTCAAAAACAATGGAAACCGGCGCGAATAATCAAAATCTGATTTTTACTAGAATTTGAACGCCGTATTAATGTCATTGGCCGGCGTTAGGAGATTTTAGTAATTGTCTGATTTCTAACCGCCGGATTTGCGTACCGCATCGGGGCAACGCGTGGCCGACGCAAAGCAGCGCACAGGCGACACACCACGCTATGAATGCGCCGCGTTTCCCCTAAAATAACGGCCCCCGCTCCGCCGCGCTAAAATTGCGCACGTTTTGATCATTGGCGCCGGCTCGCGCCCACCGAGGTATTCCATGTCTTCCCCCAAAGTCGGCTTCGTCAGCCTGGGCTGTCCTAAAGCCCTGGTCGACTCCGAACGCATCCTGACCCAACTGCGCACCGAAGGGTACGAAGTCACGCCCGAATACAACGACGCGGATGTTGTCGTCGTCAACACCTGTGGGTTCATCGACAGCGCCAAAGCCGAATCGCTTGAAGCCATTGGCGAAGCGCTGGCCGAGAACGGCAAGGTCATCGTGACCGGCTGTATGGGCGTTGAGGAATCGGTGATCCGCAAGGTGCATCCCAGCGTGCTTGCAGTGACCGGCCCTCAGCAATACGAAGAGGTGGTGCGCGCCGTGCATGATGCCGCGCCGCCCAAGCAGGACCACAACCCGTACCTGGACCTGGTGCCGCCGCAAGGCATCAAGCTGACGCCGCGCCACTACGCCTATCTGAAGATCTCGGAAGGCTGTAATCACCGCTGTAGCTTCTGCATCATTCCGTCGATGCGCGGCGACCTGGTCAGCCGTCCGGTGGGCGACGTGCTCAGCGAAGCCGAACGCCTCGTCAAGGCCGGCGTAAAGGAACTGCTGGTGATCTCGCAGGACACCAGCGCGTACGGCGTGGACGTCAAGTACCGCAGCGGTTTCTGGAACGGCCGCCCGGTCAAGACGCGCATGACGGAACTATGCCTGGCGCTGTCCGAAATGGGCGTGTGGACGCGCCTGCACTATGTGTACCCGTACCCGCACGTGGACGAAGTGATTCCGCTGATGGCCGAAGGCAAGATCCTGCCGTACCTGGACATTCCGTTCCAGCACGCCAGCCCGCGCATCCTGAAGGCCATGAAGCGCCCGGCGTTTGAAGACAAGACGCTTGCGCGCATCAAGCGCTGGCGCGAAATCTGCCCCGACCTGACCATCCGTTCCACGTTCATCGTGGGCTTTCCCGGCGAGACCGAGGAAGACTTCCAGTATCTGCTGGATTGGATGCAGGAAGCGCAATTGGATCGCGTGGGCTGTTTCCAGTATTCGCCGGTGGAAGGCGCGCCCGCGAACCTGCTGGACAACCCCGTGCCCGACGACGTGAAGCAAGACCGTTGGGAACGCTTCATGGAATTGCAGCAAGGCATTTCGACCGCGCGCCTGGCCCGCAAGGTGGGCCGCGAGATCGACGTGCTGATCGATGAAGTGGATGAAGACGGCGCCATCGGCCGCAGCAGCGCGGACGCGCCGGAGATTGATGGCTGTGTGTACGTCAGTTCCGACAAGCCCCTGAAGGCGGGCGATCTGGTGCGCGTGCGCGTTACCGAGTCGGATGAATACGATCTGTGGGGCGAAGCCCTCTGATAAGGCAAGGGCGCCCGAGTTTCAGGCGCCCTTGCCGTGCGGCCACTACCGTATAGCGGCTACTTTTACAGGAAGTCCGCCAGATCGTCGGCGTGTTCCTCTTCAACCGCCAGGATCTCTTCCAGCAAGCGGCGCGTGGTCGAGTCCTGTTCACCGATGTATTCAATCATCTGGCGATAGCTGTCAATGGCGATGCGTTCGGCGATCAGGTTTTCCTTGATCATGTCTTGCAGGGATGTCCCTTCGACATATTCCGAATGGCTGCGCTCCAGCAGGCCCTTCGGCGACAGGTTCGGTTCGCCCCCCAGCTGAACAATACGTTCAGCCAGACGGTCGGCGTGTTCCTGTTCTTGCGTGGCGTGCTCGGCGAATTCTGCCGCCACCGGTTCGGCATTCAAGCCGCGAGCCATGAAGTAGTGGCGCTTGTAGCGCAGCACACAGACCACTTCGGTGGCCAGTGCCTCGTTCAGCAGCTTCAGCACGGTTTCCCGGTCTGCGCGATAGGTGTCCGTAACGGCGCCTGACTCAATGTCCTGGCGCGCCTTGGCGCGGATCGCCTTCACGTCCATGTCGAATGGGCGGCTGGCCTTCTCGGGGGTTCGGGTCGTTTGTTCCATATCGTTCGCTCCTCTGTTAGTGAAAGCCCTACGACGCTGGATTTCCAGTCGTACCGAACGACTCAGTCTACCGATCGCAGCAGAAGTTGCTGTGTCCAAACATTGCTCCTGCCACCAATTTGCACGGCGCCGGGGCCCCCAAACGCACCCGCTGACGTTCTCGTAAACTATCGACTTCCCGGAACGCCCGTGACGCAATCTGTAACGGGCCCGGCCTTCACGAACCTGTTATGAACCTGAAGAACATCTGCGTGTATTGCGGCTCGAACCCCGGCACCCGGCCGGATTACATCGAGCAGGCCCGCGTGCTGGCCCGCGAATTGGTCAAGCGCGACCTGGGGCTGGTGTACGGCGGATCGGTCGTCGGCATCATGGGCGTGGTGGCCAACGAAGTGCTGGCCGCCGGCGGCCGCGTGATCGGCGTCATCCCGGAATTGCTGCAAAAGAAAGAACAGGCGCATCGTGGCCTGACCGAATTGCACCTGGTGCAGAACATGCACGAGCGCAAGGCAATGATGATCGACAAGTCCGACGGCTTCATCGCATTGCCTGGCGGCGCGGGTACGCTGGAAGAGTTTTTTGAAGTGTGGACGTGGGCGCAGCTGAACATGCATCAGAAGCCCTGCGGCCTGTTGAACGTCGCGGGATACTACGACGCGTTGGTGCAGTTCGTGGATCACGCCGTCGACGAAGCCTTCATCCGGCCGCAGCATCGCGACATGCTGGTGGTGGAAGAAGACCCCGCCCTGCTGCTGGATCGCTACGCCATCTACGAGCCGCCCAACGTCTCGAAGTGGTTCGACCCCATCACGGCCTGATGGCCCTCTTGCCCTGTTGAGCCCATGACGCCCGTTCTTGAAATGACTTCCGATTCCTTGTCCCCCGCCAGCACCGAGTCCGTGCTGCGCGACTATTTCCACGCCAAGGATGAAAACCGGCCGCATCATCTGGCGCGGGCATTCGCGTCGGACGCGGTCCTGAAAATGGCCTTGCGTACCCAGGCCATCGCATTCCCGCCCGAATCCCACGGGGTCGCGGCCATTGCGGACACCCTGGTGCGCAAGTTTGGCCAGACCTACGAAAACGTCTACACGTTCTACCTGTCGCGTCCCGCGCCCGAGGCGCGCTTGCCCGACTACCAGTGCGACTGGATCGTCGGCATGACCGAAAAGGCCACCGGCAATGTGCGCGTAGGCTGCGGCCGCTACGACTGGAAATTCCAGGCGCAACCGTATCGCGCCACGGACCTGACCATCACCATCGAAACCATGGTCACGCTACCGCCCGGCGACATGCCCGCCGTGTTCGGCTGGCTGCTGGGCCTGGACTACCCCTGGACCAACGCCGCGCGCGTGGTGGCCAGCGCGCCGCCGCTTGAAGCGCTGGCGCCGGTCGTGCACTATTTGCTTCACCCCAACGGCTTGTAGCCCCGCCAGAAGCCGGCAAACGGACTGATTACTTGAAATACGACATCGCTGCATTCGACTTTGACGGAACCTTGGCGGACACCATGCCCTGGTTCAATTCCATCCTGAACACGGTGGCCGACAAGTACGGCTTTCGCAAGATCGACCTGACCGAGCGCGAAAACCTGCGTCACCGCGAGGCCTCGGAAATCTTGAAGTACCTGGGCATCCCGCTGTGGAAATTGCCGGCCATCATGACGCACGTGCGCACGCTGATGCAGGACATCGACCCCAGCGTGCACTTGTTCGACGGCATTGCCGACGCGGTGGCGCGCATCAAGGCAGGCGGCGTGCGCCTGGCGGTGATTAGTTCGAATTCCATTGAAAACGTGCAGCGCGTGCTGGGCGCGGACACCTGCGCGCTGTTCGACGACTATGAATGCGGCACCGATCTGTTCGGCAAGGCCGCCAAGATCGACCGCCTGATGCGGCGCCATGAAGTCGCGCCCGAACGCTTCCTGCTGGTGGGCGACGAAATGCGCGACATCGACGCCGCCCGCAAGGCCGGCGTGCGCGTGGGGTCGGTCGCCTGGGGTTATAACCATGTGGACGCCCTGCGCGAACGCAAGCCCGACGAACTATTTTTGACCGTAGCCGACCTACCCGCCATCCTGGCCTGACGCTGCCAACCGGAACCCGCCATGCACATCGACCCCGCTCATCTCGTCACCGACGCCGCCGCGCTGCAAGGGTTGTACGGCGCGCCCGGCGAGGCCTCGCTGAAGAAGGAAGTGGATCACGTGCACCCGCATTACCGCGCGTTCATTGAAGCGGCGCCGTTTGCGATGTTGGCAACATCAGGCCCGGACGGGTTGGACGCTTCGCCGCGCGGCGACCCCGCCGGCTTTGTCGTGGTGGAAGACGAAAAGACGCTGCTGTTGCCAGACCGCCGCGGCAACAACCGCATGGACAGCTTGCTGAATGTTCTGGTTGACCCGCGCGTGGCGCTGTTGTTCCTGGTGCCAGGCGTGGGTGAAACACTGCGGGTGAACGGCACGGCGCGCGTCAGTGTCGACCCGGCGCTGCTTGCGCGCTTTGCGATGGACGGCAAGCTGCCGCGCTCGGTGCTGATCGTGGACGTGCAGACGGTGTATTTCCAATGCTCGCGCGCGCTGCTGCGATCGCGGCTATGGGACCCGACCACGCAGGTGCCACGCAGCGCGCTGCCCAGCACGGGACGCATCCTGTCCGACCTGACGGCCGGTACTTTCGATGGCGCGGCTTACGACCGCGACCTGCCCGCGCGGGTGGCGGGCACGCTGTATTGATGCGGTATCCGTGCGGTATCGGTGCCGTCTGCATTCATCTTGCGCGAGGGTAACGCCATGGCTCGCAACGTTGAAATCAAGGCACGGGTCGACAACCTGGCCGTGCTTGAACCCCTGGCCGCCGCGCTGTCGGGGCAGGAACCGGTGATTCTTGACCAGGACGACACCTTTTTCACGTGCACGCATGGGCGCCTGAAGCTGCGCGCCTTTGGCGACGGCACCGGCGAGCTCATTTTTTATCGTCGCTCGGACGAAGCCGGCCCCAAGGAGAGCTTCTACGCCATTTCACCGACGGATTCGCCCGACACCCTGCGCCAGACGCTGACGCTGGCCTACGGCGCAATCGGCCGCGTGAAAAAGCACCGCACCGTATTCATGGCCGGACGCACGCGCATCCATCTGGATCGGGTCGAGGGGCTGGGCGATTTTCTGGAACTTGAAGTGGTGCTGCGCGATGGCGAAAGCCTGGACGCCGGCAGCGAAGAAGCCCGCACGTTGATGGCCGGGCTGGGTGTCGCGCCCACGCAGTTGGTGGCGGGCGCGTATCTGGATTTGTTGGCGGCAACTCGTCCGTGACCGGCGTGGGGTGCAGGCGGGGGCTGTGATCCGCCCGGCGCGGCGCAGCCGCGGCGTAACCCGCCATCAGGCCGGTTGCCAGCCCCGCACGAACACGTCCACGGGCTGGCGCTTGCCGCCGGCTTTTTGCAATTCCAGTAACCGCAGCACGCCGTCGCCGGTGGCGATGTCGATGCCGTCCGCCTCGGCGCGCAGCACGGTGCCGGGCTCGGCCGCCAGGGCCGCCGATGCGTCTTCAAGCGCCTGCGCGCGCCAGACCTTGACGGGGTCGGGCAGGCCAGGCAGCCGGATACTGGCGCCCGGCACGGGGTTGAAGGCGCGCACGCGGCGCGCCAGCAATGCCGCCGCTTGCGTGCAGTCCAGCGCGGCTTCGGCCTTGTCCAGTTTGGCGGCGTACGTCACGCCGGCCTCGGGCTGTTTGGTCGGCGTCAGGCCGCCTTGTTCCAGCGCATTCAGCGCGTCCACAATGGCCTGCCCGCCCGCCAACGCCAAGGCGTCGTGCAATTGCGCGGCGTTGGTGTCGGCCGAGATGGGCACCACGCGTTCCAGCAGCATATCGCCCGTGTCCAGGCCCTGATCCATCTGCATGATGGTCACGCCCGTTTGCGCATCACCGGCTTCGATGGCGCGCTGGATGGGCGCGGCGCCGCGCCAGCGCGGCAACAGACTGGCGTGGATATTCAGGCAGCCCAGGCGCGGCAGGTCCAGCACCCATTGCGGCAGGATCAACCCGTACGCGGCCACGACCATGACGTCGGGCGCAACCTGTTCCAGCAGCGCGCGCGCTTCGGCGGCCTCGTCGGGATAGCGTCCGTCCAGCCGCAGGCTGCGCGGTTGGGCAACGGGTATGCCGGCGTCAAGCGCGGCTTGCTTGACCGGGCTGGGCGTCAGCTTCAAGCCGCGTCCAGCGGGCCGGTCAGGCTGGGTCATGACCAGGGCGATGTCGTGACCGGCGGCCCGCAAGGCGTCAAAGGCGATACGGGCAAATTCCGGCGTGCCGGCAAAAACTAGGCGCATGGGGTTCTGACCAAAAAATCAAACAACAGGGAATCAGTCGCGCAGCGCTTCGCGCTCGGCCTTCTTCAGCTTGGTCTTGATGCGGTTCTGCTTCAGGTTGGACAGGTATTCGACGAAGACCTTGCCTTCCAGGTGGTCAAGCTCGTGCTGGACGCACACGGCTAGCAGGCCGTCCGCTTCAAATTCGAAGGGTTTGCCGTCGATATCCAGCGCCTTGCAGCGGATGCGCGAAGCACGTTCGACTTCGTCGTAGATGCCCGGCACCGACAGACAGCCTTCTTCGTAGATCTTGTAGTCGTCGCTGCGCCAGGTGATCTCGGGGTTGATCAGCGTGAGCAGGTCGTTGCTGTCTTCGGACACGTCGATCACGACCACGCGTTCGTGCACGTCAACCTGGGTTGCGGCCAGGCCGACGCCCGGCGCGTCGTACATGGTTTCGGCCATGTCGCGTACCAGTTGACGGATACGGTCGTCGACTTCGGCTACCGGCTTGGCTTTCTTGTGCAAGCGCGGGTCCGGATAGCGAAGGATAGGAAGTAAAGCCATTGAAAAGGGTTCGCCAGTAATTGATGCGTAGGCAAGAGTTTAATTCATTAGAGTATTGATTTCTAATAGTTTTCGGCTAAGTCGAGCATTGCCGGCGTGCTACGTCCCCGCTTCTTTGGCTGGTAAGCAAGCGGACAAGAGAGATTGAAACGACACGCACGCACCGGCACCGGCTGCGCCTTGCATGCGACACTTGCCACCCTTGACGCCATCGCGCCTGCCTCATGCCGCTTACGCATACGTCCGCCGAACTGTCCGCCTGGTTGCGGCTGTCCCTGGAGCCCAACGTGGGTTCCGCCACTGCCTGTACGCTGCTGAGCGCGCTGGGCCTGCCCGAGCAGATCTACGCCCAGCGCGCCACCGCCCTTGCCCGCCACCTGCCCGATGCGCTGGCGCGCCAGTTGGCAGCCCCCATGCCGGCGGAGATGGCGGCGCAGGTGGACGCCGCGCTGCAATGGGTGGACGCGCCGCACCGCCACATCGTGACGCTGGCCGACCCGACTTATCCCCAAAGCCTGCTGACCATTGCCGACCCGCCCATTCTGCTGTACGTGGCGGGCGACCCGGCTTATCTGCAAGGCCCGTCGCTGGCCGTGGTGGGCGCGCGTAACGCCACGCCCGGGGGCCAGGAAACCGCGCGCGCCTTTGCCCGCCACCTGGCCGGCCACGGCTGGCGCGTCATCAGCGGCCTGGCGCTGGGCATCGACGCGGCGGCGCACGAAGGCGCGCTGGACGCCGGGCCCGAGGGCGCGGGCACCGTCGCCGTCATGGGCACCGGCATTGACCGCATCTACCCCGCCCGCCACCGCGATCTTGCCCACCGCATTGCCGGCCACGGCGCGCTGGTGTCTGAATTCCCCCTGGGCACCGGCGCCTTGCCGCCCCACTTTCCCAAACGCAACCGCATCGTGGCGGGCCTGGCTCGCGGCGTGCTGGTGGTGGAAGCGGCCAAGCAAAGCGGCTCGCTCATCACGGCGCGGCTGGCCGGCGAAAGCGGGCGCGAAGTGTTCGCCATTCCGGGCTCGATCCACTCGCCCTTGTCGCGCGGCTGCCATGCCTTGATCCGCCAGGGCGCAAAGCTGGTGGAAACCGCAGCGGACATTACCGATGAATTGGGCGGCGGGCCCACGCCCGTCAACCGCCGTGCACCGCCCCCGCCACCGTCATTGCCGGACCACCCCGTGCTGGACGCGATGGGTTACGACCCGCTGCACGTAGATGCCATCCAGACGCGTTCGAACATCGCCATCGGCGACCTGCAGGCGCAGCTGGTTGAACTGGAACTAGAGGGCCGGCTCGCCCGTCTGGATGACGGGCGCTACCAACGTTTGAAGTAGGGTCATCCAATGGCCCAACACCCGCGTAAGCGCGCAGGCCCGGCGCGCGGCGATGGCGCTAATATTGGCGATGGCGCCGCAGTGTTGCGCGACGCGTCACCCAAATCGAACCAGGAAGAGACATGGCTTTGCCCTCCCGCGTGAAGATCGTCGAAGTGTCGCCCCGCGACGGTCTGCAAAATGAAAAGGAATTCGTGCCGACCGACATCAAGGTCGAGCTGGTCAACCGCCTGTCCGCCGCGGGCTTCCCCAATGTGGAAGCCGCGTCGTTCGTGTCGCCCAAGTGGGTGCCGCAGATGGCCGATGGCGCCGACGTCATGGCGCGCATCGAACGGCGCCCGGGCACGATTTATTCCGTGCTGACGCCGAACATGAAGGGCTTTGAAGGCGCGCTGGCCGCCGGCGCGGACGAAATCGTCATCTTCGGCGCCGCCAGCGAAGCGTTTTCGCAAAAGAACATCAACTGCTCCATCGCCGAATCCATCTCCCGCTTCGAACCCGTGGTGCAAGCCGCGCGCGACGCCGGCATCCGCGTGCGCGGCAGCATCAGCTGCGCGCTGGGCTGTCCGTATCAAGGCGAGGTTCCGATTGCATCGGTGGTGGACGTGGCGCAACGCTACCTGGCAATGCAGGTCGATGAAATCGACGTGGCCGACACCATCGGCGTGGGCACGCCGCAGTTGGTGCGCGACGTGATGACGGCGGTTACCCGCGTGGTCGACCCGGCGCGCGTGTCCGGCCATTTCCATGACACCTACGGCCAGGCGCTGGCCAACATCCTGGCCGCGTTGGAAACCGGCATCTCGATCTTCCATACGTCGGTTGCCGGGCTGGGCGGCTGCCCCTACGCGAAGGGCGCCACGGGCAACGTCGCCACCGAAGACGTGCTGTACATGTTGCGCGGGCTGGACATCGACACGGGCGTGGACTTTGACGCCGTGGTCGACATCGGCCAGTGGATGTCGGCCAACCTGAACCGCAAGGGTTCCAGCCGCGCGGGCAATGCCATCGCGGCCAAACGGGCGGCATGACCTCGCCTGGCCCCGCCCCTTCTATTGAAGATCGCGCGGCCGTGCTGCGCGAGATCGGCCCATTGCCGTTGTCGGGCCAGGCCTGGCCCGACTGGGTTCGCATTCTGGCCTGGGTGATCCTGGCGGTGCTGGGCGTGCAGGTGGTCACCACCGCAATTCGCGCCCCCGCGCAGCCGTTCGACACCGTGCTGGCCGTGGTGGTGGTGCTGTGCTTTGTGGGGCTGCTGTTCGTGTCCTGGCACATGCAAACGTCGATCACCACGATCGACGATCGCGGGCTGCGCCAAACCTGGTTCACGCGTCGCGAAGTGGCCTGGGAAGACGTACGCTATGCGCGCTTCGTGCCCATGCTGTTTTCCAAACGTCTGGTGATATTCACGCACCGAGGCAAACCCGTCATCATCCAGGGCGGCACGCGGGAACTGCGCGCGGCCTTTGTGAAGATCGCGCAGCTGTATCGGCGCGGATGACGGGCTTGGAGCCGGGGTGCGGCGTTACCGCAACCCTGTAACCCCGCCGGTCAGCGGATCGGCAACGCGTACATCAAGCCGCCTTGCGTCCATTGCGCATTCAGGCCGCGCTTGATCTTCAGCGGGCTGCCTTCGCCCACGTTCCGTTCAAAGCTCTCGCCGTAATTGCCCACCTGCTTGACGATGTTGTAGGCCCATTTTTCGTCCAGGCCCAGGTTCGCGCCGCTGCCGGGCGTTACGCCCAGAATGCGCTTGATGTTGGGGTTGGCGCTTTTCAGCTGCTCGTCCACGTTCTTGGACGTGACGCCGTATTCTTCGGCTTCTATCATTGCCGACAGCGACCAACGCACAATGTTCAGCCACGTATCGTCACCCTGGCGCACGAACGGGCCCAGCGGTTCTTTAGAAATGATCTCGGGCAGCACGACGTAGTCGTCGGGATTTTGCAGTTTGGAGATACGGATCGACGCCAGGCCCGACGCGTCCGTCGAGAACACGTCGCAACGGCCCGCGGCGAAGGCGTTGACCACTTCGTTGAAGGTCTCGATCACCACCGGCTTGTACGTGACGTTGTTGGCGCGCGCCCAGTCGGCCAGCGTGTTTTCGTTGGACGTGCCCGTTTGCAGGCAGATGGTTGCGCCGTTGATATCCTTGGCGCTTTTCACGCCCAGCGACTTGGGCACCAGAAAGCCCTGGCCGTCGTAGAAATTGATGCCGGCATGGATGATGCCCAGCGCCGTGTCGCGCTGCTGTGTGACGGTGGTGTTGCGCGTCAGCACATCCACTTCGCCCGATTGCAACGCGGTGAAGCGCTGCTGCGAGTTCAGCGGCACCACCTTGATCTTGTTGGCATCGCCAAAGACCGCCGCGGCGATGGCGCGGCAAAGGTCTACGTCCAGCCCTTGCCACTTGCCTTGCGCGTCGGGCGCGGAAAAGCCGGCAAAGCCCGTGGTCGTGCCGCAAGCCACGGCGCCACGCTGGCGCACGACGTCTACCGTTGCCGCCTGCGCGCCCTGCGCCGCCGCTACCAATAGCGCCGCGCCCACCAACCCTTTTGCAATGTTCATGACCTGGATTCCTGTTGTACCGGGCGCGCGGACGCGCCGAGGCAAGAAGCTTATAGACATGAAGCGCCCGCGCCAAATAACAAGCGCTCATTAAGGTATGCGCGGCGGCGACCGGGTGCCTGGGCCCCTACGCCGCCAACGAAATCGACACCGGCTCGTTGGCTACGCAAGCGTCCAGCGCGCGACCCAAACGCACCATGCCCTGCGCAATTTCCGCTTCATTCATGGTGGCAAACGACATGCGCATGGCGAACAGGTCGGCCTGTTCGACGTTGGCGTAGAACGCCTTGCCGGGTACATAAACCACTTCGTGTTCAATCGCGTACGGCAACAGGCGCGTCGCGTCCACATCGCCCGTCAGCCGTGCCCAGAAGAACATGCCGCCTTCGGGCTTGCTGAAGCTGACGCGGCCGTCCAGTTCGCGCGCCAACGCCTGGGCCATCGCATCGCAGCGCTGGCCATAGGCGGCGCGAATGCGCGGCACGTGTTCGTCATAGCGGCCGTTGGCCAGGTATTGCGCCACCACTTCCTGGATCCACGCCGACGAGGCCATATCGTCGGCCGCCTTGGCGCTGACGCAGCGGCGACGGATTTCAGGCGGGGCGATCAGCCAGCCGATGCGCAGCGCGGGCGCCATGGTCTTGGACATGCTGGCCAGGTATACGGCCCAGTGGCGGGCTTCGCCTTCCGCCAGGGCCGCGATGGGCGGCACGGCTTCGCCGGCAAAGCGCAGTTCGCTGTACGGGTCGTCTTCAACGATCAGGAAGCGGTGCTTGACGGCCAGTTCCAGCAAGCGCAGGCGGCGCTGGCGCGAAATGGTCGCCCCGCAAGGGTTCGAGAACGAGGCCACGACGCAAACCATCTTCGGCTTGATCCGCGCGGCCAGCTCGTCCAGCGCATCCACGTCGATACCGTCCGGGCCGGAGGCCACCGTGTGCACCGTGGCCCCGGTGTAGCGCAACGCCTGCACGGAATTGGGGAACGCGGGCGATTCGATGATGGCGTGGTCGCCCGGTTGCAGCATCACCCGCGTCAACAGCGCCAGCGCCTGCTGCGACCCGCCCGTTACCACCAGTTCGGTGTCGGCATTGCAATGCAGGCCACGCGCGGCGGACAGGCGGGCCAGTTCGTTACGCAGGCTGGCCTGGCCGTCGATATTGGAATATTGCAGGCAGGCACCCAGCCGCGACATGACCTGGGTGGACGCCACCGACAAGCCCTCGACGTCAAACAGTTCCTGCGCGGGGTAGCCGCCGGCCAGCGAAATGGTGCCGGGACGCAACGCGTACGGCATCAGCGATCGGATGGGGGAAGCGGGGGGATTCAGGAAAGGCGTGGCAAAGGCGTATTCTGGCGCAGCGCTGGACATGGCGGGAGACTGGGGAAGGTGGGAAACCGTGTCGCCCGCTGGGGCGGCGCCGGAGGGCATAGAACATTGAAATATAAACAAATCTCCGCAAATTCTAAGCCTGCGTATTACGCAGGGTCAACGACTGGCGCGCATCGTGTGGCGAAACGATCGCGCGCAGTCCTACACTATGGGACATCCTGTTCCTGCAAGAGAGCTGCATGACCGTCGAAGACACCATGGCCGGGCGCATTGCCCACATCCACCAACGCATTGCCGACGCCTGCGCGCGCGCCGGGCGCAGCCCGGACAGCGTGGTGCTGCTGCCCGTCAGCAAGACCTTCGAGGTGGACGCGATCCGCGAAGCCATGGCGCTGGGCATGACGCGCTTTGGTGAAAACAAAACCCAGGAAATCCGGCAGAAGGCGGCTGCCCTGGCCGGCCAGGGCCTGCAATGGGTGCTGATCGGCCATTTGCAGACCAACAAGGCCAAGGACGCCGCGCGCGACGCCACCGAAGTGCAGTCGCTGGACCGCGTCGACCTGGCCGAAGCCCTGCATCGCCGCCTGCTGAATGAAGGCCGCACGCTGGACGTGCTGGTGCAGGTGAAAACGTCTTCCGAGCCCAGCAAGTTCGGCATGGCGCCTGAAGACGTGTCGGCCTTCCTGCGGCGCATCGCGGCCGAATTTCCCACGTTGCACGTCAAGGGGTTGATGACGCTGGCCGTCAATTCGCCCGATCCAGAACAGGTCCGGGCCTGCTTTCGCGCCCTGCGCATGCTGCGCGACAGCCTGCTGTCCGAAAACATCGAGGGCGTGTCGCTGGACCGGCTGTCGATGGGCATGAGCGGCGACTTCGAACTGGCCATCGAGGAAGGCTCGACCGAAGTGCGCATCGGCACGGCGATTTTCGGCGCCCGCACCTACCCCGACCCGCAATAACGGGGTAGCGCGATGCGGGAAAACAGGGGGCCGGGCGGCCCCCTTTTCACGTCGAACGCGAGCATAATAGCGGCGCAAAAAATAGCGGCGCGAACCGACGGCGCAGAACACGACCGCCCGCGTCGCGCTCAAACTTTGATCCCGCACGAGGAGACACCCCATGCAACATTCCGCACGGCGCCTATTGGCGCTGGCCGCCCTGTCGTTGGCCGCCGCCACGGCATCCGCCCAATCGTGGCCCACGCAACCCGTCCGCTGGATCGTGCCGTACCCGGCCGGCGGCGGCACCGATGTGGTGGCGCGCACCGTCGCCAGCGGTCTGGAAAAATCGTTGGGCCAGACCATCGTGGTGGAAAACCGCCCCGGCGCGGCCACCATCATCGGCGCCACCGCCATCGCGCAGGCAGAACCCACCGGCTACATGGTGGGCACGGCGGACTCGGGCACTCTGGCGTTCAACTCGTCGCTGTACGCCAAGCTGTCCTACGATCCGGCCAAGTTCACCTACATCGGTGGCATTGCCAAGTTTCCGCTGCTGTTGGCCGTGAACGTGAATTCGCCGTACAAGACGGTGCAGGACGTGCTGGATGCCGCCAAGAAAGAGCCCGGCAAGCTGACCGCGGCGTCGGCCGGCGCGGGTTCGCCGCACCATCTGGCGCTTGAGCTGTTCAAGCAGCGCACCGGCGCCAACCTGTTGCACGTGCCCTACAAGGGCGCGGCGCCCGCCATCCAGGATCTGCTGGGCGGACAGGTGGACGTGATGTTCATTGACCTGGCCTCGGGCCTGCCCAACGTCAAGGCGGGCAAGCTGCGCGTGCTGGCCGCTGCCACACCGGAACGCGTGTCGGTCTTGCCCGACACGCCGACCATGGCTGAACAAGGCGTGGCCAACTTCACGGCCTACGCCTGGCAAGGCCTGGTGGGCCCGGCCGGCGTGCCGGAAGCGGTGGTGAAGAAGCTGTCGGCTGATTTGGACGCCACGCTGAAAAGCCCCGCCGTGTCGCAAAAGATGCTGGACATGGGGGTGATCCCGATGCCGATGTCCGCGCAGGACTTCAAGGCCTATGCCGAACAAGAGCGCAGCGCCTGGGCCGACGTGATCAAGAAGGCCAACATCAAGCTGGAGTGATCCGTCATTCGGCCAGGCGATAAAAAACCCGCGTTCATCGCTGAACGCGGGTTTTTTCATGGGGTCAGGCGGGGGCCGCTTTACACCAGCACGCGCTCGATACCGCCGGCGTTGGCGCGTTTCACGTAGTCTTCCATCCAGCCTTCGCCCAGGATGTGGCGGGCCATTTCGACGACGATATAGTCGGCTTCCATCTTGACGTCGCCTTCATAGCGCGACAAGCCCTGCAAGCACGACGGGCAGGACGTCAGCACCTTCACGTCGCCCGCAAAGCCGTCGCCGCGCAGCGCGGCATCGCCCTTGAGCAGCTCTTCCTGCTTGCGAAAGCGCACCTGCGTCGAGATGTCGGGCCGGCTGACCGCCAAGGTGCCCGATTCCCCGCAGCAGCGGTCGCTCTTGATGGCTTCGTCGCCGACCAGGGCGCGAACCGTCTTCATCGGCTCTTGCAGCTTCATCGGAGTGTGGCAAGGGTCGTGATACATGTAGCGCACGCCCTTGGCGCCTTCTAGCTTGATGCCCTTTTCCAGCAGGTATTCGTGGATGTCGATCAGGCGGCAACCCGGGAAGATCTTGTCGAATTCATAGCCCGACAGCTGGTCGTAGCAGGTGCCGCAGCTGACCACCACGGTCTTGATGTCCAGGTAGTTCAGCGTGTTGGCAACGCGGTGGAACAGCACCCGGTTGTCGGTGATGATCTGCTCGGCCTTGTCGGTCATGCCGTTGCCGCGCTGGGGGTAGCCGCAGCACAGGTAACCCGGCGGCAAGACCGTTTGCACACCGGCGTGCCACAGCATGGCTTGCGTGGCCAGGCCCACCTGCGAGAACAGGCGTTCGGAACCGCAACCGGGGAAATAGAACACGGCTTCGGTGTCGGCGGTCGTGGCCTTGGGGTCACGAATGATCGGCACGTAGTTCGCGTCTTCGATGTCCAGCAGCTTGCGCGCCGCCTGCTTGGGCAGTCCGCCGGGCATCTTCTTGTTCACGAAGTGAATGATCTGCTCGCGCAGCGGCGGCTTGCCGACGGTGGCCGGCGGCTTGGCCGTCTGCTTTTTCACCAGGCCGGAGAACAGGTCATGCGCCGCGCGCTGCACCTTGTAGCCCACGCCCACCATCGCCTTGCGCGTCGCGTTGATGGTGGCCGGGTCCTTGGCGTTCAGGAAGAACATGGCGCTGGCCGTGCCCGGGTTGAACGACTTGCGGCCCATGCGGCGCAGCACGGCGCGCATGTTCATCGACACGTCGCCAAAGTCGATATCGACCGGACAGGGGTTGTAGCACTTGTGGCAGACCGTGCAGTGGTCGGCAACGTCTTCGAATTCTTCCCAGTGCTTCAGGCTGACGCCGCGGCGGGTCTGCTCTTCGTACAGGAACGCTTCCACCAGCAAGGAGGTGGCCAGGATCTTGTTGCGGGGCGAATACAGCAGGTTGGCGCGCGGCACGTGGGTGGCGCACACCGGCTTGCACTTGCCGCAACGCAGGCAGTCCTTGATGGATTCCGAAATGGCGCCGATGTCGCTTTGCTGCATGATCAGCGACTCGTGGCCCATCAGGTTGAAGCTGGGCGTCCAGGCGTGGCGCAGGTCGGCGCCCGGCATCAGCTTGCCGGCGTTGAAGTGGCCGTTGGGGTCCACGCGACGCTTGTAGTCCTGGAACGGCGCCAGTTCGGCTTCCGTCAGGAATTCGTACTTGGTCAGGCCGATGCCGTGTTCGCCCGAGATCACACCGTCCAGGTCGCGGGCGATCTGCATGATGCGGTCGACGGCCTGATGGGCCTCGCGCAGCATTTCGTAGTCGTCCGAGTTGACCGGGATGTTGGTGTGCACATTGCCGTCCCCGGCGTGCATGTGCAGCGCGACAAACACGCGGCTTTTCAATACGCGGCCGTGGATGGCGACGAGTTCGTCGACGATCTTCTTGTACGACGCGCCCGAGAACGTGCGCTGCAAACCCGCCAGCACTTCGGTCTTCCAGGACACGCGGATGGTGCGGTCCTGCACCACGTCGAAGACGCGCGCGGTGGGCTGCGCGGCCAGGCGGTCGGTCAGCGTGGCCTGGACGTCGCCCAGGCCCAGCGCTTGCAGTTCGGGCAGCGCCTGCGCCAGCGGCAGGTCCAGGTTGTCCAGCAGCCATTGCCAGCGCTGGCGCACGCTGCCCAGCAGCTCAAGCGCCTGGCGCGTGCGGTCGGCCAGCACTTCGGCGCGGGTGCTTTCGATATCGGCGTCGTCGGCCTTGCCCACCGGCAGCGGCGTGCACAGGTAGGCATCCAGCGCGCCCAGCAGCTTGAGCTTGTTGCTGGTCGACAGTTCGATGTTGATGCGTTCGATGTGATCCGTGTATTCGCCCATGCGGGGCAGCGGGATCACCACGTCTTCGTTGATCTTGAAGGCGTTGGTATGGCGCGCGATGGCGGCGGTGCGCGAGCGGTCCAGCCAGAACTTCTTGCGCGCCTCGGGGCTGACGGCCACGAAGCCTTCGCCATGGCGCGTGTTGGCCAGGCGCACGACTTCGCTGGCGGCTGCCGCTACGGCATCATCGTCGTCGCCGACGATGTCGCCGATCAGGACCATCTTGGGCAGCACGCCGCGCTTGCTCTTGGTGGCGTAGCCGACCGCGCGCAGATAGCGTTCGTCCAGGTGTTCCAGGCCGGCCAGGATGGCGCCACGCGCCTTGCCTTCGCCGTCCAGATAGCCCTTGACCTCGACAATCGACGGGATGGCGTCGCGCGCCTGCCCGAAGAATTCCATACAGACCGTGCGCGTGTGGCGCGGCATGCGGTGCAGCACCCAGCGTGCCGACGTGATCAGGCCGTCGCAACCTTCCTTCTGAATGCCGGGCAGGCCCGCCAGGAACTTGTCGGTAACGTCCTTGCCCAGGCCTTCCTTGCGGAACACCCGACCCTTGATTTCAAGCAACTCGGTTTTCAGCAGGCGCTCGCCGGGCTTGCCCTTGCCGTCGAACCACTTGAGTTCGAAGCGCGCCGTTTCCACGTCATGGATCTTGCCCATGTTGTGTTCCAGGCGGGTGACTTCCAGCCAGTTGCCGTCCGGGTCCACCATGCGCCACCAGGCCAGGTTATCCAGCGCGGTGCCCCACAGCACGGCCTTCTTGCCGCCGGCGTTCATGGCGATATTGCCGCCCACGCACGACGCTTCGGCCGAAGTCGGGTCCACGGCAAATACGAAACCGGCGGCCTCGGCCGCTTCGGAGACGCGCTTGGTGACGACGCCGGCGCCGGCATGGATGACGGCCACGGGCTCGGTCAGGCCGGGCAAGATACAGGACTCGACCTTGCCCAGCTTGTCGAATTTTTCGGTGTTGATGACGGCCGACTTCCAGGTCAGCGGGATGGCGCCGCCGGTGTAGCCGGTGCCGCCGCCGCGCGGCACGATGGTCAGGCCCAGTTCAATACAGGCGGTGACCAGCGCGGCGATTTCGTCTTCGGAATCGGGGGTCAGCACCACGAACGGGTATTCCACGCGCCAGTCGGTGGCGTCCGTCACGTGGGATACGCGTGACAGGCCGTCGAACTTGATGTTGTCGCGCGCGGTGATGCGGCCCAGCACCTTCTGCGCCTGCTTGCGCATCATGGTGGTCTGGTCGAATTCCCCTTCGAAGGCAGCAATCGCGGAACGGGCGCGGGCCAGCAGGCCAACGACCTTCTCGTCGCGATGCGGGTCGTGGCCTTCTTCGGTGGGCGAACCCGGCTCGCGGCGGCGATCGATTTCGCTCAGGCGATGATGCAGGGCGTCGATCAGCTGCTTGCGGCGCTTGGGGTTGTCCAGCAGGTCGTCTTGCAGGTACGGGTTGCGCCGCACCACCCAGATATCGCCCAGCACTTCGTACAGCATCCGCGCGGAGCGGCCGGTACGGCGTTCGCCGCGCAGGTCGGACAGCAGGCTCCAGGCGTCATCGCCCAACAGCCGGCCGACAATCTCGCGGTCGGAAAACGACGTGTAGTTGTAGGGGATTTCGCGCAATCGCGCGGGAGCGGCGGGCGGCATCGCCCCGTTCAAGATGTGGCTAGCGAGTGGGGCGTTCATGGCGGCAAGAGGGGCCCATAAAAAATTATTTTATGCCATTGGCCGGACTTGACCCCTAATACCCCTAGGAAGCCGGCCCATGGCGCGGGGAAAACGGCATGTACCGTCCCCGATTAAACGAAAGTTGGTGCTTAGATCTGGCCAGGGAAGAACCACAGCAGGCTGGCCGTCATGGCCAGGTAGCGCAGGAATTTGCCGATAGCCATATAGACCACGCACGGCCAGAACGACAAACGCAGCCAGCCGGCCACGGCGCAAAGCGGATCGCCCACGGCGGGCAGCCAGGACAAGAGCAGCGCGGGCGGGCCCATGCGGTGCAGCCAGTCATGCGCGCGTTCGTTCCAGCGGCCGCGCATGCGCCCGCCTTCGGTGGCGTCCGGATGCGGATGCGGGTGCTTTTCCTTCCACCGTTGCACGGCTTTTTCAGCGCCTACGCCCATCCAGTAGCTGATTGCCCCGCCCACGGTGTTGCCGGCGGTGGCCACCAGGATGGCGGGCCAGAACATATCGGGCGCCAGCTTGATGAAGCCGAACACCGCCGGCTCGGAGCCCAGCGGCAGCAAGGTGGCGGATATCAGCGACACCGTGAAGATGGCGGACAGGCCCACCGAGGGCAGCGCCAACATTCCCAGCAACCAGTGAACAGCGGATAAGAGGCTTTCTTCCATGAGGAGCGAGTGTAGCCGCGCGCAGTGAAATGACGATCAGGAATCGAACCGGCCCGCGTGTCCACGTCGCGGCATCGCAACCAGAAACCTGACGGGCGACGCGGCTTTCCCTGCAATAATCTCGCCCAATCCTCACTTTTGCTTCTTTGCGCGGCCCCATGTCCACTGATTATCTGAAACGCATCCTGACTTCGAAGGTTTACGACGTGGCGGTGGAATCGCCGCTGGAGGCCGCGCCCCAGCTGTCCGCGCGCATGTCGAACACGGTGCTGCTCAAGCGTGAAGACACCCAGGCAGTGTTCAGCTTCAAGCTGCGCGGCGCCTATAACAAGATGGCGAACCTGCCGCCGGCTGCACTGAACCGGGGCGTGATTGCCGCCTCGGCCGGCAACCATGCCCAGGGCGTGGCGCTGGCCGCCAGCCGGCTGGGCTGCCGCGCCGTCATCGTCATGCCCACGACCAGCCCCCAGGTAAAGGTGGACGCGGTGCGCCGCCTGGGTGGCGAAGTGGTGCTGGCCGGCGAGAGCTTCACCGACGCCTTCGCGCACGCGCAAACCCTTGAGAAGAAAGAAAAGCTGACCTTCGTCCACCCCTTTGACGACCCCGACGTGATCGCGGGTCAGGGCACGGTGGGCATGGAGATCTTGCGCCAGCACCCGGGCCCCATCCACGCCATCTTCGTGGCCATCGGCGGCGGCGGCCTGATTTCCGGCGTGGCTGCCTATATCAAGCAGTTGCGCCCCGAGATCAAGATTATCGGCGTGCAGACGGAAGACTCCGACGCCATGCTGCGCAGCGTGCGCGCCGGCCGCCGCGTGCAGCTCAATGACGTCGGGCTGTTCTCGGACGGCACCGCCGTCAAGATGGTGGGCGCCGAAACCTTCAAGCTTACGCGGCAGTACGTGGACGACTTTGTCGTGGTCAACACGGATTCGATCTGCGCCGCGATCAAGGACGTGTTCCAGGACACGCGCAGCGTGCTGGAACCGGCGGGCGCCATGGCCGTGGCCGGCGCCAAGCAATACGCCGCCGAACACAACCTGAAGGGCAAGACGCTGGTGGCGATCGCCTGCGGCGCCAACATGAACTTCGACCGCCTGCGCTTCGTGGCCGAGCGCGCCGAAGTCGGTGAAATGCGCGAAGCCGTCTTTGCCGTGACCATGCCAGAACAACGCGGCAGCTTCCGCCGCTTCTGCGAACTGGTGGGCGAACGCAGCGTGACCGAATTCAACTATCGGATATCCGACGCGGACCGCGCGCATGTGTTCGTGGGCATCCAGGTGTCCTCGGCCGCCGAGCCTGACAAGATTGCCGCCAATTTCCGCCGCCACGGCTTTGACACGCTGGACCTGACGCACGACGAAATGGCCAAGACGCACTTGCGCCACATGGTGGGCGGCCGGTCGGCGCTGGCGCGCAACGAACTGCTGTACCGCTTTGAATTCCCGGAACGCCCGGGCGCGCTGATGCGTTTTTTGAACGCGATGAATCCGGACTGGAACATCAGCCTGTTCCACTATCGCAACCAGGGCGCCGACTATGGCCGCATCCTGATCGGCATCCAGGTGCCGCCCGCCGACAAGAAACAGTTTCGCGCGTTTGTGGCCGAACTGGGCTACCCGCACTGGAACGAAACCGAGAACCCGGCCTACAAGCTGTTCCTGTAGACGACGCGCCACCACACCACGCGCCGCCCCAATGCGAGAGGGCCTCCATCTGGAGGCCCTTCCCTTCTGTCCGTCAAAGACGCCCGGCCGAACCCAAGGGGGGCTCGCTGTCACTCGGCGGCCTACGGAGATAAGCCGCGCATTCAGCAGGGTTCAGCCAGACGTCCCGCCGATTAGAAGCGGTGGCGCAAGCCCACGGCGACGGCGGTGTCGCGTGCGTCGTGCTGGAACGCGTAGTTGTCGCCGTAGGACGCGTACGCGTACAGGTTGGTGCGCTTGGTGAAGTCGTAGGTATAGCCCAGGCTGTACACGTTGAACGTGGCGTCATCGCCCGTCAGTTTGTCGTTGCCGGGGGTGGCGCGCTGCCACGAACCGAACACGGCGTGACGGCCCAACGGAACGGTGGCGCCGATCATGTACGAATTGGCGCGAAAGCCGTCGGCCAGCTTGAACGAACCCAGGTTGTTCATGCCTTCCGGCGTGGTGCCCATGTTCTGGCCAACGAACCAGCCGTCGCGCGTCTGGCCGAATGCGGCAGCCAGCTTCACCACTTCAAAGTCGTACGAACCGCCGACGATGTATTCCTGAATGCGCGCGGCACTCTTGCCGCCAACGCGATCGTTGGTCGGGTCGAAGCGGTCATACGCGGCGGCCAGGTTCAACGGGCCGTTCACGTACTGCGCGCCTACGGTCAGCACGCGGTTGTTGTTGCCGGTGGCAAAGCCGGTCTGCGTGGTGTCGCTGACGGTGTCATCCGCGCTGAACGAATAGCCCACGCCGGCCTTGAAGCCGCCCAGGCTGGGCGTTTGATACAGCACCATGTTGTCCAGGCGCATCGTATTGGCGCTGCCGAACGTCGTACCCATGTTGGCGGTGTTGTAGCTGATCGAGAACGGGTCGATGGAGCCGAAGTACTTGGACGCCAGGTTCGTTTGACGACCGAATTCCAGACGGCCCCAGGAATCGCTGTCCAGCCCGACCGTGGCTTGACGACCGAACAGGCGGCCGTTCTGGGCCGACTTGCCGTTCATCGGGCCAAAGCCGCCTTCCAGGGTGAACACGGCGCGCAGGCCGTCGCCCAGGTCCTCCGTGCCGCGCAGGCCGAAGCGCGAGCCGCTGCTCACGCCCTGCACGCCGCCAATACGGCTTTGCTTCACACCGTTGAATTTCACTTGTTCGTAGCCGATACCGGCGTCGATCAAGCCGTACAGCGTCACGGAGTCGGCGGCTTGCGCGGCGCCGGCAAAGCCTGCCAGCAACGCGACGGCCAATAGCGTCTTCTTCATAACAGTTACCCCAAAATGGCGAGATGAAAAGGCATGCGCAGCGGCCGCGCCCAAGCGGCGGGCCTGCTGCGTGCCGCTGCGATCCGCATGCGGCGTCTGCACTGACGCTAGTGTCCGGCGGGCTGCAACGCGAAGTAACACGGATTTCGACGAACTACTTTCCATGGTTGGGATAATCCCGCCGCGCAAGCCTGGCTTGGCGACATCGCGCCACGCTTAAGGCCTTGAAAATAAATGCGAATGTTTGCTCGCCATTGCGTCGCGCGCGGCGCGGACGACTTCGATGTGGCGGAATTTTCCGACAGCACTTGTTGTGCGCCTCGACCAGTTGTGCGGCAAAAACGCCACAGTGTGCGGGGCTTCCCACATGCCGACAAAAATGGCCGGCAAATAAAAAACCCCTTGGCGTCTCAAGGGGTTCTTCGTGACCAGCGGGCAGTGCAATAAAACAATAGGTGGGCTTACTTGCCCTTGGGCGGGTAGTCCAATTCGCCAAAGGTGTATTCGCCGCGCGCCTTGGCTTCGGCCAGTTCCTGGCGCACCTGTTCGCGCGTCTTGCCACCGGATTGCGACACGGCGGCGCGAGGCGGGTAGTCCAGTTCAGCGGTGGTGACCTGGCCGGCGGCCTTGGCGCTTTGCAGTTCTTGCTGAACCTGATCGCGCGTCAGACCAGTTTGCTGCACGGTGGCGGGCGGGTAGTCCAGTTCACCAAACGTGACCTGACCGGCGGCCTTGGCGGCTTGCAGTTCTTGTTGGACCTGTTCACGCGTCTTGCCATCGGCGTGGGCGGCGGACATGCCAACCAGGGTTGCGGTAACCATGAGTGCGGTTGCTAGGGCTTTCATTGTGATGACTCCATCCTAAACCTTGCACAGCGTGCGGCGCCAGAATGGCGGCCGCGATGTGACTGTTTGATTGCTGGGACGAAGTATCTGGAAAATCGCGCCTAGTAAAAACCCTTAATTTGGGGAACATATTTGCACGGATGGGACAATCGCAGAATGTATCCGGCCGCCGCTGTGCAACGGTTGCGCAATTGGGTGGGGTGTCTTAAGCGTGACAGCGGCGCCAAGGCGCCGCAAGCCGTGCGGGCATTCAGCTTCCCGCAAGCCAACGCAGCGAAATCGGGAAGCGCCAACAAGGAAGCGGACCTTCAGCGCAAGGAAATAGACATTTCAGCTGGCGGGACAATAAATCCATTTATCATACAAACCTGCCAGAAATGGAATTTAGAGAGTCGAGGACCCCATGGATATCCAGCTTAACGACATCGCGCTTTTTGTCGAAGTCGCCAAGCGCAAGAACTTCAGCCACGCCGCCGAAGCCTTGAATATTCCAACGTCCACGCTGTCGCGCCGCGTCAGTGAACTGGAACGCAGCGTTGGCATGCGGCTGCTGAACCGCAGCACGCGCAAGATCGACCTGACCGAAGCCGGCGCCATTTACTTCGAGCGCTGCCGGCACATCGTTGAAGAAGCGCGCATCGCGCACGACCAGTTGCTGGACATGGCGGTGCAGCCCAAAGGGCGCCTGCGTATCTCGCTGCCGACCAGCCTGGCCCAGCTTTTCCTGCCGGCCGTCATCAGCGAATTTCGCGAGCAGCATCCCGACATCGAATGCGATTTCGATCTGAGCATGCGTCCGATCGACCCGATCAGCAATCCGTTTGACCTGATCCTGCGCTTTGGGCAGCAACCCGATTCCAGCTTGATTTCGCGCAAGATCGTACTGATGGCGCACCAGCTTTACGCGTCGCCGGATTACCTGGCACGCTATGGCGAACCGCGTGTGCCGGGCGACCTGACCCACCACGAATGCCTGCGCCCCACCATGCGCGAGGAATCATCCTTCTGGATGCTGCATTCGGGAGACAAGGTGGAACGCGTGCAGGTGTCGGGCAGGCTGTCCGCCAACAACGTCGGCATGTTGGGGCGGCTGGCCAGCCAGGGGCTGGGCATTACGCCGCTGCTGGTGTTCGACGCGATGGAACGCGCCATCAAGCAGTCCGGGCTGGTGCGGGTGCTGCCCGACTGGAGCCTCACGCCGCTGCCGTTGTTTGCGTTGCTGCCCTCGCGCATGCTGCCCGCCAAGACCAAGGCGTTTCTGGATTTCATCCAGCCCAGGCTGTCGGATTCCTAAGCGCGACCTAGGTTTAGGGCGTGGCCGCGCCGTACTGACAGACGGTGAAAAGCGGCGTGCCGGTTTCGGCCACTTTGCTCGAGCCCCCCAGATCGGGCAGGTCGATAATCGCGGCGGCCTCGACCACGTTGGCGCCCAGTCGCTGCAACAGCTTGATGGCCGCCAGCATGGTGCCGCCCGTGGCGATCAGGTCGTCGACCAGCAGCACGCGCTGGCCGGTGCGCACGGAATCCGTGTGCATCTCGACGGCGGCATTGCCATATTCCAGCGAATATTCCTCGGCCACGGTGCGGAAAGGTAGCTTGCCCTTTTTGCGCACGGGCACAAAGCCCAGGTTCAGCTCGTAGGCCAGCACGCTGCCCACGATGAAACCGCGCGCGTCGATGCCGGCCACCAGGTCAAGGCGTTGGCGCATGTAGCGGTAGACGAACAGATCGATCAAAACCCGGAACGCCCGCGGGTCCTGCAGGACGGGCGTGATGTCGCGGAAGATGACACCAGGTTGGGGCCAGTCCGGAACGCTGCGGATGGTGCGCCGGATGGTCTCGGCGTTGTCGGTCTGCATGAAAGGCGGGCCTGAAGAATTGAAGCAAGGCGAACTATAACCCTGCCACCGCGCTTAAGCCAGGATTGCCGCCTGCGGTGACAAGTCATGTAATTGACCATTGCACAATTGCAGGCTGCGGTGCACGGCGCCGGGGGGTAGCGCGGCGTGCGTCACCAGCACCACCGAGCGGCCGGCTACCGCGCGTTCCAGGTCATTGAAGAAGCTGGCCTCGGCAGCGGCGTCCAGCCCGGCGGTGGGTTCGTCCAGCACAATAACGGCCGCCGGCGACAACAGGGCGCGCGCCAGACACAGGCGGCGCGCCTGCCCGGCCGACAACTGCGACCCCGTTTCACCTGCCCAGGTGTCCAGCCCTTCCGGCAGCGCGCGAACAAAGTCGCCCAGGCGGGCGGCGTCCAGCGCGCGCCACAATGCCGTGTCGTCGGCGTCGGCATCGCCGATCAACAGATTGGTGCGCAGCGTGCCCAGGAATACGGGAGCATCTTGCGACAGCAAGGCGATGCGGCGGTGCCAATCACGTTGCGTGCACGCGCGGGCGTCCACGCCACCGAAACGCACCTGCCCGGCTTGCGGATCTTCCAGCCGCAGGATCAGGTGTAGCAGCGTGGACTTGCCCGCGCCGCTGGCGCCCAGAACGGCCACGCGTTCGCCCGGTTCGACATGCAACTGGATGCCGTCCAGCACGATCGGGCTGTCGTCAGCCGACCGCGCCGGGTAGCGGAACGTGACCCCGTCCAGCGCCAGCGCGCCGCTTTCGGGCAAGGCGCGTGGGTGGGTGGGGTCTTGCATGTCGGGTTGGGCCTGCGTGACTTCGCGGATGCGGGCGGCGGCAGTCATGGCGGAGCCCATGCGCGACGCCCCTCGCATGATGGGGCCGGCCACCTCAAAAATGCCTATCACCGCCAGCAGTAGCCCGACCAGTACGGGGCCGTCGATACCGCCTGCTTCGTGGGTGCCCAGGCCGAACCACAGCAATGCCAGCACCGACACGCCGGCGGCGACCTGCAAGAACCACTGCCCGCGCGCGGCCACACGCGCCTGGCTGCGCCGAGCTTGCGCGCTGGCCTTACACAGGTGCTGAAAATGTTCGGCGGTCTGCGCCTGCGTATGCAGCGCGACCATGTCGGCGTGACCTTCCACGGCGTCCAAGGTTGCCGCGCGCAACCCGGCGGCGCTTTCCTGGGCGGCCGCGCCGGGTTTTTTCGCGGCCCGCAGCAACCACAGCGGCACCAGCACGCAGGCGGTCAGCAAGGCCAGCGCAAACGTCAACGCCGCTGCCGGCACCCACATGCCCAACACGGCGGTCAGGACGGCGCCGGCCAACACGGCCGTCGCCAAGGGCGCCAGCACGAACAGGAACACCGTATCCAATGCGTCGACGTCACCCGTCATGCGCGCGACCAGGTCGCCGCTGCGATAGCGGGCCAGTTGCCGTGGCGTCAAACGGATCAGTGCGGCAAACACCATGGCGCGCAAGTCGGCCAACAGGCGCAGCGTGGCGGAATGGCCCACCACGCGATCGGCGTAGCGGGACACGATGCGCAGGAATGACAGCCCACGCACCAGCGCGGACGGCGCGAACAGGTTGAACACACCGCCCGCCCCCGCCAACGCCGCGCCCGTCAGGAACCAGCCCGACACGCCAAGCAAGCCGACGCCGGCAGCGACGGTGGCCAGCGCACAGAATAATGCGAGTAAAAGCCCGCTTTTTCGGCGCGCGTATAGAGGGAGCAGTAACAGCAGGTTCTTCATGCAGCTTCCAATCTTCCGTTCGCAAGCCGAAGCACCTGGCCCACGCGCGCGGCCACAGCCGGCGAATGCGTGGACAGCAACAAGGTGCGGCCTTTGGAAAATTCAACGATCTCGTCCAGCACACGCGCCTGCGTCGTTTCGTCCAGATGCGCGGTGGGTTCGTCCAGCAGGACCAGTCCCGGGTCGCGCAGGAACAAGCGCGCCAGCGCCACGCGCTGGGCTTGTCCGCCAGACAAGCCATGGCCGCGGCTACCCAGCCGCGTATCCAAGCCCTGCGGCAAGGTGTCGGTAAACGCCAGCACGCACGCGCGGCGCGCGGCCTCGTGCACGTCTTCATCGGACGCGGCCGGGCGGCCCAGGCGGATGTTGTCGGCGATGGACCCGGCCAATAGCTGCGGCGTCTGGCCGATCAACGCTACCCGCCCGCGCAATGCGGCTTCGTCCCACGCTTCCAGCGGCTGGCCGTCGATGAGGATATTGCCCTGGCAGGGACGCAGCCGGGCGACGGCCTCGATCAGCGTGGACTTGCCGATGCCGCTGGGCCCCATCAAGGCGGCGTGTTCGCCGGGCGCGAGGGTTAGCGAGGCATCAGACAGCACCGGTTGCGTTCGGCCCGGGGCCAGAACGGTCAGCGCAGACACCGACAGCGCGACGCCGGACGGGTGGGATCGGACAGTGGCGTGCGGCAGGGTCTGCGATTGCGGCCGCGCCGGCTCGGCGGCGCCATCCGTGGGCAAGCCGTCGAACAGCACCGCGATCTGCGTCACGGCGGCCAGCGCCGTGGCGCGGTCGTGATAGTGCGCGGCGAACTGGCGCAGCGGCGCGTAGACTTCCGGCGCCATCAGCAGGCAGAACAAACCCGCCTGCAAGGTCAGCGGCGACCAGCGCACATCCAGGAAACCCAGGTACGTCAGACCGATGTACACCGCCACGCCCGCCACGCCCAGCGCGGCGAAGAATTCCAGCACGGCAGACGACAGGAACGCGATGCGCAACACCGACATCGTGCGCTGGCGCAGCGCATCGCTGGCGGCGACAACCGAGGCGGCCTCGGCGTCGGCGCGGCCGTACAGCTTCAACGTGGACAGACCGCGCAAGCGATCCGCGAAAAAGCCCGACAAGCGCGCAAACGCGCGCAGGTGCCGGCGGCTGGCGCCTTGCGCGCCCCACCCCACCAGCGCCATGAACAAGGGAATCAGCGGCGCGGTGATCAGCAGCACCAGGCCGGCCACCACGTCCACCGGCAGCAGCACCACCGAAAACGCCACGGGCAACAGCGCGGCGGCGGCCATGGCGGGCAGGTACTTGGCAAAGAAGCCGTCCAGCGCTTCCACCTGGTCCACGACCGCGCTGGCCAATTCGCCCGAGGCCTTGCCACGAGTCCAGTAAGGCCCCTTGGCCACCATGCGGGAAAACAAGGACTGGCGCACGTGGCGCTTAATGCGTTCGGCGGCATCCGCGCCGGCACGTTCGCCCGCCCAGGTGATGGTGGCGCGCAGCAGCATCAACGCCGCAATGGCCAGGATGCTGGTCAGCAGTTGCTGGCGCGGCACGTGCTGAACGATTGCGGCGTCCAGTACACGCGCCAACAACCACGCCTGCACCACCAGCAACGCGCCGCTGACCAGCGGCGCGGCGCCTGCGAGCATCAAACCGGGCCTGGCCGCGTTGGCCAGCGTCATCAACCACCGCGATTGTTCGCGCGGTGGTTTCTGCAAACTGGCCGACGGGTCGTGCTCCAGGCTGCTTGCGCCGCCGCTCACTCGTCGTTACGGCTGACGCGCGGGTCGTGCGAGTGACCTTCGCGCAGCTCGAACCACATGGCGTTGAGGATGGCAAAAGCGCATGCCAGGCCCAGGCCGAGTATCCATGAGAAATACCACATGAGGCGGCTCCTTTTAGTACGAATTGGGCGTGCCGCCCACGGATTCATGGGTGACCTTGCCGCGCATGACGCGATACACCCAGGCGGTGTACAGCGTCACGATCGGCAGGAACACAGCCACGGCAATCACCATGATCCACAGCGTCAGGTGGCTGGACGAACCGTCCCAGATGGTCAGGCCGGCTTGCGGCTTGGTCGAGGACGGCATGACGAACGGGAACAGTGCAAAACCCACCGTCAGGATGACGCCCGTGATCGACAACGCCGACGCCAGGAACGCCAGCATGTTGGCGCGCGCCGTCAGCAGCAGCACCACCAGCAGCGCGCCGCCCACGCCCAGCGCGGGCGCGATCCACATCAACGGCCACGTCGCATAGTTGGCCATCCACGCGCCCGACTGCACCGCCACGGTCTTGAGCATGGGGTCGGACGGGCCACCCATGTTGACCGCGCTGGTGATGGTGTGGCCGCCAATGCCGCCGGCCACCCAGAAGCCGCCCGCCACGAACAACGCCGCGGTCAGCAGGCCGGCCAGCCGGCCCCAGTTGCGGGCACGCGAGGACACGGGATCGTCCGTGCGCCAGGCCAGCAGCACCGCGCCGTGCATCGCCAGCATCACCACGCTGAGCACGCCGGCCAACAAGGCGAACGGCGCGAACAGCTGATAGAAGTGCCCTTCGTAGATGGGCCGCAACGTCACGGGGTCAAAGGTGAACGGCACGCCCAGGATGATGTTGCCCATGGCCACGCCGAACACCAGCGAGGCCACCACGCCCGAAAAGCACAGCACGCCATCCCAGCTGTTGCGCCAGCGCGTGCCTTCCATCTTGCTGCGGTACTTGAAGCCCACAGGACGCAGGATCAGCGCAATCAGCACCAGCATCATCGCCAGGTAGAAGCCCGAGAAGGATGCTGCGTATAACAGCGGCCAGGCGGCAAAGATGGCGCCGCCCGCCGTGATCAACCACACCTGGTTGCCTTCCCAGACCGGGCCGACAACGTTGATGACGATGCGGCGTTCGGCGTCCGTCTTGGCCACCACGGGCAGCAAGGCGGCCACGCCCAGGTCAAAGCCGTCCATGACGGCAAAACCAATCAGCAAGGCGCCCAGCAGCACCCACCAGATGACACGCAAGGTGCCGTAATCAAAAGGAATCAGGGTATCCATGTGCTTGTCTCCGCTTAGGCGCGCACGGCGGCGCGCACAGGATCGGCGGCGGCGTCGCTTGCCACCGGCCCATCGGATTTCGGACCCGCCTTGATGGCGTGCAACATGACCTTCACGCCGATGATCAGCAAGACGGTGTACAGCACCAGGAAGATGGCAAGGCTGATGGCCAGGTCGGCAATCGTCAGGCCGGATGCCGCGTAATACGTGGGCAGCACGCCTTCGATCACCCAGGGCTGGCGGCCGTACTCGGCCACGAACCAACCGCTTTCAATGGCGACCCAGGGCAGCGGCAAGCTCCACAGCGCCACCTTCAGCAAGCCACGGCGGCTGTCCAGGCGGCCGCGCGAGGCCAGCCAGAACGCCACGCCGAAGAACAGGATCAGGTACATGCCCACCGCGACCATGATGCGGAACGCCCAGAACAGCGGCGCCACGTTGGGCACGGTATCGATCGCGGCCTGCTTGATGTCGGCCTCGGTCACCTTGGTCATGTCTTCCTGATAGCGCTTGACCAGCAAGGCGTAGCCCAAGTCGGGCCAGGTCTTGTCAAAGACCATGCGCGCGTCCGTATCCTTGGGGTTGGCGCGGATCTTCTGCAAGGCGTCATACGCCACCATGCCGTCGCGGATGCGGTTTTCGGCGCGCAGGATCAGGTCGTCGATACCCAGCAGCGGCGTGGTCAGCGAACGCGTGCCGATGATGCCCATGACGTACGGGATCTCGATGGCGAAGTCGTTCTTGCGTTCGGCCTGGTTGGGAATCGCGATCAGGTTGAAGGATGCGGGCGCCGGCTCGGTGTGCCACATTGACTCCATGGCCGCGATCTTCATCTTCTGATGCTCGGTGGTCAGGTAGCCGCTTTCGTCACCCAGCACCACCACCGAGAGCGCGCCCGCCAGACCGAAGCTGGCGGCCACGGCCATCGAACGCTTGGCCAGGTCGGTATGACGGCCCTTAAGCAGGTACCACGCGCTGATCGACATCACGAACATGGCGCCCGCGACGTAGCCGGCGCTGACCGTGTGCACGAACTTGGCCTGCGCCACCGGGTTGAAGATCACCGCCGCGAAGTCGGTCATCTCCATGCGCATGGTGTCGGGGTTGAAAATGGCGCCCACCGGATTCTGCATCCAGCCGTTGGCGATCAAAATCCACAGCGCCGAGAAGTTTGTGCCGAACGCCACCAGCCAGGTCACAACCAGGTGGCTGACCTTGGACATGCGGTTCCAGCCGAAGAAGAACAGGCCGACGAAGGTGGCTTCCAGGAAGAAGGCCATCAGCCCTTCCAGCGCAAGCGGCGCGCCGAAGATATCGCCCACGTAGTGGCTGTAGTAGGACCAGTTCATGCCGAACTGGAATTCCATCACCACGCCGGTGGCTACACCCAATGCAAAGTTGATGCCGAACAGCGTGCCCCAGAACATCGTCATCCGTTTCCAGATGGGGCGGCCGGTCATGACGTACACGCTTTCCATGATGGCCAGCATGAACGACAGGCCAAGCGTGAGGGGAACGAACAGGAAATGGTAAAGCGCGGTCGCGGCAAACTGGAATCGCGACAGGTTGACGACGTCTAGATCAATCATTGGGGCGCTCCCAAGCAGTCAAGACACCGTGGCAACCGGCGTGGTTCCCCGGCCGACTCTGGCGCCATGTTACGGGCGATGAATACAACGTCATAGCAATTTCCTGAAAAATCGGGGCGCATGGAAACTCAGTCCTTGCCCCGCAATTTGCCGGCGAAGCCCAGCACTTTCTGCACTTGCGAACCCAGTCGCATGAGCTTTTGCACGGTCTCCGGGGGCAGGCGTTGAACCTCATCGAACCATCCGGACGACAGCTCGATGAGTTCCAGCATTTCGGTCATGCGTTGTTGCGCGTAGGCGTCGTTGGGGCCTGACGGGGTCTCCAGCAAGGTGTCGCGCAGCAGGGTCATCGTGGGATTGATTTCGCGTTTGCGCTTTTCTTCCATCAGGATGCGGAAGATTTCCCACACGTCTTTGGGCGTTTCGAAGTAATCGCGCCGGTCGCCCACTTGGTGGACCAGCTTGACCAGGCGCCACGACTGCAATTCCTTCAGACCCAGGCTGACATTCGAGCGCGAAAAACCCAGCGTATCGGCAATCTCGTCGGCGTTCAGGGGGTCGGGGTGCAGGAACAGCAGCGCGTAGATCTGGCCAACGGTGCGATTCACACCCCAGCGGCTGCCCATTTCGCCAAAGTGCAAGACGAAACGTTCGTTTTGAGGGGTAAGAACCATGTGTTTATTGCGCCGTAGGACAAGTGCACGGAGTTTTGGACGTATCTAGTTACACCGTTTTCAGAAATTACTGAAATTATCGAACAAACTGTGCGATTGCGCAAACCACAATATCGGCAGGGGCAAAGACGCAAGCGACGCATCGTGGCAGGAAAACGACGGCGGGAAAGCGACGTTCACGGGTGGGGATGACAGGCAACGACAACAGCCACCGGCCCGGAGGGCGCGGTGGCTGCGAGGACAGGGAAAATACGGGCGGCTATTTAATAGAGCCGGGGGGCCCAATGGACCCGGGCGGACATGCCCGTGCCTCAGCCCGCCTTGACGGTGACCGCGGCGCAAACGCGCTTGGCCTTGGCGCGCGCGGCGGCCACGTCGTCGGCCACGGCCAGGCCCACGCCCATGCGGCGCTTGACGAAGGATTCGGGCTTGCCGAACAGCCGGATGTCGGTGCCGGGTTCGGTCAGCGCGTCGGCCACGTTATGGAAGGACACGGCGGCGGCGTCCACGCCGCCATAGATCACGCTGCTGGCGCCGGGCTGGCGCAGGCTGGTGTCCACCGGCAGGCCCAGCAAGGCGCGGGCGTGCAATTCAAATTCGTTCTGGGTTTGGGTAATCATGGTGACCATGCCCGTGTCGTGCGGACGCGGGCTGACTTCCGAAAACCAGACCTGGTCCCCCGCCACGAACAGCTCGACCCCGAAGATGCCCAGCCCGCCCAGGTCCGAGGTGACGGCCAGCGCGATTTCGCGGGCGCGTTCCAGCGCGGCGGGCGACATGGGATGCGGCTGCCAGCTTTCAACGTAGTCACCGTCAACCTGCTTGTGGCCGATGGGCTCGCAGTAACGGGTTTCGACCTTGCCGTCGGCGCCGCGCGCACGCACCGTCAGCAGCGTGATTTCGTAGTCGAAGCGGATGAATCCTTCAACAATCGCCCGGCCGCCGCCCACCCGGCCGCCTTCCTGGGCGTAGCGCCACGATTGGGCGACGTCATCCGCGCTTTTGATGACGGATTGGCCCTTGCCGGACGAGGACATCACCGGTTTGATGACGCAGGGGTAGCCGATGCCGCCGTCGATGGCGGCGCGCAGTTCTTCTTCGGTGTCGACAAAACGGTAGGGAGAAGTGGGCAGGCCCAACGTCTCGGCCGCCAGGCGGCGAATGCCCTCGCGGTTCATGGTCAACTGGGCGGCGCGCGCGGTCGGTGTCACGCGGGCCACGCCCGCCGCTTCCAGCTCGACCAGCAAACTGGTGGCAATGGCCTCGATTTCGGGGACAATAACGTGCGGCTGTTCCTGCTGGATGATCTTTTTCAGGGCGTCCGCGTCGGTCATGGACACCACATGCGCACGGTGCGCCACCTGATGGCCCGGCGCGTCGGCGTACCGATCCACCGCAATGACTTCCACGCCCAGCCTTTGCAGGGCAATGATGACCTCTTTGCCCAATTCGCCCGAACCGAGCAGCATGACTCGGGTGGCCAGGGGGGACAGGGGCGTGCCAAGGACGGGGCTGGAAATGCTGGACATGGAGCGGGCCTGGATAAGAAGAATTGAAAGCCGTTGAAAAGAGCCGCCAGAATGCCATACGGCCCTGGCGGGGGCAAACCCGCCCACTGATATTAAAATCCCCGCATGACTGATCATCCCATCACTTCGTCCGATGCCGCGCTGGCATCCGCCCGCCGCACCTTGCAAGTCGAAAGCCAAGGCCTGCTGGACCTGTCCGCGCGGCTGGACGACTCGTTCACCCAGGTTGTCGCGCTGCTGCTGGCCTGCCGTGGCCGCGTTGTGGTCACGGGCATCGGCAAGACCGGGCACATTGCCCGCAAGATCGCCGCGACCTTCGCCTCGACCGGCACGCCCGCCTTCTTCGTGCACGCCGCCGAAGCCGTGCACGGCGACCTGGGCATGATCACGAAAGACGACGTGGTCATCGCCATCTCTTATTCAGGGGCCGGGCAGGAATTGCTGACCATCCTGCCGGTGGCGCGCCGCATGGGCGCCAAGCTGGTGGCCATTACCGGCAACCCGCAATCCGAACTGGCGCGATTGGCGGACGTGCACCTGGACGGCAGCGTGGCGCAGGAAGCCTGCCCGCTGAACCTGGCGCCCACTGCCAGCACCACGGCCGCGCTGGCGCTGGGCGATGCGCTGGCGGTTGCCTGCCTGGAAGCGCGCGGCTTCAGCCCGCAGGATTTCGCGCGGTCCCACCCCGGTGGCGCCCTGGGCCGCCGCCTGCTGACTTTGGTGCGCGACGTGATGCGCCACGGCGATGCCCTGCCCATCGTGCTGGCCGGCACCCCCGTATCGCAAGCGCTTGAGGTGATGTCCGCCAAGGGCATGGGCATGACGGTCGTGACCGACGCGCAACACCGCCCGCTGGGCATCTTCACCGACGGCGACTTGCGCCGCCTGATTGCCCGGCACGGCGACATCCGAAGCTTGACCGTGGAGGCGGGCATGACCCGATCGCCACGCAGCATTCCCCCCGACGCACTGGCCGTCGAGGCCGCGCAGCAGATGGACGAGCTTCGGCTCAGCCAGATGCTGGTGTTGGACGCAGACGGCGCCCTGCTGGGCGCCTTGCACATGCATGATCTGATGGCCGCTAAAGTGGTATGACTATGACTCTTCCTGCATCCGTGACTCACCCGGCCGAAGCGCTGGTTCTTGCCCGCATCCCCGCTACCGTGCGCGATCGCGCCGCCGCCGTGCGCCTGATGGTGTTCGACGTGGACGGCGTGCTGACCGACGGCAGCCTCTATTACGGTGAAGGCGGCGAACTGCAAAAGCGCTTTCACGCCCTGGACGGCCACGGGCTGCGCCTGCTGATGGAAGGCGGCCTGACGGTGGCGCTGATGACGGGCCGCTCTGGCCCCATCGTGGCCCGCCGCGCCGCCGAATTGGGCATCTCGGAAGTGATGCAGGGCGTGCGCGACAAGGGTTCGGCGCTGGCAGAACTTGCGCAGCGCTCGGGTGTCCAACTGAATCAAACCGGCTACATGGGCGATGACATCATCGACCTGCCGGCCATGCAACGCGCGGGTTTCGCAGCCAGCGTGCCCAACGCACCCGGCTATGTCAGCCAGGCCGCCCATTGGGTTTCCACGCAGGCCGGCGGCAGCGGCGCGGTGCGCGAATGCTGCGACCTGCTGTTGGCTTCCCAAGGACGCCTGGGCGCGTTCCTGGCGGCGCCCGGCCTGCTGGGCCCCGGCGCCATCCAATGACGGCCACGAACTTCGACACGCCCTGGCGGCGACACTGATGAAAGAACGTTTTCCTTCCCTGATCGCGCTGTTCCTGCTGCTGGTGCTGGTCACCAGCTCGTGGTGGGCCGCCGATTACGCGCAGCGGGCGATCCAGGTCGACCCGCCGCGCCGCATCACCCACGAAATGGACGCGTGGTCGCGCGATTTCGTCATGCTGCGCACTGACCCGACGGGCCGTCCGATCAACCGGCTGGAAGGCGAATACGCCGAGCATTTCCCCGACGACGATTCGTATCACATCACCGCGCCCCGCGCGGTGGGCCAACGCGAGGCCAACCCCGTGACGGTGGGCGTCTCGAAAACCGCCGTGATGGAACAAGGCGGCAAGCGCATCGTCATGAATGGCGATGCGCACGTGCATCGCCAACCCGACGCCAACAACGACGTGCTGGACGTACGCAGCCAGCAGCTGATCATCCTGCCCGACGAAGACGTCGTGTATACCGACCTGCCGGCGGAAGTGCTCAAGGGCCGCTCGCGCATGAACGGCAAGGGCATGCACTACAACAACAAGACGCGCCAATTGCAGGTGTCCGCGTCGACGGATGTTGAAATTGCCGGTTCCGAAGGCAAGCAACAGCGCCGCACCGAGATACCCGCCAACAACACTGACCAAAAGAAACCATGACCGACCTTCGGACTCTCTTTGCCCCGACGACTCGCCTGCTTGGCGCCGTCCTGCTGACGGCCTCGGTGTTCGCGCCCACCCACGCGGCGGAACCCGCGGCCAAGCCGGCCGAAGAGCCCAGCACCCTGATCCTGTCGGACACGCTGCACTATGACGACGTAAAGAAACAAAGCGTTTTCACTGGCAACGTCAACATGACGCGCGGCCTGATGACGCTGACGTCCGACACGCTGGAAATGCACGAAGACGCACAGGGCGGCCAGTACGGCACGGCCACCGCCAACAAGGGCAAGGTCGTGACCATTCGGCAAGAGCGCCCCGAGACGTTCGAGTTGATCGAAGGCAAGGGCCTGCGAGCCGAATACGACGGCACCAAAAGCACGTTCGACCTGATCGGCCAGGCCGTTGTGGTCCGTTACGTCTGTGGCAAACCGTTCGACACGATTCGCGGCGAACGGGTACGCTACAACGAAAAAACCGGCACCTATGAAGCGCAGGGCGGCCCCAACTCCGCCGCTGCCGGCGGTCGCGTGCGTTCGGTTGCCGAGCCTCGCGCCAAGTCCGATGCCGCCGTGGCCGAATGCCGCAAGCAGCAAGCCGCCAAGAAAGGACGCTAAAGCGTCCCCCATGCAACACCACTCGCAGCCACGATGAACCAACCTTCTGTGCCCACACCCGTGACCTCCGCCCCCTCGGGGGTCAAGCAGGGCAGCCTGCGCGCAACCGGCTTGCGCAAGACCTATAACGGCCGGACCGTGGTGCAGGATGTGTCCCTGTCCGTGGTCAGTGGCGAAGTCGTGGGCCTGCTGGGCCCGAACGGCGCCGGCAAGACCACCAGCTTCTACATGATCGTGGGCCTGGTGCCCGCCGACGCGGGACGCATCGAGATCGACGGCGCCGTCATCACGGCGATGCCGATCCACAAGCGCGCGCGCATGGGCCTGTCGTACCTGCCGCAGGACGCATCGGTGTTCCGCCGCCTGACCGTCGAGCAGAACATTCGGGCCGTGCTGGAATTGCAGCTGGGTCCCGATGGCCGCGCGCTGTCCACGCCCAAGATCAACGAGCAGATGGAATCGCTGCTTGAAGAGCTGCAGATCGGCCACATTCGCAGCAATGCCGCCATTTCGCTGTCGGGCGGCGAACGCCGCCGCGTGGAAATCGCGCGCGCGCTGGCCACCAGCCCACGCTTCATCCTGTTGGACGAACCCTTTGCCGGCGTGGACCCCATCGCCGTCATCGAAATCCAGCGCATCGTGCGGTTTTTGAAGGGCCGCGGCATCGGCGTGCTGATCACCGACCACAACGTGCGCGAGACGCTGGGCATCTGCGATCGCGCCTACATCATCAGTGAAGGCAAGGTGCTGACCGACGGTCACCCGGACGAAATCGTGGGCGATCCGGCCGTGCGCCGCGTGTACCTGGGCGAGCACTTCCGCATGTAACGGGCACCCTGGGGAAGACCCCTAGACGCCTCTCGGGCGTAGGCAAATACGCCCTAGGGGTTCAGCCATAAAAATGCCATGTTCTTGCGCTAGGTCAGCTTGTTTTCTCGGCCCGAGTCTATACACTAGTACTAAACGCACCCACCAATCCAAGGAGAACGCCTAACGACCTCACCGCGCATTTTGCGCACCCATTTTTCTCTTTTAGAAGGAGAGCACACTATGAACCTGAGCATCTGCGGTCGTCACCTCGACGTCACCCCGGCAATCCGGGAATATGTCATGAACAAACTGGCGCGAGTGCTGCGGCATTTCGATCACGTCATCGATACCCAGGTCATGCTCTCAGTAGAGCCCCTGCGGCACAGAGCCGAAATCACCATGCGTCTAAGCGGTAAGGATATTCATTGTGAAGCGACCGATGAAAATCTCTACGCAGCCATAGACCTTCTTGCTGACAAAGTCGACCGTCAGGTCATCAAGCACAAGGACAAGGTACGAAGTCACTCAGCGGAGTCCGTGAAGCGGCAAGCGGCGAGCCTCTCGCCACCCCAGCAGTAATGCGCTTCATGATCACTCGCCCTGCGCGATAAGCTAAACAGCGATTGTAAAAATCCTGCCTAAGTCCCGGTGTCCCGCTAGACGTCAGTCCAGCCGGGGCATCGGCAAAACTCCCCCGCTCTACCCCCTCTCGCGCATTCCCCAATCCCCCTGTTTTTGCCATGCCTGGCCGTGTCCACGGGCTGGACGCTGTGTGTGAACGCCCACAACGCGCCGCGATCAGACTATGCTGTCGCTCTTGCCACGCCGTTCGCCGCCTGTCCACCGGGCGGGGCGCCAGGCCAATTTATTGCACTGCGTCATATAACCATATAATGATCCGATGAATCATTTGTCGCGCATCCTACCCGCCGGCAACGTCGTGCTCGATATGCTCGCAACGAGCAAGAAACGGGCGTTCGAACAAGCTGGCCTTCTCTTTGAAAACAACCATGGCTTGGCACGCGCGCTCGTGTTCGACAGCCTGTTTGCCCGGGAACGTTTAGGCTCCACTGCCCTTGGGCAGGGCGTGGCCGTTCCGCATGGCCGCGTGAAGGGGCTTGAGCAGGCATTGGCGGCGTTTATCCGCTTGAGCCAGCCGATCTCGTTCGACGCGCCCGACGGGCAACCGGTGTCGATGCTGCTGTGCCTGCTGGTGCCCGAAACGGCTACGCAACAGCACCTGGACATCCTGGCCGAACTTGCACAGCTGATGTCGAACAAGGCATTGCGCGAGGCCCTGGCCACCGAGCCCGACCCGGCCATCGTCCACCGCATGCTCACCACCGGCCAACTCTGATCCTCGCGGAAACGCTGCCATGCTCACGGTGCAGGAACTCGTCGACGACAACGCCGACAAAATCCCCTTTAACTGGATTTCGGGCCAAGGCGCCGCTGACCGCGCCATTCCCGATGACGGCATGGCGGCCGCCGATCTTGTCGGCCACCTTAACCTGATCCACCCGTCGCGCATCCAGGTGTTCGGCCAGGAAGAACTGGCGTATTACACGCGCTTCGACCTGCGGCGCCGCATGCACCACATGGACGAGCTGCTGATCGGCGGCGTGCCGGCCATTTTGCTGGCCGATGGGCTGACGCCCCCGCAAGACCTGGTGGACCAGTGCGACCAGCATCAGGTGCCGCTGCTGTCCACGCCGGTCGCCGCCGCGCAGTTGATCGACCTGCTGCGCATCTACCTGGGCAAGAAGCTGGCGCCCACCACCACCGTGCACGGCGTGTTTCTTGATGTGCTGGGCCTGGGCGTGTTGATTACCGGCGAGTCGGGCCTGGGCAAAAGCGAGTTGGCGCTTGAACTGATTTCACGCGGCCACGGTTTGGTGGCTGACGACGCGGTGGAGTTTTCCCGCACCGCGCCCAACATGATCGAAGGCCACTGCCCCCAGCTGCTGCAAAACCTGCTGGAAGTGCGCGGCCTTGGCCTGCTGGATATCCGCACCATCTTCGGCGAGACCTCGGTACGCCGCAAAATGCGCCTGAAGCTGATCGTGCATCTGGTGCGCGCCACCGCGCAGGACAAGTTCGAACGCCTGCCCCTGCAAGACATCACGCAAGACATGCTGGGCCTGCCCGTACGCAAGGTGATGCTGCAAGTGGCCGCGGGCCGCAATCTGGCGGTGCTGGTCGAAGCCGCCGTGCGCAACACCATACTGAAGTTGCGCGGCATTGATACGCTGGGCGAATTCATGGAACGCCAGGCCATGGCGATCCTGCAAAGCAGCAAATGAACGCGCGCGGTCTCGCGGCATCGTGAGCCTGTACGAAACCCTGGCCGACGAGATCGCCAAATCGATCCGAGACGGCGTCATGCGTGTGGGCGACAAGCTGCCCTCGGTACGCGACGCATGCGCGGCGCGCGGGGTCAGCCCGTCCACGGTATTCCAGGCGTACTACCTGCTTGAAGCGCGCGGCCTGATCCGCGCGCAGCCGCGTTCAGGCTATTACGTGCATGCCCCCGCCGAATCCCTGCCGCCTGAACCCGGCACGTCGAACCCGGACGGCGAATCCACCGAGCTTGCCATCAGCGAGCGCATCTTCGACATCCTCGGTTCCGTGCGCAACCGCGACGTGACGCCGTTGGGGTCTGCCTTTCCGTCGCCCCTGCTGTTTCCGCTGCCCCGATTGGCGCAAGCCATGGCCGCACACCTGAAACGCCAGGACCCGCTGGATACCGTCGAAGACCTAAGCCCGGGCAATCCCGGGCTGCGGCGGCAGATCGCCCTACGCTACCTGATCGGCGGCATGAACGTGCCGGCCAGTGACATCGTCGTCACCAATGGCGCGCTGGAAGCGTTGAACCTTTGCCTGCAAGCCGTGACGGAAGTGGGCGACACCGTCATGGTCGAAGCCCCCACGTTCTACGGCGCCTTGCAAGCCCTGGAGCGCCAGGGCCTGAAAGCGTTGGAAGTGCCGACGCATCCGCGCACGGGCGTGGACCTGGACGCTATGGAGGCCGCCATCAAGCGGCACGCGCCCCGTGCCTGCTGGCTGATGACGCAATTCCAGAACCCGCTGGGCAGCCTGATGCCTGACGACAAGAAGCGTCAGCTGGTGGAAATGCTGGCGCGCCACGGCATTCCATTGATCGAAGACGACGTCTACGGCGAGCTCTATTACGGCGCTGCGCGGCCCGTGCCGGCCAAGGCCTACGACACCGAGGGGCTGGTGCTGCATTGCTCGTCTTTTTCGAAATGCCTGGCGCCTGGCTACCGCATCGGCTGGGCATCGGCGGGCCGCTATTCGCGGCGGGTGCAGCGGCTGAAACTATCCTCCACGCTATCCGCGTCGGGCCCCGCACAAGGCGCTATCGCCGAGTATCTTGAGCAAGGCGGATACGACCGCCATCTGCGCCGCTTGCGGCAAACATTGCAGGCACAGCAAGACCGCATGGCCGATGCGATAGCGCATGAATTTCCCGCGGGCACGCGCGTGACGCGTCCGCAGGGCGGCTTCTTTTTGTGGGTAGAGTTGCCGGCGGCGGTGGACGCACTGGCCATGCATCGCGATGCGCTGGCGCGCGGCGTCAGCGTGGCGCCCGGCCCGATTTTTTCTGCCAGCAGCCAATTCGCCAGCGCTTTGCGCTTGAATTACGGCCATCCCTGGGATGCCGCGCACGAAGCTGCCATCCGCGTGCTGGGCGAACTGGCCCGCCAGGCTTGCGCGCGGGCCAGCGCGAAACGATAGACCCGCAGCAATCGGCATCAGTTCAGCGTCGACGCCGCGCGCGCGCGCTTGACGTCCAGCGCGGTCACGCCGCCCGCTTCATTGCCCCAGCTATTTCGGATGTAGGACACCAGCATGGCGATATCACTGTCGTTCAGGATCTGGCCGAACGGCGGCATGCCGTGCGGCCGGGGATTGGCTGCCGTGGCGGGCGCGTACCCGCCATCGAGCACCATGCGGATAACGTTGGTGGGCACGGGCGCCGTCACGGTCGGATTGCCGGCCAATGCCGGCCACGCCGTGCCGCTGCCCTGCCCCTGTGGCTGGTGGCATTGCGCGCATTGCTGGCTGTAGATCTTGCTGCCCAGTTCCATGGCCGCCGGCGCCGCCGCCGATTGCTGACGCGGCGTAGAAGCCGGCGTGGCCGGCAAGGACTTGATGTACACGCCGATAGCCAGCGCATCGTCATCCGTCAGGTGCTGGGTGCTGCCCAACACCACTTCGGCCATCGGACCGCTGGCGCTGGAATGCGCCGAGATGCCGGTCTTGAGCAACGCGGCGATATCGGCCGCCGTCCAGCGGCCCATGCCGGTCTGCATGTCGTTGGTGAGCGGCGGTGCGTACCAATCCAGCACCGGGATCACGCCACCGGTCAGGGCCTCGGACGTCTTGGTGGCGCCCAGGCGATTGCGGGGGGTATGGCAGGCCGCGCAGTGACCCAGCCCTTCAACCAGATAGCGGCCGCGATTCCATTGCACCGACTGGCCCGGGTCGGCCTCTTGCACGCCGGGCTTGAAATACAACGCGCGCCAGGCGGCCAGAAGCTCGCGCTGGTCGTACGGAAACGCCATGTCGGCCGGCCGATTCGGTTGTTCGACCGGCGGCACGCTACGCAGGTAGGCGTACAAGGCATTGGCGTCGGCGCGGCTGACGCGGGTGTATTCCGTGTAGGGAAACGCGGGATACAGCAAGGTGCCGTCCTTGGACTTTCCGTTGTGCAGCGCCTGCCAGAAATCGTCGGCCGTCCACGAGCCAATGCCCGTCTTGTCGTCGGGCGTGATGTTGGGCCCGTAGACGGTGCCGAACGGCGTCGGTATGGGCGTGCCGCCCGCCAACGCCTTGCCGCCCCGGCTGGTGTGGCAGGCCATGCAGTTGCCCACTTGCGCCAGATAGCGGCCGCGGTCGACCAGCGTGGCCGCGTCGGCCGCGGTGGCGGCGGGTCCCGTGCTGGTGTCCTCGCGCGTACCCAGCCAATACAGGCAGCCCACGGCGACGATCAGCGCGACGAAGACGAAGGTCAGGATTTTCTTGAACAGTTTCATGGTGGCCCCAGGGTCAGCGTTGCGCCTGGCTGCCGCATTGCGCGGGCAAGGTCAGCGAGGCCGCGGCGTCGGGCACATAGGGCTCGATAACGGGTTGCGACGACAGCCACGCCGCCAGGGCGCCGATGTCGGTGGGGGTCAGCTTTTGGGCGATGTCGGCCATGCAATCGGGCGCAGCCGCGCGACGCAGGCCATTCTTCCAGCTGCCGATCTGCGAACCGATATAGTCGCGCGGCAGACCCAGCAAGCCGGGAATGGCGGGCATCAAGCCGCCCAGCGCGGCGCCATGACAGGACGCACAGGCGGGCAAGCCGCGCGCCGCGTCGCCCTGCAAGGCCAGCACGCGGCCGGCTTCCAGCGTGGCGCTGGAGACGTCCGCGCGGATGGGCGGCGGATACGGCACATGCTGCTGCGAGAAATACTGGGCCATCTCGCGCAGATAGTCGTCGGGCAGGCCCACCAGCAGATGCGACATGGGCCGGTACTGGCGGCGCTCATCGCGAAAGTTCAGCAGCTGATGATAGAGGTAGTCCTGAGGCTTGCCGGCCAGACGGGGGTAATAGCCATCGGTGCCGGCCCGGCCCTGCGCGCCGTGGCAGGCCGTACAGGCCGCAACGCGTGCCGCCATGGTGTCGGGGCGCAGCGTGTCCGGCGCTGCCGGCTGGGCCTGTGCAACGCTTGTCGTAAAGACAACAGCGGCGGCCGCGAGCACGCGGAAAATCGCCCTAAACCGCGGCAGTGAAACACTACGAATGGAAATGAGGGCTAACATCTACGTCGAATTCCTATCCGCCGAAAGCATGACGGCGGGGGTGTCGTAAGTGAATCGAACCAGTATCCGACCCGCAAGCTTACGCGACCGGGCAAGAAAGGGTACAGAACCAGATTCCCGAATTGCAGCCATATCAGATGCCATCCCGCCCGCATCGTCCCGGAAAAAGCGTGCCACAATCATGTCCATGTTGAAAGTCGTCCTTGTCACCGGCATCTCAGGTTCAGGCAAATCCGTTGCGCTTCGCATGCTGGAAGACGCCAGCTACACCTGCGTCGATAACCTGCCCGTGCGGTTCCTGACGGAATTCATCGCCAATGCGCGCGACGAAGGCCTGGAACGCGTGGCCGTGGCTATCGACGTGCGCTCGCCCGGCGAACTGGCCGAACTGCCCGATGTGGTGACCGCGCTGCGCGCCATGGGCACCAGCCTGCGCGTGGTTTTCCTGGACGCCAACACCTCGACACTGGTGCAGCGCTATTCCGAATCGCGCCGCCGCCATCCGTTGACCGACCGCCTGCAACGCGGCGGCACGCCGCCGTCGCTGACGGACTGCATCGCGCTTGAACGCGAACTGCTGGCGCCGCTGCGCGAACAAGAACACGTCATCGATACCTCGGACCTGACGCCCGGCCAATTGCGTGCCTGGATCCGCGACCTTATTCAGGCCGACCGCGCACCGCTGGTGCTGACGTTCGAATCCTTCGCCTACAAACGCGGCGTGCCCGGCGACGCCGACCTGGTGTTTGACGTGCGCTGCCTGCCCAATCCCCACTACGATCGCAACCTGCGCCCCTTGACCGGCCGCGACGAACCCGTTGCCACCTGGCTGGCCGGGTACGAGCAGGTGGGGCAGATGATCGACGACATCGCCGGCTTCTTGAACCGCTGGTTGCCGCTCTACACGCAAGACACCCGCAACTACCTGACCGTGGCGATCGGCTGCACGGGCGGCCAGCACCGCTCTGTGTATGTGGTCGAACAGCTGGCGCTGCGTTTTGCCGACCACGACCCCTTGCTGGTGCGCCACCGAAACCAACTGCCCACCGAATCCGCATGACCCTGTCCCGCCCGCTCCACCTGGTCCTGATGTTGCTGCTGGCCATTGCCGTGGCCGGCTGCTCTTCCACCGGAGGTCGCAAGAAGGGCGGCGGGTACTACAAGGATGACGGCCCGGACGCCAATCCGCCGGCAAACCTGGACCAGGTGCCGGATGCGGTGCCGCGTATCGAACCCTATGCCAGCGGCGCGAACCGGCCCTACGTGGTATTCGGCCAGCGCTACGTGCCGGATACCAGCGGCCAGCCGTACAAGCAACGCGGCATTGCGTCGTGGTACGGCAAGAAGTTCCATGGCAATTCCACGTCCATCGGCGAGTCCTACGACATGTACGCCATGACGGCCGCGCACACGACGCTGCCGATTCCCAGCTATGCGCGCGTCACCAGCCTGGTCAACGGCAAAACGATCATCGTGCGTGTGAACGACCGCGGGCCGTTCCACAGCGACCGCATCATGGATCTATCGTACGTGGCGGCCTACAAGCTGGGCATCATCGGGCCGGGTAGCGGTCAGGTCGTGGTCGAGAGCATTCCGCAAGAAGAGATCCGCCGCCTGGCCTCGCAAGGGACGCCCGCCGCGCCCGCACCGGAACCGGCGTCGGCCACCGGCTCGCTGCCGATCCAGGCCCCCGTGTCCGCCGAGCCGGTCGCGTTGACGGCCGAGCCCATTCCCGGCCCCGCGTCCGGTTCAGCCCCGGTACGCCAGGGGCCGGCCGCCGGGCTCGGCAGCGTGTATCTGCAAGTGGGCGCGTTCAGCCAGCCCGGCAATGCGCAGTCGCTGGTGGCCCGCATCAATTCGCAGCTAAGTTCGGCGGGCGCGCCGCCCGCGCAGGTGGAACAATCGAACAACCTGTATCGCGTGCGGATCGGCCCCTATCCCGACCGCCAAAGCGCCTTGAACGCCGTGCCGCTGGTGTCGGACCGCATCGGCATCCTGCCCAGCATCGCTACGCAGTAGACCCGTAAGCCCGGCCGCGCTCTACCAGGGCAGCTCCGCCTGCCCGTCGCAAATCCGCCGAGCCCGCGCGGTGCGGCTGACGTAGCGGTTGCCTTCGTGCGCCAGCAGCGCCTGCTTGCGCGGCAGGCCGCCGCCAAACCCCGTCAATGAGGTATCGGCGCCGATCACCCGGTGGCACGGAATGATGATGATGATGGGATTTCGCCCCACCGCGCCACCGACCGCCTGCGCTCCCTTGGGCCGCCCCACGGTCCGGGCCAGATCGCCATAGCTGGCAAGCTTGCCGAACTCCAGCGCGCACAGCGCGTGCCAGACCTTGTGCTGGAACGTGGTGCCGATGGGGTCCAGCGCCACGTCGAAGCCACGACGCTTGCCCGCGAACCATTCGTCCAGCTCGCGCCGCGCCTGCTCCAGAATCGGGTCGGCATCGGCGTGCGTCCAGCCTTCAGAAGACGGCAGTAATTCCTGGTCGGTGAACCAGGCGCCACGCAGGCCCTTGGGGCTGGCGACCAGGCGCAGTTCGCCCAGAGGGGTCTCGATGTCGCGGTACGCAAGCGGCTCAAGCGGGTCGGCCGGCTTGTTCGACACAATGGTTGAATACGCCATGGCTTTACTCCGCCGATTTCTTGCGCGACAGCGCCCGGTTGTACAACACGTCGCGCGCCTGGCCCGTGACCTTGGCGGCGACCCTGGCGGCATCGCGCACGGACATCGATTCCAGCAGCGCGTCCAGCAGCACGTCGGTGCGCGGGTCGGCGTCCTCGTCAATTTCCTGCGCCGCTTCGGCATGGGCGATCAAGACGAACTCGCCTTGCTCGCGATGCGCGTCGGCAGCCAGCCAGGCGGCGGCTTCACCCATCGTCAGCGTGGCGATTTCTTCAAAGCGCTTGGTCAGTTCGCGCGCCACCGTCAGTTGACGGTCGGGCCCGCAGACTTCCAGCAGATCCGCCAGCGTGGCGGCCAGCCGATGCGGCGATTCGAACATCACCACGGGCGCGGGCAAGGCGCACCAGGACCGTAGCCATCGCTGGCGGGCCACGGCCTTGGGCGGCGGGAAGCCCGCAAAGGCGTAGGCGGGGTTTTCATCGGTGGTGACGCCGCTGCCCATCAGCGCGGCGATGACCGCGCTGGGGCCGGGCACCGGCATCACGGCAAAGCCGGCTTCGCGCACGGCGCGCACTACGCGGGCGCCGGGGTCGCTGACCGCGGGCGCGCCCGCATCCGACACCAACGCCACGCGCTGGCCTTGGGCCAGGCGTTCGCAGATGGCTTGGGCGGCGGCGGCCTCGTTGTGGCGGTGCGCGGCCATCAGCGGCGTATTGACGCCCCAGGCGTCCAGCAAGGTGCGGCTGGCGCGCGTGTCTTCAGCGGCGATCACGTCGGCGCGTTGCAGGGCGTGCCACGCCCGCAGCCCCAAGTCGCCCAGGTTGCCGATCGGCGTGGCCACGACGTACAGCGTCGAAGCGGGCCAATGCTGCCCGGCAACGCGATCCGCCACGCGGCTCCAGGCGTCGCCGGTGGGCGGGGGTGAGACATTTTGATTCATTGCAGCCTACTGACACGGGAAACCATGTCAGTGTAGCCGCCAACCCCGCCATCCCAGGAGCCCGCATGACGGACGACACCCTGCGCCTGGCCTGCGATCTGGCGCTAGCTGCACGACACCGCGCGGACAGGCGCCGCCGTCGGGCGGGCTCTCGGCGCCCGGCTGCCGAGCGGCGCGCTGACCGAGGTGTCGACCCGGGCACCGGCCAGCACGGCGGCATGCCCGCAAACACACCGCAGCGCCGCTCGCCCATGCAGCGCAGGGGCGATCAGCACGAAGACACGGCGTTGCGCTGGCTACAGGCGCGTGGCCTGGTGCTGTTGGCGCGCAACCTGTGGACGCGCGCCGGCGAGCTGGATCTGGTGATGCGCGACGGCGGCACGCTGGTCTTTATCGAAGTGCGCGCGCGTGCCCTGTCCCGTTTTGGCGGCGCCGCCGCCAGCATCGGCCCCGCCAAGCAAGCCCGGCTGGCGCGCGCGGCGGCGCACTGGCTGCCCGAACTTGCCCGGCGCCACTTCCAGGGCGTGACGCCGCCCGCCCGCTTTGACGCGGTGGTGTTCGACGCCGGCCGGCCGCAATGGCTGCAAGACGCTTTCTCCCTTCCGTAGACGCAGGCGGCGCCGCCGCGACCCGGGCGGTAACGCCCTGCCGCACAGTCGTTACGCCTGGACAGAACAGCGCGACTGCCGCGTGAGATAATCGCGCCCATGGATATGACCTCTCGTATGACGTCGCACTTTCGCGACGCCATGGCTGCTTGCGAACAAAGTATGAACGTCCTGGCGGAACCGCTGGCAGTGGCGGTCGACGTGCTGTTCGGCGCCCTGGCGAACAATGGCAAGATTCTGGCTTGCGGCAACGGCGGCTCGGCGGCCGACGCGCAGCATTTCATCGCCGAACTGGTGGGCCGCTTCGAACGCGAACGCCTGCCCTTGGCCGGCATCGCGCTTAATACCGACACCTCGATCCTCACCGCCGTCGGCAACGACTACGGCTTTGACGAGATCTACGAACGCCAGGTCAACGCGTTCGGTCAGGCCGGCGACGTGCTGGTCGCGATTTCCACCAGCGGCAATTCGCCCAACGTCGTGCGCGCCATGGAAGCCGCCAGCTCGCGCGAGATGCACGTGCTGGCCCTGACCGGCAAGGGCGGCGGCGTCATGGGGGAACTCATCACGCCGATGGACGTCCATCTATGTGTTCCCAGCGACCGCACCATGCGGATCCAGGAAGTCCATATTCTGCTGCTGCATGCGCTGTGCGACGGCATCGACGCTCTTTTGCTTGGAGACACCGAATGATTTCTGACGTCAGAACCGCAGTTCGCCCCCTGATGCTCGCCGCGGCGCTGTCCACCGCGGCGCTTTCGCTGACGGCCTGCGCGCCCCTGATCGTAGGCGGCGCGGCCGCCACCACGGCGGTCGTGGTCACGGACCGCCGCACTTCCGGTATCCAGCTTGAAGACCAGAACATGGCCTTCAAGGCGCAAAGCCAGATCTCGCAAAAGCTGGGCGACACCGCCCGCGTCAACGCCATGGCCTATGGCGGCCACCTGCTGCTGACGGGCGATGTGCCCACGGAGCAGGCCAAGGCCGAAGCGACCACCATCGCCCAGGGCGTCGAGAACGTCAAACAGGTCATCAACCAATTGAACGTCGGCCCCATCGCCTCGTTCGGCACGCGTTCGAACGACACGTGGCTGACGTCCAAGGTCAAGACCGCGCTGATCAACACCAAGTACGTGCCGTCGGGCACCATCGCCCTGACCACCGATCACAGCGTCGTCTACCTGATGGGCAAGGTCACCCAGGCCGAAGGCGAGTACGCCGCCAACGCCACGGCGGATGTCGGCGGCGTGGCCAAGGTGGTTAAACTGTTCGAGACCATCAGCCGCGAAGAAGCCATCCGGCTGTCCAACAGCAGCACCCGGGACGCCTCCACAGAAACCAAAGCGCCTATTCAAAGCGGCGCCGGCGCAGCACCCAGCGACAACAACGCGGCCGGTAGCAGCAATGGCGTTGAAGCCATGCCCATCAAATGAAAAAAGCCATCGTAGCCCTCGCCGTCCTGGTGGCGGTCGGTATCGGCGCCTGGTTCGTCTGGCGCCCCGCGCAAACGGCCCCCGACGTCTCGTTCACCACGCTGGAAGGCAAAACCTTCTCGATGCAGGACCTGCGCGGCAAAGTCGTGCTGGTCAAGTTCTGGGCGACCAGCTGCGTCACCTGCGTGAAGCAGATGCCGGAAACCATCGCCGCCTATAAGGAATACGCCGCCAAGGGCTACGAGGCCATCGCGGTCGCCATGAACTACGACCCGCCAAATTTCGTCTTGAACTTCGCGGACCAGCGCAAGCTGCCGTTCCCCGTGGCGCTGGACACCAAGGGCGACATCGCGCGCGCCTTTGGCGACATCCGGCTGACGCCCACTGCCTTCCTGATCGACAAGCAGGGGCACATCATCAAGCGCTACCTGGGTGAATACGACGTGGCTGAATTCCACGCCACCGTGGAAAAGGCGCTGGCGGCGGGCTGATTGCCGGCTCTGCGACCTTCCCGGCTTCAATGAAAAACCGCCCACAAGGGCGGTTTTTTATTGGCAGTGATCCATTGGCGATGATTCATATCCGGCCACCCGGAACCATTCGCCCGGCGGGCAAGCTGGAACCCGGAACGGAACCAGGAGCCGCCTCTCAGGCTTAGAACGCCGGAATGACGGCGCCCTTGTACTTTTCCTGAATGAATTTCTTCACGTCCGCCGAGTGCAGCGCGTCGACCAGCTTCTTGATTCCGGTTGCGTCCTTGTTGTCGGAACGCGTGACCAAAATGTTGGCGTAGGGCGAATCGGCGCCTTCGATGAACAGCGCGTCCTTTGTGGGCACCAGGCCGGCTTCCAGCGCGTAGTTGGTGTTGATCAGCGCCAGGTCCACGTCGTCCAGCGAACGCGGCAGCATGGCGGCTTCGAGCTCGCGGAATTTCAGCTTCTTGGGGTTGTCCACCACGTCGGCGGCCGTGGCCAGGATGTTGGACGCGTCCTTCAGCTTGATGATGCCCTGCTTTTGCAGCAGCACCAGCGCACGGCCGCCATTGGACGGATCGTTCGGGATGGCGACGGTGGCGCCGTCCTTCAGGTCGGCCAGGCTCTTGATTTTCTTGGAATAACCGCCGAAGGGCTCGACGTGCACCAGCGCGACCGGCACCAGCGTGGCCTTGCGGTCTTTGTTGAACGTGTCCAGATACGGTTTGTGCTGGAAGAAATTGGCGTCCAGCTGCTTGTCTACCAATTGCAGGTTGGGTTGCACGTAGTCGCTGAACACCTTGATGTCCAGCTCGACGCCCTGCTTTGCCAGCTGCGGCTTCACCACTTCCAGGATCTCGGCGTGCGGGACCTGCGTGGCGCCCACCACCACTTTTTCTGCATGGGCAGCGTTGGCCGCCACCAGGAAGGCCGATGCCGCCAGGGCGGCGCGGACGATGTTCAAACGCATGGCTTGCCTCTTTTATGGAAAGAAAATGGGGGCTGATGCCCCGACCGGTGCGGATTTGCCACCCTTTTGCGGGGGCCTCGCGTCTCGAAAACGCCCCAATTTACCTGAATGCCGGTTATTTGTCGGGCATATGGACATGGGTTTTAGGCATATGAAACGCGTGGGTACTACAATCCGTCGTATGCTTGCGCTACCGCGTTTCCAACGCGATGTTGTGCAGGCATTTTTTCTAACCACTCATACTTATTTGCCGACTTAGCTGCCATGACCGACACCCCCGACCCTGCTGCCGTTTCGTCCCCCGCTGTCAAAGCCGCTGTGCTGTCTGAAGCACTGCCGTATATCCGACGATTCCACGGCAAGACCATCGTGGTCAAGTACGGCGGCAACGCCATGACGGAAGAGCGCTTGCAGCGCAGCTTCGCGCACGATGTCGTGCTGCTCAAGCTGGTGGGTCTGAACCCGGTGGTGGTGCACGGCGGCGGTCCGCAGATCGACGACGCGCTGCGCCGCATCGGCAAGCAGGGCACCTTCATCCAGGGCATGCGCGTGACCGACGCCGAGACCATGGAAGTGGTCGAATGGGTGCTGGGCGGCCAGGTCCAGCAAGACATCGTCATGATGATCAACGAGGTCGGCGGCAAGGCCGTGGGCCTGACCGGCAAGGACGGTGGCTTGATCCAGGCTCAGAAAAAACTGATGGCCAACAAGGACAACCCCGCCGAACCCATCGACATCGGCTTCGTGGGCGACATCACGCTGGTTGAACCGGCTGTGGTCAAGGCCCTGCAAGACGACCAGTTCATTCCCGTGATCTCGCCCATCGGCTATGGCGAAGACGGCACCGCCTACAACATCAACGCCGACGTCGTCGCCGGCAAGATGGCCGAAGTGCTGGGCGCTGAAAAGCTGTTGATGCTGACCAACACCCCAGGCGTGCTGGACAAGGCGGGCAAGCTGCTGCGCAGCCTGTCGGCCCAGACCATCGACGAACTCTTCGCCGACGGCACCATCTCGGGCGGCATGCTGCCCAAGATCTCGTCGGCGCTGGATGCCGCCAAGAACGGCGTTAACTCCGTTCACATCGTCGACGGCCGCGTGCCGCACTGCCTGCTGCTCGAAATCCTGACCGACCAAGGCGTGGGCACGATGATCAGCTCGCATTGATGCGAGCTCAACGTCTGCTGTTACGGCCGGCGGTGCGCATGCGCCGCTCGCGCCGCATGGCCACGGGCGTTTCCGAACGCCTGTGGCTGTTTGACCTGGACAACACGCTGCACGACACCTCGCACGCCATCTTCCCGAAGATCGACCTGGGCATGACCATGGCGGTGGCCGAGGCGCTGAACGTGGACGTGGACACCGCCAACGACCTGCGTCGCAAGTATTGGCAGCGTTACGGCGCCACGATGATCGGCATGGTGCGCCACCACGGCGTCAACCCGCACGACTTCCTGCACCGCAGCCACGACTTCGACGTCAACCCGCTGGTGCGTGGCGAAAAGGCGCTGGCCTATAAGTTGCGCCAGTTGCCCGGCCGCAAGGTACTGCTGACCAACGCACCGCTGCGCTACGCGCGGTCCGTGCTGGAACGCCTGGGCATCCTGCGGCAGTTCGACAGCCTGTGGGCCATCGAACATATGCGGCTGCATGGCGAATTCCGGCCCAAGCCGTCGCCCGCGCTGTTGCGCTATGTGCTGGCCCGCGAAGGCGTGCCCGCCCACCGCGCCGTACTGGTCGAAGACACCCTGGCCAACCTGCGCGGCGCGCGCCGCGTCGGCGTGCGTACCGTGCACGTGTATCACCCCGGCACCCCCTTCTCGCGCGGTCGTTCGCATCGTCCGCCCTATGTCGACTTGCGGGTAAACTCCGTCAGTGATTTGTTGTTACGCCGGCGTCCCCTGCGGGGATAGCGGCGCGCTCCTCCCCTCCCCCCCTTCACCGTCAAGCCTGCGCGAGAGCAGTCCCTTCCATGGCGAGCAAACCCGGCGAGCGCAAGACCCAGATTCTGCAGACCCTGGCCGAAATGCTGGAGCAGCCGCACGCATCCCGCATCACCACGGCGGCGCTGGCCGCGCGTCTGCAGGTGTCGGAGGCCGCCTTGTACCGGCACTTCGCCAGCAAGGCGCAGATGTTCGAAGGGCTGATCGAATTCATCGAGACCAGCATCTTCACGCTGGTCAACCAGATTGCCACCGTGGAGCCCTACGGCGTGCCCCAGGCGCACAAGACCGTGGCCATGCTGCTGACGTTCTCCGAACGCAACAAGGGCATGACACGCGTGCTGACCGGCGATGCGCTGGTCACGGAAGACAACCGGCTGCAAGAGCGCATCAACCACATCAATGACCGCATCGAAACGTCGCTGAAGCAGTCGCTGCGCATTGCGATCACCGATGGCGGGCTGCCCCCCGACGCCAATGTGGCCGCGCACGCCAGCCTGCTGACGCATCTGGTGCTGGGACGCTGGCTGCGCTATGCCCAAAGCGGCTGGCGGGTGGCGCCCACGCTGCATCTGGACGAACAACTGCGCCTGGCGCTGGGATGATTGCCGGCGCGGTGCGCCCTGGCGTGCTTGCGGCGCAACACGGCGCGCGAGCATAATGCGCCGGATGGGTTTACTCAAGCCGAAATCCTTATCGGTTTGATCCATATCAATGCGGGTTTTCCTCAATGCCGTCACGATCGTCCTGTAGCGTCGACACATAGAATTGAATAAACCCGTGCTCGCGGGAAGTGTGTCGACGGTTTGACCTCAACCGGAGATGGATATGACCGCGCCAGCCGCCGTCCCTGCCTCGCAGGCACCCCAAAAAGCAAAAATTCCCATCGGACTGATCGCCGGTTTCGTGGTGATGATCGGGGTATTGTTGATGCCCCTGCCCGCCGACCTGCCGGTCGCGGGACACCGCATGCTGGCGATCCTGGCATTCGCCGTGGTGGTCTGGATTACCGAAGCCGTGTCTTACGAAGCCAGCGCGATCATGATCACGACGCTGATGGCTTTCCTGTTGGGCACGGCTCCGACAATCAAAGACCCCAACGTGCTGTACGGCACGTCTGCCGCCATCAGCATGGCGCTGACCGGCTTTGCCAACTCGGCGCTGGCGCTGGTGACCGGCGCCTTGTTCATTGCCGCCGCCATGACCTTTACCGGGCTGGACCGGCGCATTGCGCTGGTCACGCTGTCGCGGGTGGGCACCAGCACGCGGCGCATCCTGATCGGATGTATCGCCGTGACGATCGTGCTGAGCCTGGTGGTGCCCAGCGCCACCGCGCGCAGCGCCGCCGTGGTGCCGATCATGATGGGCGTCATCGCCGCGTTCGGCGTGGACAAGCGCTCCAACATCGCCGCCGGCATCATGATCATCGTGGCGCAGGCCACCAGCATCTGGAACGTGGGCATCCAGACCGCCGCCGCGCAAAACCTGCTGACGGTCGGCTTCATGGAAAAGATGTTGGGCGAACGCGTGGCGTGGTCGGACTGGCTGATCGCGGGCGCACCGTGGTCGCTGATCATGTCGGCCGTGCTGATCGTGGTGGTGCTCAAGTTGCTGCCGCCGGAAAGCGACAGCATCGCCGGGGGCAAGGAAGCCGTCGAAAAGTCGCTGATTGAACTGGGCCCGATGACCGGCGCGCAAAAGCGCCTGATGGCCGTGTCGATCATGCTGCTGCTGTTCTGGTCAACCGAAGGCAAGCTGCACAAGTTCGACACCACGTCGACCACCTACTTCGGCTTGGTTCTGTTGATGCTGCCGCGCTTTGGCGTGATGACGTGGAAGGACGTGCAATCACGTATCCCATGGGGCACCGTGATCGTGTTCGGCGTGGGCATCAGCCTGGGCACTGCCCTGTTGACGACGCAAGCCGGCCAATGGCTGGGCAACCAGGTCGTGGCGCACACCGGGCTGGATCACCTGGGTCCGCTCGCCATCTTCGCCGTGCTGGCCGCCTTCCTGATCGTCATCCACCTGGGTTTTGCCAGCGCCACCGCGCTGACGTCGGCCATGCTGCCCATCCTGATTTCGGTGCTGGCCACGCTGCCGGGCGATTTCAGCCGGCTGGGCATGACGATGCTGCTGGGTTTTGTCGTCAGCTATGGCTTCATCCTGCCGATCAACGCGCCGCAGAACATGGTGTGCCTGGGTACGGAAACCTTCAACGCCAAGCAATTCGCCAAGGTCGGCATCATCGTCACCATCGTGGGCTACCTGCTGATGCTGCTGATGGGCATGACCTACTGGCGCTGGCTTGGCTGGCTGTAAGGAGTGCGCATCATGAAACTCTCTTTAGCCCAAGCCAATGAATACGGCCGCCGCGTGCTGATGGCGCAAGGCGTGCCGGAAGATATCGCGCGCGACGTGGCCGAACACCTGGTGGAGTCCGACCGCGTCGGCTACACCAGCCACGGCCTGTCCATCCTGACGAACTACCGCCGCGTGCTGTCCGAAGGACTGGCGCGGGCCGACGGCCGGCCCGAGCTGGTCAATGACCGTGGCGCCATGCTGGCCTATGACGGCCATCACGGCCTGGGTCAGTACGTGGGCAAGGTCGTCATCGAAAAGGCCATCGAACGCACGCAGGAACACGGGCAATGCATCGTGACGCTGCGCCATAGCCATCACCTGGGCCGCATGGGCCACTTCGGCGAAATGGTGGCTGCACAGGGCCTGGTCCTGCTGGCCTTCACCAACGTGATCAACCGCTCGCCCACCGTGGCGCCCTTCGGCGGCGCGCAGGCGTGCCTGACGACCAACCCGCTGTGCTTTGCCGGCCCGCTGCCCGGCGGCCGCCCGCCGTTCATCGTGGACATGGCGACCAGTTCAATCGCCGTGAACCGCGCGCGCGTGCTGGCGGCCAAGGGCGAAAAGGCCCCACCCGGGTGCTTGATCGATGCCGAGGGCAACCCCACGACGGACCCGAATGCCTTGTTCGCCGACCCGCCGGGCGCCCTGCTGCCGTTCGGCGGACACAAGGGTTATGCGCTGGGCCTCGTGGCCGAGTTGCTGGCGGGCGTGCTGTCCGGCGGCGGCACGATCCAGCCGCAGCACCCGCGCATTGGCGTGGCGACGAACAATATGTTCGCGCTGCTGCTGGACCCCCAGGTGGATTTCAATACCGACTGGCGGTCGATGGAAGTCGGCGCGTTCATTGATTACCTGCACGCCTGCAAGCCGCAACCCGGCGTGGAAAGCGTGCAGTATCCGGGCGAGTACGAAGCGCGCAACCGCGCCGTCAATGCGGATTCAATCGAGTTCGACAGCCGTATCTGGGACGGGCTGACGACGCTGGCGGTTGAGCTGGGCGTGCCGGACGCATTGCCCGGCTAAGCGGAACAGGCGCGTTGCCGCAGGCCGGGCAGCGCGCCTTGCTCCGATATCGGATCCGGCCTCGGGCCTCAGGCCTTAGGCCTTCACCGAACGATGCCGGCTGATGCTCATCATGATGCCGAACGCGATGCCCATGGTGAACAACGCCGTCCCGCCGTAACTCATGAATGGCAAGGGCACCCCCACCACGGGCAGGATGCCCGTGACCATTCCGACGTTCACGAACACATAGATGAACAGCATCATTGTCAGGGCGCCGGCCAGCAGCCGCCCGAACTGTGACGCGGCCCGCGACGCGATCGTCAGCCCGCGCGCCATCATCAGGCCGTACAGCACCAGGATGGCAATGCCGCCGTACAGGCCGAATTCCTCGGCGTAGACGGCGAAGATGAAGTCGGTGGTGCGCTCGGGGATGAAGTCCAGGTGGGTCTGCGTGCCCTTCATGTAGCCCTTGCCATACACGCCGCCCGAGCCCACCGCGATCATGGACTGGATAGTGTGAAAGCCCTTGCCCAATGGGTCCGAGCTGGGGTTCAGCAGCGTGCACACGCGGTGCTTTTGATAATCGTGCAGCACCACCCAGCTTACATCCGGCTCGCACAGCTGGTCTTCGTAATACACCAGCGTGCCGATGGCGATGATGCCGGCCAGCATCACGGGCACCAGCAGCTTGAACGACAGCCCCGCAAAATAGATGACGAAGAAACCCGCGCCGAACACCAACAGCGCGGTGCCCAGGTCGGGTTGCAGCACAATCAGCCCGAACGGCGCGGCCAGCATCGCGGCAGCGGCCAGAAAGTCACGGATGCGCACAGCGCCTTCGTGGCGCTGGAAATACCAGGCCAGCATCATCGGCACGGCGATCTTCATCATCTCGGACGGCTGGATGCGGGTCACGCCCAGGTTCAGCCAGCGCGTTGCACCCTTGCTGGTTTCACCAAAGAACTCCACACCCAACAGCAGCACCACGCCCACGACGTAGAAGGGCAACGCCAGCTTCATCAGCCATTTGGGCGGAATCAAGGCCATGATCCACATCGCGAAGAACGCGATGACAAAGTTGCGCGACTGCTCGGCGAACCGCCAGTCCGTGCCGCCCACGGCCGAATGCATGACGGTCAGGCCCAGCGCCGCGAACATCATCAGGATGGCCAGCAGCGGCCAGTCGAACGCCGTGAAGACGCGTAGCAGGATAAGGCCCAGGCGCTTCATTGTTGGCGCACCACGTCAGAAGTAATGGTTTCAACCGAGGCCAGCGGGTCGGCGCGCTCGGGGCGCACGATCTTGTCCTGGCGGTCCTTGGCCAGCCAATAATCGAACACCTTGCGCGCGACCGGTGCGGCCACGCTGGCGCCCCAGCCGGCGTTCTCGACGATCAGCGACAGGGCGATGCGCGGGTGTTCCAGCGGTGCGAATCCCATGAACAGCGCGTGGTCGCGCAGGCGTTCATCAATGGCGCTGGCGCGGTAATGGCCGCCACGCAGGCTGAACACCTGCGCGGTGCCCGTCTTGCCGGCCGCTTGGTACGGCGCATTGGCAAACGCGCGGCGTGCGGTGCCCGCCCGCACCACGTCCGCCATGGCATTCTTGATGACATCCACATTGGCCTGCTTGAGCGGAATACGGTAGTCAGGCGTGGACTCGGTGGGTTTGGCCACACCGCTGCGCGGGTCGCGCACCGCGTGCACCAGGTGCGGCCGACGAAACAACCCGTTGTTGGCCAACGTGGACGTACCTTGCGCCAGTTGCAACAAGGTGAACGCGTTATAGCCCTGGCCCACCGCAACCGAAATGGTTTCGCCCGCGTACCAGCGCTGACGGTCCTTGTCTTTGTAGGCCGCGCGCTTCCAGTCGGTGGACGGCAGCACGCCGCGCTTTTCGCCTTCCAGATCGATGCCGGTGATCTGGCCAAAGCCGAACTGCTTGGTGAAGTCGTGCAGCGCGTTCACGCCGATCTCGGGGCCCAGCGAATAGAAATACGTGTCGGACGACACCACGATGGCCTTGTGCATGTCGGTCATGCCGTAGGCCGCGCCGCCCGCGTTGCGGAATTTCTGTCCGCCGAATTCGAAGTAACCAGGGTCCGAGATGCGATCCGTGGCGCGGCGCTTGCCCAGTTCCAGCGCGGCCAGGCCCACGAAGGGCTTGTAGGTCGACCCGATGGGGTAAGTGCCGTACAGCGGGCGGTTGATCAGCGGGTGGTCGGGCGATTCGTTCAGCATGCGCCAGTTGTCCACGTCGATGCCGTCCACGAACAGGTTCGGGTCGAACGACGGCTGCGACACAAAGGCCAGCACTTCGCCCGTGTCGGGGTCGATGGCCACCAGCGCGCCGCGCTGTCCTTCAAACGCTTCCTCGGCCACCTTCTGCAGGCCCAGGTCAATGGACAGCATGATGTCGGACCCGGGCACCGGGTCGATGCGCCGCAGCGTGCGCATCGGCCGGCCGCCCGCCGTGACTTCCACTTCTTCAAGCCCGGTGCGGCCGTGCAGCTGCTCTTCCCAGGTTTTCTCGATGCCTTTCTTGCCGATGACGTCGGTGCCGCGGTAGTTGCCCAGTTGCCCGGCGCGTTCCAGCTCTTCGTTGTCGCCTTCGGCAATGCGGCCGATGTAGCCCACCACGTGGGCGGCCGACACGCCTTGCGGATATTCGCGTACCCAGCGCGCGCGCAACTCCACGCCCGGAAACTGGAAGGCGTGCGCGGCGAACCAGGCGGCTTCGGTTTCGTTCAGGTTGTTGCGCAGTTGCAGGCTGGCGTAGCGGCTGGATTCGGCGGCGCGGCGCTTGAAGCGGCGCTGGTCCGTCGGGCTGATGTAGACCACTTCGGTCAGTCGTTCGAACAATTCGTTCATGTTGCCGGCGTGAGCGGGCACGACTTCCAACGTGTAGGTGCGGTAGTTGCGCGCCAGCACTTCACCGTTACGGTCCAGGATCTCGCCGCGCCTCGGCGGAATCGGCACCACGGCGATGCGGTTGCGATCGGCGCGTTCGGACAGGCCTTCGTAGCGATCCACCTGCAAATACCAGAACCGGCCCACCAGCACGCCAAAGCACAGCAAGGCGAACACGCCGCCCACCCACGCGCGCAGGCGGAAGCGCTGCTTTTGCTGCTGGCCGGTTTTCTTGAATTCAAACATGACGCGACGCCGCCATCAGGCGGAGGAAGATTCGGCGTCGTCGGCACCGCGCTGCGGCAGGTGCAGGACCCAACCCGCCAACGGCCACAGGGCAGCCGTGATGGCCACGCTGATGCACCAATCCCAGCCCGGCCACTTGCCCGCGACCCAGGCATGGATGATCTGCGTAAGGAAGCGCGCCACGAAGAACACAGGCAGCATGTGCATCGCCTGGCTCCAGAGGTCGAACCGTTGCAGCCGGCGATGCAGCACCACGGCGCCATAGGCGACCAGCGTGTAGGACAACGCGTGTTCGCCCAGCATGCCGGCGTCGTGCACGTCCATCAGCAAGCCGAAGAAAAACGCCGTGAACAGGCCGACGCGGCGCGGCTCATGCACGCACCAGAAGGCGATGATCAGCAGCAGCACGTCCGGCGCGCCCTGCCAAAGCCGCCACGGCAGCAACGACACCAGCCACACCAGCAGTACCGTGCCCCACACGAACACGCCGTGCGCCGGACCGGACAGCCGGTCGGGGTGCACGTTGCTGGGCGTACCCAGGCGGCGCCTGGGTTGCGAAGAATTAGTCCGATCCACCGGAATCGACCTCCTGACGGTTGGACTCGGCGCGCGCCACATCCACCTGCAAGACCAGGAAGTGGCGATAGCGTTCGGGATGGGCCAGCGGTTCACACACGGCGCGAGCGAAACCGGAGGCGGTGTCGCGTTCGACCGAGGTCACTTTGGCCACGGGCAGTCCGGCGGGGAACAAGCCGCCCACGCCGCTGGTGACGATAGTATCGCCTTCCTTGATGTCGGCATTGGCGGCAAGGTAACGAACTTCCATCTTGCCGGGCGAATTGCCGCCGAACGCAATCAGGCGCAAGCCATTGCGCAGCAGCTGCACGGGGATAGACACCTGCTCGTCGGTGACCAACGCGGCTTCGGCCGTCATCGGCGTTACGCGCACGATCTGGCCGACCACGCCGCCTTCGTCGATCACCGGCATGCCCGGCGCCAGGCCGGCCTTGCTGCCCTTGTTGAACACCAGCCGCTGCGTGAACGCATTGGTGGGTTCGTACATGACTTCGACCACCACGGCCGATTGCGCCACGGTATCGGTCACGCCAAGCAGGCGGCGTAATTGGGCGTTTTCGGCGGCCAACTGGGCAGCGTGCGACGCCACCTGGGCCAGCTCGATGCGCTGACGCTGCAAGGCTTCGTTTTCACTACGGATAAGATTGGCCGCGTTGACCCATTCGTTGACCTGTTGGACCAGGTCACGCGGCGCCATGACGGCGCGCTGGAAGGGGTAAAGCGCCACGGCGATCGTACGGCGCGCCGGTTCAAGCATGCGCCATTGCGAATCGATGATGATCAGGGCCAACGCCAGGACGACCAGGACGACCAGCCGCACCTCCGCGGGTGGGCCGCGCCTGAATAAAGGGGGGGTCCCTTGTCGTTGCATGAATCTCAGCCCGGGCGCCCGCGTCCGAAGCCCCCGCAGCGGCCGGAGCCGAAAAAAAGCGGGGCTCCGGGCTGGCGGGCGGTATTAATCGTTGATGAAGATGGCGCCCAGTTTCTCAAGGTGTTCCAGCGCTTCGCCGCAACCGCGCACGACGCAGGTCAGGGGATCGTCGGCCACCACGACGGGCAAGCCGGTTTCTTCCTGGAGCAGGCGATCCAGGTCGCGCAGCAGCGCGCCGCCACCGGTCAAGGCGATGCCCTTGTCGGTGATGTCGGCGCCCAGTTCCGGCGGGGTCTGCTCAAGCGCGATTTTCACCGCGGACACGATCTGGTTCAGCGGGTCGGTCAGCGATTCCAGGATCTCGTTGGACGAGACCGTGAAGCTGCGCGGCACACCTTCGGCCAGATTGCGGCCCTTGACTTCGATTTCGCGGACTTCGGAACCCGGAAATGCCGAGCCGATTTCCTTCTTGATCAGTTCAGCCGTGGGTTCGCCGATCAGCATGCCGTAGTTGCGGCGGATGTAGTTGACGATGGCTTCGTCGAACTTGTCGCCGCCCACGCGCACCGAACCCTTGTAGACCATGCCGCCCAGCGAGATGACCGCCACCTCGGTGGTGCCGCCGCCGATGTCGACGACCATGGAGCCGCTGGCGTCGGACACGGCCAGGCCGGCGCCGATGGCCGCGGCCATGGGTTCTTCGATCAGGAACACGTGCGAAGCGCCCGCGCCCAACGCCGATTCACGGATGGCGCGACGTTCGACCTGGGTGGAACCGCAAGGCACGCAGACGATGATCCGCGGGCTGGGAGCCAGCATGTTGCGGGGGTGCACCATGCGAATAAACTGTTTGAGCATCTGTTCGGTGACCGTGAAGTCGGCGATAACGCCGTCCTTCATGGGCCGAATGGCCTCAATATTGCCGGGAACTCGGCCGAGCATCTGCTTGGCTTCGTGGCCGACGGCCTGGATGATCTTTTTGCCGTGAGGCCCGCCTTCATGACGGATTGCGACCACGGAGGGCTCATCGAGCACGATGCCCTTGCCGCGGACGTAAATCAGCGTATTGGCGGTACCGAGGTCAATCGCCATATCGCTGGAAAAATAACTGCGCAGGAATCCGAACATGGGAGCTCAGCTAAATTCTGGGGGGAATTGGGTTCATGCCATGGGGCGTTTGGCCCGAAAAAGGTCGGGTCCGCCTGTCATCACGGCGATTAAACCGTGAATCATAACTTATAATTTCACCGGAAATAGCGCATAAATGCAGGCTATTCAAGCTTTGTAACGGGATCGGCGCATACATACTGCCCGGTCCCGCCCTTCGGCCTTCGCTTATCGATTTTGCAATCCCTATGGCGCTCAATGACACAGATGTGGCCCGCATTGCCCGGCTGGCCAGAATCGAACTGACCCCCGACCAGCGCACCCTTGCGCAGGCCGAACTCAACGGCATTCTCCACTTGATCGAACGGCTTCAGTCCGTCGACACCCAAGGCGTCGAACCGCTGGCCCACCCCCTGTCCGCCCATGAGGACATCGTGCTGCGCCTGCGTGAAGACGCCGTGACCGAGGCCAGCTCGGAAACACGCCGCGAGGCGCTGCTGGCCAACGCCCCCGACGCCCAGGAAGGCTTGTTCCTGGTCCCCAAAGTCCTCGATTAAGCCATGACAAAACCCGCCTTGCATACCCAATTCGAGGGGATCGCCGCCTTGCGCGCGGCCCTCGCCCAACGCCAGGTCAGCGCCGTCGAACTGGCGCAAAGCGCCCTGGCGGCCGCCGATGCGGCCAGCGGCCTGAATTGCTTTTTACATATTGACGCTGAATTGACGCTGGCCCAGGCGCGCGCCGCCGACGCCGCATTGGCCGCGGGTTCGGCCGGCCCCTTGGCCGGCGTTCCCATCGCCCACAAAGACGCGTTCGTGACCCGTGGCTGGCGCACCACCGCCGGCAGCAAAATGCTGGACGGTTACGTCAGCCCGTTCGACGCCACCGTGGTCGAACGCCTGGGTACGGCGGGCGCCGTGTCCATCGGCAAGCTCAACTGCGACGAATTCGCCATGGGTTCCGGCAACGAGAACTCGGCGTACGGGGTGGTGAAAAACCCCTGGGACCACGCGGCCGTGCCGGGTGGTTCGTCCGGTGGCTCGGCCGCTGCGGTCGCCGCGCGATTGGTGGCGGCCACCACCGGCACCGACACCGGCGGTTCGGTGCGCCAGCCCGCCGCGCTGTGCGGCGTCAGCGGCATCAAACCCACGTACGGCACCGTGTCGCGCTACGGCATGGTGGCGTTCGGCTCCAGCCTGGACCAGGCCGGCCCGCTGGCGCAAAGCAGCCGCGACCTGCTTGAGCTGCTGGATGTCATCAGCGGCTTCGATCCGCGCGATGCCACCAGCCTTGAAAAATGCGATGGCGCCGTCAACGAGCCGGGCCGCGTGCGCCGCGACTTCGACGCCGCGCAAACCGCGTTCGACGGCGCCGGCAGCCAGCCGCTGAAAGGCCTGCGCATTGGCGTGCCTGAAGAATATTTCGGCGCCGGCCTGGCAGCCGACGTGGCCGCCGCGGTGGAAGCCGCGCTGGCGCAGTTCGAAGCGCTGGGCGCCGTTCGCGTGCCCGTGTCGCTGCCGCGCACCGAATTGGCCATTCCCGCCTATTACGTCATTGCCCCGGCGGAAGCGTCCAGCAACCTGGCGCGCTACGACGGCGTGCGCTACGGCCACCGCACCGAGCAGTACGGCGACCTGAACGAGATGATCAGCCGCTCGCGCGCCGAAGGCTTCGGCGACGAGGTCAAGCGCCGCATCCTGATCGGCACTTACGTGCTGTCGCACGGCTACTACGACGCCTACTACCTGCAAGCGCAACGCCTGCGCCGCCTGATCGCGCAGGATTTCCAGCGCGCTTACGCAGGCCAGTGCGACGTCATCATGGGCCCGGTCACGCCGTCGGTCGCCAAGAACATCGGCGACAACCGCGACGACCCCACCGCCGACTGGCTTGCCGACGTCTACACGCTGGGCGTGAGCCTGGCCGGCTTGCCCGCCATGTCGATTCCGTGCGGGTTTGGCGGCGACAACGGCAAGCGTCCCGTGGGCTTGCAGATCATCGGCAATTACTTTGACGAAGGCAGGCTGCTGGCCATCGCCGACCGCTACCAACAAGTGACGGACTGGCACAAGCGGTCCCCGCTGTGATGATGCCCCCACGCCTCCTGCGCTCGAGGCTCCCGAAAGGGGCTGCCGGCGCCTGGGGCGGCCCGGGGCCGCTGGCATCGCAGCCGCGGCTCTACTGATTGGAACTACAGATAATGAACTGGGAAATCGTCATCGGCCTGGAAACGCACACCCAGCTTTCCACCGACTCCAAGATTTTTTCGGGCAGCAGCACGCAATTCGGCGCGGCGCCCAACACGCATGCCAACGAGGTCGACCTGGCGTTGCCGGGCAGCCTGCCGGTCATGAACCGGGGCGCGGCTGAACGCGCCATTCGCTTCGGCCTGGCGGTGGGCGCGACCATCGCGCCGCGCTCGGTCTTTGCGCGCAAGAACTACTTCTACCCCGACCTGCCCAAGGGCTATCAGATCAGCCAGTACGAATTGCCCGTCGTGGTGGGTGGCTCGCTGTCGTTCTTCGTCGGCGAAGAAGAAAAAACCATCAACCTGACGCGCGCGCATCTGGAAGAAGACGCCGGCAAATCGCTGCACGACGACTTCACGCTGGCCAACGGTTCGCCCGCCAGCGGCATCGACCTGAACCGCGCCGGCACCCCGCTGCTGGAAATCGTGACCGAGCCCGAAATGCGCTCGGCGGCCGAAGCCGTGGCCTACGCGCGCGCGCTGCACAGCCTGGTTGTCTGGCTGGGCATTTGCGACGGCAACATGCAGGAAGGCTCGTTCCGCTGTGACGCCAACGTGTCCGTGCGCCCGGTTGGCCAGAAAGAGTTCGGCACCCGCACCGAGATCAAGAACGTCAACTCGTTCCGCTTCCTGGAACGCGCCATCGTCTACGAAGCGCGCCGCCAGATCGAACTGATCGAGGACGGTGGCACGGTGGTGCAGGAAACGCGCCTGTACGACGCCGACCGCGACGAAACGCGCAGCATGCGCAGCAAGGAAGACGCGCACGATTACCGCTACTTCCCCGACCCCGACCTGCCCACGCTGGTGATCTCCAGCGCCTGGGTGGATGAGGTGCGCGCCGCCATGCCCGAACTGCCGGCCGCACAGCGCGCCCGCTTCGAATCGGAATACGGCCTGCCCGCCTACGATGCCGCCCAGCTGACCGTCAGCCGCGATCTGGCCGCGTACTTCCAGGCAGTGGCCAACGCCCTGCCGGCCGGCCAGGCCAAGCTGGCCGCGAACTGGGTCATGGGTGAAGTGTCCGCCGCCTTGAACAAGGACGAAAAGACCATCGCCGAATCGCCGGTGCAAGCGCCGGCGCTGGCGGCACTGATCAGCCGCATCATCGACGGCACGATCTCCAACAAAATCGCCCGCGAAGTCTTCGGCGCCATGTGGGCCGGCGAGAACGGCGGCGACGCGGACGCCATCATCGACGCTCGCGGCCTGAAGCAGATCAGCGACACGGGCGCCATTGGCGCCATGATCGACGAAGTGCTGGCCGCCAACCCGGCCATCGTGGAAGAGTACCGGGCGGGCAAGCAAAAGGCGTTCAACTCGCTGGTGGGCCAGATCATGAAGGCCGCGCGCGGCAAGGCCAACCCGCAGCAAGTAAACGACCTGCTCAAGGAAAAGCTGGGCGGCTGATACCCATACAGGGATCAGCCCTACAAAAGGCCGCGGCGCATTGCCGCGGCCTTTTGTTTTGCGGCGTTCCGATATTCGGCCAGACGCACGGCATCGCGGAACCCATGGTGGCCTATGGCTGACAAGGCGGCGCACCGCGCCACCGTTGCCGCTACCGGCCGGGCGCCGCCTTACTTCACCCCGTATTTGGTCCGATACGCCTGCACGGCATCGCGGTTTTCCGCGAAGGCGGCGTCGTCTTGCAGCAGGGCCATGATGTCCGACAGCGATGCAATCGCCACCACCGGAATGCCGTAGGTCTTGGCCACGTCCTGCACGGCGGAATGCGGCGACAGCGCGTCGTCGGGGCCCGCGCGTTCCATGCGGTCCATGGCGATCAGCACGGCGGCCGGCTCGGCGCCCGCGTTGCGGATGATCTCCACCGATTCGCGCACCGACGTGCCGGCCGTGATCACGTCGTCAATGATCACGACCTTGCCGTTGAGCGGCGCGCCGACCAGCGTGCCGCCTTCGCCGTGGTCCTTGGCTTCCTTGCGGTTGTAGGCAAACGGTACGTCGTTGCGCCCGTCCATCGCCGGGTGGCCCGCCAGCGCCACGGCCGTTGCGGTGGCCAACGGAATGCCCTTGTACGCAGGGCCGAACAGCATGTCGAACTGCACGCCGGAATCCAGCAGCGCCTGCGCGTAGAACTGCGCCAGTTTGCCCACCGCGCGGCCGCTGTTGAACAGGCCGGCATTGAAGAAATAGGGGCTGATCCGACCCGACTTGACCTTGAAGCTGCCAAAGCGCAGCACGCCTTCGTCGAGCGCGAAGCGAACAAATTCCAGGGAAGTGGGGCGAGACGGAGAGGGGGAAGCGGCGGCGGGCATGCGAGTGGGTCCGGTGGATGGCAAACCCCCGCATTTTATCCGTTGTCGGGGCTATTTCCTGCCCCCGCCGCGCAGTCGGTTAAATTCCTGGGCATTGTTCCGGCCCCTGGCGGCCGCTCTAGAGGAGTTTCGCTTTGCTGCGCATCACGTCGATCAATCTCAACGGCATCCGGTCCGCCTTTCGCAAGGGCCTGCAACCGTGGATGGAAAAGCACGCCGCTGACGTGCTTTGCCTTCAGGAAATCAAGATTGCCGACTCGGACCTTACCGAAGATCTGCGTCACCCGCCCGGCTACACCGGCCACTTCCACCATGCCGTCAAGAAAGGCTACAGCGGCGTGGGCATCTACCTGCGCGACGCCGCCGAACGCGTGAACATCGGCCTGGGCTGCGAAGAATTCGACCCCGAAGGCCGCATCATCCGCGCCGACTGGAAGAACCTGTCCGTCATCAGCGCCTACCTGCCCTCGGGCTCCAGCGGCGACGAGCGCCAACAGGCCAAGTACCGGTTCCTGGACCGCTTCGGTCCCTGGATCGACGCCCTGATGCATGAACACAAGACGACGGGCCGCGAATTCGTCATCTGTGGCGACTGGAACATCGCGCACAAGGAAATCGACCTGAAGAACTGGAAGGGCAATATGAAGAACTCGGGCTTCTTGCCCGAAGAGCGCGCATGGCTGACCGACGTGTTCGACAAGCGCGGTTTCGTGGACGTGTTCCGCACCATCGACGACCGGCCCGACCAATACACCTGGTGGAGCAACCGCGGCCAGGCCTGGGCCAAGAACGTCGGGTGGCGGATCGACTATCAGATCGCCACCCCGGGCATTGCCGCCCGCGCACGCAATGTCGCTATCTATAAAGACGAGCGTTTCTCGGACCACGCACCGCTGACGATCGATTATGACGCCACGCTGTAATGCCTTGGGGCGGCTCGCGCCAGGCGCGTCCGCCCTGCCGGCCTGGCCCGAACCGCATTCGGCGCCGCCCCTTACGAAAAAATTAATTGGGGACGCATAAACGCATTGGGCCGCGTTCGATATCCCGTCGCCACGCCTCAAACCCCTTTGTTTGCACGGCTTGGCGATGCTTCCGCCCCCGCCATCCCTGCCCGATAAAACAGGGACACATGCAAATACCCTGGGAAATCAATGCCCAGGCAATTCGTGGTGCATATTTTGACGCGAAAACGCCACGCCGCCGAATTATGCGTCCCTGTTTATTTGCGGAAAATTCGCTTTCTTTTCAAGGCCCTACAGCCGGTGCGACCCTTTGCGCAGGGCAACAAATTTCCCATACACTTGCGCACCATGACGGTGCAGCCAATGCACCAGAACAAGTAAACCGCGCCCCACAATGGCGCAAGACGCACCTATTCGTAGCACCCCGAGGAGATCAAGTTGAAAGTGCAGAGTCTGGACGACTTCCTGCGTGGCGTCGCCGCGCGCGACCCGCAGCAGCCCGAGTTCATGCAAGCCGTCCAAGAGGTGATGCTGAGCCTGTGGCCTTTCATCGAAAAGCACCCTCATTACGCCGAGCACGCCCTGCTTGAGCGCCTGGTTGAGCCGGAACGCGTAATCCAGTTCCGCGTGTGCTGGACCGATGACCGCGGCCAGGCGCAGGTCAACCGCGCCTTTCGCATCCAGCACAGCTCGGCCATCGGCCCCTTCAAGGGCGGCATGCGCTTTCACCCGTCGGTGAACCTGTCCATCCTCAAGTTCCTGGCGTTTGAGCAAACGCTGAAGAATTCGCTGACCACGCTGCCCATGGGCGGCGGCAAGGGCGGCTCGGACTTCGACCCCAAGGGCAAGTCCGACGCCGAAGTCATGCGTTTCTGCCAGGCGCTGATGATCGAGCTGTATCGTCACCTGGGTCCGGATACCGACGTGCCGGCCGGCGATATCGGCGTGGGCGCGCGCGAAGTCGGCTTCATGGCCGGCATGATGAAAAAGCTGTCGAACTCGACCGCCAGCGTCTTCACGGGCAAGGGCCTGACCTTTGGCGGCAGCCTGATCCGCCCGGAAGCCACCGGTTACGGCACCGTGTACTTCGCCGAGGAAATGCTCAAGCGCGTGGGCAAGTCGTTTGATGGCCTGCGCGTGTCGGTCTCGGGCTCGGGCAACGTGGCGCAGTACGCCATCGAAAAAGCCATGTCGCTGGGCGCCAAGGTCGTGACCGTGTCGGATTCGAACGGCACCGTGGTCGATGACGCCGGCTTCACGCATGAAAAGCTGGTGGCGCTGATGCACATCAAGAACGACCTGCGCGGCCGCCTGGACACCTATGCCCGGGAATTTGGGCTGAAGTACGAAGCGGGCAAGCGCCCGTGGCACGTGCCGGTCGACGTGGCGCTGCCGTGCGCCACCCAGAACGAACTGGAACTGGCCGATGCGCAAACGCTGATCAAGAATGGCGTGCTGTGCGTGGCGGAAGGCGCCAACATGCCGGCCACGCTGGATGCCGCCAAGGCCTTCATCGCCGCGCGCGTGCTGTACGCGCCGGGCAAGGCCACCAATGCGGGCGGCGTCGCGGTGTCGGGCCTGGAAATGGCGCAGAACTCCGCGCGCCTGGCATGGACGCGCGAAGAAGTGGATGCGCGCCTGCACGCCATCATGCGCGACATCCATGAGAACTGCGTGCGCCACGGCCACAGCGAGCGCGAATACGTCAACTACCTGGACGGCGCCAACATCGCCGGCTTCGTCAAGGTTGCCGACGCCATGCGTCAGCAGGGCTTGTACTGAACCGGGTGTGTCGGCGGGCGTCGCGCTTAGTGTTTCATCGCGCCGTGATCGTGGCTCATGCCGGGGTTATGTGACGCCGGCTTGACCTTGAATTGCACGGCGACTTCACCGGCCTTTTCAAACTTCAACGTGGCGGGCACGGTGGCGCCGTCCTTGAAAGGCGCGCGCAGCTTGATGAACATGACGTGATAGCCGCCCGGGCTCAGCTTGACCTCGGTATCGGCGGGCAGCGCGATGCCGCCTTCCACCTGACGCATCTTGGACACGCCGTTCTCGGTCTGCACCGTATGCAGCTCGACCCGCTCGGCGGCGTCGGACGTCACCGACACCAGGCGGTCCTCGGACTTGGCATCGTTGTCGATGTCCATGTAGCCCGCCCCATTCGACTGGCCCGGCGCCGACGCGCGCACCCAAAGGTCGTCGATCTCGATCTGGCCAACCTTGTAGTCCTTGGCCCACGCCGAGCCGGCCGTGCACAGGCCAATGGCGGCAATGAGTGCGAACTTGCGGATGTTCATGGGGTGTCCTCCTGGTGGGTTAACGCCGCCGTACCAAGCTGCGGGCGGCTGACAGAACCGAATCGGTCAAGGCTTCCATCGCCTCGGAGTTTACCCGCCAATGTTGCCAATACAGCGGCACATCCTCCCAGGCGCGGCCGCGAAGCATCATCAGATGACCGGCATCAAGGTGTTCCTGCACAAGCGGCAGCGGATTCATCGTCCAACCCAGTCCGCCCAGCGTGGCCTGCACGAACGCACGGGTGGACGGCACCCACCACACCGGCGGCTGCCACGGCGCCGGGTCCGAGATCTTGTGGGCAAACCGCGCCTGCAAGGCGTCCTTGCGGTTAAAGACCAGCACGGGCGCTTGCGCCAGCGTTTGCGCATTGACGCCCTGGGCGAAATAGCGCTTGTGGAAATCCGGCGTGCAGGTCGCCACATATCGCATGCTGCCCAGCGAATGGATACGGCAACCCTGAACCGGATCCGCCAGCGTCGTCACCGCCCCCAGCACCGAACCGTTGCGCAGCAGCGCGGCGGTGTGGTCCTGGTCTTCGGACAACATGTCCAGCGTGGCCCGCGTGCGTTGCGAGAACTGCAAGGCGGCGTCGACAAACCAGGTTTCCAGGCTGTCATGGTTGACGGCGATGGGGATGCTGGCGTGCGGCACGTCGTCGTCCGACACGCCCAGCCGGTTCAGCGCGTCGTGTTCCAGCAGCGCCGTCTGCTCGGCCAGTTGCACCAGCACCTGGCCATCGGCGGTGGCGGCGGCCGGCACGGTGCGCTGGACCAGCAGCCGGCCCATGCGGTCTTCCAGCGCCTTGATGCGCTGCGAGACGGCCGAGGGCGTCACGCTGAGCGATAGCGCCGCCCGCTCGAAGCTGCCTTCGCGCACCACCGCAGCCAGCGCCCGCAAGTTGCCATGATCAATTTTCACGGATTAGATTTCCTTAATTTAGTGAAGGAAAATTAGCTGTATTTCATTCGCCCGACAAGGGAAAATACGCTTTCGCCGAACTGCGCAATGCGGTCGGCGCCCTTCATAAAACGCCGCCACAGGCGTAGCAGTCACAGGTATTTGCATCATGTTCGCCACGTTGTCATCCCCCCTCTTTCTTACTGCCTGGGCCAGCGGAACGGCCACCGGGCTGGGTTTGTTCGCCGTTGTGGGCGCGCAAAGCGCGTTCATCCTGCGACAGGGCTTGATGCGCGCGCACCTGTTCAGCGTGGTCGCCATCTGCGCGTTGATCGACGCGGTGTTCATCTTTGCCAGCGTCTCCGGCCTGCAAGCCCTGACCGCCTGGTTTCCCTGGCTGACCACCGCCGTCCTGTGGTTCGGCGTGGCCTTTCTGTCGTGGTACGCATTGCAATCGGCTCGCCGCGCGTGGACGGCCACGGGCGGCCTTGCCGCCGCGCGTGACGTCGTGCCCTCGCGCCGCGCCGCGATGCTGGGCGCGCTGGGGTTTTCGCTGTTGAACCCGCACTTCTGGCTGGACATGGTAGTGGTGGGTTCACTGGCCCACGGCTTTGACGACGCGCGCATGGCATTCGCGGCGGGCGCCTTCACGGCCAGCCTGCTGTGGCTGGCCGTGCTGGGCATCGGCTCGCGCGTGTTCGCGCGTTTTTTCGCCAACGCATCGGCTTGGCGCGTGCTGGACGGCGTCATCGCCGTGGTCATGGCGGGCCTGGCGGCAAGCCTGGCGATCAAGGGCATCTGAACGGGGCCGGGCCGCGGGCGCGGCAGCTCCGCTTCACTCCGGGCGCGGCGTACGCCCTTCACTTCAGGGGCGTCGACCACGCTACCCTTCAGGCGCGGCGACCGCGCTTCACTTTTATAATGCGCCGTTGCCACTCTTTCGTCGGGCGCACGGCCGGCCCGCCAGACGATCATGCGCGGACCTTCCCCTTCCAAAGATGTGCGGCTGCCGCCCTTGGCCGCCATCCAGGCGTTTGAAGCCGCGGCGCGGCTGGGTTCTTTTGAACGCGCCAGCGAAGAACTCTTTGTCACCGCCAGCGCCATCGGCAAGCGCATCGCCGCGCTGGAAGCGATGCTGGACGTGTCGCTTTTCATCCGCAGCAGCCGGGGCGCTACCCTCAGCGCGGCCGGGCGCGACTACCTCAGCCAAGTCCGCACGGCTTTGGACCTGCTGTCCGACGCGTCGCTGCATCAGCGTGGCGAACCCAAACCCGAACCGCTGCGCGTGGTGTCCACGCCCACATTCGCCCGCCAGGTGCTGATCCCCTATCTGCCCGGCTTTACCGCCGCGCATCCCGATGTGGAATTGGAAATCCTGCTGTCCATTCCGTATCTGGACATCATGCCGCCCAACGCCGACGCGTGGGTGCGGTTCGGCAGCGGCAAATACCCCGGGCTGCACGCGCGCCAACTTACCGACGACCCGGTCTTTGCCGTGTGCTCACCCGCCTACCTGGCCTCGCGCGGGCCCTTCAACCGGCCTGAAGACCTGGCACGCGCCGAGCTGTTGCGCTGCCCGATGGAGCCCTGGCGGCCGTGGCTGGACGCCGCCGGCCTGGACTGGCCCGAGCCCTCGCGCGGCGTCTGGCTGGTGGACCTGGGCATGATGCTGGCCGCCGCCCGCGCGGGCCAGGGCGTAGCGCTGACGCGACGCAGCCTGGCGGCCGAATGGCTGGACGAAGGCAAACTGGTGCGCGTCACCCGCATCACCATCCCCGGCGAATCGCAGTACTACCTTTGCACCGAAGCGTCCCGCGCGCCGCGCAGTGCCGTCCAGGCGTTTTCCCTATGGCTGCAAGACGTCTGCAAACTGGCGGCCCAGGAACCGCGCGGCGTCCAGGCCGGCCAGGAATAAATTTCCAGTCGCGTGCGGAATGAATTTCCGCACGCCGACATCTCTCGCTGGCTAGGATGCCGCCAGCACCCGCTATCTGCCCGCTACCCCAACGACAACTTGCGCGCGCTGCATCGCGACGGCCGCCGGGAACCCGTGCGCACGTACTAGATGCGTACTAGGTATTTACGCGCAAAAGCCTCGCGCGGTCAGATTCCCGTAAGCGATTAAGCAGACAGTCACAACACGCAACACAGGAGAGCGCCGCATCACGCAACACGCCGATCAGCGCCGGCACACGGTTTTCCACGCAGTTCACTAATTACTACAACGGAGACATCCATGGATTTTCGTTTGAAGCTGCTAGCAGGAACCCTTGCATTTGCTGCATCGGCCGCGTCGTACGCCGCCGACCCCATCAAGATCGGCGTGGCCGGCCCGTACACCGGTGGTTCGTCCTCCATGGGCGTCAGCATGCGCGATGGCGTGCGCCTGGCCATTGAAGAGATCAACAAGAACGGCGGGGTGCTGGGGCGCCAGCTGGTTGCCGTCGAACGCGACGACGAAGCCAAGAACGAACGCGGCGTGCAGATCGCCCAGGAACTGATCAACAAGGAACAGGTGGCCGCCACCGTCGGCTACATCAACACCGGCGTGGCCCTGGCTTCGCAACGCTTCTACCAGGACGCCAAGATCCCCGTCTTCAACAACGTGGCTACGGGCAGCGTGATCACGCACCAGTTCAAAGCGCCGGAATACCCCGATAACTACGTGTTCCGCAATGCGGCGCATGACAGCATCCAGGCCCCGATGATCGTTGAAGAAGCGATCACCCGCCGTGGCTTCAAGAAAGTCGCCATCCTGGCGGATTCCACCAACTACGGCCAACTGGGCCGCGAAGATCTGGAAAAGGCGTTGAACGCCAAGGGCATCAAGGCCGTGGCGGTTGAGAAGTTCAACATCAAGGACGTCGACATGACGGCCCAGCTGTTGAAAGCCAAGGCCGCCGGCGCCGAAGCCGTGCTGACGTATGGCATCGGCCCCGAACTGGCCCAGATCGCCAACGGCATGACCAAGCTGGGCTGGAAGGTGCCGATCATCGGTAGCTGGACCTTGTCCATGGCCAACTACATCGACAACTCCGGCGCCAACGGCGAAGGCGCGCGCATGCCGCAAACCTTCATCCAGGACCCCGACTCGCCCAAACGCAAGGCGTTCATCGACGCCTACCTGTCCAAGTTCAAGCCCAAGAACAACCGCATCGACTCCCCGGTGTCGGCGGCGCAAGGCTATGACTCGGTCTTCCTGTTGGCGGCCGCCATCAAGCAGGCCAATTCCACCGACGGCGCCAAGGTGCGCGAAGCGCTGGAAAACCTGCAAACACCGGTCGAAGGCGTGGTGATGACCTACAACAAGCCGTTCACCCACGACAACCACGACGCCATCACGGCCAAGGAAGTGGTTATCGGCGAGGTCAAGGGCGGCCGCGTCGTCAAGGCCAACTAAGTGTGAAACAGCAGGAAGGCGGCGGCTGACCGGCCGCCGCCGCCCGTGCCCGGGCCATCGGCGCGGGGCATGCAGCCGCCTGAAAACAGCGTTCTGCCCAAGGGGGTTGGGACGGAACACAGCGCATCAAGACACACACCATGATTCTTCTACAGCTTATCTATAGCGGTATCGCGCTAGGCATGATCTATGCCGTGATTGCGTTCGGATACCAGCTCACCTTCGCCACGTCCGGCACACTGAACTTCGGTCAGGGTGAAGCCCTGATGCTGGGCGCGCTGGTCGGGCTGACGCTGGTCGGCCTGGGCGTGAACTACTGGGTCATGATTCCCATCGTCTGCATCTTCGGCTTCGCGCAGGGCGCACTGGTCGAACGCGTGGGCGTGCGGCCGGCCATCAAGACGCGATCGGAATTCGGCTGGATCATGGCCACCATCGCGCTGGGCATCATCTTCAAGAACGTGGCCGAGAACATCTGGGGCCGCGACGACCTGCGCTTTCCGTCGCCCCTGCCCGAAGCGCCCATCCAGGTGCTGGGCGCCAACGTGCTGCCGATGGAACTACTGGTGGTGTTCGGCGCGCTGGGCATGATGATCCTGGTTGAAATCTTCAACCGCAAGTCCATTTACGGCAAAGCCTTCGTGGCCACGTCGAACGATCGCGACGCGGCCGGATTGATGGGCATCAACACCGGCATGGTGATCACGTTTTCGTATGCGCTGTCGTCGCTGACCGCCGCGTTTGCCGGCGTGCTGGTCGCGCCGCTGACGTTGACCGGCGCCACGATGGGCGCGGTGCTGGGCTTGAAGGCGTTTGCCGTGGCGATCATCGGCGGCCTGTCCAGCGGCATGGGCGTGGTGGTGGGCGGGCTGATTCTGGGCATCGCCGAAACCACCACCGGTTTCTATCTGTCGACGGGGTACAAGGACGTGCCGGGATTGGTATTGCTGCTGCTTGTGCTGACCTTCAAGCCCGCCGGCCTGTTCGGCAAGACCGCGATCAAGAAGGTGTAAGCGATGAAACCCCTGCACCTCTTGCTGTCCGTCGTGGCCGTGGCCTGCCTGGCCGCCGTGCCCCTAGGCGTGACCAATACGTATTACCTGCACCTGATCGAAACAATCATGATCTATTCGATCCTGCTGTTCGGGCTCGATATCGTGGTGGGCTACACCGGCCAGGTGTCGCTGGGCCATGCCGGCCTGTTCGGCATCGGCTCGTACGTGGCCGGCGTGCTGTTCTTTCATCTGCAAATGCCGATCTGGGTGATTCTGCCCGCCGCCATCCTGATCGCGGCGGCCTTTGGCGCGGTGCTGGCGTTGCCGGCGCTACGCGTGACCGGGCCTTACCTGGCGATGGTGACGCTGGCGTTCGGCACCATCATCCAGATCCTGATCAACGAGATGACCTTCATGACCGAAGGCCCCTTGGGCATCAAGATTCCCAAGCCGTCCATCGGCGGGCACATCCTGACCAAAAGCGAGTACTTCTGGCTGGTGGGCGCGCTACTGGTGCTGTCGCTGATCGTCGTGCACCGCATCTTGAAGTCGCACCTGGGCCGCTCGTTCGAAGCGCTGCGCGACAGCCCGATTGCGTCCGACTGCATGGGCGTGTCGGTCTACCGGCACAAGGTGTTCGCGTTCGTGATCAGCGCCGGCTTTGCCGGGCTGGCGGGCGCGCTGTACTCGTATTCGGAACAGTACATCTCGCCCAACACATACAACTTCGAACTGACCATCCTGTTCCTGCTGGCCATCATCATGGGCGGGCGCAAAAGCCGCACGGGCGCGCTGCTGGGCGCATCCATCATCGTGCTGCTGCCCAAGATGCTGGACGACATCGGCACCTTCCGCCTGATCGCGCTGGCGGTCGCCATCCTGGTCACGGTGGGCAGCATCGTGGCCGTGTCCAAGGGCCGCGCCGAACCACGCCGCGTGGTCGTGCCCGTGGTGGGCACCATCGTGCTGGCCATTTTTTCGTACTGGCTGGAAGCCGTGACCGACTGGCGCCTGACGATCTTCGGCGCGATGATCCTGTTCGTGGTGTATTACCTGCCCGACGGCATCGTGGGCTTTGTGCGCAACCTGTTCTTCTCGAACCGCCGCGCGGCGCTGTCGGTGAAGACCGACCTGGTCAAGGAACAGGACGCGGTGCCGGACGCCGTGGTGGCGGGCAAGGGCGAGACGCTGCTGTCCGCCAAGCGCGTGCTGATGCAGTTTGGCGGCCTGAAGGCGCTGAACGAAGTGGACCTGACCATCAAGCGCGGCACCATCCACGGCCTGATCGGCCCGAACGGATCGGGCAAGAGCACGATGATGAACGTGCTGACCGGCATCTATGTGCCGACCGCCGGCGCGGTGGAATTTTCGGGCAAGTCGCTGGTGGGCCTGCCGCCGGCCGATATCGCCGCCACCGGCATCGCGCGCACGTTCCAGAACGTGCAGCTGTTTGGCGAAATGACGGCACTGGAAAACGTGCTGGTCGGCCTGCACCACACCTTCACCACCGGCCTTGCCGGCATTGCGCTGCGCACGCCGAAGTGGAAGGGCGAAGAGCAAGGCGCCCGCGCTCGCGCCATGGCGCTGCTGGAATTCGTGGGGCTGGAATCCCTGGCAAGCGAAGAAGCCCGCAACCTGCCCTACGGCAAGCAACGATTGCTGGAAATCGCGCGTGCGCTGGCGCTGGACCCGCAGCTGCTGCTGCTGGACGAGCCCGCCGCCGGGCTTACCGCGCCCGACATCGTCGAGCTGCTGGCCATCATCCGCAAGGTGCGCGACCACGGCATCACGTTGATCCTCATCGAACATCACATGGATGTGGTGATGGGAGTGTGCGACACCGTATCGGTGCTGGACTTTGGCCAGAAGATTGCCGAAGGCCTGCCGAACGAAGTGCAAAGCAACGCCAAGGTTATCGAGGCGTATCTGGGCGGCGCGCCCGCCTGACGCCAAGAGGACGACAAGATGCTATCGATCAAGAATCTGGAAGCGGGCTACGGCAAGGTCAAGGTGCTGCATGGCATCAGCATGGAGGTGCCCAAGGCCAAGGTGGTGACGCTGATCGGCTCCAACGGCGCCGGCAAGACCACGACGATGCGGGCGCTGTCGGGCATGATCCGGCCCACGGCGGGCGAGGTCACGCTGAGCGGCAAGCGCATTGATGGTCTGGAATCGCACCGCATCGCGCGGCTGGGCCTGGCGCATTCGCCCGAAGGCCGGCGCGTGTTTCCCACGCTGTCGGTGACCGACAACCTGCTGTTGGGTGCGTTTCCGCGCCTGACGGGCAGCCGCCCCAAGGGCGATGTGCAGGCCGACCTGGGCCGCGCCATGGATCTGTTTCCGCGCCTGAAGGAACGGCGCGATCAACTGGCCGGCACCTTGTCGGGCGGCGAACAGCAAATGCTGGCCATGGCGCGCGCCGTGATGCTGAACCCGGAACTGGTGTTGCTGGACGAGCCGTCGATGGGGCTGGCGCCCATCTTGGTGGAAGAGGTGTTCCGCATCATCGCGCGCTTGAAGGATGAGGGCGTGACGATGCTGCTGGTCGAACAATTTGCCGCGGCCGCCTTGCAGGTGGCCGACTACGGCTACGTGCTGGAGAACGGCCGGATCTCGGTGCACGGTAGCGCCGACAAGTTGCGCGACGACCCGGCGGTGGTGGCGGCGTACCTGGGCGGCGGGCATTAACAACGAAAAACGCGACGGGCCGTGCGTTCAACACGGAACCGTCGCGTCTGCTTCCGCCCGCTTCTATCCGGGCGGCTGGCGCGGGGTGCGCGTCGCAGCGCGCAACGACGCTTAGACGATGGTCAGCGTCACGTCGATGTTGCCGCGCGTGGCGTTCGAGTATGGGCAAACAATGTGCGCTGCCGCCACCAGCTTTTCGGCCTGTTCGCGGTCCATGCCCGGCAGGGAAATCTTCAATTCGACTTCGATGCCGAAGCCGGTCGGGATGGCGCCGATACCCACGATGCCGTTCACCGACACGTCGGCCGGGATGGCGATCTTGTCGCGGCCGCCAACGAACTTCATTGCGCCCAGGAAGCAGGCGGAGTAGCCCACTGCGAACAGCTGTTCAGGGTTGGTGCCGGCGGCGCCCGCGCCGCCCAGTTCACGCGGCGTGGTCAGCTTGACGTCCAGGTTGCCGTCGTCGCTGACGCCACGGCCTTCACGGCCACCGGTGGCGGTTGCATTGGCGCGGTAGAGGACTTTTTCGATAGACATGATGCGTTTCCTTTGTAGGATGAAAGTTGAACTGCCTGGGCCGGGCGGGCCTTCCCGCATCGGCGCTTACTGATGGACTGCTAACCCACTGCAAACCTGCTTCAGACCTGCTTCAAATCGGTTTCAATTCCATTTACATCGCACACTACTATATCGTGCACTATTTATTAGATCGGATGATGACACGCATCACCCCACACTTCAAACACTATCAACCAGCTTTTCCCGCAATGCGTGCAGCGCCTTCATCATGCCCTGGGCTTCGTCCAGCGAGCACTGGGCGGCGGCAGCCACGGAATGCGGCACGGCTTCGGCCTGCTCGCGCAGATCACGGCCTTGCTGCGTCAGCCCCACGATCACCTGGCGTTCGTCGTCCACCGCGCGCTTGCGGGTCACCAGACCGGCGGCTTCCAGACGCTTGAGCAGCGGCGTCAGCGTGGCCGAATCCAGGAACAGCCGGGCGCCGATATCGGTCACCGTGATGTCGTCCCCTTCCCACAGCACCAGCATCACCAGGTACTGCGGATACGTCAGGTCCAGCCCGCGCAGCAGCTTGCGGTACACCTTGTTCATCGCCAGCGAGGTCGAGTACAGGGCGAAGCACAGTTGGCTGTCCAGCAGCAGCGGGTTGAACGCGCTTTTGGCTTTGGTGGGCGCTTTCGCTTTGGATTTCATTGCGCAATATTAAATAGCGCACTATTTAACGTCAAGGCTTTTTTGAATATTTTTTGAGGGCTTCGGAACATCACACCGCCCTGCCTTCAGGCCGCGTGTTCGCCTTCCACGGTACTGCGGTCCGACCCGTATTGTTTCAGTCCGTCCAGATCCAGCACGCGTACCGCGCCGTATTCCACGTTCAACAGACCCGCCTCTTCCAGTTTGCGCAGCGCCTGATTCGCACGCTGGCGCGACACCCTGGCCAGATAGCCGACTTCTTCTTGCGTAATCGTCAGCCGCATTCCCATGCCGGGATACAGCAAAGGATTGAACAGTTCAGCCAGACAGCGGGCCACGCGTGCATCAGGATCCAGCAAGCGGTCGTATTCGGCCTTGCCGATGAACTGCGCCACGCGCTCGTTCAGCTGATGCAGCAGATAACGGTTGAACGGAATGCTGGTGTCCAGCAGCCAGTCGAATGTGGGCGCCGGCAGCCGCGCCACGACGGAATCGCGCAGCGCGACGATGTCATATTTGCGGACTTCGCGCTTCAAGAGCGACCCTTCGCCGATCCAGCCGCCGGCGGGTACGCCCGTCAACGAGGCGACCTTGCCTTCCGCGTTGCCCACCGACACTTTCACCAAGCCGGCCAATACACCAATCCAAGCCTGTGCGAGTTCCCCTTTGCGCTCTATGATCGATCCGGCAACGACTTGCTGCACGGACAGGTCCCGCTCGACGCGCGATTGTTGCTCGGCGTTGAGCACGCGAAACCACGCCGCGGCAAGTTGAAGGGAGTCGGATAGCTGCATCGGGAATACCCTAAAAGTTCCTTGAATGTCGCGATGGTGACAGTTGGTAGCAACCCAACCTTATACCTTAAGTCCTGCCGTAAATCTAAAACCAACTGGTCAAGCCCCTACTCGCCAATGCCGCATCCGCGGCGCGCCGGCGCGGTGTGCCCAAACCGGAGGAGACAACGTGGCACATTCATCGCCCGCATCCGCACAGGTGCCGGCGGCGCTGGACACCTTTCCAGCGCTGCTGTTCGCGCATGCCAATGTACGTGGGTCGCGGCCCGCGATCCGAGAGAAAGACCTGGGGATCTGGCAAACCCTGACGTGGTCCCAGGTGGCCGAGCATGTACGCCATGTGGCCAATGGCCTGGCGGCGCTGGGCATTCGGCCTGGCATGCACGTGGCCGTCATCGGCGAGAACCGGCCGCGTCTGTACATGGCGATGATGGCCGCGCAATCGTTGGGCGCGATTCCCGTGCCGCTTTATCAAGACGCCGTCGCGCAGGAAATGGTCTACGTGCTGCAAGACGCCGAGATCAGCGTGGCGGTGGTGGAAGACCAGGAACAGGTCGACAAGATGCTGGAAGTGCGCGAGCAATGTCCGGCCTTGAAGCACGTGGTGTTTGATGACCCGCGCGGCCTGCGCCATTACTCCGATTCCATGTTGCAGTCGTATGAACAGCTGGAGAAGCTGGGCCAGGACTACGCGGCCCAACATCCCGACTTTCTTGACCGCGCCATCGCCGCCGTGCAGCCGCACGACCCGGCCGCCATGTTCTATACGTCGGGCACCACCGGCAAGCCCAAGGGCGTGGTGCTGACGCACCATGCGCTGATCGACCGCGCGCGCGCCGTGTCCGACATGGAAAAGCTGACCGACCAGGAAGACGTGCTGGCGTATCTGCCTCCCGCCTGGATCGGGCAGAACATGTTCTCGTATACGCAGCTGCTGGTCACGGGCTTCACGGTCAACCATCCCGAATCGCCGGACACCGTGTCGATCGACATGCGCGACATCGGTCCCACTTACTACTTCGCGCCGCCGCGCGTGCTGGAAGGCCTGCTGACGCACGTGATGATCCGCATGGAAGACGCGGGCTACATCAAGCGCAAGCTGTTCGGCGCCTGCATGAAGCTGGCGCGTCGCGTGGGCACCAAGATCCTGGACGGCGAATCCGTCAACGCCTGGGATCGCCTGCGCTATGCGCTGGGCAATGCGTTGATCTACGGCCCCTTGCGCAACGCGCTGGGCATGAGCCGCGTGCGCGTGGCGTATACGGCGGGCGAAGCCATCGGCCCGGACCTGTTCGTGTTCTATCGGTCTATCGGCATCAACCTGAAGCAGTTGTACGGCTCGACGGAAACGTCCGTGTTCGTCTGCGTGCAACCCGACGGCAAGGTGCGCGACGACACCGTCGGCCCGCCCGTGGCCGGCGTTGAAATACGCGTGGCGGACAACGGCGAAATTCTGGTCAAGAGCCCCGGTCTGTTCAAGGAGTACTACCGCAACCCGGACGCCACGGCGGAAGCGCGCAGCGCCGACGGCTGGTTCCACACGGGTGACGCGGGCTACCTGGACACCGACGGCCAGTTGAAGATCATCGACCGCGCCAAAGACGTGGGCAAGCTGGCCAACGGCAGCCTGTTCGCGCCGAAGTACATCGAGAACAAGCTCAAGTTCTTCCAGCACATCAAGGAAGCCGTGGCCTTTGGCGCCAACCGCGACGACGTATGCGCCTTCATCAACATCGACCTGGAAGCCGTGGGCAACTGGGCCGAGCGCCGGGGCCTGCCGTATGCGGGCTACACCGACCTGGCCGCCAAGGAAGAGGTCTACCAGCTGATCGCCGAATGCGTTGAGCAAGTCAACGCCGATCTGGCCACCGACCCCAAGCTGTGCGCGTCCCAGGTCAGCCGCTTTTTGATCCTGCACAAGGAACTGGACCCGGACGACGACGAGCTGACCCGCACGCGCAAGGTGCGCCGCGCATTCATCGCGCAGAAATACGGCGTGCTGATCGACGCCCTGTTCAGCGGCAAGCAGTCGCAGTTCATTGAAACCGAAGTGAAGTTCGAAGACGGACGCACCGGCAAGATCTCAGCTGACCTGAAGATCTGGCCCGTCAAGACGTTTCCCGCCATCACAGCCCGAGCCGCGTAGAGATCATGAGCAACAACGACCGCGACCAGCGTATCGGCGACGTCATGCTGGACATGCAGAACATCTCGTTGTCCTTTGGCGGCGTGAAAGCGCTGACGGACATTTCCTTCAACGTGCGCGAGCACGAGATCCGCGCCATCATCGGCCCCAACGGCGCGGGCAAGAGTTCCATGCTGAACGTCATCAACGGCGTCTACACGCCGCAGAAAGGCGGGATCGCATTCCGTGGCGAGAGTTTCTCGAAGATGAACCCGCGCCGCGCCGCCGAAATGGGCATCGCGCGCACGTTCCAGAACCTGGCGCTGTTCAAGGGCATGAGCGTGCTGGACAACATCATGACGGGCCGCAATCTGCGCATGAAGTGCGGGCTGCTGTCGCAAGCTTTCCGCCTGGGCCCGGCCGAACGCGAAGAGACCCAACACCGGGAATTCGTCGAGAACATCGTCGACTTCCTGGAAATCCAGGCGTATCGCAAGACGCCGGTGGGCCGGCTGCCCTACGGCCTGCAAAAGCGTGTGGACCTGGGCCGCGCACTGGCGATGGAGCCGCGCCTGTTGTTGCTGGACGAACCCATGGCCGGCATGAACATCGAGGAAAAGCAGGACATGAGCCGCTTCATCCTGGATGTGAATGATGAATTCGGCACCACCATCGTGCTGATCGAGCACGACATGGGCGTGGTGATGGACATTTCCGACCGCGTGGTGGTGCTGGACTACGGCAAGAAGATCGGCGATGGCCGCCCGGACGAAGTCCGTGCGAACGAAGACGTCATCCGCGCCTATCTCGGCGTGTCGCACTAAGGCGGACAGACATGGGATTTTTTCTAGAGACCTTATTCGGCGGCTTGATGAGCGGCATGATGTATGCGCTGATCGGCCTGGGCTTCGTGTTGATCTTCAAGGCGTCCGGCGTCTTCAACTTCGCGCAGGGCGCGATGGTGCTGGTGGCCGCCTTGTCGATGGCGCGTTTCTCGGAATGGATACCGCGCTGGCTGGGCTTTGACAACATGATCCTGGCCAACGTGCTGGCGTTCATCGTCAGCGCCATGGTGATGTTCCTGCTGGCCGTTGCGATTGAACGCTTTGTGCTGCGCCACCTGGTCAACCAGGAAGCCACCACGCTGTTGATGGCGACGCTGGGCATCAGCTACTTCCTGGACGGGCTGGGCCAGATCACGTTCGGCAGCTCGGTGTATTCCATCAACGTGGGCATGCCGAAAGACCCGCTGATGATTCTGGACACGGTCTTCGAAGGCGGCTTGCTGATCAACCTTGAAGACCTGACAGCGGCTGTCATCGCCGCGCTGCTGGTGGCCACGCTGGCGCTGTTCTTTCAATACACGTCCACCGGCCGCGCCCTGCGCGCGGTGGCCGACGACCACCAGGCCGCGCAGTCCATCGGCATTCCGCTGAATCGCATCTGGGTCATCGTGTGGTGCGTGGCGGGCCTGGTGGCGCTGGTGGCGGGGATTATCTGGGGCTCGAAATTTGGCGTGCAGTTCACGCTGTCCACCGCGGCGCTGCGCGCGTTGCCGGTGGTGATCCTGGGCGGCTTGACGTCGGTGCCGGGCGCCATTCTGGGCGGCTTGATCATCGGCGTGGGGGAAAAGCTGTCCGAGGTCTACCTGGGGTCGCTCGTGGGCGGCGGTATCGAAATCTGGTTCGCCTATGTGCTGGCGCTGGTGTTCCTGCTGTTCCGTCCGCAAGGGCTGTTCGGCGAGAAGATCATCGACCGCGTGTAAACCACAGGCCACTAGGATAAAAACATGTTCTATCGTGAAAACGGCCAGTTCAAGACCACGTACCGGGCGGACCAGCAGATCTTCCCGATCCGCCAGGACCGCATCTTCATCTGGTTACTGCTGGCGGTGGCGTTCATCGCCGTGCCCGCGCTGTCGTCCGACTACCTGCTGCGCGCCATTCTGATTCCGTTCCTGATCCTGTCCCTGGCGGCGGTCGGCCTGAACATCCTGGTCGGCTATTGCGGGCAGATCTCGCTGGGCACGGGCGCCTTCATGGCGGTGGGCGCGTATGCAGCCTGGAACTTCGGCGTGCGCTTTCCGGGCATGCCGCTGATCATCCAGATCTTGCTGGGCGGCTGCTTCGCCACGCTGGTCGGCGTGATCTTCGGTATCCCCAGCCTGCGGATACGCGGGCTATACCTGGCGGTGGCGACACTGGCCGCGCAGTTCTTCGTGGACTGGGCGTTCCTGCGCATTCCGTTCTTCACCAACTATTCGTCTTCGGGCAACGTGTCGGTGCCGCCGCTGACGGCGTTCGGCCTGCCGGTGCAATCGGCCATGGAAAAGTACCTGTTCGTGCTGATCCTGGTGGTGATCTTCAGCCTGCTGGCCAAGAACCTGGTGCGCGGCGCGATCGGCCGCCAATGGATGGCGATACGCGACATGGACGTGGCGGCGTCGGTCATCGGCATCCGCCCCATGTACGCAAAGCTGACGGCGTTTGCGGTCAGCTCGTTCATCGTGGGCGTGGCGGGCGCGCTGTGGGGCTACATCCACCTGGGTTCGTGGGAACCGCTGGCGTTTGACCTGACGCGCTCGTTCCAGCTGCTGTTCATGGTCATCATCGGGGGGCTGGGCTCGATCATCGGCAGCTTCTTCGGCGCGGCGTTCATCGTGCTGGTGCCGGTGGCGCTGTCGAACATCCCGCATGCGCTGGGCATCCCGCTGTCGGTGGACACCGCCGCGCACATCGAGCACATGGTGTTCGGCGCGCTGATCGTGTTCTTCCTGATCGCCGAACCGCACGGGCTGGCGCGCTTGTGGAGCATCGGAAAAGAAAAGCTGCGCATCTGGCCGTTCCCGCATTGAACGAGATGCCCCCCCGAAGCGCCGTTGGCGCTTGCCATCAAGGGGCCACTCGGAGGTACTGAGGCAACACGCGATAAGAGCTTATTGATCAACGGCTGTCGGGGCGGCACAAGCGCCACGGCGACCATCCTGAATACCCGGCTCAAGACCGGGCCAATCCCGGTGTCCCAGGGTTTACTGACCCAAGCACCACGCAGGAGGTAAATGGAGATGAAGCGTCTTAACCTGAAGTTGGCGGCAGCCCTGGTGGCCGCAGCCGGCGCCCTTGGCGCCGTGGCCACGCCGGCAATGGCGGCCGAAGAGCAGTTCGTTCCGTTGCTGGTGTATCGCACCGGGTCGTTCGCGCCGCTGGGCATTCCCTGGGCCGATGGCAAGCTGGACTACCTGAAGCTGGTCAACGAACGTGATGGCGGCGTCAACGGCGTCAAGATCACCTACGAAGAATGCGAAACCGCCTACGCCACCGACCGCGGCGTGGAATGCTATGAACGCCTGAAGGGCAAGGGCACCGGCGCATCGGGCTTTGACACCCAGTCCACCGGCATCACTTTCGCCGTCAGCGACAAGGCCATGGTCGACAAGGTGCCGGTTGAAACGATGGGCTACGGCCTGTCGCAGTCGGTGGACGGCAGCGTGTTCGAATGGAACTTCCCGCTGCTGGGCACCTACTGGACCGCTGCCGACGTGATGATCCAGGACATCGCCAAGAAAGAGGGCGGCATGGACAAGCTCAAGGGCAAGAAGATTGCCCTGGTCTATCACGACTCGCCCTACGGCAAGGAACCGATCCCGCTGCTGCAAAAGCGCGCGGCCAAGGAAGGCTTCGAGCTGGTGCTGTATCCCGTGACCGCCCCCGGCGTGGAACAGAAGTCCACCTGGTTGCAGATCCGCCAGGCGCGCCCGAACTACGTGCTGCTGTGGAGCGCGGGCATCATGACGCCCACCGCCATCCGCGAAGCGCAGGCCAGCGGCTATCCGCGCGACAAGATGTACGCCATCTGGTGGGCCGGCTCTGAAGGCGACGTCAAAGACCTGGGCGATGTCGCCAAGGGCTACAACGCCATCACCGTGCACAACAGCGGCGCCGACCACGACAAGGTCTACGACGACCTGAAGAAGTTTGTCTACGACAAGGGCCAGGGCGCGGACAAGACCGGCAAGACCACGCTGGGCACCATCGCCCACACGCGCGGCATGATGATTTCGATGCTGCAAGTGGAAGCGATCCGCACGGCGCAGGAAAAGTACGGCAAGGGCAAGGCGTTGACGCCCGAGCAGGTGCGCTGGGGTTTTGAAAACCTGAACCTGACGCAGGACAAGCTGGACAAGCTGGGTTTTGGCCAGATCATGCGCCCCGTGAAGACCTCGTGCAGCAACCACAAGGGCGACGACTGGGCCCGCATCGTGCAGTGGGACGGCGCCAAGTTCAAGGTGGTGTCCGACTGGTACCAGGCCGACAAGACGATTCTGGACCCGATGGTCAAGGACGCCGCGGCCAAGTACGCCAAGGAAAAGAACATCACGCCCCGCACTTGCGAGAACTGATGTGAACCGACGGCCGGCGTCCTTGGGGATGCCGGCCGCCACCACGCCGCAGGAATCGTCATGACCGCTGCATCTTCCGCTGCATTCTCCGCCGCACCTTCCGCAGCAACCCCGGTTGCCGCCCCTGCCGCCGCGCCCTCGGTGCTGCTGGACGTCAACGGCATCGAGGTGATCTACAACCACGTGATCCTGGTGCTCAAGGGCGTGTCCCTGCAAGTGCCGGAAGGCAAGATCGTGGCCTTGCTGGGCGCCAACGGCGCCGGCAAGACCACGACGCTGCGCGCGATTTCGAACCTGCTCAAGGGCGAACGCGGCGACGTCACCAAGGGCCATATCCAATACCGGGGCCAGCGTATCGAACGCCTGTCGCCGGCCGAGCTGGTCAAGCGCGGCGTCGTGCAGGTGATGGAAGGCCGCCACTGTTTCGCGCACCTGACCATCGAGGAAAACCTGCTGACGGGCGCCTACACCCGCAGCATGAGCCGCGCCGATACCGCCGCCGCGCTGGAACGCGTCTATCAGTATTTCCCGCGCCTGAAGCAACGTCGCACCAGCCAGTCGGGCTACACGTCGGGCGGTGAACAGCAGATGACCGCCATCGGTCGCGCGCTGATGGCCAACCCCAACATGATCCTGCTGGACGAGCCCTCGATGGGGCTCGCGCCGCAGATCGTGGAAGAAATTTTTGAAATCGTGCGCGACCTGAACCAGCGTGAACGCGTGAGCTTCCTGCTGGCGGAACAGAACACCAACATCGCGCTGCGTTATGCCGACTACGGCTACATCCTGGAGAACGGACGCGTCATGATGGACGGGGCCGCGCTGGATCTGGCCCAGAACGAGGACGTGAAGGAGTTCTACCTGGGCATTTCCAGCGGAGAACGCAAGAGCTTTCGCGACAACAAGTTCTATCGCCGCCGCAAACGCTGGCTGGCCTGAAGAGAGGGTGCGATCCCATGTCCGAGTTTTTCGATGTACTGGAAACCCGTGCGCCCGAGCAACGCGAGCGCGAATTGATGGCGGCCTTGCCCGCCGCGATTTCGCGCGCCATTGCGCGTGCGCCGGCAATCGCCGAGCAGCTGCGCGGCGTTGACCCGGCCAGCATCACGACGCGCGCGGCCCTTGCCCGCCTGCCGGTGCTGCGCAAGCACGAACTGCTGGAACGCCAGCAGCACAGCCGCGACGACGACGCCACGCCCGCCGGCCCCGGCAAGGCGTTCGGCGGCTTCTCGGCCATTGGCTGGGGCGAGGCGATGCGCGTGTTTGCGTCGCCCGGCCCCATCTACGAACCGGAAAGCGCGCGCGCCGATTACTGGCGCTTTGCCCGCGCGCTGTACGCGGCGGGTTTTCGCGCGGGCGAGCTGGCCTACAACTGCTTTTCCTATCACTTCACGCCGGCCGGCTCCATGATGGAAACGGCGGCGCACGCCGTGGGCTGCACCGTGTTTCCGGGCGGCACCGGCCAGACCGAGCAACAGGTGCGCGCTATTCAGGACCTGGCGCCCAGCGGTTACACGGGCACGCCAAGCTTTCTGAAAATCATCTTGGAAAAGTCGGACGAACTGGGCGTGAAGCTGGGCTCGTTGCGGCGTGCGCTGGTGTCGGGCGAAGCCTTCCCGCCGTCGCTGCGCGACTGGCTGGCGGCGCGCGGCATCGACGGTTATCAGGCGTACGGCAGCGCCGACCTGGGCATGATTGCGTTTGAAACTCCCGCGCGCCAGGGGCTGGTGCTGGGCGAAGACATCATCGTGGAAATCGTGCGCCCGGGCACGGGCGAACCGGTGCCAGACGGCGAGGTCGGCGAAGTGGTCGTCACCACCTTGAACCCGGACTACCCGCTGGTGCGCTTTGGCACCGGCGATCTGTCGGCGGTCATGCCGGGCATCTCGCCTTGCGGGCGCACCAACACGCGCATCAAGGGCTGGATGGGCCGCGCCGACCAGACGACCAAGGTGCGCGGCATGTTCGTGCACCCCTCGCAAGTGGCGGACGTGGCGCGGCGCCATCCCGAGATCCTGCGCGCGCGGCTGGTCATCAGCGGCAGCACGGGGTCGGACCGGATGGTGTTGAAGGTGGAATCGCGCGTGCGCGGCGAAGACCTGTCCAAGCGCATCGCGGAATCGGTGCGCGATGTGACCAAACTGCGCGCCGACGTGGAATGGGCGGATGCCGACAGCCTGCCCAACGACGGCAAGGTCATCGACGACGTGCGCACGTACGAGTAACGCGAAGGCCGCGACGGCCTAGCGCTGTCGGGTCTTTTCGATCACCGCGAAGATCGCCATGCCCGCGATCATCGCGGCCAGAACGATCAGCGCGTCCGGCACGGGGTAAAGGCGGACCAGTCCAGGTTCATGTGAGTGACGCCATCGCGCGGCCGCAGTACAAACTGGATAGCGTTTTCATGACCTGGCTGACTTCAAGGCTGGCCATCTGGTAGTAGACGTACTTGCCATCACGGCGCGTGGCCACCAGGCCTTCGTCGCGCAGCACGCCCAGCTGCTGCGACAGGGTCGGCTGGCGGATCCCCGTTAGCGATTCCAGTTCACCCACATTGCGTTCGCCTTGCACCAGCTGGCACAGCAACAGCAGCCGGTCTTCGTTGGCCAACGCCTTGAGCAGCGTGCAGGCCTTGGCGGCAGAGGCGCGCAAGGCGGCAAGTTCGCAGTCGGTCAGGGGGGAGTTCATGAGCCAGGGGGGTGACAAAGAAGGCGGGCGGTCATTATATTTATGTATAAACTATCGAACAATATTATTTAAAAATATATATTGAATAAGTATTGTTTGTTCGTATGAAGTTGTCTCCACGGCCGGCCATGAATCCACACATCCAAGCGTTTTTCGACTCCGTCACCGCCACCGTCACTTACGTCGTGCATGACGGCAGCGCCTGCGCCATCATCGATTCGGTGCTGGACTACGACCCGAAGTCCGGACGCAGCAGCACGGCCAGCGCCGAGCGCGTCGTGCAGTACGTGCGCGAACAGGGGCTGCAAACGCAATGGCTGCTGGAAACGCATGCGCATGCCGACCACCTGTCGGCCGCGCCCTATCTGCAACGGCAGTTGGGCGGCGTAATCGCCATCGGGCAAAGCATCCGTACCGTTCAAGGCGTGTTCAAGCAGGTCTTCAACCTGGAACCCGAATTCCAGCTGGACGGCTCGCAGTTCGGCCGCCTGTTCGCCGACGGCGAGACCTTTTCGATCGGCCAACTGGCGGCCACCGCCATCCACGTGCCCGGCCACACGCCCGCCGACATGGCCTACCTGATCGGCGACGCCGCGTTCGTGGGCGACACGATGTTCATGCCGGACGTGGGCACGGCGCGTTGCGATTTCCCGGGTGGCGACGCGCACGAACTGTACCGGTCCATCCAGCGCCTGCTGGCATTGCCCGGGGGCACGCGCCTGTTCATGTGCCATGACTATCCGCCGGCTGGCCGCCAGGCCCACTGGCAGACGTCGGTGGCCGAACAACGGGCGTCCAACATCCATGTGCGCGACGGCATCAGCGAGGATGAGTTCGTGGCCATGCGCACGCGGCGCGACGCCACGCTGGGCATGCCGACGCTGATCCTGCCGGCCATCCAGGTCAATATCCGCGCGGGGCATTTTCCGCCGCCCGAAGACAACGGCGTGCGCTACCTGAAGATTCCGGTCAACGGGCTGTAGGCGGCGCGGCGTGGCCGGCGCCCCCCGAGCGCAATGACCGTACTTGCGCGGCACGGGCGAATCCCGCAAGATCGGCGGACTTACCGATAGCCGACCAGACGGAACCCCATGTTCGCAGAAGCCGAAGCCGACCCCAGCCTGCCCAAGGACGAGTTCAAACCGCTGGAAGCCCGCTTGCGCGTCGCCCTGCTCAACGCGCAGTACCGGCGCCTGGAACAGGCCGACAAGACCTTGCTGGTGGTGGTGGCCGGGATTGACGGCGCGGGCAAGGGCGCCACGATCAATCAGTTGAACGAATGGATGGACCCGCGCCACATCAAGACGCTGGCGTATGGCCCGCCCGAAGGCGAAGAGCTGGACCGCCCGCCGTTCTGGCGGTACTGGAAGGACCTGCCGCCCAAGGGAAAAACGGGCATCGTGTTCGGTTCCTGGTATGCGCCCTTGATCATCGAGGCCGCCAGCAAGAAGCCCAACCAGGAATACATCGCCGCGCAATCCGCCGCCATCCTGCGCTTTGAAGCCATGCTGGCCGCCGAGGGCGTGCAAATCGTAAAGCTGTGGTTCCACCTGTCGGCCAAGGCGCAGACCGAACGCGCCCAGCGTTTGATGGCCAGCCCCGAGACGTCCTGGCAGGTCAGCCCGGTGGACTTGAAAGTGGCCAAGCGGTTCGACCGCATTCGGCATGGCGCGCAGATCGTGCTGAACCATACCGACAGCGGCCACGCGCCCTGGGTCGTCATCCCCAGCGCCGACGAAAACATGCGCGCGGCCCGTACGGCCGAATCCGTGCTGGCCGCGATGCGCCAGCGTGGCGTGCCGCGCATACCGGCATCGTTTCACGCGCATGCGCGCCCGACGCGCGTCGTCGACCGCCTCGGCGAACTGGACTACGACGCCAAGATCGACAAAGACGATTACGAATCCGAGCTGGGCCTGTTGCAGGGCCGCCTGGCGCGCGCGGCGCGTTCGCGAAAATTCCAGGATCGTTCCTTGATCCTGGTATTTGAAGGCCAGGATGCCGCCGGCAAGGGCGGCGCCATTCGCCGTGTCACGCACGCGCTGGACGCCCGCCAGTTCGACATCACTCCCGTTGCCGCACCCACCAGCTATGAGTTGTCGCGTCCGTACCTGTGGCGTTTCTGGCGCCACCTGCCGCGCCACGGCCGCGTCGCCATCTTTGACCGGTCCTGGTACGGCCGCGTGCTGGTCGAGCGGGTGGAAAAATTGATCGCCCCCACGCAATGGCGGCGCGCCTACGGCGAGATCAATGACTTCGAAGAGCAACTGGCGGCCAGCGGCGCGCTGGTGCTGAAGTTCTGGTTGGCGGTAACCGAAGACGTGCAGCTGGAACGCTTCAAGGAACGCGAGAAATCGCCCTTCAAGAATTTCAAGATCACGCCGGACGACTGGCGCAACCGGGAAAAATGGAAGGACTACGCCGCGGCCGCCAACGAGATGATGACCCGCACGGACGTGGCCCATGCGCCGTGGCATCTGGTGTCGGCCAACGACAAGCGTTACGCTCGCCTGCAGGTGCTGCGACACATCGTCCAGGCCCTGGAAGACCAACTTTGAATTCGACCGTGTAGGAGGCCTCGCGCCATGAGTACCGCTGAAATCCGCCCCATCGGCGCCGCCGACTTCGACATCTGGCTGCCGCTGTGGAAGGGCTATCAGGCGTTTTACCGCGTCAGCATCGACGATGCCGTGACGCGCAACACCTGGGCGCGCCTGCTGGACCCCGCCGAACCCATGCACGCCGCGCTGGCGTTTGACGGCGGCCGCGCCATCGGCATGGTGCACTGGATCTTCCATCGCTCCACCTGGACGGCGGGCGACTACTGTTACCTGCAAGACCTGTACGTGGACGCGGACGTGCGCGGCACCGGCGCGGGCCGCAAGCTGATCGAACACGTCTACGCGGAAGCCACCGCCGCCAACGCCGCGCGCGTGTACTGGCTGACGCACGAAACGAACGCCCCCGCCATGCAGCTGTACGACCGCATCGCCGACCGCTCGGGCTTCATCCAGTACCGCAAGGTGCTGACATGAGCGCGCGCGACCCGAACTGCCCCTTGTGCCAGGAAGACGGCGGCACGGTGCTGTGGCGCGGGCCGCATCTGCGCGTGATCGAGGTTGACGATGCCGACTACCCCGGCTTCACGCGGGTGGTCTGGAACGGCCATCTGGCCGAGATGACCAGCCTGTCCACGCACGGGCGCGACCTGCTGATGCGCGCCGTTTACGCGGTGGAAGAAGCGCAGCAGGCCGTGCTGGCGCCGGACAAGATCAACCTGGCGTCGCTGGGCAACATGGTCCCGCACCTGCATTGGCACGTGATTCCCCGGTGGCGCGGCGACCGTCATTTTCCGGACCCGATCTGGGCCGCGCCGCGCATTGCCGCCGGCGCGGAGCCGGCACAATGGGCCGACCGCCAGGCGCGCACGCAAGCCTTGCTGCCGCGCTATCGCAATCGCGTCGTCGAAGCGATGAATGCGCTGCTGATGCACTGATGCACTGCTGATGCACGCGGCCGGTGTGCATTGACCGCGCCGTGGGGCATTGCGTGGTGAATTGCGCAGTGCATTGCGCAGTGCATTGCGCAGTGCATTGCGCACACTGTCAGGCTTTGAAACTCGCTACCGGGCTAGGCCGCGCGGGCGCCGTGGCCCCGTTCTGCCAGCCACGATGCGTACACGGTTTCCACCTGCTGGGCGGCGCGTTCGGCGCAGAACAAGCCCTGGTCCCGTATCCGCGCCCTGCCCGCCACGCCCATCCGGCGACGCAAGGCGGGGTCTGCCAACAACGTGGCCAATGCCACCCCCAACGCGGGCGGGTCGCGCGGCGGCACCAGCAGGCCGGTCACGCCTGCCTGCATGGTTTCGGGTACGCCCCCCACGTTCGTGCCCACCACGGGCACGCCCATGGCGGCGGCCTCGATGAAGACGGTGCCCAGCGCTTCGCGGTGCGTTGCCAACGCAAAGATGTCCAAGGCCATCAACACGTTGGCGATATCGTGGCGCCGGCCCGTGAAACGCACCCGCGCGTCCAGCCCCATCGCCTTCACCTTGTCCTGCAACTGCGCCATCAACGGCATGCCGTCGCCGACCAGCACCAGATGCGCGGCGGGAAAACGGGCAGCAATCTGGTCAAAGGCATCGATCAGGTCGGCATGGCCTTTTTCAGCGCGCATCACCGCCACGCATCCCACCACCAACGCATCTGCCGGCAGGCCGAGCTCGCGCCGGACGCAGGCATGTTGCGCGGCGTGCGGCAGCACGATGGGCGAATGAATCGTGGCCACAGAGCCGGGCCGCGCGCCGCCATCCAGCAACTGCTGCTGCACATACCGGCTGACGGCAATGACGCGATGCGCAAGCCAGGTGTAGGCATAAAGCGAACCGATGGGCTTGGCCAGATGCCGCGTGCGCACGATTAGCGGCGCGCCGGCCAGCCTTGCGCCCCACGCGGCCAATACGGTGTCGCGGCGGCTGTGCGTGTTGACCACGTCAAAGCGCCCGCGCCGAAGCAAGCGACGTACAAAGAGCACGCCGCGCAGAAAATTGCCCGGGCCGTCCATGACGATGCGGTGCACCGTGAACCCTGCCTCGCTTGCCCGGTCGCCCAGTTCCGCACCGGGCTGGCACAGCAGTTCCAGATGATGGCCGCGGTCGCGCATCGCAACCATTTCCTTGTAGACGCAGAATTCCTGCCCGCCGAATGAGGTGGCGGCTTCGGTATGCAGGATGCGCAGTCGGCCACCGACATCAGCGGCCGGAGTATCAACGGGTGGGGCAGTCATTGCGGCAGGCGGGCGGCGTTCGTGTCGTCGTTCGTGTCGGCGTTCGTGTCGGCCCGGTGCCAGGCTTGACCCAGAACCAGCAGATAGGCTTCCAGATACGCCACATCTTCCGGCGCCAGCGGCAGCACGCCCGGCTGGCGGCATTCATGCGGGCATTCAGAGGCGGCCAGGCGTGGGCCTGCCCATACCTGGATGCTGCCGTGGCAAGACATGTCAAAGCGCGCGCCGTCACCGTGCCAAGCCAACAGGCGCATGCTGGGAGCCAGGTGCATTACCTGGTAATGACCATGGGCGTCTGACGACGGGAGTGCGCTCACCGCGCTGCCGATATCGACCAGCCGGGGAGCCGCGCCGGGCCTGGCGGGCTGGTAGGTCAGCACGGAAAGCGGGTGGAGGGGCTGTGGGGACTGAGGAGGCTGTGGGGGCTGTGGGGGCTGAGGTGGCATAGGACGCATAGGGCGCAAGCAAGGACTAAGCTCGGCGATGCTAGTCAGGAACGCGCGCTAAATGCCCGAGAAAATTCTTACTTTCCCCGGGACAGCATTGCAGGACCGACATATACGACAAATCCGACCGAACACCTGCCCACGTCCCTTTCAAGAATTACTGAGAATGCATGGAAATTCGCCGACGTTGAACTACAGTTGGCTCACTTTGACGGTGCCGCGCTGACTGCGCCGCACGGCATTGCCTTGCCTGTTCAGGTAAAATTCAGCAAATTTTTCGACCCCTCTTTTTCAAGGACGCTCTTTGACACAGCCGGCCACGCCCCATCGCCCCGCCTCTTTTCTTCAGGCATTCCTGCGCTCGGAAGCGCTGGGCGGCTATGTGCTGATGGCCGCCGCGCTGGTCGCCTTGATCGTCGCCAACAGTCCCGCCGCCCCGGTCTATTTCGACGTGCTGGGCACCAAGCTGGGCTTCACGGCCGGTCCCGTGGTGCTCAAGGAAACCGTGCTGCACTGGATCAACGACGGCCTGATGGCCGTGTTCTTCCTGTTGGTGGGCCTGGAAATCAAACGCGAAGTGTTGGACGGCCAGTTGCGCGGGGTATCCCGCATCGTGCTGCCGGGCGTGGCGGCGGTGGGCGGCATGGTGATGCCGGCCCTGATCTACGTGCTGCTCAACCTGGGCACGCCTGACACCTTGCGCGGCTGGGCCATTCCCGCCGCTACCGACATCGCCTTCGCGCTGGGTATCCTGGCGTTGCTGGGAAGCCGCGTACCGACATCGCTGAAAATCTTCCTGACTGCGCTGGCCATTCTTGACGACCTGGGCGCCATCGTCATCATTGCGCTGTTCTACACGTCTCAATTGCAGGTGTTTGCGCTGGCCATGGCCGGTGCGCTCCTGGCCTGCCTGTTCCTGCTGAACCGCGCCGGCGTGCTGCGTCTGACGCCTTATCTGCTGCTGGGCGCCCTGCTGTGGTACTTCGTGCTGAAGTCCGGCGTGCACGCCACCCTGGCCGGTGTCGCTTTGGCGCTGACCATCCCGCTGCGCCCGCGCAACCAGGGCAAGCCCGAGGCCCATTCGCCCCTGCACGATCTGGAACACGCGCTGCACAAGCCGGTCGCCCTGCTGATCGTCCCCATCTTCGGCTTTGCGAACGCGGGCGTGTCGTTCGCGGGCATGGGCCTGGCCAGTCTGGCGCAACCTGTACCGCTGGGCGTGGCGCTGGGCCTGTTCCTGGGCAAACAACTGGGCGTGTTCGGCTTTGCCTGGCTGGCGATCAAGACCGGCATGGCCAGCCTGCCGCGTCATGCCACCTTCAAGCAGTTGTACGGCGTAGCGCTGTTGTGCGGTATCGGTTTCACGATGAGCTTGTTCATCGGCGCGCTGGCTTTCACCGACGCGGCGACGGTCGACGCCACCAAGATCGGGGTGCTGACCGGGTCGCTGGCGTCCGCCGTGGTCGGTTTCCTGCTGCTGCGCTCAAGCGGCGCCCCGGCCACCGAAGCCGCCCCCGCTCCGGCGCGCCCGGGCTGAAGCGGCACGCGACGGGCGTTCAGCCGGCGCTCAAGCTGAAGGACTACCATCGGATCAATTCCTGGCGAATCGCCGGCGCGACACCGGCCGGTCATTCGCCAGGCCTGTCTGTCGCCGGCCATCGCGCCCCTGGGCGCATTCACGGGCCGGCAATCCTAGTCCGGAGGTAGCAGCATGTCCCAGTTGAATGGAAAAGTGGCCGTCGTCACAGGCGCGGCCAGCGGCATCGGCAAGGAAATTGCGCTGACCCTGGCGCGCGCGGGCGCCACCATCGCGATTGCCGATTTGAACCAGGCGGGCGCGGACGCGGTCGCGCAACAGATCGAAAAAGCCGGCGGCAAGGCGATGGGAGTTGCCATGGACGTCACCAGCGAAGACGCCGTGAACCAAGGCATCGACAAGGTGGCGGCCGCCTACGGCAGCATCGACATCCTGATCTCGAACGCCGGCATCCAGATCGTCAACCCCATCGAGAGCTTCACGTTTTCCGACTGGAAGAAAATGCAGGCCATTCACGTGGACGGCGCCTTCCTGACCACCAAGGCGGCGCTCAAGCACATGTACAAAGACGATCGCGGCGGCGTGGTGATCTACATGGGATCGGTGCATTCGCACGAGGCCTCACCGCTCAAATCCGCCTATGTCGCCGCCAAGCATGCGCTGCTGGGGCTGGCGCGCGTGCTGGCCAAGGAAGGGGCCGCGCACAATGTGCGTTCGCATGTCATCTGCCCCGGTTTCGTGCGCACGCCGCTGGTGGAAAAGCAGATCCCCGAGCAGGCCATGGAACTGGGCATCAGCGAAGAAGAGGTGGTCAAGAAAGTCATGCTGGGCAACACGGTGGACGGTGTTTTCACGACCGTCGAGGACGTTGCGCAGACCGCGCTCTTCCTGTGCGCCTTCCCCAGCGCGGCCCTGACCGGCCAGTCGTTCCTGGTCAGCCATGGCTGGGTGATGCAGTAGGGAAGCTCGCAGCCGGCGGCGCTATGCCAAAATCGCGCCCATGCCGATCGATAACCGCCTGACTCCCAACGCCCTCGCCGCCCAGACGGCCGCGCTGCCCGCCGCCTGGGCGGCCGTATTCAAAGACTCGGCCGTGGCCGATGCCCTGGCGCGGGCCACCGCTCACGTCGAAAAGCGCCTGGTGGAAGGCGCCGTCGTCTACCCCGCCACGCCGCTGCGTGCGCTGCACGGCATGGCGCCGTCCGACGTACGCGTGGTGATCCTGGGGCAAGACCCGTACCACGGCCCGGGCCAGGCCCAGGGCTTGGCGTTTTCGGTGCCCGACGACTGCAAGCGCCCGCCCAGCCTGCGCAACATCTTCAACGAAATCGCGCTGGAATATCCAGGCGCCGCCATCCCCACCGGCAATGACCTGAGCCCTTGGGCGGATCAGGGCGTCTTGCTGCTGAACACCTGCCTGACGGTGGAGGACGGCCAGCCCGCATCCCACGCCAAGCGCGGTTGGGAAACGGTGACGGATGCATTGATCGCACTGGTCGCGCAAGATCCCGCCCCCAAGGTCTTCATGCTGTGGGGCGCCCACGCGCAGGCCAAGCGTTTGTTGCTGCCGGACAACAACGGACACCTGGTGCTGATGGCGAACCACCCCTCCCCGCTGTCCGCCCGCAGGCCGCCCATCCCGTTCCTGGGCTGTGGGCACTTTCAGATGACCAATGCGTGGCTGGTGAACCAAGGGAAAAACCCTATTGATTGGGGGCTGTACAAAAAAATAATTCCCTTGCAAAGCGAAATCGGGTTATGATCGCCGCACTGCACAAAACGAGTTCGGCATTTACCGCTTTGATTTAGCGGAATTTTTTGCAGTCTGCCAGGCAAGCTAGCCTGGCCCCCATGCCGAACTATCATCGATTCCTGACCTCCTTTCCTTTCGCCCTGCGTTCCAATCTGTATAAGAGAACGCGCCACGCGCACGGTTGATTCGGTCGGCACGATGCTCCATCAACCGTCGCCTGGATCCGGCCGCCTACTCCCCTGGCCCGACCAAGCACTGCGTCGCATTGTCTGCGGCAAGGGAAAGTAATGTCTTTCGAAACTCTGGGTCTTGCACCCGCTCTGTTGTCGGCCGTTCAAGAAGCTGGCTTCAATACCCCCACCTCGGTCCAAGCCGCTGCCATTCCGCAAGCGCTGGCCGGTCACGACCTGATGGTTTCCTCGCAAACGGGCAGCGGCAAGACCGCCGCCTTCATGCTGCCGGCCCTGCACCGTATTGCCCAGATGCCCGCCAACAAGGGCGTCGGCGTGCAAGTGCTGGTGCTGACCCCCACCCGCGAACTGGCCCTGCAAGTGACCGAAGCCACGGCCACCTACGGCCGCAAGCTGGCTGACCTGCGCACTGCCACCGTCGTGGGCGGCATGCCCTACGGCGCCCAGTTGAAGGCCCTGTCGCGTCGCGTTGACGTGCTCGTCGCCACGCCGGGCCGCCTGATCGATCACCTGCAATCGGGTCGCGTCAAGCTGAACACCGTGCACACGCTGGTGCTGGACGAAGCCGACCGCATGCTGGACATGGGCTTCATCGAAGACATCGAAACCATCGTCAGCCGCCTGCCGGAAGATCGCCAGACGCTGCTGTTCTCGGCCACGCTGGACGGCACGATCGCCAAGCTGGCTGCGAAGATGATGCGCGACCCGCAGCGTATCGAGATGGCCGGCGCCAAGGAAAAGCACACCAACATCACGCAAAGCCTGCTGTACGCGGACGACGCCAGCCACAAGATGCAATTGCTGGATCACGTGCTGCGCGACGCCAAGCTGGATCAAGCCATCGTCTTCACGTCCACCAAGCGTGGCGCTGACGACCTGGCCGATCGCCTGGCCGACCAAGGCTTTGCCGCCGCTGCCCTGCACGGCGACATGAACCAGCGCCAGCGCACCCGTACGCTGTCGCAACTGCAACGCGGCCAGCTGCGTATCCTGGTTGCCACCGACGTTGCCGCTCGCGGCATCGATGTGCAAGGCATCAGCCACGCCGTTAACTTCGACCTGCCGATGCAAGCCGAAGACTACGTGCACCGTATCGGCCGTACCGGCCGCGCCGGTCGCAGCGGCCTGGCGTTCACGCTGGCTACGCACTCCGAGCGCCACAAGGTTCGCCGTATCGAGCACTACATCGGCCAAACGATTACGCCGGAAACCATCGCCGGTCTGGAACCCAAGCGCACGCCGCGTCCGTCGGCCGGCGGCAGCGGCGCCCCGCGTGGCGGCAAGCCGTTCGGCAAGCGTCCTGGCGGTTTCGGTGGTTCGCGCCATGAAGGCGGCGGCTACCAAGGCAACCGCGAAGGCCGTTCGTTCGGCGGCCCGCGTGAAGGCGGCGCACCCCGTGGCGAATTCAAGCCGCGTGAAGGTGGTTACCAAGGCAACCGCGACAGCGCCCCGCGCGAAGGCGGCTACCAAGGCAATCGTCCCTTCGGCGACCGCCCGGCCCGTTCGTTCAGCGATCGTCCCAGCTTCGGTGATCGTCCCCAGCGCGAAGGCGGCTACCAGGGCAATCGCCCGTTCGGCGACCGTCCCCCGCGTGAAGGCGGCTTCCGTGGTGGTGACCGTGATGCCCGCCCCAGCTTCGGCGGCGACCGTCCCAGCTTTGGCGACCGCCCCCAGCGCGATGCCCGCCCGTTCAGCGAGCGTGCTCCCCGTGAAGGTGGTTTCCGCGGCGCCGACCGTGACGCCCGCCCCAGCTTCGGCGATCGTCCTGCCCGCGAAGGCGGCTTCCGTGGCGGCGACCGTCCGGAAGGCGGCTTCCGCGCCAAGCCCGCGTTCGACAAGCGCCCGGGCGGCCCCGCCAAGCGCTTTGCCAAGCCGGCTGACCGTCGCGGCTAAATCGCCCGATTAAGCCCGCAGTGAAAAACCCCGCGTTCGTCGCGGGGTTTTTTTTATGTCGCCGCCAGACACGCGCCTCCGCCCGGACGGCTGCGCCTTTTTTTGGGAAAATGCCGTCATGCCTACGCCAGAACCCGCCATGCAACGCCCTGCCCCCGCCAATCTTCCTCCGTTGCCACCCGCCGCCCAGGCGCACAGCGACGCCGCCGCCGCCCAGCTGCGCGCCGCCATCGTCGCCAATGGCGGCTGGTTGCCGTTCGACCACTGGATGGCGCAGGCCTTGTACGCGCCGGGGCTGGGCTATTACGCGGCGGGCAACGTCAAGCTGGCTGATGGCGACGACGACGCCAAGGCGCCGGCGGGCGATTTCGTCACCGCGCCGCAACTGACGCCGCTGTTCGCCCGCACCGTTGCCCGTCAGGTCGCGCAGGTGCTGCGTCAGACGCAGACACAAGCCGTGCTGGAATTTGGCGCGGGCACGGGCGCGCTGGCCGAAGGCGTGCTGCGCGAACTGGATGCGCAGGGCCTGGACCAGACGCAATACCTGATCCTGGAAGTGTCGGCCGACCTGCGCGCGCGCCAGGCCGACCGCTTGGCCGCTTTTGGTGACCGCGTGCAATGGCTGGACGCCTTGCCCAACGCCTTCGCCGGCTGCGTGCTGGCCAACGAGGTGCTGGACGCCATGCCCGTATCGCTGTTTTGCTGGAGCGCGGACGGGGCCGTGATGGAGCGCGGCGTGGCGCTGGACCCGCAGCAGGGCTTCGTCTGGGCTGACCGGCCGGCGCCCCGCGCTTTGGCCGAAGCCGTCGCCGCGCGCATGCCGGCGCTGCCCGGCTACGTGTCCGAAATCAATCTGCAAGGCGAGGCGTGGATTGCCGCGATGGGCGGCTGGCTTGAACGAGGCGCGGCGCTGTTGGTGGACTATGGCTTTCCGCGCAACGAGTTCTACCACCCGCAACGCGCGGGCGGCACGCTGATGTGCCATTTGCGTCATCACGCCCATGGCGATCCCTTTGTCGCACCGGGCTTGCAGGACATTACCGCGCACGTGGACTTCACCGCCATGGCCGATGCGGCGCTTGAGGCCGGCCTGCAAGTGCTGGGCTACACGTCGCAGGCGCGCTTCTTGATGAACGCCGGGTTGATGGATTTGCTGGGCCAGCTGGACCCGTCGGACGTGCAGCAATACGCGCAGGCCGTGGCGCCGGTGCAAAAGCTGCTGTCCGAGGCGGAAATGGGCGAACTGTTCAAGGTGCTGGCCCTGGGCCGTGGCATCACGCAACCGCTGACAGGATTTTCCCGCGGCGATCGTTTGGGCAAGCTGTAACGGCTGGGCAAGCCGTCCCGCGGCGCGCCGACCTATCCGGCTCGCAGCCGGTCCAGCCGTGCTTGCCGGACGCTGTCCTTGATGCGGGCCGGGTCGCCCGCGCAAGCCTTCGCAATCGCGCCTGCGTCCACGCCGCGCACCGCATCCACTCTTGCCTGCCAGGCGCCCATGTCGACCGGGCGCAGGATGGCTGCGGTTTTCAACAGGTCGAAGAATCGTTCGGGCTTGCGCAGCGCGTCGGCGCGTTCCATCAGCGCCAGTTGCGCTTCGGTGGCCTCGTCGTTGCTGGCGGCCTGTTCCGCGGCGTCCAGGCCCAGCAACACCTCGGGCAACAAGCGCGCATAGTCGTTGCATTCGGTGGGCACGCGCATACGGCGGCCCAGCGCTTCGCGTTCTGGCGTCAGGCGGCACAGCAGCGCGTACCGGCCGGCCATCGACACCCCCAACCCCGCCGCGCGGTCCACGTCGGCGCCCACGTCGGCAACGCCTTGCAATTCAGGCATCACGCGTGCCAATGCGCCAGAATCTTGCAGCACATCCAACATCCGCGACGGCTTTTTAGCCATCAGCCCGCGCGACAATTCCTTCCATACCCGTTCGGCGACCAACGCGTCGGCCTCGCCCGCGTCGACCATGGCGCGGCAAAGCGCCATCGTTTCGGGCGCCACGGAAAAATCATCAAAGCGCGCCGCGAAACGGCCCAGCCGCAGGATGCGAACCGGATCTTCCTGAAAGGCCTCGCCCACGTGGCGAAACACGCGCGCCTGCACGTCGGCCACGCCGCCCAACGGGTCCACCAGCGTGCCGTCCCGGGTCTGGGCGATGGCGTTGACGGTGAGGTCACGTCGGCGCAGGTCTTCTTCCAGCGTCACGTCGGCGCCGGTGTAAAAGGTGAAGCCCTTGTAGCCACGGCCCGACTTGCGCTCGGTGCGGGCCAGCGCGTATTCCTCTTTGGTGCGAGGGTGCAGGAACACGGGGAAATCCCCGCCGACGGGGATGAAACCCCGGCGCACCATATCTTCGGGCGTTGCGCCCACCACCACCCAATCGTGGTCGCCCGGCGTCAGGCCCAGCAAGGCGTCGCGCACCGCGCCGCCCACGATATACACCTGCAAGCCGTTGATGGCGGGGTCCTGCGTCATGGAATCGAGGTGCTTTCGGCGCCCAGCGGCACGATGTTGCCCAAGCGCTCTTTCAGGGATTGCGGCTGGCCGGTGAACATTGCCGCGTAATACACCGAGTTCGACATCACGTTCTTCACGTACGTACGTGTTTCGTTGAACGGGATGGTCTCGGCAAAGATCGCGCCTTCAACCGGATGCGAGAACGTCGAGCGCCAATTGTGCGGACGCCGCGGCCCGGCGTTATAGCCGGCGCTGGCCAGCATCTGCGACCCGTTCAGGTCGCGCAGCACCATGTTCAGGTAGTTGGTGCCCAGTTCGGTATTGGTGTCGAAATCGTTCACGCTGGCAGGCGTGAAGTCCGTCATGCCGATCTTGCCCGCCACCCACTTGGCCGTGGCCGGCATCAGCTGCATCAGGCCCGAGGCGCCCACGTGCGAACGCGCGTCCATGATGAAGCGCGATTCCTGGCGGATCAGGCCGTAGACCCAAGCCGGGTCCAGCGCGATGGCGTTGGCCTTGGCGGTGACGCGGCCTTCAAACGGCGCGATGAAACGCTGGCTGAAGTCGAATTCTTTTTCGGTGCGGTCCGACGTGTTGACGACGCGATCGTAGATGTTCTCGGCGCGGGCCAGCTCGGCGGCCGCCATCAATTGGCGGTCGCTCATGCCGCGCAGCGTGAAGTTCCATTCGGGCACCGCCTCGGCACGCCAGCCCAGGCGGAACAGCTGCACGGCGCGCTGCAAGCCAGGGTTGGCGCGGGCCTCGGCGATTTCGCGGTCGTTGATGGGCGCCGGACGCGGCGGCACATTGATGCGGCGGCCCAGCTCTTCGGCCGACAACTGGCCGTAGAAATCGAAGCGGTCGGCAATGCTGGCGTACATGGCATTGGCCTGGTCCTTGCGGCCCGTGGCGGCCAGGCCGCGCGCCTTCCAGTACACCCACGACGTGTCGTTGCGCTGCGCGGGCGGCATCTCGTCGATGGATTCGATCACCCACTTCCAGTCGATCTTCGGCTGGCGCAATGCAGCGCGCACCTTCCAGCCGGCGTTGTATTCCGTCATGCGGATGTGGCCGGCTTCGTGATACCAGTCGTCGGCGCGGCTATCGAGCTTCAGCGCGGCCATCAGGGCGTATTGCCCGCGCACCCAGGCCAGGTTGGGCTTGGACATGGACTTGGCCCATTCGCGGCGCAGGTAGGAATCGGCAACGCTGACGTCCGATCGCGCCAGCCGCGCCAGGGCGATGGTGACCAGTTCTTTTTCGTTGCGGCCCACCGGCATGCGGTCTTGCCGGGTCAGCCATTTCATCGGGTCCTTCATCAGGACGTCGTACGTTTTCAGGTCGCGCGGCTCGAACATGTACTGCACCAGCTTGCGCGCGTCCGTCGTCTTGTCGGCCTCGATGGCGTCGCGCAGCTGCGGTTCCAGCTGTTCCCAGCCCAGGATGCCGTCGGCCACCAACTGGTCGTACAACGCCCAGCAGGCGCTGCCGGGCGCGAACACCGACATGGCCTGCGCGGCGGTCGCGCGCTGGCCGGTCATGTGCTTGGCGTCAAGGATGGCGCATTCGATCTGGGCGTTGCTGTTCTTGACCGGCGCCAGCTTGCGCACCGTGTCGAAATCGCCACTGCGGGCGGCGGCCAGCAGCCAGTCGCCACGCAGCCGGTCAGCCAGGTAGGCGTCGCCGTTGCTGCTGATGAAGCGTTGCAGCTCGGCCGTGGGGCGGCCGGTCGCCGGCGGCGTCCAGAGCTGATAGCGCAGCAGCCAGTATTCGGGATACATGCCCAGCGTGTCGGACTTGGCCTGCGGCACCAACGCGCCCAGGATGGACCACTGCTTGCGGTTCATGGCTTCGCGCGCGGCCACGACGGCGGCCAGCGCGGGCGTGTCGGCGGTGGGCGGCATGCCGGCCAGCACGGCGGGCGGGACAGCGATAAGCGGTTGCGCGGCCGACTGCGCGGATTGCACGGGCGGCTGGGGTTGCGTGTTGATGGCGGCGCTGCGCTGTTGGGCGTCCACCGGCGCACAGGCTGCGGTGAACAGCGCCAGCAACGGCAGCCAGCGGCGCAGCCCAAGGCGGGTGTCGGACGTGTCCATGCCGTGCGGGGATTTCCGTTGGATTTTCTGATACCGTCCAGATTGCTGCGAACGTGTCATGCCGCGTCCCTGATTTGCCGTCATACGAAGGCCTTGCCGCACAGCCGCACGACACTGCCCGACGGCAGCATGTCCGTACACCTGCCTTGATTCCGCATGCCCCATTCCAGCACGTTCGCCTTCATTGTCCACCCCCCCATTACAGCCACCGCATGACTACGCAAAATACTCCAAAGGATACCGCAGTCCAGCACCGCACGCGATTGCGGAAACTGCGTGCCGAAATGCCTGAAGACCAGCGCAGCCGCGGCGGTTTGCTGATGCGCGCGCGCCTGTTCACCTGGCTGAATGTGGCCCGTGACGAAGCTGTGCGCGCCGGCCGCCCCGCCCCCGCCACCGTCGCCGCGTTCTGGCCCATGGACGACGAGCCCGACCTGCGCCCGCTGCTCACGCAATGGGTCGAAAACGGCGTGGGCGTGGCGCTGCCGGTGGTGCGCGAGCGCAATGCGCCGCTGGCCTTCCTGTCCTGGACGCCCGAGGCCGAGCTGCGCGCCGGTCCCTACGGCATTCAGGAACCCGTTGCCGGCCCCGACGTGCTGCCCGACGTGGTGCTGGTGCCCACCCTGGGCTACACCGAACACGGTGACCGCCTGGGCTACGGCGGCGGCTACTACGACCGCACCCTGGCCGCGCTGCGCGAGCGCGGACACCCCTTCATCACCATCGGCATCGCCTGGAGCTGTGGCGAGCTGGACGCCGACTATCAGGCCGCCCCCCACGACTTCCCGCTGGACGCCGTGCTGACGCAAGACGGCTGGGTGCCCCAGGCGCCGCTGGCCCAAGGCGGCCCCGGCGGCACCACCTTGCATACGTTCCGCATGAACTGACGCACCAGTTGCGCCCGGTGGCGCGCACCAAAGCGGTGCCATCGGCCGCAGCGGGGATGGCGTTTTTGCGCCCTTCAGAGGATATTGTGCCCAAGGGCCCTGTGTCCCCAAAAGCTGGCATGCAGGTTGCTTATTGTTTGTGACCGGCCAATCATCGGCCGGGTTGACCGCGTGCAAGCCGGCCACCACAAGCCGGCAGCAGGCACAGCATCGGAGGAGCCATGAAGGACAGACCATCCCGTCCCGCCGCTTATGACGAAATGCGCGACAGCGCAGGCGGCATACGCTCCCAATACCAGGCGTTCGAACGCTGGCACCAAGAGCAGTCGGCCGAGGCCATGGCCGTGCGCCGGCTGGAAGCCGACCTCAGCTTTCGCCGGGTCGGCATCACGTTTTCCGTCGCGGGCGACGCCGCCGGCACCGAACGCCTGATCCCGTTCGACCTGATCCCGCGCATCATCCCCGCCGACGAATGGCGCCACCTGGAAGCCGGCCTGAAGCAGCGCGTGCGCGCGCTGAACATGTTCATTCACGACATCTACCACGGCCACGACATCGTGCGCGCGGGCATCGTGCCGGCCGAACAGGTATTCCTGAATGCCCAGTACCGCCCCGAAATGCAGGACGTGGACGTAGCCGAGGACATCTACTGCCACATCGCCGGCGTGGATATCGTGCGGGCCGGCGCGGGTGAATTCTATGTGCTGGAAGACAACCTGCGCGTGCCCTCGGGCGTGTCGTACATGCTTGAAAACCGCAAGATGTCGATGCGGCTGATGCCCGACGCGTTCAGCCGCATCAAGGTCGAACCGGTGGCGCACTATCCCGACCTGCTGCTGGACAACCTGCGCGAAGTGGCCCCGCATGGCGGCGACGATCCCACCGTGGTGGTGCTGACGCCCGGGATGTACAACTCCGCCTACTTCGAACACGCCTTCCTGGCCCAGCAGATGGGCGTGGAACTGGTCGAGGGGCAAGACCTGTTCGTGGAACAGAACACCGTCTACATGCGCACCACGCAAGGTCCGCGCAAGGTGGACGTTATCTACCGCCGGCTGGACGACGATTTCCTGGACCCGCTGTCATTCCGGGCCGACTCGGCGCTGGGCGTGCCCGGCCTGCTGTCCGTGTACCGGGCCGGCCGCGTCACGCTGGCCAACGCCATCGGCACCGGCATCGCCGACGACAAATCCACCTATCTCTACGTGCCGGACATGATCCGGTTCTATCTCAGCGAAGAACCCATCCTGTCCAACGTGCCAACCTGGCGTTGCGGGCGGGCTGATGAACTGTCGCACGTGCTGGCCAACATGCACGACCTGGTAGTCAAGGAAGTGCATGGCGCCGGCGGCTACGGCATGCTGGTGGGGCCGTCCGCCAGCCGCGCCGAAGTCGAGGCCTTCAAGGAACGCGTGCGCGCCAACCCGGCCAACTACATCGCGCAGCCCACGCTGGCGCTATCCACCGTGCCCACATACGTGGAATCGGGCGTCGCGCCGCGCCACATCGACCTGCGCCCGTACGTGCTGTGCGGCAAGGACATCCGCACCGTGCCCGGCGGCCTGTGCCGCGTGGCGCTGACCGAAGGCTCGCTGGTGGTCAACAGCAGCCAGGGCGGCGGCACCAAAGACACCTGGGTTCTGGAGGACTGAACATGCTGAGCCGAACCGCCGACAACCTGTTCTGGATGTGCCGCTACATAGAACGCGCCGAAAACACGGCGCGCATGCTGGACGTGAACCTGCAAATGTCGCTGCTGCCACAAGACCCGCAAACGCGCGAGGGCTCGTGGCTGGGCGTGCTGCGCATCTCCGAGCTGCAAGGGCTGTATCAGACCAAGTACGCGTCCATCTCGCCCAACGACGTGTTGCAGTACATGGTGCGCGATCCGGAAAACGCGTCGTCGATCTATTCCTGCATGCGCGCCGCCCGCGAAAACGCGCGCGCCGTGCGCGGCAGCCTGACGACCGAAGTCTGGGAAACCTACAACACCACCTGGCTGGAACTGCTTAAACACCTGCATACCGGCCTGCTGGAACGCAACCCCGGTGAATTCTTTGAATGGGTGAAGTTCCGCTCGCATCTGGCGCGTGGCGTCACCATCGGCACGATGCTGGAAGACGAGGCGCTGTATTTCCTGCGCATCGGCATGCACCTGGAACGCGCGGACAATACCGCCCGCATGCTGGACGTGAAGTTCCATGAGCGCGGCAGCCAGGCCACGGCGGAAGCGCGCGGCGAAGGCTCGGGCACCGCGGCGCTGCAAAGCGAGTTCTATCGGTGGTCGGCACTGCTCAGTTCGGTGTCCGGGCTGGAGATCTACCGCAAGGTGTACCGCGACGTCATCACGCCGGATCGCGTGGCCGAGCTGCTGATCCTGCACCCCGACATGCCGCGTTCGCTGTTGTCGTCGATGCGTGCCGTGTCCGAAGACCTGGCGCGCGTATCGAACCAGCGCTCGACCGAGACCCAGCGCCGCGCGGGCATGCTGTGCGCCGAGCTGCAATTTGGCCGCGTCGAAGACATTCTGGATAGCGGCCTGCACCAGTACCTGGACCATTTCCTGGACCGCATCAACGATTTGGGCAACCGGATCAGCCAGGACTTCCTGGTCCCGCTGTCGGCATAACACGGAGACAGCCCCATGAAACAGTTCATCACGCACGTCACGCACTACCGCTACACGGCGCCGGTCACCTACAGCATCCAGACGCTGCGCATGACCCCCCGCGACGACGAACACCAGCGCGTGCTGCGTTGGCACATCGAAGCGCCCGGCGCGTTGGAAAAGCAGGTAGACGCGTACGGCAACATCACGCACACGCTGACGCTGAACCGGCCGCACACCGATATCGAACTGCGTGTGGTCGGACAGGTGCAGGTGGCGCCGCTGACGCGCGGACTCTTGGGCGGCGAAGACAGCCGCCTGCCCGTGCACGCCTATTGCGTGCAGACGCCGTTGACCCAGGCGGACGACACCATTCTGGCCTTCGTGCGCGGCGTGCTGCCCAACGGCCTGGGCACCCAGGACGACATCCTGGCGCTGGCCAACGCCATCAGCGACCGCGTGGCTTACGAACCCGGCACCACCGACGTCACCACGGCCGCCAACCAGGTGCTGGCGATGGGCCATGGCGTCTGCCAGGATCACGCGCACCTGTTCCTGGCCTGCGTGCGCGGGTTGGGCGTGCCCGCCCGCTACGTCAGCGGTTATGTGCACACCACCACCGAGCACTCGGCCAGCCACGCCTGGGCCGACGTCTTTTTGCCCGACGTCGGCTGGACCAGCATCGACGTCACCAACCGCCAGTTCGCCTCCGACAGCCATTGCCGCCTGGCCGTGGCGCGCGATTACGATTCCGCCTCGCCCGTGCGCGGCGTGCGCAGCGGCGGCGGTGAGGAATCCATGGAGATCAGCGTGCAGGTGCAGACGTCCGGCCAGCAATAACCGCCGCGCCCACGCCGCAATACAATGCGGCGTGGTTTCTTTAATTGATTGATCATGACCTACTGCGTAGCCGCCCGCCTTGATGCCGGCCTGGTTTTCCTTTCCGACTCCCGCACCAATGCCGGCGTCGACCAGATCAGCGTCTTCCGAAAAATGACCGTCTTCGAGCGTCCGGGCGAACGCGTCATGGTCCTGATGACTTCCGGCAACCTGGCCGTCAGCCAGGCGGTGCTGCACGCCCTGGCGCGCCAGCACGACGAAGGCGGCGACACCATCTGGAATGCGCCCGACCTGTTCGAAGCCACCCGCTGCGTGGGCGGGGCGGTGCGCGAGGTCTACCGCCGCGAGGCGCCCGCGTTGCAGGAACAGGGCGTGGAATTCAATGTCAGCCTGATATTCGGGGGACAGATTGGTAGCGAAGGCTGCCGGCTGTTCCAGGTCTACGCGGCCGGCAACTTCATCGAAGCCGGCCAGGAATGCCCGTACTTTCAGATTGGCGAAGCCAAGTACGGCAAGCCCATCCTGGACCGCGTGCTGCGCCCCGACACGTCGCTGGACGAGGCCGCCAAATGCGCGCTGATCTCCATGGACTCGACCTTGCGGTCGAATATCTCGGTGGGGCTGCCGCTGGACCTGCTGGTCTATGAAAGCGGCTCGCTGCGCGTGACCCACTTTGCCAGCATCGACGAACGCAACGAGTACTTCCGCATGATCCGTGGCACCTGGGGCGAGCGCCTGCGCCAGGTCTTTGCCGAAATCCCGGACCCGCTGTGGACCAATCCCAACGACCCCGGTTCGCTGGTGCCGCCCAGCCGCGTACACCAGCCGCTGCGGGTGGAACCGGCCCATGCGCTGCCGCCCGCCAGCTACCCGACGCCGCAAGTGCTGGCCGAGGACCCGGGCAAGGACCAGCCGAATTAAGCGTCAACCCGCATCAAGCAGTCCGCTTCAAAGAATCCGCATCGAGCAATCCGCATCAAGCGCGGCAATCCGCGTTGATCAAGCAGCAATCCGCGTTAACCCGCCTTTCCGTCGGCTGAAACCCGGCTTGAAAAACGGCGAATTCTCATCCTTGTTCCGGCGGGCCACACTGGGGTCCGACAGAAAATCACAAGGAGCGAGACATGCCCCATTATTTCGCGCGCGCGGCCGCGTGCGCCGCCTGGCCGGTACTGGCCCTGTCCTGCCTTGCCTGGGGGTCCGCCAGTGCGCAAGGCGCCTATCCCAACCACCCCATTTCGCTGGTCGTGCCGTTCGCCGCCGGCGGGCCGACCGACGTGGTGGCGCGCAGCCTGGGCGCGTCGATGGCCAAGACGCTGGGGCAAAGCGTCATCATTGAAAACCGCACCGGCGCGGGCGGCACGCTGGCCTCGCAGCATGTGGCGCGCGCGGCGCCGGACGGCTACACGTTCCTGATCCACCACAACGGCATGGCCACCGCGCCGGCCCTGTATCGCAAGCTGTCGTTCAACCCGCTGACCGACTTCGCCTACGTCGGCCAGGTGGCGGACGTGCCCATGACGCTGCTGGGCCGCAAGGACTTGCCGGCTGATGGCATGGCGGGCTTTATCAAGTACGCGCGTGAAAACGGCAACAAGATCAACCTGGCCAACGCGGGCCTGGGCGCGGTGTCGCAGCTGTGCGGCATGCTGTTGCAGGAATCGCTGGGCGTGCAGTTCACCACCGTGCCCTATGCCGGCACGGCGCCCGCGATGACGGCGCTGCTGGGCGGCCAGGTAGACGTGCTGTGCGACCAGACCACGCAGACCATCCCGCAGATCAAGGCCGAACGCGTGAAACTGTTCGGCGTCACCACGCTGGACCGCATCAAGACGCTGCCGGACGCGCCGACGCTACAGGAAGGCGGCTTGAAGGGCTTTGAGGTGAAGGTGTGGCACGGCGTCTATGCGCCCAAGGGCACGCCGCCGGAAGCCATCAACAAGTTCAACGCGGCGTTGCGCGCGGCGCTGAAAGACCCGGCGTTCTCGCAAAAAATGGCAGAGCTGGGTGCCGAGATCGTGCCGGAATCCAAGCAGACGCCCGAAGGCCTGCAAACCTGGTTGCAAGCCGAGGTGGACAAGTGGGGCACCGTCATCCGCAAGGTAGGGGTGTACGCGGACTAAAAAAAAGGGGGGCATTTCTGCCCCCCTTCTGCTTGCCGGATACCGCTTAGCGCTTACCGTTTACCGTTTAACGTTTTACCGTTTACCGTTCACAGCGCCAGTTCCTTCCACACCGCCAGCGGGGCTTCCGCGTGGTTCAAGGTGTAGAAATGCAATCCCGGCGCGCCGTTGTCCAGCAGCGTCTGGCACAACTCGGTCACCACATCCACGCCAAAGGCGCGGATGGATGCCTTGTCGTCGCCAAACTCAGCCAGGCGCAGGCGGATCCAGCGCGGCACTTCAGCGCCGCACATTTCAGAGAAACGCAGCAGCTGGGTGTGGTTCGTGATGGGCATGATGCCCGGCACGATCGGCACCTTCACGCCCTTGGCCTGGGCCCGGTCGACAAAGTCGAAATAGGCATCGGCGTTAAAGAAGTACTGCGTGATGGCTGCATTGGCACCCGCGTTTACCTTGGCCACGAAATGGTCCAGGTCAAGCGAGGGGTTGGCGGCCTGCGGATGCATTTCGGGATAGGCCGCCACTTCGATGTGGAACCAGTCGCCCGTTTCCTCGCGGATGAACGACACCAGTTCGTTGGCGTAGCGCAGTTCGCCCGCATCGCCGCCCATGCCCGAAGGCAGGTCGCCGCGCAGCGCCACCACGCGCCGCACGCCTTCGTTCTTGTACGTTTGCAGAATGTCGCGCAGATCCTGCCGCGTGGCGCCCACGCAAGACAGGTGGGGCGCGGCATCGCAGCCCAGGTTGCGCAACGTGCGCACGGCGTCGGCCGTGCCGGCGCGCGTGGAACCACCCGCGCCGAAGGTCACGCTGACGTACTTGGGCTGGATGGCCAGCATCTGCTTGGCCGCGCGAACCAGCCGTTCCTGACCGGCCAGGTCGCGCGGCGGAAAGAACTCCAGGCTGAAAGCTGGGGAAGTCGAGTCAGACATTAGGGGATCAGTTTGGTAAGCAGGCCAGAGATGATGCTGTACAGAATGGCACCGCCCACGGCCCACCAGAACCCGTTGACCTGGAAGCCCTTCAGCACGGAGCCGACGAACCAGAACAACAAGGCGTTGATGACGATAAGGAAGAGCCCAAGGGTGACGATCGTGATGGGCAGCGTCAGCAGCACCAGCACCGGCTTGACCAGCATGTTCACCAGACCCAGCACCAGCGCCGCGATCAGCGCAGATCCGAAACTGGCCACGGCAATGCCGGGCAAGAGGTAAGCAACAGCCAGCAGGGCCACCGCGTTCAGAATCCAGACGAGTATCAATGTCACCATGTTCGAACTCCTGTATTGACGCTCCGCGGCCCTGCCTTCGACAGACAAAAACAGAGGAATCCGCGGTTCGAAAAATCCGCGCCAACATGGCGCGGGTATTTCCTATTGTGCTTTCAACCCATCAATAACGGTAGTGCTCGGGCTTGAAGGGGCCTTCGACCGGCACGTTGATGTAGTCGGCCTGATCCTTGCGCAGCGTCGTCAGCTTCACACCCAGTTTCTTCAGGTGCAGGCGGGCAACCTTTTCGTCCAGGTGCTTGGGCAGCACGTAGACTTCGCCCGACTTGTAGGCTTCGTTGCGCGTGAACAGTTCGATCTGGGCGATGGTCTGGTTGGCGAACGAGGACGACATCACGAACGACGGGTGGCCGGTGGCGCAACCCAGGTTCACCAGGCGGCCCTGGGCCAGCAGGATGATGCGCTTGCCGTCCGGGAAGATCACGTGATCGACTTGCGGCTTGATCTCTTCCCACTGGCAATCGGCCAGGCCGGCAACGTCGATTTCATTATCGAAGTGGCCGATGTTGCAGACGATCGCCTGGTCCTTCATGGCGTCCATGTGCTCACGCGTGATGACGTGGTAGTTGCCGGTGGCGGTGACAAAGATGTCGCCATGCGCGGCGGCTTCGTCCATCGTCACGACCTTGAAGCCTTCCATCGCGGCTTGCAGGGCGCAGATCGGGTCGATTTCGGTGACCCAGACCTGGGCGCGCAGCGCGACCAGCGCCTGGGCGCAGCCCTTGCCCACGTCGCCGTAGCCGGCCACGACGGCGATCTTGCCGGCAACCATCACGTCGGTGGCGCGCTTGATGCCGTCAACCAGCGATTCGCGGCAGCCATACAGGTTGTCGAACTTGGACTTGGTGACCGAGTCGTTGACGTTGATGGCGGCAAAGGCCAGCTCGCCCTTTTGCGACATCTGGTACAGGCGATGCACGCCCGTGGTCGTTTCTTCGGTCACGCCCTTGATCTGCGCCAGACGGGTCGAATACCACTTCGGATCACGCTTGAGCGTTTCCTTGATGGCGGCAAACAGAATGCGTTCTTCGTCGCTGCCCGGGTTGGCCAGCACCGACAGATCTTTCTCGGCCTTGGTGCCCAGGTGCAGCATCAACGTGGCGTCGCCGCCATCGTCCAGGATCATGTTGGCGTGCTGGCCATTGGGCCATTCGAAGATCTTGTGGGTGTACTGCCAGTACTCTTCCAGCGTTTCGCCCTTGACGGCGAAGACGGGCGTGCCGGACGCGGCGATGGCGGCGGCGGCGTGGTCTTGCGTGGAGAAGATGTTGCACGAGGCCCAGCGCACTTCGGCGCCCAGGGCTACCAGCGTTTCGATCAACACGCCGGTCTGGATGGTCATGTGCAGGCTGCCCGCGATGCGCGCGCCCTTGAGCGGCTGCGCGGCGGCGAATTCTTCGCGGATGGCCATCAGGCCCGGCATTTCGGTTTCGGCGATGGCCAGTTCACGACGGCCCCAGCCTGCCAGCGACAGGTCGGCAACCAGGTAATCGGAGAAGGATTTATCAGTTACAGCGTTCATGGTGTGTAGGCTCCACGTGAATATCGAACGGCGCACGATATGGCCGGACAACGCGAATACACCACGACAGTCGAGTGCTCGCCTTTCCCGCCATATGCGACAAAGGTGAGCGCCGTTGCTGTAGCGACGCGCAAGGCGCGGCGCTTGAACAAGGATTCCTGAGCCTGGCGAGCCGGGTTCCGCGTCAATGTGCACGATGCCGTGCACGGCGGTAACCGCGGGGTCGTCGCAACGCTCCTCAGGATTGCCGGGGATTGTACCGGTTTGGCCGGGGGTGCGGAAACCCGTCCGTGAAAAAAACTATGCGTCACCCCGCCTGCGCGGGCGTGGGCCGGGACGTGGATTCCGGCGGCAGCGGCTTCAGTGGCACCAGGGCGTCCAGCAACGAGGCCGCCACGGCGTCCCAACTGCGGGACAGCGCGTGCGCGCGCACCGCGTGTCGGTCCAGCGGCAAGGCGGCACGGCAAGCGCGGGCCAGATCGTCGTCCAGGCAGCCGGTCACGCCGGGGGTCACTACCGCCAGCGGCGCCTCGCTGCGAAAGGCCGCCACGGGCGTGCCGCAGGCCATCGCTTCCAGCATCACCAGGCCGAACGTATCGGTCAGACTGGGAAAGACGAACACGTCGGCGGCGCCATACAACGAGGGCAGCGCATCGTCCTGTTGCATCCCCAGGAATACCGCATCGGGAAAGCGTTTTTTCAGCCGCGCCTCATCCGGGCCGGCGCCCACTACGACCTTGCTGCCGGGCAGGTCCAGCGCCAGGAACGCATCCAGGTTCTTTTCCCGCGCAACGCGGCCCACGCAGAGGAAAACCGGGCGGGGCAGATGGGCGAATGCCTGGCTGGCGCTGGGTTGAAATTTGCGCGGGTCCACGCCGCGCGACCAGATGCGCAGGTTGGCCAGGCCGCGTCGCACCAGCACATCGCGCACCGTGGGCGTGGGCACCAGCACGCACCGCGACGGCCGGTGAAACCAGCGCAGATACCGCCACGGCAACGCGGCGGGTATGCCCATGCGCGCTTGCAGGTAGTCGGGGAACATGGTGTGGAACGACGTCGTGAATGCCCAGCCGCGCGACAGGGCCATGCGGCGCGCCGCCAGGCCCAACGGGCCTTCGGTGGCGATGTGCAGGGCGTCGGGGATGGTATCGCCCAGAATGCGGCGCAGTTGCCGCCCGGGTTGCAGGCAGAGCCGCAGGTCGGGCTCGGATGGTGCCGGCACGGTGCGGCTGCCTTCGGGGCTGACCACGATCAGTTCGTGACCCCATTCCTGCAGGATCTGCCGCATGGTCGTCCAGGTGCGGACGACGCCGTTGACTTGCGGATGCCAGGCATCCGTGACCAGGACGATGCGCATGATAAGGCCGGAAGTGGGCGATACCGCGATTTAGCCCGCTTCATGTGACATGACCAAGACGGCGGCGATGATCGGCCCCCGGGCGTGGTCACCCGCGCCGCAACGCGCCGTTCAGTTATTGCGCCGGGGGTACCCCTGCGCCTTGATGCGCACCCAGACGTCGCGCTTTTCCTCTTCCGTCATGAAGACCCAGTTGGCCACTTCCATGGCCGTGCGGCCGCAACCCCGGCAGATGTCATCGAACAGCGTCGAGCACACGGCCACGCAGGGGGAGTCGGTTGCCGTGAAGACGCGTTGCGCGTCGTCGGGGTCGGGTAGTTCGGAAAGGTTGGCAAAGTGGCGATTCATGGGGCGAAGGTTACCACCAGGGTTGTGTCCCTTTTTGGATAGCCCTATCGCCCGCCAAGGCTTGATTGACGGCCGCCGCCTAGCGCCATCCGAAGAACGCGCCGGCCTCTTGCAACAGCGCGTCGGGGCACTCTTCGGCCAGGTAATGCGCCCCCGGCAAGGGGCCGCCCGACACGTCATCGGCGATGGCGCGCCACAGCGCCAGCACGTCAAAATTCCTGCCCACCGCGCCGCGCTCGCCCCACAGCGCCCGCACCGGCATGCGCAGCCTTTCGCCGTTGGCACGGCCCGCGCGGTCATGCTCCAGATCCACGGTGGCCGACGCGCGATAGTCTTCGCAGATGCCGGTCGCCCAGCGCGGCAGGCGCGCCGCGCGTTCGTATTCCGTCATTGCCTCGGCGGAAAAATGCGCCAGCCCACCGGGCCGGCCGCCCATCACCGACCGCAGGTAGAACACCGGGTCATGCTCGATCATCGTCTCGGGCCCCGGCGTGGGCTGAATCAGCCAGAACCAATGGAAGTACGCCTGCGCGAAGGCGCGTGTGGTGCCCTCGTACATGTCCAGCGTCGGCGCAATATCCAGCAGCATCATGCGCGACACCGCGTTGGCATGGTCCAGCCCCAGCCGGTGCGCCACGCGCGCGCCGCGGTCATGCGCCAGCACGTCGAAACGCGCATGGCCCAGCGCCTGCATCACGCCCACCATGTCGGCCGCCATCTCGCGCTTGGAATGCGCAATGTGGCCGGGTGAGGCCGCGGGCTTGGTGCTGTCGCCATAACCACGCAGGTCGGCCGCCACGCAGGTGCGATGCTGCGTCAGCGCCGGCCATACACGGTGCCAGATGGCGTTCGTTTGCGGGTGGCCGTGCAGCAGCAGCAAGGGCGGGCCCGACCCGTCGATGCGCGCGGCGATCTCAACGCCATTGGCCTGGATACGACGCACCGGCAAGTCGAAGAATGCGGTCATGGATATTGCCTCCTGGTGGATTTATTGTGCCGCCCGATCCAGGCGGTCGCGCACGGTGCGCGCCACATCCTTCATCCACGGATGCCGCGCCCAATGCGTCGCCTCGAACCGTTCTACCTCGGGCAATTGCAGCAGCGACGCGCCGACCATGTCCTGGCCCTGCGCAAACATGCGGCGATGGCGTTCGGGCAGCGCAAAGCTTGCCGTCCAGCCATCCGCCGTGCGCACCTGCCCCGCCATGACGTCGATGGTCACGCGATTGCCGCCCGATTCCTGCGTATTGGACACCCTTGCGAGCAAGGCGTCGACTTCCAAGGCGGGCAGGCTGACCAGCAGCAAGCCGTTGTTGACCGCGTTGAAGTAGAAGATCTCGCCAAAGCTGGGCGCGATCACGGCGCGGATGCCAAATTGCTGCAAGCCCCACACCGCGTGTTCGCGGCTGGACCCGCAGCCGAAGTTGGGGCCGGCCACCAGCACCGACGTGCCCGCGTAGGCGTCCTGGTTCAACACAAAGCCGGAACGCGGCGCGCCATGCTCGTCAAAGCGCAGGTCGTACAGCAGGCCACGGTCCAGCCCCGCCTTGTCGATGATGCGCAGAAACTGCTTGGGCATGATCTGGTCAGTGTCCAGATTGGAAAACGGCAGCGGCGCGGCCACGCCTTCGATCAACGGGTTCATTTGGCAAGGCTCCATTCACGGACATCAACAATGCGGCCGGCCAGCGCGGCAGCGGCGGCCATGGCGGGGCTCATCAGATGCGTGCGCCCTGCCCGCCCTTGTCGCCCTTCGAAATTACGGTTGGTGGTGGACGCGCAGCGCTCGCCGGGCCGCAGCACATCGTCGTTCATGGCCAGGCACATCGAACAGCCGGGTTGCCGCCACTCGAAGCCCGCTTCGATCAGCACCGCCGCCAGCCCTTCGGCCTCGGCCTGCGCGCGCACCGCGCCCGAGCCCGGCACGACCATGGCGCGCACGCCGTCGGCCACTTTCCTGCCGCGCGCCAGTCCTGCCACGACACGCAGGTCTTCGATGCGGCCGTTGGTGCAGGACCCGATGAACACGCGGTCCACCGGCACGCCCGCAATCGGCGCTCCCGGCGCCAGGCCGATGTAGTCCATCGCCTTTTCCAGCGCCAGCCGCGCCAGCTGGTCGGGTTCGGCTTGCGGATCGGGCACGTGGCCCGTAACCGGCAGGGCCTGGTCGGGGCTGGTTCCCCAGGTGACAAACGGCGCGATGTCGGCGGCGTTGAACACGTGCTCTACCTCAAAGGCCGCATCCGGATCGCTGCGCAACGTGGCCCAGTACGCACGCGCCTGGGCCAGCAGGTCGCCATGCAGTTGCGGCGCGTGCGCGGCCACGTAGGCGTCGGTGGTGGGGTCTGGCGCGATGAGCGCGGCGCGCGCGCCGGCCTCCACCGTCATGTTGCACAAGGTCATGCGGGCCTCGGCGGACAGCGCATCGATGGCCTGACCGCAAAACTCCACCGCGTGTCCGCGCGCGCCTTGCGCGCCGATCCGATGCACCAGACAAATGACCAGATCCTTGGCGGACACGCCTACGCCCAGGGTGCCGTCCACCCGGATGCGCATGTTGCGCGCCACGCGATACACCAGCGTCTGCGTGGCCAGGATGTGTTCAACCTCGGACGTGCCGATGCCAAAGCCCAGCGCCCCCAGCGCGCCGTAAGTGGTCGTATGGCTGTCGCCACACAACACCACCATGCCGGGCAGGATCATGCCGTGCTCGGGCGCAATCACGTGTTCAATGCCCTGCAACGGGTCGGTCGTGTCGAACAGCGCAATGTGCTGGGCGTCGCAATTGCGCTTCAGGTTCACGGCCTGGCGCGACGACGCTTCATCGGCAATCACCCGCAGCGCCGACGGCACGGGATGTGTGGGGATGATGTGGTCCACCACCGCCATCTGCTGGCCCGGCCGCAACACGGCGCGGCCGCGCGCAGCCAGCCCGCTGAAAGCTTGCGGGCTGGTGTATTCATTCATGATGTGCAGATCGACGTACAGCAGGATGTGCTCGTGGTCGATGCGGGCCACCTCGTGGCTGGCCACCAGTTTGTCGTACAGCGTCATGCCGGGCATGTCTTGCTTCCTTATGTCTTGCCTGCTTGCTTGATTGCTTGCTTGATTGCTTGCCTGTCTGAAGCGGGGCGCCCGCCTTGCCGACGGACGGGCCTTGCTGCGTCTTGCTGCGTCTTGCTATGCCTTGCCGTGTCTTCTGTGCCGGCTCGATCGGCCGCATCAGTCAGCCGACTCAGTTCGCCTGGATGCCGGCGTCCTTCACCACCCCCGCCCAGCGCGTCATCTCGGCGGCCACCATGTCGTCCGTCTTGGCGGGCGTGGACACCAGCGGATCAAAGCCCTCGCGCTGCATGCGCGCCTTGAGCTCCGGCGATTGCAGCGCCTGGGCCAGCTTTGCGTTCAGGGTGTCGATCACCGGCTGCGGCGTACCGGCCGGCGCGCTGATGACGAACCAGGTGTTGAATTCATACCCGGGCAAGCCGGATTCCGCGATGGTCGGCACATCGGGTAACAGCGGCGAACGCGTGCTGCCCGTCACGCCAAGCGCACGCAGCTTCTTGCCGTCCACCTGCGGCTTGGCGGCGGACAGCACCGGGAAGCTCATCTGCACCTGCCCGCTGATGGTGTCGACCATGGCCGGCCCGCCGCCCTTGTACGGCACGTGCAGGATCTGCGTCTTGGACACCGACTTGAACAGCTCCGCCGCCATGTGGAAGGTGCTGCCCGTGCCGGCCGACCCAAAGCTCAGATCGTTGGCGGGCCGCGCGCGCACATAGGTCAGCAGTTCACCGACGGTTTTCACGGGCAGGGTGTTGGTCACCGTCAGCACATGTTGCGACGTACCCACCGTGCCCACCGAACGAAGGTCTTTCTTCGTGTCGAACGGCATGTCCTTGAACAGCGCCGGGTTGATGGCCAGCGACATCGTGTTGATGGCCAGCGTGTAGCCGTTGGGCTGCGCGCGCGCCACGGCGGCCATGCCGATATTGCCGGACGCGCCCGCGCGGTTTTCAACGATCACGCTTTGGCCCAACGCGCGCGCCCACGCGTCCGAGATCAACCGCGCGGCGATATCGACGCTACCGCCCGGCGCAAACGGCACAATCAACGTCACAGCGCGGTCGGGAAAGGCGTCGGCGGCGGTAGCCGGAAGGCTCCAACAGGAGCCAGCAACGAGCGCCGCGCACCACGCGCGGGCGGTGGGTCTGATCTTCATGGGTTGTCTCCTCGGTTGGCCGCGTTGATGGGAGATCCCGTGCGGCTCTGGTTGGGTAAAGCCAGTGTATAAGCCGGGTAGATTCTTATAATTCGCGGTACACCGAATTCTTTAATAAATTAAATTTATAAATCTCCCCTCGCGCGCCCCACCGCGCCCCTGCCATGGACGCCCTTTCCGATCTCGCTTTCTTTTCGTTGGTGGTCAAACACGGCAACCTGTCCGCCACCGCGCGCGAACTGGGCCTGACCCCGCCCGCCATCAGCGCGCGCCTGGCCCGGCTGGAACAGCGGCTGGGCGTGCGGTTGCTTAACCGCACCACGCGCCGCGTCAGCGTCACGCAAGAAGGCGAGCTATACCTGGCCGAAGGCGGCCGTATCCTGGCCGACCTGGAAGCGCTGGAACGCTCGGTATCCAGCGCCCGCGCCCAACCCCAAGGCCTGCTGCGGCTGAACGCCACCTTCGGGTTCGGCCGCGCCCACATCGTGCCCGCCGTATCCGACTTCGCGCGGCAGTATCCCGACGTCGAAGTGCTGATGCGCCTGACAGACCGGCCGCTGAACCTGATCGAAGAAGGGTTCGATGTTGCCGTGCGCTTCGGCGACCTGCCCGACGCCCGCCTGACGGCCCGCAAGATCGCCTCTAACCGCCGGCTGCTGTGCGCATCGCCGCGCTACCTGGACGCCTACGGCGAGCCCCGCACGCCGGGCGACCTGCAACGCCACCGCTGCATCGTCGTCCGCGAAAACGACGTCGCCTACGGCACCTGGCGCCTGCAAGCCGGCCAGCGCACCGAAACCGTGAAGGTGCGCGGCCCGGTCAGTTCCAACGACGGTCAAAGCGCGCTGGAATGGGCACTGGACGGCCACGGCATCGTCATGCGCTCGGAATGGGAAACCGCCGCCCACCTGCGCGACGGCCGTCTACGCGAAGTGCTGGCCGACTGGCGCACTCCCCCCGCGGACATCCATGCGCTCTACCCGGAACGTCTGAACCTGCCGGCCAAAACGGTGGCGTTCGTGGACTTTCTGGCCCAACGGTTTGCGCGGTATCTGAAGGCCCCGGGCGGAGCGGGAGGAACGTGGTGATGCAGGCTGCCAACACGGCCAACCGCGCCGGGTCATCGGACGGTCCGACGGGCTGGCCCCGCCACGGCGGGCGTAGCCGCCCCCCCGCTCAGATTTCATCAATCGCCGTACTTGCCGTTGTTCCCGCCGGGGCTTCCCCCGCGCCGATGGCGTAGCGGTCGCGGGTGGTGACGTAGAAGCTGGCGCCGAAGCGGCCTACCGGGAAGTAGTCTTGCAGGCGCACACGCCAGGTGTCCGTGTCGATCAGGCCGTCGCGGGCGTGCAGCCAGCGGACCTGGCCGATGAAGATCTGGCGGCTGGCGGTTTCCATGGTTTCGTAGAGCGTGCATTCGAAGGCCACCGGCGCCTGCACGATACGCGGCGGCTTGACGTGGTGGCTGGGCGCGGCGTCCAGGCCCGCGTGAGCAAGCTCGCTGACGTCGGCGGGCAGGCGGTCGCCGCAGCGGTGCATCTTTTCGGCCATGGCTTCGTCGGTCAGGTGCACCACGAATTCCTTGTCGCGGGCAATGTTGCGCGCCGTGTCCTTCAAGCCGCCGTCTTCCAGTCGGTTGATGCTGACCATGACGATGGGCGGATCTTCGCCCAGCATGTTGAACATGCTGAACGGCGCGGCGTTGACCACGCCGGTTTCCGACAAGGTGGTGATCAGCGCGATGGGCCGGGGCACGATCAGGCTGGCCATCAGCTTGTAGCGCTGGTATTCGGTGATTGCGTCGAAGTCGATTTCCATATCAGGCCAGTCCCAGCATCTGGGCAAGGGTTTGCGCGGGCTGCGGGCGTTCAAGGCTGATGCGCCGCTCCAGGTCCGCCAGGTGGTTGTCATTGATTTTCACGGCCTCGGCCACGTCGCCGCGTTCCATCAGGTCCACGATCAGCACGTGTTCGCCGTGTTCGCAGGCGGCGTTGCCGGGCGGTTCATACAGGGCCACGATAAGCGAGCAGCGCGACACCAGTTCCGCCAGATAACCGTGCAGGATGGCGTTGCCGGAAAGCTCGCCCAGACGCACGTGAAAGGCGCTGGCCTGGCGCGCCCAGGCGGGCTGGCCCGCGCGATGCAACAGCGCGTGTTCATCACGCAGCTGCTTGCGCAGCGATGCGTAGTCGGCCTTGGTGGCGCGCGCGACGGCCAGCGGCAACAGCGCGGCCTCCAGCGCGCGGCGTGCCTGAAAGATCTGGCGCGTGTCTTCGGGCGTGGGCTCGGCCACCACGGCGCCCCGATTGTGGTGCAGGTCCACCACATGCTCGTGCGCCAGCCGCTGCAAGGCCTTGCGCGCCACCGAGCGCGACACGCCGAACAATTCGCAGATGGCCGCTTCGGGCAGCTTCGTGCCGGGCGTCAGCCGCTGGCTCATCACGCTTTCATAGACGGCTTCGCAGATGCGGCGTTCCATGTCGCTGTCGGGCGCTCCGTCGGGAAGGACGGCGCCCGGGTCGGGCGTGGCGTCGATCCTGTCACGGGCGGCGGGTTTGGCGCGGGGTTTGGCGGATTGTCGGGTTGGCATGCTGGACTCGGGCAATGGGCTCGGGCAATGAAAAGGTAAGAGGGCGGCGGACAAGGGGTCGAGGGATGGCGCAACCGGTGGCCGCTCTGGATGGCCGATCCGGATAGCCGACCTGGATGGCTGCTCAAAGCGCCGCGATCACCCCCGGTGGCAGGCCATCCACATGGCGGCAGATTTCGCCGGGCGTGGTGAACCAGATTTCGCCACGATCGCGCGCGGCAGCCAGCGGTTCCAACGCCCGCCGCAGATGACGCAAGCGGTACGGCTGCCCGACGATATAGGGATGCAGCGCAATGCCCATCACCAGCGGCTGGCGGGCGGACTGCGCGCGCATCTCTTCGAACTGGTCAAGAATCATATCGGCAAAGTCGCGCGCGTCCATCTTGCGGCCCATGATCATCGGGATGTCGTTGAGCTCTTGCGGGTAAGGAATGGCCCACAGGTCGCCCGCGCGGGTGCGCATGCGCATGGGCTGATCGTCATGGCACCAGTTCAATGTATAGCGGTAGCCGGCCTCGGCAAGCAGGTCGGGCGTGGCGTGGCTTTCAGATATCCACGGCGACAACCAGCCCGCCGGCGCCTGCCCGACATGCCGTTCGATGCGGTCGCGGCAATGCGCCAGCAGCGCGCTTTCCTCGTCTTCCGGCAAGCCGCCCTGGCGATGTGCGTTGCTATAGCCGTGGCCGATCAGTTCGTCGCCGCGCGCGCGAAACGCCTCGACCAGTTCGGGGCAGTGGTCATACAGCGCGGTGTTGATCAGCACGCCCGCCGGCAAGCGCAGTTGGTCGAACAGATCCAGGCAGCGCCACGCGCCAACGCGGTTGCCGTATTCGCGCCAGGCGTAGTTCAGCACGTCGGGATGCGGTGACGCGGGCCCCAATTCGGCTCCAAGCCCCTCGCCAAACGCAAAGTGTTCGATGTTGAAGCCCAGATACACGGCCAGGCGCGCACCGTTCGGCCAGGTGTAGTCGGGCCGGCCGGCGATGCCCTGATAGGTGAAACGGCCGTGGCAGGCCAACGCGTCGGGCGTCCACGCATCGGCGTCGTTACGCCCCGGATTAGTGCTTGCGAGCAAGGTTGGATTCATTTTGGTGCAAATCCTGATGCATGATTGTTAACAAAATTCCAGAAGCTTTGGAAACAAAACTAGGCTTTGACGCGGACAAACCACGTTCAAAGACGCTGCTTGCCCCACGTGGCGCAGTGATCGACACCCCCGGCGGCCAGGCCGGCACAGATGGCATGGATCTTGCATGGGCTACGCAAGCAGCACCTATCCCCATGCAAGATCCGTTCCACTTTTTCAGGAGTGCCCCGATGGTCCCGACCCGCCGTTCCTTCCTGCTTCGCGCCACCGCCGCCGCCCTCTTCACGGCTGGCCTTGCCTTGCAACCGGCGCTTGCCGCCGACCCCATCAAGATCGGCCTGATCACCGCGCTGTCGGGTGAGTCGGCGCGCGCCGGCGAAGCGCTGACGCGCGGCATGAGCATCGCCATCGACGAGATCAACGCCAAGGGCGGCCTGCTGGGCGGACGCCAGATCGTGCTGGTGCGGCGCGATGACGAAGGCAACCCCGCCAAGGGCATGGCCGCCGCGCGCGAGCTGATCTTCAAGGAAAAGGTGGCCGTGCTGTTCGGCGGCCTGGACACGCCGGTGTCGATGGCGATCGTGCCCATCGTGAACCAGGAAAAAGTGCCGTTCATGGGTCCGTGGGCTGCGGGCACCGCCATCACGCAGAACAAGGGCAACCCGAACTTTGTGTTCCGCGTGTCGGCCATGGACGAGATCGTTGACAGCGCCATGCTTCAGTACGCGCAAAAGACGTTTCAGACGGCCAAGCCCGGCTTGATCCTGGTGAACAACCCCTGGGGCGAATCGAACGAAAAAGGCCTGAACGCGGCCATGGCCGCCGCCAAGGTCACGCCGGCCGGCACTGAAAAATTCCAGCCCAACGACCTGGACGTAGTGCCGCAGCTGAGCCGCCTGAAGGCGGCCGGCGCCGACACGCTGTTCCTGGTGGGCAACGTGGGCCCGTCGGCGCAAGTGGTGAAGTCGCTGGACCGCATGGGCTGGAAGGTGCCGATCGTGTCGCACTGGGGCCCGGCGGGTGGCCGCTTCACCGAGTTGGCCGGCCCCAACGCCAAGAACGTGCACTTCGTGCAGACCTACAGCTTCTTTGGCACGCAAGGGCCCGTGGGCGACAAGGTAATGCAGGCGCTCAAGACCAAGTATTCCGACATCAAGGGCCCGCAGGACATCACCCCCGCCGTGGGCGTGGCCAACGCGTACGACGGCATGCAGCTGGCGGCGCTGGCGATTGCGCAGGCCGGCTCGACCGATGGGGATGCAGTGCGCCAGGGCTTCTACAAGATCGGCAAGTACGACGGCCTGATCAAGACGTACGAACAACCCTTCACGCCGACCTCGCACGACGCGCTGCGCGAGAACGACTACGTGTGGACGCACTTCATCGACAACCGCATCCTGCCCGTCAAGGGCACGCAATAAGGCGACGCGGCCCGGCATCGCCGGCCGCCACGCAAACCAGCATTTGAATCACGCGGGAGACGCGCATGTTGTTGATGTCCGCCATAGTCAGCGGCCTGGGTCTGGGAAGCATGTACGGGCTGATGGCCCTGGGCTTCTACCTGACCTATGCCGTGTCGGGGACGGTGAATTTTGCCCAGGGCAGTTCCATGATGTTGGGCGCCGTGCTGACCTATACCTTTGCGCAGACGCTGGGCTGGCCGCTAGCGCCCGCGCTGTTGGTGGCGCTGGCTTTGTGCGGCGTATATGGCCTGGTGGTCGAACGCCTGGCCGTGCGGCCGTTCGCCAGCCGGGGTTCCAACGCATGGTTGATGTCGACGGTGGCGCTGGGCATCGTGCTGGACAACGTGGTGATGTTCACCTTCGGCAAAGAGCCGCGCAGCCTGCCGTCTCCGCTGGCCCAGGCCCCGCTTGAAATCGGTGGCCTGGGGCTGGGCATCTATCCGCTGCAATTGCTGATTCCGCTGGTCGGGCTGGCGCTGGCGGCCGCCCTGCATACCTTGTCGCGTCGCACGCGCTGGGGCGTGGCGCTGCTGGCCGTGGTGCAAAACCCGAACGCCGCGCGCCTGATGGGCATCCCGGTGCGCCACGCCATCATGGCCGCGTTTGCCGTGTCCACGCTGTTCGCGGGCGTGGCCGGCGCACTGGTGGCGCCGCTGTTCAACGTGCAGGCGGACATGGGCACGCTGTTCGGGCTGAAGGCGTATGTGGTCGCCATCCTGGGCGGCATCACCAGCGCCTGGGGCGTGATGATCGCGGGCCTGCTGTTCGGCGTGGTCGAAGCGCTGATCACCGTGGCGCTGGGCTCCGGATACACCCAGATCATCAGCTTCACGCTGGTGATCGTCATGCTGGCCGTGCGTCCCAACGGACTCTTCGGCCGCGCCGATGTCAGGAAGGTCTGATGAATAAGCAACTTGCATCGCGCTGGCTACCGCTGGCGCTGTACGCCGTGCTGGCCGTGGCGGCGCTGGCTCTGGCAGCCACCGTCAATGGCTACTACGTCTTCGTGCTGGGCAACGTGGCCTTGCTGGCGCTGGCCGGCATCGGCTTGAACGTATTGCTGGGCCTGACGGGGCAGATGTCGTTCGGACACGCGGGCTTTTACGCCATCGGCGCCTACACCGTGGCCATCCTGACCGGCCAGGCGGGCTGGAGCTTCTGGTTGGCGTGGCCGGCGGCGGCGGGGGTGGCGGGCGCCTTTGGCCTGCTGCTGGCGCTGCCGGCGTTGCGCGTCAAAGGTCCGTACCTGGCGATGATCACCATCGCGTTCGGCTTCATCGTGGAACACGCGCTGATTGAAGGCGGCGATATCACCGGCGGCCAGAACGGGCTGATGGGCATCGCGCAGCCCTCGCTTGCCGGTATCGGCGGCGACCGGGGCGTGGCGATGCTGGCCATCGTTGCGGTGTTCGTGGCGTTGGCCGCCTACGCGTTGCTGTCGCGCGGGACCTGGGGCGCGGCGATGCGCGCCGTCAAGGACAGCGAGACGGCCAGCGAATCCATCGGTATCAACCCCTTGATGGTCAAGACCGTGGCGTTCATGGTGTCGGCCGCCGTGGTCGGCCTGGCGGGCGGCCTGGTTGCGCCGCAAGCCGGCATGATCACGCCGCACAACTTCAACTTCATGCAGTCGATCCTGTTCGTGCTGGCGGTGACGCTGGGCGGCGCGGGCTCGTTGGCCGGCCCCTTGTTGGGCGCGGTGGTGGTGGGCCTGCTGCCCGAACTGCTGTCCAGCCTGGAGGAATACCGGCTGCTGTTCTTCGGCGCCTTTCTGTTGGTGGTGTTGTGGGCTGCGCCGGACGGCGTGGCGGGCTTGCTGTCACGCTGGCGGCGCCGCGCGGCGAACCATGCGCTGGCGCCACGCCAAGGTGGCGGCATGGCGGCCGCCGCGCGCGACCGGCGCGTGTTGCGCGCGGACGCGCTGACGATGACATTTGGCGGCGTGCGCGCGGTGCAGTCCGTGTCGTTCGACGTACCACCGGCCGCCGTCACCGCGCTGATCGGGCCCAATGGCGCGGGCAAGTCCACCGTTATCAACATGCTTAGCGGCTATTACCAACCGACCAGCGGCGCGGTGTCGCTAGGCGATGCGCCGCTGGCCGCGCTGCCCGCCTACCGCGTGGCGCGCAGCGGCATCGCGCGCACGTACCAGACGTCGCAGCTGTTCGACACGTTGACGGTGGAAGACAACGTGGCGCTGGGCATGGTGCGCGGCCGGCTGGGCGGTTTGCTGGCCTCGCGCCGCTACCTGGCGGCCGACGTGCGCCAACGCGCCCGCGCGCTGCTGGCCTTCTGCGGCTACGAGGGCGCGCTGGATGTGCCCGCCGCCGACCTGCCGCACGTAGACCGGCGGCTGGTCGAGATTGCGCGCGCGCTGGCCACGGATGCCGACATCCTCTTGATGGACGAGCCCGCCGCCGGCCTGTCGCGCGAAGACAAGACGCGCCTGGCGGGCCTGCTGCGGCGCATCGCCGATGCGGGCGCCGGCGTGCTGCTGGTGGAACACGACATGGCGCTGGTGATGGGCGTGTCCGATCACATCGTGGCGATCGACGCCGGTCGTGAATTGGCCAAGGGCAACCCCACGCAGATCCAGCAGTCGCCAGCCGTGCGTCAGGCGTACCTGGGCGATGAAAACGCCCGGCGCGCGCCCGCCGCCCGGCAGCGCCCGGCCGGTGCGGCCATCGGCCCCGAAGTACTGGGCGTAGGGAATCTGGTGACGGGCTACGGCGCCAACCCCGTGCTGCACGGCATCGACCTGCAAGTGCGGCAAGGCGAAATGGTGGCATTGCTGGGTGCAAACGGCGCCGGCAAATCCACGCTGATGCGCACGCTGGCCGGGCTGCATCGGCCCGCCGAGGGCGGCATGCACCTGCAAGGCACCGAGCTGAACGGCCTGGCCGCCGACCGCATCGTTGCGCGCGGGCTGGTGCTGGTGCCCGAGGGGCGGCAGGTGTTTCCCGGCCTTAGCGTGCTGGACAACATCCGGCTGGGCGCGTTCCTGCATCCGCAAGACCGCGAGGCGCGCGTCGAGGAAATGCTGACGCGTTTTCCGCGCCTGCGCGAACGCCTGCATCAACGCGCCGGCCTGTTGTCGGGCGGCGAACAACAGATGCTGGCGATTGCACGCGGCTTGATGTCCAAACCGGTGATCCTGCTGCTGGACGAACCGTCGCTGGGTCTGGCGCCCAAGATTATCGACGAACTGTTCGAAGCGCTGGACCGCCTGCGCGCGGAGTCCATGACGATACTGCTGGTGGATCAGATGGCGGCGCTGGCGCTGTCCCTGGCCGACCGGGCCTATGTGCTGGAATCGGGACGCGTGGCGGCGCACGGCACGGCAGCGGAAATTGCGCAGGACGGCGCGCTGGCTCGGGCGTATCTGGGCGCTTAGCGGGGCATCAGGCCGCTTGCCGTACCGCCACGCTGCCCGGGTCCCAGCGGCGGCCGGGTACGGCGGCCAGCAGCGCTTGCGTGTACGGATGCGTGGGGTGTCTGAAGACGTCCGCGCAGCCTCCCTCCTCCACGATCTTTCCGTCTTTCATGACGGCCACGTGATCACAGACCTGCGCCGCCACCCGCAGATCGTGCGTAATGAACACGATGGACAAGCCCAGTTGCTGGCGCAGCCGCGCCAGCAACGCCAGCACTTGCGCCTGCACCGACACGTCCAGCGCCGAGACGGGTTCATCCGCGATCAGCACGCGCGGCCGCATCGCCAGGGCGCGCGCCAAGCCCACGCGCTGCCGCTGTCCGCCCGAAAATTCATGCGGATAACGCCTCACCGCATCCGCCGACAGGCCGACCAGTTCAAATAGCTCTTGTGCCAACGCCCATGCCTCGCGCCGGGGCATGCCGTGCACCATCGGGCCTTGCGCCACGATTTCACCCACGCGCTGGCGCGGGTTCAACGACCCATACGGATCCTGAAACACCATCTGCACGCGCTTGGCATGCGTGCGGCGCGCGGTGGCTCCCTTGAACGCCAGCGGCTCGCCCGCCAGCACGATGCTGCCCGCATTAGGCGTCTGCAAGCCCAGCAGCGTGCGCGCCAGCGTGGATTTACCCGATCCGCTTTCGCCGACGATACCCAGCGTCTGACCCTCCCGCAGCGTCAGGCCGACGTTGTCCAGCGCATGTGTCACGCGGTCCGGACGCCAGAACGCGCCGCGCTTGCGATACGTCTTGGACAGCGCCCGGGTCTGCAAGATGACCGGCGCATCGGCGTCCAGCGTCGCGCGCACGGCGGCGGGTTCCAACGGCGGCACGGCGGCAATCAGCGCGCGCGTGTACGGATGCTGTGGGCGCTCCAACACCTGCTCGGCGGAACCGCTTTCGACCAAGACGCCCTGCTGCATCACGGCCACCCGATCCGCAATCTCGGCCACCACGCCGAAGTCGTGCGTGATGAACAATACCGCGGTGCCTTTGCGCCGTTGCAGGTCGTGTATCAAGTGCAGTATCTGCGACTGCGTCGTGACGTCCAGCGCGGTCGTCGGTTCATCGGCGATAAGCAGCGCCGGTTCCAGGGCAAGGGCCATGGCGATCATCGCGCGCTGGCGCTGGCCGCCAGACAATTCATGCGGATAGGCGTGTACGGCCTGCTTGGGATTCGGCAGGCGGACGGATTCCAGCAGGTCCAGCGTGCGCCGCGCGATTTCAGCGTTTGGCAGACGGGTGTGGGTGCGAAAGACCTCGCCTATCTGATCGCCGACGCTGCGCAGCGGATTCAAAGCCGTCATGGGCTCTTGGAAGATCATGCCAATACGCCGGCCCCGCAAACGGCGCAAGGCCTCGGGCGACATTTGCAGCAGGTCCTGGCCTTCCCAATGAATCTGTCCGTCGCTGGCCCGCACGCCCTGCGGCAACAGGCCCAGGATGGCGCCGGCCGTCAACGATTTCCCGGACCCGCTTTCGCCCACCACGCACACGATCTCACCCGCCTTCACGCTAAGCGTCAGGTCTTTCAATGCGTGCGGCCGGTCGGCGCCCGGCGGAAGATCCACCGTCAAATTGTGAATGTGCAGCAATTCGGTCATGTTGGTTCAAGCCTTGCGCCGCCTAGGTAGACCCGCACAGGCATGCCGGGCTGGCAAGGCGACGTGATGGTTCTGCCGGGGGGAAGCCGCCGATAGTAGGCCCGCGCCATGCGCACGGCGAAATGCCGATTTCTCATTTGTTCATATTGGTTCAGGCACGCCGCGCGTCGTACGGGCCATGAAATGAAAACCAGATATCCACATGCGAATTCAATCGTTCAAGCGCGCCGCCGCGTGCGACAGACTTCAGGTCTTCCCAACGCGAATCCAGGAATCCCGATGTCTCTTCCCTCAGTCACCGGCCTAGACCACTACATCATCCGGGTCAACGATCTGCAGGCGGCGACGGACCGCTACGTGAAGCTGGGATTCAGCCTGGCACCGCAAGGCAGGCACCATCGCGGCACGCGCAACCAGACCATCATTCTTGATGCGAACTATCTGGAACTGCTTTATTTCCCAGAAGAACTGAAAGCCGAGTCGCGCTTCAGCGGTTACGACGATGCCTACGAAGGCCCCGTCGCCACCGCGCTGCAAACCACCGACAGCACGGCCGTGCACAAGGAACTGGCGCGGTTGGGCATCAGCGCCGACGATCCGCAAAGCGGCGGACGCCCCGTGCATCTTCCCGAAGGCAGTGAAGACGCGGCATGGATCAACACGAATTTTCCGGCCGGCTTGTTGGGCGTGCCCGACTTCTTCACGTGCGGCCATCTGACGCGCCATCTGGTGTATCGGCCGCAATGGCAGGACCACGCCAATGGTGCGCGCCGCATCGAATCGCTTGTCGCCGTGCATCCCGACCCCGCCTCTTTGCGTGCCGGCTATGAACGTGTGTTCGGGCCCATCGCCATCAGCGCGCTGCCTGACAACGGCCTGCAAGTGCGTCGCGGCAGCCTGCGCATCGACTTCCTCAGCCCTGCCGCCTTCGAGCAGCGTTACCCCCGCGTTCGCGTTCCGGCCGGTTTGCCGGCATCGGCGGGCGGCGGCTGGTTTGCCGGTTCGGTCATCGGTGTGCGCGACCTGGCAAAAACGCGCGCGCTGTTCGACGCCAATCAGGTGAACTATCGCGCCAACGCCCAAGGCGAACTGGTGGTGCCGCCGGAAGCAGGCGCGGGTGCGCTGCAAGTTTTTGTGCAAGAGGCGGCCTGAAATGAGCGACGCCCTGCCCGATTATTGGGACTGCTTCAGCACCGACTACGCGGCGGCGCGCGACGCCTTTGTGGCGATAGCCCAAGCGCGTGGCGCGGTGCTGTCCCGCCATGAACATCCCACGTTGAAAGACCCACACGGGCGCGCGCTGAGCGTGGATGTGGCCGTGCTGGGCCGCGCCGACGCTCCCCGCACGCATCTGGCGATCAGCGGCACGCACGGGCTGGAAGGCGCGGCGGGCTCCGCCGTGCAGATCGGCTGGTTGCGCGCCGATGGCGGCACGCCCTTGCCGGACGACGTCAACCTTGTGCTGGTGCACGCGTTGAACCCGTATGGCTACGCGTACGACTCGCGCACGACTGAAAACAACGTTGACCTGAATCGCAACTTTATTGACCACACGCGTCCCACACCGGCCAACCCGCACTACGCCACGCTACATCCGCATCTGATCCCGGCCGCCTGGACGGAGTCCGGCCTGGCGGCGGGCGCGCGCGAGGTCGAGAAATTCCGTGAAACTCACGGCGCCGACGTGCTGTTCAACACAACGGCGAGCGGCCAGTACACGCATCCGGACGGCCTGGTCTACGGCGGCACCGGCCCCGGATGGTCCAACCGCATCTTGCGCCGCATCGTCGACGAACATCTGGCCGCCAGCCAACGCGTGTCGTTTATCGACTGGCACACCGGCATCGGTGAATACGGCGAGCCGTTCTTCCTGTGCTTCAACGACGAAGGCAGCGCAGAACAGACGCAGGCCGCCCAATGGTGGGGCGCCGAGCGCGTGCGCGACCAGCGCCCGCATGGCCTGGCGCGACCTGACTACCAGGGCCTGGTGTTTCGCGGCGTGCAGCAGGCGTTGGGCAACCGCCCCTTGGCGGGCGCCGTCGTGGAGTTCGGCACGCGTGGCTTGCAGATGCGGGCCGCGCTAAGGCTGGACCAATGGCTGCGTTTCAAGGCCCCGCTGGCGCCCGATGCCGCGCGCGACAAGCAGTTGCGCGCCGACCTGATTGACGCCTTCGTGCCGGTATCCAGCGTGTGGCGGCGCAGCGCCCTCGCCCATGGCCTTGCCATCACCCGCCAGGCGATTGCCGGCGTGGCGTCCTGGTAAGCCCGCGTCCTATTTGTTCCTATTTCTTCCTATTTTTTCCTATTCCTTTTTCCCTCAAGCATTCATGAAAGCAATCGTATTGCGTGAACACGGCGGCAACGACAAGCTCCGCCTGGAAACCGAATTCCCTGACCCCGTCGCCGGGCCGGATGACGTCGTCATTCGTGTGCGTGCGTCATCCTTGAACTACCACGACGTATTCACGCGCCGTGGCATGCCCGGCATCAAGCTGCCCTTTCCCGTGATCATCGGCCTGGACGTCGCCGGCGAGGTCGTGCAGACCGGCCGGAATGTCCACGACTGGAAAGCCGGCGACCGCGTGCTGGTGGACCCGATCGACCGGGTGGACGGCGGGCTGGTGGGCGAAACCATCCATGGCGGCCTGGCGGAGCTTTGCCGCGTACCCGCGCACCAGTTGATTCGGCTGCCCGACGAGGTCAGCTTCGAACAGGCGGCGGCGCTGCCGGTGGCCTATGGCACCGCGCTGCGCATGATGAACCGCATCGGCCAGATCCAGGCCGGCGAAAAAGTGCTGATCCTGGGTGCCAGCGGCGGGGTGGGCGTATGTGCGGTGCAACTGGCCAAGCTGGCCGGCGCCGAAGTCATTGCCTGCGCGGGCACGCCGGAAAAAGGCGAGGCGCTGCGCGCGCTGGGCGCCGACCACATCATCCTGTACACCGAGGAAGACTTCCTGAAGGCCGTGCAGGAACGCTTTGGCCGCCCTGCCCGCCGTCGCGGCGCAAAGTCGGGCGGGGTGGACGTCGTGGTGAATTTCACCGGCGGAGACACGTGGGTGAAATCGTTGCGCTGCCTGCGCCTGGGCGGCCGCCTGCTGACCTGCGGCGCCACGGCGGGATTCGACCCCAAGGAAGACCTGCGATACATCTGGACGTTCGAACTTCAGATACGCGGCTCGAACGGATGGGATCGCGACGACCTGCTTGAACTGCTGGAGCTGGTGCGCAGCGGCAGGCTGCACGTGCAGGTGGACCGTACCTGGCCGCTGGCGCAAGGCGCGCAGGCATTGGCATCGCTGGAAGATCGCAAGATCGTCGGCAAAGTGCTGGTGACCTCATGAGCGACGTGCTGAACGCCAGCCAGATCCAGGCCAAATTCGACGATTCGCCCTTCATCGCATGGCTAGGCCTGACGGTCAGCGCCGTGGATCACGAGCGCGGCGAACTGACCGTGCTGGCGCCGATGCGGCCGGAGTTCGAACGGGGTGCCGCCAGCGGCCAATGGCATGGCGGCCCGTTGGCCGCCGTGATCGACACGGTAGGCGATTTTGCCGTCGGCATGCTGCTGGGCCGTGGCCTGCCCACCATCAACTTTCGCGTCGACTACCTGCGGCCCGCCATTAACACCGGCCTGACCGCCGTGGCGCGCGTGCGCCGCAATGGCCGCAGCGTCGGCGTGGCGGATGTGGATCTCTACAACGATCAGGGCGCGCTTGTCGCCATCGGCCGCGCCACCTACGCCACGCTCAGCCAAGGCTGATAGCGCAACACCATAAGGATGTCCATCATGACTCAAGCCCCGCGCCTCGGAAGGCGCGCCTTCCTGACCCGAACCGCCGCAAGCGGCCTGGCCGCCAGCGCGCTGGGCGCGGTGCCGCGCACGCTGCTCGCCGCCACCGCCCAAGCGGGTACGGACGCCGGCCCGGCGCGCAAGGGTGGCACGCTGGTCGCCAGCTGGGGCGGCCTGGAGCCACAAGCCTTGTTCGTGCCCGGTGGCGGCGGATCCAGCCCTTTTCAGACGTCAACCAAGATTCTGGAACGACTGCTCAAGCTGGATGCCGACTTGAAATTCCAACCGGCGTTGGCGCTAAGCGTGACCCCGGCGGCGGACTTTCGCAGCTACACCATCAAGCTGCGCGAAGGGGTCACCTGGCATGACGGCACGCCCTTCACATCCGCCGACGTGGTCTACAACGTGTTGCAGCACTGGAAGCCGATTTCCGCCGGCATCGCGCTGAAGTCGTTGACGGACGCCACTGCCCCGGACGCGCACACGGTTGTGCTGACGTTCAACGCACCGGTGCCGGAGTTCTTTTTGAAGTCCACGTTGTCCGGCCAGTATCAGCTGCTGGTTCCCAAGCATCTGTATGACGGCAAGGACCTGATCACCAATCCGCTGAACAACACGCCCATTGGCACGGGCCCATGGAAATACGGCAAATGGGTGCGCGGCAGTCACGTGGAATACCTGCGCAACGACAAGTATTGGAAGCCGGGCGAACCCAATCTGGACAAGCTGATCATCCGCTGGTGGTCCGACCCGGCCTCGCGCGGCGCGGCGTTGGAAACAGGCGAGCTGGGCCTGGCCTATTCCAACCCGGTGCCGGCGCGCGACATCGACCGCCTGGTCAAGACAGGCAAGGTCGTGGTGGACACGCGGGGCTACCAGAACACCGCGTGGACCGTCACGGTGGAATTCAATCAGCGCCGCGACATCGTCAACCGACGCGAAGTCCGCCAGGCCATTCTTCATGCCATCGATCGACAGTTCATCGTCGACACGATCTACTACGGCCGAGGCAAGCCCGCCATCGCCCCCGTCTTCAGCAGCAACCCGCTGTTCTACACCGAGGACGTGCCGCGCTACCCCTTCGATCCGAAGAAGGCCGCCGCCTTGCTGGACGCGGCGGGCCTGCCCGTCAAGGACGGCAAGCGCTTCACCGTGAACCTGGTGGCAGCGGCGTGGTTTGAAGAGAATGCCAAGCTGGGCCAGTACCTGAAGCAGGCGCTTGAAGACGTGGGTATTGCCGTGAAGCTGGATTCGGTGGACCGCGCCACGGCGCTCAAGCGCATTTATGGCGATTACGACTACGACATCGCGGTGGCCAACTTCACGTCGCCGCTGGAGTTGGTGCCGACCGTGACGCAGTTCTTCACCACCGACGGCATCGTGAAAGGCGCCGCCTTTCGCAACGCCACGGGTTATTCGAACCCCGAGATGGACGCCGTGGTGGCCAAGCTGGCGGTCGAGACCGCGCCCGAGGCCCGCAAGGCGCTGGCCGCGCAATTCGCGCGCCTGGCATCGACCGACGTGCCGCTTGTGCCGCTGGTGGAAATCCAGTCGTTCACGCTGGCCGGCAAGAACGTACGCAACTTCACCACCGGCGCCAACGTCCAGGGCGAAACCCTGGCCGACGTCTGGCTGCAAGCGTAAGAGGCCCGCCATGCCCGTGCGTCTGATCTTGCGCCGCCTGCTCCAGGCCATTCCGCTGCTGCTGGGCGTGGTGGTGCTTAACTTCGCCCTGATCCAATCCGTGCCCGGCACGTTTCTGGACGTGATGACGGCCGAGCAGCAGGTCACCGACCCGGCGCTGATCGAGCGGCTGCGCGTGACGTACGGGCTGGACCAGCCGCCCACGGTGCAATTGCTGAAGTACATCGGATCGGTCGCCAGCCTGGACTTCGGCTACTCGTACCGGCATAACTTGCCGGTGCTTGACGTGATCCTGGCGCACCTGCCGGCCACGCTGGTGCTGATGCTGGCCAGCATCGCCATCGCCGTGCTGGTGGGCATGGCGGCGGGCATTGTGTCCGCCATCAAGGTCAACACGTGGTGGGACAGCGCGGTGTCGGCGTTTGCCGTGCTGTGCTTTGCCGCGCCCAGTTTCTGGCTGGGCATCATGTTGATCATTCTGTTTTCCGTGAAGCTGGGCTGGTTTCCCGTGGGCGGCATGGTCACCATAGGCTTGGATGGCGGATTCTGGACGCAGGCGCTGGACGTGCTGCACCACCTGGCGTTGCCGGCCATTGCGCTGGGCCTGTTCTATTCGGCGGCGTATGCGCGGGTGATGCGGGCGTCGATGCTGGAAGTCAGCCGCATGGACTATGTGCGCACCGCCCATGCCAAGGGCCTGACCCGTACCGCCGTGGTGCTTCGGCACATTCTGCGCAACGCGATGCTGCCCATCGTTACGCTGCTGGGCCTGCAACTGGGCGCGGTGCTGGGCGGCAGCATCGTGGTCGAAGCCGTGTTCAGTTGGCCGGGCATCGGCGGCGTGCTGTTCGACAGCGTCATGAGCCGCAACTACCCGGTGGTGCTGGGCATTCTGGTGCTCAGTTCCTTCGTGGTGGTGGTTGCCAACATCATCGTCGACCTGCTTTACAAGCGGATGGACCCGCGCATCAAGGCTGCCTGATATGTCCACATCCCCTGCATTTTCCGCCCCGCCCGCCACCCGGCTTGCACGCCCGCCCGCATCGTTCGCGGCCCGATTCATGCGCAATCGCGGCGCGGTGGCCGGCGCGATCGTCCTGCTGCTGGTGGCGCTGCTGGCCGCCGGCGCGGGCTGGCTGTATCCGACCAATCCGCTGCGTATTGTGGCTGCGCCGGAGATCTGGCCTTTTGAATCCTGGCGTTACCCCCTGGGCACGGATTCCATGGGGCGCGACATTGCCGCCCTGGTCGCGCATGGCGCGCGCGCCACGCTGTTGATCGGTCTGGTCGCGGCCGCCGCCGCCACGCTGATCGGCGTGAGCATCGGCGCGGCGGCCGCCTGGTTCGGCGGCTGGGTTGACGAAGCGCTGATGCGCGTCACCGAGCTGTTCCAGATCATTCCGAACGTGTTCTTCGTGCTGACGGTGGTATCGATTCTGGGACCGCATATCGAAGCCATCACGCTGGCCGTCGGGCTGGTGTCCTGGCCGCCCATTGCCCGGCTGACGCGCGCCGAATTCCTGTCATTCAAGGAGCGTGAGTTCGTGCAGGCGTGCCGCGCTGTCGGCATGAACCCCTTGCGCATCGTGGCCGGCGAGATCCTGCCCAACGCGCTGCCCCCCGTCATCGTCATGTCGTCGCTGGTGGTGGCGGGCGCCATTCTGTATGAATCCGTCGTGTCGTTCCTGGGGCTGGGCGATCCCAACATTGCAAGCTGGGGCCGGCTGGTCGGCGAAGGCCGCAGCCTGATCCGATCTTCCTGGTACATCTGCGCCGTGCCGGGCGTGGCGATCATGCTTGCCGTGCTGTCGCTGAACCTGGTTGGCGACGGCCTGAACGACGCGCTTAACCCCAAGCTGCATAAGCAGTAAGCCCCCACCGCCGGAACATTTTCATGACGCATACCCTGAACAATCTGGGCGACCTGACGGACCCGAGCGTGCCCGCCGATCTGCCCGCCATCGTAGACCTGCGCATCCCCGATGCCCCCGTCCATTACTCGCACGGGCAGATACGCGAACGCGCCGGCGGCGTGGCCGCATGGCTGACGGCACGCGGGCTGCCGGCGGGTTCGCGCATTGCCATCGCGGCGTTGAACCGCGCCGAATATCTGATTGCGTATTTCGGCATCATGCGCGCCGGCTTCGTGGCCGTGCCGATCAACATCAAGCAGACGCAAGAGAACATCGATTACGTGATCCGCGACGCGGGCATCGCGCTGGCCTTTGTTGATCGCGCCCGCCGCGCGTCGTTCGAGGACACCGTGCCCGTGCTGGACTTCGACGACGCGGGGCCAGAGGGCTTTGCCGCGCAGATCCAGCCCGCGCACTTTGCCAGCGTCACGCCCGCTTCCGAAGACGTGGCGCAGATGCTTTACACGTCCGGTTCCACCGGCAAACCGAAGGGCGTGCCGCTGACGCATGCGGGGCAGTTATGGGCGCTTGCCGCCACCTCGGGCGCGGCGCCGCGACGCGATCGTCAAGAGCGCTATCTTTTGGCACAACCCCTGTTTCACATGAATGGGCTGTTCATGGCCAAGCGCGCGTTCGCCGGCAACAGCCTGCTGGTGATCCAGCCCGCGTTCGACGTCAGCGCCTATGCCGACGCGCTGGAACGCTATCGCATCACCGTGCTGACAGCCGTGCCGACGATGTTCGCGCGGCTAGTCAAAGAGCCCGGCTTGCTGCGTGACCGCGACTTGTCGGCCCTGGGGCGCGTCATGCTGGGTTCCGCGCCCATGACCGTCGCGCTTTATCAGCGCATACAGGAAGCGTTGCCGCAGGCCACCATCACGCATGGCTACGGCACCACGGAAGCCGGACCGGCCGTGTTCGGCCCGCATCCCGCCGGCCTGCCCACGCCGCCGCTATCGGTGGGGCACCCCCTGGACCCGTCGCAAGTGCGGTTGGCGGACGGCCCAAGCGCCGATGAAGGCGTGCTGCTGATGAACAACCCGGCCGTGCTGTCCGGCTATCACAACCTGCCTGAAAAAAGCGCGCAGGTGCTGCAAGACGGCTGGTATTACAGCGGCGACGTCATGCGCCGCGACGCGGACGGTTTCTATTATTTTGTCGGGCGCGCGGACGACATGTTCGTATGCGGCGGCGAGAACATCTATCCGGTTGAAGTGGAAAAGCTGCTTGAGTTGCATCCCGATGTGCGCCAAAGCTGCGTGGTGCCGCTGGCCGACGAAGAACGCGGCCAGATCCCGGTCGCCTTTGTCGTGCGCCGCGACGGCAGCGCGTTGGATGCCGACGGCCTGAAGCAACATGCCCTGGCCAATGGGCCCGCCTACCAACACCCGCGTCGCATCCGATTCGTCAGCGAATTGCCGTGGGCCGGCACCAACAAGGTGGATCGCAACGCCTTGCTGTTGCAGGCGCGCCGGCTGGAAACGCACCAATCATGGACAAGCTACGAAACGGAGGCCGCATGAGCCAGAGCCAGAGCCAGAGCCAAGCATCGGACAGTCTTATCGGCAAGACAGCACTCATCACCGGCGCCAGCCGAGGCATCGGCCGCGCCATTGCGCTGGCGCTGGGCAGGCGCGGCGCGCATGTTGCCGTTCACTACCACGCAGCGGGCGACGCCGCGATTGAAGTCGCCGGCCTGATCCAGCGCCAGGGCGGTCAGGCCTGGACGCTGCAAGCCGATCTGTCCCAGGCGGACGGGGCCGCAACGCTGGCGCGCGATCTGCGCCGCACCTTGCTGGAACGCAATGGCACGGACGGGCTGGACATTCTTGTGAACAATGCGGGCGTGGGGCTGCGCGCGCTGCTTGCAGATGTCACGCCGCAAGACTTCGACCGCGTGCTGCAAGTGAATCTGAAGTCGCCCTTTTTTTTGATCCAGCAGACCCTGCCGTTCCTGCGCGACAACGGCCGCATCATCAATATTTCGTCGATGGGCACGCGGGCTGCCTACCCGGAAATGAGCGTCTATGCGCCTGCCAAGGCGGGGCTTGAAGCGTTGAGCCTGCTGCTGGCCCAGCAGTTGGGCGAGCGCGGCATTACGGTGAACGCGGTCCTGCCCGGCGCCACCCGCACGGACTTGAACCCGCGTGCACGCGACCCGGAGCTCAGTCGCGTCATCGCCAAAAGCGTGGCGCTGGGCCGCGTGGGTCAGCCCGAGGATATCGCCGACATCGTCGCCTTCCTGGCGTCGGACGAAGGGCGCTGGATCACCGGGCAACGCATCGACGCCACCGGCGGGCAGCGGCTGTAAATCTGGCGAGCGCGGCGCGCCGCTTCAATCCCCGCCGTCGCCGTTGCTGGCCAGACGCGCGCCCGCGCGCACGATGCCGCAACGCTTGTGCGCCCGCATCACCACGCCGACTTCACTGTTGAGCACGCCGTCCAGTTCGCCCAGGCGGCGTGTCGTCACTTCCCACAGATGCAGGCTGTCGCGGCACAGCACGTGCCAGAACAACTGCGACGCCCCGCTGGTGCCGAACAGGCAGCGGGTGTGCGGGTCCAGCGCCAGATGCGCCGCCATGGCGTCGACGGCTTGCGGCCGCACCTGCACCGAAATCACCGCTTCAACCGGAAAGCCGACCAACGCGGGTTCGACCTCGACGCGAAAGCTCAGTGCCCGGCGCTCGACCAGATGCTGAAGCAGGCGCTGCGCGGTGGGCTCGCTGACGCCGGCCTGCTCGGCCAGTTCAGCCAGGCTGGCGCGGCCGTCGCGCATCAGATGCGCCACCATGCGCGACTCTGCATCGCTTAACGCGGCGGGCGGCTGGGCCCGCGGCGCGTCCGGCACGGCGTCCGGTTGCGCCTGGATGCGCCACTGCCCGGCACGGCGAAACGGCCGCAGCACCAGCCGCGCTTCCACATGTTCAACGCCGTCGATCGACGGCAGCACGCGCGTGACCACGTCGGGCATATCCGCCGCATCGGCCAGGGTCAGTTCGGCCATCAAGTCGGCCGTGCCGGCCAGCGTGACGACCAGCTGGCTGATGTCCAGGCGCGCCAACTGTTCCGCCACCTCGGGCACGCGGCCGGATCGGCAGCGCACCCAGGCATGCAACACCACGCCCCGGCCCATGGCCAGCGGGTCCGGTTCGGCAATGACGCGCAGCGCGTCGGCGTCCATCAGGCGGCGGATGCGGCGCGCCACGGTACGTTCGGCGATACCGGTGGCCGCGCCCAGCTCGCGCCAGGACGCGCGGGGGTCTGCCTGCAACGCGATCAGGCAGGCCAGATCGGTGTCGTCCAGCGCTGGCATTAGGGGCTTACCCTTACTTGACGTGACTATATTCATTAATCTAACGTTCGCGCATTGATAAAAACACAAAATTAAACGGTCTTTTTGACCAAAAATAAATTCTTATTCTGAGGACGTCATGAGCAGCCCATCCGCGACCTTGCGCAGCAAGCAAGGGGCAAGCGCCGCGCCCGCCGCCGCGCCCATATCCCGGTCACGCACCATCCTGGCCGGTAGTGTAGGCAATGCGGTCGAATGGTTCGATTGGACCATCTACGCGTCGTTCGCCATCTTTTTTTCGGGCCAGTTTTTTCCCGAAGGCAATGAAACCACCGCGCTGCTTGCCACCTTCGGCATCTTCGCCGTGGGGTTTTTCATGCGACCGGTGGGTGGCTGGGTGCTGGGCATCTTTTCCGACCGCTATGGCCGCAAAGCCGCGCTGGGCCTGACGATTCTGATGATGGCGGGCGGTTCGCTCATCATTGCCATCACCCCCACCTACGCCACCATCGGACTGGCTGCCCCGCTGCTGCTGACCGCCGCGCGCCTTTTGCAAGGCTTGTCGCTGGGCGGAGAGTATGCCTCGGCCACGACCTTTCTGGCTGAAATGGCGCCGCCGGAAAAGCGCGGCTTCTATTCCAGCTTCGTTTTTTTCAGCGCCGCCGTGGGCATCCTGGCCGCGTCCGCCGTGGGCTGGCTCCTGACGTCCACGCTGACCAAGGCCGACATGGCCTCGTGGGGCTGGCGCATCCCGTTCCTGATCGGCGCCTTCGGTGGGCTGGCCGGCATGTGGATACGCCGTTCGGTACCCGAAACCGAGGCGTTTTCGCACGCCAAGAAGACCGGCATCGAAAAGCAGCCGCTACGCACGCTGCTGCGCGACCATCCGCGTGAAGTGCTGCGCATCGTGGGCTTCTCGGTGCTGACCACGTTTGCGTTCTACATCTTCGTGGCCTATGTGCCCACGTATGCCATCCGCCAGGTAGGCGCGGACCCCAAGACCGCGTTCGCCGCCAATACCGTGGCCTTGATCGTGTTCATGCTGGTGCAGCCGCTGTTCGGCATTTTGTCCGACCGCATCGGCCGCAAGCCGCAGCTGATCTTCTTTGCGGCCGGCTACCTGGTGTTCTTCTATCCACTGATGACCACCCTGGGCCCCTCGTTTGGCTCGATCCTGGCGGTGGAACTGTTCGGCCTGGTGCTGTACGCGATGTACACCGCAATTGCACCCGCCATCATGTCGGAACAATTTCCCACCAGCGTGCGCGCTGTCGGCATCGGCACGCCGTACAACCTGGTGGTGGCGTTGTTGGGCGGCACCACGCCTTACCTGCTGACCTGGTTGCAAAGCCGTGGCATGGAACGCTGGTTCTTTTATTACGTGCTGGCCGGCGCCGTGATCACGTTGATTACCTTCATCCGCATGCCTGAAACAAAGGGCCAGACGCTGAAATAGCCGCAACGCGCGCCCTGCAAACGCAACAGCTTTCCGGTCCCGACAGGACCGGAGAGCTTTTCCTTTTTGAAAGAGACCCATGCCCGCACAAGACCACACCGACCTGCATTTTCGAGACGCCCGCGAACTGGCGCGCGCCATCCGCGAAGGTGAACTGAGCGCCCGCCAGGTCGCCACGCATTTCCTGGACCGCATCGAACGCGCCGCACCGCTGGCCGCGTTTAGCGAAGTCACCGCCGAACGCGCGTTGGCACAGGCCGACGCCGCCGATCGCTTGCGGGACGCCGGCCTGCTGCTGGGGCCCTTGCATGGCGTGCCGGTGGCCGTCAAAGACAGCGTGCAGTGGCAAGGCATACCGACCACGGGCGGATCAGAAGCGCGACGCGGCGTGATCAGCGGCGAAACGTCCACGGCGGTGCGCAAGCTGGCGGCCCAGGGCATGGTGATTCTGGGCAAGACGCGCATGACGGAATTCGCGTTCGGGCTGTCGGGGCAAAACCCCACCCAAGGCACGGCGCGCAACCCTTGGGACGCGAAGGTTGCGCGCGCGCCGGGCGGTTCGTCCAGCGGCGCGGGCGTGGCCATGGCGGCGGGGCTGACGGCTATCGCGCTGGGCGGGGACACCGGCGGTTCGGTACGCGCGCCGGCTGCGCTGAACGGCGTGGTGGGCTTCAAGCCGTCTTCCGGCCTGATCAGCCGCGCGGGCTGCCTGCCGCTGTCGGACACGCTGGACGTGTTGGGGCCGCTGGCCCGCAACGTGGCGGACGCGCGCCTGCTGACGCAATTGCTGGCCGGGCCCGATGTAGACGACGTAGCCACCTTGGCGCTGCCCGCGTCCTGCGTGACCGCGCTGCGCCACCCCGCGCCACGCCGGTCCGCCGCCATCGCCGTGCTGGCCCCGCAGGCGTGGCCCACGCCGCTGTCGGATTCCGGCCTGGATGCGTGGCATCGGGCCCAAGAGCGACTGGCGCAAGCGGGCCTTGCGCCCACCGCCTGGCATCCGCCCGCAACGCTGTCGTTTGCGCGCATGGCCGATGACAACTCGCTGGTGCTGGCGTACGAGGCCTATGCCTATTACGGCGCGCTGGCCGAAAACCCCGCCGCGCCCTTGTGGGACGTGGTGCGGGCGCGCATCGCAGCGGGCGGGCGCATTACGCGGGCGGACTACGAAGCCGCGCTGACCCGGCGCCAGGCCGACATGGCCGCCTTCGCCGCCGCCATGCATGGCCTGGACGGGCTGTTGATGCCCGCGTGCGATCAGGCGGCGCAAGCGCTGGACGCCGAAGACGTACGCCACGTGGGCTTGGGCAAGCTGCTGCGCCCCGCCAACTTCCTGGGCGCGGCCGCCATCGCGCTGCCGGCAGGCGCGGACCCTGAAGGCATGCCGATGGCCGTGCAGCTGCTGGCCCCCGCCGGTGGCGATGCCGCCTTGCTGGACTGCGCGGCGGTGCTGGAGCCGGTGCTGGCGCCGACGCGGCGCACGCCGGACCTGTCGGCGTGGGGGTTGTAGGACCACGGGCCGCGGGTGCAACGCTGCGCAATGCAGCAATGCAAAAAAATGCCCCGCCGGGATTCCGGGCGGGGGCATTTTTCGTTCAGGGCCGGGCGGTGAAGCCCGGGTCGCCAAAGGAGGCAGATAAAAGGCGGCTGATAAAGCAGCCAATCAGGCGCGGCCGACAGAGAAGCCGACCGGCTGCCGTCGCTTACAGCGCCTTCTTCAGTTCCTGAACCTTGTCCGTGGCTTCCCACGAGAATTCCGGCTCGGAACGGCCGAAGTGGCCGTACGCGGCGGTCTTCGCGTAGATCGGACGCAGCAGATCCAGCATATTCACGATGCCCTTCGGACGCAGGTCGAAGTGTTCGCGCACCAGCTTGGCGATCTGGTCGTCGGGGATGACGCCCGTGCCTTCGGTGTAGACAGTGATGTTGATCGGTTCGGCCACGCCGATGGCGTAGCTGACCTGCACCTGGCACTGGCGCGCCAGGCCGGCGGCCACGATGTTCTTGGCCACGTAGCGGGCCGCGTAAGCAGCCGAACGGTCAACCTTGGACGGATCCTTACCCGAGAACGCGCCGCCACCGTGCGGGCATGCGCCGCCGTAGGTATCGACGATGATCTTGCGGCCGGTCAGACCGCAATCTCCTTGCGGGCCGCCGATGACGAAGCGGCCGGTCGGGTTGACCAGAAACTTCGTTTGCGGCGTGATCAGGCCTTCGGGGAAGCTCGGCTTGATGATGTCTTCGATCACCGCTTCGCGGATGGTTTCTTGCGTGACTTCAGGCGCGTGCTGCGTGGACAGCACCACGGTATCGACTTCCGCCGGGCGGCCGTCGATATAGCGGAACGTGACCTGCGACTTGGCGTCCGGGCGCAGCCACGGCAGGCGGCCGTCCTTGCGCAGTTCGCTCTGGCGCTGCACCAGCCGGTGCGCGTACCAGATCGGAGCCGGCATCAGGTCGGGCGTTTCGTCGCAGGCATAGCCGAACATCAGGCCCTGGTCGCCCGCGCCTTGGTTCAGATAGTCTTCCGAGCTTCGGTCCACGCCCTGGGCGATGTCGGGCGATTGCTTGTCGTAAGCAACCAGCACGGCGCAACCCTTGTAGTCGATACCGTATTCGGTGTTGTCGTATCCAATGCGGCGGATGGTGTCCCGGGCGACCTGGATGTAATCCACGTTGGCGGTGGTGGTGATTTCACCGGCCAGCACGACCAGGCCCGTGTTGCACAGCGTTTCGGCTGCGACACGCGCATTCGGGTCTTGCGTGAAGATGGCGTCCAGGATCGAATCGGAAATCTGGTCGGCAACCTTGTCGGGATGCCCTTCGGAGACGGATTCGGAAGTGAAGAGAAAATCGTTATTGGCCACAGATGCGTCCTTGGTGTCCGGCGTTGCCGGCGCATAGGTTCATGAGGCGCGTTGCACCCCGGACCGCATGAAATACGCTATCTGGGCGCGACGCTTTAGCGGATTTGGCAAAGGGCGCGCCATGCGCTGCACCCTTGCCGTCGCCCCGCAAGTTGTCGGTTAACTCGGCGACTGAGCGGATTTTAAGCGAAAATGCCGTTCTTATGCTCGCGGCGGGGGTGTAAACATATTCCCGAATACCGGCATAACCCTGCCCCACCTTTCCTATTTGCTGAATGCTGCTCGCCCTGTTCCGACTCTTTGCCGCCTTGCCGCTACCGGTTGCGCACGCCCTTGGGCGCGCGGCGGGGCTGGCCGTGTACGCCTGGCCCGGCAAGTATCGACGCCGCCTTCAGGCCAATGCCGCTCAGGCCGGCTACCCCGGCGCGGCCTTCGCGCGCCGTGCCGCGGCCGAAACCGGCGCCATGATTCTTGAAAACCCCCGCGTGTGGTTCAAGAACGAGCAAAGCCTGGCGCAGGTGGTTTCCGACGACAACGCCGTGGTGGACACGGCACGCGCCGAGGGGCGCGGCATCTTGTTCCTGACCCCGCACCTGGGCTGCTTCGAGATCACCGCCCGCTATCTGGCCCGCCAGATGCCCATGACGGTGATGTTCCGCCCCCCGCGCAAAGACGTGCTGGCCCCGCTGCTGGAGACCGCGCGCAACAGTTCCGCCGTCAACGCCGTGCCGGCCACCATGCAGGGCGTGCGGGAATTCGTGCGGGCGCTGCGGCGCGGTGAATCGGTGGGCATGCTGCCTGACCAGGCGCCCAGCGTGGGCGACGGGGTGTGGGCGCCGTTCTTCGGCCGCCTGGCCTACACGATGACGCTGCCCAGCAAACTGGCCACGCAGACCAACGTCCCCATCATCCTGACGGCGGGCGAACGCCTGCCCCACGGCCGGGGCTGGCGCATCCACTATGTGCGCGTGCCCGAGCCGCTGCCGGCCGATCCCACGGCGCAGGCGGCGTTGATCAACGCCGCGATGGAAACTCTGATCCGGCGCTGTCCCCAGCAATACCTCTGGAGCTATAACCGCTACAAGACCCCGCGCGGCGCGCCCCCGGCGCCCGACGCCGCCCCGTCGGCTCGCTGACATTTTCTGGTTTCCGCCGCCCGGTCCACCCCCGACACGATGAAAGATTCAAAGACGCGTACGCTGGTTTCCCTGTTGAAATGGTTCGGCCGCATCAAGCCGTCGACGCGCTTGCGCATCGGTGCCGTGCTGGGCTGGCTGGCGCCACGGCTGGCCAAATCCCGGGCGCGCATCGTGCGGCGCAATCTGGAATTGTGCTTTCCCGATCAGCCCGAGTCGGTGCGCGAGCAATGGGTGGCGGAACACTTCCGGGCGCTGGCGCAATCCATCGTCGATCGCGGCGTGCTGTGGTACGGCACGCCCGAGGCCATCAAGGACATGGTCACGCAAAGCGGGGCCGAGCGCATCAACGAACTGATCGCGCAAGGCCGTTCGGTGATATTGCTGGCGCCGCATTTCATTGCGCTGGATGCCGCCGCCACCCGCCTGACCATGGAAGTGCCCAGCGCCGCCACCATGTACACCCCGCAAAGCGATCCGCACATCGATGCGGTCGTGGCTGCCGGGCGGGCGCGCTTCAACGAGGTTTTTCTGGTCAGCCGCAAGGACGGCGTACGCGACCTGATCCGCCACCTGCGCGCGCCGCGTCCCGTCTACTACCTGCCCGACATGGACTTCGGCCGCCAAGGGGCCGTATTCGTGCCGTTCTTCGGCGTGCAGGCCGCCACGCTGCTGGCCACCGCGCAACTGGCCCAGAAATGGAACGCGGCGGTGCTGCCTATCGTGGGCTTCTGGAACCCCGAGACCGGCCGCTACCATGTGGACGTGCTGCCCGCCCTGGCGGATTTTCCGGGCGACGCAACCCTGGAAGACGCCACCGCCCGGCTGAACCGCGAGCTGGAATCCTGGGTGCGCCGCTGCCCCAGCCAGTACTACTGGGTCCACCGCCGCTTCAAGACCCGTCCGCCCGGCGAGGCAAAGTTCTATTGATCGCGGCCGGCTGTCCGCGCCCCAATAATGGGCGATAATCGCCCGATGAACTGGAACTTCACCAAAATGCATGGCGCGGGCAACGACTTTGTCGTGCTCGACGGGGTCCGCCAGACCATCGAAATGACGCCCGAGCGCGCCCGAGCGCTGGGCGATCGGCACTTCGGCATCGGCGCCGACCAGATCCTGCTGGTCGAGCGGGCCACACGCCCCGACGCGGATTTCCGCTATCGCATTTTCAATTCCGACGGCAGCGAAGTCGAACACTGCGGCAACGGCGCGCGCTGTTTTGTGCGCTTTGTGCACGAACAAGGGCTGTCCAGCCGCAACCCGCTGCGCGCGGAAATCGCCACCGGCATCCTGGTGCTTGACGAAGGCGACGACGAACAAGTCACGGTCGATATGGGCGGCACCCGTTTCGACCCCGAGGCCCTGCCCTTCGACACAGCCGGCCTGCCTTCGATGCGCGAAGGCGAAGACACCCTTTGGGAGCTTGAGCTGGACGCCCCCACCGGCGTTGCCAACAAGGTGTGGCTGTCGGCCGTGGCCATCTCGAACCCGCATGCGGTTCAGGTGGTGGATAACGTGGACACCGCGCCCGTTTCCATTCAAGGCCCCCTGATCGAAACCCACCCGCGCTTTGCCCGCCGCGTGAATGCGGGCTTTCTGCAAGTCATGGACCGCCACAACGTCCGCCTGCGCGTTTTCGAGCGCGGCGCGGGCGAAACGCTGGCCTGCGGCACGGGCGCCTGCGCCGCCGTGGCAGCCGGCATCCGCCGTGGCCTGCTGGAATCGCCGGTGCGCGTGCAAACGCGCGGCGGCGTGCTGACCGTTGCCTGGAATGGCGACCAACTGCGCATGACGGGCCCGGCCGAATCCGTGTTCACGGGGCAAGTCGACATCGACAAGCTCGTCTTCTCCATGGCGCTGAACCGCTAACCCTATGACTGATACCGCTTTCACCGCCCAAGACATCGCCGCCTTCCTGCAAGACCACCCCGGCTTCTTTGACGAACACGCCGACGTGTTCGCCACCATGCAGGTGCCGCACCCGCATGGCTCGCGCGCCATCTCGCTGGGCGAACGCCAGATCCTGACCCTGCGGGAACGCAACCGCGAACTGGAATGGCGCTTGAACGAACTGGTGCGCAACGCCACCGCCAACGAAAGCATCGGCACGCATGTGGCCAAATGGTGCAGCCGCCTGCTGTCTGAAAACGACGCGCAGCGCGTGCCCGGCGAGATCGCGTTGGGTCTGGCCGAACAATTCGACCTGAACCACGTGGCGCTGCGCCTGTGGGATTTGTCCGAGTTGGCCCCCACCGGTTATGGCGAGCCCGTTTCGCAAGATGTGCGCACGTTCACCGACAGCCTGAAGACGCCGTACTGCGGCACCGACACCGGTTTCGAAGCGGTGGGCTGGCTGGACAGCAAGCCCAAGTCGCTGGCGCTGGTGCCGTTGCGCCTGGAAGCCGACGGCCCGGCCGTGGGCCTGTTGGTGCTGGGGTCCGATGACCCGGAACGCTTCACGCCCGAGATGGGCACGGCGTTTCTGGAATCCGTCGGGCAACTGGCATCGGCCGCGCTGCACCGGCTGAATCCGGCCTCGCCCAAGGCCTAGCGCAACGCGACGGCGGGCGGACATGGACCAGAACTTGCACAACGCGCCCCCGCCCGGCAGTGCCCAGGACGGCCCCGATGCTGCGCCTGCGTCCGACAGCAAACGGTCCACCGTCGGCACCGTGCCCCCGCCCGACGAAGCACGGACCACGGCCGGTCCCTCGCAGCCCGACGCCGGCGACCCCGCGCTGCCCGAACCGATGCGCGCGTGGTTGCGCCATCTGGAAACCAACCGCCGCTATTCGCCGCACACGCTGAGCGGCTATCAGCGTGAGCTGCACTTTCTGCACCAACTGGCCGACCGCGCCGGCCTGCCGCTGGACAAGATCGCCAACGGCCATATTCGCCAATTCGTCGCACGCCTGCATGCTCAGGGCCGCGGGCCACGCAGCCTGGCGCGCACGCTGGCCGCCTGGCGCGGCTTCTACCAATGGTGGGCACCCGCCGCCGACCTGGCCGGAAACCCTGTGGCCGGGGTGCGCGCGCCCAAAGCGCCGCGTGGCCTGCCCAAGGCCTTGTCCGTGGAACAGACCCAGGCCCTGCTGGACCGCGCGCCTGCCAAAGTGGCCAACGAGCCCGTCGCGCTGCGCGACCAGGCCATGCTTGAACTGCTGTATTCCAGCGGGTTGCGCTTGTCGGAACTGGTCGGCCTGGACTTGCGCTACACGCGCACCCCCGATTACGAATCCGCCGGTTGGTTGAAGCTGGAAGAAGCCGAGGTCGAAGTGCTGGGCAAAGGCGGCAAGCGCCGCGCGGTGCCGGTGGGGCAGGCAGCGATTGCCGCCTTGCAGAAATGGATTGCCGCGCGCCCGCAGCTGTCGCCCCCCCACCCGCTTATTCAGGACGCCTGCGCCTTGTTCCTGGGCGCGCGCGGCAAGCGCATTTCGCCGCGGGTCGTGCAGCTGCAACTGGCGCAGATCGCCCAAACAGCGGGCCTGCCCACGCATGTGCATCCGCACGTGCTACGCCACAGTTTCGCCAGCCATGTGCTGCAATCGGCGCAAGACTTGCGGGCCGTGCAGGAAATGCTGGGCCACGCCAATATCTCGACCACGCAGGTCTATACCCGCCTGGATTTCCAGCACCTGGCCAAGGCCTACGACCAGGCGCATCCGCGCGCGGGCCGCAAATCCTGAACGGGCGGGGCTTACCCGCCGCCCGCCAACATGCCGCCCAGCAGCATGACACCCAATAACAACACCGCCGTCGCGGCCAGTGCCTCTACGCTGTAGCGCAACCGCGCCGCGCCCTTGCTGGACAAGCGCTGGCCAACGCGCGTGGCCACCCCGCCGGCGGCCACCGCCAGGCAGGCCAGCGCCGCCACGGTCAACCCCGTGCCTGCGCCCATGGCCAGCGCCGACGCCACGCCGGCCATGAAAAAGCCTTGCGACAACGCGAACACCAGCACGATCAACGCACCACTGCACGGTCGCAAGCCCACGGCAAGAATCGCCGACGCGGCACGACGCCAGCTCAAGCTGCCCGCCACCTGCTCGGGCGCCGGCACATGCGCATGTCCGCAACCGCAGTCGTCATGATGATGGTGATGGTGATGTAGGTGGTGATGCGACAACCCCACCGTCACTGACGCGGCGGACGCATACACCGGGATCGCATTCAACGCCGCAGCGCCCTTTGGCGGGGCGCCCTTTGGCGAGGCGCCCTTTGGCGAGGCGCCCTTTGGCGGCGCGCCCTTTGGCGGGGCGCCCTCCGGCGGGGCGCCCTCCGGCGGGGCGCCCCTCGGCGGCAATGCACCCGTCGTCGATGCGGCACCCGCCATCGGCACAGCGTGCGTGGACGCGGTGGCCGGAACCGTTCCTGCCACCGCCCCTTGGCGCCTGCCTGGCAGCAGCGGCCGAATCGCCTTGATCCAGACCAGCCACGCGCCCAACAACGTCACCAGCGCATACGACGCCAGCTCAAGCCAACGCGTCGCCTGGTTCATCGTGGCGGCGGTGGCGTTGAACACCAGCGCCAACACCGCGACCAACACAATCGCCACCAACGCCTGGATCAATGCGGACGCCAGCGCCAGCAGCGCGCCATTGCGCGCCGTCTGCCGATTGGCCAGCACGTAAGAAGAAATCACGGCTTTGCCATGGCCGGGGCCCAGCGCATGGAACACGCCGTAGGCAAACGACAGGCCGATCAACGTCCAGGCCGCGCCGCCATCGGCCTGCCAGGCGCGCACCGCGCCCGTCAGTTGGCGATAGAAATGGCTTTGCCAGACAGACACCTGACCGAAGAAACTGGCTAGCCAGCCGGGGCCGCCCATGCCCGCCCCACTTTCCGGCACGCCGAAAGGATGCGCGCCCTGCGCCGCCGCCGCGCCCATGCCGCCCAGCAGCAGCAATAACGCAAATCCCAGCGCAACCCGGGCTCGGAACAGCGCTACGGGCATTGCACCTCGATGCGGTGCGTCAGCCCTTTGGTGATGGCGAAAAGTTCGTCCGGCAGCGCCTCCGGATCGGCCGGGATCGCGGCCAATTGCTGCATGGTCTTCCAATCCAGTTCCTTGGGCTTGCGATAGTCGGATGTGCAGGCGGACGCCTTCGGGCCGGCCAGCGACACCGCGCCTTTCTCGTCGAACGCGTAAGCGACGAAATAGGTAGGGTCGTAAATGTCCACTTGCGCGCCCTCGGCGCCGACGGGCAGCGGGGTCGCCAGCGGCAAGGTGAACGACAGCGTCAGGCGCGTCGTCTTGGGGTTCCAGTCGACACGCGCGTCGCGCGGAGCCGCGAACGTGGCGGTCTGCCCACCCACCGTAACGCGGGTGAAGTAGTGCGAGATCGGTTCGCCCAAGGACTTCATCCAGTCGTCGGCCATGCCCTTCAAGGTGGCGGCGGGCAAGGCGCCGCCCTTTCCCTTGGCCATGCCCTGCGTGGCGTAAGCGCCGAACATTTCGTCAAACAGCCATACCTGGCGCACGGCGGTGACGCGCTGCTGCGCGTCGAGGTCGACGACCGCCCGCGCGTCAATCCACATATGCGGGTGCGCGCCGGCGGAGCCGGCCACCAGCATGGCCGTCGCGGCGGTCAGGGCTGCAAGGCCGCGGCAAGCTGACGTACGTTCCATTCAAACATTTCCATATAGGTCGCGCCGGGCTGTCCGGGCTTGGACAGGGCGTCGGAATAAAGCGTACCACCCACCTTGGCGCCCGTTTCCCGCGCAATCTGCTGCACAAGTTTGGGGCTGGAGATGTTCTCGACGAACACCGCGGGCACCTTGTCGCGCTTGACCTGTTCGATGATGCGGGCCACTTCGCCGGCCGACGGTTCGGCGTCCGTGGACACCCCCATCGCGGGGATGAACGACACGCCGTAGGCGTCGCCAAAATACCCGAACGCGTCGTGCGACGTCACCACCTTGCGACGGTCGGCGGCAATGGCGGCGAATGTCTTTTTGGCCGCGGCGTCCAGCGCTCCCAGGCGGGCGATATAGGCGGCGGCGCGCTGACGATAGGCGTCGGCATGGGCGGGGTCGGCGGCGGCCAGGCCGTCGGCCACGTTGCGCGCATAGATCACGCCGTTGGCCAGGCTTTGCCATGCATGCGGATCGGCGTCGCCGTGATGATGATGGCCATCGCCGTGGTTGTGGCCATCGTCGTGATCGTGATCGTGATCGTGGTCGTGGTCGTGCTCGTGCTCGTGGTCGTGGTCGTGGTCGCCGGGCTTGTGGCCCCCGCCCGCCTGCGCGAACTTGCGCGGCGTGACGCCCTGTGAGGCCACGACCGTCTTGCCTGCAAAGCCCGACGCCTTCGTCAGCTTGGGAAGCCAGGTTTCGAAATCCAGCCCGTTCACGAACAGCACCTGCGCGGCGGACAGCTTCTTTGCGTCGCCGGGCGTGGGCTCATATTCGTGCGCATCACCATCGGGTCCCACCAATGTGGTCAGGCTGACATCGTTGCCCCCGACTTCGCGCACGATGTCGCCCAGGATGGAAAAGCTTGCCACGGCCTTGAGCGGTTCCGCGGCGTGCGCTGCGCCAAGGACAGCCGACAGGCACAGGCCCGCCACGGTCAACAGGGCGCGGCGGCGCAACGGCAGAATGGAACGCATGGCGAATTTCCTTGTGAACTCAGGCTTGGCGCGTACGGCGCGGCGCCCGCAGCAGCCCGCCTTGCGGGCCGCCAACGATGGAAAGCAGATAACAGGCGCCCGCCGCCAGGATGATCGACGGCGAGGCGGGTACGTTGAAGTGGTAGGACACGAGCAAGCCGCTGATGGACGCCAGCACACCGAAGCCGGCCGCCAGCGGAATCTGCCGGGCGGCCGAGCGAACCCAGAACCGCGCGGCGGCGGCGGGCAGCATCATGATGCCGACGACCATCAAGGTGCCCAGCACCTGGAAACCCGCCACCAGATTCACCACCACCAGCACCAGGAACCCCATATGCACCCAGCCGCCCCCGCCCCCACTGGCCCGCAGGAAACCGGGGTCCAGGCATTCGGCCACCAGCAGGCGGTAGATGGCGGCCAGCACCAGCAAGGTCACGCTGGCCGTGATGGTCACCAGCAGCAACGAGGCATCGTCCAGCCCCAGCACCGTGCCGAACAGCACGTGCAGCAAGTCCATGTTCGAGCCGCGCAGGGACACCAGCAGTACGCCCAGGCCCAGCGATATCAGATAGAAGGCGGCAAAGCTGGCGTCTTCACGCAGCGGAGTCAGGCGCGCCACCAGGCCCGCCAGCAAGGCAACGGCCAGCCCGGTGACGATGCCGCCCAGCATCATGGCGCCCAGCGACAGGCCGGACAGCAGAAAACCCGCCGCCACCCCCGGCAGGATCGCGTGCGACATCGCGTCGCCCATCAGGCTCATGCGCAGCAGCACCAGGAACACTCCCAAAGGCGCGGCCCCCAGCGACAAGGCGCACGCCCCCGCCAGCGCGCGCCGCATGAATCCATAATCCATGAAAGGCGAAAACACCCATTGCGCCAGGCTCATTCGTAGGCCCTCGCGTGCCATTGGCGCGCCATTTTCAGATTTGCGTCGCTTAGCGCGGTCGCGGTGTCGCCCCACGAGACAACAGAGCCCGACAGCAGCAGGGATTCCGGGAAGTGGCCGCGCACCAGGTCCAGGTCATGCAGCACGGCGATAACGGTGCGGCCTTGGCCGTGCAGCCCGCACAGCAGGGCCATCAGGTCGTCGGCGGTATGGCTGTCGACGGCGGCGAAGGGTTCGTCCAGCAGCAGCACGGGCGCGTCCTGCACCAGCATCCGCGCAAACAAGGTGCGCTGCATCTGGCCGCCCGACAAGGTGTCCACGCCGCGCCCTGCGGCATCCGCCAGGCCGACGGTTTCCAGCGCGTGCATGCAGCGGTCAAGCTCGTCGCCAGGAAAGCGACGCCAGGCGCCGACCCGGCGCCAGGCGCCCATCGCCACCAGGTCCAACACCGTCACGGGAAACGCCCGGTCCAGTTCGGCCGCCTGCGGCAGCCAGGCCAGTTCGGACCGCCCGGCCCCGCTGATGCGCACGCTGCCCGTCATGGGACGCAGCACCCCCATGATTCCCTTGATCAGCGTCGACTTGCCGGCACCGTTGGGTCCGACCACCGCCGTCATCCCACCGGCGGCGAAGCGGCCCGACACGGCCTTCAGCGCGGGATGCCCGTGCCAGCCGAAGGACGCCTCGGACAGTTCGATCGTGACCGGCGCCGCGCTCATCTCGGCCACCAATCCAACGCCCAGCCCGTCAAAGCCCACAGCAGGGTTGCGGCCACCAACGAGGCCGCCATGCGGCGCCAGGCGGATACGAGAAATGCAGAGCGGGGAGGCTTGCCGTGCCGCGGCGCGGTGCCGGACCGTGCGGGCAGAAGCGTGAAGTGAGACATGGGAAAGCGCAAACACCACAAAGGACAAGCCGAAATCAAAGCAAGACGCCGCAAAATGCGGCGCCAGCCATTTTTACAATGTTATATCATAACTAAACCTGCTTGATTCCGGTGGCACTGCCCGCATATACGACTTTTCTGCTACCTTCCAGGCATCTCACGCGCGTCGCGCGCGTCTTTCATTCAGATAAAGCCCGCCATGCCCGCTCCGCCCGGCCCCCCCCGCAGCGACACCGTAGGCGCCCAGCTCAGCGTCGCCGAGACGCTGTGCGAGCAGCGCGGACGCCGCCTGACGCCCATCCGCCGCAAGGTGCTGGAACTGCTGCTGCGCCATGGGCGCAGCCTGAAGGCGTACGAGCTGCTGGACGCCATGCGCGACGTGCACCCGGGCGCCGCGCCCCCCACCGTGTACCGCGCGCTGGACTTCCTGATGGACGAAGGGCTGATTCACCGGCTGGACGCAGTCAACGCCTGGAGTGCTTGCCACGACGCCGGCGGCGCGCCCCACGACCTGCTGGTGGTGTGCACCGGTTGCGGCGCGGTGGCCGAAGTGTCCGACCCCGCCATGAGCCGCCAACTGGCCGAACGCGTCGCCCAAACGGGCTACGCCCTGGCCACACAAGAAACCGAGATCCGGGCGCTCTGTCCCCAATGCCAGCAAAAGCAACCCGCTGACGCCGGCCATCATCACCACCACCATTGAACCGGCTGCGGCGCGGCGCCCGCGCTGCCATGCCGCGTTGCCCACGTCTGCCGGCCCGTGTCCGTGTCGACGTTGCCGGCCCCCCCGCTTGCCGCAACGCCAATTTGCCAGCCACCGGATAAGGGCGGGTCGCGACCAAGTCGCAACGGCTCTTGAAATCCGGAAAACCGCCCCAAAATAGTGATATCGCCGGATACTTTCCGGGCTACAGACGCGATCCGGCGGGCTTCGGCCCCTGGGTTGACCCGGGGTTTGCCCCCTGCCCCCGACTGTGCTGTAATCCTGCGTCCGGCCGCTGTTGGCGGCCCACGCAGCCTGTGGCAAACATCATCCTGCACGGGGCAAAACACCCTGTCAGGGCCTGTGTTGAATGCCTAGACTTCAGCCTTGACTTCACGCTAGCAGCTTCGCCATGAACACCCCGCGCAGTTTGGACAAAATGGTTCCCGTCACCATCCTCACCGGCTTTCTCGGTGCGGGCAAGACCACCCTGCTCAAACGCATCCTGACCGAATTTCACGGCCGCCGCGTGGCGGTCATCGAAAACGAATTCGGACCGGAAAGCATCGACAACGACCTGCTCGTGCAAGACAGCGATGAAGAAATCATCGAACTGTCCAACGGCTGCGTCTGCTGCACGGTGCGTGGCGACCTGATGCGCACCCTGTCCGAGCTGCGCGTCAAGCGCGAAGCCGGCGAACTGACATTTGAACGCGTCATCCTGGAAACCACCGGCATGGCCAACCCCGGCCCCGTCTGCCAGACGTTCTTCATGGACGACGACATCGCCGAGTACTACCGCCTGGACGCGGTGGTGACCGTGGTTGATGCCAAGCACGGCATGTCCACGCTGGACGAGCAACCCGAAGCCCAGAAGCAAGTCGGTTTCGCCGACCGCATCCTGATCTCCAAGCGCGACCTGGTCAACGAAGTCGACTACGAAGCGCTGCGCCACCGCCTGGTTCACATGAACCCGCGCGCGCCGATCACGCCGGTCAATTTTGGCGAAGTCGACCTGAAGTCGATCATCGACATCAGCGGCTTCAACCTGAATTCCATTCTGGACATCGACCCGGAATTCCTGGCCGATGAGCACCCCGACGCCGCCCACAGCCACGCCCACGACCATGGGCATGACCACGGGCACGATCATGGCCATGGTCACGACCATGACCACGATCACGACGGCGATTGCGGGGCGCATTGCGATCACGCCCACCATCACCACCCCAAGCACGACGACGAAATCGGCGCGTTTGTTTTCCGTTCCAACAAGCCGTTCGATCCCGCGCGCCTTGAGGAATTCCTGGGTGGCGTGGTGCAGGTCTATGGCCCCGACCTGATGCGCTACAAGGGCATCCTGTACATGAAGGGCATCAACCGCCGCATGTTGTTCCAGGGTGTGCACATGATGATGGGCGCCGAACCCGGCAAGCCGTGGACCGCGGCCGAAAAACCGTCCACCAAGATGGTATTCATTGGACGTAAGCTGCCCCAGGAGATTTTCACCCGGGGCTTGGAGCAGTGCCTGGCGGGGTAATCCCCCTTCCCGACGTGACGCGATGCGACGAAGGCAGTACTGTGAGGTACGAGTAACGTAGTCAGCAAGCAGCACCAACCGGGAAAGGATGCCCGCGCCAGGATCGATTCATAGTGGAGTGTTTTCATGGCTACCAAGGCAGCAACTAAAAAATCAAGCAAGTCGACGAGCGATACGGCGATTGATCTGCCCAGCGAGAAGGAATTGCTGGCCATGCCCGAGTCCGACTATATGAACGAACGCCAGCTGGCTTTCTTCAAGGAACGGCTCAAACAACTCGAACAGGACATCCTGGCCAACGCCGGCGAGACCACTGAGCACCTGCGCGAAACGCAGTTCGTGCCCGACCCCGCCGACCGCGCCACCATCGAGGAAGAACACGCACTTGAGCTGCGCACCCGCGATCGCGAGCGCAAGCTGCTGAAAAAGGTGCAACAGTCCATCGCCCGCATCGACAGCGGCGAATACGGCTGGTGTGAAGAAACCGGCGAACCGATCGGCGTACCCCGCCTGTTGGCCCGCCCCACGGCCACCCTGTCGCTGGAAGCCCAGGAACGCCGCGAGATGCGCCAAAAGCTGTACGGCGACTGATCCGTCCCGTTTTCACGCCATGCCCTGAAAGGCTATGCTGGTTTCCAGCATGGCCTTTTTTATTGGCCGTCGCGCCCCCCGCTTGATTTCCTTGGAACCGCCCCCAGCTAGTCCTTTCAAAGGAAGGAACGCATGGAACAATTTCACGCCACCACCATCGTGTGCGTGCGCCGCGGCAACCGCGTCGCACTGGGCGGCGATGGCCAGGTCACCCTGGGCAACATCGTCGTCAAGGGCACGGCCCGCAAGATCCGCCGCCTGTATCACGACAAAATCCTCGCTGGCTTTGCCGGCGCTACCGCCGACGCGTTCACGCTTCAGGAACGCTTCGAGGCCAAGCTGGAAAAGCACCAGGGCAACCTGATGCGCGCCGCCGTCGAGCTGACCCGCGACTGGCGCACGGACCGCGTCCTGCGCCGTCTTGAAGCCATGCTGATCGTGGCCGACACCGAGCACACGCTGGTGCTGACCGGTAACGGCGACGTGCTTGAACCCGAACATGGCCTAGCGGCCATCGGATCCGGCGGCGCCTACGCGCAATCGGCCGCGTTAGCCCTGCTGCGCAACACCGAGCTGTCGCCCGAGGCCGTCGTCAAGCAATCGCTGGAAATCGCCGGCGACCTCTGCATCTACACCAACCAGAACCACGTCATCGAAACGCTGGGCGACTGACGCCGCCACGTGGCGCATGGGGCTCCCCCGCGCCGCCGCCGCTTCCCCAGCCCGCCTCAAGCTTCAAGGATTCGCCCTCATGTCCGCATCCAACATGACGCCCGGAGAGATCGTCTCCGAACTCGACAAATACATCGTCGGCCAGAACCGCGCCAAGCGCGCAGTGGCCGTCGCCCTGCGCAACCGCTGGCGCCGCCAGCAGGTGGCTGAACCCCTGCGCCACGAAATTCACCCCAAGAACATCCTGATGATCGGCCCCACCGGCGTGGGCAAGACCGAAATCGCGCGCCGCCTGGCTAAGTTGGCCAACGCGCCCTTCATCAAGATCGAAGCCACCAAGTTCACGGAAGTGGGCTATGTCGGCCGCGACGTCGACACCATCATCCGCGACCTGACCGAATACTCGATCAAGCAAACGCGCGAACTGGAAATGCGCCGCGTGCGCACCCAGGCCGAAGACGCCGCCGAAGACCGCATCCTGGACGCCCTGGTGCCGCCCGCCCGCGGCGCCTCCGGCGAACCGGAGCGCGGTGAAGACAACAGCGCCCGCCAGACCTTCAGAAAGCGCCTGCGCGAAGGCAAGATCGACGATCTGGAAATCGAGATCGAGGTGTCCCAGGCCGCGCCGCAGATGGACGTCATGACGCCCCCCGGCATGGAAGAAATGGCCGAGCAACTGCGCGGCATGTTCGCCGGCATGGCTCGCGACAAAAAGAAGCCCAAGAAAATGAAGGTGCGCGAAGCCTTCAAGCTGATCATCGACGAAGAAGCCGCCAAGCGCGTCAACGAAGAAGACCTGCGCACCGTGGCCATCAATAACGTCGAGCAGAACGGCATCGTCTTCCTGGACGAAATCGACAAGATCGCCGCGCGCCAGGAATCCGGCGGCGCCGACGTGTCGCGCCAAGGCGTGCAGCGCGACCTGCTGCCGCTGGTTGAAGGCACCACCGTCAACACGCGCTACGGCATGGTCCGCACCGACCACATCCTGTTCATCGCGTCCGGCGCCTTCCACCTGGCACGCCCGTCGGATCTGATCCCCGAGCTGCAAGGCCGTTTCCCGATCCGCGTGGAACTGGAATCGCTGACCGCCGAAGACTTCGTGCGCATCCTGTCCGACACGGACGCGTCGCTGACCAAGCAGTACACCGCCTTGATGGCGACGGAAGACGTGCAGCTGGAATTCACGGATGAAGGCGTACGCCGCTTGGCTGAGTTGGCTTTCGACGTCAACGAAACCACCGAGAACATCGGCGCCCGCCGTCTGTACACGGTCATGGAGAAGCTGCTGGACGAGTTGTCGTTCGACGCGACGTCCAGCCAGGACAAGCACGTGAAGATCGACGCCGCCTACGTCAACTCGCAACTGGCCGAAGCCGCCAGCAGCCAGGATCTGGCTCGCTACGTGCTGTAAATCGGGGGGCTTTGGGGCTGGCGACACGTTCGCGCCCCTAGCCTTGCCGGCAAAAAAGCCGCTTGCCGCCTGATCGCGGAAGCGGCTTTTTCTTTGGGATCTGTGGATTGCGAGCTGCGGGCCGCGAAGTCCGGAGTTCGGCGGCCTGAGTTCGGCGTCCTGAGTTCGGAGTTCGGGTTCCGGGCTTGGGCTTCGAACCGAGATCGTCGATACCCGAGCTGGCTCAGTGCCCAGCAGCAGGCAAACTTCAGTTCGTGATCGCCGTCACGACGTATTTGCCATCCTTGCGGGTCGCCGTGAAGCGCACCTTGTCGCCCGCCTTGATCTTGGCCAGCAGCGCCGGGTCGGCGTCATACACCAGCGTCATTGCCGGCAAGTCCAACGCCTTGATTTCGTCGTGCTTGATCGTCACCTTGCCCGCGGCCGGGTCCACCCGCCGCACTTCGCCGCTGGCGTCGGCCTGCTGAGCGAACGCCAGCGGCGTCGCCAGCGATACAACGGCCATCGCGGTCGCGACGGCCATGGGCATTGCATATTTGCGGTCAAAAGCCATACAGGCATCCTCCATTGACAGCGAAAGCTGCTGCGGCGGCACAGCGCCCGACCAACTTTCCACAGTGCTAGGATACCGCCGTTAAGAAACAGTTCCTGCGGCAGAACGCAACAATCCTGACGGTTGATTGCGAACCGGCCCCCTCTCTCCTGGGCGCCCGCTTACCGCTGGACGCAACCCCCCACATTTATCCAATTCAGGACGTTTCCCATGGCCAACCGCTTATCTGTCATTGCCACCCGCACGGGAGACGACGGCACCACCGGGCTGGGGGATGGATCACGCACTCCCAAGGACGCGCCGCGCATCGCCGCGTTGGGTGATGTGGATGAGCTGAACAGCGTCATCGGCGTGCTGCTGGCGGAACCGCTGCCGCCCGAGATCTCGATTGATCTGATGGCGATCCAGCACGACCTGTTCGACATGGGCGCGGAACTCTGCATCCCGGGGCACACGGCTGTCAGCGACGAACAGGTCGCCCGCCTGGACGCGCGCCTGGCGCATTACAACGGGTCGCTGACGCCCTTGCGTGAGTTCATCCTGCCCGGTGGGACCCGGGCCGCAGCGCAGGCGCATGTTGCGCGGACGGTTTGCCGAAGAGCCGAACGGGCCGTGGTGGCGTTAGCGGGAGTTGAAACGGTGAACCCGCCGGTGCGGCAATATTTGAACCGGCTGTCGGATCTGATGTTTGTGTTGGCGAGATGTATAAATAGTGCTGCGGGCACCGGCGATGTGTTCTGGGCTAGCCCGAACGCGCGTAAGGCCACGTAACTCGTGAGATGAATTGCAAGGGGTACGACGATCACTGGCGCTTAACGCTGTTGTAACTCGACTATTTCATACCACAATTTGTTGCATCTTCTAGGTTGGGTATAAAGAGTTGCGGCATAATGGCAGGTTATCGAGCGGGTTTGTGCACCGTCCTCAAAGCTCAAGGATCCAATAAAGAATGAGTATTATTGTCACTGGCGGAGCCGGCTTCATCGGTTCGAATTTTGTCCTGGACTGGTTCGATTCCAGCAACGAACCGATCATCACGCTCGACAAGCTGACCTATGCGGGCAACCCCGAAAATCTGGCGTCGCTCGCCGGCAACCCGCACCATCAATTGGTGCACGGGGATATCGGCGATGCCGCATTGGTGGCCAGCTTGCTTGCCAAGCACAAACCTCGCGCCATCCTGAATTTCGCCGCAGAGTCCCATGTCGACCGGTCGATTCATGGCCCAGGTGAGTTCATTCAAACCAATATTGTTGGCACCTTTCATTTGCTGGAAGCGGTGCGCGCATACTGGTCGGAGCTGCCCGAGCAGGAAAAGCGTGACTTCCGCTTCTTGCACGTCTCGACCGACGAAGTCTACGGTTCCCTTGAAAAAGAGGACCCCGCGTTTCGCGAGACCAACCAATACGAGCCCAACAGCCCGTATTCCGCCAGCAAGGCCGCCAGCGATCACTTGGTCCGCGCCTACCATCACACGTACGGAATTCCAGTACTAACCACCAACTGTTCGAACAATTACGGCCCCTATCATTTCCCAGAGAAACTGATTCCGCTAGTTATCCACAATGCGCTGGCCGGCAAGCCGTTGCCAATTTACGGCGATGGCCAACAGATTCGTGACTGGCTCTACGTGAAGGACCACTGCAGCGCCATTCGGCGCGTATTGGAGGCCGGCGTCGTAGGCGAGACCTACAACGTGGGCGGTTGGAACGAAAAAGCTAACTTGGACGTCGTGGGCACACTGTGCACACTGCTCGACGAGCTCAGCCCACGCGCCGACGGCAAGTCATATAAAGACCAGGTGACGTTCGTGAAAGACCGTCCTGGCCACGACCGCCGCTACGCCATCGACGCCGGAAAGCTGGAACGTGAATTGGGATGGCGCCCTGCCGAAACGTTCGAAACGGGTATTCGTAAAACAGTTCAGTGGTATTTGGACAATGCTGACTGGGTCGCCAACGTGACCAGCGGCGCGTACCGTAATTGGGTCAGCACTCAATATTCGTCGTGATGAGATTGAACCGGTTGCTGCCGATAACAACAATGCGGTTTATCCGCTAATTAATCAGCTGCAACCCGTTCTCCATTTTCGGAGGACATTCGGAACGTCTAACACTCCAATAGGAATGGGCTCCGAAACCATCACGCCTCCCTTGCCTTTACCAGGCTTGCCAATAGATCCGTATCAGTACAGGTGGCCCAGTGAGCCAAAAAGTCGCCATTCTCTTGTGCACTTACGACGGCCAGCAATATTTGCCTGAGCAGTTGGAATCTTTCGAAGCGCAAACTCACACCGATTGGATCGTTTGCGCATCGGACGATGGTTCTAAAGATGACACGCACGCCATTCTGGCCCGCTATCAAAGCCAATGGCAGCCGGACCAGTTGCAAGTATTCAGCGGGCCTCGCAAGGGCTTTGTCGCCAACTTTCTATCGCTGACATGCAATCCGGCAGTCCACGCCGATCTCTATGCCTATTCCGATCAGGATGACGTATGGCATGCGGAAAAGCTGGAACGGGCGGCGCATTGGCACGCCTCGATCCCTGCGGGCGTGCCGGCGCTGTACTGTACTCGCACCGCGCTCATCGACGGATCCGGCGCGCCGATCGGCAAGTCACCGCTTTTCACGCGGCCTCCGTCGTTCGCCAACGCCCTGACACAGAACGTGGGTGGCGGCAACACCATGGTATTCAACGACGCGGCCCGCCAATTGTTGTTGGTCGCTGGCCCACAGCCTGAAGCGGTGGCGCATGACTGGTGGGTGTACCTGCTAATCAGTGCCTGTGGAGGAAGGGTGCATTATGATCCCCGCCCCTCACTGCTGTATCGCCAGCATGGCGGCAACCTGATAGGAGCCAACGCAAGTTTTGCTGCCCGGATAGAACGGATCCGCATGCTGATTGCCGGTCACTTGCGGGACTGGAACGACCGTAACATCCGGATGCTGACCCCCCTTCAAGCGCAGTTGACAGAGCAGAACCGCGAGACGTTCAATCGGTTTGTAGCGGCAAGAAAAAAAGGCCCGGTCGGTCGGGTCATCGGCGTGGTGAAATCTGGCGTATATCGTCAGACCGCGCTGGGCAACTTTGGCCTGCTGGTAGCGGCCGCCTTCAATAAGATCTAAGCCACTATGCGGATTGTTCTACTAGGCAAGAATGGGCAAGTGGGTCACGAGTTGCAACGCGCGTTGCTGCCGCTGGGTCCCGTGTGCGCGTTTGGGCGCGAGGAATGCGACTTGGGGGATCCGGCGCTGCTGGCGTCGACGCTGCGCCGCGTCAACCCTCAAGTAATCGTCAATGCCGCCGCTTATACCGCGGTGGATAAAGCGGAAAGTGAGCAAGATACCGCCCGCCGCATCAATACCGACGCCGTAGCCGAAATCGCTGAATTTGCACGAGAAACCGGCGCATTATTGGTGCATTATTCAACCGATTATGTATTCGATGGCCAAAAACACGGCCCGTATACCGAAGGCGATATCCCTCATCCCCAGAATGTTTATGGCGCCACCAAACTGGCTGGTGAGGTCGCGATAATCGCTTCCGGCTGCGATGCACTGATTTTTCGCACCAGCTGGGTTTTTTCCAACCACGGCGGCAATTTCCTGAAGACGATGCTGCGTCTGGCGCGCGATCGCGAGACCTTGAATGTTGTGGCTGACCAGCATGGCACGCCAACCAGCGCTGAACTCATCGCCGATGTCACGCTGCTGGCCATCGCTGCCCAACGACAAGGACGGCTCAACAATGGCGTTTACCATATGACCGCTGCAGGATCGACGTCCTGGCATGGCTTTGCCAAGCACATCATCGGCCGCGCGCGTGCGAACGGCGCCGCGCTGAAATTGACTCCCGACAACATCCGCGCGATCAGTACTGCTGAGTACCCCACCGCCGCGCAGCGTCCGAAGAACTCCACATTGAGCACCGCTGCGCTAAAGCACGCGCTTGGCGTGGAACTGCCTGATTGGACCTCGCACGCGAACCGCGCCATCGATCAACTGACGAAACTGGAAACTCCCACATGAAACGCAAAGGCATCATTCTGGCAGGCGGCTCCGGCACACGCCTTCACCCCGCGACGCTCGCGATCAGCAAGCAATTGCTGCCGGTTTTCGACAAGCCGATGATCTATTACCCGCTGACGACGCTCATGTTGGCCGGCATCCAGGACATCCTGATTATTTCGACGCCGCAAGACACGCCGCGCTTTCAGCAGTTGCTGGGCGACGGGGCGCAATGGGGCCTGAACCTGCAATACGCGGTCCAGCCCTCGCCCGACGGCCTGGCGCAGGCGTTCATCATTGGCGAAAAATTCATCGGCAATGACGTGTCGGCTCTGGTATTGGGCGACAACATCTATTACGGCCACGATTTCCACCAGTTGCTGGATAACGCCAATGCCCGCGCCGATGGCGCCAGCGTGTTCGCCTACCACGTGCACGATCCGGAACGCTATGGCGTCGCGGAATTCGACGAAGACGGCAAAGTACTGTCTCTGGAAGAAAAGCCCAAAGCGCCGAAGTCCAACTACGCCGTTACCGGGCTGTATTTTTATGACCGCCAAGTCGTCGAGATTGCGAAGAGCATCGAGCCGTCGCCGCGGGGCGAGCTCGAAATCACGGACGTGAACCGCGCTTATCTCGAGCAGGGCAAACTGTCGGTAGAAATCATGGGCCGCGGCTACGCCTGGCTCGATACCGGCACGCACGAATCGCTGCTGGAAGCCAGCCAATTCATCGCCACGCTTGAAAACCGCCAGGGCTTGAAGGTCGCTTGTCCGGAAGAGATTGCATATCGCCGCAAGTGGATCTCGGCGCAACAGCTGGAAGCACTGGCCGCGCCGCTGGCCAAGAACGGGTATGGCAAGTATTTGCAGCGCCTTCTGGTCGAGAAGGTTTATTGATGAAAGCGACTCCTCTTGCCATTCCTGATGTGCTGTTGATCGAACCCAAGGTCTTTGGTGACGCGCGCGGTTTCTTCTACGAAAGCTATAACCAAAAGGCCTTCGAAGCCGCCGTCGGAATGGCGGTCGACTTTGTACAGGACAACCATTCCCGATCGGTGAAAGGCGTTCTGCGCGGCCTGCATTATCAAATCCAACAGGCCCAGGGCAAGCTGGTGCGCGTGGTCCAGGGCAGCGTATTTGACGTGGCCGTGGACATTCGCAGGTCCTCGCCGACGTTCGGGCAATGGGTCGGCGCCATGCTGACGGAAGAAAACAAGCACCAACTCTGGGTGCCTGCGGGTTTCGCCCATGGCTTCCTAGTGCTGAGCGACACCGCCGAGTTCCTCTACAAGACCACGGACTACTACGCGCCCGAACACGAGCGCTGCATCGCCTGGAACGACCCAGACCTCAACATTGACTGGCCGATGGGTGTCGAGCCCACGCTTTCGGTGAAAGATGGGCAAGGACAATCCCTTGCCGACGCGCATGTTTATCCCTGAATCGACCACACCTCGTGCGAACGCGACGGCAGACGCCCTCAAGGCGTCAATCGTGATTCCAATGAAGAATCCCGGCCCAGTTTTCCGTGAGGTACTCGCGGCGGTATGCCGGCAGCACACGTCGTTTGCGTACGACGTGCTAGTTGTGGATTCCGGCTCCACCGATGGCAGCGTTGAATTCGTGCAGACGTTCGGGGACCCGCGCGTCCGGCTGATTCAGATCAAGCCCGCCGAATTCGGCCATGGCAAAACGCGCAACCTGGCGGTGGCGAACACCACGGGCGAGTACGCCGTCGTCATCACGCACGACGCCCTTCCCGTGGACGAGTACTGGCTCCAGGCGATGGTGCAGACGGCGGAGGCCGATCCCCGGATCGCCGGCGTTTTTGGGCGCCACATTGCCTATCCCAGCGCCAGCCCCTATACCAAGCGGGACCTGGAAGCGCACTTCGCAAACTTCGCCCCGGAACCGGTGGTGGAACTGACCGACCGTGCCCGCTACGACCAGGATGAATCGTATCGGCAACGGCTGCATTTCTTTTCCGACAACAACGCTCTGCTGCGCCGTTCCGTCTGGCAAGTTCATCCTTACCCCGACGTCGACTTCGCCGAAGACCAGATCTGGGCCAAGCACATCGTCGAAGCCGGGTGGAAAAAGGCCTATTGCGCCGACGGTGCTGTCTATCATTCTCACGACTATGCGCTGATTGAAAAGCTGCAACGCAGTTTTGATGAATCCTATGCGCTGTATCGCCTGTTCGGCTATGTGCTATCGCGGAGCATCACACATATGCTCAAGAGCTGGATGGCACACACCATGAACGACCTGCGCTACGCGCGACGCATCGGCATGCATCGCACCCATCTGTCGCTGGTCCTGAAAACGCCGCTGGATAATCTTGCGCGCGCACTCGGCCATTACCTGGGATCTCGCGCAGACAAGCTGCCTCAGAAGTTGCGGCATTGGCTATCTCGCGACCGTCGCCTGCTGCTTGGGCTTCCCATGTCCAATTCGGGGGGAAAGCCGTCGTGAACCTTGCAAGAATTCCCCGGTTGCTGAAGGCCGCCAACCGTTATCGCACGCAACATGGCCTGATCCCGATGTGCCGCCACGCCGTCAAGGCGATGCGCCGCCAAGCACTGGGGCCATCGGACATCGTCCGCCAATTTTCGTTTGTGCTGGAAATGCCCGTCGGCAAGCCATTTGTGGCCGGGGATGCCGCGCCAAACACCGTCAACTGGTTCATACCGGCCGTGGGTCGGGGCTCAGGCGGCCATCTGAACATTTTCCGCTTCGTGCGCTACCTGGAACAGCTCGGCTTTGAATGCCGGATCATTATTACGGATGCGCCCGGGCAGGATCCCACCGTGGTCAAGCGAGAGATCGCGTCCTGGTTCTTTCCGCTGGCGGCGCGCGTCTACATAGGTACGGATCAGGCTCCCCCTGCGCATATCACGCTGGCGACCGCATGGCACACCGCCTACGACGTCAGGAACTTCCAGTCCACGCGGCACAAGTGCTACTTCGTTCAGGACTTCGAGCCCTGGTTCTTCCCGTCGGGCTCCGCCAGCACCTTCGCCGAGGAAACCTATCGATTCGGCTTTACCGGCATCACCGCCGGCTCGTGGCTGGCCGATGTTCTGCATCGCGATTACGGCATGCCCACGCACGCAATCGGATTTTCGTACGACCGCGAGCTGTACAAGCCACTCCCGCGAAGCGCCCCCGAGCAGAAGCGCGTGTTTTTTTATGCACGGCCCAACACGCCTCGTCGGTCGTTTGAGCTGGGGATCCTGGTGTTGGCCGAGGTTGTACGGCAACTTCCCAGCACGCACGTCGTGTTGGCAGGCGCCGACCTCAGTGAATTCAAAATTCCGTTCGCCTATGAAAACCCGGGCATCGTTGATATCGCTGACCTGCCCGAGCTCTATTGCCAATGCGATGTCGCGCTGGTGTTGTCGTTCTCGAATCTATCATTGCTTCCGCTGGAACTGATGGCCTGCGGCGTTCCTGTGGTCAGTAATCGCGCGCCGTATACCGAATGGCTGCTTACTGACGACAACTCACGGCTTGAGCGCCCCACCGTACCCGCGCTTTCCGGCGCGATCTGCGACCTACTCCAGAATCCCGAACTGGCCGAACGCCAGCGCGCCGGGGGCTTCAAGACCAGTGCCGCGACCGACTGGGCTGAAGAGGGTCGCCGGCTCGGTGCTATTCTGTCCGGTTTGGCCGGCACCGCTCCCGCCCAGCCCTCAACAAGGATCGACAGTTGACCGAACCGTTGCCACAACTCTCGCAGATGCGCTGCGCCGTACTGGGTGCGGGCGGATTCCTGGGCACAAATCTGTGCCGGGAGCTGCAACCTCAGGTGGCATCGGTACGCGCCTTTGGCCGGCGGCAATCGTTTCCCTCCGCCTTGATCGGTGTCGAGTGGATTCCCGGAGACTTTACGGAGCCCACCAGCGTTGCCACGGCAATTTCAGGATGCGATACGGTCTTTCACTTGGTCAACGCAACAACGCCGGCCAGCGCCAACATCGACAAGCTTGCGGATCTGCAATCCAACGTCGCGCCCACGCTGCGCCTCTTGGAGGCCTGCCGTGAAGCTGGCGTGAAACGGGTTATCTTCATCTCGTCTGGCGGCACAATTTACGGTTTGCCGAAGCAGGTCCCAACGCCCGAATCGGCGCCGACCGACCCGATCACCGCCTATGGCATTTCCAAGCTGGCGATCGAAAAGTACCTGGGCCTGTACGAATACCTGCACGGACTGCAGTATCGCGTGTTGCGCGTCGCCAATCCGTTCGGCCCCTACCAGACTGCGCTGAAGAGCCAAGGCGTCATCGCCGCCTTCATGCACCAATGCGCATCTCGCGAACCCATTCATATCTGGGGCGACGGCAGCTCGGTGCGCGACTACGTCTATGTCACTGACGTCGTTGACGCCATGCTGGCGGCCGCGCAACACCAGGGGCCCTCGCGCGTGTTCAATATCGGCGGCGGACAGGGCCGCAGCCTGCTCGACATCCTTGATGTCATCAAGCGCGTCTCCGGCACCACGCCAGAAATCCAATTCTCGCCCAGCCGCTCGGTCGATATTCCGCGCAGTATCCTGGACATCAGTCTTGCCAGCCAAGAACTGGGCTGGACGCCACAGACGACGTTTGACGAAGGCATGCAACGGACCTGGGCATGGGCAATCGCCCAATATCAAGACGGAACCCCCAACTGACCATGGCGTTCAGCAAGTACCTATCCGCGTTGCAACGCGCCCGCCGCCTTGCCGCTTCCGAAGGCGGCGTCCTGCCGGCCGCAGCCAGAGCGATACGCCTGTTCAAAAGCGGCGGCCTGCGGGGAATCAAGCAAGCCTTGTCGGCGCCTGATGCTGCGGCAATCGCAGCGGCAGCGGCGGCAGCGAGTCGTGGCAACCGACCTGACGACAACGACGACTTTGCATTCGAAATCCCGTTTGCGCAGCCAATTGAGCGCGATGAGCGCCGCGCCTGCGCCATCATCCACGCGTTCTACCCCGAACTATGCAGCGAAATGCGCGGCTACCTGGCGAATGTTCCCGGCCAGTTGGATCTATACATTTCAACCACCTCAGAACAAAAGCGCCAGGAAATCACGGCGGCTTTTGCCGGCTACTGCAAGGGTTCAGTCGAGGTCCGGGTTTTTGAAAATCGCGGCCGCGATATCGCGCCAAAACTGTACGGGTTTGCTGACGTCTACGATCGTTACGATCTGGCCCTCAGCCTGCACACCAAGAAGTCCCCGCACGGCGGCACGCCGTTAGCCGACTGGCGGCACTATCTGTACGAGCACTTGCTAGGTTCGCCGCAAATCGTGGCATCCATCTTTGAACTGCTCAAGCACGACCGTGTCGGCATGGTCTTCCCGCAGCATCTGTTCTATCTACGCCCGATCCTCGGCTGGGGCGCAAACTTCGCGTCCTGCCGTGCTCTTCTGCGCAAGATGGGGGTAGAGATCCACGAGGGAATCTACCTGGAGTTTCCGACGGGTTCGATGTTTTGGTGCCGGACCGATGCGCTGCGGTCCCTTCGCAATCTGAACCTCCGCTTCGAGGACTTCGATGGCGAAGCTGGACAAATCGATGGCACCCTGGCTCATGCCGTTGAGCGAGCCTTCCTGTACGCCGTGGAAGCCAGTGGCTACCAATGGGCGAAGGTCGCACTGCGGGAACAGTATCCATTGCCCGACACATTAATTCCCGTGAACACACCTGCGGACCTGTCACCGGGCCTGAAACGGGTGCATCGGCCCTTGCTGTCTGAACGCCCATGACGATCCTGCCGCGCTGCCCGCACTCGTTGCTCACGCTGTTCCCCTATTGACCCGCTAACGCGCCTACTAAGTCTTTAACCCCAAAATGTTTATAGTCAACGCCCTCGCAGACATCGCCACGGCACTGAAGCGTTACTCGCTTGTCGGCACGCTAGGTTGGCAGGATGTACGCCAACGCTATCGGCGTTCATCGCTTGGCCCCTTCTGGCTGACAATCAGCATGGGGGTCATGATCGGCACCATCGGCATCGTCTTCGGTCAGATCTTCAAGTCACCCACCGACGAGTTCCTGCCCTTCCTGGCCATCGGCCTTATCTTGTGGGGATTCATCTCAACGGTCATCACTGAGGGTTGCACGAGCTTCATCGCTGCTGACGCGGTGATCAAGCAGTTGCCCATCCCCCTCACCGTGCACGTGTTTCGTCAGTTGTGGCGCAACATGATCATCCTGGCACACAACATCGTGATATTCCCGCTGGTGTTGATTGCGGTCGGAAAGCCCCTGACATGGGACGCCTTCCTCGCCATTCCGGGATTTCTGTTGTTGCTTTTGAATCTGACGTGGATATCCCTGCTGCTGGGTGTGCTCTGCGCCCGCTATCGTGATATTCCGCAGATTATCTCCAGCCTGATGCAGGTGATTTTCTACCTGACACCCATCATGTGGCTGCCCAGCCTGCTGCCCCAACGCGCTGGCACCTACATGCTGACAATGAATCCGTTCTATCACCTGCTGGAAATCGTGCGAGATCCTCTGCTGGGTCACGCACCTGATGCTCAAAACTGGCTGGCGTCCCTGGTCCTGGCGGTGGTCGGCTGGCTGGTCACGCTAATGCTCTATGGCCGTTATCGCCGCCGCATCGCCTACTGGCTTTAAGCTCTTTTTTACAGATTCTGGCTACCATGGCAACTATCCATTTCGACCAGGTATGTGTCGACTTTCCTATCTACAACGCCAGCGCGCGATCACTGAAGAAGCGCCTCTTCCAGGTCGCGACCGGAGGCCAGATCAGTGCAGACCAATCGGGTCGCGTGGTCATCAGGGCGTTGGAAAACCTGAGTTTCAATCTGAACCACGGTGATCGCGTCGGCCTGTTAGGCCACAACGGCGCGGGCAAGAGCACGTTGCTGCGCGTGCTAAGCGGCGTGTATGCGCCGTCCAGAGGTACGGCGAAGATCGACGGGGAAATCGGTTCGCTGATTGACATCGGTTTCGGTATCGATGCTGAATCCACCGGCCGCGAGAACATTTTCTTGCGTGGCGCGTTGCTTGGGCTCGATCGCGCATCCATCAAGGACAAGGTAGAAGAAATCGTCGAGTTCTCGGAACTCGGCGACTTCATCGACATGCCCATCCGCACCTATTCCGCCGGCATGCACTTGCGCCTGGCATTTTCGGTATCGACCGTCATCCGCCCGGAAATCCTGTTGATGGATGAATGGCTGTCTGTTGGTGACGAAGGGTTCAAGGCCCGGGCCGAGCAACGCCTGAATGAACTGGTTGCCTCTACCAGCATCCTGGTCATCGCCAGCCATTCCAAGGACCTGATTTGCCACACTTGTAATCGTGTTCTATGGCTTGAGCATGGCCGGATCAAGATGGACGGAGCGCCGCAGGAAGTCACCCAGGCCTACTTCGGCTATTGATCCGTTCAACAAGGACCTACGCGCCTCGGCGCTCACGCATCGTCTAGATGATCATGCCATTAACGCGAAAACTCAAGAGCATTGCCCGCGGCTTTGTGAACAAGCTGACGGCGAAGGCTAAGGGCCCAGCCATTGCCGACTTTTTCGATGCCGATTGGTACCGCACTCAGGCACCCGGTCTTGATTGGGTAAAGGATCCGCTCGCGCATTATTTGGCCAAGGGCGTAGAACTGAATCTGAATCCCCACCCGCTCTTTGACACCGGTTGGTATCTGCGGCAGTACCCCGATGTTGCAAGCGCCGGGCTCAACCCGCTTTTGCACTATATCGATTCGGGTGCAAAAGAAGGCCGCAGCCCCAGCGCGTATTTCGATGCGCCGTGGTATGCACGCAAGTACCCGTTTGCGAGCTTGACAAAGGGCGGTGCGCTCGCGCACTTCCTGCACTCTGGCGCCCGCACAGGCTGCAATCCGAACCCTTACTTTGATACGACGTGGTATCAGGCCAGGTATCCCGAAGTTGAGAGCTTTGCCCGAGATGCATTGAGCCATTTCGTCTTGGTGGGCGAACGCGCAGGCTATCAGCCGGGGCCGTCGTTCGACCCCCGGTGGTACGTCATGCGCAACCCGGACGTGGCGCAATGGTCGGGGACACCCTTCACGCACTACTTGATGACAGGCGCGCGCGAGAATCGCGCGGCAGTACGTGGCGCCTTTGACTTTCAAACAGGCGCGGCGCTCGCCAGGCAGTTGGCTGCACCCATCGTGTCGGCGGAGAGCATTCGCGCCACGTTGGAACTGCCTGTCGGCAGCGTCCAGGACCTGATCGGCAAACCTGACGGCGCCAAACTAATCTATCTGGCTACTGCACGCAGTGCCGAAGGCCTCTCTGACACGCTCGGGTCTTACCCCGGACTGCCCTATGTCGCATTGCTGCATGACGCCCTGGCTCTGGGCGGCACCCGATACATTGTGGCAGGAGAGAAAATCCGCCACGACGAGACCGCGGCGTTCCGCAATGTAAAGGACGCGGCAATCAAGTATCACCGCGCCAACGTGACGTCTACCGGTAATCTGATGTTGAATTTTCAGCTGAAGCCCGCCAATTGGGTGGACGCCGGAATCGACCTCATGCACGAGTACTCCAACAATTATTTTCACTTTGTGGCCGAGACACTGCCCAGAATGATTCTGGCGGAAGAAGCAGGGCTGCCCGCGGATGTGCCTTATATTGTGGAACGCGACCTGCACGACAATATGTCGATGCTGCTTGCCATGGCCAACCCGTCTGCCCGGCCAATTCTTCCCGTCGAATCCGACACCATGTATCGTGTTGGGGCGTTATATATTCCGTCGGATGTGACATCCGTCGTGGACTCTTACGAGGCGGGCGATGCTGGCCGCTTGTCGTGCCTGGATGTGCCCCGAATCCGCACCGCCGTCGCACGTTGCAAAGCGGCCGTCCCGTCGCGCGGCGCGGCGCGGAAGCGCAAGATCTATGCGGGACGTAGTGGTGGTCTGCGCCAATTGACGAATCAGCAGGAATTGGAAGGGGCCCTTGCAGCGCGCGGGTTCGAGATCATTCGCACCGACGGCCTGGACATCAAGACGCAGATTACGATTTTCCGTGACGCCGAAGTCATCATCGCCCCGACAGGCGCACAATTGACCAACGTAGTATGGGCCGAACCCGGCACTCAGGTCATTGTGCTGGCGTCTGACCACCCCAGTCACCAGCTCTATTTATGGGAGCTGCTGGGCAGGGTTTCACAAGCCCATGTGACATGCGTTGTCGGCCCCCGTGCTTTTGTCCGCAACGACAAGTACAGCGTGCATGACGATTATTCGATTAACGTTCAGAACGTTTTCGATCTGATCTAGGCCTAATCGTAGCAATACAAAACTGATGCTATAGACACAAGAGACACGATATGATTTCTAAACCCTCGCAGTCGCTTGATGATGCAATCCAGCTCATCGATCTTACGAAAATTTCGGATCCTCGGGGCAACCTCACGTTCGTCGAGGCGAACAAACACGTTCCGTTCGATATTCAGCGCGTCTATTATCTGTACGACGTGCCAAGCGGCGAAATGCGAGCCGGGCACGCGCACTACAATCTGCAGCAGCTGATCATCGGCATCTCGGGCAGTTTCGACCTGCTGCTGGATAACGGCTACGAGAAACGCACCATTACGTGCAATCGCCCTTTCCAGGGCGTACTGATGAAATCGCTGGTCTGGCGCGAATTGAATAACTTTTCTTCGGGCGCGGTGTGCCTGGTGCTGGCCTCGATGCATTACGAAGAATCCGACTACATCCGCAACTATGCGGACTTCCTGAAAGTTGTCGCTGAGAAAAACCCATCATGATCTCTTTTTTCGATATCAATGCCGGCCACGCAGAGCTGGGCAATGGCCTGCATGACTCCTTCAAGCGCGTGCTGGAAAGCGGCAGCATCATCATGGGCGCCGAACTCAAGGCCTTCGAAGACGAGTTCGCCGCCTATTGCGGCGTGAAGCACTGCATCGGCGTCGGCAACGGGCTGGATGCACTGGCGCTGGCGCTGCGCGCGCGCGGTATCGGCGCTGGCGACGAAGTGCTGGTGCCGTCGCAGACGTTCATCGCCAGCTGGCTCGCCGTGTCCATGACGGGTGCCACGCCGGTGCCGGTTGAGATCGACATCAACACGTACGGCATCGATGCCTCGCTGCTGCGCCGCCACGTGACGCCTCGTACCAAAGCTATCATGCCGGTGCACTTGTATGGATCTCCTGCCGACATGGATGGCATCAATGCCGTGGCCAAAGAGTTCGACCTCTTCGTCCTGGAAGATGCAGCACAAGCGCATGGCGCCTATTACAAGGGCAACCGCGCGGGCGCACTCGGGCATGCAGCAGGTTTCAGTTTCTACCCCAGCAAGAACCTCGGCGCGTTGGGCGACGGCGGTGCGATTGTCACCAATGACGATACGCTGGCAGACGAGATGCGTCGCTTGCGCAATTACGGCTCGACGAAGAAGTACGTGCACGAAGTCGCAGGCGTGAATTCCCGCCTGGATGAATTGCAAGCGGCAATCCTGCGCTTGAAACTGCCCGTGCTGGATCACGGCAACGAACGTCGCCGCGCCATTGCAGACCGCTACACCGCCGGCCTGCAAGGGATTGCCGATCTGCACACGCCCAAATCGGTCGACGGCGCAACCTCGGTCTATCACCTGTATGTAGTCCGCACCAGCAAGCGCGACGAGTTGGCGGCCTATCTGAATCAGCAAGGCGTCACCTGCCTTATCCACTACCCAATCGCTCCGCACCGGCAGGGGGCTTACGCCGACTTGAAGATTCCGGCCGACAGCTTGCCATTGGCCAATCAAGCGGCTGCCCAGACGCTGTCGCTGCCGATCTGGCCGCAAATGCCCTTCGCCGCTGTGGATGAAGTCATCGAGTACATCAAGAAATTCATGGGCTGAACGGGTATTCCATGAACGCCCCTCTCGTCTCGGTGATCATCCCTGTGTTCAATCAGGGAGAGCTGGCGGTGCAGGCCATTGATAGCGTGTTGTCGCAGCGCTATCCGCACATCCAGACCATCGTCGTGGACGATGGCTCGACGGACGGCACCGCCGATCTGATAGCAGGTCAGTTCGGCGACCGCATCACGCTGATCCGTCAGGCCAACAAAGGGCCCAGCGCAGCGTCGAACGCCGCGCTCGCTGTCGCAAAGGGAGAGTTCATCGCTCTGATGGGCGGAGACGATATTTCCACCCCCGACCGCCTGGCGCACCAGGTTGAAATACTTACGTCGGGTGAATGGGATATCGTTTTTTCCCAACCGACGCTGATAGACCAGGAAGGCAAGACCCTTGATGACGCGGGATATCCGGTGTTTTTCCAGCCACGCCGGCATAAGCCTGTCTTCGTTAGCCTGTATTTCGACGACAACTATTTCTGCGCCCCATCGGCTACCATGCACCGCGCTGTCGCAGAGGCAGTGGGTCCGTTCCATGAAGGGCTGATTCAGCTGCAAGACTATGATTACTGGCTGCGCGCAAGCGGCCTGGGCTACCGCATTGGCTTGTTCGACCATCGGGTCGTGAAGTACCGTCGGCACGTCGGCAATCTCTCAACGAACCAACGTGATTTCGCCAGTCGCGCTGAAATTCCGGTCGTCCTTAAACGCGCGTTGCGCCTTGCGCAGCCCGAGGTCATCCGTCCGCAGTTTCCCGGCCTGCTGCTGCCCGTCGTGAACCCCAAGCAGCCGCTGTCGCCCTTCGAGCAAAGCACGCTACTGCTGGCCCATCCGCGTGAAGAAGTCCGCCTGGCAGGTATAGATCGCGCAATTTCCTTGTTGGACGATCCCACTGAAACCCCATCCCTGCACGGCGGCGTCGACCTATTCCGCTTTATCTATACAGCCGGACAAGAACAGCATTGACGCGTCTGGGTCGTCGCACCCCATCCAATCCTAGCTTGGCCCTCGCTTCACCTTTCTGCAGCGTGCTCACGCTGTTCACGGCGATTTCTTACACCACTATGAAAACGCCCGTCAACGACACGTTTCGTGACGCTATCCGCTGGCATCTTCGCGGGTGGCCACGCTATACTCCGCAAAAAATAGACTGGCATGACAAGTGCTGGCGTGCATTTCCGCACCGGCGCGGGCTGCAGCCGCAGCCGAAGCATCCTTTACCGCCGACGCCTTATGAATGCATTGCAATCCCTACGCATGCTTCGAGACAAACTCCTGGGTCTCGGACAAACGACGAACAAACTGGATCGGCTGGATGCGCAAGTGAACCAGCTCACGGACCAATTGAACACGGTCGCCGCTCGGCTCAACCAAGTCCCGGATCAGCTAAGCTCCATGGCGGATCGACTGAACTCGTTAGCGGACCAGCTGCGTGCGGTTGATGAACGCGCAGCGCTAGCCCAAGATCAGATCGCGGCGGTGCAAGCAGACGTCTCACGATTGCCCCAGCAACAAGACACCGCGCTGGACGTGCTTGCCAATCGCATTGGTACAGCCACTGGCGCATTATTCGGGCGGCATGCAAACCTGTTTCACGCTCGGCCTCCCCGGGCGCCCGAAGCGCGTCACACCGACGCCAACATTATTGAACGCGTTGCCTTCCTGGTGCATTCGAAAGAGCTGCTCAATCACTATGCCTGCATCTGGGACCTGATGCCCGAAGGCAGCTTCGATGTGCTACTGCATGGCAATGAGGGCCTGCCAGACGACGCCGATCTGGCGCGTTGGAATTGCGGCGTCAAGACCACGCAGGTCTTGCTTGATGAGGGCAAGGCCTACCGCTATCTGGTCTCCAACCATCCTGTGTCGGATGACGGCGAACCGTTGATCAAACGCCTTGCCGAAAACAACATCCGCTTTATGTACGCTGCCGGAAAATCCCGGTGGAATCTATCTAGCTGGAATCAGCTGTACGAAGTCATTTTGTGTTTTGGCCCCTACCACGCGATCAACTTTTCGCATGCGAGCAACGCAGCCATCGTGCAGATGGGTTATCCGCGATTCGACCGTTATTTCAATGACAATGTCGACCATGAGGCTTTAGCCCGGTCGCAGGGCTGCGACCCCGCCAAACAGACTGTCGTCTGGCTGCCCACGCAAGGCGCTCTCACGTCTCTGGGGCACTTCGATGCCGAGATCAGCGCGCTCACGAATCGCTATAACGTCATCGTGAAGGTGCATCCGCTGACTCCTATCGCAGAGCCCGAACGAATTGCCGCGCTGAACCAGCTGAGCTTTACCCGGATCATCTCCGACTCTGAAGATAATCTGCCGCTGTACCAACTGGCGGACTATATGTTGTTCGACTACGGCGGCCCGCCGATGGCGGGCATTTATGCCGACAAACGCATGGTGCTGTTGAACGTGCCGGACGCCGCCGACGACGCTCTGACAGGAGATGACTCCCCGGACGTCACGATCCGCAAGCAACTGATCAACGTCAACGCGGAAGATAACAGCCTGGCCACGCTACTGGCAGACGATAGCGTCTGGAGCACGCAACAGCATGCTCGGCGCACGCTACGCAGCTTGTACTTTGCGCCTCACTACGGTTTTTCGTCGCATGTCGCGGCGCAGACGCTTCTCAATTTGGACAAGCTCCTGCCGAACAGGTATCTGACATGGTGATTTGGCTAGTGGGGTTATCTGGGTCGGGAAAGACGACGCTGGGCCGCGAAATGGCGCGGCAATGGAGAGCCGCCAAGGCAAACACGGTGCTGCTCGACGGCGATGAAGTACGCGAAGTCTTCGCCCATGACCGCAATGATGACGCCTACACCGTAGCCGGCCGGCGAATCAACGCCGAACGTATAGCCGCGCTATGCGAGATGCTGGACCGGCAAGGCATCAACGTCGTGTGCTGCATCCTGTCCCTGTTCCCCGACATGCGCGCGGCCAATCGCCACCGTTTCAGTCGGTACTTCGAAATATTCATGGACGCCGACATAGAGGCGTTGACGTTACGCGACACCAAGGGGCTGTACCGCGCAGCAAACGTTGGGACACAGCGCAACGTTGTTGGTGTCGACATTCCCTTTCCTCGCCCTGCCACCGCCGATCTGACCATCTGCTCATCGGGCGATTGTCCAAACATCGTCGAGCTGGCGCGCCGTACCTTGGAACAGGCAGGCGCACTATGACATCTCCAAACGCCCTGCGCTACGAATACGCTACCGGCGAGCTGCTGGACTCGCGCAATACGTACTCGTACACGGCTTATCACGGCACCGATTTCCTGGTGGCCTGGCGTCAACATCGCGACATCTCCCTGCGATCATCCTCGGATGCTACGGCCCCCAACTGCAAGCCACAACCACACGGTGCGACGGCACTGCTGTTGCGGAATGTGCAAACCCGGCTCACCGACGGGGAGGCTCGCGATCAAGCGCTTGCGACGTTGAACCATGTTTTGCAACGATTCGAAGTCACCAAGCGCATCCACAGTGAGTACAACGCAAATTGGCGGCCAGTGAACCCGCAGGATTACCACGATCTGGACCTGTACCTGCTTTTTGCGCAAGCCCTCGATCAGGCCTACGCCCTGACCCGTGGGCTGCAGTATCTGAACGGATTGTTGAAGTGCCTGGATACGCTGACCGCCTACCTGCCTGCGCTGAATAGCAAGCAGATAGGGAACCTGCAAGCGCTAGTGCGTGCAGAGCGGGCGCACGTGGAGACACTGCGCCTTCGACTAGACGGGAGGGCAGCATGATTCTCAACAAGGTCGTAATGCTGGCCGCGCACACTGCCAGATCCCAGGCCTATATCCAGACCTTGGTGGCCCAGGATCTGCTGCCTGCCAAGGTGATCCTGCTGGCGCCTCCGGAGAATACGTCACCCAAACAAGCCAAGCCCCAACCAGACGTGCCCGGCTTGATGTTGCCGAATCTGGATGAGTCCATCATCGCCACTTGCGCACGCGCCAGCATCCCCACCGTGGAAATCGGCACGCGCGACATCAATAGCATGGAGGTCGCGGAAGCGACCTCCGCCGCACAGGCGGACGTCGTCATCTACTCCGGCTACGGCGGACAGATTGTCGCGGATCATGTGTTGGCGTTGGGACCAGTATTCCTGCATATGCACTCAGGGTGGCTACCTGCTTATCGGGGCAGCACCACGTTGTATTACGCACTGCTCAATGGCGACCCCCCGGCCGTTTCCGCCCTGCTCTTAGACAAGCATATCGACACTGGGCCCGTAGTGGCTCGTCGGGAGTACCCCAAGCCCCCTGCGAACATTGACGTCGACAGCGTCTACGACGCCGCGATACGCGCGGACCTGCTTGCGCGGGTGCTTAACGATTACGCCACATCGGGTGAGCTTTCTGGCGAACGCCAGCAAGCAACGCCCGACACAAGCCCCTACTACGTCATTCATCCTGTGCTTAAGCACCTGGCCCTACTCTCCCTCGCTTCGCAGCACTCCAACGATGGTTGAACGCCCAACGTCCCACGCCAGTCCGCCCACCCTGTTCGCGTTCGGCACGAAAGCGGAAACGCTACAGCGGCTGCAAGCAATGCTGCAGCATGCTCGCGTTCCTGACTTTCTGTTCTTTTCGTTGAAAGAATGGCACACCAAGCGGGATGCCGTCGTCGCGCGCGTGCTATCAAAATTCGATGGCGTCCCGCTGGCCGTGCGCAGCAGCGCATTGATCGAAGATGGCGCTCGTCATTCGATGGCAGGAGCGTTCCTGAGCTTGCTAGACGTGGACGGCTCGTCGCCGGATGCGGTGGCAGACGCTATTGACCGGGTAGCGCAATCCATGACGGGCGATTCGCGCGATCAGGTCCTGGTGCAGCCGATGATCGGTGATGTCGCGGTCAACGGCGTCATCATGACCTACGACATGGTCCACGGCACCCCCTACTACTGCATCGATTTCGATGATGAAAGCGGTCGCACGGATACGGTTACTGGCGGTAGCGCCATCAACAAGGGGCTTTTCGTCTACCGCCATACCGCGCCAGAGTATCTGCGCTCATCCCGCGTCTCACGCTTTCTTGAACTAGCGCGCGAGCTGGAAACTCTCTGCCAATACGCCGCGCTGGATATTGAGTTTGGATTGAGCCGCGACGGACAGCTTTATCTATTCCAGGTCAGACGCATGTCAATGGCCGGCCAATGGCACCCGGTGACTGAGCGCCGCGTGGAGCGGCAGTTGGCTTTCGTTGAGGAATTCGTCCGCGATTGCTCGTTGCCCCGGGCGGGCATCGTAGGTGATACGACCGTGCTTGCGATAATGCCGGACTGGAACCCCGCCGAGCTTATCGGCACAACGCCCAAGCCGTTATCTGCGTCGCTGTACCGCGAGATGATTACGCGTTCGACCTGGCATAAGGCGCGCACAGCGATGGGCTACCGCCAACTGCATGACGCGGAATTGATGGTGCAGATCAATGGCCATCCGTATATCGACGTGCGACTGAGCTTCAACTCATTTCTGCCTGCCGCTGTCAGCGATGACATCGGCACCAAGTTGGTGAACGCTTGGTTAACCCGTTTGAAGAACAATCCGGAGTTTCATGACAAGGTCGAGTTTGATGTCGTGCCGACCTGTCTGGACTTTTGTTTCGATCAGGATTTCACCGACCGCTACCCGTCGGTGCTGGACGCAATTGAGCTGCAGCAGTTTCGCACGGCCTTGCAGGCTCTTACACGGCAGGCCATTGTTCCGGGGCCTGCGTCCACGTTAATCCAGGCGCTGGAAACCACGAGGGGTCTCGCGCGGAGCGAAGCACCGGCGCTGCGCGGGGCATCCGCACGCACCGCGCTCGCAAGTGCTGGCCGGCTGTTGAATACATGCCGTCAGCAGGGTGTGTTGCCGTTCGCCATTGCAGCACGCCACGCGTTCATCGCTGAAAGCCTGATGCGTTCGGCCGTCCGGCGCGGTGCGTTGACGGCCACACGCCTTGAAGCGTTCAAACGCAGCATCCACACAGTCACCGCCAATATCGTTGGCGAGTACGCCCAAGTCTGCCTCGGCGAATTGTCGCGCGCCGACTTCCTGAGCCGATTTGGTCACTTGCGGCCAGGCACTTACGAGATCACATCGCTACGCTATGACGAGCGCGACGACTTGTTCCAGAACGAAACCCCTACGCTTCCAGAAGTGTGCGTGCGCGAATTCCACCTTGACGAGCAAGAGCGCGAAGCCCTGAATGCGCTGTTGCAGGAAAGTGGATTGGATGTGTTGAATGCAGATCAGTTGTTGGATTATGCGCGCACTGCAATCGCTGCTCGTGAATCGGTCAAATTCACGTTCACGAAGGTACTTTCCGACGCGCTATCACTCCTGATCTCGTGGGGTGAGCAAGTCGGTCTGTCGCGCGATGACCTCGCCTACCTGGACTGGAACGCCATCCAGGACTGCCTCACGCAGCCGCCTATGGACTACCTTGATCGGCACTATCAGCTTTTGGCTGCGAATGCCCGCCTTCACGCGGAATCGGCACACGCGTTCAAACTAGCCCACATTATCTCTGGCGTGCAGGATATCTATGTGGCCACGCTGAACCGTAGCGTTCCCAACTTCGTCGGAACCGGTGCCGCGTCAGGCACTATTGTCGAGGTGACGGCCAAGATGTCGGCACATGCCGATATCGATGGAAGAATAATCTGTATCGAAAATGCCGACCCCGGTTTTGACTGGATTTTCACGCAGCGCCCCGCCGCATTGATCACACGTTTTGGCGGCGCCAACTCACACATGGCGATCCGTTGCGCGGAGTTCGGCTTGCCTGCAGCTATCGGCTGTGGGGATCAGCTCTACTCGCGCTTGGTCGCCGCAGGCACGGCAGAACTCAACTGTGCCGAGAAAATACTGCGAGCGCTTCATGAAAAATGACCGAAGAATCGGCATCTCCATGCGAATTGTGCAAGCCGCAGGCTATATCGAGCCGCGAGACGCCTTGTCCCAGCAGTGGGCCGGCTTCATGGCACAAGCGCTTCCAGACGCGCGCTGGCTACCCATTCCGAATCTCGGTGCTCAAGCCGTGACCACGTTCTGCACGCAATGGGAATTGAATGGCCTGATCCTGAGCGGTGGGGACGACATCGGACACTCGCCAGTGCGTGACGATACTGAGCTTGCACTGTTGGACTGGGCTGAACGGCAGCATGCACCCGTGCTGGGTATCTGCCGAGGCATGCAACTGATGTGCCTACAAGCGGGTGCCGAGCTGGTTCCAGTGCAAGGCCATGTGTGCACGCGGCACGTCGTGTCAGGGGAACGCAGCGGTGAAGTGAACAGCTTTCATGCGTGGGCGCCAGACCGTTGCCCCCCAGGCTTCCGCCCCCTGGCACATACCCCCGATGGCGTGCTGGAGGCCGTTGCACATGACACCATGCGTTGGGAAGGCTGGATGTGGCACCCCGAACGCGAGCCTTCGATAGACGAGCTGGACGTACAACGTCTGCAAAGGATATTTGAATGAGAGCCATCATCCTGGCGGCGGGACGCGGCAGCCGCATGGGCGACATGACGGCGGACCAGCCAAAATGCCTGACCAAACTGAAGGGCATCGCGTTGCTGGACCGACAGCTGGCTGCATTGCGAGAGGGGGGCGTAGATGAAATAGGTATTGTGACCGGATACCGACGGGAGGCCTTGACCGATCGCGGTCTGCACGAATTCTACAACCCCGATTGGAGCCACACGAACATGGTTTCGTCCCTGGCCTGCGCCCAGCCGTGGTTGCTGGACGGCCCGTGCATTGTTAGCTATTCAGATATTTTCTACGACGCCCAGGCGGTCCGATCGCTGATCAATAACGGCAGCGCGTTGGCGCTCACCTACGATCCCAATTGGCTCTCTCTGTGGGGCGCCCGCTTCAGTGACCCGCTATCCGACGCGGAGACCTTCCGGCTGGCTCCGGATGGCACACTGCTGGAGATCGGCGAAAAGCCCCGTACGACGGAAGAGGTACAGGGGCAGTACATGGGGTTATTGCGCTTTACGCCCGACAGCTGGAGCGCCTTGGACGCAATGCGTGGCGCGCTGCCAGCTGACGCGCGCAATCGGATGCACATGACCGGTGCATTGCAGCGTTTGATTCAAATGGGCGGTATAACGATTCACGCCGTGCCATACACCGGCACGTGGGGCGAAGTGGACTCGCAGGAAGATTTGTCCGTTTACGAGTCCGCCTGACTGCTGCAGTAACCCCGCCCGCCCTACGGGCGGGGCACGCTTAACGGTCACGCATTTCCAGCACCAATATAAAACCCTAGTCAGGAATCGGGCAGCCTTCCGTGAATTTCTTTTTCCCGTCAGCATAGATATACACCAGGCAGCTATTCAAATATCCGTTGGACATTTGTGCCTCCCAGACGCTGACGCCGCCACCTGCCAACGAAATAACCGTCCCCTTGGTGTAAAGCCCTGGCTGAAAGTAGATCTCGGCATATTGATTGTCTTGCAACGTACCGAGGTCAAAGGATTGCCGTATCACTTGACCGGTCACTGACTGCAATTGCAATTCACCAGTGCCCTGGTTCGATCGCGCATAGGTCCCAAAATTAATTCCCAAACCGACCAGCTCGCGTGGGTCATTGAGGTGGCGCTGACTCATCTCTATTGCGATTGGACTCTCCGGACCAAGCGGAGGCGTTGCTCGGACCGCCGCAGTAACGGGCTCGATCGGATTAAACGTCTGATAGTAGCGATTTAGCAGCAAAGACAATGTTGATGTAATGGAAACATAGGCAAGCAGCAGCAGGCCAGCAGTGGCAACTTTCCGAGCGTAACCTTGAAATGTGCCCATCCCCGCAGCCAGAGCATAGGCGATCAGCACCATCGGCAATGCAAAATAGCGGCCCTGTACACCCAAGATCTGATGGGCCGGATGCTTGTTCCACGTCACCAACAGCGCGATGAATGTCAAAAGCACGGCGCTGGCTGCGCATGCTAGCAACAACGCCCGGGCTAGCCACTCGGTACACAGGTTCTTCCCGGAAATGGAAAGCACGCCGATGCCGATAATTAATACGCCGTACAGTCCATAGGCCTCAATGGTAAATGAGGTGTCGAGCCACCCCAAGACACCCACGAACGAATGCCAATAGAATCTTATTAAATCGCGGTCGACCAGTGTGGCGTGCAAAACCCTGAGAAACTGAATCGGGTGTTGCAGATAAAAGCGGATGACCTCCCCGGCACCCGCGCCGACAGCCACACGCTTGTCGAGCGTCGTGCTCATCGCCACGCAGAGCCACGCACCGATAACCGCCAGAGATAATGCGAAAAGGATGAATGCCACCCGCCGTCTGGAATAGAAACCAGCTGCAAGCAACAAGGCCACCATCGGCAGCATGTGAACCCGGCTTGAAATCAGCGCGACCAGTGACAAGGCTAATGCGTACAACAACCATGCGGGCGTCTGCGTACGCTCCCGAGCGATCCGTAAAAATGCCGAAACCGCAAAAATCGTCAGGCTCAGCGAAAGCCCATCAATTGTGGCGGAAGCGAACTGGAAAAGGCTCATCGGTAGCACGAGCAGTGCCAGCACCCAAGGATTGGTGGGATAAAGCCGGAATGCCGCAAGGAGCAACAACGCGCTGCACACAATATTCAGGATGCGTGCAAGGTCGTACGAGTCAGCAACGGTCAGATTAGCCATCTCGCCAATACTTAAACCGATTGCCTGGGGCACATAAATAAGCGGCAAGTAATAGCCTGTCCCTGGTGCAGCACTGAATTCGGTTTTTCCGCTCCATTTGACGCCATCGGCGGTATACGTCTCTTCTTGCGAGAGCTTGCGCGCGGGCTGGTACGGCAACATGCCATAGGCGCGGAAATACGACAGAAGCCCCGTGTCGACGTGGCCGCCGGAACCATGGCCGGCCGATGGCTCAAGCACAAGCACACCCTTGCTTAGCAGATAGGCGCGCTTGACATGGTCAAACTCATCGGGCGACTGCATCGGGGGTATGACTTTGGCGAACACAATGCATATCAGCACGAATAGGGCCACAAGCCAACGCTGGGTGGTCCTTGCGTTTTGACTGGCTTCAGATTCCAGCATTACTGCACTGCCTCCCAGCGGCATATCAGGACCTCACTGCAATAACAATGCCGGCAGCTATCAACGCGACGCCAACAAAATACTGGGGGTTGAACCTTTCCCCCAGAAATAAATAACTGCCAATCGGCACCAAGACGAATGCCATAGCCATCAAGGGATAAACACGCCCAAGCTCTGCCTTTTGCAGCACCCAAACCCACGCAATAGTCGTCAGCCCATACAGCGCAAATGCCGAACATAGCAGGGTGAGTGTTCCAATATCAAAGAAGCTGCCCGTCTTATGCAGTGACTGGGCACTGAGTTTGAAAAGAATTTGGCCGACCGCGATGCCAATGACACAGATGATAGCTACCAGGATAGTCATTCTGACTCCAATTTCGAATTGGCTTTCCTCGCGATAGCCTTATTGCGCCGATGAAATGGCCGCTTGGGAACGGATGCTATGTCGTACCCGATGAATGCCAAAATAAATTGGACGCCCAGAATCACCGGCAATGCCGCCAACATGACCGTTCCGGCGGGAGCTGACACGCCTGCGTGTGCGTTCCAATTCAGCACGCCGTATCCCAACCCCCAAACCAGCATAACCAACCCCAGGGGTAGCTCAAAAGAGGCCAAAGACATATCACGTAGGTAATAGTTATAAAAAACCCGCTTCCAAAAATTTCGGAAGTGCTTGAGCGCGAATTCACCAATGATTTTGGAAATTTTCAGATTGCTGACCTCGTCACCATACTTTGCATCCATGGGAATATCCACAACCACGGCACGCAATGTATTTAGGCGGAACAACATGTCAGTTTCGAAAAAATACCGATTACTGATCTTTTCGAATGGCAGGTGCTTGACGACATCTCTATGTATCGCCGTATATCCGTTAGTCGGATCAAACAAATCCCAGTAACCTGATGACAGCTTGGTCATGAACGACAGCATGGCGTTGCCAAATGAGCGAATTTTCGGCATTTCGCGAATTTTCTCCAAGTCGAAGAAGCGATTGCCTTTGGCATAATCCGCCTCACCCGCTTGAATGGGGCCAATAAAGTCTGGTATCAACGCCGGATCCATCTGGCCGTCACCGTCGATTTTGACAATGATCTCCACGCCTTCATCCAAAGCAGCTTGGTAACCCGTCAAGACGGCGCCCCCCACCCCACGATTCACGGGGTTACGAAGCACACGCACCCGCGGATCTTCACAGTGCTTTTCAACAAAAGTACCTGACGCGTCAGGACAGCAGTCGTCTACGACATAGATACGCCCCACCTCGGGGCCGATTCCGCCAATAACTCCCAAAATATGCGCGCACACCTTATAGCTAGGAATGACAACGGCGATCTGAGGAACCGAAATCTGCATATACACGCTTAGTAGTCCCCGGCGGAAAATTCTCAATGTTTGCAAAACCGATTGCGACACAAAAAGCTAGCAGTCGCTCTTATCTAGCTCGGTTCTGGAAAAGGCAGTGCGGATTCTAACGTAGCAGGCTACCCGAATTGCGCACATCAAGGCCGTTCATAATGATTTTATGAAGTGCTGAAATGAAACAAGGGCAAGACACAGCGCGTCCCGCCCTTGTTTAGACCCTGAATTTATAACGGATCAATTCACCCCAGCCGCATGCGCCTGTTCATCCGCATGATACGAAGACCGCACCATCGCCCCCACCGCCGCATGGGAAAACCCCATCGCATAAGCTTCACGTTCAAACATCGCGAACGTATCCGGGTGCACATACCGCAGCACCGGCAGATGATGCTCCGACGGCTGCAGATACTGCCCGATCGTCAGCATATCCACGTTGTGCTCACGCATATCGCGCATCACCTGCAAGATCTCTTCATCCGTCTCGCCCAATCCCAGCATCAGTCCTGACTTGGTGGGCACTTCCGGATGCAACTTCTTGAATTCGGCCAGCAGCTTCAGCGAATGCATGTAGTCCGAACCCGGACGCGCCTGCTTGTACAAACGCGGCACGGTTTCCAGGTTGTGGTTCATCACATCCGGGGGGCCGGCATTCAGGATGGTCAACGCGCGGTCCAGGCGGCCGCGGAAGTCGGGGACCAGCACTTCGATGCGGGTGGTGGGCGACAGTTCGCGGATGTGGGTGATGCAGTCCACGAAGTGGCCGGCGCCGCCGTCGCGCAGGTCGTCGCGGTCCACCGAGGTGATGACGACGTACGACAGCTTCAACGCGGCGATGGTGCGCGCCAGGTTTTCGGGTTCTTTGGTGTCCAGCGGGTCGGGGCGGCCATGGCCCACATCACAGAACGGGCAGCGGCGGGTGCACTTGTCGCCCATGATCATGAACGTGGCGGTGCCCTTGCCGAAGCATTCGCCGATGTTCGGGCAAGACGCTTCTTCGCAGACCGTGTGCAGGTTGTGCTCGCGCAGGATGCGCTTGATGTCGTAGAAGCGCGAGCCTGGCGCGGCGGCTTTCACGCGGATCCACTCGGGCTTTTTCAGGCGCTCGGCCGGCACGATCTTGATGGGGATGCGCGCCGTCTTGGCTTGCGACTTCTGCTTTTGCGTCGGATCGTAGACGGCTTCCGTGGTGGCGGGAGCGGCGGCGGATTCGTTCGGGGGAACAGCGGACTCGGCAAGCGTAGACATTGGACACCTTCGCAACCGGCGCGCAGGACGGCCCGGTTTAAGACAAAAATGGCATTTTACCCCCGCCGCCGCCTCACGCCTCAAGCGCCGCCTGCCGCACCAACCCGCCCGCCGCTTTGCCCTGGGCCGGCTGGCTGCTTGTCCGCATCGCGCCTTGCAGGCTGAGTTATCGTCTTGCCTGGCAATTTCGCTGAATTTCCCCTAAGCCCTTCTCCATGTCCCTTATTTCCCCGCCCCGCCTTGTTGCCCTGATCGCCCCCCGCCTGGATACCGGCCCTGTCGGTCGTGCCGTTCAAGCTTCTGCGGAGCGGCTGGCGGGCGAAGGCTATTTTCTGGCGGCGGGGCCGTGGCACGACGCCGCCACGTTGCCGCAGTTGGCGGCCTTGCAGCCGGCCGCGGCGCTGGTCATGGGCCCGCTGGACGAGCCCATTCTTCGCGCCGGCCTGGCCGCTATGGAAATTCCGGTGGTGGAAACGTGGAGTGCCTCGGTGCACCCGCTGGATACGGCCGTTGTGATCGACAACGAAGAGGCCGGCCGCATGGCCGCGCGCCATCTGGCGGAAAAGCGGCATGCGTTGGTCGCCTGCATCAGCGCGGACAACCCTTGGGAACGCGCGCGACGCCAGGGGTTTATCAGCGCGGCGGCGGCGCTGGGGCTGGATCGGGTTGCGGACATCGTGCAGCCCGAAGTGCTGCAAATGAACGACGGGCGGATGGCGTTTTTGCGACTGCTGGCCACCAACACGATCTTTGACGCGGTGTTCTGCACGTCGGATCTGCTGGCGGCGGCCGCAGTGTCCGAGGCGCACAACCGCGACCTGCACGTGCCGCAGGATGTGGCGGTGCTGGGTTTCACGGATGACGGCAGTGCGGCGCAATGGGCGCAAGGCCTGACGACGCTGGGCGTAAACGCGGCGGACCTGGGCCGCCGGGCAGCGCAGGTGTTGCTCGACCGGCTACAGGGCGAACTGGCTGCCGGCCAGCATCAGACCTTGGAAGTGACGTTCGAAGCTCGGCTAAGCACGTAGAAAAGCGCGGCGCTGGGCGCATTATCGGGGCGATACCGCTGCTATACCGCTGCTATACCGCTGCGATACCGCCCTACCTTTTCGGCCTGCAAACAACGCGGCAAGCCGATAGTCTGTCGACACCTTCACGCCAGCAGAAACCCCAGACCCTTCAGACCTCGTACAACGCCGGAAAGCCCGCGTCTTCCAGCATGGCGTTGGCTTCCTTCAAGAACCCCGGCGTGGCGGTTTCAGGCACGCGGACCAGCCATTGAACGGCTTCCTGCTTCTTGCCGCGCAGCAGCAGCAAGCGCCCCAGGTGGAACATGCCGCGGAAATCACCGCCCTCGGCGCAGCGCTGATAGCAATCGAAAGCGCGGTCAATGTCCTGCTCGACCACCTCGCCCGCTTCATAGAACCGCCCGACCACGCCAATCGATTTCACATGGCCGCCTTGCGCGGCTTGTTGGTACAAGGCCAGCGCCGCCGCCTTGTTTTGCGTGACGCCGCCCCGGCCGGCGCGCAGCATGTGCGCGTAGTTGTACATGCCCCAGTCCAGGCCACGGTCGGCGGCCAGCCGGAACCAGTACGCCGCGACGGTGTCGTCGGCCGGCACGCCCCAGCCGTTTTCATAGCAGCGGCCCACCATATTGATGGCCATCGGATGGTCGGCATTGGCGGCGCGCTTGAACCAGGCCAGCGCGGCGTCGGGCTGGCGCGCCACGCCCACGCCGTCCAGCAGCATCTGGCCGTAGATGGTCTGGGCTTCGACCATCCCCATGTCAGCCGCGGCGCCGATCCATGCGGCATAGGATTCCGGCGGCCCTTCGCGCAGCTGGGCCAATTGTTCAGGCGTGGTGGCGGCGACATCTGCGGCGGTGTAGGTCTTCAAATCGTGCTCCTTCTACGGCGCCAGGCGTCCGCCAGATTTTGCGCCAGCGCGTCGCCCACGTCGGTCGGCGAGCCTGGCGCGCCACAGGCCGCCATATCGACGGTGCGCAAACCTTCGTAGCCGCAGGGGTTGATGCCCAGGAAAGGCGCCAGATCCATGTCCACGTTCAGCGACACACCATGGTAGGCGCGGCCGTTGCGGATCTTGATGCCCAGCGCGGCAATCTTGGCAAGCTCGCCACTGTCGGGGCCCAGGTCAGGATCGGGCACATACACACCCGGCGCGCCGGGTTTGCGACAGGCGCCATTCACGCCATGCTGGGCAAGCGTGTCGATCACCGCGCTCTCAAGCAGGGTGACGTATTCCTTCACGTACATGTCCACGCGACGCAGGTCGAACAGCGCGTACGCCATGACCTGCCCCGGCCCGTGATAGGTCACTTGACCGCCACGATCGCAATGCACGATGGGGATGTTGCCGGGGTTCAGCACATGTTGCGGCAGGCCGGCCTGGCCCAGCGTATAGACCGGCGCGTGCTCGCAAAGCCAGATCTCGTCAGGCGTATCGGCGCCGCGCAGCGCGGTGTACGCCTGCATGTCCTGCCAGACCGGCAGGTAGTCCGCCGGCCGCGCGAGCCACTTGATCACGGCGATTCCGATTGCACGATTACAGAACGATGGACACCATCGGATGGCCGTGCAAGGCCTTGTACAGGTTGTCCAACTGCTCGCGCGAGGTGGCGCGCACGATGAACGTCAGGCCCATGTAGTTGCCGCCCTTGCTGGGACGCATTTCGACCGTGGCGGCGTCAAAGCCGGGGTCGAATTGCAGCACGACGTCAGTCAGCGTCTGGGCAAATTCGGGATGCTGCTTGCCCATGACCTTGATGGGAAAGTCGCTGGGATATTCGATAAGCGATTCTTCGGGCGGAATATGCATGAGAGTTACCTAGAGAGGTGGTTGCCCCTGAATGTTCTTATATGGGGGCAAGCTGCGCACAGGCAAGGCCGGCCGAAAGAGCGACGGGCGGCTGCGGCAGCCGCCCGGGACAACGGTTTACAGCACGGCGATGCGGGCATCATAACCCGCTCGCAACTGCTCAAAAACAGGGCCGGGCTTGCCCGAACCCACCGGCTTGCCGTCCAGCGAAACGATGGCCAGCACTTCCTTGGTGGCGGAAGACAGCATCAGTTCGTCGGCCGATTCCACCTCTTGCTGGGTGATGCGGCGCGACTCGAACGGGATGCCCGCCGCTTCGGCCAGCTCGCCCATCAGGCCATAGCGAATGCCTTCCAGGATCAGGTTGTTCTTGGGCGGCGCCAGCAGCTTGCCACCCGACACCACCCAGATGTTGGTGGACGACCCCTCGGTCAGGTAGCCATCGCGAAACTGCACGACTTCGTCGGCGTTCGCATCCACCGCCTGCTGCTTGGCCAGCACATTGCCCAGCAGCGACACCGACTTGATCTCGCAGTGCAGCCAGCGTTCGTCGGGAATGCTGATGGCGGTCAGGCCTTGCGCGCGCTGCGCGGCGGGCGGCGGGGACCACGCCGAAATCATCCCAAACACGGTCGGCGCGATGGCGGTAGCGGGAAACTGGTGGTCGCGCTTGGCAACGCCGCGCGTCACCTGCAAGTACACGATGCAGGTGTCCAGATTGGTGCGCGCCAGCAACTGTTCGACCAGATCGACCCAGCCCGCGCGGTCCATCGGCGGCGTGATGCGCAAGGCGGCCAGGCTGCGGTCCAGGCGGTTCAGGTGCTCCGCCATGCGGAACGCCTTGCCTTGGTACACGGGAACGACTTCGTAGATGCCGTCGCCAAAAATAAAACCGCGGTCCAGGACAGAGACTTTCGCCTCGTCGACACGCAGGAACTCGCCGTTGAGATACACCTGGCTTTCGCCCGGCACGCCCGGAATCATGGGGTACTCCTGAAGGATCAAACGTCGCGGACAAGCCCGATGGGCTTGCCTGAAAATGGAAAACGGGCGTTTCGCACGAAACGCCCGCTGCTAGCTTACACCCGTGGCCGCGCGCGTGGCACGGCTCGGTGCGCTTACTGGAACCAGCGCTTGACGGTGTCGACCATACGGCCAAAGAAGCCGGCGCGTTCGACCGCGTCCTGCACGACCAGCGGTTCGGTGCGCAGCACCTTGCCGTCCAGCGTGAATTGCAGCGTGCCCACCTGTTGGCCCTTGGCCAGCGGCGCGATCAGCGGATCGGTGCGCTGGGCAACCGGCTTCAGGTCGCCGGCCTTGCCGCGCGGCACGGCAATCGACACGGGCTTGGGCGGACCCAGCTTCACGTTTTCAGCCGTGCCTTCCCAGACGCGCGCATCGATGCCGGGCTGGCTCTTGTCGAACAGCTTGACGGTGTCGAAGTTCTGGAAGCTCCAGTTCAAGAGTTTCAGGCTTTCTTCGGCACGCGTGGCTTCGCTGTCCGTGCCCACTACCACGACCAGGATGCGGCGGTCGCCGCGCACGGCGGTCGACACCAGGCAGTAGCCGGCCGAATCGGTATGGCCGGTTTTCATGCCGTCCACCGACGGGTCGGCCCACAGCAGGCGGTTGCGGTTGGGCTGCGTGATCTTGTTGTACGTGTAGCTCTTTTGCTTGTAATAGTGGAAGAAGTCCGGGTGATCGGTGATCAGGTGCGCGGACAGCGTGGCCAGGTCGCGCGTGGACGTCATGTGCTGCGGGTCGGGCAGGCCGGTGGCGTTCATGAAGTGCGTGTTCTTCATGCCAAGGCGTTCGGCTTCCTGATTCATCAGCGCGGCAAACGCCGATTCGCTGCCGCCCACGGCTTCGGCCAACGCCACCGAAGCGTCGTTGCCGGACTGCACGATCATGCCCTGATTCAGTTCGTCGACCGTGACGGGCTTGCGCGGTTCGATGAACATGCGCGAACCACCCGTGCGCCAGGCGTGCTCGGACACCGGCACGGTCTGTTCCAGCGTCAGGCGCTTTTCTTCCAGCGCGTTGAACACGACGTAGGCCGTCATGATCTTGGTCAGCGATGCCGGCTCGACCTTCGTGTCGGGGTTGGAAGCGGCCAAGGTCTGGCCGCTGTTCACGTCGATCACGATCCATGCCTTGGCGGCGATGGTGGGTGCCGGCACCGCCGACACGTCACCCACCGGCACCGCGCCCGAGGCTGACGGCGCCGGCGCGGTGGTGCCCGCGGCGGCAGGGGCAGCGGCGGGCGCTTGCTGCGTCCAGGCCGGCATCGAGGCCGCAAGCAGCGCCGACAATACCGCGCCCGTCAGCAGACGGCGGGTAAAGACAGCGGGGGATTGAGCGGAGTAAGGCAAATTCTTCATCGGCAACGTGGGTCCAGGAAAGACGCCCGCCGGCGCGGGGCTAATGGCTGACAATTATAGGCAGGCGATTGGACCCGGCCGGTTCGCGCGGGGTTCCCGGTGCATTTAAAACATGCAACCTGATGCAACCTGCCGTCTTCGTATGGTCGATTCAGTCCAACGCGACCTTCAGCCGCGCCTGGATCAACTGGCGCAGCACCAGCAGCTTGCCGTGAAAGAAATGCGATGCGCCCGGCACCACCACCACCGGTATCGAACGCGGACGCGCCCAGTCCATGGCTTCGGACAGTGGCACCACCTCGTCTTCTTCGCCGTGGACCATCAGCGTGTCGTCAGGAACCTGGACTTCATGCGACTGAAACCGGTTCACCGCCGGCCCCATCAACATCAGCGCGGACGGCAGCTTGGCATCGCCCGCATCCGCCAGCGCCGCGTAGGTTTGCGCCGCGACCGCGGTGCCGAACGAAAAGCCGGCCAGCACCCAGGGTGCCTCGGCCAGTTCGGGATGCAGCTCGCGCATTTGCGTCACCACGGCAAGCATGTCATGGGTTTCGCCGACCGACTTGTCGAACACGCCTTCGGACTGCCCGACGCCGCGAAAGTTGGGGCGCACCGCCACCAGGCCATGCTGCACGCAGGCGCGCGACACGGTGGTGACCACCTTGTTTTCGCGCGCGCCGCCTTGCAGCGGATGCGGATGCAGGACCAGGGCCCAGCCTCGCGGCGTGCCGGCAGGCCAATCGACGGCGCAATCAATGCGGCCGGCGGCGCCGGTGAAGGCGTGGGTATCAGTGCGTGCGGACATGGTTCAACTCAACGTGCAAAAAAGGAAATGGGGAAACGAGGAAACGACGAAACGGATTCAATTGCCGGGCCGTGACCCGGCAGAGGGATTGAATGCGGGCTCGAAGTTCGGTCCGGGCCGGGGGCCGAATCCGCGCCGGGGCGCGGTTTCTGACGTAGCACCGGATGCCACCGCGGAGGCGGGTCCGGACGTGGCGGCGGAGGCGCTTCGCACCGTCGCCGCCAACCATTGCGCCAGCTGATCCGAGGCCTCGTCCGTGGCTTGCCGCAGCGCCGCGACGCCGCCGGCGGCGTCTTGCGTCGGCGTCGGCACGCGCACCGGGATGCGCTTTTGATCGACCACGTTGCGGCCATTGAGCAGCACTGCCTGCAACAGGATGCGCCCTTCGCTGGACCGCCCGTCATCGGCATACACCTGCTCGAACTGCATCAGCGTCAGTTGCAACTGCGGCATCTGAAGATTGACGCGGTCGGCCAGCACGGCGCCCTGACGAGACAAGCGGTCGGTGATGCGCTGGCGCACCAGCTCCGACGGCGACGAGGCCCAGCGGAACGTGGCATACGCCCGGGGCGCGGCGCTGTCGCCCACGCGCCAGATCATGCTGGTGTCAGACAAGGCGGGCGGCGCTTGCACGCTCATGGCGATCGGTGCGCGGGCCGGCAGCGCCGGCACGGGCTTGGCGTCCAACCCCAGATCAAACACCGAAGGCGGCGCCGGCACGCGGCCGATGCCGCAGCCCGCCAAGGTCAGAGTCAGGGTCAGGGTCAATAACAGTACGGCGCTGCGCATCTTCATTTGGGCTGTCTCCCGAATCCGGCAAAGCCGGCTTCGCCGGGCCCGGGCGCAACGGGCGCCGGGCCGAACAAGAACGATTGCGGCGTGCTGTCGACACGGCGCAGGGTGACGGTCGCGCCACGCGCGGCGGCGCTGACGTTGGTGGCCATATTGGTAACGGCGGGCAGGGTTTCGCCGTCCAGGCGCGCGGCGGCCAGCGCAATGTCGTTAAGGCTGCGCGTGGCGACCGACAAGGGGCCGTCGGGCGCATTCAAGCGCGCCAGCGCCTGCCGCGCCTGTTGCGCCAGGTCGGCGATTTCGCGCGCGGCGCGGTCCGCCTGGCGCGACGTCGTGCCCAGCGAGTCGATCAGCGGTCCCAGCTTCGCCATGGTGGGCGCGAGGTCGCGGCTGGCTTGCCGCAGCGACTGCGTGATGTCGGTGGCGTTCTGCAAGGTGGCGGTCAACGCTTGCACGTTCTGTTCGCTGAGCACGCGGCGCAGCTGCTCGGTGGCCTCTTCCACGTTTGATATCAGCTTGCCGCCCCGCTGCTCGATGCGGTCAAGAAAACCGGGGCGCAGCGGAATAGCGGCGGGATGCTCGGCGGACGAGGCCAGGCGCTTCAGCGACGAGCCGTCGTCGCGCAGTTCCACGTTGGACATCCCCGTCACGCCTTGTACGCCCAGCTCTGCCCACGTTGATTCGGTGATGGGCGTATTGGGCGCCACGCCGATGCGGATGCGCACCTGCCCCGGCTTGTTCGGGTTCAGCGCCAAGGACTGCACCTTGCCCACGGGCACGCCTTGATAACGCACCGCCGATTGCGGGTTCAGCCCGCTGACGGCGGTGGCCGACACGATCTCGTACGTTTGCAGCTTGGTGCGGTCCCGCCCGATCCACACGGCGATCAGCGCGGCGGCGGCCAACAGGACCAGCGTGAAGATGCCGGCCATGAGCGCATGACTACGGTTTTCCATGATGCAACCCCTTCGGCGCCAGGTCTCCAAGCGCGCGCAAGCCGCGTTCGCCCAGAAAGAATGTATGAATGAACGGGTGATCGACCTTCAGGACTTCCTGCACCGTGTCGCACACAATCACCCGTTTGTCGGCCAGCACGGCGACACGCGTGGCCAGCGCCAGCAGCGTGTCCAGATCGTGCGTCACCATGACGACGGTAAAACCCAACTGCCGGTGCAGGCTGCGCACCAGGTCCACGAATTCGTCCGAACGCAGCGGGTCCAGCCCGGCGGTAGGTTCGTCCAGGAACAGCAATTCGGGGTCCAGCGACAACGCGCGCGCCAGCGCCACACGCTTGACCATGCCGCCGGACAGGTCCGACGGCCGCTTGTCGGCATCCTTGGCGGATAGGCCGACCATGGCCAGCCGGCACATGACCACATCGCACACCAGGTCTTCGGGCACCGTTCGCAGCTCGCGCAGCGGCAGCGCCACGTTGTCGAACACGGACAGCGCCGAGAACAACGCCCCCGCCTGAAACAACATGCCCCAGCGGTAAGACAGGCGCCGGCGCTCGCCGGGCGACAGGTCGAACAGCGAATGCCCCAGCACTTTGACGGAACCGGCGGCAGGCTGATCCAGACCGATGATTTGCCGCAGCAGCACCGTCTTGCCCGTACCCGATCCGCCCACCAGCACCAGGATTTCGCCGGGGAAGACGGTCAGGTCCAGGTTGTCGTGCACCACATGGTCGCCAAATGCCGTGCGCAGCCCGCGCACCGTGATAACGGGCTCGACGGTGACGCTGTCGTCGGTGAACAGGCGGTTCTGCGTGGCGCTGTTCATCAGATGCCCACCGAACTGAAGATGATGGCGTAGAAGGCGTCCAGCAGGATCACGCCGGTAATTGATGTCACCACGGAGGTGGTTGTGCCCCGACCCAGGCTTTCGGTATTGGGCTGGATGCGCAAGCCAAAGTGACACGCGATCAGCGCGATCAAGATGCCGAAGGTCACGCCCTTGAGGATGCCGATCCAGTAATTGGTCAGCGAGATGGCGTCGGGCAGCGACGTCAGGAACCACTGCGGCGAGATACCCAGCTGCATCTGCGCGGCCAACATGCCGCCCAGCAAGGCCATGGCATCCGTCCACAAGACCAGCAGCGGCATGGTCACCGCCAGCGCCAACACACGCGGCAGGATCAGGCGCTGCCCGTGCGAGATACCCATGACGCGCATGGCGTCCAATTCCTGCGTGACGCGCATCACGCCAATCTGCGCGGTGATTGCGGAACCGGACCGGCCCGCCACCAGAATGGCCGCCAGCACCGGTCCAAGCTCGCGCACGATGGACACGCCCAGCAGCCGCACGATGAAGCGGTCGGCGCCGATCATCTGTAGCTGCTGCGCTGACAGATACGACAGGACCACGCCAATCAGAAACCCCACCAGCGCCGTGATGCCCAGCGCCTGCGCGCCGGTGCGATACACCTGCGCCGAAATCTCGCGCCACGGCCCCAGGCGCGGCCTGCGCAGCATGGCGCCCAGGTCCAGCATCAATTGGCCCAGCATGATCAGCAGCGCCCGGCCGTTTTCGGCGGCTTGCAAGATGGCGCCGCCCAGGCCGCGGATCCAGGCAAAGGTTTCGGGCTTGGGCGGGGCCGTCTGGGCCTCGCCCTTGTTCATGGCCAGCGCGTTGAAAACATCCTGCTGGCCGGCCGACCAGCGCACCCGTTCGGGCAGCTTTTCGCCCCAGGCCTGCCAGATCAGCAAGGCGCCGATGGTGTCCAGCCGGCTGATGCCGTGCAGATCCCAGCGCACGCCTTCCTGGGCCGCGCGGGCCATGGCGGTGCGCCGGCGTTCGACTTCGCCGGCCTGTGCCAGGGCCAGGACGCTCCAGTCGCCCGCCACATGGCAGACTTTTCCGTCCAGACGGAAAGGCGCGGCGGCGGACGCGGACGAAGCGGAATGCGGCATGTAGGCGGGGCACCGGATGCAAAATGTATCGCCAATGATAAACGCTTGCGCCCCGAAAGACCGCGCGTGCCGGCCGCGTGCCCTACAATCGCCGCCATGTCCGAACACGTCCGCCCTATCGACCTGCCCGCGCCGGAAGCCCTGGCCCGCGAGCTAGGCCAGCGCCTGCCTGTATTCCAAGACATCAGCTGGACCGGCAACACCGGGTCGACCAATGCCGATCTGCTGGCGCGAGCCCGCTCGGGGCTTGGCGCGGCCAAACCCTGGCTGTTGGGCACCCATCTGCAAAACGCCGGCCGCGGCCGCGCCGGCCGCCCTTGGCAAAACCGCGCGGGTTCGACGCTAATGTTTTCGTGCGCGTACGACGTGCACCTGCCCGCCGCGCAATTGCCTGCGCTATCTCCCGTGGCCGGCGTCGTCGCCTGCGAGGCGCTGCGCGCCGTTGCCGGGCCGCGTGCGAACGGCCTGTGCATGAAGTGGCCGAACGATGTGCAGTGGCACGACGCCAAGCTGGCCGGGGTTCTGGTGGAAACGACCCGCAATCCAGGTGGCCGCGAGGCCGGTTACACCGTTGTCATCGGCATGGGTGTCAATTTGCGCGACGCGGCCGAGCTGTCCCGCGCGCTGGATCGCGATGTGGCCGACTGGACCCAGGTGCAGGCCGATTCTGACCGCCTGCCCGACGCCGCGGACCTGATCTGCGCCAGCGCCACCGCCTGGCATGACGCGGTTCAAACCTTGGAACGCGAGGGTTTTGCCGCGTTTCAGCATCGTTTTGACCGGGTCGACGCGCTGGCGGGCCGGCCGGTGAACGTGCTGGAAAAAGGCGATATCCTACTTAGCGGCACCGCCTGTGGCGTGGACGCACATGGCCGCCTGCTGGTGCAAACGCCCCAGGGCGCCACACCGATCTCGATCGGTGAAATTTCGATTCGACGCCAAGCATGATTATTCTTATTGATTCCGGCAACAGCCGTTTGAAGGTGGGTTGGCTGGACGCCAGCAACCGCGATATGCCGCGCGAGCCGGCGGCGGTCGCCTTTGACGGCCTGGACCTGGATGCGCTGGATGGCTGGCTGGCCGCACTGCCACGCCGCCCCTTGCGCGCGCTGGGCGTGAACGTGGCCGGCGAAGCCCGCGGCACGGCAATCGCCACCATCCTGCAAAAACACGGTTGCGCCGTGACGTGGTCGCCCTCGCAGGCGACGACGCTGGGGCTGGTCAACAGCTACCGCGTGCCGACGCAATTGGGCGCCGACCGCTGGGCCTCGCTGCTGGGCGTGCTGTCGCGCCTGCCCGGCGCGCACCCGCCCTTCGTACTGGCCAGTTTCGGCACCGCGACCACCATCGACACCGTCGGCCCCGACAACGTGTTCGCGGGCGGCCTGATCCTGCCGGGCCCCGCGATGATGCGCAACGCGCTGGCCCACGGCACCGCCAACCTGCCGATCGCCAACGGCCAGGTCGTGGCCTACCCCGTCGACACGCACGAAGCCATTGCCTCGGGCATTGCCGCCGCCCAGGCGGGCGCGGTGGTGCGCCAATGGCTGGCGGGCCGCCAGCGCTATGGACAGACCCCGCAGATCTACGCGGCGGGCGGCGGCTGGCCCGAAGTGCATCAGGAAATAGAACGCCTGCTGGCCGATGCCGGCGGCGCATTCGGCGCCGCGCCGGTGCCGGTGTACCTGGACCACCCCGTCCTGGACGGCCTGGCCGCGGTCGCCCGCGCCACCCTGGACCTCAACGCCTGAACAAGGCCCGCCATGCGAGTGCTCTTCATCCTGATCCTCTTGGCGAACCTGTGGGTGCTGGCGCTGGGCCAAGGCTGGATCGGCGTGCGCCCGGAAGACGAAGGCCGCGATACAAGGCGGTTTGGTCAGGAATTGAATGCGGATGCGGTGAAGCTGGTGGGGCGGGCGAATTCGTAATATTGCAGGTCGGCGCGTAGAATTGCGCCGCCCCGGGCAAGCCCGCTGGCAGCACGCCCTATTGCGCGACCTGGCCTCCCATCGACGGCCCGCATCGCCGACCAGATTTGAAGGAATGAAATGACATCTGCAGTGCCGATTAGCCAGAAGCCCGCGATGCCCTTCATCGTCGTGTTCCTGGGCTATTTCCTGATCCTCGCGGCCTACGTGAGCTATATGAGTCACCCTACCGGACAGGTCGACGCATTCGCCACTACGGCCCGGGACCTGCTCAAGTTCATCCCGTTAGACCCCGGCAGTTTCATGACCGGCGCAATGAACATCGCCGACAAGGGGTGGATCTCGCCGGAGAACAACTGGATCACCAGTTTCTGGCCGCCCGGCTTCCTGCTGGTTGAAGCGGGGCTGATCAAGCTGATTGGCCTGGACACCCCCTATTTCGTGTACACCATCCAATTGCTGGCGTGCGCCGCATGGGCGGGGGTGCTGGGCAAATTCAACAAGGTGCTGCGCACGTTCGTCGGGGCACCGCTCGCATGGCTGCTTCCGCTGCTGCTCTTCGCGCCGTCCGTTGCCCGGTCCTTCCTGCTAGAGCCCGGCCGTGTCATATATGGCGAAACGTTTTCCATCGCATTTTTCTTCCTGGGCGTGCTGTGCGCACTGCAGGCATGCGCCGTGGCCCAACCGCGCAAGCTCGCCATTGCTGCGGGCGTCAGTATCGGGCTGGCGGCTTACTTCCGATCACAATTCGAATTGTTTGTGCTCGGCCTGACCTTTTGGCTGCTAGTGGCATGGCTATGGAGCCTCGTACGCGCCAAGCACCGACCGGCGAAGAGCCGATGGATGGGTATCGCCCTGACGGTGTTCATTTCTGCCCACGTCGTCATGGCGCCCTGGCGGATTTATCATCAAGTCACCATGGGCAGCCCCAAATGGGTCTACACCGAAACACTGTCGTTTTCGACGTCGGTCATGAGCCGCGAGCACCTGCTCAGCCAGGGCGGCGAATTCATCATCGAGGGCGGTGGCGGCCTGACCTGCCGAATCGACCCCACGACGTGCGGGCGACTAGAGGAAGCGCCCCAACTTTTCGTGCGCACCTTGCTGAGCCACCCGCTGGAATGGCATGCGATCAAATTCGGCATCATCGGCAACTATTTCTACGCCAGCCAGCAAGACATGGGGCGGGCCACAACGCAAGCCACGGGATGGGACACGGTCACGAACATCTTCTTCCTGATCGCCATCATCGTCGCACTCCTGGCGGGCGTGGCGCTGGCGCGCCGGCGGTCGATGTATGCCCCGGTGCTCAATTGGGCCAACGCCACCATCGTGTCTGCGTACTATTTAATCTTTATGGTGCACCAGTATGAGGTCCGCTACTTCTACTTCGGCAAACTGTACGCCACGCTGATCGCTTTGATCGGGCTGACCCTACTTTTCACGCAGCAAAAACACAAGACCAACTAAGCCGATATCGCCATGACAAGCGCAACTGGACATCACCCCGCAGACCCGCCCGAAACTGGCGGAGGCAGCCTGGAAGTCTCCATCGTCATCCCGGTTTATCGCAGCGAATCAATCCTGCCCAAGCTTGTCGCAAAAGTGGCCGAGGTAATGGGCGCGCTACAGATGACGGATCGGTTCGAACTTGTACTGGTCAATGACTGCAGCCCCGACAACAGCTGGAAGGTCATTACCGAGCAAGCAGCGCTACATCCGTTTATCAAGGGTATTTCGCTACGCAAAAATTTTGGCCAGCACAACGCGGTTATGGCCGGCCTGCATCACACGAACGGCCGATACGTAATCCTGATGGACGACGACCTGCAACACCCGCCCAGCGCAATCGGCAAGCTGCTCGACGCGCTGCGTTCGGGCTACGACGTCTGCTACACCAACTATGTCGGCCGGCAGCATGCCTTGTGGAAAAAGGTGGGCAGCAAGTTCAATGATCTTGTCGCCACCTATGCACTGCGCAAGCCCAAAGGCCTGTACCTGTCGTCCTTCAAGGCGCTGCGCCAGGAAGTGGTGCAGGAAGTGATCCGCTACGACGGCCCCTACGCGTACGTAGACGGTCTGATCTTGGACGTCACAAATTCCATCACGTCAGTGGATATCGAGCACCAGGCGCGGCTGGAAGGCGAAGGCAACTACAACCTGCGACGGTCGTTGTCGCTGTGGATGAAGATGCTAACCAGCTTTTCGATTCTGCCTCTGCGCTTTGCCACCTGCGTCGGTTTTTGCATGTCCGCATTCAGTTTAATCATGATCCTGGTGATCACCGTGCAAAAGTTCATGCACCCGGATTACCCCCGCGGCTGGACCTCACTGATCGCCACCATCCTGCTAGTTGGCGGCATCCAGACGTTGTGCTTGGGCATGATCGGTGAGTATCTGGGCCGCGCCTACCTGAAAATCAACCGCAAGCCGCAGTTCGTAGTGGCTCGCACGACCTTCAAGAAAAGCACACCGGCCGCCGTCCTGCCTGCCGCTCAAACCGATCATCATGTCTAGATGGAAAAACGAGGTGGGTCGATTGATGCGCTACGCCATCAGCGGTGGCCTAAACACAGTGGTCGGGTTTGGCATCATCTTCGCATTGATGGGGTTGGGCGTCTCTGCTGTGCTCGCCAACATCATCGGCTACACCGTAGGCTTCATTCAGAGCTTTTTCTTTTCCAAAAAGTTCGTTTTTCGAAGTGATGGAAAGATGGCTAGCGAAGGGCTGCGCTATCTTTATATGTTCGTGATCTGCTTTTTGTTGAACCTGGCGGTCCTGAAGATTTTGCTGGCTTACGACGTTAGACCTTTGCTGGCGCAGCTGGCCGCCGCTTGCACGTACAGCGGCTTCATGTATGTGCTGTCTGCCTGGCTGGTATTCCGCCCGAAACGACAGGACGACATCTAGCCCGGCCGCTGACCTTTTCTGGCATTGCCAACGTAGCATTTCCCCAGGAGATAATAATGATTCACCCATCCGCCATTGTGTCCTCAAAGGCAAAGATCGGCAGCAATGTCACGATCGGCCCCTTCACCATCATTCACGACAACGTCCAACTGGGCGACGGCACGAGCATCGGCTCGAATTGCGAGATCGGGCACCCGACACCGCTTGCAAAGGGCCAACCCCTAGTGATCGGAGCGAACAGCTTGATTCGTTCGCATAGCGTGTTCTACGAAGGATCTACCTTCGGCGAAAAGCTGGTTACTGGCCATCGCGTTACGGTGCGTGAAGGCACTCAGGCTGGCAAAAACCTGCAGATTGGCACCCTGAGCGATATCCAGGGCACATGCCAGATCGGTGACTACGTCCGCTTCCATAGCAATGTGCACATCGGCCAGCAGTCGAAGATCGGTAACTACGTATGGATCTTTCCGTACGTCGTGCTGACCAACGACCCCCATCCCCCGAGCGACATCATGCAAGGTGCCACGCTTGAAGACTATGTCGCCATCGCAACCATGTCGATCATTCTGCCCGGGGTCACCGTCAAGCAAGGCGCGCTGGTGGGTGCCCATAGCTCGGTCAACCGGGATGTGGAACCGGATACCGTTGTAGCTGGCAGCCCGGCCAAGCTGATCTGCGAGACCAGCAAGATCAAGCTGAAGGATGGCTCGCAGGCCAGTGCTTATCCTTGGCGCAGGCACTTCCATCGCGGCTACCCGGAGGCGGTCGTCGCCGCATGGTTGAATGAGTTTCCCCGCGACGCGAGCTGAGCGTCATCGTCGCCAGGCGCGTAACGGTCAGCACAACCAGGGAGTGAGCGCCTGCATCGTGCGGGCGGTCGCTCCAGCATGCCGCGCAGACCACCGTCGAGCTGCTTGGCCGGCTGCCTGACGCGACCCACTATTGACGAGCAGCGCCAAAGCCGTATCGACAGCAGTTGAAGCGTTCTCTGTTCGCAGAGCGGCGCCCGCCGCAATCGCGTCTTCGGCCGCTTGCAGGAAATTAAACGTGTGCGGCCCTACGATGACCGGCACTCCCGCCGCACACGCTTCGATCAGATTCTGGCCGCCCAGCGGCGCAAAGCTGCCTGCCACGATGGCCACGTCTGACGCCGCGTAGTAGAAGGCCATCTCCCCCAGCGTGTCGCCAAGCAGCACAGACGTTTGCGCCTCGGGTTCGCTGCCGCTGCTACGCCGGACGAACGGCAATTGCGCGTCGCTCAACTGTTGAGCCGCCTCGTCAAAACGTTGCGGGTGACGCGGAATCAGGACGAACAGCGGCGCGCCCGGCTGGCCGCTACGGCGTTTAATGGCCTCGATGAAGAGCGCGTCCTCGCCCTCGCGCGTGCTGGCAATTGCGATCACCTGGCGGCCCAGATGGGTGCGCCATGCCTTACCCGCCTGGACCTGTGCCGCGGGCAACACCAAGTCGAATTTCAGGTTTCCGGTGACGATGGGCTCGGGCGCGCCCGCGTGCTTCAGACGCCCCGCGTCTTCGGCGGTTTGCGCCAACACCAAATCCAGCCCGGCCAGCGCTTCGCGCATCACGCTGCCCATGCGCCCAGCCTGCCGCAATGACGACGCGGAATAGCGGGCGCTGACCAGCGCCATGGGTACCAGCGCACGTCGTGCGGCGGCCAGCAGGTTCGGCCATATCTCGCGTTCGATGAGCAAGCCGCAGCGCGGCTGATAGCCCTGCATGAATCGGCGGGTCGCGCCTGGAAAATCGTAAGGCAGCCAAACCTGACGCAACTGCCCCCGCGCGATGGCATCGGCGAACAAACGCTGCCCCTCAGCACGGCCGGTGGCGGTCATATGGGTCAAGAGTACGGGCAGACCACGGTCAAGCAAGGCGTGCAGCAGCGGCTGTGCGGCACGCGTCTCGCCCAGGCTGACGGCGTGCACCCAGACGGGCGTTGACCAGGAGAAACGGGCAGAAATGGGATCAGAAGCGGACGCGAAACCGACCGAAGTTGAAGCAGAAGCCGACGCCGGAACTAAACCTGAAGCTGAAGGTGGTGATTCAACCGCGTGGCCGAAACGTTCACGCGAGAACACGCCCCACTCGCCGCCGGCACGCTTGGCGCGACGCGCCATCCATAACCAGAGCAGCGGGGCCAACGCCCGCAGTGCCAGCGTGTAGACGCAGCGGTTCATGTCACTGCGCGGCCAGCGCCTGCTCAACCGAGGCCATCACCGCTTCGCGCGATGGGGACGCACCGCGGTCGCCCAGGCTGGCCGTGTAGTTCGACCCGACCAGCGGGGTGCGAACGGGGGTGGAAGCGCGGTAGATGCCGATGGTCGGGCGGCCCAGCGCCGCCGACAGATGCGTAAGCCCGCTGTCCAGGCCCACCATCAGGCGCGATCCTGCCAGCAGCCGCGCCACGTCGGTCAGATCCATGCGCGGCATCACTTCGGCGCCTTCCATGCCGGCCACGAGCAGGCTTGCGCGCTCGGCCTCGGCGTCATTGCCCGCCAGCAGTTTCAGGGTGCAGCCGGCTTCGCGCAGGCGGCGGAATACCGCGCGCCAATCCTCTTCGGGCCAGAGTTTGTCGTCGCGGCTGGCCGACGGCATGATCACCGCGTAACCCCGGTCATTGTCCAAATGATGCAGGCGCGGCAGTTCGGCGGCGTTCAGGCCGTCGCTGCCGACTTCAACCACGGGTTCCACGGGCTGACTGGCCTGCCGCACGAAATTCTGCAATCCAAAGTCCGGCAGCCCGGCATGCTGGTAGCCAAAGGTCAGCGCGGCCAACTTGCGCTGTCGGATCACGGCAGGCTGCCAGAATTCCACGCGGTGCCGCACGTTGTAGAACAGCGACGCCAAGGGCTCACGCGCCGACCGCCAATCCAGCCCGTGCCGCACGCCGCGCGCCTGACGCACCAGCCAAGCAGATTTCAGCAGCGCCTGCATATCCAGCACGATGTCGTATTGCGTGGACCGCAGGCGTTCTTTAAGCGCGCGGCGCTCGAAGCGCACCTGCGACGACCACCACGACTTGCGCCAGCGCCGATGGGCGACCTTGATGACTTCATTGACGGCCGGATGCCACGACGGGATCTCGGCAAACGCTTCCTCGACGATCCAATCGATCTGTGCGTCAGGCACATGCCGGGCAATATCGGTGATTGCCGGAAGCATGTGGACGAGGTCGCCCAAGGAGGAGGTGCGAACGATGAGAATTCGTGTGGGCATAATGATTCGAGCTTGGCGCCGCCCTCGACCCGATGTTGGCAGGCGCCGTTCAACGCAGCCCGCACTGTACAACAACATTGCTGGTTACAGCGACGCCCGCTCCAGCCAACCCATTGCCCCAAATTCCGGGCAGTGGTGGTTAAGGAAACCGGTGCCGGTCAATGGCGCTTTTTCTTCTTTACGATCATCCACTTGGGCATGCGAAACAGCACCAGGCGGCGATAAAGCACCACATAGGTGGTGGAGAAAACTGCCGTGAAGAACATTAACAGATAGGGCTGCTGCCAGAACAATACGGCGGGTATGACCGCCAACGACGAAAGCAACCACAGGTACGGCGACGTCATGGAATTGCGCTGCGTCTGATGCCGCATTTCGCGCGAGCCGATGGCCCAGCGCACAAGGCGCTTGTAGACCAGCATATGCAGGTGCACCCCGTCCGGAGCGCCGGGCGAGCGGCCACGCAGCCACTTTTTGCGATAGATGGAAAACAGGGTTTCGAATACCGGATAAATACACAGCAGCAACGGAAACCATGCCGACACTTCCGGGTGACGCGCCAACATCAGCACTGACAACTCACCGATCATGAACCCCAGGAAGTAAGCACCGCCGTCCCCAAGGAATATGTGCCCGTGCGGGTAATTCCAAACCAGGAATCCAATAATGCCGCCCAGCGTGCTCAATGCCACGATCAACAAAAACCGATCGCCGAGATAAAACGAGACGTAGGCAAACCCGGCCAAGATCATTGCGGACACCACGGCCGCCAGGCCGTTATACCCGTCGATAATGTTTATGGCATTGGCGGCACCCCCGATGGCAATGGAGGTAAAAATCAACGAAATAAGGCCGAACTGCAACAGCCAGTCGATTCCGATAATGTCGACACGCGTCACGGCCGCGCCAAGCAGATAATAGGCAAGAGCACCCGACATTATGGCAAGTCCAAGCCGCACCAAAACCCGCACTTGTTTGGTCAGATCCTCGGCGAAGCCCCCTAGAAATGCCGGCATCGAGGCCGCCAACAGCAGCACCATGTTCGGAAGGACGTCCGGCTCGCGCACTGCCACCAAGGCGCACGTGACGCCGCTGGCGATCAGCAAGGACAGTCCGCCGATGCGGGGCACAGGCTTCGAATGGTACTTCTGCACGCCCTCCAGATCGTGGTCAGCCGTCAGGCCGTCGTGCCAGGAACGGTAGCGAACGATCAGCAAGGTCGAAAACAACGAAACCAGAAACGCTACAAGAACGTACAGCATAAAAAACCGCGCCGGAGGGAGAATCGCGGAATTGTAGCGTCAGACGCAGACAAGGCATGAAAACAATATGGACAGCTTTGCAAAAGAATGGAAACGCGGCTTGCAAAATAAAAAGGGCCTGTTTAGCGCCTGATCAACCGGCTAAACTCGCGCATCTGCAGAATTGCGCGCACCGCGCCCGCCTCCGACTGACGAGACGCGTCTGGACTTGGACATCAGTATCAAGACGTATTTACAAAAAAATATGCTGCCTTTAAAACCCGTTGAACTTGCGAAGCTACCGCGCCTTCCCGAATGGCAAGCGTTCTGTCAGGCCGTCCAGCACGGCTCGATCTGCACTGACGAACTACGCCTGTTGCACGCTGCCGGACTAACCATCGACCTCAGCGCGCAGGTCTCATCCCCAGACGCCCGCGCTGCGGCAACCGCCCTGCTCCAAGCCCGTGGTTTCGACCAGGCACGCGCGGCCCTGCTGGCCGGCGACCACGTCAATAAGACAGAAGACCGCGCCGCCTGGCACACCATGCTGCGCGCGCCGGAACCCATTGAAGCCGTCGCCTGCGAACACCAACGTGTTCGGGAATTCGTGGAACAGGCGGACGCTCAGGGCAAATGGAAAGCGGTGATCCATATTGGTATCGGCGGCAGCGACTGGGGCGTGCGCTTGGCCACGGACGCGTGCAGCGGTAGCGGCGCTCGCAGAGCCCTGAAATTCGTGGCCAATATTGACGGGCATGCCCTTGAAGACGCCATCCTGGGCCTGAATGCCCAAGACACTCTTTTGGTCGTCACATCCAAATCCTTCACGACGGCAGAAACGCTGGCCAACCTGCGGCGCGCCGTGGACTGGCTGGCACAGGCGGGCGTGGAACGGCCGTATGAGCAGGTTGTGGCGATCACCGCCCGCCCCGACGCCGCCCGCGCGCTGGGAATTCCGTCTTCGCAGGTCTTCGAATTCTGGGATTGGGTGGGCGGCCGATATTCCTTGTGGTCCGCCGTGGGCTTGCCAGTGGCCATGGCGGTCGGGATTGACGTCATCGAAGGCATCCGTGCCGGCGCCGCCACCATGGACGAGCACTTCGCCCAGGCGCCCATTGCGGAAAACGCGCCCGCGCAGCTTGCGCTGGCCGGCGTCGCGAACCGCAGCGTGCTCGGATATGGGTCACTCAGCATCGCCGCGTATGACGCGCGCCTGCAATTCCTGGCGCCCTATCTACAACAGCTGGACATGGAATCGCTGGGCAAATCCGTGGATATGGCCGGCGACCCCGTGGGCGTGCCCACCGGCCCGTCGGTGTGGGGCATGCCCGGCACCGACGGCCAGCACACCTTCTTCCAGTGGCTGCACCAAGGCACGGACGGCGCGGCGGTGGATTTCATCATGTGCCGCGAAGCCGACCACCAATGGACCGAAGAACACGCGATGCTGCTGGCCAATTGCCTGGCCCAACGCCAGACGCTCCTGCGGGGTACGTCGCTGGATGCGGATCGCGACGCCATGCTGGCCCAAGGCATGCCCGCGGACAAGGCCGAATGGCTCGCGCGCCATCGCCGACATGAAGGCGGCAGGCCTTCTACGCTGATCGTGTTGCCGCGCCTGACGCCGTACGCGCTGGGCGCGTTGCTGGCACTGTACGAGCACAAGATCTTCGTACAAGCGTTGATCTGGGGGATCAACCCCTTCGATCAATGGGGTGTCGAGGCGGGCAAGAAAATGGCCAGCGGCATCCTGCGCGAATTGCATGGGCAAGGCCAAAACGCCGATCACGATCTTTCGACCCAGCATTGGATTTCGGTTCTGACGCAGGGGCGCTAATACCTCCGTACCGGCATCGGCGCAGGGCCCCAAGTAGCCAAACCTGCTGTTTGGGAAGAGAATGTGCACATAAAGCTTCTAAAAGGAGACAGCCATGCGCATTGCCGATGCCCAATGGATTCCTTCGACGCAGCACCAGACATGGGATGCGTTGACGGACCCGAGAGTCTTGCAGAAGTGCATACCGGGTTGCGTGGAAGTTGCGATGCGCAGCCCTACCGAGTACGCCGTCACCCTGCGTGCCAATATCGCGGGGATCGACACCGACTACGAGGGCGAGATCCTGCTCTCGGACGTCAACGCCCCCGACAGCTGCACCCTGGTGTTTGAAGGCAAGGGCCGTGCGGCCTGCCTGGCCATCGGCACCGCCCAGGTCAATCTCAGCACCAAGGACCAGGGCACCCGCGTGGCCTATACCGTGGCCGGCATGGCGGGCGGCAAGTTGGCTGAATGTGGCGAAGGGCTGCTGCTGAAAGCCGGCGAGAAGATCATCCAGAAGTTCTTTGCCGCGTTCATCGACCACATGGCCGTCCAGCCGCGGATTGCGCCGCCGCCCCCTCCCCCCGAACCTGAACCTCGCGGCGTGTCCAATTCCCGCTGGTCATGGCTGCTGGTCGTGGTGATCATTGCGGTTTTCTGGGGCTACCACTCGTTTTACAAGTGAAAACCCTAGTGGGCCGGTGATATCCTAGGCGGCATGACTCCGCCGCCGACACCGACCCAGCCCGCCGCCGATCCCACCCGCTCCAAGAGGGATTTGCTGATGGCCATGGCGGGGGTCTCGGCAACCGTGGTGCTGGCCGCGCTGGATTCCACCATCATCAGCACGACGCTGCCGCGCGTGGCCGAGGCGCTGAACGGCATGGCCCTCTATGCCTGGGTCGGCACCGGCTACCTGCTGGCCACCGCGGCGTCCATCCTGATCTTTGGCCGGCTGGGCGACATGTTCGGCCGCAAGCCGCTGATGCTGGTTTCCGTGCTGATCATCGCGCTGGGCTCCATTGCGTGCGGGCTGGCGCAGTCCATGACCCAATTGATCGTATTCCGCACCCTGCAAGGGGTGGGCGGCGGCATGATGATTGCCACCGCTTTCGCGGCGCCGGCCGACCTGTTTCCCGATGCCAAGCAGCGCGTGCGATGGATGGCGCTGGTGTCCGCCGCCTTTGCCATGGCCAGCGGTATCGGCCCGGTACTGGGCGGCGCGGCCACCCAGGCGTTGGGCTGGCGGGCGGCATTCTTCATATCTCCCGTTGCGGCCGCAGGCGCGTTTTTCCTGTTGGCCCGCTACTTTCCCCGTATTCGCCCCATCCATGACGGCAGCCGCAAGATCGACTGGGTGGGCGCCATTTTGCTGGTTCTGGCCGTGGGCGCGCCGCTGGCCGCGCTTGAACTGGCGTTTGCGCGCGGCGAACATGCGCACCCGCTGCTGGGCGGCATGCTGGCGCTGGTGGGCATCGCGGCCATTGCCATCCTGATTCCTACCGAGCGCCGCGTGAAGTCGCCCATCTTTCCGCTGCGCGTGCTGGCCGGACAAGAATCCAAACTGCTGAACCTGGCCGCGATGATGGTGGGCGCGGTGATGTTCGTGCTGATCTTCTACAGCCCGCTGCTGTTGCAGCAGGTGCTGGGCTACACCCCCAGCGAAGCCGGCCTGCTGCTGACGCCGCTGGTTGCCGCGATCTCGGTGGGCAGCATCATTAACGGGCGCATGTTCCCCAAGCAGACAGAGCCGCAGCGCCTGATGGTGTTTGGCGGGCTGCTGCTGGCCGCCGGGACGCTGATGGTGTTGTTGATTTCACCCGGTACGTCGGCGTGGTGGATCCTGGCCGCCTTCTTCGTCAACGGATGCGCGCTGGGCTTTCTGCTGCCCAACCTGACGCTCTTCATGCAGATGCTGAGCGAACGCCGGGACGTGGGCGTGGCCTCCGCGCTGGTGCAGACCACACGGGCCATCGGCAGCGCGCTGGGCACCGCGCTGGTCGGGATCATGATTTCGCATGGCACGGTACTAAACGGAGTGCGGGCCGGGCTGGTGTTGTGTATTGTCCTGTCCCTGTCCTGTGCGCTGCTGGCGTACCGGGTCAAGATGAAGAACCTGGTCACCAGCCGCAAATAAGGCTCACCGAGACACACCATGCGTCAACGCAATTTGCTGGACCTGCTGCTGCTGGCAGGGGTCTGGGGCGGTTCCTTTCTGTTCATGCGGCTTGCCGTCAACGATTTCGGGCCCGTCGCCCTGATCGAACTTCGCGTCGGCCTGGCCGCGCTGTTCCTGCTGCCCGCCGCGATGTGGCGCGGCAAGCTGCCCATCATTGCGCGGCACTGGAAGGCCCTGCTGGTGGTTGGCACCCTGAACGCCGCCGTGCCGTTCCTGTTGTATGCCTATGCGGCGCAATCATTGGGCGCCGGGTTCTTGTCCGTGGCCAACGCGGTAACGCCCGTGTGGGGCGCCGTGGTGGGATGGCTGTGGCTCAAGGACAGGCTGCCGTGGATGCGGTCGCTGGGGCTGCTGATCGGCTTCGTGGGCATCATCGTGCTGGTGTGGGACAAGCTCAATTTCCAGGCCGGGGGCACCGGCCCCGCCGTGCTTGCCGCCGTTTCCGCACCCGTTTTCTACGGCCTTGCCGCGAACTGGACGAAGCGTTTCCTGACGGGCGTGGACGCGCTGGCCAGCGCCACGGGCAGCATGATCGCGGCCTCGCTGGTGCTGCTGCCGTTGGCCGTGTCCGCCTGGCCGGAGACGCCCGCGTCGATGACGGCGTGGATATCCACGGTGCTGCTTGCCGTGGTGTGCACCGGCGCGGCCTACATCATTTTTTTCCGCCTGATCGCCAACGTGGGCCCGACCGGCGCGGTCAGCGTCACGTTCCTGGTGCCGATCTTCGGCGTGGTGTGGGGCGCGTGGTTGCTGGACGAAAGCATCACGCCGTCCATCGTGGTGGGCGCCGCAATCATCCTGGTCGGCACCGCATTGGCACTGGGACTCGTCAAGCGGCGGGCGTGATCCGCCGCGTCAGTATTTATCCGACGAGCCCGTCAGCGCCACGCCGATGCGCAGCAGCGTGTAGGACGCCGCATCCACCCAGCGTCGCAGCCAGCCCCGGCGCTGATAGTCCAGCGGTCGAATGAAATTGCCGCCTTCGCGGATGGCCGTTTCCAGGCGCTCTTGCAGGTCCCAGGCAAAGGGCTGATCGTCGACGACGACGTTGGCCTCGCGCGCCAGCAGCAGGCTGAAGGGATCCAGGTTCGACGAGCCCACCGTCGCCACGTTGTCGATCACGGCAACCTTGGCGTGCAGGTAGCTGGGCATGTACTCGTAGATTTCAATGCCGTCGCGCAGCAGCTGATCGTACAGCGAGCGCGTGGCGTGATACTGCATGCGGTATTCGACCTTGCCTTGCAACAGCAGGCGCACGCGCACGCCCCGCGCGGCGGCCTTGGCCAGGGCGCGGCGAAACTGCCGCCCCGGAAAGAAATACGCGTTGGCGATGAGAATGTCGCGCCGAGCCTGGGTGATGCCATACAGGTAAGCGCGTTCAAACGTCTGGCGAAAGCGCAGGTTGTCGCGCAGCACCAGCGCGGCGCGCAGCGTGCCGCAAGGCTTGACGTGCGCGTGGTGCGGCTTGGTCAGCCGCATGCGGTTCCAGTCGCGCGGATGGCGGCGTAGCCGCGCCCAGTTCAGGCGTACCCACAGCAGGTCTTGCGCATAGGCCGCCTCGGTGACCAGCGGCCCTTCCACTTGCACCGCGAAGTCAAAGCGCGGGCCGGGGATGCCGTCGGTGGGGTCCAGGTCATCGTAATCGTCCACGACATTGATGCCGCCGATGAATGCGATGCTGCCGTCCACCACGGTCACCTTGCGGTGCAGGCGGCGCAGGCGGCTGCGCGAGGGGATGTAGCGCGCAAACCAGCGCGGTTCGGGTCGGAAAACCCGGCATTGCGCGCCGGCTTCAAGCAGGCGGGCGCGCACGGCTTCCACGTGCATGGCGCTGCCGAAACCGTCCAGCACCACCCTGACCTTCACGCCGCGCCGCGCTGCCGCCATCAGGCTTTCCAGCACCTGGACGCCTGTGCGGTCCAGCATGAAGATGTAGGTTTCCAGATGCACGCTGACCTGCGCGGCATCGATGGCCGCGCAGAGCGCGGGGAAAAAGTCGGCACCGTTCTGCAACAAGCGAATGCTGTTGCCGTCCGTCCATTCAAGCTTGACCTGCTCGGCCTTCACGGGAGTTCCAGCTCCGCCAGCAAGGGGGAATGATCGGACAGCCGCGCCCATTCCCGTCCGCGCAATACGCGCGCGCTGCGCACGGCGAAACCGCGCTGATAGATGCGGTCGAGGCGAAACCACGGGAACACGGCCGGAAAGGTACGGGGCGGCGGCAGCAGTGGTGGCGCGCTGCCACCCATGCCCAGCTGATTGGTGCGTTCCATCACGGACAAGCCGCCGTTGGGCAAGCCACGCAGCGCGTTGCTCAGGCGCTTGACCGAATCGCGCAAGCGCGGCAATTCACCACCATGGCTGCGCGGCGCGTGCGAGAACACTTCGTACAGGCCCAGCTGCTGCACGAACAGCGGGGCCAGGCGGTCGTTCCAGTCGTTGAAATCACCCGCGATCAGGATGGGTTCGCCATCGGGCACCATGCGGCGAATGCGCTCGGTCAGCGCCAGCACCTGGCGCGTACGGCTGCCGGCGAACAGGCCCAGGTGCACAACAAAACAATGCACCGGCCGGTCATCGACTTCAATGCGCGCATGCAGCAGGCCGCGTTGTTCCAGGCGGTGATCCGAGATGTCGACGTTCTCGTGGTCAAGAATGGGAAAGCGCGACAACAGCGCGTTGCCGTGATCCGTGGCATGACGGATGGCGTTGCGGCCATAAGCCACATCCAGCCGCAGGGCAGCGGCAAGTGATTCGTGTTGAGCGTCGAGCAAGGATTTTTGCTCGTTGCGGCCTTGGACTTCCTGCAGAAAGACAAGATCAGGGCGCAGGCCGTAAAGACCTAAGCGCAGTTCATTCAAGGAGTCGCGCCGGCCTAATGCCGAACGGCCCTTGTGAATGTTGTAGCTGACGACACGGATGAGCGACATAAAAGCGATGGCGCCTTTTGAAAGCAGAGGAACCACTGGCCAGACCCAAGGGCAGCTCCGGCAAGCACCGTCAACAAAGCGGCGTCTGCCAGATTACTCCAATTCAGCCACGCCTAGCCGCAACAAAAACACACTTATCGCAAGCCATGCCGCCAAAGAACGCAACCCGCCGCAAGCCCATGCCGCCCCACAAGCCGGGCCGCCGAGGATCCGGCTCCGCCGGTCCCGCGAGGCGCCCCCCTGGGGGGGAGGCGCCCCCGGCGCCTCGGGGGGGGGCTTACTTAGCCTCGACGTTACGCAAGCGGATGTGCAATTCGCGCAACTGCTTTTCGTCGACTTCGGAAGGCGCTTGCGTCAGCAGATCCTGGGCGCGTTGCGTCTTCGGGAAGGCGATTACGTCGCGAATCGATTCGGCGCCGGTCATCATCGTGACAATGCGGTCCAGGCCGAATGCGATACCGCCGTGCGGAGGCGCGCCATATTGCAGCGCGTCCAGCAGGTAGCCGAACTTTTCCTGAGCTTCCTCGGCGCCGATCTTCAACGCGCGGAACACCTTGCTTTGAACTTCTTCGCGGTGGATACGGACCGAGCCGCCGCCAATTTCCCAACCGTTCAGCACCATGTCGTAAGCCTTGGCGAAGGCCTTGCTGGGATCGGTTTCCAGGAAGTCTTCGTGGCCGTCCTTCGGGCTGGTGAACGGGTGGTGGGCGGCGGTGTAGCGGCCGTCTTCCTCGTCATATTCGAACATCGGGAAGTCAACCACCCACAGCGGCTGCCAACCGGCCTCGAACAGGCCCGTCTTCTTGCCAAATTCGCTGTGGCCGATCTTCACGCGCAGCGCGCCGATGGCGTCGTTGACGACCTTCTCGCGATCCGCGCCAAAGAAAATGATGTCGCCGTCTTGCGCGCCGGTGCGCTTGACCAGTTCGGCCAAGGCAGCGTCGTGCAGGTTCTTGACGATGGGCGATTGCAGGCCGTCACGGCCCTTGGCCACTTCGTTGACCTTGATGTAGGCCAGGCCCTTGGCGCCGTAGATGCCCACGAACTGCGTGTAGCCATCGATTTCGCTGCGGGACATTTCGGCGCCGCCCGGCACCCGCAATGCGACCACGCGGCTGCCGGGCGCCGTGGCGGCGGCGGCAAACACTTTGAAGTCCACATCGCGCATGACGTCGGTCATGTCGGTGAATTCGAGCTTCACGCGCAGGTCCGGCTTGTCGGAACCGTAACGGCGCATCGCTTCGGTCCACGGCATGATCGGGAACGGCTGGGCCAGGTCAACGCCCTGCACCACCTTGAACACGTGGCGGATCAGGTTTTCGAAGATTTCGCGGATCTCGAATTCGTTCAGGAACGAGGTTTCGCAGTCGATCTGGGTGAATTCGGGCTGGCGGTCAGCGCGCAGGTCTTCGTCGCGGAAGCACTTGGTGATCTGGTAGTAGCGGTCAAAGCCCGACACCATCAGCATCTGCTTGAACAGCTGCGGCGATTGCGGCAGCGCGAAGAAGTGGCCGGCGTTCACGCGCGAGGGCACCAGGTAGTCACGCGCGCCTTCGGGCGTGCTCTTGGCCAGCATCGGGGTTTCGATGTCGATGAAGCCCAGCTGGTCCAGGAACTTGCGCGTTTCGATCGACACGCGGTAGCGCAGCATCAGGTTGCGCTGCATTTGCGGGCGGCGCAGGTCCAGCACGCGGTGCGTCAGACGGGTCGTTTCCGACAGGTTGTCGTCGTCCAGCTGGAACGGCGGGGTGACCGACGCGTTCAGGATTTCGACTTCCTTGCACAGCACTTCGATCTCGCCCGAAGCCAGCTCGCTGTTGGCGGTGCCGGCCGGACGCTCGCGCACCAGGCCGGTGACGCGGACGCAAAATTCATTGCGCAGGCGCTCGGCGGTGGCGAAGGCGGCGTTGTCCGGATCGAACACGATCTGGGCCAGGCCCGCGCGGTCGCGCAAGTCGATGAAGATGACCCCGCCGTGGTCGCGGCGGCGGTTCACCCAGCCGTACAGGGTGACGGTCTGGCCGAGATGGTCACGGCAAACCTGGCCGGTGTAGCAGGTACGCATGCGGGATGACTCCGTTGTGTGCTTAGTTTGAGCGTAAGGGTTACGAATCGGCGCGCGGCGCGTCTTGCACGCCGGTTGCCGGAGAGAGCGGGGCCGGTTGACCCTCGGGCGCAAGCGCCTGGGTCGGGGCGACCACGCCCATGGAAACGATGTACTTCAATGCCGCGTCCACACTCATCTGAAGATCGATCGCGTCGGCGCGAGGCATCATCAGAAAGAAGCCGGACGTGGGATTTGGTGTCGTGGGCACATACACGCTGATGTGGTCGCCCGGCATCAAGCCGGCCACTTCACCGCTGGGCGTGCCGGTGACGAAAGCGATGGTCCAGGAGCCGGCGCGCGGATACTGCACCAGTACCGCCCGACGAAACGCCTGGCCATTGGGGGCCAGCACGGTATCGCTGACCTGCTTGACCGAGTTGTAGATGGAGCGCACCAGCGGAATACGGCCCAGCAGGCTTTCCCACTGGTCCACCATGGTGCGGCCGATGAGGTTTGCCGCGAATATGCCCGTCAGCAACACCACCACGATGACCAGGACGAAGCGGAAGCCCGGGATGTCGATGCCGAACAGCGATTCGGACGACAGGAAGCCGGGCACGAACCCTTCCAGGGTGGCGACCAGCAAGCCCAGTACCCACACCGTGATGACCAGGGGAACCCAGATCAGCAAGCCGGTGATGAAGTACTTCTTGATAAGGCGCATCCGCATCGCAAGGGCTCTAGGCGGGCGTACCGCCGGCCGGCGCTGCGGGGCTGGCCGCGGGCGCGGCTGCCGGTGCGGGCGCGGTGCTGGCGGCGGGTGCCGCCGGCGTAGCCGTTGCACTGCCTTCCGAAGGCGCCGTGGCGCTCGTGGCGGCGCCGCCACCCGATCCATTGTTGCGGAAGTCGGTCACGTACCAGCCGGAGCCTTTCAGCTGGAATCCAGCCGCGGTCACCTGCTTGGAGAACGTGCTTTGGCCGCATTCGGGGCAAACCGAAAGGGGCGCATCGGAAATCTTCTGCAAGACGTCTTTGGCATGGCCGCAGGCGCTGCACTTATAAGCGTAGATGGGCATCAGGGGCTCCGAGGCACACGCCCGGAAAATCAAAGCCGTCAAACGCCAGACACAAGGTGGTCAGGAGCGACGGGGGGGCTAGGCCGGAAAAAATTCGGGGAAAGTCTTGAATTTTAGCGGTTTTTCGGAAACCCTCGGTGTCCGGTGCCGCCCCGGGGGGCCGAGGCGGCGTCCCGGGGCGCCCGGCCCCGGCGTTGCCGGGCTTTTCTAGACCGGCAGCAGGAACATGATGGCGGCGATCAGCGTCGGCCCCAAGGCGGACAGAAACAGCCGCCCCGACGAAATCGTGCCATCGGGGAAGTGGTTTTTCAGAATGGCGAAACCGGCCGGGTTCGGCGCGTTGGCAATCACCGTCAGGCCACCGCCCGTCACCGCGCCGGCCACCAGCATGTAGCGCCAGGCTTCGTTGGTACCTTCGACCAGCGACCCCAGGTAGGTCAGCGCGGCGTTATCGGTAATGGCGGTCAGCGCCGTTGCGCCCCAGAACAGCACGAACGGCTGCAAGCCGCCCAGCAGATCCTGCAACCACCACTTTTGCAAACCGCCCAGCACGACCAGGCCGGCCAGGAAGAAGCCCACCATCAGGCCTTCCTTGATCAACAGGCGGTTCTGATGGCGCTTGTAGGCTTCGGAAAAGCCGATGAACATCATCAGCAGGCCCATGAAAATGGCCGGATGATGCGCGGTGAGCACCACGGCCACCAGGAAAACCAGATGCACGGCGATAACCAGCATCGGCACCGGCGGTCGGGAATCCGACCCCTGTGCGCCGTCGACACCGCCGCCGGTGCCCACCGAGCGGTCCATCAGCGCCTTGCGGCAGATAAACGTCAACAAGCCGGCGTTCAAGCACACGGCCACCGCCGCGCGCCAGCCGAAGTGCTGCGCCATGAACGCGGAATCCCAGCCGAAGGTGGACGCCACCATCAGCACCGGCGGCGCCGCGTAGGCGGTCAGCACCCCGCCGATCGACACGTTCACGAACAGCACGCCCAAAGTCAGGTACTTGAAGCCGGCGCGCCCGCTCGTGCGGAAATAGGCGTCGCGCAGCAGGATTGCCGCCAGCGTCATCGCGGCGGGCTCGGTGATGAAAGAGCCGCCCAGCGGCACCAGCGCCATCACCACGAAGAAGGTGGCCAGTTCGCGCGGCAGGGGCAGCACACGCGCCACGACGCGCACCAGCAAGCCGACCAATTCCAGGATGGGCCGGCTGGCGGCCACCACCATGATGACGAAAACGAACAGCGGCTCGGTGAAGTTTCGCGTGTCCATGTAGCTGACGGCGCTGGCCGGACCGGTCAGCGCGGCCATCGCGACGATCAGCGCAAACGCCCAGACGCCGAACACCGCTTCAACTTCGGCGAACAAATGCCAGATGCCGGCATGCGGCCCGCCGCGATGCGCAAGGCGCGCAAAAACGGGAACGGAAAACGTATGAAGAACCGCCACCGCGAACAGGATGGTGGCAATGACTTCAATGGGCTGGGGCATAAGAGGGACTTCCGAAATAGGGAATCACGCAACGGAAAAACCCGCGATGCGGGGCGCAAACCACGCGCGACGCAATCGCGATCCGGCGCTGCTTGCCGAACAAGGCAGGCAATATAACGCAGCCCTATTTCCGTGTAACGCAGGGTCTACACCAAGTGACGCCCCAAGACGCGCCGCTGCCCGGGCCCCTTTCTAGCTGATCGGCGCCGGCGGCTCCGCGCCCTGTTGCGCGGCCTTCATCTCCATCAGCAAGCTGTGCAGCATCTCGGTGGACAGGCCGTGCAACACCAGTCGATAGCCCGCCCGCAAGGTCGACATCGGCACCAGCGGATGGCTGTTGTTGACCAGGATCAGGTGCTGCGGCGCGCCCAGCAATTTGGCCGCGTAGATGCCGATGGTCTCGTCCAGCTGCAACGAATTGGCGGCGCGCCAGAAATCGTTGTCGGTCAACATCAGCTGGTACAGCGGCGTGAACAGTTCGATGGCGCTTTGCAGGTCCAGGAAGTTCAGCCTGCCTTGCGGCATGTCTTCCAGCTTCAGCGGTGGGTCCTCGATCATCGAGAAATCGACCGACTTGGGCGCGTGCATTTCCACGCCTGCCTCGCGCAGCGCCTGGTTCAGGCGAATCACGAAGTTAAACAGGTTCAGGTCGTGCTTGACGAAGAGTTCGTCCTTCAGGTCGTCAATGACCAACGGCTTGAGCGGCGTGGTCGTTATCGGCACCGGCGAGTTCGCGCCGATGAACGCCAGCGCCTGCGCGCCCAGGTGAAAGTGCCGCAGAATCAGCCAGTTGGCCTCGGGCGACACAAAGCGCTTCAGGCCCCAGGCCAGGATGCGATGCAGCAGCCGGGAATGCGACCAGCGGCGCGGCAAAAAGGTCTTCACCACCTGGATCACGATGATGAAGGCGCGCGCCAGCGGACGCAGGAACGGCAGCAGGTACTGACGCGACGCGCAGCTGGAATCGGTCAGCCAGGCCTTTTTGACCTTGTCCGGCAGCGGTGTGCTGCGGTCCAGGTACAAGGCCAGCCAAGGGCTGGGGTCGGCCGGATCGTGCGCCTTGGTCAGGAATTCGGGTTCCTTGCTCATGCGGCGTCGCCTTCCATGACATGGTGGAACTGCATCAGGTACAGCGCGGCGGTGCGGCGGGCGGTGTCCACGATGCGCTGCTCGGCGCGGCCGTCTTCGTCGCAGTCCAGAGCCAGTTCCACCGCCGACAGCCAGCGCGCCAGATGGTGCTCGTCGTTGTGGCCGTGGTATTCAAGAAAGCGGAAGGCGTCGGGCGGCAGCGTCAGGCTGGCCTTGAGCAAGGGCAATAGCGCCGGCACGATGCGCTGGCCCGTGCCTTCGATGATGTAGATTGCGCCCAGCAGTCCGATCGGGTCACGCGTGGCGGCCAGGCCGTGCAGATAGGCGTTCAGCGCTTCGCCGCCGGGGTTGCGGCGCAAGGCGTCGATGTTGTCCACCGTGCCGCCCGCCGTGCGGTAGTCCTGAAACAGGATCTGGAAATCGTTCTGCTCTTCGCCGGCGTGCATGTCGATCAGCGCGGCCAGCGGCGCGTATTGCTCGGTCAGCGAAGCCGCGCCCTCGCGCATCCACTTGCTGCCTTCGCGCACCTGGGGGATCCAGTTTTCCATCCAGTTCAGATAATCGCCCGTCTGGAATTCCCGGCGGCGCAAGCGGCGCACCACCGGCGTGCGCCACACGCGCGAACGGTAGTCGTGCCAGATGGCGGCCAGCTCGGTCAGCAACTGCCCCAGGCCCTGCGGGGCCATGTCGGGGTCATGCGGCGGCGCGATGGCGTCGGCGTCATCGCTCTGCGTGTCGATGCGGGCGGTCGGATTCGCGCCCGGGTTTGCCGCCGGATTCACAGGATGATCCGCCGTGGACCGCGGCGCCCCAGCCACGGCCGGCGCCTGCACCGCTTCCGCTTCCAGCAGCATGTAGGCGGCCATGAAGCGCCCCGATTCGGGGATATAGCAAAAAATCTGTTCGCCGGGTTTGATCTCGCGCGTTTCCAGGAACTCGGCCAGCATGATCAGGATCGAGGCCGCGCCCGTATTGCCGCGCCATGCCAAGTTGCTGAACCAGCGTTCGCGGGGAATCACCAGCCCGGCCTTTTCCATCAGGTCTTCAACCACGGGGATGAATTTTTCCGACGAGTAATGGCACAGGAAATGGTCGACTTGATCCGGGTCCACCCAGCCGTCGCGCACCAGCTTGGCGTATTCATGGATGCCGATGTCGAACAGATGCGGCAACAGCCGGATGTCCTGGCGCAGCGACAAGGCACCATCCGCTTCGGCTTCGTTCCAGGATGGATAGTCCAGATGGCCCTTTGCGCGGTCGGCGGACAGGCCCAGCTGCATGCACACCGGATAGTCGCCCGAGAACGACCGTTGATGCACCCACTTCAGTTTCAGCCGGACGTTCCTGGACGCCCCGGCCAGCGCGCGGCCGCTGTTGCCCAACAGCAGGGCACCCGCGCCGTCAGACAGCATCCAGCGCAGGAAATGCGCATCGAAATCGGCGTCGTATCCGCGCGCCGCAAAGCGCGATCGCTTGAACAGGCGCGACGGCAATTCGCTGGCTACGGCCAGCGCGCTGGCGTGTCCGCCCATTTCGACGCCTTGCGCCGCCGCCTGGATCGCCGACACCCCCGCCGCGCAGATGCCGTGCACCGACAGCGTTTCCATCGGCTGGGCAGCAAGCTCGCCCTGAATCATGTTGGCGAAACCCGGCATCAAGGCGTCGCCGCCCGACGACCCGCTGGTCAGCATGGACACGGCCGACAGGTCGCTGTCGGCACGCCGCAGGCAGTCGCGGATGGCGTTGGCGGCCAGCTGCGCGTTCGTGTAGACCGTCTGGCCTTCCGGGTCGATGGCGTAGTAACGGTGCTTGATGCCGTTCTCGGCAAGGATGCGGCCTTTGATGCGGCTGGACATGCGGTTCAGCGGCGCGATGTAGTTGTCCATCGCCTCGTTGGACACGGGTTCGCCCGGCATGAAATAGCCGGCGCCTTCCAGGTAGACACGATTAAACGCGATAGGCATGTGACGGGCCTCGAGTGGTAATGGGTAAGGCGCTAGCGAACATGCTCGGGCGCCATGCAGGAACGGCTGCGCAGGCGCGGCAGGATAGCGCTCAGCACGAAGACACGGAACATATAAGGCACCAGCCCCGCTTCATTCAGCGCCGGGTTGACGCGCGCGCGATAGTGTTCGCGATGCAGCCGGGTCAGTTCGGACCAATGCGCGCGCGGGTGCTCGTGATGCGCGGTGTGCAGGCCGATGTTGAACAGCAACGGGTTGACCAGCCCTTCAAAATTGCGCGCGTAGTTCAAGCCGGCAACGTCGCGCGGCCCACCGTCGGCATGGGCGTGCTGCAAGTAGTTCGTGGCCAGCAGCCAATGCAGGCCATGCAGTTGCGGCACGATCACGAACACCAGCGCCTTGACGGGGTTCACGGCCAGCAGCCCGCCCCACAAGCCCAGCCACGCCCCGTATTGCGCCATGCTGTAGCGCCACGCGCCCGGCCAGTGGCGGCGCAGCCGGCCCAGCCACGCGAAAAACATCGGATACAGCACCCAGCCCGCTTGAAACGGGTGCAGCACATAGCCCCACAGGTGGTTGGTATCGCCGCCAAAACGATAGGTGCGCGCGGCGTCGCGCGCGCCATGCTTGTAGCGATGATGATTCGCCACATGGGCCGGGTAAAAGACGAAGGTCGGATGCCCTTGCAGCAGCGTGATCCAGAAATCAGTGGCGCGGTTGGTCCAGCGGCCGCGCCACATGCGGATGTGCGTGTGGTTGTGGTGGATGACGCCGATGCCCAGCGTCAAAAACAGCATCAGCGCGTAAAGCGGCCACCAGAATCCGTACAGCCATTGCCAGGCCGCCAGCGCGGGCAACGCGGCCAGGTAGGCCAGGCTTTGCCAGTCGCGGCGGTTGCGCAAGGACGGCAGGCGCCGCCGGGCGTCAGGCTTTGCCGCCAACAGCGTCTCTGCGCTGGAATGCATCCAGCTGGTTTGCCGCGGCCTCGGCTTTCAGGCGCGTCCGACACAGGCGATCCATAAACGTGAACTGAAAACCGTAATTGCCGTTGTAGCAGGCGTGATGCAGATGGTGACGCCGACTGGCGGCGAACCAATGCGCGTAGGACACCTTGGGGAAAAAGTCGTAGTTGGCGTGGCCGATGCAATTGAAGAACAGGCTGAACAGCGGCACCGACGCCAGCGCCCAGAAGCTGAAATCATGCAGCACCATCGGCAGCATGATGACGTTGCCCAGCATCAGCGCTTCGATGGGGTGAAAGCTGTAGGTCGAGAACGGCGTCGTGACCACGGACCGGTGATGCGGCAGGTGAAAACGACGCAACAGCTTGGTGTGCAGCAAGCGGTGGTTGACCCAGAAATGGACATCGTTCCAGGCCACCAGCACCAGGATTTCGACCACGACTTTTTGCCAGCTGGGGTCAGGGTCCAGATGCGCCCAACCCAGTTGCAGCAGGCCCCACGGGAAAATCATGCCGGTGCCGAACAGCAGGATCGACAGGCCGGATTGCGCCAGTTCCCGGCGTAGCTGGCCCGGGCCCAAGGGGCGCGGATCCAGCGGCTTGCCGATGCCCAGTGCGGGCAACACGTGCTGGGTCAGCAGCCAGGTAGCCGCGCCGAAGACCAGATAGATGCCGCCGAAAAACAGCAGCCCCGCCAGCATCACCTGCCAGGCGGACAAGGCTTCAAAAGCTTGGGCCATGAACGTTTTGTTTCACCCCGAAGAATGGCCGCATCATAAGCAATCCGTCAGCATCCCGGTAGGGCTTTTATTACCAAATGAATCCGGGCAACACAAAGCTGAGGGACCGCAACGTCATCGCGCCCTAACTTCCGTCTACTGGCAAGGAAACTGGCGGTTCAGGCCCGCAACGGCCGCGTCCAGGCGCGCCGCCAACGCCGCGCTGGCGGCCGGCATCGGCTGCCGCAATTCGTCGATCAACAGGCCTTGGCGACTCAGCTGCGCCTTCAGCGGCCCGGGGTTGGGTTCTTCGAAGGCCAGGCGGATCACCGGCGCCAAGGCGTGAAACAGCCGACGCGCCAGATCCAGCTGCTGCGCGCGCACCGCCTGGTACATCGCCACGAACAGATCGGGCCGTACATGCGCGGCCGCCGCGATCATGCCCGACCCGCCCAGGCACAGCACCGGCAAGGTTTGCAGGTCTTCGCCCGCCAGCACATTCATCTGCCCGTCGGCTATCAGCGCCAGCGTCTTGTCCAACGACCCGCCGCAATCCTTGATGGCCGCCACGTTGGCATGCGCGGCCAGCGACAGCAACGTCGATGTCTCAAGTGTTGTGCCCGTGCGGTAGGGAATGTCGTACAGCACCAGGGGAAAGCGCGAAGCATCGGCAAGGCGGCGGAAATAGGCGGCGGCCCCTTCCTGCCCGGCCCGCACGTAGTACGGCGCGGGGGCCAGGATGCCGGCCAGCGGTCGCGTGCCAAAGGCGGCCAGGCGTTGCAGCACGTGCCCTTGATGGTTGCCGGCCAGCCCCATGATGACGGGCAGGCGGCCGGCTTCGGCCAACACGGCGTCCAGCACCGCCAATTGCTCGGCGTCGTCCAGCGAGGCGGCCTCGCCCGTGCTGCCGCACACGACCAGCCCGTCAACCCCCGCCGCCGCGTAGTGGCGCACCAGGCGGCGCAACGCGCCCCCGTCGACGGCACCGCCCGAAAACGGCGTCACCAGCGGCACCCAGACGCCTTGGAACACAGATTGTTGAATGGACATGAGAACACTCCTTCGATGTAAGCGGACCGCGGTTGGACCGTACAGAAGTGCTCGGGATATCAGGGGTGCGCAAGAGGCGCCAAAGCGCCGCCAGAAGGCCGCTGTTCCGTCGCCCATCTGACGGAACAGCATGCTCCGGTCAGATGAGCGGCTGTTTTTTGGATTTCAGGCCGACGGCAGCCGGCACCGCGCCCAGGGCGCGGATGCAGGAAGCGAATTGGATGGCCTGATGAATCATGAATGAACAAAAAATTAGGCGCACGTCGGCGGCTGATGCGCAAATCTACCGGCCGGCCGTTGACGTGTCAACGGCCGCCGCTTAGCGCAGGCTGGACAGGAACACGGCGCACAGCGCCTGCATGCCTGCGCGGTCGTCTTCGTCAAAGCGGTCCGGCACGGGGCTGTCCACATCCCAGACGCCGATCAATTCGCCTTGATGCACGAGCGGCACGACGATTTCGGAGCGCGAGGCGGCATCGCAGGCGATGTGGCCGGGAAATGCGTGCACGTCCGGCACCAGCTGCGTCTGGCGCTGGCTGGCGGCCGCGCCGCACACGCCGCGATTCAGCGGGATACGCACGCAGGCGGGCTTGCCCTGGAACGGGCCAAGAACCAGTTCGGTGCCGTCAAAGAAATAAAAGCCCGCCCAGTTCAGATCGGGCAAGGCTTGGTAGGCCAGCGCGCTGAGGTTGGCGGCGTTGGCGATGCGGTCGGGCTCGCCCTCCAGCAGCGCGCGGGCCTGCGCGACCAATTCGGCGTACAGGGCGGACTTGGACTCGGCGACGATCGGGGCGGCTTCGAACATGGCGATAAATGTAACTGTACAGGCGGTTTTCGATGCAGGTGATTTTAGGGGTTCCGCGCGTTAAAGGGGCCGGGCTGCTACCGTATGGGACAATACTTTTTTGTCGCAGTCCCCTACACAAGCCTCTCCCTTTACCCTTCTTCTTCAAGAAGCAATCCATGGACAAGCCTCTCGAACCTGCGTTTTCCTTTTCGGAACGCGCCCAGCAACTTACCAGCTCCGCCATCCGCGAGATCCTCAAGGTCACCGAGCGCCCCGAAGTCATTTCGTTCGCTGGCGGCTTGCCGGCGCCCGGCGGCTTCCCGGTAGAAGTGGTACGTGCTGCGTTCGACAAGGTACTGTCCACCAACGGCCGCGCGGCCCTGCAATACGGCCCCACCGAAGGTTATGCGCCGCTGCGCCAATGGGTTGCCGACGACCTGAACCGCGCGGGCGCCAACGTTGCCGCCGACCAGATCCTGATCGTCTCCGGTTCGCAGCAAGCGCTGGACCTGCTGGGCAAGGTACTGATCGACAAGGACAGCAAGGTGCTGGTCGAAGACCCCAGCTACCTGGGCGCGCTGCAATCGTTCAGCCTGTACCAGCCGAAGTTCGTGCCGGTGCCCACCGACGAAGGCGGCCTGATCCCCGAATCCATCACGCCCGAACTGGCTGACGGCGCACGCTTCCTGTACGCGCTGCCCAACTTCCAGAACCCCACGGGCCGCACGCTGAACCTGGAACGCCGCATCGCGCTGGTCAAGCGCGCCGCCGAACTGAACCTGACCATCGTCGAAGATGACCCCTACGGCGAACTGCGCTACGCAGGCGAACCGCAGCCCGGCCTGGTGGCGCTGGCCGCCGAGTACGGCGCCAACGTCGTGCGCCTGGGCACGTTCTCAAAGGTGCTGGCACCGGGCCTGCGCCTGGGCTATATCGCCGGCGCCCGTCCGCTGATCAACAAGCTGGTGCAGGCCAAGCAAGCCACCGATCTGCACACGCCCACGCTGACGCAGATGGCCGTGTACGAAATCGTCAAGGACGGCTTCCTGGAAGAGCACCTGCCCAACGTGCGCGAAATCTACCGCGCCCAGGGCAGCTGCATGCTGGAGGCCATCAAGCGCGAATTCCCGTCCACGGTGACGTGGACCAAGCCGGAAGGCGGCATGTTCATCTGGCTGACGCTGCCCGAACACATGGACAGCACCAAGCTGCTGGAAAAGGCCATCGCGCAAAACGTGGCCTTCGTGCCGGGCGCGCCGTTCTACAGCGGCGTGGGCAAGCAGAACACGCTGCGCCTCAGCTTTGCCACCGTGCCGGAAGACAAGATCCGCACCGGCATCGCCATCCTGGGCAAGCTGCTCAAGGAATACACGGCCTGAATCGTGCCGGCTTGAAAGCTGCTTGAAGTTCCACGGCCGGGCGCAATGCCCGGCCGTTGTTTTATGCTGTCGGCTTTCCCGACCAAATTCTGACCGTGACAGTGAGCGCCTCGCAACAACCTCCCGTCGACCTCAGCGACATCGTTTTCACCGACTGGGTCGAACGCTGGCTTCCGAAATCCTGGCGGCCCTACGCGCGCCTGTGCCGGCTGGACCGGCCTATCGGCACGTGGCTGACGCTGCTGCCGGCCGTGGCCGCGCTGGTGCAGTCAGCCGGTGGCCTGCCCGACCTGCAACGGCTGATCGTCTTTTCGCTGGGCGCTTTGCTGATGCGCGGCATCGGCTGCACGGTCAACGACATGTGCGACCGCAACTTCGACAAGCACGTCGAACGCACGCGCTTCCGGCCACTGACCAGCGGCCAGCTGTCGATGAAGAACGCAGTGTGGTTCCTGCTCGGGCAACTGCTGGTGTGCGGATCGCTGCTGTTTTTCCTGAACGAAATGAGCCGCTGGCTGGCCCTGGCCGTGCTGCCCTTCGTGTTCATCTACCCGCTGTGCAAGCGCGTCACGTACTGGCCGCAAGTGGTGCTGGGCATCTGCTTTAACTGGGGCATGCTGATGGCCTGGTCCGACACGCAGAACGTCGTGCCGCTGGCCGCCATCGCCATGTGGTTGGGCGCGGTGCTTTGGCAGGTGGGCTACGACAGCATCTACGCGTACGTCGACGTGCGCGACGACCGCAGCCTGGGGCTGCATTCCACGGCCATGCGCTTTGGCGACCAAGGCAAATTGTGGATCGGCGGTTTCTACGCCGCGACCGTCGTGCTGTGGGCCTGGGGTGGTTATGCCATGGGCTTGTCGTGGGCGTACCAGGTTGGCATGGCCGCCGTCGCCGTGCATCTGGCGTGGCAGCTGAAGGTGTTCGACATCCAGCGCCCCGACCGCAACTTCATGCTGTTTCGCGCCAACCTGTGGCTGGGTGCGCTGCTGGTGGCGGCGGCGTTGGCGGGCACGCTGATCCGGTGATCCGTTGGTCCGTTGGTCCGTGGGTCCGTTGGTCCGTTGGTCCGCTAAGGACGACGGCCAGGGCGGGCCGCAGCGCACCGCCGGCGCCGGCCCGGCCGCGAACCGCGGGGCGCCGCATTGCCGCTCGGGCCAGATCAGGCCATCATGGCGTTTCCGCAACGCCTTACGGAGACACCGCATGCCCTCTTTCGTTAAATCCTTGGCCGCAGCCGCCGCTGCGTGCGCCGTGTTCGGCACCCTGCCCGCTCAGGCCGCCACCGATTGCTCGGCCCAACGAGGCTGCGCCGCCAAGTTCTGCGAAATCGAAAACGACATTGCCGCTGCGCAAGCACAGAACAACACGCGCCGCGAAGCCGGCTTGAAGAAGGCCTTGGCCGAAGCCAAGGCACATTGCACCGACAGCCGCCTGCAATCCCAACGCGAAACAAACGTGCGTGAGAAGCAGTCCAAAGTGTCCGAACGCGAACAAGAGCTGAAGGAAGCCCGCGCCAAGGGCAAGCAGGACAAGATCGATAAGGCACAGCGCAAGCTGGAGGAAGCCCAATCCGAGTACAACGCGGCGCTGGTGGAACTGAATCGCTAAGCGGCGTCGGGCACTGACAGCCACCGTCGCCACGTAAAGCCCCGGTCCAAAGCCGGGGCTTTGCTTTTCGGCGACCCCGACCACTTCTCGGGGCGTACGCGGATGTGAATGGTCAACGGCGGCCGCCGCCGACCACAACCTATCGTGTCATCAGACGGAAATATCGCCATCTATGGTGCCATCTGGTGGAATCCACATCGATTAGTACATTTTTTGGAAAGATGTTTTCAGGTAATAAGGGTTTATCCCGAGGTTGTTTGAGCACAGAATGCATCTCATCGGGACACAGCAAGCGAACCCCAGGCAATGACGTCAGAGGTTCGAATCCCAAGCTCACAAGACACCGGAGGTCTGCTATGAAAACCCTTGCTACCGCATTGATGCTGTCCATGTCCGTCCTGGCCGCTGGCGCGCAAGCCGCCGAAGCCGACCAAGCCCCCACCCGCGCTCAAGTGCAAGCTGAACTGCAACAAGCCAAGGTTTCGGGTCAATACACGTTTGGCGAAGAAGGCTACCCCGCCCCCATCGCCCAGAAGTCCAGCCTGAGCTCGCAACAAGTTCAAGCCGAACTGGCCCAAGCCAAGAACGCCGGCGAAGTCACCTTCGGCAACCTGGACTACCCGCCCGTCGCCGCTGCTGAACACGCCACGTCGCTGAGCCGCGCCCAAGTTGAATCGCAACTGGCTCAAGCCAAGGCAGAAGGCCTGGTGACCTTCGGCAACATGGACTACCCCCCCATGGGCAGCTGATCCACTGGCCTGAAAAGGCCGTGACAGCCCCATCGAAAGCCCCTCGGCGAAAGCCGGGGGGCTTTGTTTTTTGACGCTTCGACTACTTATTAAGTCGTTATGTCGATAACTAAAGCCGTTACGACACTTTCGGTTCTACAAATCGACAGCGCTCCCGCATAGGATGAGGCCACCCCATCCCCTATCCGCAGGAGCAGCCCCATGTCCATGTCAGCCACCCGTCCCATCGTTTTGCTGGGCGCCGGAAAAATCGGTTTCGCTATCGCCTTGATGCTGGAACGCAGCGGCGATTACTCGGTGCTGGTTGCCGACCAGGACCCCGCCCGCCTGGGCGTGTTGGCTGAATTGGGCTGCGAGACGCGCCAGATCAGCGATGACGACTCCGTGGCGCGTTGCATCGAAGGCGCTTACGCCGTCGTCAACGCCTTGCCGTTCCATCGTGCAACCGCCGTGGCAGGACTGTGCGCGCGCGCGGGCGTCCACTACTTTGATTTGACCGAAGATGTCGCCAGCACCCACGCCATCCAGGCGCTGGCGGGCGATGTGCAAAGCGTGCTGATGCCGCAATGCGGCCTGGCCCCCGGCTTCATCGGCATCGTCGGCAACGCGTTGGCCCGCCGCTTCGACACCTTGCTGGACCTGCGCATGCGCGTGGGCGCCCTGCCGCGCTACCCGTCCAATAGCCTGCGCTACAACCTGACCTGGAGCACCGAAGGCCTGATCAACGAGTACTGCAACCCTTGCGAGGCCATCGTCGACGGCAAGCTGACCAGCGTGCCCGCGCTGGAAGGCTATGAGACTTTTGCGCTGGACGGGGTCGAATACGAGGCCTTCAACACGTCGGGAGGCCTGGGCACGCTACCCGCGACGCTGTTGGGGCGCGCCCGCAACGTGGACTACAAGTCCGTGCGCTATCCCGGCCACTGCAACATCATGAAGTTGCTGCTGAACGACCTGCGCCTGCGAGACCGCCGCGATCTGCTCAAGGATATTTTCGAGTCGGCCATTCCTACCACCGAGCAGGACGTCATCGTGATCCAGGCGTCGGCATCCGGCCATCGCCACGGCAGGCTGGAAGAAGAGTCCTACCCCATCCGCGTGTTCGGCGCCGATGTGGACGGCCACCGCCTGAGCGCGATCCAGCTGTCCACCGCCGCCGGCATTTGCGCCGCGCTGGATCTTGTGGCGCAGGGCGTCTTGCCGCAAAAGGGGTTTGTGGGGCAAGAAGCGATCGACCTGGACGCCTTGCTGAACAACCGCTTTGGCCGCGTCTACGCCGGCAAGCCGCTGGCACTGGCCGGCTGCGCGACGGCTGATCGCTAGCGCGCAATTCCCGTCGGGGGCCAAGCCCGCTCGCCTGCCTCCGCCCGCGCCAGCGCGGCGCTACGTCCAGCCTTCCAGACGCAGCGTCGCGCGCACCAGGCGCTGCTCTTCCTGCTCGATATCCGACAAGCTCTGCCGTACGCTGTCCACATGGTCGGCGGCGGCTTTGCGCGCTTGTTCGGGCTGGCGCCCCGTCACCGCGTTGTACAGCCGGGTGTGCTGACGGTCGATCTGCCGCTTTTCCGGTTCGCGGTGATACAGGTTGTTGACGCACGCGAATACCGAGCCCAGCAGCAGGTCGGTCAGTGATTGCAGCGTGTGCACCAACACCGGGTTGTGCGAGGCCTCGCAGATCGCCAAGTGAAACGCGTGGTCCAGATGGGCGTGCGTGGCCGTGTCGGTGGCCGTGCCCTGCGCGGCAACCATGTCGTCATAACGTCGGCGGATCATGATGAAGTCGGCTTCGGTACCCCGGATGGCAGCCAGGCGCGCGGATTCCGCTTCAAGCAGCGAGCGCACTTCCAGCAAGTCGTACAGCGTGCGCGGCTGCGAATTGAACAGGTGCATCAACGGCCCGGCGTCCACCTTCGAGATGTGCGCCACGAAGGACCCCTTGCCTTGCGCGGTGTGAATGATCTCGCGTGCGCGCAGCAGCTTCAGCCCTTCGCGCAGCGCCGTGCGCGACACGCCCAGCTTTTCGGTCAGCCGCCGTTCGGACGGCAAGGCCTGCCCCGCCTTCAGCACGCCATCCAGGATCAGGCGTTCGATCCGCTCGGCCACTTCATCCGCCACCTGGCGAGGTTTTTCTTCTGTTTCCGCGTACATGCAATCTCCGCACCAGTGGTATGACCAAGCCGGCCATGGGGTTTCGGCTGTCCGCCACACCTCTGTAAGGTGCTGATATAAAACCATAAAAATCACATTCCTGTCTTACGGCCACGAAATAAACTGGTATGACCAGCTGGTTTTCGGGTAGACATCAGGGCGGGTGGGAACGATGATGTCAGGACAGATTCACCCGGCGCCCGGCGCCGGCCAGCCCTTCTTACCGCTAGAGACCCGCATGACTCAACGCACCCAGCAACACGGCCTGCAAGTGGCGGCCAATCTCACCCAATTCATCGAACAGGAAGCCCTGCCCGGCACCGGCCTGGATGCAGACAGCTTCTGGCAGGGTTTCGCGGCGCTGGTACATGACCTGGCGCCCAAGAACCGCGCCCTGCTGGCCGAACGCGACCGTCTGCAAGCCGAGCTGGACGCCTGGCACCGCGCCAACCCCGGCCCCATCGCCGACCCGGCCACCTACCGCAAGTTTCTGGAAGGCATCGGCTACCTGCTGCCCCAACCGGCCAGCGTGCAAGCCACCACCGACAACGTCGACACTGAAATCTCGCAGCAGGCCGGTCCGCAGTTGGTCGTGCCAATGTCCAACTCGCGCTATGCACTGAATGCCGCCAACGCGCGCTGGGGCAGCCTGTACGACGCCCTCTACGGCACCGACGCCATCCCCGCCACGCCCGGCGATACGGGCAAGGGCTATAACCCCGAGCGCGGCGCCGCCGTCATCGCGCGCGCACGCAGCTTTCTGGACACGGCCGCCCCGCTGGCCAATGGTTCGCACATCGATGCGCAGCGCTACACCGTTGAAGGCGACCAACTGCGCGTCAACCTGGCCAAGGGCGTGGTGACCAGCCTTAAATTCGGCTCGCAATTCGCCGGCTACCAAGGCGACGCGTCCGCCCCCACGGCCATCCTGCTCAAGAACAACGGCCTGCACTTTGAAATCCAGATCGATCGCGCCAACGCCATCGGCGGCACCGACGCCGCCGGCGTGAAAGACGTGCTGGTCGAAGCCGCGCTGACCACCATCATGGACTGCGAAGACTCGGTTGCCGCCGTCGACGCCGACGACAAGGTGCACATCTATCGCAACTGGCTGGGCCTGATGAAGGGCGACCTGACCGAAGCCGTCACCAAGGCCGGCAAAACCTTCACGCGCAAGCTGAACGCCGATCGCCAATACACGCGCCCGGACGGCGGCGTGCTGACCTTGCACGGCCGGTCGCTGATGTTCGTGCGCAACGTGGGCCACCTGATGACCAACCCGGCCATCCTTGACCGCGACGGCAATGAAATCCCCGAAGGCATTCTGGACGCCGTCGTCACCAGCCTGGCCGCGCTGCACGACCGCACCGCCAAGCTGAATTCGCGCACCGGGTCCGTCTATATCGTGAAGCCCAAGATGCACGGGCCAGCCGAAGCAGCCTTTGCCAGCGAACTCTTCGATCGCGTCGAAGACCTGATCAAGGTGCCGCGCAACACCTTGAAAATGGGGATCATGGATGAAGAACGCCGCACCAGCATTAACCTGAAAGCGTGCATCGGCGCCGCCGCATCGCGCGTGGCGTTCATCAACACGGGCTTTTTGGACCGCACCGGCGACGAAATGCACTCCAGCATGGAAGCGGGCCCGATGCTGCGCAAGGGCGACATGAAATCCACCGCCTGGATCACCGCCTATGAACGCAACAACGTGCTGGTGGGCCTGGACACCGGCCTGCGCGGGCGCGCCCAGATCGGCAAGGGCATGTGGGCCATGCCCGACCTGATGGCCGCCATGCTGGAACAGAAAATTGCGCACCCGAAGGCCGGCGCCAACACCGCCTGGGTCCCGTCGCCCACCGCCGCCACGCTGCACGCGCTGCACTATCACCAGATCGACGTGCAAGCCGTACAGAAAGAACTGGAGCGCACCAAGCTGGACAGCGTCCGCGACGATCTCTTGGGCGGGTTGTTGAGCGTGCCGGTGGGCGATCCGTCGAAGTGGTCCGCCGCCGACATCCAGCAGGAACTGGACAACAACGTGCAGGGCATCCTGGGATACGTCGTGCGCTGGATCGACCAGGGCGTGGGTTGCTCCAAGGTGCCCGACATCCATAACGTCGGCCTGATGGAAGACCGCGCCACGCTGCGCATTTCCAGCCAGCACATCGCCAACTGGCTGCGCCACGGCGTGACCAACAAGGAACAGGTCACGGAAACCTTCAAGCGCATGGCCAAAGTGGTTGACGGCCAGAACGCCGGAGACCCGCTCTACCAGACGATGGACGGCAACTTCGATACGTCGCTGGCCTTCCAGGCGGCGTGCGCGCTGGTGTTCGAAGGCTTGACGCAGCCCAACGGCTACACCGAACCGTTGCTGCACAAGTACCGTCTGCAATTCAAGGCCGCCGCGCAGGCCTGACCGCCCATCGCGCGGATCATTGCACTCCAAACCCGGGCAGCCTGAGCTGCCCGGGTTTTCTTTGGCTCTGCATCAGCACGGCCCCCGCGCATGCCGACCGCCCCAAAAAAACAACCGACCAATTTCGCACGACCGTGCTAAATTTCGCTTCATGACTGCCAAAACGGAAAAAAGCGAGCTGACCTTCGCGGCCATTGTGGACGCGGCCCTGGACATGGCCGCCACCCAGGGCATGGAAAGCCTGTCGTTAGGTCAGGTCGCCAAGCGGCTGGGCATCAGCAAAAGCGGGGTTTTTTCCCGCGTGGGCTCGCTTGAAGCCTTGCAACAGGCAGTGCTGGACGAATATGACCGGCGCTTTGTGGCGGCCGTTTTCACGCCCGCCATGGCGTACCCGCGCGGGCTGCCCCGCTTGAACGCGCTGGTGTCCTTGTGGGTGGAACGCGCCAGCAACGTTGAAATGGCGACAGGCTGCGTCTATGTGGCCGGCGCGTTCGAATACGACGATGTTGAATCGCCGCTGCGCGCCTTGCTGGAAGACAACCTGCGCCGATGGCGCGCGGCCATGGTCCGCACGGTGCGCCAGGCGCTGGACGCCGGCCATCTACGGCCGGATACCGACCCCGAACAACTTGTCTTCGAGGTCTACAGCCTGATGATCGGGCTGATGCATGACGCGCGTTTCCTGCGCGATCCGCAAGCGCCCGCGCGCGTGCGAGCGGCCTATGACAGGCTGATATCAACGTATCGCAGCTTTACGGTTTTGGAATGACGGGTGGCTTCACGGGTGGGTGATCGCTTGTTCACCCATCCCACCTGATATGACGCAGGCGGAATAGTCCGCCCATTGCCGGCCAGTGCCGGCGTTTTAACCCTTCAATTTCGCACGACCGTGCGAAATATGGACAGGAGCTTGTCATGGGGATACTGATCGCGCTGGCCGTCGTGGCCATCATCGCCTACCTCTGGCGGCAGTGGACGGCGCTGCTGCGTCAATTGCCCGACCGCGCCGAACATCTGGTTCTGTTCTAGTGAACAACGGCGATCCCGGTCTATATTCCGGTTTAGCCCCAAACAAGTTCCGCCATGCCGCGTTCCGTCCATCTACTGATCGTCGATCCGCAGAACGATTTCTGCGATTTGCCCGAGCCCTACCTGCCGCGCGACCCGCTGACTGGCCACGTCACGCAACCCGCGCTGCCCGTGCCCGGCGCGCATGCCGACATGCAGCGGCTGGCAAGCTTCATTGACGCTACGGCTTCTGCATTGACCTCGATCACCGTAACGCTGGATTCGCATCACCGCGTGGACATCGCGCACCCCACGTTCTGGCAGACGGGCGAAGGCAAGCCCGTCGCGCCCTTCACGCCGATAACAGCGGCGCAACTACGGGCCGGTCAGTTTTTGCCGCGCCATGCCGACGACCTGCCCCGCACCGCCACCTATCTGGACGAGCTTGAGGCGCGCGGCCGCTACACCTTGATGGTGTGGCCCGTGCATTGCGAGATCGGCACCTGGGGACACAACGTGCATCCCGACGTGCGCGCCGCGTACAACCGATGGGAAGACGCCGGCCAGTTCATCGTGCGCAAGGCGCCCAAGGGCACGAACCCCTGGACTGAGCACTACAGCGCCTTGATGGCCGAGGTGCCAGACCCCGACGACCCGCGCAGCCAATTAAACCGCGCGCTGCTGGGGTCGCTGGATCGCTCAGACCTGATTCTGGTCGCGGGTGAAGCCGGCAGCCATTGCGTGCGCGCCACCGTGGAACATCTGGCGGAGCACCTGCCCGGCGGCAACCTGTCACGCATTGTCCTGCTGACCGATTGCATGAGCCCGGTCACCGGATTCGCCGACGCACAAACCGCGTTCTTGCAACGCATGCGAGACCTGGGCATGCAAGAACGCACCAGCGTGGACATGGCGCGCGCGTTGCAACACTGATCGCGCAATGACAACGGCCGCCTGCAAATGCCGGGCGGCCGTGATGGGAAATCGGATTCACTGCTGACTGCTGGCTGCTCACTGCTGGCTGCTCACTGCGGACCGGCGCGAAAATCCGCGCCGTCGCGCTTTTACGTCTGGCCGCCGTTACTCGCCGGAAGCGGTGGCGGGTGCGGATTGGGATGCGGCTGCGGCGGGCTTGGCTGCCTTGTCGCACTCCACATATAACGCACGGATGGCCTCGCACAATGCGGGCGGCTGCTGGAACAGCCGCGACACCAGCAGGCAACCTTGGACGGTGGCAAACACCGCGCGGCCGGCCGCATCGGCCGTACCAGAGAACTTCAGCGTCCCCTGCGCCGCACCTTCGGCCAGCACACGCGCCAGCCATGCTTCGTGGGCACGGAAAAACCCTTGCAGCGCACCGCGTACACGGTCGGACAGGCTCATGATGTCGGCGGCCAACATGCCACCCAAACACAATTCGCCCGAGCCGCAAGCCCGCGATTCCATCATCGACAGGTATTGCTCCAGCTGCGCCTGGGCAGGCTGCGCGGTATCAATGGCACGGACGGCGCCCAGCGCGCGCGCGCTGTAGGCTTCGACTGCTTCATACAGCAGGTCGTCCTTGCCCGGAAAGTAGTAGTGGATGCTGGACGTCTTCACGCCCACATGCTCCGCCAGATCGCGGTAGCTGAAACCGTTGCATCCGCGCGTGCGGATGAGCTTCTCGGCATGCGCCAGCAGCAGGTCTCGGGTGGTGTTGGGGGTCGGGGTGTCCATGGCTGAATATTACCTACTAATAGGTCGGTCCGTCATTGGTGGCCGCCCTAGGATGTGGGCCTTGGCCCGTGCGAACCCCGGCCGGGAAACATCCCGCCCCCCGGGGTTCGCATGTGCCGGCATCGGCTTAGCCTTGCACGGGCGGGTAGTCCAGTTCGCCGCTTTCGGTCAGGCCTTGAGCGCGGGCAGCGGCCAGTTCCTGCTTGACCTGTTCGCGGCTCTTGTCCGCGCCAACCGACGCGAATGACGTGGCGGCGTAGCCTTCTTCGCCCGACACCAGCTGCCCATTCGCGCGGGCGGCGGCCAACTCTTGCTGCACTTGGGCGCGCGTCACGGTGCTGGCGGTGTTCAGTTCAGGCGGGTAGTCCAGTTCGCCGGCTTGGGCGGCGGCACCGATGAACGAGGCGGAAAGAATCAGGGCGGATACGAGGGTCTTCATGGTCAATCTCCAGTAGAAAGGGATGCTGCGTAATGCGGATAGGGGTACGTAACGTTTGTGCAGCTATCTATGACTAGATAGACAGGTACTTAAAAAATCAGCCTTGAACGGGCGGGTAATCCAGTTCGCCGCTTTCGGTCAGGCCTTGAGCACGGGCAGCGGCCAGTTCTTGCGTGACTTGGGCACGGGTCTTGTCGGCACCGGCCGAAGCGAACGTGGTCGCGGCGTAGCCTTCTTCGCCGGACACCAGCTGGCCATTTGCACGGGCGGCGGCCAGTTCTTGCTGCACTTGAGCACGGGTCACGGTGCTGGCGGTGTTCAGTTCGGGCGGGTAGTCCAGTTCGCCGGCTTGAGCGGCGGCCCCGATGAACGAGGCGGAAAGAATCAGGGCGGATACGAGGGTCTTCATGGTTGATCTCCAGATGAATAAACGAGGCTTGCGTTGATTCGATTAAGCTACGGTCTTTGGTTTAGCTATCTACTTGTAGGTAGACAGCCGGGGAAATAAAAAAGCCTTCCTACTGTATTTCTGGCTTCGGCGTCAGCGGGGTGTTGTGTGTGCTGCGTCGATGGATGAATCTTACCTACTACTAGATAGACAACGCAAGCGGGTTTTGTGAAACCAAATATTTCGGCCTACCGGGTCGCCGCCACCAGCACCATCATCGGCCGATCCATCTCTTCGGCCAGCGCGGGCTGGGCGGCCAGTTGTTCCTGGGTAGGCGCCCACTCTTGCACGTGCGTGATGGTGAACCCGGTCTGGATCAGCAGGTTCAGATAAGCGCCCAGCGTACGGTGCTGCTTGATGACGCCCTTCGCCAACCAGTCCGTGGTGCGCGGCCCTTGAACGGCGTACTGGTTCAGCGGCCAGATGCGCCGGCCCGAGGCGTCCTGCACGAAGGCGGGGCTGGCGGGCGCCGTGTAGATCGGGTGTTCGGCTGAGAAAACAAAATGACCGCCAGGCGTCAACGCTTGATGCACGGTGGCAAAAAGCCCTGCCAGCCGCTCGATGTAGTGCAGCGTCAACGAGCTATAAGCCAGGTCGTAAGCCGCCGGCGGCAATTGCAGTTGCTCCAGGTCGGCGCGCTGATACACGATGCCGCCGGCGGGTGCCGTGGCGGGTGCGCTGCCGCGGGCCCGGTCCAGCATGTTTTGCGACACATCCACGCCCAACACTTCACTGGCGCCCTGCGCCTGCGCCCAACGGCAGAACCAGCCGAAGCCGCAACCCAGGTCCACGACGCGGCGGCCCTGCAACGGTGGAATCAGCGCGCGCAACGCCGGCCATTCGGGCGCGCCGTCCAGGCCGTGCACCGACCGCGCCATCTGGCTGTAAGCCTGGAAAAACTCAGCGGTGTCGTAGATGTTTTGCGTCATGGTGGTTTGCCCTTTGCGATGCGCCAGCGCCGGCCGAGCCGGGCTTGGCTGCGTTGGACATGCCGGCGTCGGTGCACCTTACCAGGATCGGGGCGACGCGCCATAGCGCGCCTTGAACACCTTGCTGAAATGGCTAAGGCTGGAAAAGCCGACCTCGCCCGCGGCTTGCGTCACGCTCATACCCGTTTGCAGCAGATCCGACGCGCGCGCCAGCCGCATTTCGCTTAAATACGCATGCACCGATCGGCCCACGCATTCACGCATCAGCTGCTGAAGCCGCTTTTCAGACAGGCCCACTTCGCGGGCAAGGCGCCCCGGCGGCCAATGCTCGGCGCACCGATCGCGCAATAGCTCGCAGGCGCGGTGCACACGTTGATGTTCGTGCGCCAAGGGGCCCGCCAGCGCGTCGGGCAGCGACAGCAGCTGTACAAAGGCCGACAGCATTTCCAGCGACTTGGCGCAATACCAAAGCCGCCGCGCTTCCGGCGCGGGTGGGGCCTCGCCGGTCAGGCTGCCCGCCAGCGCCAGCAAGCGGGTCGGCGCATCCAGCGATGCCACCAGGGACCCTTGCGCCGGCACGCTGACGTCGCGGTGAAACCGCTTGCGCAGCAGCGCAACCGGCATCGAACCGCTTGCGCGAGCCAGCGCGTCGGGCGTGTAGCGCAGGTCTATCATCCGCACGCGGCCGAGGGCCGGCAGATGTGTCGCCCAGCCGACGGCGTGTTCGTGGTTGAACAGAAGCGCCGCGCCACCGGCCACCTTCAGGGGCTCGCCGCCTTCCACCGCCAGCACGGCCTCGCCTTCCAGCCAGACCTGCATGCCGAAGACCGGGGCGCCAGGCGCCGGAATCGTCAGCGTCCGGCGCGGCGCCCCGTCCAGCACCACCAGGCTGACGCCGTCGTCCACCCTCAGCACGCGCTCGATCACGTCTTCCCAGTCGTCCGTGGCCGGTACGGTCGGCAGCGTGCCGCGCCACCACTCGTGCTGCTTGGGCGGTGTGGTGCAGGGTTCGGGAAGAGACAGGATGGGCAAGGGCGCGGCGGCGCTGGCGGGCATGGGAAAGGGGCGCAAAAACGGGGCAGCAGCAAAACCGTCAAACGGCGCCGAAAAATCGTCAGACAGCAAAAGCCGGATCTGGAATCATGCCGACGCACAGAAATGATTCTTGTTAATTATAAATTGATCCAGGGGTAACACCGTGTCCTTTTCAGTCAAGCCGCTGCCGCTGGCGCTGTTGGCCGCCCTAGCGGCGTCCGCCTCCGCCTCTGCCCTGGCGCAAACCGCCCCGCCGGCCCAAGGCGGCGGTAACGGCGTCACCACGCTGGCGCCCGTCGTGGTGCAAGGCGCGCGCGACGCGTCGCCGACTGCCGGCGCGGACTACGTGGCCACGCGCAGCCGCTCTGGCACCAAGTCGGACGCCGAGCTGATCAACACGCCCCAGACGATCAACGTCATCACCCGCAATGAAATGGACGAGCGCGGCGTCACCTCGGTGGCGCAAGCCGTGCGCTATACCCCGGGCGTCTTCGCGCAATACGGCGACAGCGACGTGCGCTATGACTGGCTGACCGTGCGCGGTTTCACGCCGTCGCGCTATCTGGACGGGCTGCTGCTGCCCTTCGGCGCGCGCGGCTATTCGCAACCGCGCATCGACACCTACGGGCTGGAACGCATCGAAATCCTGAAAGGCCCGTCGTCGGGGCTGTACGGTCAAAGCGCCCCCGGCGGCCTGGTCAACATGACCAGCAAGCGCCCCACCGCCGAAGCCATCAACGAAGTGGTGTTGCAGGCGGGCAGCTTCAACCGCTATCAGGGCGCGTTCGATTTCTCGGGCCCCGCCGACGAAGAAGGCAAGTTTCTGTACCGCTTGACGGGCACGCTGCGCGACAGCGACACGCAGTACCAGCACGTAGACGACGAACGCCAATTCATCGCGCCCAGCTTCACGTGGCGCCCGTCATCCGACACCAGCTTGAACGTCAGCGCGCAATACCAGAAGATCACCAGCCACGGCGGTGGCGGCGCCCCCGTTCTGCCCGTTATCGGCACGCTGGAAAAAAGCGCCACGGCCGGCTACATCCCGCGCGACCGCTTCGTGGGCGAGCCCGGCTACGACATCTTCACCAACGAACAGGCCATGGTCGGCTACACGCTGGACCACCGCTTGAACGACACGTGGAGCCTGCGCCAAAGCGCCCGCTACACCAACGTCGACACCAACACGCGGCGCGTGCAGATCGGCGCGATGGTGTCGGACACGCAGGCCATCCGCTACGCCTGGGCGTTTCCGGAAACCTCGCATACCTTCCAGATCGACAACCAGTTGAACGCCAAATTCAACGCAGGCCCGACGCGCCATGACGTCACCTTCGGCCTGGACTATCTGCGCGAAAAATCCCGCTACAACGAGAGCAGCCTGGGCTTGATGCTGCCCCCGGCTTCGCCGCTGTTCAACGTGTTCGACCCCGACTACGGCACATCCGTGACGCGCCCGGCCACGGCCACCAAAATCAACATGACGCGCAGCCAGCTGGGCCTGTACGCGCAAGACCAGATCGAACTGGACCGCCTGCGCTTCACCTTCGCCGGCCGTTATGACTGGACCGAGGGCACCACCAACAACGGCGTCGCGGGCAGCGGCGGCCAATGGGGCTGGACGTCGCGCACGGCCGATGCCGACCGCTTCACCGGCCGCGCCGGCGTGACCTATCGCTTTGACAACGGCATCGCGCCGTACTTCAGCTACTCGACCTCGTTCCAGCCGATGACCGGCATTACGCGCGACGGCTCGCCGCTCAAGCCCACCACCGGAGAGCAATACGAGGCCGGCGTGAAATACCAGCCCGACGGCTACGACAGCTTTGTCACGCTGTCGGCCTTCCAGATCACGCAGAAAAACGTCAGCACGCCCGACCCGGTCAACACTAGCTTTGTGGTGCAGACGGGCGAAGCGCAGGTGCAGGGCATCGAGTTGGAAGGCAAGGCCAGCTTCGACAGCGGGCTGGACCTGACGATGTCGTATGCGCTGAGCGATAGCGAAGTCACCAAGACCAACGTCGCCGCCCAGCGCGGCAACCAGATGATTTTCGTGCCACGCCACCAGGCCGCGCTGTGGGCCGACTACACCCTGCGCGAAGGTCCGCTGCAAGGCGTGGGCGTGGGCGCGGGCGTCACGTACCGTGGCGGCTTCTACGGCGACTTGAACAACCGCTACGCCCTGCCCGCCGTCACCTTGGTGGACGCCGCCATCCGCTACGACCTGGGTCGAGTCAGCCCCACCCTGGCCGGCGCGCAAGTCGCGCTGAACGTGTCCAACCTGTTCGACAAGCGCTACGTCGCCAACTGCCTGGGCACGGCCGTCAGCTGCTACTGGGGCGCCGAGCGCACGGTGATGGCGACGCTACGGTATCGCTGGTAAATCGGACGTGGATCGCGGGGAGTTCGCTGGGGGATCACGGGTGACCCGCGGAGGGTTCGCCGGTGATTCTCCGGCAAACCCCATACGGCCGCGGCCTACGCCGACAATTGCCGCATGACGGTGATCAGATCCGACTTGCCTTCAAAACCGATGCCGGGCAGCTCCGGCATCGTGACGTAACCGCCGTCCACTTTCACGCCGTCGGGAAACCCGCCGAAGGGCTGGAACAGGTCCGGGTAGCTTTCGTTGCCGCCCAGCCCCAAGCCCGCCGCAATGTTCAACGACATCTGGTGACCGCCATGCGGAATGCAGCGGCTGGCCGACCAGCCGTGTTGGCGCAGCATGTCCAGCGTGCGCAGGTACTCCACCAGCCCGTAGCTCAGCGCGCAATCGAATTGCAGCCAATCGCGGTCCGGGCGCATGCCGCCATGGCGGATCAGGTTGCGCGCGTCCTGCATGGAAAACAGGTTCTCGCCCGTCGCCATCGGGTTGTTGTAGTAGTTGCGCAGGGTGGCCTGCAACTCGTAATCCAGCGGGTCGCCCGCCTCTTCGTACCAGAACAGGTCGTACTGCGACAGCGCCTTGGCATACTGGATCGCGGTGTCCAGATCGAACCGGCCGTTGGCGTCCACCGCCAGCTTCTGCCCGTCTTGCAACACGCTCAAGATGGAATCGATGCGGCGCAGGTCCTCGTCCAGCGACGCGCCGCCAATCTTCTTCTTCACCACCGTGTAGCCACGATCGATGTAGCTGCGCATTTCATCCTTGAGCTTGCCGTGGTCCTGGCCCGGGTAGTAATACCCACCGGCCGCGTAGACAAACACGCGGCGGTCGGCTTGCCCGTTGCCGTAGCGATCCGCCAGCAACTGGAACAGCGGCTTGCCTTCGATCTTTGCGACCGCATCCCACACCGCCATGTCGATGGTGCCAATCGCCACCGAACGCTCGCCATGGCCGCCCGGCTTCTCATTCGTGAACATGGCGTCCCAGATCTTGTGCGGGTCCAGGTTCTTGCCCGTCGCGTCCACCAGCGACTCGGGATCCGCCTCCATCACGCGCGGAATGAAGCGTTCGCGCATCAGCTTGCCCTGGCCGTATCGGCCATTCGAATTGAAGCCATAGCCCACCACCGGCTTGCCGTCGCGGATCACGTCGGTGATCACGGCGACCAGGCTCAGCGTCATCTTGCTGAAATCGATATAGGCGTTGCGGATGGGCGAGCTGATGGGCAGCGTCTGTTCGCGGATCTCGACGATTCTCATGAGGTGTCTCCTGATGCGCCGGCTATGGCGGCACGGGTAAGTTCAGAACCCCTAGCGTAGAGGCGAACACCCGCACTAAGATTCACCCATATTCATTTGATTATTAACTTTCAGTGAAAACCGACATCGCGTCCGAATTGGAGTTTTTCATCCATCTGGCCCGTCTGGGCAGCCTTTCGGCGGCCGCACGCGAACTCGACCTGACGCCCCCCGCCGCCACCAAGCGCCTGGCGCTGATGGAACGGCGGTTGGGCGTGCGGCTGGTCAACCGCAGCACGCGCAATCTCAGCCTGACTCCCGAAGGCGAGACCTACCTGTCGCACGCGTCGAAGATCCTTGATGACCTGCGCGCGATGGAAGACGCGGTCTCCAGCAGCGGCGGCACACCGCGCGGCGCGCTGAAAGTGAACGCCACCTTGGGATTCGGCCGCACCACCATCGCCCCGCTGGTCTCGGACTTTGCCAAGCGCTATCCCGACGTCCAGGTCCAACTGGAAGTCACGGACCGGCCTGTCGACCTGGTGGAACGCGGGTTCGACCTGGCGATCCGTTTCGGCGAACTGCCCGACCGCCGCCTGAGCGCCCGACGCGTCATGTCCAACGGTCGCTTCCTGTGCGCGTCCCCCCGCTACCTGGACAAGCACGGCACCCCCGCCACGCTGGCCGATCTGGCCTCGCACCGCTGCATTCTGCATACGCAGAACGACGAAGCACACGGCGTGTGGCGATTCACCCGCGCGGGCGAAAGCGTGGCAATCAAGGTGGATGGGGCGCTGTCCAGTAACGACGGGGATATCGTGCTGGGCTGGGCATTGGACGGCCATGGCATCTTGATCCGCTCGGAATGGGATCTTGCCAAGTATTTGAAAAGCGGGCGGCTGCGAGTGGTATTGCCTGACTACACGCTGCCATCCGCCGACCTCTTTGTGTATTACCCGCAACGCAGAAATCAAACTGCGCGGGCCAGGGCATTTATCGATTATCTGGTTGAGGTGTTTCAAGCGCCGAACAAATAAAAAGCCCCCGCTTTTGCGAGGGCTTTTCCTGGCTACGTAGCCGTTCGGAAAACTTAGAACGGAATATCGTCGTCCATATCCGCCAGATTCGCACCGCTGCTGGCCGGGGCCGCTGCGGGAGCCGGGCGCTGTTGCGGCGCCGGGCGTTGCGCCGGGGCGCGTTGTTGTTGCGGGCGCGACGGGGCGTCGTCGTAGCCGCCACCGCCACCGTAGCTGGCGCCACCCCCACCGCCGTCTTCGCGGCCGCCCAGCATTTGCATCTGGTCCGCGACCACTTCGGTGCTGTAGCGGTCTGCGCCGGTGTCCTTGTCTTGCCACTTGCGCGTCTTCAGGCGGCCTTCGATGTAGACCGAGCGGCCCTTCTTCAGGTATTCGCCGGCGATTTCAGCCAGGCGGTTGTACATCACGACGCGGTGCCATTCGGTTTCTTCGCGGCGTTCGCCGGACGCCTTGTCCTTCCACGTGGAGGTCGTGGCGATGGACATGTTGCAGATTGCAGCCCCTTCCGGGCTGTAGCGGACTTCCGGGTCGCGACCCAGGTTGCCCACGAGAATGACTTTGTTAACCGATGCCATGCCGATGTCCCTCAGTTGTTGACAGCCTGCGTCTGCGCGTTGCCGCGAGCGCGCCGGCAACAACATAAAAAGCGATGTTGAAGACCGGCTTCATGAAACACGCCGGTCATCATGACAATGACCGGCGACGCCTGGGATCCTATGACCCCCACTTCCGTGAAGCCCTAATTTGGTACGTATTATCGACGAAAAGACCCCGCCACGCCAAACGCGTTTCGTGACAAAGCGATCCACCCCGCGAATCGATTTAGGGGCTATTGAGCGCCATACGCAGCGCGATAGGCGACGGTTGGCGCTTAGTCGGGGACGCATCAGCAGGCCAATCGCCAGGCTGCTCAACCGCAGCCGACGCGCCTTGCCCCCCTGCGCCTGCGCCAGCTGGTTACTCGCCTTACGCCAGCGGCCGCAGCGCCCAGGTTACCGCCAGCCACACCGCCGACAGAATCGCCGCCCCAATAAACACCGCGCTGGCGCCTGAATGGGCCGCCAGCCAGCCACCCAGCGCACCGCCCGTAAACAGCCCAGCCGCTTGCGCCGTGTTGTAGAAGCCCAGCGCCAGCCCCTTGTACGCCTGCGGCGCCACGCGCGACACCAGCGAAGGCTGCAAGGCCTCCAGCACGTTGAAGGCGACAAAGAAACCGGTCAGCGCCACGGCCAGCGTGTAAAAACCGTGGCTGGCCGCCGGCAGCAGTGCGCACACCAGCACCAGGCCCGCCACGGCGGCGCGCAAGGCCCCCCGGTGGGCACGACGCTTTTCCGCGACGAACACCACGGGCACCATCAGCACGAACGACACCAGGATGACGGGCAGATAGACCTTCCACAGCTCGCGCGCGTCCAGCCCGCCCACCTTGGCCAGCAAGGCCGGCACCACCACGAACAGCGAGACCTGAATCAGGTGCAGCACGAACACACCGAAGTTCAGCCGCAGCAGGTCACGGTGGGTCAGCACTTCACGCGGCCGGGCGGCCTGCATGGTGCGGGCCTGGGTGCGCGGCACCACCGGCACCACAAAGCGCGCCACGCCCAGGCAGATCACGCCCAGGCAGGCGATGGTCCAGAACAAACCCGACAGCCCCCACCAGCCCACCAACACGGGCGACAAAACCAGCGACACCGCGAAAGACAGACCGATCGACCCGCCCACCATGGCCATGGCCCGGGTGCGCACTTCGTCGCGGGTGGCGTCCGCCAGCCAGGCGGTGACGGCGGCCGAAATCGCGCCCGCGCCCTGGATGGCGCGGCCGATGGTGATCCAGTACACGTCGGTCGCCTGCGCGCAGACGATGCTGCCCGCCACGAACAGCAGCAGCCCGAACAGCACAACAGGGCGGCGCCCCCAGCGGTCCGAGGCCAGGCCGAAAGGAATCTGCATGAATGCCTGGGTCAAGCCATACATGCCCAGCGCCAGGCCGACGCGCGCGGGGTCATCGCCACCCGGCAGGCCGGCCGCGGCCACGGCAAACACCGGCAGCAACAGGAACAGCCCCAACATCCGGGCGGCGAACAGGCCGGCCAACGCGACGCTGGCGCGGCGTTCGGAGGGGGTCAATTTCAGCTTGATGTCTGCCGGCATGCGAAAAATTCAACAATGACAAGGGCGGTGCGCGCGCGTGGATGTCACACGCTCACAGTCTGATCTGGCGGTGCGGCGCCGAACCCGCTTCAGTCCAACTTCGTGGACGGCCTTGAACGCGGGAGGTTTCGGCGCGCTATAGTAACAAGTTGGCCTTTGAAACCGCTTAAAAGAGCCTGATGGACACCCGATCGACGTGACAATACGCATACGGGGTGCACGCACCCACAACCTCAAGAACGTTTCGCTGGACCTGCCGCGCCACAAACTGGTGGTCGTCACCGGCTTGTCCGGCTCCGGCAAGTCTTCGCTGGCGTTCGATACGCTGTACGCGGAGGGCCAACGACGTTATGTGGAAAGCCTGTCCGCGTATGCCCGCCAATTTCTCCAGCTGATGGACAAGCCGGACGTCGACCTGATCGAAGGGTTGTCGCCGGCCATCTCTATTGAGCAAAAGGCCGCGGGCCACAACCCGCGTTCCACCGTCGGCACCATTACCGAAATCCACGACTACCTGCGCCTGCTGTATGCGCGGGTCGGCACGCCCTACTGCCCCGATCACGGCCTGCCGCTACAGGCGCAGTCCGTCAGCCAGATGGTTGACGCGGTGCTGGGCTGGACGCCCGAAACGCGGCTGGCCGTGCTGGCGCCCATCGCGCGCGGCAAGAAAGGCAGCTTCGAGGACGAATGCGCCAGCTTGCAGGCGCAAGGCTATGTGCGGCTGCGGGTAGACGGGCAACTGATGGAAATCGACGGCATGGCGCCGTTGAAGAAAACCGAAAAGCACGACATCGACGTCGTCATCGACCGGCTGCGCATCAAGCCGGAAAGCAAGCAGCGCCTGGCGGAGAGCTTTGAAACCGCGCTCCAACTGGCGGATGGGCGCGCGCTGGCGCTGGACATGGACAGCGAACACGAGCAGGTTTTCTCCAGCCGCTACGCCTGCCCGGTGTGCAGCCACAGCCTGCCTGAACTGGAACCGCGCCTGTTCAGCTTCAACAACCCGATGGGCGCTTGCCCCAGCTGTGACGGCATCGGCCAAGTGGGTTTTTTCGACCCCAAGCGGGTCGTGGCTTTCCCCGAACTAAGTCTGGCCGCCGGCGCCATCCGTGGTTGGGACCGCCGCAACGCCTTCACGCATTCGCTGCTGACCAGCCTGGCGGCGCATTACGAATTCGACATTGAAGCCCCGTTTGAAGAGCTGCCCGAAACCCTGCGCGACAAGGTGTTGTACGGGTCGGGCGAAGAAGAAATTTCGTTCCTCTACCTGAACGAAAAGGGCCGCAGCACCGTCAAGCGCCACACCTTCGAAGGCGTCATCCCGAACCTGGAACGCCGCTGGCGCGAAACGGATTCCGCGACCGTGCGCGAAGAACTGGGCAAGTACCGCAACATCAAGACCTGCCCGGACTGCGCCGGCTCGCGCTTGCGCCCCGAAGCCCGCAACGTGTTGATCGGCCACGATCCGCGCGGCGGCGAGCGCCACGGCCAAGCCATTTATGAAGTCGAGGCCATGCCGCTGTCCAGCTGCCTGGCCTGGTTCCGTGACCTGAGCCTGACGGGCGCCAAGCAGGAAATCGCGCAGCGCATCGTGCGCGAAATCGAAGCGCGGCTCAGTTTCCTGAACAACGTGGGCTTGAACTATCTGTCGCTGGACCGCAGCGCCGACACCATCTCGGGCGGCGAGGCCCAGCGCATACGCCTGGCCAGCCAGATCGGTTCCGGCCTGACGGGCGTCATGTACGTGCTGGACGAGCCATCCATCGGCCTGCACCAACGCGATAACGACCGCTTGATCGGCACCCTGCAACACCTGCGAGACCTGGGCAACAGCGTCATCGTGGTCGAGCACGACGAAGACATGATCCGCATGGCGGACTGGGTGGTCGACATGGGTCCGGGCGCGGGCGAGCACGGCGGCGAAGTCGTGTCGCAGGGCGATCCTGAAACGGTGCAGCGCGATCCGAACTCGCTGACGGGCCAGTACTTGAGTGGCGCGCGCGAGATCGCGATTCCGCCGCGCCGCCCGGTCAACGACGAACTGCCGTGGCTGACCTTGACCGGCGCCAGCGGCAATAACCTGAAAGACGTGGAACTGCGCGTGCCGGCCGGCCGCCTCGTCTGCGTCACGGGCGTGTCCGGTTCCGGCAAGTCCACGCTGATCAACGACACGTTGGCGGTCGCGGTATCGCGCCAGCTGCATCACGCGCAAAGCGAACCCGCCCCCTACGTGTCGATGCAAGGGCTGGAGAACTTCGACAAGATCATCAGCGTCGACCAAAGCCCCATCGGCCGCACGCCGCGCAGCAACCCGGCGACTTACACCGGGCTGTTCACCCCCATCCGCGAACTCTTCGCGGGCGTGCCGGAAGCGCGTACGCGGGGCTATGACCCGGGCCGGTTCAGTTTCAACGTCAAGGGTGGCCGCTGCGAAGCGTGCCAGGGCGACGGCGTGGTCAAGGTTGAAATGCACTTTCTGCCCGACATGTACGTGCCTTGCGACGTGTGCCACGGCAAGCGCTACAACCGCGAAACGCTTGAAATCCGCTACCGGGGCCGCAACATCAGCGAAGTGCTGGATTTGACGGTCGAACAGGCGCTGGAATATTTCGAGTCCGTGCCGGCGATCTCGCGCAAGCTGCATACGCTGATCGATGTCGGCCTGTCTTATATCCGGCTAGGCCAAAGCGCCACCACCTTGTCGGGCGGCGAAGCGCAGCGCGTGAAGCTGTCTTTGGAACTGTCGCGCCGTAGCACCGGGCGCACGCTGTACATCCTGGACGAACCCACCACCGGCCTGCATTTCCGCGACATCGAACTGCTGTTGCAGGTGCTGAACCAGCTGGTCGACAGCGGCAATACCGTACTGATCATCGAGCACAACCTGGACGTCATCAAAACGGCGGACTGGCTGATCGACATGGGCCCGGAAGGCGGCGACGGCGGCGGCTATGTCGTGGCACAGGGCACACCCGAGGATGTTGCCAACACGAAGGCCAGCCACACGGGGCAATATCTGGGCAAGCTGCTGCGCCGCAACGCAGGCAGGTAAATCGAAGCGCACCTAATCGAAGCACACGTTACGGCGGAAACCGCACTATGTACACCCTGATCATCGGCAACAAGAATTACTCATCGTGGTCCTTGCGGCCGTGGCTGGCGCTACGCGCGGCAGGCATCGCATTCAGTGAGCAAAAGCTCGGTTTCTTCACGGAGGCGTTTACGCGCCAAGTGGCGGCGGTGTCGCCCGCCGGCCTGGTGCCGGTGCTGCTGGACGGTGACTTCGCCGTGTGGGATTCGCTGGCCATCTGCGAATACGCGGCTGAACAGCACCCCGACGCGGCCCTGTGGCCGCGGGAGGCTAAGGCGCGCGCGCGGGCGCGGTCGATTGTGGCGCAAATGCACAGCGGCTTTACGGCGCTGCGCAACACGATGCCGATGAATATCGAAGCGCGTCTGCCGGACATCGACGTGCCCGAGGCCGCGCGGCAAGACATCGAACGCGTGCAAGCCATCTGGCGCGACACGCGCGCGCAGTTCGGCCAGGGTGGGCCGTTCCTGTTCGGTCAGTTTTCAATTGCCGACGCGTTCTATGCGCCGGTGGTGTCACGCTTTACCACGTACAACGTGGCCGCGACGGGCGCCGTGCGCGATTACATGGACGCGGTGATTGCGCTGCCGGCCATGCAGGAATGGATACGCGACGCGCGCGCGGAAGCGACGTTCGTGCCGGAAGACGAGCCGTACCGCACGCATCGCTGAGCAGGCGCAATGCGGCGCGGGCCGCGGTACGGCGGCCCGGCAACGCCAGCGGCACCGCTTAGCCCATTTCAAACAGCCGTTTATGCTCGCGAATGGCGTAGCGGTCGGTCATGCCGGCGATGTAATCCGAAATGGCGCGGGCCTGTTCATTGAATGCCTCACGCCGGTAGTCGGGCGGCAACAGACGCGGATCATCCAGGAACGCCGCGAACATTTCGCGCACGATACGGCGCGCCTTCGCGGTCATGCGCAGCACCTGGTAATGCCGGTACAAGTTGTCGAACAAGAACTTCTTCAGCGCGTCGGCCTCGCGCCGGATCTCGTCCGAAAAACCGGCCAAAGGCGGTGCGCGGCGCACATCGTCAACGCTGGTCGGGGCCGCGTCACGAATGCGGGCCAGCGACGTCTGCGTCAAGTCGACAATCAAGGTGTTGATCATGCGGCGGATCGTCTCGGCCACCGCGCGGCGCGGCGCCAGGCCGGGATAGCGGTCCAGCACTTGGGCATGGTGGCGTTCAAAGATCGACACGTCCTGTAGCTGCTCCAGCGTGATCAAGCCGGAACGCAGGCCGTCGTCGATATCGTGGTTGTTGTAGGCCACTTCGTCGGCCAGGTTGGCCAGCTGCGCTTCCAAGGACGGCTGCGTGCGGTTCAAGAAACGCTCGCCCACATCACCCAGCTGGCGCGCATGCGCGGCCGAGCAATGCTTAAGGATGCCTTCGCGCGTTTCAAAGCAAAGGTTCAGGCCGTTGAAGTCCGCATAGCGTTCTTCAAGCTCGTCCACCACACGCAGGCTTTGCAGGTTGTGCTCGAAGCCGCCGGCCTCGGGCGCCAGCTCGCGCATGCAGGCATTCAGTTCGTCCTGGCCGGCGTGGCCAAAGGGTGTGTGGCCAAGATCGTGCGCCAGTGAAATGGCTTCGGTCAGGTCTTCGGACAGCCCCAGGCTACGAGCCAGCGTGCGCGCGATCTGCGCCACTTCCAGGCTGTGCGTCAGACGCGTGCGGAACAGATCGCCTTCATGGTTGACGAAGACCTGCGTCTTGTATTCCAACCGACGAAAGGCGCCGGAATGGACGATGCGGTCACGGTCACGCTGAAACTCGGTCCGGTTTTCGGGCGGTGGTTCGGCATAAGCCCGACCGCGCGATTGGGACGGGTCGGATGCGTAGGAAGCCAGCTCTTTCATCTGCAACACCGTCTCCATCGCGGTTACTGGGTGGTTCGGGACAAGACGGCTCGCACCGCTTCGTCCGGGGCCGCGCGCATCAGCGCTTGGCCTATGCGCGGCATGAGCACGTAGCGGATCGAGCCGCCTTCGGTCTTCTTGTCGACCTGCATCAGGTCCAGCCAGCGGTCGGCGCCCAGGTCGGGCGCCACCACGGGGCAGCCGATTGCGGCCACCAGCGCGCGCACGCGTTGCACGTCGTCCCGCTTGAAGCCGGCCACATCGGCCGACAACTCAGCCGCCTGCACCATGCCGCAACCCACGGCCTCGCCATGCAGCCAGGCGCCATAGCCCAGGCCGGACTCAATGGCGTGACCAAAGGTGTGGCCCAGGTTCAGGATGGCGCGCAGGCCGGATTCGCGTTCGTCCTTGCCCACCACCTGCGCCTTCAGTTCGCAAGAGCGGCGAATGGCGTAGGCGACGGCCTGCTGGTCCAGCGCGCGCAGTTTTTGCACGTTATCTTCGCACCAGGTCCAGAAGTCCGGGTCAAGGATCAGGCCGTACTTGATGACTTCGGCCAGCCCGGCGGAGACTTCGCGCGCGGGCAGCGTGTTCAGCACGTTGGTATCGATCTCGACGGCAACCGGCTGATAGAACGCGCCGATCATGTTCTTGCCCAGCGGATGGTTCACGGCCGTCTTGCCACCCACGGATGAATCCACCTGGGCCAGCAGCGTCGTGGGCACTTGCACGAAGCGCACGCCGCGCATGTACACGGCGGCGGCAAACCCCGTCATGTCGCCGATGACGCCGCCGCCCAGCGCCACCAGCACACAGCGGCGGTCCAGGCGATGGCTCAGCAGGGCATCAAAAATCAGGTTCAGCGACTGCCAGTCTTTGTAGGCCTCGCCATCCGGCAGTTCGATGCGCAACACGCGCTTGCCGGTGCGGGCCAGCGCGGCCTCGGCACGCTCGCCGTACAGGGCGGCCACCGTCGGGTTGGTCACGACCGCGATCGCGGTGGCGTCGGCGGGTATGCACTGGTCCAGGGCATCAAGACGGCCAGGGCCGATGTGGATCGGGTAGCTTCCGCCCGGGGTGTCGACGTCAACAACGTTCATATGCGCTTCTCGAAGGCTTGTAATTGCGGCAGCAGCGCCTTGACCAGCGTGTGGATGGGCATGGCCCCGGTTTCCACAACCAGATCGGCGACTTCTTTATAAAGGGGCTCCCGCAGGGTCATCAGGTCCCGCAGGGTGCCGCGCGGGTCGGCGGTGGCCAGCAACGGGCGATTGCGGTCGCGGCAGGTACGGCGGAACAATTCGTCCACGCTGGCCCGTAAATAGATGACGATTCCGCGCTCGCGCAGGCGCTGGCGGTTTTCACTTGCCAGGATGGCGCCGCCACCGGTGGCAAGAATAATGTTGCGCCGTTGGGTACACTCCTCCAAGGCGGCGGACTCTCGGCGACGAAAACCGGCTTCGCCCTCAATTTCGAAGATAACCGGCACCCGAACGCCGCAACGCGCCTCGAGCTCATGATCCAGATCCATAAACTCGCGCCCCAGCGCACGCGCCAGGCTTCGGCCTATGGTGGTCTTGCCCGCGCCCATCATTCCCACCAGGAACACGGGCAGGTCATGCGGCAATGGCACGGTCTTGCCTGTGCACTCGATGGCGCAAGGCACGTGGTCAGGCCCCTGGTCGGAGGGCGCTGGGTCCGGGTCAGCCTCCGGACATGAATGGGCGGAAAAGTTCATGTCGGCATTATCACATCTGCCGCCAGTTGCCCGCGCACCACACAGAACAATCTTGTTACAGAAACCGATCCCTCTCGCTGAGATGGGACCGGAGATACCCGTAAAATCGCCGCGATGAGCAAGCCCCAGAATTCCTCCAAGAAAGACAAACCCGCCAAGAGCGGCTCCCCGATCCTGCGATTCTTCGTAAAAACCGGCATCCTTTTTGCCGGCCTGTTCCTGTGCGGCGTACTGCTGGCCGGAATGGCGCTGGCGCTGGCCTGGCCGAACCTGCCCGACTTGAACGCCATGACGGACTACCGCCCGCGGGTGCCGCTGCGCGTGTACACGGCCGACCGCGTGCTGATCGGGGAATTCGGCGAAGAACGCCGCAACGTGCTGCGTTTCAATGAAATTCCCGACGTCATGAAGTCGGCGGTGCTGGCGGCGGAAGACGACCGCTTCTACCAGCACGGCGGTATCGACTGGACGGGCGTGGTGCGGGCGGGCCTGACCAACCTGATCAACATGTCCAAGACGCAGGGCGCCAGCACGATCACGATGCAGGTGGCGCGCAATTTCTACCTGTCGTCGGAAAAGACCTATTCGCGCAAGTTCTACGAACTGCTGCTGACGTTCAAGATTGAGTCCGAGCTGACCAAGGACCAGATCCTTGAGCTCTACATGAACCAAATCTACCTGGGCCACCGCGCTTACGGTTTCGCCGCCGCGTCGCGTACGTACTTCGGCAAGCCCTTGTCGGAAGTGACCCCCGCCGAAGCCGCCATGCTGGCCGGCATCCCGAAGGCGCCTTCGCGCTTCAACCCGATTTCGAACCGCCCGCGCGCCGAACTGCGCCAGCGTTACGTGCTGGGGCGGATGCAGTCGCTGGGCTACCTGACCGAGCCGGAATACAAGCAGGCCATGGCGCAGCCCATCATCATGAAGTCGGCCGAAGGCACGCCAGCGGGCGGCTATTCGATTCACGGCGAATATGTGGCGGAATTGGCACGCCAGCTGCTCTATAACGTGTACCAGGACAACGTCTATTCGCGCGGCATCAATATCTACACGACCGTGCAGTCCAAGGACCAGGAAGCCGCCTATCGCGCCGTGCGCGAGGGCGTGCTGGAATACACGCGCCGCGCGCCCTACCCCGGCCCCGAAGAACAGCTGGACCTGCCCCCGGGCACCGAGAACAACCCGGCCGCGCTGGACGAATTCCTGGACGGCGTGTTCGACAAATTCAGCGACAGCGGCGACCTGCTGACCGCGCTGGTGCTGTCGGCCAGCCCCACCGAAGTGAAACTGGCGCGCAGCTCGCGCGAGATCATCACCGTCACCGACAAGAAAGTGCTGGGCGTTGTTGCCCGCGCACTGAACGACAAGGCCAAGCCCGAACAACGCATCAAGCGCGGCTCGGTGGTCTACATCCGCAAGTTCGGCGACAACTGGGAAATCATCAACCTGCCGTCGGTGCAGGCAGCCTTCGTGGCGCTATCGCCGCAGGATGGCGCCATCCGCGCGATGATCGGCGGTTTCGATTTCTATCGCGGCAATTTCAACCGCGTGACGCAAGCGTGGCGCCAGCCGGGCTCGAACATCAAGCCCTTCATCTACGCGGCTTCGCTTGAGCGGGGCCTGACGCCGGCCACGCAGATTTCCGACCAACCGTTCGAACTGACGGCGGCGCAAACCGGCTCGAAAGCCTGGAATCCCAAGAACTACGGCAATCAATACGAGCCCATGCTGACCTTGCGCCAGGGCCTGTACAAGTCCAAGAACATGGTGTCGATCCGCATCCTGCAAGCCATTGGCCCGCAGTACGCACAGGACTACCTGACCCGCTTCGGCTTCGACAAGGCGCGTCAGCCTGCCGTGCTGCCGCTGGCGCTGGGCGCAGGCAGTGTCACGCCACTGCAACTGGCCGGCGCGTTCTCGGTGTTCGCCAACGGCGGCTACCGCGTCACGCCCTACCTGATCGACCGCGTCACCGACAGCAGCGGCAAGGTCATCATGCAGTCCAAGCCCGTAGTGGCTGGCGACGCGGCGGCCCGCGCCATTGACCCGCGCACCGCCTGGGTCATGGACGACATCCTGCGCGGCGTGGCCACCTACGGCACGGCCGCGCGTGCCCGCGCGCTGCTCAAGCGCAACGACATCGCCGGCAAGACCGGCACCACCAACGAATCCGTGGACGCCTGGTTCTCGGGCTACACGCCGAACCTGGTGGCAACGTCGTGGCTGGGCTTTGACCAGCCCAAATCGCTGGGCTCACGCGAGACCGGTGGCGGCGTCGCCATGCCGATCTGGGTCGACTACATGCAAGACGTGCTCAAGGGCGTGCCGGAAGAAAAGCCGCGCCCCCGCCCCGATGGCCTGATCGTGGAAAACGGCGAGTTCTACTTCTCTGAATTCCCGCCCGGACAGGCCGTGGCCCGCCTGGGGCTGGCCGAAGCCGACACGCTGGGCGAATTCCTGAACGGCCTGGGCGGCAGCAGTAGCCCGGATACGAAGATCAAGGTGGCGCCGGGCGTGGGAACGCAAAACGCGGCCCCGTGGTCGCAGAAGATACCGTTCTGATGAAAAAAGGCCGGCCTGTATAGGCCGGCCTTTTTATTTGCCGTGTGCCGGATCAGCAGCTTTATAGTTTCAGCGTAACCGGCACCCCGGCCGCACCCGAGCAGATTTGCGACAGGGCGTCCGGCAGTTGCGGGCCGCCACGGGTGTCGTTCCAATGTTGGCCGTCGTAGCGGTAGTGGAAGCCGCCGGTGCGGGCGGCTACCCACAGTTCCTGCATGGCGGCCTGGCTGTTCACGACGACATGGGTGTTGTCTTCGAAAACCATGGTCAGGACATTGCCGCTGCGGGTGGTTTCCACGTCGACGTCGAGCGAAGCCGCCCAGTCGTCGGCCTGGCTTTCGATGCTGTCCAGCACCTGGTCGATCAACGCAAGAAATTCGGTTTCGGTCATAATCGAGCCTGCAAGAATTACGGAGTTCCCAGTGTTCCAATTGGCATTCAGCCGCATGGCTCTTCGCATTGTAGCCACGCTTGTGGCCTCCGGCATGGTGGCGGCATGCGGCTACAAGGGGCCTTTATACATGCCGACGCCCGACGGCAAGCCGCCGTCGCGTTCGCAGCCCGCGCCGCAGATCCCTCCTCCTCCTTCGATCCCATGACGACAGCCTTTCCCCTGCCGCCGGAGTTGGCCGGCCATCCCTATTTCCAGTACCGCAATAACGTACTGTACGCCGAGGATGTGCCGCTGGACCATCTGGCGCATGGGCTAGGCACCCCGCTGTACGTCTATTCCCGCGCGGCGCTCAAGGCCGCTTGGGAAACCTATCGCAGCGCCATCGGGCCGCTGCCCGTGCTGGTTTGCTACGGGATGAAGGCAAACTCGAATCTGGCGGTGCTCAAGGAATTCGTGCGGTTGGGCGCGGGCTTCGACATCGTTTCCGGCGGCGAGCTCAAGCGCGCGCTGGCGGTGGGAGCCGAGCCCTCCAAGATCGTGTTTTCCGGCGTGGGCAAGCAAGCCTGGGAAATGCGCGACGCGCTGGTCGCGGGGGTGAAGTGCTTCAACGTCGAATCGGAAGACGAATTGCGCCGCCTGTCCGAGGTGGCGCAGGATATGGGCTTGCGCGCGCCGGTGTCACTGCGCGTGAACCCGGATGTGGATGCGCAAACGCATCCCTATATATCCACCGGCCTGAAAGAAAACAAGTTTGGCATCGCCATCGAATCGGCGCTGGACGTTTATCGCGTCGCGCGCGAGTTGCCTGGCCTGGACATCGTAGGCGTGGACTGCCACATCGGCTCGCAGCTGACCGATATCAGTCCCTATTTCGATGCGCTGGAAAAGCTGCTGGACCTGATCGACGCGTTGGATCGCGAAGGCATCCGCATCGCCCATCTGGATTTGGGCGGTGGGCTGGGCATCCGCTATACGGACGAGACGCCGCCGTCACCCAAGGCGTTGCTGGACCGGGTATTCGAACGGCTGAACGCGCGCGGCCACGGGCATCTGCATCTGGTGCTGGAGCCCGGCCGTTCGCTGGTGGGCAATGCGGGCATGCTGCTGACCACGGTCCAATATCTGAAGCATTCCCGGGCGCGCAATTTCGCGGTCGTCGATGCCGCCATGAACGATCTGCTGCGCCCCGCGCTTTACGAGGCCTATCACGGCGTACAGCCGCTACGCCCGCGCGCCGGTGATCAGGTGGAATACGACATCGTCGGGCCAGTATGCGAAAGCGCGGACTGGCTGGCCAAGGGGCGCGCGTTGGCCATCCAGCAAGGCGACGTGCTGGCGGTGGAATCCGCAGGCGCCTACAGCATGGCCATGGCCAGCAACTACAACACGCGCGCCCGTGCGGCCGAAGTCATGGTCGATGGCGACCACTACCACGTGGTGCGCCAGCGCGAGACGCTGGACGACCTGCTCAAGGGCGAGTCCACGCTGCCTTGAACGTACGCCCGGGCGGCGGGAGGCGTCCCGCCGCCCGGGCGCTTGTCATCCGTCTGGGCGGTTTCCATTACACCGGACCGATGCGTGTCACTTGAACTCGTGCGAGATCGCGGCCGGCTTGTCCGCCGCAACCGTCAAGGTCATGCGATGCTCACCCGCCGACGCATTGCGCACCGTGACCTGATAGCGTCCTGGCGTCAGGGACAGCTCCCGCAAGGGCGGACTAACCCCGCGTGAACGGCCGTTGATCAGGACTTCTCCCCACGGACGCACGGCAACGCGCACCGAAACAGGCGCGGCCTTCGGCGGCGCGGCCGGGGGGGGCGTGGCAGTGGTGGGCGCGGCTGTGGATGCGGCTGTGGATGCGGCTGTGGATGCGGCTGTGGACGCGGCTGTGGATGCGGATGCGGCGTCGATATTGCTCGCACTGCCATCAGACGCCGAGGTAGGCGCGCCGCCACTGGAGGCCGATTCCACACCGGGCGACGGCGTTGCAGGCGTGGGCTGAGAAGCCGGCGATGGCTCATTCGAGGGCGCGGGCTGAGGTATCTGCGGTGGCTCAGTTGCTGGCGCAGGATGAGACACCCGCGGCAGTTCAGTGGCAGGAGCTGGCGGAGACGCCTGCGCTGCCTGGGTCGCAGGCGCGGGCTGAGGTACCTGCGGCGGCTGAGGCGTCGCCGCCAGAGGTTGCTGCGGCGCCGGCACCCGGTCCGGGGTCGGCGCAGGGGCAGGCGCTGGAGCGGAGGCTGTCACGGTGGGCGACGCCTGGGGCGTTGGCGCCGAAGCTTCGGGCGTACCGGCCAGATCAATAGGTGTGGACGTCATGCGAACCCAGGCGTATCCGCCGCCCACCAGCAATAAGACGCATGCCGCGATCCACGGCAAGACGCGCGGACGGTGACGTGGAAGCTCGCGCGCCGTCTGCGCGACACGCGGGCCTGCCTGCGCTTCGAGAGGAGCCGACCGCGACACAGGCATCGTCGCGTCTACCGCAGGCGCGGCCGTCTGCGTCAAGGGCGCGGTCGCCTCTGGCGTCGGCGCGGTCGTCGGCGGCGGCGTGTTGACGTCGGCAGGCGTGGTCATCGTCGGCGACACGACGGGCAATATCGGCGACGTGCGTAGCGGTTGCGCTCCTATTGCTGCCGCGAACGCTTGCGCCGTTTGCGGTCTTGCGTGCATCGCCATCGCCAAGCCGCTATCCACTGCGTCGCAAAACGCGCCGTCGTGGTCTCTGGCGCCCCATTCCTCCAGCGGCAGGCAATCATCGCGTACGCGGCGCGCCAGCGCGCTTGGTGGCGCGCTGCCGGTGGCCAGGAAGTAGGCCAGCGCCGCCAGACCGTACACATCGGTCCACGGTCCGCAGGCATACGCCGGATCGTCCGTGTACTGCTCGAAGGCCGCATAACCGGCATGCCGGGGCGCGTCCTCGGCATCGGGCGCGAGCGCCAAGGGCGCCGTCGCCAACATGGCCACGCCCATCGCAGCGCTACCGATGGTCGGGTCCCCCAAACCCCCGCCATCGAACGCGACCGCCCCCGGATGGATGCCACCATGCACCCGACCCGCCGCATGCAGCGACGCCAGGGACGCGGCCAGCCCCGCGACAATGCGCGTGATCTCGTCCTGACGCTTGCGGCCCGGCGGCCAGCGCAGCAAATCAGCCAGGCGCGGGTCGCAAGGCGCGACAGGTATGCCAGCCCCGCCCAGATCCGGCGGCGTGATGGAAGCGGTCGTCATGCGCGGTCCTCCGGGAATGATCAGACTCATGGCCGCCACGTGGGCAGGGACGAGAACAGCCTGGCGAACAAGGTGGCGTTCAGCGCGCCGCCATGTACATAGGTTTGCAACGCAGCGCCGTCCGCCTGGTTGGTCCACCAATAGCTGGTGTGCGAGCTGGGGTTGAAGCAAAACGGCAGATCGGGCCACGCGTTCAAGGCGCGGCGAGCCAAGGGCGCGGATTCCGCGTCCAGCCCAGACCGCAAGATGTCCATGATGTCGTTGCCCGCCCGCGGCGTGGCGACGCTGGGCGCGACCGAGGGCATGCGCACTTGCTGAAGGCTGCGGTCAAACTGTTCCGGCGCGCAGCCATGGCGCACGGCGGCCAACATGCTGGTGCCCACTTGACGGTAGTAGTCGCCGGCGCCATCCAGCATGCTGCTGTGATACTGCGCGGGCGGCAGCGCCGCGACCACACACAGGGGATAGCCACGCCCCACGCGGTCGCGGCTTGGCGTGATGCATCCCAGCTGCGCCACGCCGGCGCCGGGCCCGGCTGGAATCGCAAAATTCCAGATAGGCGCAGAAGCAAAGCTGCGCGCCGCCGCTGCATCCGGCGCCTGCTTTAACGCCACCAGCCCGAACTGCAACCAGTGGTCCCACCACGCAATCAGTTCACGCGGCAGCCGCCGATGCACGAAGTCGCCTGCGGCGGGGATCTTTCCGTACCAGCCAACTTGCCCGTTCTCCACGCCAAGCTCCATGTCGATGTCCCGGTCACGACGCGCCGGGGCAGGCGAAACCCTGCATCTCGGCTAGATGAAAAGGGCTTTTGACGCTGCTGGCCGTGATCTCCAGCACCACCTTGCGCCCGCCCAGGTCGAACGTGGCCAACGTGATCTCCGGCGACGGGCCGCGTTGCAACTGCGCACGGTCCAGCATGCGATTCAGCGCCCACGGGCCTGACGTTGTCAGGCCCGCCGCGCCAACTTGCGGCGTCAATTCGATACGCACCTGGTTGCTGCCACGCGGCCCGGGCCACTGCACCGTGGTCGCCACCTGCGGACCATGCGCGTAGCGCACCGATTGGCCATCCACGTCCATCACGAACTGCGTGATGCCCGCGTCCATCTCCACCGGCCGGATCGCCACGCGATACGACGGCATGGGGTTGCCCGCCATGAAGTACACATCGCGGATGACGCCCGCGCGTTGAAACGCGTCCAGCGTGGCCGAGCTGCCCCCCGAGCGGCCATCGACACCGGGCTTGAAGCGCCAGCGCGGCCCGGACACGTCGATCTGCGTTGCCAGGTTCTTCTGAAAAAAGTCGTCCATCATGCCGTTCGGCCCGAACAGCCGCGCCATGTCGTTGGGGGCAACGTCACGCGTGGATCGGCTGGAAAACGGGTAGCGTCCCGCCACCGATTGCCCGCAGAACACGCCGATGGTGGCCGACACCGTCTCGCCCATGCGCGCGCGGGCCACGTCCGACACCTCGCCCGATGCGTTCACCGACAAGGCGTTGAGCACGTCCCGCAACGGGCCGGGCAGGCGTCCGGCTTCGGCGCGCAGCTTGGTCACCGAATCCGAACTCGGAGTCGGGCTGCCGCTGCGCAGCGCCGCGTCGGCCGCCGTCAGATAGGTATAAAGCTCATTGATCAGCCCCGTGGTCGCGGCAATGGGCGGCGCGGCGCCGGCCGCCCCACCATCGTTCTGCGCCAGCCGGCGCCAGGGCTCGAAGTACTGGTCAACGATACGTTCCAGCTTTTCATCCGACGCATCCGCGCGCGCGGCCGCGCCCGGCCCCGTCGGGCCGAACATCTGCTCCAGCGCCTCGCGCGTGCTGCCGACACGATCGCGCGCCTGGTCCACCAGCGATCGCTCGTCCTTGGCGGAATCGCGCAGCAAAGAGGTCTCGCGCGCGACCCCGCGCACCAGTTGCACCAGCGGCGATTCCGGCGCTGACAAGGTGCGAGCCATCTGGATGTTTTGCAGCAACGACTTGCTGGGCGCCAGCTGCAAGTCATTCAGATAGCCATCCCACTGCGCCACATAATCATTCATGTACAAGCGCTTGATACCCGCCACCAATTGGCGCTGCGCCGCCTGGTCCAACACGCCGGGGGCCGGAATGTTCAAGATCCACGCATCGTCTGACCGCAGCACCTCGGCCACGCTGGACACCCGTTTGTTGAACACGTCCCAATAACCGCGATAGCTGTACAGCGACGGGATGCCCTGGCTTAACGGCTTGCCGCTCTTGCGCACGAAAACGGCGCTGGCCTGCGCGCCGCCCAGGGTCACCGCGGTGTTCTCGGGCGCGATGTCGGTGTTGGCAAGCGTGCGGCGCAAGCGGCTGTAGGCGCGCTGCGCCAGCGTGTAGCGCGCCAGCTTCTCGCGCGCCTGCGCCACCAGTGCCTCGTCCTTCGGAAACGGCGAGGCCAGCACGTGGCCCTGCGTCAGGTGGCGCAAGTGCAGCGACAGCTGTTCGTACTGGCGGCGCGTGTACCCGTCAGGCAACGTCGATTGCATGTCCGACAACAGCCACGCATGCATGAATTCGGCGTCATAGCGGTCCGCCTCGTACAACATCAGATAAGCGCGCAACGCCTCGTAGGAATACTCCAGGTCGCTTGCCGAGGCATCCCGCAACGCCGCTTCCACACGCCGCGCCACTTGCGGCAACAGCACCTGATCCAGCGTGTTGTCGTACACGCCCTGCGCGGCGGCTTGCAGCTTGAAGCCCTGATAGAGCCCGAAGCGGTACGCCAGCGGCGGCGAGTCGATCTCAAAGCGCTCGTGTCGGGGCAGATACCAGAGGCTGTCCAGAAAGGGCATCAAGCCCAGCAGATCGCCCGTGCGCGTGATCTTGATGTCGCGCGTCAGCTTTTCCACGGCCGGCACGCGCCGCGCCACTTCATCCACATACGCCGAGTTGTTGCGATAGCTGAAGGCCCAGCCGGCAATCAGCGCCACGAACATCGCCGTGACCAGTCCGTAACCCGCCCAGTGCAATTGCCGATAGCGGCGTTCCCAGCGCAGGTTACGGCCCGCCAGGCCCGCTTCACGGAAGATGACATCGCGCAGCAGGTTCTTCAGGAAGTAGCTGCGGCCCTCGCCTTCGCCCGGCACGCTGGGCGCGGGCGTGGCCGCACCATCGATGCGCAGGTAGCGCTTCAGATGCCCGGTTACCTGGTCGAAGGTTTCTCCACCCTGCGTGCCGCTGGTGAAGTACACGCCACGCGGGATGACGCGCGCTTCAAACTTCGACGTAGCGAACACGTCGCTAAGGAAATGGCCCAGGATGTTTTGCAGCCCGGCAAACTGCTGCGGCAGCATGTAGGCCAGTGCGCGTCGCGCAGGGTCTTCCTCGGCGGCCACCACTTCCGGCAAGGCGTCATCCAGCCGCCGTTGCAGCAGCCCGTATTCGGCATGGAAGGCGTCGTACAAATCGAAGTCAGGCTCCTGCGTGCGCGCGTAGGGCAAGGTAAAGCCCCACACCTGCGCCAGCTCATCGCGGCTGAACGACGCAAAGTACTCTTCGAAGCCGGACAACAGATCCGTCTTTGTCACCAGCACGTAGACCGGAAACGCGATGCCCAGCTGCTCGCGTAGTTCCTGCAAGCGGCGCCGCAGCACCGCCGCGTGCTGCGCACGCTGCGCATCGGATGCCGACAACAGGTCTTCGACACTGACCGTCAACATGGCGCCGTTGATCGGCTGCCGGCCACGGTACTTGGTCAGCAGGCGAAGAAAGCCGCGCCACTCTTCCTCGTCACCCGTGGGGTCGCTTTCGTGGGTGGTGTAGCGCCCCGCCGTATCCAGCAGCACCGCGTCGTCGGTAAACCACCAATCGCAATTGCGCGTGCCGCCCACCCCGCGCAAGGCGACCTTGCCGTAGCGCTCGGCCAACGGGAAGTTCAAGCCCGAGTTCACCAGCGCCGTCGTCTTGCCCGCCCCCGGCGCGCCGATGATGACGTACCAGGGCAGCTGATACAGATATTGTTTCGAGAACCGATCCAGCGGACGGCGCTTGCCGCGATTCTCGAAGCGCGTCTTGCGCAGCAGCTCGACGGCTTCGTCAAACCGCGCTTCCAGCTGGCGGATCTCGTCGTTCTCGGCAACGTCTTGCACGGCCTTTTCGGCGCGCGGCCGGGGACGCAGTTGGCCAAGCAGTTGCGCGTTCAAGCGCCCTTCCCGCCACTTGCGCCACACCCAGCGCAGCAGCCATATGGCGAACATGACCGCGATGACGATGATGCGCACCGTCTGGCTTTCCAGCGGCCGTACGGCCCCCACCGCAATCAGCGGCCCTGCAATCCAGATCAGCAGCGCCAGCGCCACCAGGCCCAGGAAATTCCACACGCGCCGGCTGAAGAACCATCCGAACAATCGGTAGATCATTCCTTGCCTCCTTGTGCGTCGCTTTCATGCGGCGTGGGCGGCACCAGCACCGTGATCTCCACACGGCGGTTCAGCGCGCGACCCGCCGCCGTATCGTTGGGCGCGACCGGGTCCGCGTCCCCACGCCCTTCCGCCCGTACGCGCGCCGAAGCCGATTGGCCCAGGCGTTGTTCCAGCATGTCCTTGACGGCGTCGGCGCGGGCTTGCGACAGATGCCAGTTGGACGGAAAGCGCGCGCTGCGCATCGGGATGTTGTCGGAATACCCGCGTACCAGAATGCTGCCCTGCGTCTCGCGCAGCGCGTCCGCCACGCGCGACAGCACGGGCAGGTACTGATCGCGAACGGAACTGGCACCGGACTCGAACACGCCGTCCCCGCGCAGCACCACCACGCTGCGGTCCACTTCGTCGCGCACGCTGACCAGCTGGTCGCGTATTTCGGGCGCCAGAAACACCGCCAGGCGCGGCGCGGGCGCGGGCCGCTTCACCACCGCCGGCGCGATTTGCACGACAGGCGGCTTGAGCTGGCTGATGGACGCGAACACGCCGTCCGACTGGCTGCCTAGCCGCCATCCCAGCCCCCAATACAAGGCCAGCGCCAGCACGGCGGCCAACGCGCCGAAGACCCACAGCGGCACGGGCAAACGCCGCAGCGGCGTTTGCGCGGGCTCGTCGCGCCAATGTGGCGACAAGGCAAGCGCGTACTCGCCGCGCGCGCCACGCAGGATGCGCAGCAAGCGCTGGCGCAGCGTTTCCAGTTGCGAACGGCCGTTGTCCATCACGCGGTAGCGGCCTTCAAAACCCAGCAGCAGGCAGTAATACAGCAGTTCAAGCAGGTCCAGGTGTTGCGCCGGGTTTTGCGATAGCTTGGCCAGCAGCTGGAAGAATTTCTCGCCGCCCCAAGTCTCGTTGTGAAAGGTCACCAGCAGGCTGTGGGCGGACCACACCCCGCCCCCGCCCCACGGGGTCAAGGCGGCGGCTTCGTCCAACGCCGTGCACAGGCAGTAGCGCGCGCCCAGGATCGTTTCGTTGGAAATGCCCGCCTGCTGTGCGCGCAACTCAAACTGACGGATCTCGTCCAGCAAGTGCTCCCGCAGCATCGCGGGCGACGGGTGCGACGCGGTGGCACGGAGTTGCGGAATCAAGTCCAGCAAGGGGTTGGCCGCCGCCACCAGCGGGTTGGCGCCGCTGATGACATAGTCATGAGGCCGCAACCGGCTGGAGGCCTGGCCGGGCGTGTCGCCCAGGCTTCCCGGCGGGGCGGACAGGGTGTGGTCCGATGCATGCATAGCTGTCTCCGCGTTCAGTCCCGCAACGCCCAGAACTCCATCGTCAGGCCGGGGAAATCGCCCGCCAGATGCAAGGCCAGCGCGCCGGTGCGCTCCAGCTGCTTCCAGAACTCGCCGCTTTTATCCAATTCGAAATACACATGCCCGGCGCTGTAGGGAATCTGGCGCGGCGCCACCGGCAATGCGCGCACCGCGACGCCCGGCAGTTGCAAGTGCACCAGATCGCGGATGCGTTCGACCGGGCCGATCTTGACCTGCGCGGGAAAGCGCGCGCGTACGGTGTCCGTGCCCATGTCCGCGTGCACCGCCAGCACGAAGCCGGCCGTTTTCAGCAGCTCGGCGTCGGCAATCTGCGCCACGCGTACGCCCTGGCCCCGGTCTTGCAGCGGGATCTGCAACGCGCGCTGCTCAAGCACCGCGGACAGCGACCGGCGCAACTCGTGCATCAGTGGCGCGAATGTGTTTTGCAGATCGTCATGCACGTACTCGGGCAACACCTCCGGGCGCCGTGTTGCCGACGTGAAGGTGGACAGGTCGCAAGCCAGCATCAGCCAATCGTGGAACAGGCGCTCGGGATGCTGGCCCGCGCTCTGGCGTGCATGCCAAAGCGCCCCCACATAACGGTTGACGGTTTCCAGCAACATGAAGTCGGACACCTCGGACACGCCGCCACGACCGGGCTGCGACAGCCGCGCGGCCAAGGCTTCGCTACGCGCACCCAGCAGGCCATACAGTTCGTTGACCCACCCGCGCAGCACGGGATGTTCACCCGCCGCCAGCCACGGCGCCACGTAGCCGTCGTCAAGCACGATGCGGTTGTCGGGCCGCCGCTCCACCACGCGCGCAACGCCCAGGCCCAGCCAATCGTCGGTAAGCTCGTCTTCCAGCATCAGCCGCAACCGCAGGCGGCCCAATTGCAGCAGGGCGGGTTCCAGCGCTACCGAGCCGGTGTCTTCCACATCGGCCTCGTGCACGAGATAGCGCGCCAGGGTGTCTTCTTCGCCTTCGTAGACGACATCGGTGGCGCCGGGGCGCGTACGCGGAATCGCCAACATGACGCGCGCGTCACGCGCTCGCGCAGGCACCTCCAGCGCGGCGGGCGCGGCGGCCGGCACGGAAAAGTCGAACGGCGTGCCGTCGGGCATAACGCCCGAGGCGTCGCTCAGCACCAGCTTGCCGATCGCCAGTGCTTCGCGGTCCAACGACAGATGCGAAAAGCCCCAGAAGAACCCCTGCGCCGCCACCGCACGCTGCGTTGCCGCATGCAGTACATGACGCTCCAACTGCTGGAAATGCTGCGGCCGCAGGAACATGCCCTCCGACCAGATCACTTTGTCTCTGCTCACCATGCTCAGGTTCTCTTGTTCTGATTTGAATTCTGTTGCTAGAAGGGCCACCACGAACGGCTGCGGTCCACTTCTTCCAGGCCGGCGCGCGTCACGGCCACTTTCACCGTCTCCTCGTTCGGTGAAAACTGCCAGACCTTGTAGATATTCGTGTTCTGCGGCTCGGGCAGCGACACCAGCAGACGCCATTTGCTTTGTTCAAGATCCCGGTATGCGGCCACCACGCCCACCACGCGCGCGTCCGGATTGCCGGGGTAATGCAGCACCTTCGTGTCCCCCGGGCGCAAAATCACCTGTTCGGTGTTGAGCAGCTCTGTGCCCAACGCCGCGCGCGCATCGGCCTGCAAGGTGAAAAAGTCGCTGGCCTGGAAAGTGCTGGCGGACTTCAGTTCATAAATGGTCACTTGCACCGGCGACGGCCTGCCGCTGGCACTGGCGTTTACCTTCGGGTCGGCGCGCAGTTCGATGGCGTAAGGCGCGGGCACGCGCTTGGCGGTCGACGAGCACCCGACGATCAGCGCCCCGGCCGCCAAACATGCCGCCATGCGCAGCCAGCGCCCTGGCGCGCGCCCCCTGGGCAAGCTTGTCCCGTAAGAAAGACCGTTCATAAGCCCTCGGAAATAAAACACACACGTCTGTTACGCCACGACGCAACCCCTACGCGCCGGGCCGCTATCATCGGCGGAATAACCGAGCCACTTTCCTCGTGTATCGACACGCCCGCGCCATGAAACAGCCCGTTCGTCTTAGCCTGATCGCCATTCTTGCGGTGCTCGCGGCCTGTAGTTCCTCGCCGTCCCCGCAAGCCGCCGAAGCGCTGCAGGAAGTGCGCAACGAGTACGCCGCCAGCCGCTTCGGCGACGTTGCGCGCACCGTGGCCACGTCCGATGCCCTGGCCACCGCGCCGACGCCCGTGCGCATCGAGGCCTTGAAGCTGCAAGCCTTCAGCTACTGCGTCATTGGCTACCACCAGCTTTGCGAAGAGAGCTTCACCCGCATCCTGCAATTGCAACCCTCGTTCGAACTTGCGCCCAACGAAGCGGGGCATCCCCAATGGGGCCCGGTCTTCAAGGCGGCCAAGGCAGCCCAGGCCCGCTGACGCGCCGCCCACGCCAAGGAGAAAGGCATGAAGCTCACGGTGTTCCAACGTGCCGGCGACCCGGCTTTCGAACCCATCCACGCCGAATTCACGGCGCCCGGTGGCACGGTGGGCCGCGGCCCCGAGAATCAGCTGAGCCTGCCCGACGCCGCGGGCGAGATCTGCCGGGTGCAAGCGGTACTGCGCGTCCACGACGCGGGCGACACTGGCTTTCTGTTGAACCTGAGCAGCATGAGCACCGTGCGCGTCAACGGGCAACGGGTTGAACGCGATCAGGAACTGCCCTTGATGCCGGGCGACGAGCTGGAAATCGGCGCCTACCGCCTGCGGGCGGACCCCGTCACGTTCGCCGCAACCGAGCCCGACGCCGCGCCCGCCGCCGCCCCCGACATCGAAGACATCTTCAGCGACCTGATCGGCCCCGGCACCTTGCCCGTGGGCAGCGCGCCCGACGTATCCACCCACCCCTTCGACCTGGATTCCGCCGCCGTGCGCAACCCCGACGACCCGCTGCGTCACCTGCCCCGCGGCGACGCGTCCGTATCGCGCCCGGTCACTGATCCGCTGGCGCTGTTCGACGCGCCCAATGATGGCTCGCCCAGCGTCTTTGCCGAAGGCACACCGTCCACGCTGCCCGCCCACGACCCGCTGGCCGACCACCGGACCCACCCCGTGGACGACGCCTTGCGCGGCCCGCGCGATGCCACGGATGGCCGCGCCGCCGCTGACCACCTGCGTGAAATCGGCGGCTTCATGCGGCCCGCCCCCGTGAAGAAAGCGCCGGACGACACCGACCGCTAGCGCCTCACGCGTAGTCATAGTCATAGTGAAATTCCCCGCCATTGGCCGATAGGCGTACGCCTTGAAGCTTGCGGCCCAGCATGGACGCGCCCAGCAGTTCGCGGCTGATCTGCGGCAGGACCGTGTTGGTAAGAATGGCGTCCACCATGCGCGCGCCCGACTCGACTTCCGTGCAGCGCGCCACGGCCAGCGCCGTCGCCTCTTGCGCGACGTCCAGCGCAACGTCGTGGTGTTCGTGCAAACGGCGGCGTACCCGGTCGAATTGCAACGCCACGATGCGCGCCAACATATCGTCCGACAGCGGCAGGTAAGGCACCGCCACCAGCCGCCCCAGCAACGCCGCCGGAAACGCCTGCAACAAGGGTTCGCGCAGCGCGGCAGCCAGCCCTTCGGCATCCGGCATCAACGCGGGATCGCGGCATAGCGTGGCGATGCGCTCGGTGCCGACGTTAGACGTCAGGATGATGACCGCATTGCGGAAGTCGATGTAGCGGCCTTCGCCATCCTCCATCCAGCCCTTGTCAAAGACCTGGAAGAAAATCTCGTGCACGTCGGGGTGCGCCTTCTCGACTTCGTCCAGCAGCACCACGCAATACGGCCGCCTGCGCACGGCTTCGGTCAACACGCCGCCTTCGCCATAGCCCACGTAACCCGGCGGCGCGCCCTTGAGCGTGGAGACGGTGTGCGACTCCTGGAATTCGCTCATGTTGATGGTGATCAGGTTCTGTTCGCCGCCATACAGCGCTTCAGCCAGGGCCAGCGCGGTTTCGGTCTTGCCGACGCCGCTGGGCCCGCAAAGCAGGAACACGCCCACCGGCTTGGCCGGGTCGGTCAGGCCGGCGCGTGAGGTCTGGATGCGGCGCGCCACGGCGTCCAGGGCTTCACGCTGGCCGATCACGCGCTTTTCCAGCGTGTCCGCCAGCGCCAATACGGCGTGCGCTTCGTCGCGCACCATGCGGCCCACGGGGATGCCGGTCCAGTCGGCCACCACGGCCGCCACCGCCGTGGCGTCTACGGCGGTGTGAATCATCGGCGCGTCGCCCTGGCCGCCGGCCAGTGCCTCTGCGGCGCCCGCCAAAGCCAGCCGCGTCGATGCGTGGTCAAAGCCCGCCGTCGTCGGCGCGTTCAACGTCTCGCGCAGCGAGAACACTTTTGCGGCCAGCTCGCGTTCAGTCTCCCAGCTGGACGCCAGCTTCGCTTCGGCCTGCGCGGCTTGCAGCCGTTCTGCCTCCAGGCGTTCCACGCGCTGCGCGTCGCCCGCCCCAAGATGGGCTTCATGCCGGGCGATGCGCAGCGCGGTTTCCAGCGCCTGGATGCGTCGGCGTGCATCCTCCAGCGCGGGCGGCACCGCGTGCTGGCTGATCGCCACGCGCGCACACGCGGTGTCCAGCAACGCCACCGCCTTGTCGGGCAACTGGCGCGCGGGAATGTAGCGATGCGACAAACTGACCGCCGCCGTAATCGCTTCGTCCAGCAGCAGTACGCCATGATGCGCCTGCAAGGTTTCGGCCAGCCCGCGCAACATGTTGAACGCGCGCGCCTCGTCCGGCTCGTGCACTTGCACTACCTGAAAGCGGCGGCTCAGCGCGGGGTCTTTTTCGATGTGCTTTTTGTATTCCGACCAGGTGGTGGCACCGATGGTGCGCAGCTGGCCGCGCGCCAACGCGGGCTTGAGCAGGTTGGCCGCGTCCCCCGTGCCCGCCGCGCCGCCCGCGCCCACCAGCGTGTGGATCTCATCGACAAACAGCACGATCGGCCGGGCGCTTGCCTGGACTTCATCGATCACACTGCGCAAGCGTTGTTCAAATTCGCCCTTCACGCCCGCTCCGGCTTGCAACAGCCCGATGTCCAGCAGATACAGCGACACGTCTCGCAAAGGCGGGGGCACATCGCCCGTGGCCAGTCGTAATGCCAAGCCTTCCACGACGGCGGTCTTGCCCACGCCGGCCTCGCCCGTCAGCAAGGGATTGTTCTGGCGACGACGCATCAGCACATCGACGATCTGGCGGATCTCTTCATCGCGTCCCGACACCGGGTCGATCTCGCCGGCGCGCGCCTTGGCGGTCAGGTCAACGGCAAACCGCTCCAATGCGGCCAGGTCCTTGCCCCGGGCCTGCGCGTCGTCGCTGACAGCTGCCGTGGTGACGGTGGCTTCCGGCGACCCCAGCACCATCTCGTCCATCTGCTCAAGCAGCTTGTCGGGCACGATGCGCGAAAACTGCGGCGACATGCCCAGCAGCACATGACGCAGCGCGTACGTCCGGACCAGGCCCGCCAATAGATGGCCGCTGCGAATGCGCGCGGCGCCATAACGCAGCGAACCGAGCACCCACGCGCGTTCCACGGCGTGATCAATGTGTTCGGACAGATCGGATACCGATCCGGCGCCGGCCGGCAGCCGATCCAGCTCTGCCGTCAGATCGGCCTGCAACTGCCCCAGGTCCAGTTCGAAAGCGCGCGCAATGCGATGCACATCGCTCTCCTGCGCGTGCAGAATCTGATGCACCCAATGCACCAGTTCCACGTAGGGATTGCCGCGCAGCTTGCAGAACGCCGTTGCGCCTTCCAGCGCCTGGTAGAGCAGCGGATTGAGCTTTCCAAACAGTTCGATGCGACCGATATCCGACATGGCGTGATGGCGCGGTCAAGCGCGCGGTGTCCTGGGAGGTTGGGCCTGCAAGCGGCCACGTGCCGGCGTCTGTTCGCGGCGTTCATAGTCCAGCAGCAAATCGTCGGCATCGCCCTGCGCGGGCCGGCGCCTTCCCAGCCACGCGGACAAGCCCAGCGGCCGTTGCGCACCTAACCGCACGCCGCCGGCCTCATCGGCGCGCAGCACCGGGCGCACGTCCCACGCCAGTTCCACGCCGATGTAATGCCTGACCCAATGCGTCAGCTGCCTTGCGCGCAAGCCGCCCGGCAGGAAGCTCTTGTAATCGTCCAACGCCAGCGGACCGATCTCGACGCGGAATTTGTGCTGGGCATCGCGCACCGCCACACCAAGCACCGAGTCATGTCCCAGACCCATCGCGCTGCCCAGCCCAAGCCGCTGCTCGGGCTCCAGGCGTATCCATTGCGGCACGAATTCGCGGATGCGCACCGGCAGGCCGAAGAACGCTTGCAGGATGTGCTTGAGCCCTTCGGGGTTGCGCGTCTGGCGCACCAGATGCCCCGCCATGAAGTACTTGGCATGGTCCAGCACGGCATCGCGCCGCTGCATCGACGGCTCGCCCATATGCAGCAGGCTGGCCACATAGCGCGTAAAGCGCGCGTCCTTGCGGTCCAGGCTGACGGTGCTTTGCGCGTCGGCCCAGGCTCGATAGAACAACAGGATCAAGCGGTGATGGAACACATCGGCAAAGGCGGCCAGCGTGCGGTCGCCGTAGTGCGCCATGCGTTCGTGTGCATGTTCGGTCAGGTGCAGTGGCAAGGGGCCATTGGGGCCGAACAGGCCGAAGCCATAGATGGAAACCTCTGCCGGCCGGCCTTTCCGCGCCGGCTGCACGCGCGCCACCGTTGACGGCGCGAACGCCATCGACGGCTCTTGCCGCAAGCGCACAGGCTCGTAGCGCGCCACGGTATCGCGCCCCAGCGGCTTGCGCGCGCCGCAATGCGCGTCGATCCAGCGCAGGGCATGGAATAGATCATGCGCGTAGGGCTCGCGCTCCAGGGCACGCCACCACTGCGCGTCGGCGTCGCCCGAGGCAGCGGCGCCAGCAAAAGCCGGATCGGCAACGGGATGCGTGACGTCCATCGCGTCACCCCATGTGAATCTGCTTGGCGTCCACCTTGACCAGGTCGGCGCCCGTCACCAGCGTGTATGACGCATGTAGTCGGGCGCTTTGCTCGGCCTGGTAATCGATGGAGCCCGCACGCACCTGGTCCACGTCGCTGACGCTGCGCAGGGACACGCGAGCCATGAGCGTCATGCGGTCCAGCACCGCTTCGTAGTTGCGGCCCACCAGCCGCGTCTCGCCGATGGTGGCGTGCAGGTGTTCGGCCACCATGCGGATGCGCTTGGCGGCATGACGTTCTTCGTCGGCGTCCACGGAATACTCGGGCGTGCGGATGCGCACGGCGTCCCGCCCCTGCAATGTCACGTCGCCCGCGCTTTGCACGCGCACGTTGCCGCCCCGCGACCGCAGCACCAGGTCACCCTGGGTCTCCAGCACCGTGCTGACGGATACCGCTTGCACGGTGACCGCGATGAGATACACGCGCGAGGGATCGGGGCCGCTGAGCAGCACCTCGTCACCCGGCTGGGGCGCCAACAGGCAGCTGGCGGCGCGACGCGCCAGCCAGGTGCGGCCATCACACGCGACGGCGTAGCGGCCATCGGGCTCAACATGCAGCACCTCGCCCAGCAGATGCACCGGGTCATAGGCAATTCGGTTCAAGCTTGCGGCGGATTTCATCATGCGCTCCGGTTCGTGGGGGTGCCTGCCTAGACTGCGGGCCGGCGCCCCATGCGGGGCTTGAAGCGGGCGACTTCGCCTCGCTGCAGGGTCGACAGGACCAGCTCCGACATCATGTTGATCGACACATGGCGCGCGAAAAACTGTTCAAGCACGGCGCCAAACAAATACGGGCTGATACCGGAAAAGGCCGCCTCGTCCACTTGCAGCGCGATGCGCACGCCACGCCCATGAACGATGGGACCCGGCACCGGCAGGCGGTGATACACGGGCTTGGCGCTGACGTGCCGCAGCCCGGAGATGTGCTTGCGCACCACCGGGTCGGCCAGATTGCCGTACACGTGCAGCATCTCGCGCAGCGTTTGCGCCCCTTGCTCCGTGTCCAGGTCCGTCAGGCTCAGGTAGTTCAGCCCCAGGTGGCTGATCAGGTGCCAGGTGGCGGCGTTCTCGGCCAGCGCCGCGCAGGGGCGCGTGGGGCCGTGCAGCACCTTCACCGCGCGCACGGGCGCCGACACGCGCAGCGTCATGTCCGTGTCGGTGCCCAGGGGCAACAGCATGGCCAGGTCCCGATTAGTGCATAGCGTTTCCAGCGACACGTGGCGCAACTGGCCGGAGAACGGCGCTTCGTGGCGGTCCACCAGCGACAGGAACACCTCGCTGCCTGTGTAGCCGGTGCGCGTGCCGTTGCGCTGGGCGGTGTCCGAGATCAGCCGGGGCTCGCGGCGCACGGAGTAGTACGCGCCGTAGTCATCCGGATCGCTGCCCAAGGACCCGTAGAACGGACGGAACTCCTGCTCTTGTTGCTGCGCCGACGCATGCCCGGTGACCCGCGTCACGCCGAACACTTCATAGTCCAGCGGGCGACTGCGATCGACCACCACGTGATATTCCGACGTGCGCGGCGTGATCGCGACCCGGTCCGCGCGCTTCGGAAAAAGATTGATGACGGGCGCGCAATGCAGCGCAAGATTGGCGGCGGAGATCGCGCCTTCCAGTTCTGGCGCGGCCACCGAAAACAAGAAGGTCAGATCGAATGCGCGGGTTTCGCGTGGGGTGGATGACGCCAGCGCCGCGCCGCCTGCGTCCGCACCCGACCCCGTCTTCAATCCCGCCTTCAAGCCATTCACGCTGAAGAACAGGTAGCGCTGCGCAAAGGCAAAGTACTCCTGTAGCAAGCGATAGCCGTGGAACACCCGCGCGTCGCCCGGCAACAGCGCCTGGTCGTCGGCAAACCCTTCGTGACGCAAGGCGCTGGCCGGCAGCTTGTTGATCCACGCCACCGGCCGCGCCGTGTCGTGACCCAGCACCGCGACCGTGTGCCCCATCAACACTTCCAGCAGGCGCTGCATCTGCAAATCCTGCCCGTGCAGATGGAACACCAGTTGATCAAGATCCAGGTCTTCCAGCCGCTGCCCACCGCCGATTTCGATGCGGATACGCAGCGCGCTCAACACGCGTGCGGCACGGCCGGCAAGGCCCAGGCGCGCCAGCGGCAAGTCCTGGGGGGCCGCGGTGAAGTCGGCGTGGGTGACTTGCAGCGGCCACAGGCGCACGGCGTGTCCGGTCGTGAATTCGCAAGGCGTCTGCTCGCCGCGTGGCACGCGGCCGCGCAGCAGCGTGCCACGCGGCAATTCGAAGCCGCCCGCCAAGGTGCCCTCGTTCATGCTGGGTGCAAATTGCACGATCGCCATCGATGGCGTGGGCGCCAGATAGTTCGGGTACACCACTTCAAGCAAGCGCTGCGAGAAGCGCGGAAACTCCGCATCCATCTTCATCTGGATGCGCGCGGTCAGAAAGCTGAAGCCTTCCAGCAGGCGCTCGACGTAAGGGTCCGCGACTTCCGTCGCGTTCATGCCCAGCCGCCCCGCTACCTTGGGATGCGCCTGCGCGAATTCCGCCCCCAGCTCGCGCAGATACACGAGCTCGCGGTTGTAGTAGTCCAGCAGGCGGGCGTCCATCAGAGCCCGCCCAGATCGCGCAGGTCCATGTGGCCGCTTTCCAGATCGATGTCGGTGCGGAACAAGAATTCAAGCGGGTGCGGCACGCACCACAACATGCCTCGTATCTCCAGGCTGAGGACATTGTGATGTTCGAGCGTGCCCGTGTCCGTTACGCAACGCACCTCGACCGAGGAATCCAGGATGCGCGGTTCAAACGCGGATATCGCGTGGCGAATGGATTCTTCGACGTCGATCCAGTCAATCTCCGACATACGCTTGCCGGCCATCGCGCGCACACCGAAATTCACGGTCGATGTGGCAACCTGATGATGCGCCGACAAGTCCTGCGAGGTCTGCAAGTTGACGGTATTGAGCAACCAGCGCAGATCACGCAACACCGCCGCGCGCAGCTGCTCGTGCGTGAGCATGGCGCTGTCGCGAGGCTCTTCACGACGCGTCGGCTCGTTGTCCATCAGCCGGTCCAGCAACGACGGTTGCAGGCGGTCCCGCATGGCGCGCCGCGTACGCTCGGCAGACGCGCGTTGCGCACTTTGCACGGCGGGCCTCCAGCGGGCGGTGTCGTCGGCGTGGCCCATCACGCGAACTCCAGGCTGCGCAGATCAAGCAGCGCGAACTCGCCCGCGTCGGTCAGCCACATCTTCTGGCCCACGCCCGCGTAGGTGTCGGCATACAGCGGCCGCCACTCCGTCACCCGCCCCAGCTTGACGGGATCGGGCTGATCGATCATGCGAGCGCCCGGCGCCGGCGGGTAGCGAGCCGGCACCAGGCCTTGCAGCGTACGGCCGCCCACCAGTTCGATCTCGGCGCGTGACCACACCAGATCGCACAGACCTTCGGGCGCCAGCAGGCGCAGGCGTTTAAGCGCGGTGAAGGGCAGCCACACGTAGCGCCCAGCGCCCAGGAATTCGAAGACGGGTCCCAGGCGGCTGTCGCCGTCGCAAATCCACTGAAACGGCAGCAGCGTATCCGGGACACCGCGCGCCCCCTGCACCACCCCTTGCCCAACCCCCTGCATAACGCCTTGCACGGTGCCCCCGCGCGCATCAGCGTCCTGCAAGGCGCGGGAACGCTGCTCGGCGACCTCGTCCTTCGGACCCGGCCCGTCCCGATGCAGCGCCGACAGCAGGGCCTGCATCCACGCATCAGGCTCGGCCAACATGACGGGCTCGCCGTCGCCCGCCAGCACGGCTTCGCGCTCACGCTCTGCCGCGATGGCGCTGGCGTACAGCGCAACCATGGGCCGCGCCTGCGCACTCAGCGCGCCGCACACGCTCAGTTGTTCAGCGGCGCGCGCCCAGTCGCCCTGCACCGCCAACAATTGGAACAGTTGCGCGCGCAGGTCCGCGTCGGCCGGTCGGCGGCGAATCTGCGCCTGCACTTCGTCCAGCTGGCCAGACAGGCTGATCGCGCCGAATGGAACGGCAACCATAGACATCGTGGCCCCGCCCTAGCCGACTTCCTTGTTCTGCTTGATGTCCCAAGCCACCAGGCTTTCGGCCCCCTTGCCGCCCTTTTCCGTCTGCTCCCAATACTGCTGCTTGACCTTGGCGGCCTGGAACGCATAGTTCACCACCACGCCCTCGGCGCTACGGTCGCCGGAAATCTGCACCGAGGACACAAGCACGTCTTCCAGCGTGATCTTGGAATATTCGATCTGCTCGCCGCCCGCCTTGCAAAGCGACAGCTCGATCTTGCCCAGGTGCTTGCCGCTGGCGCAGTGCTTCATCACGGCAGGCGACGCCTTGTCGATGCGCGCCACCACGTGCAGGTCGTTGAAGCTTGCCTTGCCGGCGCCCAGTCCGCCGCCGCTGGCCAGGTTGCCCGGCTGCGTCGCGCCCCACGAGAAGGACACGATATCCGTCCAGTCCTTATGGTTGGCATCTTTGGATTCACCGTTGGCGCCATCGATTTTCATGAACATATCCACAGCCACATCTGTCTCCTGAAGTTATCGGGCGCGGCTGCGCCCATCCTGTCTGACGCTCAGCCTTCGTTCTGCTTGAGCGAAGGCAGCTTGGACACCAACCGCAGCGACACCGTCAGCCCTTCAAGCTGATAGTGCGGCCGCAGGAAAAACTTGGCGGAGTAATAGCCCGGGATGTCTTCGATTTCCTGCACCTGCACCTCGGCCGCCGCCAAGGGCTTGCGCGCCTTGGTTTCCTGCGACGAGTTCACCGGGTCGCCATCCACGTAATTCATGATCCAGTCGTTCAGCCAACGCTCCATGTCGTCGCGTTCGCGGAACGAGCCGATCTTGTCGCGCACGATGCACTTCAGGTAATGCGCAAAGCGGCAGCACGCAAACAGGTACGGCAGGCGCGCGGCCAGCTTGGCATTGGCCGATGCGTCGGCCTCGTAGTACTCGTGTGGCTTTTGCAGCGACTGCGCGCCGATAAAGGCAGCGAAGTCGGAATTCTTGCGATGCACCAGCGGCATGAAGCCGTTCTTGGCCAGCTCGGCTTCGCGCCGATCGCTGATTGCGATTTCGGTCGGGCACTTCATGTCCACGCCACCGTCATCGCTGGGAAAGCTGTGGCACGGCAGGTTTTCCACCGCGCCGCCAGACTCCACGCCCCGGATCGACGTGCACCAGCCGTACAACTTGAACGAGCGATTCACGTTCGCCGCCATCGCATAGGCCGAGTTGGCCCAGGTGTAGCGGTCGTGGTTGGCGCCGTCGGTGTCTTCTTCAAAGTCGAATTCGTCCACCGGATTCGTGCGCGCGCCGTAAGGCAGGCGTGCCAGAAAGCGCGGCATCGCCAGCCCGATATAGCGCGAATCCTCGGACTCGCGCAGACTGCGCCACGCGGCGTATTCGGTGTTGGTGAAGATCTTGGTCAGGTCGCGCGGGTTTGCCAATTCCTGCCACGAATCCATCTGCATCACATTGGGCGATGCACCCGCTATGAACGGGCAGTGCGCGGCGGAAGAAATCTTGGCGATCTCGCCCAGCAGCTCCACATCCGGCGGGCTATGGTCGAAGTGATAATCGCCCACCAGGCAGCCGATCGGCTCGCCGCCAAACTGGCCATACTCTTCTTCGTACACGCGTTTGAAGATGGGGCTTTGGTCCCAGCCCACGCCCTTGTGGCGCTTCAGCGTGCGCCCCAGCTCCGCCTTGGAAATGCTCATCACGCGGATCTTCAACAGCTCGTCGGTTTCGGTGTTGGTGACCAGGTAATGCAGGCCCCGCCACGCGCCTTCCAGCTGTTGGAATTCGGGATGGTGCATGACGCGGTTTATCTGCTCGGACAGCTTGCGGTCGATCTCGGCGATGATCGCCTGGATGGTGCGGTAGGCGTCCGACGACAGGCCGACGCCGCTGTTCTCAAGCGCCTGATGCGCCAGGGTGCGCACGGCGTGTTCCACCGCCTCGCGCGCCTGCTCGGTCTTGGGTTTGAATTCTTTCTTCAGGAGCGCGGACAGGTCGTCGGCTTCCAGGGTATCGACAGCGCGCGCGTCGGCGCGTTTGGCCACTGCGGTCATGGCATTCTCCGAATAGCGATTCCAGCGGAAACTAGGCGGCCGGGTCCGTGCCGGCGGGGTCGGATGCGGGCGGCGTGTCAGGCTTGGGCGCCGCCGCCAGCGCGTTCATCAGCGCGGGGTTCTTGAGTACGTTGCCGATCAGTTCCTCGGCGCCTGTCTTGCCGTCCATGTAGGTCAGCAGGTTGGCCAGCTGGGTCCGCGCGCTTAACAGCTCGTTCAACGCGCCGACCTTCCTGGCGACGGTGGCCGGCGAGAAGTCATCGATGCTCTCGAACGTGATGTCCACGTTCAGGTTGCCTTCGCCGGTCAGCGTGTTCTCGACCTGGAATGCCGCGCGCGGCTGGATCGAGCGCATGCGTTCATCGAAGTTGTCGATATCAATGTCCAGGAACTTGCGCTCGCCCACGTCGGGCTGGGGCGTTTCCGACTTGCCCGCCAGGTCGGCCAGCACGCCCATCACGAAGGGCAGCTGGATCTTGCGCTCGGCGCCGTAGATTTCCACGTCGTACTCGATCTGAACACGCGGCGCGCGGTTTCTGGCGATGAACTTCTGGCCGCTTCCTTTCAGGCTGGTCGCCATGGTGTTGTCTCCTCTTGTTGGTCTCTGGGGGCTGGCCCGCGCTACGATTCCGGCCGGCTGTCGGTGTCACGCGGCAGCCAGGCCTCGAATTGCTCAAGGCCCTGGGGCGCCAGGTTTTTGATGATGTCGTGAAAGCTCATCGGGATAAGTTGCTGGGTGCGACGAATGAGGTACGGCGCCGGATGCCCCGGCTCGTTGGCTTCGAAGTACGCGCACACCTTGCTCAACATGGCCATGGCGTCTTCGCGCGACTGGATGCGAGCGTCTTGCCAGCGCATGCCGGCCTGCGCAGCGGAAGTGCTCGGCGCCGGGTCCGCCGACCGCACGGCTTCGTCTTGGTGATTGCTGTGCTGGGCGCCTGGCTCATTGCCGATGCCCGCGCTGGCCGTCTGCGCGGCGGCGGCCATTCCAGGCCCGTCCGAAGAGGTCTGCTGCCCCTCGCGCGCGGCGTCCAGCACAACGTTCAACGTGCGCAGGACCGCGCTGTAATCCGGCGTCCACGTGGCGCCCAATTTGTCCGTCACCAATTTCTGGATCCGGCGCAACGCATCGCCCGCGGCGGCCAGCGCCAACACATCGGCGTCGCGTTGCGCCCAGGCTTCGCGCAAGCGCGCCACAACCCGGGGACGGCCGCCCGGATAACAGTCGGCGTCCTGGCGGCTGCCATCCAGCAGCGCTTCGGTATCGCGCAAAGACAGCTGCCCGTGCACACCGTTGACCAGGCTGGCCGAGCGCACGCTGCGCGCGCAGCCCTGCATATCGCCGAACGCCGCCAGCGCATTCATGCGCGGCATGGGGTCGTCCTCACCCACGCTGTCCAGGCGCGGATGCACGGGTTCCCAATAACGCTCAAGGGTGTCGACGGCCAGCGCCAGGCCGTCCGCGTAGCCGGGTATCCCGCGGATCTCGGTCCAGGCACAGGTCAACAGGCTGATCACGCGCAGGTCTCGCGTGCGCTCAAGCAAGGCACGGGCCAGGCGTTCGACCTCGCGCCAGTCGGGCGGCTGCGCAGCGATGATGGTCGAGCCGAACTGCTGTTCGTCCCGGCCCGCCGCGGCTTGCTGCAACTGCAGAAAGTCAGCGTCGTATTCGAGGTCTTCCCCGCAGGGCAGACGTGAATCGAGTGTATTGAGGATATCGGCGAAGTCCATAGTCATTGCTTAAATGCCCGGGGATGCTGCCTGGAACCAACCACTACGCTCCGCGCTGCTTCACGGAAGGGAGAATTCTAGGCAGGTCTTTCCGTATGCAACCGACAACTCACAACTTCAGATTTTTCTTACAGAAAGCTAACAAGCCACTAAACAAATGCACACTTCCCGCCCTGCTACGTTGATGTTTTGACATATTCCTTACGTGATACCGCTCTGCCTGCAAGCGTTGTTACGGAAGCGTAAAAAACACAAAAGCATGTGATTGGCCTTCGCAGCCGCTTTGCGTGATGCCTACAATCGGCGCTCACGCTGGCAGCAGACCGGCGCGTAAACAGATTCACGAGACAGACGTCCCCGGCATCGGCGCTTTTTGCTTTTCACTTTTCGCGCGGCAGCGCCCGCCCTTTGCATGCGGCCACGGTGTGTGGCCGGCCATCCCATAGCAGTCATTACGATGCGCGTCGTTTGCGCGTCAGCGGCAACCCCACCTAGCAAGCGCAGCAGCAGTTGAATTCTCATAAGGAGACGATGAGATGGACCGCAACGTGCCAAGCGAACGCGTCGTCAAGGCGCATACGCCCCTGCCGCCCGGGCAATTGAAATTTCGCGGCATGCACGGCGCCGAAAGCCTGTCACAGCTATTCGAGTTCGAGGTTGAGCTGGTCTCGGAGTCGTATTCGCTGGACATGAAGTCGCTGCTTGGAAAACCGCTGACGCTTGAAATCGAAACCACGCCGGGCGCGCCGCGTTATCTCAGCGGACACATCACGCGTTGCGTGCTGGTGGGCCGCGAGAACAACACGTCGCGCTACACCATCTACCGCGCCACGGTACGGCCGTGGCTCTGGTACCTGACCCAAACGTCGGACAACAAGATTTTCCAGAACAAGAACGTGCCCGACGTGATCCGCGAAGTGCTTAAGGATTACAGCTACCCCGTTGAGTTCAAGCTGACGGAGACATATCGCAACTGGGAATACTGCGTGCAGTACCAGGAAACCGATTACGCCTTCATCTGCCGGCTGATGGAACACGAGGGCATCTATTTCTGGTTCCAGCACGACAACGGCAAGCACACGCTGGTGCTGAGCGACGACATCACGCAGCACGAGCCGGTTCCGGACTACGAGCAGATTCCGTATTACGGACCCGACCGCATCACGGTTCCGCGCGAAGACTACATCCACAAATGGGAAGTGGCCGAGCAGATCACGCCGGGTGCGTTCGCCACCACCGACTATCACCCACTGACGCCCGCCGCCAGCCTGGAAGCGCGGCGCAACAACCCCGGCGCCTATGACCACGGCGACCTGGAAATGTACGAATGGCAAGGCGGCTACACCAACCCGGACGACGCCGAACACTACACGCGCGTGCGGCTGCAAGACCTGCAATGCAGACAGGAGCAAAGCACCGGCGCGTCCAATGCGCGCGGGCTGGCAACCGGGCATCTGTTCACGCTGCGCAACCATCCACGGCAAGCGGAAAACCGCGAATATCTGGTCGTTAGCACCTGCTACCGCATTCGCGAAACAGGCTACGCCAGCGGTCAGAGCGACCCTGGTGATTTTGACCTGGAATTCGTGGTGCTGCCTTCCAGCACACAGTTTCGCGCGCCGCGCGTCACGCCGATCCCGCGCACCCACGGCCCGCAGACGGCAACGGTGGTGGGCAAGCAGGGCGAGGAAATCTGGACCGACAAGATGGGCCGCGTCAAAGTGCAGTTTCACTGGGACCGCTACGGCAAGAAGGACGAGAACAGCTCGTGCTGGGTGCGAGTTTCCAGCCCCTGGGCGGGCGGCGGCTTTGGCGGTATCCAGCTGCCGCGCGTGCGCGACGAGGTGATCGTGGATTTTATTGGCGGCCAGCCCGACCGCCCCATCGTGATCGGACGCGTGTTCAACGCGAACAACCTGCCGCCGTGGGACCTGCCCGACAACGCCACGCAAAGCGGCTTTCTCAGCCGTTCGAAAAGCGGCACACCCGCCACCGCGAACGCGCTGATGTTTGAAGACAAAAGCGGCTGCGAGCGCATCTGGCTGCATGCCGAACGCGAGCTGTGCACCGAGGTCGAAGCCAACGAGACGCACTCGACCGACCTGAACCGCAACACTACCATCGGCCAGAACGACACCACCAAGATAGGCGGTTTTCGCGACATCAACATCACCGGCACCGACAACTTGAAGGTGGGCAAGCGCCGAGACGTGTACGTCACGGGGCACGAGGAATACACCGTCAAGGCCTCGCGCACCGTCAATGTGAAAGACGGCCTGATGGACGAGAAGTTCGACAACGGCTTAAAGACCACCGTGGCCGCCAAGGGTGAAGAACGCGAGATCACGGGGCTGTTCAAGGAAACGTTGAAGACGGGCCAGGAGGTCAACGTCACCAGCGGCAATTCGCTGCATCACGTCAAGGACGGCACGCTGACCGAAAAGGCCAAGGGCAAGGTCGAAGTGCTGTCCACCGATGCGAACATGGACGTGAAAGCCAAGACCGCGATGCTGGTGCAATCGGAAACCGCCACGATGGACATCAAGTCCAAGGGCAAGGCGCACATCGAATCGGAAGGTTCCACGGTGCTGGTCAAGGCGCAGGGCAACATCACGCTGCAAACGCCGGCCGACGTCGTGATGGACGCCGCCAACGTGAAGGACCTGTCCAAGGAAAGCTGGTTGCAGGCCACGCCGTTCTCGATCGGGCTGGCGGTGGCCAAGGCGGAATTCGGGTTGCATCGACTGGCGTTGTTTCGCACCACGGTCATGCTGAACCTGTCGTTCACGAACTACGCGGCGGTCAGCAGCATTGGCCAGCTGGTGTCGTACCGCACGACCGGGTCCAGCTACGCGTTCGACCTTCAGAAGGCCGAACAGGTCGGGCTGGGCGCGTCCATGGTCGGCCTGTGGTCGATCATTTGAGACGCCCATGTCGGACTTCGTGACGGCTTGGCCGGACTGGGGGAAATGGGTGGTGCTGGGCTTGCTGTTGTCGGGCGCGCAGGCGGCCTACATGCTTCATCGCGAACGCCGGCGCCGGGCGGCCGGGCGCGCGGAAACCCAACGCCTGGACGCCGTGCGCGCCACGGGCGTGGCCAGCACCGCGCGCGTGATTGCAGCGCGCGACACGCGCACCCGCATTGGCGAGACGCTGTATTTCGTCATCGAGCTGGAGCTGGAGGTTGCCGCCACCGACGCCACGCCGGCATTTACGCGCACGGTACGCGTGCCGCTGTCGCCGCTGCATCTGGCCGAGTTCGGCGCGGGCAAGACCGTGCAGGTGCGCGTGCAGGCACGGGAAGGGTCGCAGGACCATGCCGCCGCCTATGACGTCGCCATTGATCAGCCCACCGGGTAGCCCATGAAGACCATCAAGCCTTTCCGCCTGGGCGTCCTGACGCGGCCCTACCGATGGCAGCGCCGCGATCTGTTGGGCGTGTCGGTCTTTGCGCTGGTCGATATCGCGCAGTCCCCCACGTTGTTGACCGACCAGGACCTTTGGAAGCTGGCCGCCGAAGAAGGCATCGGCGCGCTGGACCTGGCCACGCCCAAGCAGTACCCGGAAGTGCTGGTCTCGGGCCATGCCTACCCGCATGATGCCAGGCAGCCCGGCGCATGCGGTGTGCGCGTGCAGGTGGGCGCCATCGACAAGTCATTGCTGGTCTTCGGCGACCGCTACTGGATCGACGGCAAGGCGACCGCGCCGCAACCGTTCGCGCGCATGCGCCTGGACTGGAGCCGCGCCTATGGCGGCCCGGACGTCGCCGAGAACCCCGTGGGTATCGGCGCGCAGGACGAAGTCATCAACGGCGTGCGCACCCGCCGCCTGCCAAACATTGAACATCCTTTGCAGCGCATCAGCGTCCCCGGGCAACGCGTGGCGCCCGCGGGCTTTGGCGCACTGCCCGTGGAATGGCCGCAGCGCGCCTCCCACATGGGCCGTGACTACGGCCAGGAATGGCTGGAGCACGACTATCCGGGCTTCGCACGCGACATGGACTGGCGCTTCTTCAACGCGGCGCCGCCCGACCAATGGGGGCCGGCCAACGCCGAGCTTGCCGGGGGCACAGACTACGCGCTGTGGAACCTGCATCCGGAACAAGCAGTGTTGCGCGGCCAACTGCCGCGCTGGCGCGCGCGCTGCTTTGTCAGCCGCCAAGCGGATGGCAGCGCGCTTGAAGAGGTTTCGCTGCGCCTGACCACCGCGTGGTTTTTTCCCGATCACACGAAGATGGTGCTGATCTGGCACGGCGCGGTGCACGTGCGCGAGGATGACGCGGCGGATATTCGCCACATCATGCCCGCGCTGGAACACGCTGATCAGCCGCGCGACGTCAGCCATTACCAGGACGTCGTGCGGCAACGCCTGAGCCCGGAGCTGGGCCCGGTGTATGCCTTGCTGGACACGCAGCTTGTCCCTGAAGAGCTTTGTGGCGGCGGGTTGGAAGGCGATGCGCAAGCCTTGACCCTGCGTGCCACCAACAGGAATGTCCACGCCGGCCTGGCGCGCCGCCACGCGCGCGAACGCGAGTCGCTATTGGCGCAGGGCCTGGACCCTGATCTGTACATGGCGCCGTTGGAGCCCCCGCCTACAGCGCCCAGACTTGCCGATTTGCCACAAACGATATTGCGCATGCAGCAAGAGCTTGAAGAGGCCAAGCGCCTGTCCGGGGGGCCGGGCGCGCGAGCGCTGGCCGATCCCAACCTGCCGCGGATGGCCGAGGTGGCCGGCGTGGACATGGACGCGCTGCGCCGGCAAGAGGCAGACGGCACGCTGCCGTCGGGCTTCGATCCGCGCAGGATAAGACGACACATCGCCGAGTTCGATGCCAGCCCGCATGCGCAGGCCAAACGCGCATCGGCGGACAGCCCGGCATCCCTGCCACCGCTGGCCGACACGCTGGGGCCGCAGGTGCATCAGGCGTATCAACAGTCGGCTCACCATTTCGCTCCGCCCCCCCCCATGCCGCCGTTGCGCGCGCAGCGCACGCGCCGCAAGCTGGACGCGCAACTGAAAAACAACCGCGACTGTCGCGACATGAATCTGACCGGTGCGGATCTATCGGGTATGGACCTGTCGGGCGTCAATTTTCAGCGCGCGATTTTCGCCGGCGCAAAGCTCGCGGATACGCGGCTGGACGGCTGCGACCTGACTGATGCCGTGCTGACCGGCGCGGACTTGAGCCGCACAAACCTGTCCGGTGCGAACCTGACGCGCGCCAACCTGGGCCGCACGCAATGCGTGGGCACCCGCTTCGCCCAAAGCCAGTTCAAGGAATGCACGTGGGACCACGCGCAATGCGAAGACTGCAATTTTGCCGACAGCGCATGGCAGCTGGGGCGCTTGCATCAGGCGCGTTTGATACGTTGCGACTTCAGCCGCGCCAGCTTCAGCCAGTGGGCGGCGATGAGCGGCACGTTCGAAGACTGCGGCTTTCGCGACACGCGGCTTGAGCAGTGCGTGTTCATGCAGGGCGCGCTTGCCAATGCGGACTTTTCCGGGGCGTCGTTGGTGCGGCTGAGCTTCATGGACGTGGCGTTTTCAGGCTGTTTCAGCATGGAAAACGCCACGCTGGACGGCTGCGCCTTCGCGGGCCGTGTCGAGCTGGCGGGCGCCCGGCTGCGCGGCATGCAGTTCAAGCACGGCAGCGCGCGCGGCGCGACGCTGACGGGCGCCGATCTTTGCGGCGTCACCCTGAACGCCTGTGACTTTTCCGAGTGCCAGCTGCAAGACGCCGACCTGAGCGGCTTGACCGCCCCCGACACACACTTCGTGCGCGCGGATTTCACCGGCGCCCGGCTACGCAATGCCAACCTGATCAACAGCTTGCTGGGCAAGGCCATCTTCTTGCGTGCCGACCTGACGGGCGCGAACTTTTTCCGCGCCGATGTCGCGCAAACGCAAATGGACGACAGCACCGGGCTGGACCACACCTACACGCAAGGTGCCAAGCGCTGGCCCGCCCGGCAACCGGAGCAGCCCGCATGAACATCGACAAGTTGCTGGACAGCGTGCGCCATGGCGAGCCGATACAACACATCAGCCTGGCAGGCGCCGATCTGGCCGAGCTGGATCTGGCGGGGGGTTTTTTCGATCACGTTGATTTCACGGGTGCGCGGATGGCGGGCAGCCAGTTGCAGGACAGCCAGTTCATCAGCTGCGACATGGGCCACGTGGATGCCGTCGGCGCCAACCTGGACACCGCGCGCTTGCTACGCTGCCACGCACGGGATGCAAAGTTCAGCGGCGGCCGCTTTCATGGCGCGAGCTTCACGGAATGCGATCTGACGGGCGCCCGGCTAGACCAGGCCGCCCTGTACGAATCGTCTTTCACCGCCACGTCGCTGGAGCGCGCATCGTTGCAGGCCGCTTGCGTGGAACGCTCGGTGTTTTCACGCGGCACCTTCGCCAACGCCGATCTGACGCAAGCGCAGCTTGGCTACACCCTGTTCCATCAGCTGGACCTGCGCAGCGCCACGCTGACGGGCACCAATGCCGCCAGCACGATGTTCACGGAATGCAATCTGACGGAGCAGCGCTTTGCCGGGCAGTCGTTTGCGTTGTGCCATTTCACCGATTGCCAGCTGGACGCCGCGGACTTTCGTCAGTGCGATTTGCGCCAGTCGGGCTTCAAGGGTTCATCGTTGCGCGGCGCGCGCTTTACCGGCGCATGCGCACCGCAGGCCCTGTTCCCCCAGGCCGATCTGGCCGGGGCCGACTTGCAAGGCGGTCGCTTTGACGGCGCCATCTGGGCCGAGGCCACGCTGGACGGCGCGAACTTTCGCGACGCCAGCCTTTGCCTGTGCATATTTCAGCGCGCGCGCTGCGCCGGTACGGACTTTCACGGCGCCCAACTGACGGACGCGGATTTTTCGCTGGCTGACCTGGAAAGCGCCGATCTGCGCGACGCCACTTTCCTGCGCACGCGGATGCATCGTGCGCTGACGCGCGGTGTGCGCTGGTCGCAGCGCCACGGCATCATCGAAAACGACGCGCCCCTGCTTGAAGCCGAACTGTGGTCGGCGGCACGCGCAAACCTTTGATCCCTATCGCAACAGGAGTGCAAACCATGCAAGTGCTCTGTCAGCTACCCAGCGTCGGCTTGGGATTTCCCGACGTCTGCAAGACGCCCGTGCCGCCGGTGCCGCACATTGACGTGTCGACGTCATCCATGGGAATTCCGGTGGTGTGGAACGTGTGGTTGAGCTGCATGCCGATGCACAACATGGTCACGACAATACCCGTAACGCTGGGCGACACCGCCGGCGTGGGCGGTGGCGTGATATCCCAGACATTCATGGGGCAGGCGCGCTACATCACCGGGGCGTTCACCGTGCTGGTGCGCGCCGCGCCGCTGGTGCGGGTGACCAGCCTGACGTTGCAGAACACGATCAACACGCCGGGCTTCAAGGCGGCCACGCCGCAAAAATCGATGTTTGCGTTGGCGGCGTGACGCGCTTGGGGCGAATTACAGCTGGCCGTAGGAATGCAGGCCGGACAGGAACATGTTCACGCCCAGGAACGCGAAACCGGTGATGAGCAGGCCCATCAGCGACCAGTAGGCCGCCATGGTGCCGCGCAAGCCCTTGATCAGGCGCATGTGCAACCAGGCTGCGTAGTTCAGCCAGACGATGAGCGCCCAGGTTTCCTTGGGGTCCCACTGCCAGTAGGCGCCCCAGGCGTCCGCCGCCCACAGCGCGCCAAGAATCGTCGCCACGGTGAAGAAGGCGAAGCCGATGGCGATGGCGCGGTACATGATGTCGTCCAGCACCTCCAGCGAGGGCAGCGCGGCGGCAATACGGCGGCGGCCCAGCAGGATGGCGCCCACGATCACCGCGCCCACGCCGAAGTACAGCATCCACGTGGCCGACAAGCCGTCGGTGCGGAACACCATCGGCTCGGCGCACAGCAACACACCCAGGATGAACAGCGGCGCCAGCTTGGCCCACGACGTGGTCTGGCCATGCTGCTTGATCAGGTAGGCAAAGCCCACCATCGCGGCCAGCGAAAACGTGCCATAGCCGATGAAGTTGGCCGGCACATGCAGCTTCATCCACCAGCTTTTCAGCGCCGGCACCAACGGTTGGATCTGGCCGGCATCGCGCGTGAAGGAATACCACAGCAGGAACACGACGGCCGAAGTCACCACCAGCAGCACGAATCCGCCTAGCGCGCGCGTGGCGTACTTGCGTTCGTAATACAGATAGAACAGCGCGGTGATCAGCGAGAACAGCACGAAGACTTCGTACAGGTTGCTGACGGGAATATGGCCCAGGTCGGGGCCCATCAGATGGCCTTCGCGCCAGCGCACCAGCAGGCCGGTGACCCCGGCGAATACCGCGCCCCACGTCAGCGCCGTGCCCAGCCACGCGGCGGTGGGGCTGAATACGCCGATCCAGTAGCAGACCATGGCCAGCGCAAACAGCGCGCACATCCACAAGATGGCCGACTGCGAGGAAAACAGGTATTTCAGGAAGAACACCTGCTCGGCGCGGGCCAGGTCGTTGCCGTACAGCATCAGGGCCAGCCCCGCCGCGATGGCACAGGCGACCATCAGGCGGCGCAGCGGACGCCACAGCCAGCCCATCCAGGCCAGCGCGGGCACGGTGCCGCACAGGATGATCTTCTCGTAGTAGTCCATCGCGTTGCCGTGGCGGGTCAGCGCGAAGCCGGCGCCCACTGCCAACAGCAGGAAGAAAACAACGTCGGTCCAGTCCGGCTTGCCGCGACGGGCGCGGTTATCGCCCGTTTCAGACAGGCTGTCTTGCCACAGGGTATCGGGCGACGCGTTCAACGTGTCCGGCGAGGAGGGGTGCGGGGTGGTCGTAGTCGACATAAATAACCTTAAGGCCTCTTCTGGCGCAGCAGCGCCTGCTTGAAGCGTTCAAACTCCTGATTGAAGTCGAGTGTACGCTTCTGGGACGTCATGGCCGCCAGAACGCTGCTGCCGCTGCCTTGCGGCTTGACCCAGATCCAGACGCGGCGGTCGCGGATGTAGAACATCGAAAACACGCCCAGGACCAGCAACAGGCTGCCCAGGTAAACCGTGTTCTTGCCCGGCGTGCGACTGACCTGGAACACGCTTGCCTGCACATGGTTGAAGTCCGCCAGCGACAGGAACACCGGCGCGGGATAGACCGTCAGGTCGGACAGCGCGGCCACGGCCAGGCGCGACCAGACGGCCGCGCGTTCGCCATCCGGGCCTTCCACGGCCACGGCCGGCAAGCCGGCGCGCTCGCGCTCGATGGCGCGCAATTCGTTCATGCTGGCCCCGATCAGCCGGATCACCACATCCGCGGCGCGTTCCAGGTCGGCGGCGGGCGTGTTGGCTTGCAAAAACGCCGCCACGGCTTGCAGGCCGCCCGAGGCAAAGGTTTCCAGCGCGCGCTCCGCGGCGGTTTGCAAGGGCTGGCGGTCGGCGCCGGACGGACTGTTGCGTTCCGCGAAACGACGAGCCGCTTCGCGGCGCGCGGCCGGGTCGGCCAAGGTGGCGCGCAAGCGCATGAATTCACCGATGGAACTGTCGTCGTCGGCAGGAATGCGCAGGTAACGGAAGGGCTCGGATGCATTGTTGCGTACCCCGGCCAGGAAGACGGTGGCGCCGTCCAGTTCCATGGGCAGCATGTAGTTCTGGAATTCATGCGCCTGCCCGGCATCGTCGATCAACTTGTATTCGACGCTGGGCCCCACGTTGCGCAGGTTTTCGTTTTTCTTGCCCGCGGCGCTGCCGGACACCGAGGCCACGTGCTCGGCAAAGCTCTGGTTGGCGCCCTTGGGGTCGCCGCGCGTCAGGTCCTCGACGTTGATCGGGCGCATGGCCGTGATTTCCACGCCCATGCCGCGCGGACCACCCGACGTTTGCGCCGTCACTTCGCTGGTCTTGCCGACCGTGCCGTTCACCGAGAAGGTCGCGGCATTGGCGCCGACCAGCGGGTAGCCCTTCAAGACCACCGTGCTGCCGCCATCGTCAAAACTGGACTGGTACACGGTCATGCCCTTGAAGCGCAGCGGCTCGTTGACCTCGATGGTGGAATCGAAAGTCTTGCCCGTATCCGGGTCGGTGACTTCAACTTCGCTGGCAAAGCGGCTGGGCATGCCGGTCGAGTAGTAATCGACCACGAATTTCTTCAGCTTCAACGTGAAAGGCATCGGCTGCACCAGGGCGCCGTCGCCCACCATGACCACGGCCGTGCTGGCCTGCCCGCCTTCGGGCACCAGCACGCTGGCGCGGAAACTGGGGTTGTTGACCGACAAACGGCCGCTTTCGGGCACTTCCGAAATCAGCATGTTGTCCACAATGGGCTGCTTGCCGCCGAACATGACCTGAAGCCGTACCGGCAATTCGCTATCGAGCAGCCCGCCGATGCAGATGATGACCATGGCCGCGTGGGCGAACACATAGCCCAGCCGGTTGGCGCTGCCCTTCTTGGCGGCCAGCAGCACGCCGTCGGCGTCCTGCCGCTGCCGTACGGCATAGCCCAGACGCTCAAGCAACGCTTTCAGGCCGGCCGATGTCTGTGCCACGTCGGTGGGTTCGTCGGTTTCCACACGATGCGGGAAGGCGCGCAGGCTGCTGGCGCGCACGTGCTCGCGGAAGGACCGCGCGTCGCGCAGCATCTTGGGCGCGTTGCGGATCAGGCACACCGAGGTCGACACGACCAAAAAGCCCATGATCAGCAGGAACCACCAGCTGTTGTAGACGTGCCAGATGGAGAACTTGTCGAACACCTCGTACCAGAATGGGCCGAACTGGTCGATGTAGTTGCTGGACGAGCGGTTCTGCTGCAACACCGTGCCCACCAGGCTCGCCACGCAGATGAACATCAGCAGGCTGACGGCGAAACGCATCGAACCAAGCAGTTCGAAGAAGTCGCCAGGCAGGCTGCGCAAAGAGGGGCGGGTGTGGGTTCGTGTTGAATTCATGAAAAAAGGGGGGCCGCGCGATCGGCTACCCCCCTCATAGACAGCGCGCAACGGAATCAGGTTCCGTCACGCTCAGGTTGCATGAACGCGGACCAGCCGCGCGTGTTGCCGGCGTTGGCCTACCGCAAGCCCGCTGCGTAGTCGGACACGGCCTTGATATCGGCGTCCGACATGCGGTCTGCGATCGCGAACATGATTTCATTCTTGCGGTCGCCGCTGCGGAACAGCTTGAGCTGCTCTTCGATGTACATGGGGAACTGCCCCGACAAGCGGGGGTACTGGCTGGGCATGCCCGCGCCGTTTGCAGAGTGGCACGCCGCGCACGCCGGCACATTGCGTTCCGGCAAGCCGCCGCGCCAGATCTTCTGGCCCAGGTCCACCAACTTTTCCTGGCCCGCCGTGGCGGGTTCTTTCAGGGGTTGTTGCGCCAGGTACAGCGCAATGTTCTGCATGTCGGCCGGCGTCAGGTTCTGCGCCATGGCCGTCATCGGGGTCGGATTGCCCCCCGCGCCATTGCGCACGGGCAGCTTGGCGCCCTGCTTGATCTGGAAGTCGGCCAGTTGCTTGGCCAGGTATTCGTGGGGTTGCGCGGCCAGGTTGGGGTTCACCGGGATGGTGCTATTGCCTGCCGCGCCATGACAGGACGCACAGGCAATGATGCCCCGCGAGGCGTCGCCCTGGTCAAACAGCTGACCGCCCTTGGCGGCATCTGGCTTGGCCGGGCCCGCTGCGCCGTCGGCGGCGAAACTGGGTGTAGAGAAGGCGGAGGCGCCGAGCAACAGCCCGCTCGCAACCAACATCCGGGACAGCACACGCTTCATGAAGACCTCGACGATCACATCGATCAAGGCGCAAAAAGGCGCCCACGCCTACCCCGCACACCCTGGAAAACCGTATCGAACCTCTCTGCCCGTTCTGCCTGCCAAGTTGCCGCAGGCACCTAAACAGTAAGCAAAAAAGACGGCTCCGCGCACGGGGACCACTGTTGCAAACGCCGGATTATACAATAGGGCTCGAAACCAACCGTATCCAAAGCCCATCCGTGTCCCTCCTACATCGCGCCTCCTTCCTTACCTCCGCAGCTCGCCTCGACCAGTTGCCGGCCGCCGGCGCTCCCGAGGTCTGCTTTGTCGGCCGCTCGAACGCCGGCAAATCCACGGCCATCAACGTGCTGTGCAACCAGCGCCGTCTTGCGTTTTCCAGCAAGACGCCGGGCCGCACGCGCTTGATCAACATGTTCGGCTTGCCCGACCCGCTGGATCCGGAAGGCCACATCGGTTTTCTCGTTGACTTGCCCGGCTACGGCTATGCGTCTGTCGCGCGCAATGAAAAAGAAAAATGGGCGGACATCCTCGGCGGCTACCTGCGCGACCGCGAGTCGCTTGCGGGCATCGTGCTGCTGATCGACATTCGCCGCGGCGTCACCGAGCTTGACCGCCGCCTGGCCAACTTCATCGCCCCCACCGGCCGCCCCGTGCTGGCGCTGCTGACCAAGGCCGACAAGCTGCCCTATGGCCAGCGCATGCGCACCGTGTTCTCGGTCCGCAAGGACCTGGCCGACATCGGCGCCCTGCACACCATCCCGTTTTCGGCGCCCGAGCGCATCGGGCTGGAAGAGGCCGGCGCCCACATCGAAAATTGGATTTCCCCCAAGGTCGAATCATGAACCCGCAGATCATTACCCCTGAATTTCCGGTTTCCCGCCCCCGCCGCCTGCGCCGCGACGACTTCACCCGCCGCCTGGTGCGCGAGAACGCACTGACGGTCAATGACCTGATCTACCCGGTGTTCGTGGCCGACGGCACGGGCATCGAGCAAGCCGTGCCGTCCCTGCCCGGCGTGGTCCGCTATTCGCTGGATACGCTGCTGCCCGTGGCCGAGAAATGCGTTGAACTGGGCATCCCCGTGATGGCGCTGTTCCCGGTCATCGACCCGTCGCTGAAGACGCCCGACGGCATCGAAGCGACCAACCCGCGCGGCCTGATTCCGCGCGTGGTGGGCGAGCTGAAAAAACGTTTCCCCGAGCTGGGCATCCTGTGTGATGTGGCGCTGGACCCGTACACCAGCCATGGCCAGGACGGCGTCATCGACGAAAACGGCTACGTCATCAACGAAATCACGGTCGAGATCCTGGTCAAGCAGGCGCTCACGCAGGCCGCGGCCGGCGTGGACATGGTGGCCCCCAGCGACATGATGGATGGGCGCATCGGCGCGGTCCGCAAGGCGCTGGAAGCCAATGGCCACATCCACACGCAGATCATGGCCTATTCGGCCAAGTACGCCAGCGCGTTCTACGGCCCGTTCCGCGACGCCGTGGGCTCGGCCACCAACCTGGGCAAGTCCAACAAAATGGCTTACCAGATGGACCCGGGCAACCTGGACGAAGCACTGCGCGAAGTGGCCGCCGACCTGCAAGAAGGCGCGGACATGGTCATGGTCAAGCCGGGCATGCCGTACCTGGACGTGCTGCGCCGCGTGAAGGACACCTTCCGCGTTCCCACGTTCGCCTACCAGGTCAGCGGTGAATACGCGATGATCAAGGCCGCCGCCGCCAATGGCTGGCTGGACCACGACAAGGTCATGATGGAAGCGCTGCTGGCGTTCAAGCGCGCCGGCGCCGACGGCATCCTGACGTACTTCGCCATCGAAGCCGCGACGCTGCTCAAGGCCCAGCGCTAAGCACTTTTGGGGTCAGGCGCCGGCGTGGTCCGGCGCAGTCCCAGCCACGTTCCTCCGAGCACGCAGGCCAGCCCCAACACATGGGTCAAGGTGACGTGTTCGTCCAGGAACAGCGAGGCGAACAACAACCCGAATATCGGCAACCAGTTTACGAACAAGGCGGCGCGGCTGATGCCCAGCCGGGCAATGCCGGCGTTCCAGATGATGTTGCTGACGCCCGAGGCGATCACCGCTGAAAACAGCAGGACCAGCCACGGCCACCACGTCATCTGCCAGGTGTCGGTCTGGTACGAAGACGGCGTTACCAACGCGTGCGCGACCAGCATCAGCCCGCCTGCCAGGTACATGTACCAAAGCATGCCCAGCGGGTCCATCGTGCGCGACATGCGCTGGATCACCAGTCCGCCGAACACGAACACCAGCACGGCCACGAACACCACCGCGTCGCCCCAGCCGTTAAGCCCGAATTGCGCGCCGCTGGCGGCCACCACCATGCCCACACCCAGCAGCCCGAGCAGAGCGCCGCAGATGCGTACCAGGGTCAGTTTTTCACGATAGAACAGTGCGGCCAGCAGTGCCGACAACAAGGGGCTGGTGGCCATGATCAGCGTGCCGTTGGCGGCCGAGGAAAACCGCAGCCCGGAGACCAGCGCCACCTGGTGCGCGTACACCACCAGAAAGCCCGCCAGCGCCACCCAGCCCAGTTCCACGCGGCCCAGCTTGGGCACGCGGCCACGGCGGGCCTTGATGATGAGGGTGACGGTGATGAACGCAACCACGATCCGCACGGCGGCAAGCGCCTGGATGTCCATGTGTTGCGTGAGGTACTTGATGGAGACGATGTTCAGGCCCCATGTGGCCATGACGAACATCAATTGAACATAGATCAGACCGTTACGGTCGTGGCTTGCATCAACTGTCGGGGACGTCACGGGCGCCGGCCTGGAGGGAGTGGGATGCGCCGCCCACGCAGCGCAGCCGCCATGGTATATCGCCCGCCGTCAGCGCACCAGCACCTTGTCCAGCGATTCCGTGAAGCGCTTGGCGTCCTGGAAACCCACTACGCGCGCATCCGGAAGTTCCTTGCCGCCCGGCTCGAAAAACATGATTCCCGGCGGGCCGAACAACCGGAAACGCTTGAGCAGCGCGCGGTCGTCGGCGTTGTTTGCCGTGACGTCGGCCTGCACCAGCAACATGCCCGACATGCGCTGCGCGACACCGGGATCGCTGAACGTGAAGCGCTCCATTTCGCGGCACGACACGCACCAGTCCGCATAGAAGTCCAGCATGACAGGTTGGCGGCTTTGCGCCAGCAGCGCGTCCAGCTCTGCGTTGTTGCGCACGCGCGTGAATTGCATTTCGCCCTTGGCGACGGCCGTGGCCGCCGGCGCGTCGCCACGTGCGGCCAGATGCGACAGCGGCTGCAAGACATCGCGGCCGCCGCTGGCCGCGCCCACCAGCCAGGCGGCAGCGGCTAGCGCCAACAGCAGCCCCAGCCCCTTGGCGAACATGCGACCCGCACCGGCGCCCGCGGGCAAGGCGTCAAACGCGCGCAGCATCACGGCGGACACGGCGGCCAGGAAGGCCCAGCCCGTCATCTGCACCCAGGTCGGCACCACCGGGATCAGCATCCACCACGCGGTCGCCAGCAGCAGCATGCCGAACAGGCGCTTGACGCCATCCATCCAGGGGCCGGCCTTGGGCAGCAAGGCGCCCGAGGACGCGCCCACGATCAGCAAGGGCACGCCCATGCCCCAGGCCATGGCAAACAAGGCCGAGCCGCCCAGGACGACGTCGCCCGTCTGCGAGATATACAGCAGCGCGCCCGCCAGCGGCGCGGCCACGCACGGCCCGACGATCAAGGCGGACAAGGCGCCCATCAGCAGCGCCCCGGTGTAGCGGCCGCCCGGCACGCGTGACGAGCGCTCGGACAGCTTGGCCTGGACGCCGGACGGCATCTGGAACGTAAACACATCGAACATGGCCAGCGCCAGCACGGTCAGCAGGATGGCGAAGAGCGTCAGGATCCAGGGGGTTTGCAACCAGGCGGCCAGGCCGGCGCCGCTCAGGCCGGCGGCCACGCCCAGGGCGGTGTAGACCACCGACATGCCCAGCACATAGGTCGCCGCCAGCGCCAGGCCCCGGCCGCGCGTGGGCCTAGGTTGCGCCACGCCACCCAGCACGATGGACGACAGGATGGGAATCATCGGCAACACGCAGGGCGTGAAGGCCAGCAACAAACCCAGTATCAGAAACACGCCTGCCGTCTTGGCCCAACCCAAGCCGCCCAGCGCATCGGCCAGGCCGGTATCGCCCGCATTGACCAGGGCGCCAAGGCCGGTAGCGGTGGACGTTGAAGTGGACTGCCCGGCTTGCGACGATTGCCCGGCTGTGCCGAGCAGGCCACCCGCCAAGGCGTAGCCGCCCGCCACCGGCGTCAGCTTGACGCTGCTGTCCATCGGCGGATAGCACAGCCCGGCGTCGGCGCACCCTTGTCCGGTCAACGTCAGGGTGAAAGGATCAGTGCCCGAGCCCACCGGCACGCGAATCAGGACGTCCTTGTGGAAGACTTCCATGTCCTTTTCGAAAGTCGGATCGTACTTGACCTCGCCCTTCGGATAGACGGCCTCGCCCAGCGTCGTGGCACCGGCCGGGCTGATCGTGATGCCGAAACGCTCGCGGTACATGTAGTAGCCGGGCGCAACCTTGTAGTGCAGTTCCAGCGTGTCCGGTGCCGCCATCCGCGCGCTGAACACAAACGCTTTTTCGGGTTCAAGAAAGTCGGCTTCGGCGTGCGCCGCTTGCCAACCCAGCAGCAACAGCATCATTGCCAGCAATGCCAGACAGCGTCCGATCAGGGTGCGCGCCGCGCGAGGGGCGTGAATCGGGCGCCCGGGCGCGTCGACGATACCGGCAGGTTGAAACATCAGTCTCTCTTGTTTTTGGTGACGGCCGTTTGTTCTCGCACCCAATCGAGATAGGGCGCTGCGCCGCCAATGACCGGCAGCACGATAATTTCGGGCACATCATAGGGATGCATCTGCGCCAGGGCCTGAACAACGGCTTGATGACGGGCGTACGTGGTTTTGATATGGATGGGGACTTCTTCCGTCCCCTCGACCTCTCCGTTCCACAGATAGATGGACAGGCCCGGCGCGCCAAGGTTCACGCAGGCGGCCAATCCGTCTTCCACCAGCACGTGCGCGATGCGCTTGGCCAGCAAGAGGTCGGGCGCATTGCTGATGACCAGCACGACGTCGTCATCGCGCAACATGGAGGCTCCTTGAGATAACCGTGTGGGATGTAACTCGGGGTATTTTATCGATATTGCGGCGAAGGTCGGACCTCAACGCCCGGACCCGTTCGGACCCGTTCGAACCCGCCCACCCAGCCCGAACCTGCCTGCCCACGTCCACATAGCCGTATCGATGGCCGCCACCATGCCACCCGCTTTTACGAGGCCCGCATGCCAGACAATTGCCTGTTCTGCCGGATCGCCCGGCACGAGATCCCCGCACACATCATCCATGAAGACGACCGCTTGATGGCCTTCCTGGATATTCAGCCGGTACGTCCGGGGCACACGCTGATCATTCCGAAGCAGCATTACCCGTACTTCGAGGACATGCCGGCCGATCTGGCGGGGCACATCGTGAACCTGGGACAGAAACTGGGACGCCACATGAAGCGCCTGTACGGCGTGCAGCGTGTGGGTTTCGCGTTCACGGGCATACACGTGGCGCATTCGCACGCGCACGTAATTCCCATGCATCACACGCAGGACGTCACATCCACCGCGTATATCGAACAGCAGGACCTGACCTTCAAGATGCCGCCGCAACCGCCTCAAGAGGCGCTGGCAGCGACGGCCGAACAGCTGCGAGGGGAACTGCACGCGTCGTAACGCCAATCGCGTGGTGGGCGCGCAAATAAAACAAGGGCGGGTCCGAAGACCCGCCCTTGTCGCTTATCTAGCAACCGAATTTATTCGGCGCTGTCCGCAGCGGCTTCATCAACTTCCGGACGGTCAACCAGTTCCATGAAAGCCATGGGAGCGTTGTCGCCTTGACGGAAGCCCATCTTCAGCACGCGGGTGTAGCCACCGTTACGGGCCGCGTAGCGCGGGCCGATTTCGGCAAACAGCTTCACCACCGCATCGCGATCGCGCAGACGGGCAAATGCCAGACGCTTGTTCGCCAGCGTGGGCTCTTTGCCCAGCGTGATCAGGGGTTCGATGACGCGGCGCAATTCTTTCGCCTTCGGCAGCGTGGTCTTGATGGCTTCGTGAGTGATCAACGAAACGGCCATGTTGCGGAACATGGCAAGACGGTGACTGCTGGTGCGGTTGAGCTTACGCAAGCCATTACCGTGACGCATGATAAGTTTCCTTTGAATCTAAAGATGGCGTTCGCCATCGGGTTGCCGGCTCTTCTATCGACCTGCAATCAGGCCGCGGTCCGGTAGAAAACGGTGCATTTTACGACGAATTCGCAAACCGCCCGACGGGGTTGCCGGGCGTTGCAGGTGGCGCCCTGTTGCCAGGGCGCCACCCGTTAAAACTTAGGGACGCTCCAGACCCAGGGGCGGCCAGTTCTCGAGCTTCATGCCCAAGGTCAAGCCACGTGCAGCCAGAACTTCCTTGATTTCGTTGAGCGACTTGCGACCCAGGTTCGGGGTCTTGAGCAGCTCGTTTTCGGTACGCTGGATCAGGTCGCCGATGTAGTAGATGTTTTCGGCCTTCAGGCAGTTGGCCGAACGCACGGTCAGTTCCAGGTCGTCGACCGGACGCAACAGGACCGGGTCGATCTGCGGCGTGCCGCGAACCGGAGCTTCGTACGAATCACCAGCGCCTTCCAGCGCGGCGAAGACCGAGATCTGATCCATCAGGATGCGAGCCGACTGGCGCACCGCTTCCTCGGGCGAAATCACGCCGTTGGTTTCGATGTCCAGAACCAGCTTGTCCAGGTCGGTGCGCTGTTCCACACGGGCGCTTTCCACCGCGTAGCTGACGCGGCGAACCGGGCTGAACGAAGCGTCCAGAACGATACGGCCGATGGTGTGGGTGCGGTCTTCCGACAGCGCGCGCACGTTGCCCGGCACGTAGCCGCGGCCCTTTTCAACCTTGATCTGCATTTCCAGCTTGCCGGCGTCCGTCAGGTTGCAGATGGCATGGCCGGGGTTGATGATCTCGACGTCGTGCGGCAGTTCAATGTCGCTGGCCAGCACGGTGCCCGCGCCGGTCTTGCGCAGAACCAGGGTCACTTCGTCGCGATTGTGCAGCTTGAAAACCACGCCCTTCAGGTTCAGCAGGATGTCGACGACATCTTCGCGAACGCCCGGGATGGTCGAATATTCGTGTACCACGCCCGTCATTTGCACTTCGGTCGGCGCGTAGCCGGTCATCGAAGACAGCAGGATGCGACGCAGGGCGTTGCCCAGAGTATGACCGTAGCCACGCTCGAACGGCTCCATCACGATCTTGGCATGGTGCGTGCCGACCGGTTCGACTTCAATGGAGCGCGGCTTCAGAAAACCTTGAGTGGACATTTACTGTGTTCCTTTTCAATACCCTCGGCTCGTTACACCGATAAGGCTGATGGACAGGTGAAACATGAAACTCGATCAGCGCGAAAGCGCTGGCCGATACTTACCGCAAAGCCCGCCCCACCAGAAGGCGGAAGGCGGGCTGCTGCGAGACGTGCAAACGGGTCGCGAGACCAGTAGCCGACACACCTGCGAAGGAGGCGTCGGCTGACCTGATTAACGCGAGTACAGTTCGACGACCATCGATTCGTTGATGTCGCGAGCGACGTCAGCGCGATCGGGGACCGACTTGAACGTACCGGTCAGCTTGGTCGCGTCGACTTCCACCCATTGGGGGATGCCGATGCTGGTGGCCAGGTCGAGCGATTCCTTGATACGGCCTTGCTTCTTGGCCTTTTCACGGATCGAGACGACGTCACCAGCCTTGACCAGCATCGAAGCGATGTCAGCCGTATGGCCGTTCAGTTCGATGGCGCGGTGGCTGACCAGCTGGCGAGCTTCGGCGCGCGTCGAGCCGAAGCCCATGCGGTAGACGACGTTGTCCAGGCGCGATTCCAGCAACTGGATCAGGGTTTCGCCGGTGTTGCCACGGCGACGCTCTGCTTCAGCGAAGTACTTGCGGAATTGCTTTTCCAGCACGCCGTACATGCGCTTCAGCTTTTGCTTTTCGCGCAGCTGCAGGCCGTAGTCGGAAGTGCGGGCACCCGAAGTGCGGCCGTGTTGGCCAGGCTTGGAATCCAGCTTGCACTTGGAATCCAGCGAGCGACGGGCGCTCTTCAGGAACAGGTCAGTACCCTCGCGGCGCGAGAGCTTGCATTTGGGTCCAATATAACGTGCCATGTGGATTCCCTTTAGATACGACGACGCTTCGGCGGACGGCAGCCGTTGTGCGGAACGGGCGTGATGTCGGCGATGGACGAGATCTTGATGCCCAGCGCGTTCAACGCGCGGACCGACGATTCGCGGCCAGGACCGGGGCCCTTGATGCGCACTTCCAGCGTCTTGATGCCGTATTCCAGCGCGACGCGGCCAGCCGTTTCAGCGGCGACTTGCGCGGCAAACGGGGTCGACTTACGCGAACCCTTGAAACCAGCACCACCCGAAGTGGCCCACGACAAAGCGTTGCCCTGACGGTCGGTGATGGTGATGATGGTGTTGTTGAACGAAGCGTGAACGTGCGCGATGCCGTCCGAGACGTTCTTCTTAACCTTTTTGCGCACGCGCGAAGCGCCGCTGGTGGAAGCTTTCGCCATAATCCAGTTCCTCGATTATTTCTTCAGGGACGCAGCAGCACGACGCGGGCCCTTACGGGTCCGGGCGTTGGTGCGAGTGCGCTGGCCGCGCACGGGCAAACCGCGCTTGTGACGCATACCGCGGTAGGTTCCCAGGTCGATCAAACGCTTGATCGAGAGCTGTACTTCACGACGCAGGTCGCCTTCAACCGTGAACAAACCAACATGTTCGCGGACGCGTTCCAATTCAGCGTCGTTCAGATCCTTGACCTTTTTGTCAAAGGGTACGTTTGCCGCTTCGCAGATTTTGCGAGCGCGCGTACGACCAATGCCAAAAATGGCGGTCAGTCCGATCTCGGCGTGCTGTTGCGGCGGGATGTTAATGCCAGCAATACGGGCCATGACTATTCCTTGAATAAATCTGTTGCGTAGTCGCTAACCCGAGTTAGCCTTGACGCTGCTTGTGACGCGGGTCGGTGCAGATAACACGCACCACGCCGTGACGTTTGATAACTTTGCAGTTGCGGCAGATCCGCTTAACCGATGCCATTACTTTCATGGTTGACTCCTAATTTTCCGTAATCCGGTTCCGCTCATTTGGAGCGGAAAACTATCCTGGCTCGCGTCAGATCATAGGGCGTGAGCTCCACTGTGACCTTGTCACCCGGCAGGATCCGGATGTAATGCATACGCATCTTGCCGGAAATATGGCCCAACACCACGTGGCCGTTTTCGAGCTTGACGCGAAATGTCGCGTTCGGGAGGTTCTCAAGAACCTCGCCTTGCATCTGAATGACGTCGTCCTTGGACATTCTTTTGCTTACCGCATCGGCAAACCCGCGCCCTTGAAGTTGGCCTTCTTGAGCAACGAGTCGTACTGGTGAGACATCATGTAGGCCTGAACCTGTGCCATGAAATCCATCGTCACCACCACAATAATCAACAGAGACGTACCACCGAAGTAGAAGGGAACGTTCCAGCGCATCACCAAGAATTCCGGCAACAGGCACACCAACGTAATGTAGATGGCACCTGCGAGCGTCAAACGCATCAGGATCTTGTCGATGTAGCGCGCTGTTTGTTCACCCGGACGAATGCCCGGAACAAACGCACCACTCTTCTTCAGGTTGTCCGCCGTTTCGCGGCTGTTGAACACCAGAGCCGTGTAGAAAAAGCAGAAGAAAATAATCGCGACGGAGTACAGCGTGATGTAGAGCGGTTGACGAGGCGACAGGGCCGCAGCCAGGTCACTAAGCCAGCGCATGTTCTCACTGCTGGAGAACCAGCTCGTGATCGTGGCCGGGAACAGAATGATCGACGATGCGAAAATCGGCGGAATCACCCCTGCCATGTTCAGCTTCAGCGGCAAATGCGAGCTTTGACCACCGTAGACCTTGTTGCCGACCTGACGCTTGGCGTAGTTCACCGTGATCTTGCGCTGTCCGCGTTCCACGAACACCACAAAAGCGGTAACCAGCACCACCAGAGCCACAATGAACAGTGCCGAAAGCACGGACATCGCGTTGGTGCGGACCAGGTCCAACAGTGCAGCCAGCGCCGCGGGCAAACCCGCAACGATACCTGCGAAGATCAGGATGGAAATCCCGTTGCCCAGACCGCGTTCCGTGATCTGTTCACCCAGCCACATGACGAACATGGTGCCAGTGACCAAAGTCACAACGGTCGTGAAGCGAAACAGCATACCCGGATCGATCACCAGTCCCTGTTGGGACTCCAACGCCACCGAAATGCCCACTGCTTGCACCAGCGCCAGCACGACTGTGCCGTAGCGGGTGTATTGGGTAATCTTCCGACGACCGGATTCGCCCTCTTTCTTGAGCGCTTCCAGCGACGGCACCACCACCGACATCAACTGCATGATGATGGATGCCGAAATGTACGGCATGATCCCCAGGGCAAAAATCGAGAAACGCGAGAGCGCCCCACCCGAGAACATGTTGAACAGGCCCAGGATCCCGCCCTGGTTCTGGCGGAACAAGTCCGCCAGCGCATCCGGATTAATACCCGGTACGGGGATGTGTGTACCCAAACGGTAAACCACCAGGGCGAGCACCAGGAACACCAAACGGCGCTTCAAATCACCGTACCGTGCTCCGGTTTTGCCCAATGCCTGCGCGTTAGCCACTCGTCACCTCGTGATCAAGCAAGCGAGCCGCCCGCGCCTTCGATGGCGGCGCGAGCGCCGGCCGTCGCGGTAATGCCCTTGAGCACTACCTTGCGCGAGAGTTCACCCGACTTGATGACCTTGGCGTAACGAACCGCCTGACCAATCACGCCAGCCGCCTTGAGCACTTGCACGTCGACTTCGTCGATGGGCAAGGCTTGCAGGTCCGACAGACGGACTTCGGCGTACAGGTGCTGACCGAGCGGGGTGAAACCACGCTTGGGCAGACGACGCTGCAGCGGCATTTGACCGCCTTCGAAGCCAACCTTATGGAAACCGCCCGAGCGCGACTTCTGACCTTTGTGGCCACGGCCGGCGGTTTTACCCAGACCCGAACCGATACCACGGCCGACGCGGCGCTTGGCGTGCTTGCTGCCCTCAGCGGGCTTCAGCGAATTAAGTTGCATATCCGACATGGTGATTCCTTAGGCTTCCGAGACGGAAACGAGATAATCCACCTTACGGATCATCCCACGCACCTCGGGCGTATCGACCAACACGCGGCTGCTGTTGATGCGGCCCAAGCCCAAACCGCGAACCGTATCACGGTGCGATTGCTTGGTACCGATCACGGAGCGCACGAGGGTCACTTTGATCTGCTTCTGAGCCATGATTTACCCCAGGATTTCTTCGACCGACTTGCCGCGCTTGGCAGCAACATCGGCCGGGGTCAGGGAAGCGCGCAGACCATTCAACGTGGCGCGAACCATGTTGTAGGGGTTGCTCGAGCCCAGGCTCTTGGCAACCACGTTACGCACACCCATCACTTCAAAAATAGCGCGCATCGGGCCGCCGGCGATAACGCCAGTACCTTCAGCAGCGGGCGAGATCAGCACGGTAGCGGCGCCATGCTTGCCAACCACGGTGTGGTGCAGCGTGCCGTTCTTCAGAGCAACCTTGAACATGCCGCGACGGGCCTGTTCCATTGCCTTCTGGACGGACACCGGCACTTCACGCGCCTTGCCCTTACCCATGCCGACGCGACCATCGCCATCGCCAACCACGGTCAGCGCGGCAAAGCTCATGGTGCGACCACCCTTGACCACTTTGCTCACGCGGTTGACCGCGATCATCTTTTCGCGGAGGCCGTCATCGTTCTCTTTTTCCGCGGCGTTCTTGCCTTGTACTTTAGCCATTTGACAGATCCTCGCTTAGAACTTCAGGCCGGCTTCACGCGCGGCATCGGCCAGCGCTTTCACGCGGCCATGGTAACGAAAGCCCGAGCGATCGAAAGCGACCAGTTCGATACCGGCAGCCTTGGCCTTTTCGGCCACGCGCTTGCCAACCAGGGTCGCAGCGGCAGTGTTGCCGCCTTGACCGGTTTGGCCGGCCAGTTGCGCACGCACTTCGGCTTCCACCGTCGAGGCGCTGACCAGAACGCGATCGCCTTCCGGCGAAATGATGTTGGCGTAGATGTGCTGGTTCGAGCGGAAGACCGAGAGGCGGTGAACGCGCAGCTCGTTGATCTTCCGGCGGGTCGGAACCGCACGACGCAAACGGGAAACTTTTTTGTCCATGATTCGTCCTTGCGTGCGCCGTTATTTCTTCTTGGTTTCTTTGATGACGACGCGTTCGTCCGAGTAACGCACACCCTTGCCCTTGTAGGGTTCGGGTTCGCGGTACGAGCGGATTTCAGCGGCCATCTGACCGACGACTTGCTTGTTGGCGCCCTTGATGACGATTTCCGTCTGGGTGGGGCATTCGGCCTTGATACCGGCCGGCAACTGATGCAAAACGTCGTGCGAGAAACCGAGCTGCAGCTTAACGGCATCGCCTTGGATCGAGGCGCGGTAACCCACGCCAACCAGGGTCAGCTTGCGCTCGAAGCCCTTGCTCACGCCGGTAACCATATTGGCCACCAGAGCGCGCACGGTACCCGACATGGCATTGGCGTGACGAGTTTCGTTGGCGGCGGCAAACGTGAGCTTGCCTTCGTCCATCGCAACCGTGACGTCGCCAGTCAGGGCTTGAGTCAGGGTGCCCAGCGGGCCCTTGACGATGATCTGATCCTGCTTGATGTCAGCTTCGACACCCTTCGGCAGTTCGACCGGATACTTAGCGATACGTGACATTCGAATTTCTCCTTAGGCCACGTAGCACAGCACTTCGCCGCCGACGCCGTTGGCGCGAGCCTTACGGTCGGTCATGACGCCGCGCGAGGTCGAAACGATAGCCACGCCCAGGCCGTTCATGACCTGAGGAATGCTGGTACGGCCCTTGTAGATACGCAGACCGGGGCGCGAAACGCGTTCGATGCGTTCGATAACCGGGCGACCAGCGTAGTACTTCAGGGTGATCTCGAGCTCAGGCTTGGCCTGGGTGCCCTTGATTTCAAAGCTGTCGATGTAGCCTTCGTCTTTCAGCACAGCGGCAATTGCCGCCTTCAGCTTCGAGGAGGGCATGCTCACCGTAACTTTGTCCACTTGCTGCGCATTGCGAATGCGGGTCAGCATATCGGCGATGGGATCGCTCATGCTCATAATGTATCTCCTACCAGCTGGCCTTGGTGATGCCGGGGATTTCGCCCTTCATCGCCATTTCACGCAGTTTGTGACGCGTCAGGCCGAACTTGCGGAACACGCCGCGCGGACGACCGGTGACCACGCAACGGTTACGTTGGCGCGTCGGATTGGCATTGCGCGGCAGCTGTTGCAGCTTGAGCCGAGCTTGGTAACGTTCTTCGTCGGTCTTCGACTGGTCGTCGATGATCGCCTTCAACTCAGCGCGCTTGGCAGCGAACTTGTCAGCCAGCTTGGCGCGCTTGATGTCGCGATTGATGAGGGAAAGTTTAGCCACGTCATCAGCCCCTTAGTTACGGAACGGGAAGCTGAAGGCCGTCAACAGCGCCTTGGCTTCTTCGTCGGTCTTCGCGGAGGTGGTGATGCTGATGTTCAGCCCACGCAGCGCGTCGATCTTGTCGTACTCGATTTCGGGGAAAATGATTTGCTCTTTCACCCCGATGTTGTAGTTGCCACGGCCGTCGAACGCACGACCCGAGATACCACGGAAGTCGCGCACGCGAGGCAGCGCGACCGCAACGAGGCGATCCAGGAATTCGTACATGCGTTGACCACGCAACGTGACCATGCAACCAATCGGGTAGTTTTCGCGGATCTTGAAACCGGCGATAGCCTTCTTGGTCTTCGTCACGACAGGCTTTTGGCCAGCGATCTTGGTCAGGTCCGACACCGCGTGTTCGATAACCTTCTTATCGGACACGGCTTCCGAGACACCCATGTTCAGGGTGATCTTGGTGATGCGCGGCACTTCCATGACGCTCTTGTAGCCAAACTTGGCCTGCAGGTCGCCAGCGACCTTGCTCTTGTAGAAATCTTGCAAACGAGACATGTCTATCGCCCCTTACGCCTTGGCGCCGACAACGGCACCATTGGAACGGAACACGCGGACCTTGCGACCTTCGACTTCTTGAACGCCCACGCGGTCGCCACGACCGGTTGCGGGGTTGAAGAGCGCCACATTCGAGATGTGGATCGGCATGGTCTTTTCGACAATCCCGCCCGGGTTGTTAGCCATCGGGTTGGCTTTCACGTGCTTCTTGACGATGTTGACGCCTTCGACCAGAACGTGGTCGGCATCAACACGAGCCAGCACGGTACCGCGACGCTTCTTGTCGCGGCCGGTCAGGACGATGACTTCGTCGCCTTTACGAATGTTATTCATCGTAGGGCTCCTTACAGCACTTCCGGGGCCAACGACACGATCTTCATGAACTTCTCGGTACGCAGTTCACGCGTAACGGGTCCGAAGATGCGGGTGCCGATGGGCTCCAGCTTGGCGTTGAGCAATACGGCGGCATTGCCACCGAACTTAATCAGCGAACCGTCTTTACGGCGCACGCCCTTGGCGGTACGAACCACCACGGCATTGTAAATTTCGCCTTTCTTGACGCGTCCGCGCGGAGCCGCATCTTTGACGCTCACCTTGATGATGTCGCCGATACCGGCATAACGGCGCTTGGAGCCACCGAGCACCTTAATGCACATGACATGACGCGCACCAGTGTTATCGGCCACGTCCAGCGTGGTCTGCATTTGGATCATGATTTTTCCTGTTCCAACTTAACTGGAAATACTGTTTTCCCGGGGTTTTCCCCCCGAGGAACTCTGCAATTCCTGCCAGTTTTGGTCCCGTCAGGTCTGCCGCCCTGCTTTTGTGTTGTAGACCTAGAGCTTTCGCTCTACCTCTGCAACGGGTTGGCAACGCAACGACCCTGGGTTGAAATCCTGCGGGTATTCCCCCAACTCGATGAGCTAAATCTTCCTTAACTCAATCGACAATCTGGGAAAGCTGATCATTCTAGCGTGGTTAAATTTTGAGCGCAAGTACTTTGTTGGTATGACGCACAAAAGACCACGCTCCCCAATAAGGGGAACGGTTTGCGGGCCCTCTGCCCCCTATTTCTGGCGGTAGTAGCCCTTCTCCCAGGCATCGTGATTGGCCTTGCCGCGACGGATTTCGTCCGTGAACGGAGCCGCTCTGAGCACCAGGCGATTCAGCCATTTTACCGGAACGCGGCACGGCCTTTCGAAGTCGACGAACAGCACAGCCCGTAACCCGTCAGTGTCGTTGTGGACTTGATGCGGATACAGGTCATCGAAGACCACGGCGCGGCCTTCCCGCCAGCTATATCGTTCACCCCCGACCTCTATCCAGCAGCGCTCGGCCGGCTTGGGCACGACCAGCCCCAGGTGCAGGCGCAGCACACCGTTGTAGGGGCCGGTATGAAGGGGAATCCGCTTGCCCGGTTCCAGAATCGAGAAGAACGCGCTGCGAATACCCGGAATCCCCGTCAGCGCGCGGGCGGTTTCCGGGCAGCGCGCCAGGTTGCGTTCCGAGCGCAGTCCGTACCCCATGAAGACAAACGTCTTCCATTGATCGTCGGACGTGATCATCCCGACGTCCGGGGATATCTCGTGAAATGCCGGCAGATGCTGGCGTTCGGCCAGCAGTTCGGTGAGCTCGGCGCGAATGGCGGCGGTCCGGGCTTCAAGCGCGGGTATCCACGGGAACTGGTCATTCTGGAAGATCGGCATGTCGCCCACCAGCGACGACCGCGCGATCCGGTGACGCAGCCAATCGATGAAGCGAAAAAGCACGCGCGAGTACAGACTGGGTTTGATGCCGGAAAGCGCGTCAACGGGTTGCACGATGGGTAGGGAATCAGGCTGCTTAGGATGGCCCATTGTGTCCAAGGCCGCCCCGGCTTGCAAGACTTGGCCCCTTCCATTGGCTCCAATCCTGCGCGGCGGATTGGACCTCCCCGCATCGCGCAAGCTGGTTTAGACTGGCGTGGGCGACATGCGATCGCACTCCACTCCTATTTCGCAAGGAAAGACAGGCATGTATGAACAGTTGGCGCTGTATATCGACGGCGAATTCATCTCCGGCGAGGGTAGGCGCACCCAGGACGTCATCAACCCGGCCACGCTTGAAGTGCTGGGCCAGCTGCCTCACGCAACTGAAGCCGATCTGGACCGTGCGCTAGCCGCCGCCCAGCGCGCGTTCGAATCGTGGAAGAAGTCTTCTCCCATGGATCGTTCGGCTATCCTGCGCAAGGTCGCCACGCTGTCGCGCGAGCGCGCCAAGGAAATCGGCCGCAACATGACGCTGGACCAAGGCAAGCCGCTGGCCGAAGCCGTGGGCGAAGTCACCTCTTGCGCTGAACACGCCGACTGGCACGCCGAAGAATGCCGCCGTATCTACGGCCGCGTGGTCCCGCCCCGCAACCCCGACGTGCGCCAATTCGTCGTGCGCGAACCCATCGGCGTCTGCGCCGCGTTCACGCCCTGGAACTTCCCGTACAACCAGGCCATCCGCAAGATCGCCGCCGCGCTCGGCGCCGGTTGCACGGTGGTCCTCAAGGGTCCGGAAGATTCACCCAGCGCCGTCATGGCGATTGCGCGCATGTTCCACGATGCCGGCCTGCCCAAGGGCTGCCTGAACATCGTGTGGGGCGAGCCCGCCAAGATCTCCGACTACCTGATCCGTTCGCCGATCGTGCGCAAGGTGTCGTTCACCGGATCCGTGCCGGTGGGCAAGCAGCTGGCCGCACTGGCCGGCGCGCATATGAAGCGCGTCACGATGGAACTGGGCGGCCATTCGCCCGTGTTGGTGTTCGACGACGCCGACATCGACCGCGCCGCTGAAATGCTGGCCAAGTTCAAGGTGCGCAACGCCGGTCAGGTTTGCGTGTCGCCCACCCGCTTCTACGTGCAGGAAGGCGCCTACGAACAGTTCCTGGCCCGCTTCTCGGACGTGCTCAAGAACATCAAGGTCGGCGATGGCCTGGAAGCCGGCACCGACATGGGCCCACTGGCCCACGAACGCCGCGTGCCCGCCATGAGCGCCTTCATCGACGACGCCAAGAAGCACGGCGGCAAAGTCGTGGTGGGCGGTGGCCCGCTGGACCGCAAGGGCTTCTTCTTCGCCCCCACGGTTGTGACCGAACTGCCCGACAACTCGATGCTGATGACCGAAGAGCCCTTCGGCCCCGTGGCGCCGGTGGTCCGCTTCAAGGACACCGACGAAGTCCTGCGCCGCGCCAACAGCCTGCCGTTCGGCCTGTCGTCCTACGTGTTCACCAATTCGTTGAAGACGGCCACCAAGGTCTCCAACGGACTGGAAGCCGGCATGGTCAACATCAACCACTTCGGCAGCGCGCTGGCCGAGACGCCGTTTGGCGGCATCAAGGACAGCGGCATCGGCAGCGAAGGCGGGCTGGAAACGTTTGACGGCTACCTCGTCACGAAATTCATCACGCACATCTGATCGGTTTCGACCCTTCAACTCAAAAAGCCCCGCAAGGGGCTTTTTTTCGTCCCGCGGCCGGCGGTCTTCGCGCGGCGTCGTTTCATGATGCTGTCATGCACGTCCGGGAACATTGCGCCTCGCTGACAGGCAGCTGACCGCCCCAAGGGGACTGCCTGCCCCACTCTTCAGGATCAGATCGCGCAATGAACGCCCTTTCCCGTTTCGCCCGCACGGCCGGCGCCGCCACCCTTGTGGCCCTGCTTGCCGCTTGTGGCGGCGACGATGACGACAACAACAATCCCCCGGTCGCGGAGGCGCCCCCGCCCGTCACGGAAACGCCGGCCGCGCCGCCCGCCCCCGTGCAAGTGGCGTTCATGCCCGACATCCACTTCCATGATGTGTACGCCGACTTCAAGGACGGATCGTTCCCGGGCATTCCCAACCCCAAGCATGGCGACAACGCAACGATCCGCACGATGTATGCGCAGTTGACGTCGACACGGCTGTTCAACGAAAACTACTTCGCTTTCCTGGCCGCCCTGGACGATGCTGTTGCGCGCGGCGTGAAGTACATCGCGCTGCCGGGCGACTTCTCGGATGACGGCCAGCCCGTGCACATGCGCGGCCTGGTGAAGATCATGGACGACTATTCCAGGAAACATGGCATTCAGTTCTTTGCCGCCCCCGGCAACCACGACCCCAACCGGCCCTTCAACCAGGCGGCCGGCAAGAGCGACTACCTGGGTCTGGACCCCACAACCGGCGCCATCGGCTTCTCGCAACCGATCTACAGCCGCGGCGGCAACGCGGCATGCAGCACGCCGTACAGCGGCGACTGGGCGCGCATCGGCAACACGTACTGCACGGAAGAAGTCCTGCACATGGGCTACGCCGGCATCACGGATGCGCTCAAGCAGCATGGCTTCATGCCGCAGCCGCAAAACGTCTATTACGAAACACCGTACAGCACCTACAAGTACGAAGACTACGACTACACCACGGCGTTGGATCAGGCTAACTGGATCAACCGCCAATACGAGATCTGCGCGGAAGGAACGGGCGGCCCCAACAAGCCGCAGCACTACACGCTATGCAAGATGGTGCCCGACACGTCCTACGTGGTTGAACCGGTCAAGGGCCTGTGGCTGGTCGGCATTGACGCCAACGTCTACGTGCCGACGGGCATCGGCGCCAACGACTTCACCGGCTCGGGTGACCAGGGCTACAACAAGATGCTGACGCACAAGGCCCACGTCATCAAATGGCTGGCCGATGTCGTTACGCGCGGCAAGGCGCAGGGCAAGCAGGTCATCGCGTTCAGCCACTTTCCGATGTCCGAGTTTTTCAACGGCGCCTCCGACGATATCGAGGCGCTGTTGGGCGCCAACAAGATGCAGATGATCCGCCGCCCGGCGGAGAACACGACGCGCGCCCTGGCCGAAACCGGTCTGAAGGTGCACGTGGGCGGCCATATGCACTTCAACGACATGGCGGCACGCAATTACGGCGGCAACTCGGCGCTGTTCAATATCCAGGCGCCGTCCATGGCGGCTTACGTGCCCGCCTACAAGCTGATGACGCTGCAAAGCGCGGACAAGATCGAAGTGCAGACCATCCGCCTGGACAAGGTGCCGCGCTTTGACGAGCTGTTCGACCTGTATCGCGCCGAAAACGCTTACACCACGCCGCCCCGGTGGGACGTGTCGATCCTGGACGCTAAGGACTACGGTGACTTCACGTATCGCTACATGAGCGAGCTGGTGCGCCTGCGCCTGCTTAACGACGACTGGCGTTGCGAGATGCGCGAACTGGTCAAGAGCCCGCTGACCGGCGCCGACCTGCTGACGCTGTCGCAACTGCAAACCAGCGTGACGCTGAAGGAACTGGCGAACACCGGCAATCAGAGCAATCTGACGCCGGCCTTCTTTGCCTGCCTGTCGGACGGCGGCGGTACCGGCGCCAGCAATGCGGCGTATGCCGGCAACCTGGCCGACGCCCAAGCGCGTGCACAGGCCCTGGCGCAAGCCAACGGCATGCAGCTGTCGGACTTCGCGCAGTGGAAGGCGCTGGACATGGCGGGCGACTTCGTGCGCATCGCCAACGCGGGCGACCTGGCCTTTGCGGACATGCCGGCCCAACGCGCCAGCCAGTACAAGCTGCTGGCCCAGGCGCTGGCCAACACGAACGCGTCGGTTCAGATGAGCGGCAACAGTGCCAGCAACGCCAATACGCTTGCCGACCTGTTCAAGGCGCGCTTCAAGCCGCTGATGGCGATCATGCTGAAGCTGGCGGCGGGTGCGCCGTCCGAGCACATTCGGCTGGACCTGACCAGCAACAGCATCGTGGATCTGTCGAATCGGCCGTCACCGTTCTAAGCGCGCGCTGAACGGCTGACTGGTAAGACAAGACGGCTCATTCGTGAGCCGTCTTTTTTGATTCAGCAACGTGCGCGCAGATCGCGCGGGGTGATGCCGAAGCGGCTCTTGAACAGCCGGCTGAAGTGCGACGGGTGTGAAAAGCCAACCTGATAGGCCAGTTCGGCGATGCCGCGGTGCCGATGCCGCGGGTCCAGCAGCAGCTCGCGGCATTTATCCAGGCGCTGATCGAAGATGAATGATTCCACCGACAGGCCGCCCGCGCGCAGGATGCGGTGCAGATACGCCACCGACACGCCGCAGCCTTGCGCCACGTGCTGCGGCGACAAGCCCGGGTCGGCCAGGTGCCGGCGGATGTAGGCCAACACGCGCTGGCGATGCGCCAACGTAACGCTGCTGTCGGTTTCAGACGCATGGCCCTGCCCCGCCTGCACCAGGAACAGCACGATCAGGTCAATCAACCTTTCGCCAAGCTCGGTCACTTCAGTGTCAGACCAGCTGCCCATGCCCTTGAAAAGGTGGTCCATGAAACCGGCCAGCATCGCACCACGCGGCGAGCCGTCATCGATGCGCAGCTTGTGGAAAGCGCCGATGCGTGAATCACGCTGCGTCAGCGCACTGCGAGGAAACGACACGCTCAGGCTGCGGTAGCCGGCCTCCCCCTGCGCCGTGGCCTGATACGGCAGGCTTTGGTTCATCAGGTAAACGCAACCCGGCTCCACCTGAAAATCTCGCCCTTGTTGCCGCACGGCCAGCGGCCCCGCCAGCGGCATGCCAAACGTATAGAACTCCTGGTCCAGCCGCGACACGTTGCCGGCCGTGCGCTCCAGCTTCTGTCCCCGATAGTGCAGGTCATTGAACTGCAGGCTGGCGCGGCGCGCGTAGCGCACATGGCCGGCGAAATGGTCGGGTTTGCCGCGGTGCACCTCAAACGGACCGAACGCGTCGGCCAGCGCCGCCCGCCATTGCTCGCGCCCGTCGGCGCCGGCGGTGGCCGATATGGCGAATTCCGTGTCGGACATGTCGCGGTCTCCTGTACGCGGCCCAGCGCAATTTGATCTTGCGTCTACAAGCTCTTGACTCACCCTGCCCTGGGTGCGCGGCGCATTGTGCATGCGTCTGGCGCAAGTCTATATTCAGCCCGATAAGCACACAACCTGGACAACCCGGGAGGAGACTCATGGCAACCGAGCCCGCAACGGCCGCCCGCCACACGCCGGTATCGCGCTATGCGCGCTGCGAAGGACGCGAGCTGCACTACATGGAATGGGGCGCACCCGATGCGCCGCCCGTCGTGATGTGGCATGGCCTGGCCCGCACGGGCCGGGATTTCGACGACTTGGCTGAGGCGCTGGCGGGCGACTACCGCGTCATCTGCCCCGACACGATCGGCCGCGGGCTGTCGCAATGGAGCCCCGACGCGGCGGCCGAATACTGCCTGGATTTCTATGCACGCCTGGCACGCGCGCTGGCCGATGGTCTGTCGCTTGTGCGCATGCGCTGGGTCGGCACATCGATGGGCGGCGCCACCGGCATGCACGCGGCCGCCACCACCTTGCGCGACCGGATTTCGCATCTGGTCGTCAACGACATCGGACCCGAGCTGCCCAAGCCGGCCATCGAACGCATCCTGGCGTACGCGGGCAACCCGCCCGCCTTTGATACCGTCACCGAACTGGAAGCCTGGCTGCGCGTCGCCTACCAGCCCTATGGGTGGCAAAGCGATGCGCAATGGCGGCGCATGGCAGAAACGTCGGTGCGGCGGCTGCCCGATGGCCGCGTCACGCCGCATTACGACCCCGCCATCGTCGGGCAGTTTCGCCATCACCCCAATGACTATGACCGCTGGAGCGGCTACGACTCTTTGCGCATGCCGGTGCTGTTGCTGCGCGGCGCGCAGTCCGACCTGCTGCTGCCGGAAGTGGCTCACGCCATGACACAGCGCGGTCCGCGCGCAACGCGCATCGACTTCCCTGATTGCGGCCACGCCCCCGCACTGAACGTCGCGCCGCAGATCGATGCCATCCGCCAATTTCTTGCCACGCCGGATCACACGGCTAACGCTTGCGCCCATTGATACCAATACCAGGAGACTTCCCATGAATCGCATACTGCTCGCCGCGCTGGCGGCACTCTGCATGACCTCGGCGGTGGCCGCCAAGGATTTTGTCGTCGCCCACGTGTATGACAAGACCGGCCCGCTGGAGGCCTATGCCAAACAGACGCAGAACGGCTTGATGCTGGGCCTGGAGTACGCCACGCAAGGCACGATGACCGTGGCCGGCCGCAAGATACGCGTCATAGAAAAGGACAACCAGGGCAAGCCGGACGTTGCCCGCGCGCAGCTGGCGTCGGCCTATGCGGACGACAATGCCGACATCGCGGTGGGCCCCACGTCGTCAGGCGTCGCGTTGGCCATGCTGCCCATCGCCGAGGAATACGAAAAGATCCTGCTGGTCGAGCCCGCCGTCGCGGATTCGATCACCGGCGAAAAATGGAACAAGTACATTTTCCGCACCGGCCGCAACTCGTCGCAGGACGCCATTGCCAACGCGGTCGCGTTCGACCAGGCGGGCACATCCATCGCCATGCTGGCGCAAGACTACGCGTTTGGCCGCGACGGCGTGAAGGCCTTCAAGGGTGCGTTGAAAAACGCCAAGATCGTGCACGAGGAATACCTGCCGGCCAACGCCACCGACTTCACCGCCGGCGCGCAACGCCTGTTTGATGCGCTGAAAGATAAACCCGGCCGCAAGATCATTTTCATCCTGTGGGCAGGTGCCGGAAACCCGTTCAAGATCGCCGACCTGGACCCCAAGCGCTTCGGCATTGAAATTGCCACGGGCGGCAATACGCTGGCCGCGATGACGCCGCTGAAGTCCCTGGCCGGCATGGAAGGCGCCACGTATTACTACTACGGCATTCCAAAGAATCCCATCAACGATTGGCTGGTTGCCGAACACCAGAAACGCTTCGGGCAGCCGCCCGACTTCTTCACGGCCGGCGGCATGTCCTCGGGCATCGCGATCGTGGCAGCGCTGAACAAAACCGCGGGCAACGCCGACACCGACACGCTCATCAAGGCGATGGAGGGCATGAGTTTCGACACGCCCAAGGGCAAGATGACGTTCCGCCCCGAAGACCATCAGGCGATGCAGTCGATGTACCACTTCCGCATCAAGAACGATCCTTCCGTGCCGTGGGCCGTGCAGGATCTGGTCAAGGAAATCACGCCCGATCAGATGAATGTGCCCATTCAGAACAAGCGTTGAAGGCCGGTTGCCGCCATGCTGGAAACCCAATCGCTTACGATCCGCTTCGGCGGGCACGTGGCCGTCAACAACGTCAGTTGCCGCTACGAGCCGGGCACGCTGACGGCCATTGTCGGCCCCAACGGCGCGGGCAAGACAACGTACTTCAACCTGATCTCCGGCCAGTTGCGCGCCAGCGCAGGGTCGGTGAGTCTGAACGGGCGCGACCTGACGTCGCTATCGACCCCCGCGCGCATGCACGCGGGGCTGGGCCGCGCATTTCAGCTGACGCAGCTGTTCCCGCGCCTGTCCGTGCACGAGAACGTGCGGTTGGCGCTGCAATCGCGCCAGCAAGGCCTGAGCTGGCGTCAGATTCGCTTCTGGCGGACTTGGGACGATGATCGCAAGCTGCTGGCACGCGCTGATGCACTGCTTGAACGAACCCGCTTGTCCGCACGCCGCGACCAGGCTGCCGCCGACCTGCCGCACGGCGATCAGCGCAAGCTGGAAATCGCCATGTTGATCGCGCTAGAGCCACAAGTGTTCATGTTTGACGAGCCCACGGCCGGGATGAGCGTAGACGACGTACCCGTGGTGCTGGAGCTGATTCGCGAGCTGAAAACCGACCCGTCGAAAACGATCCTTCTGGTAGAGCACAAGATGGATGTGGTGCGGGAATTGGCCGACCGTATTGTGGTGCTGCATAACGGCCAATTGATGGCTGATGGCGAACCCGCCGCCGTCATCGCCTCGCCCATCGTGCAGCAGGCATACCTGGGTATCGCGCCCGTGGAGACCCCGGCATGAGCCCGCCGCCGCTGCTGGAATTGAAGGGCGTGCACACGCACATCGGCGCGTATCACATCCTGCACGGCGTCGATCTTGCCGTGCCCGCGTCGGCGGTCACCATGCTGCTGGGTCGCAACGGCGCAGGCAAGACCACGACGCTGCGCACGATCATGGGATTGTGGCGCGCGTCGCAAGGCCAGGTTCAGTTCGACGGCGCGCCCGTCGGCGGGCCGGGCACGCGCACATCGCCGCCCGACATGGCTCGCATGGGCATGGCCTACGTGCCCGAGAACATGGGCATCTTTGCCGACCTTTCCGTCAAGGAAAACATCTTGCTGGCCGCGCGCCAGGCCCGAACCGTGGCGCAGTTGGATACGGTGCGATTGGAATGGATTTTCGGATTTTTTCCGGCACTGAAGAAATTCTGGCTGCACCCCGCCGGCAAGCTGTCCGGAGGGCAGAAGCAGATGCTTGCCGTCGCGCGCGCCATCATCGAACCGCGCCGGCTGCTGCTGATCGACGAGCCCAGCAAGGGCCTGGCGCCCGCCATCATCCAGAACATGATCGACGCCTTCATCGAGCTAAAGCAGGCGTCCACCACCATTTTGCTGGTCGAGCAGAACTTCAACTTTGCGCGCCGGGTCGGCGACCATGTGGCCGTCATGGATAACGGCCGCGTCGTTCATGCGGGCGACATGCAGGCGCTGGCGCAAGACGACGCACTACAGACGCGGCTGCTGGGCCTGTCGCTGGGAAGCCATCAATGAGCACGCTGGATATCGATACACCCTTGCCGCGCGTACGTGCGGATCTGCGCCCCGTTCTGCTGGTGCTGGCGCTGGCCGCGCTGGCGCTGCCCTTGGTGGGTTCGTTCTCAACCTGGATCACGCTGACGCTGGCGGGCCTGGCAATGGGCATGATCATCTTCATCGTTGCGTCAGGCATGACGCTGGTGTTCGGGCTGATGGACGTCCTGAACTTCGGCCACGGCCTGTTCATCGCCATTGGCGCCTACATGGCGGCGACCGTGCTGGGCGCGATGTCCGACTGGACCCAGACAGGCAGCCTGTGGATGAACCTGGCCGCCGTACTGCCGGCCATGATCGTGGGCATGCTGGTGGCGGGCGCCGTCGGTCTGGCCTTTGAACGTGTGATCGTGCGCCCCGTGTATGGGCAGCATTTGAAGCAGATCCTGATCACGATGGGCGGCATGATCATCGGCGAAGAGATCATCAAGATGATCTGGGGTCCGCAAACCCTGTCACTGCCGCTACCCGAGGCGCTGCGTGGCGCGTTCCTGCTGGGCGATGCGGCCATCGAGAAATTCCGTATCGTTGCCTTGGCTGTCGGCGTGCTGGTGTTAGGTGGGATGCTGTGGCTGCTGAACCGTACCAAGCTGGGGCTGTTGATCCGCGCGGGCGTCGAAGACCGCGAAATGGTCGAAAGCCTGGGCTACCGCATCCGCCGTCTGTTCGTGGGCGTGTTCGTCGCGGGGTCGATGCTGGCGGGGCTGGGCGGCGTGCTGTGGGGCATGTACCAGCAGTCGATCGTGCCGCAACTGGGTGCGCAGGTGAACGTGCTGATCTTCATCGTCATCATGATCGGCGGCCTGGGTTCGACGGTCGGCTGCCTGATTGGTGCGTTGCTGGTCGGCTTGATGGCCAACTACACCGGCTTTCTGCTTCCCAAGGCGGCCCTGTTCTCGAACATCGCGCTGATGGTCGCCATTTTGTTGTGGCGGCCGCAAGGCGTGTATCCGGTCACCAACCGCTAGGAGCCCAGACATGTCATTTCGCCTGCTCTCCGGCGACCCGCCTCGCAGCCCGCTGCTGGCGCTTGCGCTGATTGCAATCGTCGCCCTGCTTGCTGCCGCGCCCTTTCTCTTTCCCGGTCCCAAATCGCTGGCGGTGGCGGCCAAGATCCTGGTGTTCGTGATTCTGGTCGCCAGCTATGACCTGCTGCTGGGCTACACCGGCATCGTGAGTTTTGCGCACACCATGTTCTTCGGCATTGGCGCCTATGGCGTGGCAATCGCCAGCATCCGGATGGAACCGGGGTGGACGGCGGTGTTCGCAGGGGTGGGCGCGGGCCTAGCGGTATCGCTGGCTTTCGCCTTGCTGATCGGCCTGGCCAGCCTGCGGGTGCGCGCCATTTTCTACGCGATGATCACGCTGGCGGTCGCAGCCGCGTTCCAGACATTGGTGTCGCAATTGTCGGACCTGACAGGCGGCGAAGACGGGCTGAACTTCAAGGTGCCGCAGCTGCTGCGGCCGGCGTTCCGGCCCTTTTCCGAACCGGTGTTTGGCGTCACGATCGACGGCCGCATCATCACTTACTACCTGATTGCCGCGGTCTGCGTGGTGTTGTTCCTGATGCTGCTGCGCATCGTCAATTCGCCGTTCGGCCGCGTGCTCCAGGCCATTCGCGAAAACCCCTTCCGCGCCGAGGCCATCGGCTACCGCACCGTGCTGTACCGCAGCCTGTCGAACCTGCTTGCCGCCGCGTTCGCCACGCTGGCCGGCGCGCTGTACGCGCTCTGGCTGCGCTACAACGGCCCGGACACCACGCTGTCGTTCGAAATCATGCTGAACATCCTGCTGATGCTCGTGATTGGCGGCATGGGCACGATGTATGGTGCGGTGGTGGGCGCCAGCCTGTTCGTATTCGCGCAAAGCTATCTGCAAGACGGCCTGCAAATCATCCACGACGCGGTGACGGGCGTTGCGCCATTGGCGTTGTTATTCGAACCTGACCGCTGGCTGCTATGGCTGGGGATTCTATTCGTGGTGTCGGTGTATTACTTTCCGACGGGAATCGCGGGGCGATTGAGGGAGTTCGCGCGGCGGCGCTAACGCCCTCAAGGGCCTCCGCGTGCCGGCATGCGCCCATGCCCCGCGCTAGGCTTGTCGCCTTATTTCACCTTGCTGCTTACGCGATCCAGGTCGCGGCTAAGCTGGTCAATCTGACGCTGCATCGCGCTGAACTGCCGCTCGTTCGCGCTGTTGCTGTTGCTGCTGCTACTGCGGCTGCTGTCGCTTTGCTTGCGCTCCAGTGAGGCAATCTTTTTGTCCTGATCGTCCACCTTGCGTTGCAGCGCGCGGTTCTCGTTTTTCAAATCGTCCAGGGTACGCGTTTGATCCCGGACCTGATCCATCGTCCTCTGCAACTCCCTGACTTCCATGCCGGCGCGCGCCCGGCTATCGCTCCCAACGACCAGCACGCTGTCGTGGATGGGCCGAGAGATCTCCACATCCTTGAAAACAATGTTTTGTGCGCTTGCGAATGTTGAGAAACCCGCGCCCGCCAACACCATGAAACCTGCTATGCCAAGCTTGCCCGCGGACCTGATCATGTTGCCACTCCTGTGGTCAGAATTGTCAGCGCAATGGGTGCGCTGGCTGGATTTATATCAGGAGCCATGGGGGGTTGTAACAACGCAGGCACCAATAGTGGCTACGCTGCGTTTCAAAGCCGGCAAGGACCAGGCAGCAACCGCGGCGACGGTCACTTTCCGCTCTGGCGCAGCGTGTCCGCCTCGCGCCGCAGGCTGTCGACTCGCCGCTGCATCTCGTCGATCTTGCCTCGGTCAAGCTGCGAGCCAGCCGGCGTAGGCTGCAAGGGCCGCATCGTCGAACCCGTATTCAACGGCATCATGGCGGGCGCAGCCCCAGCGGCGTTGGCCGGCTTCTGGGTGAACAGGCGCTCCAGCAATAGCATTTGATTGCGCTGATTCTCCAGGGTCTGTTCCTGCGAGGCCAGCGCTTGCTCGTCCTCGTCATCCGATCCGAAGATGGCGGCGTGGTCACGGGACCCGGGAGGCAGCTTCACGCGAGGCTCGGGCCCGGCGTTCAAGACGTTCTTACCGACACGGGCGTCATCGGGTGGCGCCGCCGGGCCGTTACCTGCGCCCGCATCCACCGCTTGCGCGGCGGCGGTACCAGCCAAACAAAAGGCGGCCACAAGCACATTGGCCCGTACGGTACTGCGCATGATGTTCCTGACCCGCATCGGCATCGATCTCAAGGACAAAAAAAACGGCAAGGGGTTTAGCCCTTGCCGTTTTATATCAGAACGGCGAACCGTTCCGATGACTGCTTCACTTAGATGATACGTGCGGCTTCAACCAGACGCACCACACGCCACGACTTCGAGCGCGAGATGGGACGGCCTTCAGCGATTTCAACCGTATCGCCTTCGTTGTATTGGTTCGATTCATCGTGCGCCTTGTACTTCGCGGAGCGCATGATGATCTTGCCGAAGATGGGGTGCTTGACGCGGCGCTCAACGAGCACAACGACAGTCTTGTCCATCTTGTTGCTGACGACCTTGCCAACCAGCGTACGCTGGCGCTTGGCCACTTGGGTGTTTTGAGTTTCGCTCATGTTTATTTCCCTGCCTTCTCGGTCAGCAAGGTACGAACGCGCGCAATGTCGCGACGCACGTTGCGCAGCTGGCTGGTGTTGGCCAGTTGCTGCGTGGCCTTCTGCATACGCAGACCGAATTGTGCCTTCAGCAGGCTTTCGAGCTCTTTGCCGAGCTCGGCGGCGTCTTTCGAACGGAGTTCGCTAGCTTTCATGTTAGTACTCCTTAAGCACCGATATGACGCGCGACGAACGTGGTCGAAATCGGCAGCTTGGCAGCGGCCAGGCGGAAAGCTTCACGCGCGATCTCTTCGCTCACACCTTCCATTTCGTAGAGCACTTTGCCGGGCTGAATTTCAGCGACCCAGTACTCAGGATTGCCCTTACCGTTACCCATACGGACTTCGGCGGGCTTTTGCGAGATGGGCTTATCCGGGAAAATGCGAATCCAGATACGGCCGCCACGCTTGATGTGACGATTGATAGCACGACGAGCGGCTTCGATCTGGCGAGCGGTCAGACGGCCACGGCCGGTGGCCTTCAGACCGAATTCGCCGAACGACACGTGGGTACCACGAGTCGCCAGACCGGTGTTGCGGCCCTTCTGCTCTTTGCGATACTTTCTGCGAGAGGGTTGCAGCATGGTTATTCTCCTTCAGGCGCCGGAGCAGCGTCCGCCTTGCGGGGACCACCACGACCACGACCACCCGGACGACCGGTGCGAGCACCGTCCGGACGATCACCACGCGGAGCGCGGCGCGGACGACGTTCTTCTTCGCGCGGGGCAGCGGTTTCCGGCGGCAATTCGCCGTTAGCCAGCATGTCGCCCTTGTAGACCCAGACCTTGATGCCGATCACGCCATACGTGGTGTGGGCTTCGGAGGTGCCGTAGTCGATGTTGGCCTTGAGGGTGTGCAGCGGCACACGGCCTTCGCGATACCACTCGGTGCGAGCAATTTCGATACCGTTCAGACGGCCCGAGCTCATGATCTTGATGCCTTGGGCACCCAGACGCATCGCGTTTTGCATCGCGCGCTTCATTGCGCGACGGAACATGATGCGCTTCTCGAGCTGTTGCGAGATCGAGTCGGCGATCAGTTGAGCATCGGTTTCCGGCTTGCGGATTTCTTCGATGTTGACGTGCACAGGCACGCCCATCAGACGCTGCAGATCAGCCTTCAGGCTTTCGATGTCTTCGCCGCGCTTGCCGATCACCACGCCCGGACGAGCCGAGTAGACGGTGATGCGGGCATTCTTGGCCGGACGCTCGATGATCACGCGACCAACGGAGGCGCTCTTGAGCTTCTTTTTCAGGTACTCGCGAACGCGAATGTCTTCGGCAAGCATCGTGCCGAAGGCCTTGTCGTCGGCGAACCAACGCGAGGACCAATTACGGGTGACCGCGAGACGGAACCCAGTGGGGTGAATTTTCTGACCCATCGTGACTCCTTAAGCTCCGACCTTGACCGTGATATGGCAGGTCTGCTTCTCGATACGGTTGCCGCGGCCCTTGGCGCGAGCGGAGAAGCGCTTCATCGACTGAGCCTTGTCCACAAAAATCGTGGTGACTTTCAGTTCGTCGATATCGGCGCCGTCGTTGTGCTCGGCGTTGGCGATGGCGGACTCGACAGCCTTCTTCAGGATGACGGCAGCCTTCTTCGGCGAGAAGGTGAGGATTTCCAGGGCACGGCCGACCTTCTGGCCACGGATCAAGTCCGCAACCAAACGGGTCTTCTGTGCCGAGATGTGCACCCCACGGATAATGGCAGTAGTTTCCATCGCTTACCTCTTCGCCTTCTTGTCCGCAGCGTGGCCCTTGAACGTACGGGTCAGCGCGAACTCGCCCAGCTTGTGACCGACCATGTTCTCGTTGATGTACACGGGGACATGTTGCTTGCCGTTGTGGACCGCGATCGTCAGACCGATGAACTCGGGCAGGATCGTGGAACGACGCGACCAGGTCTTGATCGGCTTCTTGTCTTTGCCCGCGACGGCCGTGTCCACCTTTTTGATCAGGTGAGCATCGACAAACGGGCCTTTCTTGATCGAACGTGACATAGTGTTCGCCTCTTACTTGCGCTTGCGCCGTTGGACGATCATATTGTTCGTCCGCTTGTTGCGACGGGTCTTGAAACCCTTCGCCGGGGTGCCCCACGGGCTGACCGGCTCGCGTGCTTCACCGGTACGGCCTTCGCCGCCACCGTGCGGGTGATCCACCGGGTTCATGGCAACGCCACGAACCGTCGGGCGGATACCACGCCAACGCATTGCACCGGCCTTGCCGATTTGGCGCAGGCTGTGTTCTTCGTTACCGACTTCACCAATGGTGGCGCGGCATTCGATGTGCACACGGCGAACTTCACCCGAGCGCAGACGAACCTGAGCGTAGATGCCTTCGCGAGCCAGCAGGACGGCGGAAGCGCCGGCCGAACGGACCATTTGAGCACCCTTGCCAGGCAGCATTTCGACGCAGTGAATCGTCGTACCCACCGGGATGTTGCGGATCGGCAGCGTGTTACCAGCGCGGATCGGAGCATCGGTGCCCGACAGCAAGGTAGCACCCACTTCCAGACCACGCGGAGCGATGATGTAACGACGTTCGCCGTCGGCGTAGCACAGCAGAGCAATGTGCGCCGTACGGTTGGGGTCATATTCCAGACGCTCGACCTTTGCCGGGATACCGTCCTTGTCGCGACGGAAGTCGACGACGCGGTAGTGTTGCTTGTGACCACCACCACGGTGGCGGATCGTGATGTGACCGTTGTTGTTACGGCCAGAACCACGGGTCTTCTTTTCCAGCAGCGGCGCGTAGGGCTCACCCTTGTGCAGGTTCGGGCTAACAACCTTCACCATGCCACGGCGGCCAGCCGATGTCGGCTTAACTTTTACGAGGGCCATTTACTTCACCTCCGCAAAGTCGATTTCCTGGCCGTCCTTGAGCGACACGTAAGCCTTGCGCTCATTACGGCGACGGCCAACGAATCGGCCAAAGCGCTTGACTTTGCCCTTACGGTTGAGGACCTGCACGGACTCGACCTGCACTTTGAAGAGCAGTTCGACGGCAGCCTTGATTTCCGGCTTGGTAGCGTCAGCCACGACACGGAAAGCGACTTGCTGATTCTTCTCAGCGACGAACGTGGCCTTTTCGGTCACGATCGGAGCCAGAATGACTTGCATCAAGCGTTCAGCGTTCATCCCAGCATCTCCTCGAGTTGAGCGATGGCCGGCTTGGTGATCAGCACTTTCTTGTAGTGGACCAGCGACAACGGATCGGCATAACGGGGCTCGACAACAGCAACGTGCGGCAGGTTGCGGGTGGCGAGGTAAACATTCTCATCAACGCTGTCGGTGATGATCAGGACAGAGTCCAGGCCCAGGCTCTTCAGCTTTGCAGCAGCAGCCTTGGTCTTGGGCGATTCCAGATCAAACGATTCGACAACGGCGATACGGTCTTCACGAGCCAGTTGCGACAAGATCGAACGGATCCCGGCGCGGTACATCTTCTTGTTGACCTTCTGGCTGAAGTTCTCTTCGGGCGAGTTCGGGAAAATCCGACCACCGCCACGCCACAGCGGCGACGAAGTCATACCAGCGCGTGCGCGGCCGGTACCCTTCTGGCGCCAGGGCTTCTTGGTCGAGTGCTTAACTTCGGCACGATCCTTCTGAGCGCGGTTGCCGGCACGGGCATTGGCTTGGAAAGCCACCACGATCTGATGAATCAGCGCTTCGTTAAAGTCACGGCCGAAGATCGTATCGGGCGCGCTGAACGTAGCAGCGGCCTGACCTTGGTCGTTCAGGAGCTTGAGATCCATTTACTTACGCTCCCTTCTTGGCCGGGGCCTTGATGGCCGGGCGCACGACGATGTCGGCGCCAGCGTGGCCGGGGACAGCGCCCTTGACCAGCAGCAGGCCGCGCTCAACGTCAACGCGAACGACGTCGAGGTTTTGAACGGTGCGGGTGACATCACCCAGGTGACCAGCCATCTTCTTACCCGGGAACACGCGGCCCGGATCTTGAGCTTGGCCAATCGAGCCCGGGACGCGGTGCGAACGGGAGTTACCGTGCGACGCGCGTTGCGAACCGAAGTGGTGACGCTTGATGGTACCGGCGAAGCCTTTACCAATGGTCGTGCCCGTCACGTCGACCTGTTGGCCGGCTTCGAACACGGATTCCACGGCGATCACGGAACCGGCTGCAAATTCAGCAGCGCGAGCGGGATCAAGGCGGAATTCTTTGAGGATGCTACCGGCTTCAGTGCCGGCTTTGGCGTAGTGGCCCGTTTGCGGCTGAGCCACACGCGAGGCACGACGAGTGCCATAAGCCACTTGGATCGCGGCGTAGCCGTCGGTTTCCAGCGACTTAACTTGGGTCACGCGGTTGTTAGACACGTCCAGCACGGTTACCGGGATGGATTCACCTTCCTCGGTAAAAATGCGGGTCATGCCGACCTTGCGACCCACCAGCCCCAGCCGGTGAGCGGCGGGCGTGGGTGTCGAATTCGACATCGTTTTCTCCATTCCTGACTGCGATTGGTCAGGGCTAATCAGGCAAAAGGTAACGGCCTTTGCCCTACGACTATGTTCAACCTGGTTGGTTTTGCCTTAGAGGTGCCTTTGCCTTGCAGCAAAGATTCAAGCCAATCCGCCCATAGTTAGACTCGCCACAAAATGGCAAGCTTGGCATATTAGCATGATTTTTTTAGGTGGCACAAGCACTTAGCCCGCTTTGGACAGGGGAAAGTGGGCTGTTTTGCCACACCTCAAACAGGAAGAATCGGTTGCCGAAACCGTTCCCGATTGGGTGCCCGACGGGCCGCCCCGCGAACTGGGCGCCCATGGGACAGTGAGTGGCCGCTTACCGGGCAACGGCACGCGCCTCCGAGCCAACGAATCACGCCACTTTCCCGGCCCTGCCCGACTCGTGCCAGGGGATCAGCACCTTGCGAAGCGATCCCACCGCGAAGTAAAGCACAAAGCCGATCATCGCCAGCAGCAGTACTACGGCGAATAGCGTGTCGACCTCCATGTCCTGCAACTTGACGGTGGCCAGGTAACCCAGCCCGCGCGAGCCGGCCACAAACTCCGACACCACCGCGCCGATGATGGACAACACGATCGCCATTTCCATACCCGTCAATATATAGGGCAGCGACGCCGGTATCACCAACAGGCGGAAACGTTTGCGGCCGGTCGCGTTGCCCACCTGAAAGACCTCGACCAAGCCGGTGTCGACCGATTTCGCCCCCAGGTAGCTATTGGCAAACACGGGAAAGAACGCCAGCAGCGCCGAGATCACGATCTTGGATTCGATGCCAAAGCCGAACCAGAGGATAAAAAGCGGGATAAGCGCGACCTTGGGCGTCAGTTGCAAGGCGACGACGAACGGCTTGAAGATCGTATCCAGCAGTTCGACCCTGCCCAGCACCTGGCCGATAAACGTACCCAACACCACCGCGATCACGAACCCGCCCAGACACTCGACCAGCGTCGTGTAGATGTGGAAATAGGTATCAGGCCGCTGCATCAACTGCACCAGCGCGGCCAGCACGTTCTCGGGCGGAGGCAGCACCAGCGGCGACACGTCAAAAAGCGTCACATAGCTTTTCCACAGGACAAAGAACACCAGCACGGAACCGAGTTGAATGGCGATGCGTGTCATTCAGATCTCCAGGTGTTTGCGCAGTTCGGCGCACAGCCGCGCGTATTCGGGGTGTTCGCGCAGCTTGGTACGCGGACGCGGCAAATCCACGCGGATCTGCGCAGCCACACGGCCCGGACGGGCGGACATGACGATGACGCGGTCGGCCAGATGCACGGCCTCGCTGATCGAGTGAGTAATGAGGAACGCCGCAAAGCCCTCGCGCATCCAGATGCGTTCGGCGTCCGCAATGATCTGCTCGCGGGTCAGTGCATCCAACGCACCGAAGGGTTCATCCAGCAACAGCAACTCGGGGTTTGAGAACAGCGCCCGCGCGAAGGACGCGCGCTGGCGCATGCCGCCCGATAGCTCCGACGGATTGCGCTTTTCGAATCCGCCAAGGCCCACCATGGCGCACAACTGGCGAGCGCGTTCCAAGTCTGCGCGCGTAGCCCCCGTAGTCATCAGCTTGGGCAGTGCCACGTTCTGCTCGATATTCAGCCATGGCAGCAGACGATGTTCTTGAAAGGCGACGCCAAAGCGAACCGGGTTGGAAGCACCCCGCCCCGGCCAGGCGATCTGGCCTTCGCTGGGCGACTCCAGGCCACACAGCAGCCGCAGCAAGGTGGACTTGCCGCAGCCTGACGGCCCGATGATGGCCACGAATTCGCCCGGCGCGATATGTTGGTTCACCCCTTGCAAGGCGATGGTCACGCCCGAGTCGGTCTTGAATTTCTTGGTGACGTCGATGAAGCGGACGATCGCCGTGCCCGCATCCACCGCCGGCGCTATGGATAGGGCTTCAGGCAACAGCGCTCTCCCAGATGTCGTTGGTATAGAGCTTGCGATCGGTCGTGCGCATCAGGCCGGCGTCCAACAGCAGTTTGCTGCCTTCCTGCCATTGCTTGGGATCGTTGCGCACCGCCTGTTCCGCGCCATGGCTCAGCCAAAGTTCGCGGTTGCCGCGCAGGTCTTGCAGTGCGATATCGGCCTTATCGATACCTGGGATATCGAACGCGTCGCCCATCAGCGCGATAGCTTGCATCAAGGCTGCGTCATCCATCGCGGCCAGTTCCCTCACGGCTTGCACCACGCCACGGGTGAAGGCGACATAGGCGTCACGGTTTGCCGCCAGTTCGCTTTCGCGCGCCACATAGACCTGGCCGGGCACGCCATCGTCGGCATGCATGACCGAGATCGCCAGCTTTTGCGCCCGCAAACGCGACACCGTGCTGGTATTGCCGAAGAAGGCATGCACGCGGCCTGCCTCGATCATCGCGAACGATGCGGGACCATCGGCGACCCGTTCGCGGCGCACCGATGTCGGGTCGACGCCCGCGTGCACCAGCATCAGGTTCAAGGTGGCTTCCATCGAGCCCCCAAACGAGGCCAGTCCGACGATCTTGCCGGCCAACTCGCCAGCGTCCGCGATCGGCGCGCGCTCGGCGGACACCACGACGAACGGCGAAATCTGGGCGATGGTGCCGAACGCGACGACGTCGGAGTTGCCTTGCGCGCGAGCGGACATATAGTTGGCGGCGCCCGTGCGGCCGGCGTTGACCTGGCCCGCAGCGGCCAGTTGCACGACTTGCGCCGCGCCGCGGCCAACCTCCACGCGCAGGTCCAGGCTTTGCGCCTTGAACTTGCCGGACGCCGATGCATACAGCACGGGCGCAAAGGCCAAGGACAACGTGAACGGCGTCAGGAACGTAAACTTGCCGCCCGGTGCGGCGCGCACGACACCCGCCGCGGGCAACATCAGGGCGCCCGCCATGCCGGCGGCCGCCCCCAGGAAAGATCTGCGGTTCATCAAGGGTCTCCAAACGGGGACTTCATCCAGGGGCGAAATTCGGGGAGGCCGAATACGGCAGATGCTGCTAGGACACGCGCATCACGCCTTCGCCGCCGCCGCGGCGCGTTTGCGCTCCACCTTGGCGATGGCGATCGGATGGTCGGCGGGATAGTCAGGCAAGTCCGGGCGGTTCGCGCCGAGCATCACGCACATCAGCGCCTCTTCCTGGCCTTCGTTACGCAGGCCTCGATAGATGCCCGGCGGCACCGAGATCACATCGCGTTCGCTCAGTTCGGTTTCGAAGGTCTCGCCCTGGTATTCCAGGAACAAACGGATGTTGTGGCCGCGCAGGATGAAGAAGGCCTCTTCGACATCCGGGTGTACGTGCATGGGACCCTCACAACCGGCCGGCAGCACCATGGTGGAGAACGTGAAGTGCTCTGCCGGAATCGAGTTCTGGTCCTCCCGCACGCCGGCTGCGCCGGTGCCGATGTAGCGCGTTTGCGCACGACGATAGACGGGGTCGACTTCGGCCTGCCAGCCCAACGCGCTCCAGTCGTAAGTACGCGTCGCACGGCGGGCGACCCGAGTTTCCATCCATTCGCCCAGCGTCTTGTCCTTAGGACGTTTCCAACTGGCGAACTGGGGATGCTCCTGATCGGGAACGGGGGTCTCTTCGGTGTGGGTTACAGCATTCATGGCGTTTCCTTTTTAGTCGCGTTCGGCCAGGCCATTCCTGGCGGAAACGACGGGGGTTGCGATCAGAACGAGCGCTGGATGCCGGCGCCGAACTGGCGGCGGCTGATGTCGTCGCCAGCGGTGGGGTCGCGCACGTCGGTGTTGTTGAAGAGCATGTCCAGGTTCTTGGCGCAGCCGCCGCGACACCGATGGCCTATGTTTTATATATGAGACACAGCTTTACCGATGAGACGAACGAAGTATAATAGTGCGGCATCCCAAACCATTCCCGGGGATTACCCGTATGCGCTCTGCATTCGCTTCTTCCGCGTCGCCAGTGGGGCTCGGCCTGCTGCCCGACCCCACGCGCGCCTTGTCCGCCCGACTTGAAGACCTGGATAAAGGCTTCCCTTTGCACCAGATGCCCCTGGGGTTCGGCACCCTTGCCTACCGAATCGCGGGTGCCGGCCCCACCGTGGTTTTGCTGCACGGGATCGGGTCCGCCGCCGGCTGCTGGCTGGATGTCGCGCTGACGTTGCGCGACCGATTCCGCATCCTGGCCTGGAATGCGCCGGGCTATGCCGGATCCACGCCGCTGCGCCAAGCGCATCCGTCGGCCGACGATTACGCCGCCGCCTTACATCAGTTGCTGGCACACACGGGCGTGTCGGAATGCGTGATGGTCGGCCATTCCCTTGGTGCCATCGTGGCGGGCGCTTATGCGGCACGCGACAGGCGGGCGGAGGTTCAGCGGTTAGTGCTGCTCAGTCCGGCACAGGGGTATGCAAGCCATGACGCGGCACGGCGCGAGGCCGTACGCACGCGCCGCTTGACCTTATTGGAGACAGAAGGCATCGACGGCATCGCCGCGCAAAGGGCTTCTGCACTGCTATCGAATGCGGCGACGCCCGCCATGCAGGAATGGGCGAGTTGGAACATGCGCCAGATCTCGCCGGCCGGTTACCGCCAAGCGGTCAGCCTTCTGTGCGATAGCGACCTCTTGTCCCGCCCCGCACCCGCCATGCCGGTGGACGTGCGGGTAGGCAACCACGACGTCATCACGCCCGCCGCTCACGGCCAAGCCGTCGCACAAGCGTGGAACGCTTCGTTTGCACTGATCGACGGTGCAGGCCACGCCTGCCATATCCAGTGCCCAGCACAAGTTGCCGAGATCGTGTGCCGGGCGCTCCCGAACCGGCGGGCCGGTTGAACCCACCCTAGGCCGCGAGCAACCGACGATCGACGGAGCCTGCGTCATGCATGCGGTATGCGACGCTGCGGATGAACTATCCACCTCATTCGATTATGTGCCCGCATAGACCGGGCGCAACGTCGCCGTTGGAAGAACCCGAACCTGAACCCGTACCAATTCAAGGACGTACCGATGTTGAAGATAGCCATGGTGGGCTGCGGCGCAATCGGCGTTGCCGCGCTGGAGTTGCTTGCCTGCCGGACTGACTTGGTGGTGACCACGGTGCTTGTGCCCCCGCCGCACCGGGCCGATGCGCGCCAGCGTATCCAGCCTTGGGCGCGGCGAGCCACCATTCACGCCAGCCTAGACGAGGCGCCTACGCGGCCGGACTTGCTTGTGGAATGCGCCGGACACGGCGCCATCGTCGAGCATGTGCTGCCCGCCCTGCGGGCCGGGATTCCGTGCGTGATCGCGTCAGTGGGCGCCTTGGCGGCGCCCGGGCTCATTGAAGAGTTGGAGCAGGCCGCGCGGGCCGGTCAGACGCGCGTGCAACTGCTGTCCGGGGCCATCGGCGCCATTGATGCGCTGGCTGCGGCACGGCACGGGGGTCTGGACGAGGTCGTGTACATCGGCCGCAAACCACCGCTTGCCTGGAGCGGCACGCCAGCGGCTCAGCAGTTCGATCTGACGTCCTTGGCCCAAAGCCCCACGGTCATTTTCGAAGGCAGCGCACGTGAAGCCGCATCCGCGTACCCAAAAAACGCGAACGTGGCAGCCACGCTCGCACTGGCGGGACTTGGTCTGGACCATACGCGTGTGCGGCTGTGGGCGGATCCCGGGGTACAAGACAACGTGCACCACGTTCACGCCAGAGGCGCGTTCGGGGAGTTTGAGTTGACGATGCGCGGCAAGCCCTTGGCCGCGAACCCCAAGACCTCGTCGTTGACGGTCTACAGTTTGGTCCGGGCCATCTGCAATGCCGTGGAGCCGCTGGTGATCTGATCACGCAGCAACAAACACCGCCGCAAAACAAAATGGCCGCATTCCCTTGGGAACACGGCCATTCTTTACGAGCCTACCGGCGAAGGTAGCAGGCCCGAATCGCCTTACTGCAGCGCGATTTCGACGTCAACGCCGGCCGGCAGGTCCAGACGCATCAGAGCGTCAACGGTCTTGTCGGTGGGATCAACGATGTCCATCAGGCGCTGGTGCGTACGGATTTCGAACTGGTCGCGCGACGTCTTGTTGACGTGCGGCGAACGCAGAACGTCGTAGCGACGGATACGCGTGGGCAGCGGCACCGGGCCGCGGACGACGGCGCCGGTACGCTTGGCGGTGTCGACGATTTCAGCGGCCGATTGATCGATCAGCTTGTAATCGAATGCTTTCAAGCGGATACGGATCTTTTGGTTTTTCATGGCGTTTCCTAAAGAACGAGAGGCGAAGGCGACGAGGCGCCCTCGCTGGTTGTTTGCTGCTTAAGTGATCCGAATTACTTCAGGATCTTGGCGACGACGCCGGCGCCGACGGTACGACCGCCTTCACGGATAGCGAAACGCAGGCCTTCTTCCATGGCGATGGGAGCCAACAGCTTGACCGTCATGGCCACGTTGTCGCCCGGCAGAACCATTTCCTTGTCGGCCGGCAGCTCGATCGTGCCCGTCACGTCCGTCGTGCGGAAGTAGAACTGGGGACGATAGCCCTGGAAGAACGGAGTGTGACGGCCGCCTTCTTCCTTGGACAGGATGTACACCTCGGACGTGAAGTCCGTGTGCGGGGTGATCGAGCCCGGCTTGGCCAACACTTGGCCGCGCTGGACGTCTTCACGCTTGGTGCCGCGCAGCAAAATGCCCACGTTGTCGCCGGCTTGACCTTGGTCCAGCAGCTTGCGGAACATTTCAACGCCCGTGCAAGTCGTCTTGACCGTCGGCACCAGACCCACGATTTCGATTTCTTCGCCGACCTTGACAATGCCGCGTTCGATACGGCCCGTCACCACCGTGCCACGACCCGAGATCGAGAACACGTCTTCAACCGGCATCAGGAACGTGCCGTCCACGGCGCGCTCAGGCGTCGGGATGTACGAATCCAGTGCAGCGGCCAAAGCCATGATGGCTTGCTCGCCCAGCTCGCCCTTGTCGCCTTCCAGCGCCAGCTTGGCCGAACCCTTGACGATCGGGGTGTCATCACCCGGGAAGTCGTACTTGGACAGCAGTTCGCGAACTTCCATTTCCACCAGCTCGAGCAGCTCGGCGTCGTCAACCATGTCAGCCTTGTTCAGGAAGACGATGATGTACGGCACACCAACCTGGCGGCTCAGCAGAATGTGTTCGCGCGTTTGCGGCATCGGGCCGTCAGCGGCCGACACAACCAGAATCGCGCCGTCCATTTGCGCCGCGCCCGTGATCATGTTCTTCACATAGTCAGCGTGGCCCGGGCAGTCAACGTGAGCGTAGTGACGCGCTTCGGTTTCGTACTCGACGTGGGCGGTGTTGATCGTGATGCCGCGAGCCTTTTCTTCAGGAGTCGCATCGATCTGGTCGTAGCCCTTGGCTTCGCCACCGAACTTGTTCGACAGAACGGTCGTGATAGCTGCCGTCAACGTCGTTTTGCCGTGGTCAACGTGACCAATCGTACCCACGTTCACGTGCGGCTTGGTACGTTCAAACTTGCCTTTTGCCATGATCTCTATCCTTTAACTTTCAAGGAAACTTGAATCTGCCAGGCCACCCGGATGGGCGGACCTGGCTAGGGTTATTTACTTGGCCCGAGCGGCGATGACTTCGTCAGCGACGTTCTTGGGAGCCTCGGAGTAATGCTTGAATTCCATCGTGTACGTGGCACGACCTTGCGTCAACGAACGCAGGTTCGTGGCGTAACCGAACATCTCGGCCAGGGGAACTTCAGCCTTGATGGTCTTGCCGCCACCGACCATGTCGTCCATGCCTTGGACCATGCCGCGACGCGAGGACAGATCGCCCATCACGGTACCAGCGTAGTCTTCCGGCGTTTCGACTTCAACGGCCATCATCGGTTCCAGCAGCACGGGGCTGGCCTTGCGCAGACCTTCCTTGAATGCCATGGAGCCGGCCATCTTGAACGCGTTCTCGTTCGAGTCCACATCGTGGTACGAACCGAAGAACAGCGTGCACTTGACGTCGACGATCGGGTAGCCAGCCAACACGCCCGAAGGCAGCGTTTCCTGAATGCCCTTGTCCACCGCGGGGATGTATTCGCGAGGAACCACACCGCCCTTGATGGCGTCCACGAATTCGTAGCCACCGCCAGGAGGCAACGGCTCGACCTTCAGCACCACGTGACCGTACTGGCCACGGCCGCCCGACTGCTTGACGAACTTGCCTTCAACTTCGTCGCAGGTCTTGCGGATGGTTTCACGGTAGGCCACTTGCGGCTTGCCGACGTTGGCTTCAACGCCGAACTCACGCTTCATGCGGTCGACCAGAATTTCCAGGTGAAGCTCGCCCATACCCGAAATGATGGTTTGGCCGGATTCTTCGTCGCTGCGCACGCGGAACGACGGATCTTCCTGAGCCAGACGCGACAGCGCCAGACCCATCTTTTCCTGGTCAGCCTTCGACTTCGGTTCCACGGCCTGCGAAATCACGGGCTCGGGGAAAATCATGCGTTCGAGCAAGATGTGCGAATCGGTGTCGCACAGCGTTTCGCCGGTGGTCACGTCTTTCAGACCCACCACGGCGGCGATGTCGCCTGCCAACACTTCCTTGATTTCTTCGCGGTTGTTCGCGTGCATCTGCAGAATGCGGCCGATACGTTCTTTCTTGCCCTTGATGGGGTTGTAGACCGTGTCGCCCGACTTCAGGACGCCCGAGTAAACGCGCACGAAGGTCAATTGACCCACGAACGGATCGCTCATCAGCTTGAATGCCAGTGCCGAGAACTTCTCGCCGTCGTCCGCTTCACGCGTGACGGGATTGCCATCGTCGTCCTGGCCGTCAACCGCGGGAATGTCCACGGGCGAAGGCAGGTAGTCGATGACCGCGTCCAGCATGCGCTGCACGCCCTTGTTCTTGAAGGCGGTGCCGCACAGCATCGGCTGGATTTCGCCAGCGATGGTGCGTTGGCGAATGGCCAGGTTGATTTCGGCTTCTTCCAAGGAACCCGTTTCCAGGTACTTGTTCATCAGCTCTTCCGACGACTCAGCGGCGGCTTCAACCAGCTTTTCACGCCATTCGTTGGCCAGGCCTTCCAGCTCGGCGGGAATATCGTGGTAGTCGAACTTGATGCCTTGGCTGGCTTCGTCCCAAATGATCGCCTTCATCTTGACCAGGTCGACCACGCCTTGGAACGTGTCTTCGGCACCGATCGGGATCACGATCGGCACGGGATTGGCGCGCAGGCGGTTCTTCAGCTGGTCATAGACCTTGAAGAAGTTGGCGCCGGTGCGGTCCATCTTGTTGACGAAGGCCAGACGCGGCACGCCGTACTTGTTGGCTTGGCGCCAAACGGTTTCGGACTGCGGCTGAACGCCACCCACCGCGCAATAGACCATGCAAGCACCGTCCAGGACGCGCATGGAACGTTCCACCTCAATGGTGAAGTCCACGTGACCCGGGGTGTCGATGATGTTGATGCGGTGTTCGGGATAGTTCTTCGCCATGCCACGCCAAAACGCCGTCGTAGCTGCCGACGTAATGGTGATGCCACGCTCTTGCTCTTGTTCCATCCAGTCCATGGTGGCTGCGCCATCATGCACTTCGCCAATCTTGTGATTGACGCCGGTGTAGAACAGGATACGTTCGGTCGTGGTGGTTTTCCCTGCATCGATGTGCGCAGAGATACCAATGTTGCGATAGCGCTCGATCGGGGTTTTGCGGGCCATGGTGGATTAGTCCTTAAATTACCAGCGGAAATGGCTGAAGGCCTTGTTGGCCTCTGCCATCTTGTGCGTGTCTTCGCGCTTCTTCATCGCGGCGCCACGACCTTCGGAGGCGTCGATCAGTTCGCCAGCAAGACGCAGATCCATCGACTTCTCGCCACGCTTCTTAGCGGCTTCACGGAGCCAACGCATAGCCAGGGCCAGGCGGCGCACGGGGCGCACTTCAACCGGCACTTGGTAGTTGGCACCGCCAACGCGGCGGCTCTTCACTTCGACGATCGGCTTGATGTTGTTGATCGCCAGGCTGAAAACTTCGATCGGCTCTTTGCCGGTCTTGGTTTGCACTTGCTCGAGGGCACCGTAGACGATGCGCTCGGCGACGGCCTTCTTACCGTCCAGCATGACGACGTTCATGAACTTGGCGAGCTCGACGCTGCCGAACTTGGGATCGGGCAGAATCTCGCGCTTGGGTACTTCGCGACGACGGGGCATTGTTGCTTCCTTGTGTCTGTTCAGTTGAACCGTGTTTCATTACACGGCCATGGCCGCCCATTGGGACGACCCCTTACGTGCCGCGCTCCTTCCCAAAATCCGGAGGGCGCGGTCGCACTTCCCTAGTGACGGGCTTCCGCCACACGGGGTTACTGCTGACTCGTTATTAAGCCTTCTTCGGGCGCTTGGCGCCGTACTTCGAGCGGGCTTGCTTACGATCCTTGACGCCTTGCAGGTCGAGGGAACCGCGCACGATGTGATAACGCACACCGGGCAAGTCCTTCACACGACCGCCACGCACCAGAACCACCGAGTGCTCTTGCAGGTTGTGGCCTTCACCGCCGATGTACGAAATGACTTCGTAACCGTTGGTCAGACGCACTTTGGCAACCTTGCGCAGAGCGGAGTTCGGCTTCTTGGGGGTGGTGGTGTACACGCGAGTGCACACGCCGCGGCGTTGCGGGCAGTTTTCGAGCGCGGGGCTCTTGCTTTTGATGATGCTGACTTCGCGCGGCTTGCGCACGAGTTGGCTAATGGTAGGCATGACCTTTGAAATCCCTTTTACGTACCACTGGTAAGTACTTACGTACTCGTCTCCTCAAGCAGTGAATTCTCTCGGAGAAGGCAGTTCGCGCAAAACCGCCTCAAACGTTCATATACGTAAAAGAGCGGGCTTGCCAACAAACCATGACAAACGCACAAAACTGATAGCGGCCGGCATTCAAGGACGAAGTCGCAACTGATGGACCGAAAACCGAAGGCTCGTGACGCACCTGGTTTCAGATCCTGGACTAAGTTCTTGAACTGTTTGCCTTTTGCGTACAGATTTTGCGCGCGAAATAAAGCAGTAAGCCCTTTAGCATAACTGAGATCAAGGCGTACTGTCAAAGTTTTTTGTAAGCCCCCGCACGCCGCGCGTTGGCGACAAAAAGGCGGCGACTTAGGGCCGGCTGGCGCAAAATGGGGTCATGTAGCCGGACGGATCCGACCCTTTGAAACACGCCAAGCCGTACTCGTCGGACGTTGCCGTCCTGGGGTAAACCATGAGTATTTTTTGGCCTACCGCGCAGTGTAGCCCCAGGCGCGGGCTAATGGTCGGCGAACAAGTAACCGCTGCCGTAGACGGTGCGGATGGGCAACATCACGCCGGCCAATTCCGCCTTGCGCCGCAGCCGGCTGACGATCACGTCGATGCTGCGCGATCCGCTTGATCGCACGCCGCCGCCTTCCACCCGAAGCTCGTCGCCCAGTTCCGAGCGTCCCACTGCCCTGCCCGCCACTTCCAGCAATGAGCGCACGATAAGGCGCTCGTTAGCCGACAGCGAAATCGTGGCGCCCGACGGGGCGGCCAGCGTCCACCCCTGGTCGCGCAATTCCCATTGGCCGGTGACCGGCTCCTCGTCGACCTGGTCGGCTGGGGTTGCGGGCAGGCGGCGCGCCAGCGCCAACAGGATGCAGGACAGTTCGCGCGGATCCTGGGGTTCCGGCAGACAGGCGTCGGCGCCGCTCTGCAAGCAACGCAGCCGGCTGTCCACGGACATGCCCCGGCCGGTGACCACGATTCCCATCGACGAAGATCCGTGCAAGCGGGCAACCAGGGCATAACCGATTTCGCCCATCGCCCCCACATCGAGGATCACGGCATCGTAGGTGCCGCTATTGAGCAACCCGAAAAGCTCAAGGGATGTCGAACATCCGCGCGCGGAAATTCCAGCTTGCAGCAAGGCGGACACGGCGGCGTTTTGGGCGACCTCGTCCGGCGACATCATAAGTATGCGCAATTGATTCATAGCTAATTCCACCTCTGACCCGAGCCCGCGCACCCGACGTTTGTAACGTCGGCGCAGGGGACGGTTGAGACAGTGTGGCGCGGTGTTACGCAACAACTCCAGTCAAGATTCGTTAACTTTGCAATGTTTGACAGTTCTTGCCACAACGTAGCCAGACACGGACCTCAGCGAGTTATCATTCGTTTACACAAATTCGCTCACCTTTGCATCAGGCCGCCAACGCGCGCGCAGAAGTGGCAAAACTCCGCGAGAACTTCCGATGAAAATCGCGTCGCTGGAAGACGATCTAGACCAAGCCCGGCGCATTCACCAAGTGCTGACCGCTGCGGGTTACACGTGCCTCAGTTATCACCAGAGCCGGGACCTGTTGGCCGCGTTGCGCACCGAGAATTTTGATCTGGTGCTGCTGGATTGGCACCTGCCAGACATTGACGGTGACGATGTGGTGCGCTGGCTGCGCGCCAATATCGGTCCGCGCGTACCGGTTATCTTCTTGACCAATCGCTCGTCGGAAGATGATCTGGTCGAAGGGCTGCGCGCGGGCGCCGACGATTACATCGTCAAGCCGCTACGTCCGCTGGAGTTGCTGGCACGCGTGGCAGCGCTGTTGCGACGCAGCCAGATCGCCGAGCCCGCCAAGGATGCAATTGAGGTCGCGCATTACCGCATCGAGCCCGCGGCGCGCGTCATTTCATTGCACGGCGCCCCCGTGTCGCTGGCGCCCAAGGAATTCGAGCTGGCGCTGCTTTTCTTTCGCAACCTGGGCCGGCTGATGTCGCGCGACGTGCTGGCCGAATGCGTCTGGAACCGCGAAATCCCCGCCACGTCCCGCACGCTGGACACGCATCTGTCCAACATCCGTCAAAAGCTCCAGATCCGCCCCGAGCACGGCGTGCGCCTGAGCTCGTCGTATGCCCTTGGCTACCGGTTGGAATTGATAAGCGCCGCTGACGACAGCGTCACCAACCCGTCATAGACGCTACGCGCGCTTTCCTGGAGAACCCGACCTATGAGCCGCTGCCGCGCGCTTTCTTCGCTTGCCCTGCTCTGCTGCCTGACCGTGTCCGGCGTGGCGCATAGCCAGCCCGCGGGCGCATTGGGCGATGATTTCATCTACCGCATCCGCCCGGGTGACACCCTGATAGAGCTGGCCACGCAATACACCCGCAACCAAGCCAACTGGACGCGGCTGCAAACGGTGAACAAGGTCGACAAGCCCGAGCAATTGCCGATCGGCCTTGAACTGCGGATCCCGCTGTCGATGATTCCGGTACGGCCCGCGCCGGCGCGCGTTGTGCATGTCAGCGGGCAAGCGGATGTGAATGGCAAGGCACTGCAAGCGGGAACAAGCGTCTCGGAAGGCAGCAAGGTCGTGACCTCGCCAAACGGCTTTGTCACGTTAGAACTTGCGGACGGATCCAAGCTGACGTTGCCTGCCGGGGGGGCCGTTGAATTGTCCCGGCTGCGCCAGTTTGAAGGCACCGCGCTGACCGACTCGGTCATCAACGTCCAGCGCGGCGGTGTTGAATCCACCGTCGCCCCCACCGGACAAGGCGTGGGCCGTTTTGAGATCCGGACGCCGGTCGCCGTGACCGGCGTGCGCGGCACACGGTTCCGCGTGCAAAGCGGCACCGGCGGCGTGCAAAGCGAAGTGTTGGAAGGCAGCGTGCGCTTGCAAGCGCATGCGCAGGGCACGGCACCCAGCAAGCCGGTCGCGGTGGCTCGTGGCTATGGCGCCGCAGTGCGCAACGACGGCAGCATGTCGGGCGTGCGCCTACTGCTGGCCGCGCCAGAACTCGGCCAGCCCACGCGTCGGGGCGGTGGCGCATGGACGAGCGCGTTCGCACCGGTGCCGGGCGCCCAAAGCTACCTGGTACGTGTTTCGCGCGATGCGGAAGGCGCCCTGCCCGTGTCATCCGAAAGCTTCGCCGCAAACGACATTCAGTTCCGGGCCCCTGGGCCCGGTACGTACTACGTATCCGTGCGCGCGGTCGACGAGCTGGGCTTGCGCGGCCAGGACGCGGTTGCAACGTTCGAAGGCGCAAACCAATTGATGACGTCGTCCGGCCTGGGCGTCAGCAGCGGCAGCGGCGGATTCATCACGCTGACCGAGTACTAGGGCCCACCCATGGCCGACGCCACCGACGCCCTCGACCGGACCTCGCGCTCAGGGCTGTGGCTGACGGTGATTCTGGGGGTTTTGGCGGCGCTGCTGGGCTTATTGAACGGCTTGGGCCGCGTCGATCAGATACTTTACGACCGCGCCCTCACCCTGACGGGACGACCCGCCGACCCCGACATTCTGATCGTCGCGATCGACGATGTCAGCATAGAGACACTGGGCCGATGGCCATGGCGCCGCGCGATCCACGCCGCCTTGATGGACCGCCTGCAAGGTGCCCGCGCGGTCGGCCTGGACTTGATCTTCGCGGAAAGCGACACGGTCAATCCCAACGACGACGCCATCCTGGCCCAGAGCATTTTGCGCAACGGCAGAACCGTCTTGCCGGTGGTGCTGGACCGCTTGAACAATCCATCGGCCATGTCCTCACCCATTGCCGTCGTGGGCAATGCCGCGGCAGCCAGCGGCTTTATCAACGCGCGCGTAGACCCGGACGGCGTTGTACGAGAAGCGTCGCTGACCGCCCAGTTCGCGGGCGCGCCCTACATGCACATGGCCCTGTCCATGTTGGACATCGGCGGACAGGCCGACCAGGTGGAACGCCTGCTGCAACGCGCCGCCCCCAGCAGCGACATCCTGATTCCCTACGCCGGCCCGGCGGGTCACATGCGCACCGTCTCGTACCTGGCGGTGCTGCGCGGCGACATCCCGCCTGAAGAATTGCGAGGAAAGTACGTGCTGGTGGGTGCGTGGGCAACGGGGCTGGGTGACGCGTATCCGACACCGGTGTCGCACGACCTTAGCGGAATGTCGGGCGTTGAAATCATCGCCAACCTGATGCAGGCGGGGCGCGACGGCCTGTTCTACCAGCGGCCGGCAGCCGCCTGGAACGCACTGTTTTCTGTTCTACCGGTGTTGCTTGCTTGCCTGGCGCTGTGGCGGCTGTCGCCCAAGCGCGCCCTGCTGGTCAGCATTGCACTGATCGCCTGCGTACTGATCGCGTCGTGGTTGCTACTGGCGTACGCCAGCCTATGGTTCGCGCCGACCGCCGCGCTTGTCGGCGTTGCGCTTTGCTATCCACTGTGGAGCTGGCGCAGCCAGGAAGCCGCCTTGCGCTACATGGACTACGAACTGCGGCGCCTTCAACGTGAATATCCGCCGGTGCTGAACGAAGCGCGGGCCCAGCTCACCGGCCCGAACGCGTCGCTGGAAAGCCGCGTGGGCGAGCTTCAACGTGCATTGGAACGCGTGCGCAACCTGCGGCGCTTCCTGGCTGACGGGCTGGATGGCATGCCCGACGCCACGCTGGTGTTCGACCAGGACGGGCGCATGCAGTTTCGTAACCAGGCCGCGGTCATGTATTTTCAGCGGCTTGGCATGCGGCCACCCCGCGTGGGCCACCCCGCCACGCACTTGTTGGAAAAGACCATATCCGACGCCACGACGCGACAGCGCGTGGCCGACGCGTTGCGCGGCCAACTGCCGACGGACGATTCGACGCGCTGGACCGCCGATCTGGAAGTGCGCGACTACGCCGGTCGGGACCTTATCCTGAAGTGCGCCCCCATCCATACCGCCGAAGGCGATTTTGCCGGCACGGTGGCTACCCTGACCGATATTTCCCGCATTCGCCAGGCCGAGCGCCAGCGCGAAGAGACGCTGCGATTCATATCGCACGACATGCGCGCGCCGCAAAGTTCCATCCTGGCGCTGGTGGAGATGAAGCAGGAAAGTGGCGTGCACGATGGTCAGGGCGAGACGCTGGCGCGCATTGCAACATTGGCCAACCGCACACTGCATCTGGTGGACGACTTCGTGCATCTGACGCGGGCGGAATCCATGACGATCAGCGCCGTCGAGCTTGATCTGGGCAGCCTGCTGCAAGACGGCGTGGACGAGTTCTGGGCATCGGCGCACAAGCGCGGCATTACGCTTCGGCTGCGCACGCCGTTGCCCGTGGCCTACATACGCGGCGACCAGACGCTGTTGATGCGCGCGCTGTGCAACCTGATCGACAACGCGATCAAATACAGTGCGCCTCAGACCTGCATCGAGTGCGCGATCGACGCATCGCCGGGGTTCTGGTGCGTGACCATCCGGGATCAAGGCCAGGGCATCGCCGAGTCCGATCTTGCGCGCCTGTTCGAACCCTTTTCGCGCGTGGGCGTGGAAAACCGGAATGATGTGGGCGGCGCCGGCCTGGGCCTGGCGTTCGTGCGTACCGTGGCCGAGCGCCACGGAGGATCGGTGCAAGTCAGCAGCACGATCGGCGTCGGATCGGTGTTTACCTTTTGCCTGCCCGTCGCGCCGGACGCGGCTTCAGAGGCCGCTGCGCCGGCCGCGGAATCAGCGTGACGGAGCTTGCCCCAGCGCCTACTGGAAAACGTGAGAAATCACCGCGGGCTTGCCGGCCTTGATTTCGATCGTCGCCCGATAAGGTGGCAGGTCTGCATTGCGCAGGACCACCTGGTACTTGCCCGGAATCAGGCGTATTTCCTTGACGGGCGGACTGATTCCGCGTGCCACCCCATTTACCCAGACTTCGCCCCAAGGGCGAATATCCAGTCGCACGGTGACCGGTACTGCCAGAGGCTTGGGTTTGGGCGCTTCTTCGGTCGGCGTCGCTGCGTTTGAAGCGGCCGCGCCTTGCGTCGGAGCCGGCGGGCCGGCGGCAGGCAAAACAGACGGTTCGGCCGGAACGTTTGCCGTCGCGGCGCTATTCTGGATGGTCGGCTGCGTCGTCGATTCCGCTCCCGCTCCCGACACAACTGGCGGCGGTGTCGGCGCCTCTTGCGCAGCGGTGGCAGGCGGCAAGCTGGAAGCGGCAGGCGGCGCCGCGGGCTGCGGCATCGGGCGCACGGCCGGCGGGTTCGGCATGACGACTTCCGAACTGGTGATCAGCGCGTTGGGCGCGCCCGCGCCCCAATGAAACCAGCCATACGCCGCCAGGCCGATCAACGCCAGAAGGGCAAGCAAGGCAAGTAGCGGGCGGCGGTTGCGTGCCGGCTTGCGCATTGCCGACGCGGCGGCGGGCGGCACGGAATGACCGTCCGCAGCCGTGGGCTCGTCTTCACTTGCCGCCGGTTCTATGTAGGCGGCCACGCCCAGCAAGGCCGCCATTTCGGCTAGCGTCTGCGGTCGGTCAGCCGGCGACATGGCCAGGCCGCGATCGATCACGGCCAGAAAATCCGGGTTGTATTTCGACAGGCCCAACGAAGTCAGGGGCTCGTAGGAATCAGTTGCCCGACGCTCGGGCGCTGGTGGGGGCCGGTGGCCTGTTACCAATGCATGCATCACGGCGCACAGCGCGTAGATGTCGCTCCACGACCCCCGAGGCCATTCCATCGAATCCGTATAGAGTTCAAACGGTGCAAACCCTGGGGTCGGGCTGCGGCTGGCACGGCGCGAGCGCGCCACGACAAGCTCGGGCAGCAGATGCGCCCGCGCGTTTTCGTCCATGCCCACCGTATCCAGCGTGATATCGCCGCAGATCTCGCTTTGAGCGTGCAAGGCGATCAGGGACGGCAGCAGGTCGGAGACCAGCCGCTTGATACGCGATTCCGGCACACCACCCGCCATGCTGGCGGCAATAGCGCTAAGTGGACGCAAAGCCAGGGGCGCGGCGCCAGAGAAAGGGCCACGCGGCGTCAGCAGGCCGGTGGACGTAGACATCATGGGAATTGCGCTCATGCGCGGACTGGTGCGAAGATGGAATAGCGTGAATATTATCCAATTCGCAACACCAGGACATTGCCGAAAATGTCCGAGCGCATCAGGCTGTGGCACGATGGCGTTTCACCCATTCTTCCTACCCCCCTTATAAGCTATGAAAAATCGCCTTCTGAGCAGTCTGCTCGGCGCGACAGTGATGCTGGCGGGCTGCGCCGGGATCTCGTCCCAGAAACCGGAAAGCCCCCCCACCGCCGACGCCCTGGCGCAATTGCAACAAGTCCGGGACACCTACGGCGCGGGCCGGTATGGGGAAGTCATCCGAACGGTCGCTACCTCGGATACCTTGGCCTCATCCACCAAAGCCGTCCGCATCGAAGCTTACAAGTTGCAGGCGTTCAGCTATTGCGTCAGCCGCTACACCCAATTGTGCGAAGACAGCTTCGCCCGGATCCTGGCGCTGGACCCTGCATTCGAACTCGCTCCCAACGAAGCCGGCCATCCGTCCTGGGGGCCCGTCTTCCAACGCGCCCGCAGCCAGGCAGCCAGATAATCGCTACCTGCCCGGGAATAAAAAAAAGGCCGCTGATTCGCATCAGCGGCCTTTTTGCTTGCAGCCCCCCGCGCCAACCCAGCGCGCGGGAAACTGTACGGGATTCCGCTTATTCGGCGGAATCGTCCGTGCCGGCGTCGGAAGCCGGGGCCTGATCGTCCGCACCCACCGTAACCGGCGAGTCTTCGAACGGGTTGGCCTGCTGGCGAGCGGCTTCGCGTTCCGCGGCCTCCAGCTCTTCCTTGTCGCGGCGTGCGTGGTGGTAAGCCAGGCCGGTACCCGCCGGGATGAGGCGGCCGACGATGACGTTTTCCTTCAGGCCACGCAGATCGTCGCGCTTGCCCATGATGGCGGCTTCGGTCAGGACACGCGTGGTTTCCTGGAACGAAGCGGCCGAAATGAACGAGTCGGTCGACAGCGAGGCCTTCGTGATACCCAGCAGCACGTTGTCGTAGGTTGCCGGGATGCGGTCTTCGGCAGCCATGCGATCGTTGGCGTTCAGCAGTTCAGAGCGCTCGACTTGCTCGCCCGGGATGAACTCGGTGTCACCAGCGTCAACGATGTTCACACGACGCAGCATCTGACGAACAATCACTTCGATGTGCTTGTCGTTGATCTTCACGCCTTGCAGACGGTACACGTCCTGCACTTCGTCGACGATGTACGTCGCCAGCTTCTCGATGCCTTGCAGGCGCAGGATGTCGTGAGGATCGGCCGGGCCGTCCACGATCATTTCGCCCTTGTTCACCACTTGGCCGTCGTGCACCAGAACCTGCTTTTCCTTCGGAATCAGGAACTCGTGGCTCACGCCTTCCAGGTCGGTGATGACCAGACGCTGCTTGCCCTTCGTGTCCTTACCGAACGACACCGTACCGGTAACGTCGGCGAGCATGCCGGCGTCCTTCGGCGAACGGGCTTCGAACAGTTCTGCCACACGCGGCAGACCGCCGGTAATGTCGCGGGTCTTTTGCGATTCTTGCGGAATACGCGCCAGAACTTCACCCACGGCAACCTGCTGGCCGTCACGCACGGTAATCAGCGCGCCCACCGGGAACGAGATGTTCACCGAGTGATCGGTGCCGGCGATCTTGACGTCTTCGCCGGCCTCGTTGACCAGCTTGATCTGCGGACGCATGACGATCTTGCCGCCACGGGTCTTCGGCGTGATGACGACGAGCGTCGACAGGCCGGTGACTTCGTCCACCTGCTTGGCAACGGTCACGCCTTCTTCGATGTTCTCGAAGCGGACGGCGCCACCGTATTCCGACACGATCGGACGGGTCAGCGGGTCCCACGTCGCCAGACGCGCGCCAGCCTTCACGGCTTCGCCATCGCCCACCAGCACGGTCGCGCCGTACGGGATCTTGTGGCGTTCGCGTTCGCGGCCGTTGTCATCGAAGATCGCCAGTTCGCCCGAGCGCGAAATCGCAACGCGTTCGCCCTTGGCGTTCGTGACATAGCGCATCGTGCTGGCAAAGCCAACCAGACCGCTGGACTTCGTTTCCACCGCGCTGGCCAGGGCCGAACGCGACGCGGCGCCGCCGATGTGGAACGTACGCATCGTGAGCTGCGTGCCCGGTTCACCGATCGACTGGGCAGCGATAACGCCCACTGCCTCGCCTTGGTTGACCGGCGAACCGCGACCCAGATCGCGGCCGTAGCAGTGTGCGCACAGACCGTGACGCGTTTCGCACGTCAGCGGGGTGCGGACCTTGACTTCGTCCACGCCGATGCGGTCGATGGTGTCGACCAGATCTTCGTCCAGCAGGGTGCCGGCAACGATGGCCGTTTCCTGCGTGTCCGGGTTGATGATGTCCACGGCGGCAACACGACCGAGGATGCGGTCGCGCAGCGGTTCGATGACTTCACCACCTTCCACCAGGGCCTTCATGTTGTAGCCCAGCGACGTACCGCAATCGTCCTCGGTGATCACCAAGTCTTGCGTCACGTCGACCAGACGACGAGTCAGGTAACCCGAGTTCGCGGTCTTCAGTGCCGTATCGGCCAGACCCTTACGCGCACCGTGAGTCGAGATGAAGTACTGAAGCACGTTCAGACCTTCACGGAAGTTCGCGGTAATGGGCGTTTCGATAATCGAGCCGTCCGGCTTGGCCATCAGGCCGCGCATACCGGCCAGCTGGCGGATCTGGGCGGCCGAACCGCGGGCGCCCGAGTCAGCCATCATGTAGATCGAGTTGAACGATTCCTGGCGCACTTCTTCGCCATGACGGTTCACAACCGGCTCGGTAGCCAGTTGTTCCATCATGGCCTTGCCGACCTTGTCGCCAGCCTTGCCCCAGATGTCCACAACGTTGTTGTAGCGTTCCTGGGACGTGACCAGACCCGACGAGTACTGCTTGTCGATTTCCTTCACTTCGCGGCTGGCTTCGGCCAGGATGCCTTCCTTGGCGGTCGGGATCAGCATGTCGCCCATGGCGATCGAGATACCACCGCGCGTGGCCAGCTTGAAGCCGGACTGCATCAGCTTGTCGGCGAAGATCACCGTGTCGCGCAGGCCGCAACGGCGGAACGACTGGTTGATCAGGCGCGAGATTTCCTTCTTCTTCAGGGCCTTGTTCAGGACCGTGAAGGGCAGACCCTTCGGCAGAATCTCGGACAGCAGCGCGCGGCCGACCGTCGTTTCATGACGGCGGATCACGGGTTGCCATTCGCCAGCCTCGTCGCGCTCGTGCTCTTTCAGACGCACGGTCACGCGGGATTGCAGTTCGACTTCGCCGTTGTCATAGGCGCGCTGCACTTCAGCGACGTCGGTGAAGAAAATGCCTTCGCCGCGGCCGTTGATGCGCTCACGCGTCGTGTAGTACAGACCCAACACGATGTCTTGGGACGGCACGATCGACGGTTCGCCGTTGGCCGGGAACAGCACGTTGTTGGACGCCAGCATCAGCGTGCGCGCTTCCAGCTGGGCTTCCAGCGACAGCGGCACGTGGACAGCCATCTGGTCACCGTCGAAGTCGGCGTTGAACGCCGCGCAAACCAGCGGGTGCAGCTGGATGGCCTTGCCTTCGATCAGGACCGGCTCGAACGCCTGGATGCCCAAACGGTGCAGCGTGGGGGCACGGTTCAGCATGACCGGGTGTTCGCGGATGACTTCTTCCAGGATGTCCCAGACCACCGGTTCCTGGCTTTCCACCAGCTTCTTGGCAGCCTTGATGGTCGTGGCCAGGCCCATCATCTCCAGACGATTGAAGATGAACGGCTTGAACAGTTCCAGGGCCATCAGCTTGGGCAGACCGCACTGATGCAGCTTGAGCTGCGGGCCCACCACGATGACCGAACGGCCCGAGTAGTCGACGCGCTTGCCCAGCAGGTTCTGACGGAAACGACCGCTCTTGCCCTTGATCATGTCGGCCAGGGACTTCAGCTGGCGCTTGTTGGCGCCCGTCATGGCCTTGCCACGGCGACCGTTGTCCAGCAGCGAGTCTACGGCTTCCTGCAGCATCCGCTTTTCGTTGCGCAGGATGATTTCCGGCGCCTTGAGCTCCAGCAGGCGCTTCAAGCGGTTGTTGCGGTTGATGACGCGGCGGTACAGGTCGTTCAGGTCGGAGGTCGCGAAGCGGCCGCCGTCCAGCGGCACCAGCGGACGCAGGTCCGGCGGCAGCACGGGCAGCACTTCCATGACCATCCACTCGGCCTTGATGCCCGACTTCTGGAAGCCTTCCAGCACCTTCAGGCGCTTGGAAATCTTCTTGATCTTGGCTTCAGAGCTGGTGGCCTTCAACTCGCCGCGCAGCGTTTCCACTTCGCGGTCGATGTCGATGGTGCGCAGCAGTTCGCGCACGGCTTCCGCGCCCATCAGGGCACGGAAATCGTCGCCGTATTCTTCGGTCTTGGCGAGGAAATCGTCGTCCGACATGATCTGGCCGCGCTTGAGCGGCGTCATGCCAGGTTCGATCACGCACCAGGCTTCGAAGTACAGAACGCGTTCGATGTCGCGCAGGGTCATGTCGAGCACCATGCCCAGACGCGACGGCAGGCTCTTCAAGAACCAGATGTGCGCGACGGGGCTGGCCAGCTCGATGTGGCCCATGCGTTCACGGCGAACCTTGGCAACGGTAACTTCAACGCCGCACTTTTCGCAGATCACGCCACGATGCTTCAGGCGCTTGTACTTGCCGCACAAGCACTCGTAGTCTTTGATCGGGCCAAAGATCTTGGAGCAGAACAGACCGTCGCGTTCAGGCTTGAACGTGCGGTAGTTGATGGTCTCGGGCTTGCGAACTTCGCCGTAAGACCACGAACGGATCTTCTCGGGCGAGGCGATGCCGATCTTGATGGCATCGAATTGCTCGTCTTGCGAGACTTGCTTAAATAGGTCGAGTAGCGCTTTCATTAGTTACGCTCCAAATCCATGTCCAGGGCCAACGAGCGGATTTCCTTCACCAGCACGTTGAACGATTCCGGCATGCCGGCGTCGATGACGTGGTCGCCCTTGACGATGTTTTCGTATACCTTGGTACGGCCGGTGATGTCGTCCGACTTCACCGTCAGCATTTCTTGCAGGGTGTACGCGGCGCCGTATGCTTCCAGCGCCCACACTTCCATTTCCCCGAAACGCTGACCACCGAACTGCGCCTTACCACCCAGCGGCTGCTGCGTGACCAGCGAGTACGGACCCGTCGAACGCGCGTGCATCTTGTCGTCGACCAAGTGGTGCAGCTTCAGGTAGTGCATGTAGCCAACCGTCACGGGGCGCTCGAATTTCTCGCCCGTGCGGCCGTCAAACAGCCATGCCTGCGTACGCGAAGGCGTCAGTGCCATGCGCTCGGCGACGTCGTCCGGATAGGCCAGCTCCAGCATCGTGGTGATTTCCTCTTCGGTCGCGCCGTCGAAGACGGGCGTCGCGAACGGCACGCCGTTCTTGAGGTTCTGGGCCATTTCCATGACTTCTTCGTCGGTCAGCTCGTCGATGCGGGCGCCGGAACCGGTCGTGTTGTAGACCTTGTCCAGGTAGGCACGGACGTTCTTGACCTGCGCAGTGCGCTCGTCGCGCAGCAGATCGGCAATGCGGTGGCCCACGCCCTTGGCAGCCCAGCCCAAGTGCACTTCCAGCACCTGACCGACGTTCATCCGCGAGGGCACGCCCAGCGGGTTCAGAACGATGTCGGCCGGCGTGCCGTCAGCCATGTGCGGCATGTCTTCCACCGGGGTGATACGCGAGACCACGCCCTTGTTACCGTGACGGCCTGCCATCTTGTCGCCAGGTTGCAGACGACGCTTCACGGCCAGGTAGACCTTGATCATCTTCAGCACGCCCGGGGGCAGCTCGTCGCCCTGCGTCAGCTTCTTGCGCTTCTCTTCGAAGGCCAGATCAAACTGGTGACGCTTTTGCTCCAGCGATTCCTTGGCTTGCTCCAGCACGACAGCGTGCGGCTCATCGGCCAGACGGATGTCGAACCACTGCCAGCGGTCCAGATCAGCCAGGTAAGCCTTGGTGATCGTGGCGCCCTTGGCCAGCTTGCGCGGGCCGCCGTTGACGGTCTTGTTGACCAGCATCTTTTCGATACGGTCGAACTGGTCGTTTTCAACGATGCGCAGCTGGTCGTTCAGGTCTTGGCGATAGCGGCGCAGTTCATCGTCAATGATGGACTGGGCGCGCTTGTCGCGCACGATGCCTTCACGCGTGAACACTTGCACGTCGATCACGGTGCCGGTCATGCCCGAAGGCACGCGCAGCGAGGTGTCCTTAACGTCGGACGCCTTTTCACCGAAGATGGCGCGCAGCAGCTTTTCTTCCGGCGTCAGCTGGGTTTCGCCCTTGGGCGTGACCTTGCCGACCAGCACGTCGTCGGCGCTGACTTCGGCGCCGATGTACGTGATGCCCGAATCGTCCAGACGGTTCAGTTGCGTCTCAGCCAGGTTGCTGATGTCGCGCGTGATTTCTTCCGGACCCAGCTTCGTGTCGCGGGCGACAACCGTCAGTTCCTCGATGTGGACCGAGGTGTAGCGGTCATCGGCAACAACCTTTTCGGAGATCAAGATCGAATCTTCGAAGTTGTAGCCGTTCCACGGCATGAACGCGATCAGCATGTTCTGACCCAGGGCGAGTTCGCCCAGGTCGGTCGATGCGCCGTCAGCCAGCACGTCGCCCTTGGCGACCTTGTCGCCACGCTTGACGATAGGACGCTGGTTGATGTTCGTGTTCTGGTTGGAACGGGTGTACTTGATCAGGTTGTAGATATCGACACCGACTTCGCCGGCGACGTTTTCTTCGTCGTTCACGCGAATCACGACGCGCTCGGCGTCAACGTGGTCGACCAGGCCGCCACGCAGTGCTTGCACGGTCGTGCCCGAGTCAACGGCCACGGTGCGTTCGATACCGGTACCCACGACCGGCTTTTCCGGACGCAGGCAAGGCACGGCCTGACGTTGCATGTTGGCGCCCATCAGTGCGCGGTTCGCGTCGTCGTGCTCAAGGAACGGAATCAGCGAAGCGGCCACCGACACGATCTGCGACGGGGCAACGTCCATGTAATGCACGTTGGCCGGCGAGGTCAGCATCGTTTCGCCTGCTTCACGGCAAGCGACAAGGTCGTCAACGAAGGCGCCCTGCTCGTCCAGCGCGGCGTTAGCCTGTGCAATGACGTAGTGGCTTTCTTCGATGGCCGACAGGTAATCGATCTGCTCGCTGACGCGGCCGTCGATAATCTTGCGGTAAGGCGTTTCCAGGAAGCCGTACTCGTTCAAGCGAGCGTACAGCGCCATGGAGTTGATCAGACCGATGTTCGGGCCTTCCGGCGTTTCGATCGGGCAGACGCGACCGTAGTGGGTCGGGTGCACGTCGCGGACTTCAAAGCCGGCGCGCTCGCGGGTCAGACCGCCCGGGCCCAGTGCGGAAACGCGACGCTTGTGCGTGATTTCCGACAACGGGTTGGTTTGGTCCATGAACTGCGACAGCTGGCTCGAACCGAAGAACTCCTTGATGGCAGCCGAGATCGGCTTGGAGTTGATCAGGTCGTGCGGCATCAGGTTTTCGGTCTCGGCCTGGCCCAGACGTTCCTTGACGGCGCGCTCGACACGCACCAAGCCGGCGCGGAACTGGTTTTCGGCCAGTTCGCCAACGCAACGCACGCGACGGTTGCCCAAGTGATCGATGTCATCGATCTGGCCACGGCCGTTACGCAGTTCAACCAGCACCTTGATGGTCTCAAGGATGTCTTCGTTGGTCAGCGTCATCGGACCGGTGATGTCTTCACCACGGCCCAGACGGCTGTTGACCTTCATACGGCCCACGCGCGACAGATCGTACGTCTCTTCGCTGTAGAACAGACGTTGGAACAGCGCTTCCACCGCTTCTTCGGTGGGCGGCTCGCCAGGACGCATCATGCGGTAGATGGCAACACGCGCGGCCATCTGGTCGGCGGTTTCATCGGTGCGCAGGGTTTGCGAGATGTACGGACCACGGTCCAGATCGTTCGTGTAGAGCGTCTGGATGTCGTAGACGTTCGAGGCGCGCAGGGCGCCCAGCACGCTTTCCGTGATTTCGTCGTTGGCGTTGGCGATGACTTCGCCGGTATCTTCGTCAACGATGTTCTTGGCCAGCACGCGGCCGTACAGGAAGTCTTCCGGCACGGAGATGCGCTGGATGCCGCCGGCAGCCAGGTCGCGCAAATGCTTGGCATTGATGCGCTTGTCTTTTTCGACGATGACCTTGCCATCGCGGTCCGAGATGTCGAAACGGGCCATTTCGCCCTTCCAACGCTCGGGCACGAATTCCATCATCGCGCCTTCGCTCTTGAGTTCGAAGTTATCGAAGTCGAAGAAGTTGGCCAGGATGGATTCCGGCGTCATGCCGATGGCCTTGCACAGGATCGTGACAGGCATCTTGCGACGACGGTCGACGCGGAAGAACAGAACGTCCTTCGGGTCGAATTCGAAGTCCAGCCACGAGCCGCGGTAAGGAATCACGCGGGCCGAGAACAGAAGCTTGCCGGAGCTGTGCGTTTTGCCGCGGTCGTGTTCGAAGAACACGCCAGGCGAACGGTGCAGCTGCGACACGATGACACGCTCGGTGCCATTGATGACGAAGGAACCCGTGCCCGTCATGAGCGGAATTTCGCCCATGTAGACTTCTTGTTCCTTCACTTCTTTCACGGTCGGCTTGCTGACTTCGCGGTCAAGCAGCACCAGGCGGACCTTGGCTCGCAGGGGCGAGGCATAGGTCAGACCACGTTGCTGACATTCCTTGACATCGAACACCGGTTCGCCGAGCACGTAGCTCACGAACTCCAAGCGCGCCATACCGTTGTGACTAACGATCGGGAAAATCGACGAGAACGCCGCCTGCAAACCGTCGGCTACGCGATCGGACGGGGCGGTATCCGCCTGCAGGAAAGTTAGGTAGGATTGAAGCTGTGTCGCCAAAAGGAAAGGAACGTTTTGAACGTCTTCACGCTTGGCGAAGCTTTTGCGGATGCGCTTTTTTTCGGTGTACGAGTAAGGCATGAGCACTCCGACTCGAGGTTGCATGGGCCGTCAACCACGGCCCTAGGTGATACGACTCCAGGAAACCCCCCTGAAAGGGCATACCCCCAGTAGGGGTTTCCTGGAAACGCAAAAGCCCGGGGACTGCAAACTGTGCTGTCCCCGGGCAGTTGACGCAGGTCTTACTTGACTTCGACCTTGGCGCCAGCTTCTTCCAGCTTCTTCTTGGCGGCTTCGGCGTCAGCCTTGGCCACAGCTTCCTTGACGGGCTTCGGAGCGCCGTCAACCAGGTCCTTGGCTTCCTTCAGACCCAGACCGGTCAGCTCGCGCACGGCCTTGATGACGCTGACCTTGTTCGCGCCGGCTTCCAGCAGGACGACGTTGAACTCGGTTTGCTCTTCAGCAGCGGCAGCAGCGCCACCAGCGGCGGGAGCAGCAACAGCGACAGCGGCGGCAGCAGCCGACACGCCGAACTTCTCTTCCATTTCCTTGATCAGCTCGGACAGCTCGAGCACGGTCATGCCAGCGATGGCGTCAAGGATTTCAGCTTTGTTAAGTGCCATTTTTAAGAACTCCAAATATTTTGGTAATGCCAGGGTTTGGGTGTCGCTTCGTCGTTCAGCGAATTCCGGACAGCAGGGCGATTAGGCCGCTGCCTTTTGGTCGCGCACAGCCGCGAGGCCACGGGCGAACTTGGTCGGAACTTCGTTGAGCGTACGCACGAATTGCGCGATCGGGGCTTGCATGGTGCCAAGCAGTTTCGACAGCAACTCTTCGCGGGACGGCATGGTGGCCAAGGCCTTCACACCATCTTGAGTCAGCAGGCTGTTGGGCAATGCGCCCGCCTTGATGACCAGCTTGTCGTTGCTTTTCGCGAAACCAGCGATAACCTTGGCCGCCGAAACCGGATCAGTGCTGATGCCATAGATCAGCGGACCGGTCAGTTGCTCAGCCAACGGCTCGAAAGCCGTGCCGGCAACAGCACGACGGGCCAGCGAGTTCTTCAGAACTCGCAGATACACGCCCGATTCACGCGCAGTTTTGCGCAGTACGGTGACAGAGGCGACGTCCAGACCACGGTACTCAGCGATAACAATCGATTGTGCCTTGGCGACTTCAGCCGAGACTTCCTCGATTACCACCGCTTTCTCTTGACGATTGAGACTCACGGTTTGAACACTCCATCAAAAGACGCCTGGGGCCGGAGCCTTGCGCGTCAACCGAATGCGGCGCCTGGTCGAGTTCTTCGTGTAAAGAAATCTTCCTGGGGACGCCGTCTACGCTGGATCCGAACTGGATAAGCTTCGGGATTAAGCGGGGCAGCGGGGGTGCGGACACCGTTCCACTACCCTGCTCCAGCGGTCTTTGACAGCAACATCCGGAGGAATCCGGATGCAGCCCAAAGTACGTTTACTGCTGTTGGCTTAGTTGGAAGCCGACAGCGAGGCAATTTCAACGCGAGCACCGCCGCCCATCGTGGACGAGACGGCCAGCTTGCGCAGGTAAATGCCCTTGGCAGCTGCGGGACGGGCCTTTTGCAGGGCGTCGACCAGAGCAGCCAGGTTGGTTTGCAGCTGTTCCACGCCGAACGACGCACGGCCGATCGTTGCGTGGATGATGCCAGCCTTGTCGGTACGGTACTGAACCTGACCGGCCTTGGCGTTCTTGACAGCGGTCGCGACGTCAGGCGTCACGGTACCGACCTTCGGGTTCGGCATCAGGCCACGGGGACCCAGGATCTGGCCCAGGGCGCCCACGACACGCATCGTGTCGGGCGAAGCGATGACCACGTCAAAGTCCATTTGACCGGCCTTGATCTGGTCAGCCAGGTCGTCCAGGCCAACGATGTCGGCGCCGGCGGCCTTGGCGGCTTCAGCCTTGTCGCCTTGGGCGAACACGGCAACGCGAACCGACTTGCCGGTGCCGGCGGGCAAAACGACCGAACCGCGAACCAGTTGGTCCGACTTCTTCGGGTCGATGCCGAGCTGCACGGCCACGTCAATGGATTCATTGAACTTGGCGACGGCGGTTTCCTTGACCAGGGTCAGGGCTTCAGCGACCGGGTACAGCTTGGTGCGGTCGATCTTTTGCGCAATAGCGGCTGCGCGCTTGGACAGTTTTGCCATGATTAGATCCCCTCAACCGTGATGCCCATGCTGCGGGCGCTGCCAGCGATCGTGCGCACAGCGGCGTCCAGATCAGCGGCGGTCAGATCGGGGCCCTTGGCCTTGGCGATTTCTTCAGCTTGCGCGCGGGTCAGCGTGCCGACCTTGTCGGTATGCGGCTTGGGCGAACCCTTTTGCACGCCAGCAGCCTTCTTGATGAGGACCGTCGCGGGCGGGGTCTTCATGATGAAGGTGAAGCTCTTGTCCGCGAAGGCGGTGATCACCACCGGAATCGGCAGACCAGGCTCCATGCCTTGGGTCTTGGCGTTGAACGCCTTGCAGAATTCCATGATGTTCAGGCCGCGTTGACCCAGTGCCGGGCCAATCGGGGGGGAGGGGTTAGCTTTACCAGCCGGTACTTGCAGCTTGATAAAGCCGACGATCTTTTTCGCCATGCTTTGCTCCTTGCGGGTTATATCGCCCCGGCGTTTTCAGCCTGGGCTCCCCGGGGGTTGAAATCAGGTCTTTTCGACCTGGCTGAAATCGAGTTCGACGGGTGTGGCACGACCAAAAATGGTGACCGACACGCGCACCTTGCTCTTTTCGTAATTGACTTCTTCGACGTTGCCGTTGAAGTCCGCAAACGGACCTTCCTTGACCCGAACCATCTCGCCCACTTCGAACAGAATCTTGGGGCGGGGTTTCTCGACACCCTCTTCCATCTGGGAGAGGATCTTCTCGACTTCCTTTTCGGAAATCGGGGTCGGACGGTTGCCCGAGCCACCCAAAAAGCCGGTGACGCGGTTCGTGTTCTTGACCAAATGCCACGTTTCGTCGGTCAGGTCCATTTCAACCAGGACATAACCAGGAAAAATGCGGCGTTCGGTGATCGACTTTTGACCACCCTTGACCTCGACGACTTCCTCGGAGGGCACAAGAATGCGGCCAAAGGACGTTTGCAAGGCCGCGCGCTCAATGCGCTCAACCAGGGCCTTGTGAACGCTCTTTTCCATGCCGGAGTACACATGGACGACATACCAACGCTTACTCATTCGCCGTCCTTATTTCCAGCCCAACAGCAGGCCGTAAAGAATCCATTCGATGCCCTTGTCGAGCACCCACATGAAAATGCCCATGACCGCCACGAACGCAAAAACGATACCCGTCATCTGGGTCGTTTCCTTGCGGGTGGGCCACGCGACACGCTTGACTTCGTTGTAGGACTCGCTGGCAAAGCTCAGGGTGCGGCGGCCGGGCTCGCTGAACCAGGCAATTGCGGCTGCAATCACAAGGCCGCCGACAAACACGCCGATACGTGCAGGCATCGGCTGTGCGCTAAGCACGGAAAACCCGACGATGCCAGCAATAACGACGAGAACCGCCAGGCCGAGCTTGACCCGGTCGGCGGTGCTAGTTACGGTTTCTACGCTGGTATTAGACATATTGCGACGCGAGCCGCCGTGAATGCGTAACTCGCGATGATCTCCCGCGGGTTTATCCTGGCGGTGGCAGGGGCAGTAGGAATCGAACCTACAACCTTCGGTTTTGGAGACCGACGCTCTGCCAATTGAGCTATGCCCCTAAAACACTACACTTGCACTACATTCACTGACTTTCCGCTCAGCGCCTACGCGCAGGGTCACGGAACCGAACATCATACTACTTTTACAGCAAAGATGGATAGAGGGACTTGAGAGTCCACTCTACCCATCTGGGTATTGCTTACTTCAGGATCTTGGCGACGACGCCGGCGCCGACGGTACGACCGCCTTCACGGATAGCGAAACGCAGGCCTTCTTCCATGGCGATGGGAGCCAACAGCTTGACCGTCATGGCCACGTTGTCGCCCGGCAGAACCATTTCCTTGTCGGCCGGCAGCTCGATCGTGCCCGTCACGTCCGTCGTGCGGAAGTAGAACTGGGGACGATAGCCCTGGAAGAACGGAGTGTGACGGCCGCCTTCTTCCTTGGACAGGATGTACACCTCGGACGTGAAGTCCGTGTGCGGGGTGATCGAGCCCGGCTTGGCCAACACTTGGCCGCGCTGGACGTCTTCACGCTTGGTGCCGCGCAGCAAAATGCCCACGTTGTCGCCGGCTTGACCTTGGTCCAGCAGCTTGCGGAACATTTCAACGCCCGTGCAAGTCGTCTTGACCGTCGGCACCAGGCCCACGATTTCGATTTCTTCGCCGACCTTGACGATGCCGCGTTCGATACGGCCCGTCACCACCGTGCCACGACCCGAGATCGAGAACACGTCTTCAACCGGCATCAGGAACGTGCCGTCCACGGCGCGCTCAGGCGTCGGGATGTACGAATCCAGTGCAGCGGCCAAAGCCATGATGGCTTGCTCGCCCAGCTCGCCCTTGTCGCCTTCCAGCGCCAGCTTGGCAGAACCCTTGACGATCGGGGTGTCATCACCCGGGAAGTCGTACTTGGACAGCAGTTCGCGAACTTCCATCTCCACCAGCTCGAGCAGCTCGGCGTCGTCGACCATGTCAGCCTTGTTCAGGAAGACGATGATGTACGGCACGCCAACCTGGCGGCTCAGCAGAATGTGTTCGCGCGTTTGCGGCATCGGGCCGTCAGCGGCCGACACAACCAGAATCGCGCCGTCCATTTGCGCCGCGCCCGTGATCATGTTCTTCACATAGTCAGCGTGGCCCGGGCAGTCAACGTGAGCGTAGTGACGCGCTTCGGTTTCGTACTCGACGTGGGCGGTGTTGATCGTGATGCCGCGAGCCTTTTCTTCAGGAGTCGCATCGATCTGGTCGTAGCCCTTGGCTTCGCCACCGAACTTGTTCGACAGAACGGTCGTGATAGCTGCCGTCAACGTCGTTTTGCCGTGGTCAACGTGACCAATCGTACCCACGTTCACGTGCGGCTTGGTACGTTCAAACTTGCCTTTTGCCATGGCTGACTCCTGACCTGGATTGCGCTTCAGACTGAAGAAAAGAACTTGGAAATTTGTGGTGCCCATGGCGCGGATCGAACGCGCGACCTCTCCCTTACCAAGGGAGTGCTCTACCACTGAGCCACATGGGCATTTAAAAATCTTGGAGCGGGTGAAGGGAATCGAACCCTCGTCGTAAGCTTGGAAGGCTTCTGCTCTACCATTGAGCTACACCCGCGGCATACCCATTCACCATCTCTTTATCCCAAACCCTCAAAATCAAGGCCCGGGGAACCTTACAACCTTCTTTGCGAAGGCCGCCCAGTTCCCTAGGCCTAATTTTAAAAATCCAGGCAGACATCGCCTGGATTTATAGAGTTGGGTCTCTGGTGGAGGAGATTGGATTCGAACCAATGTAGGCGCAAGGCCAACAGATTTACAGTCTGCCCCCTTTAACCACTCGGGCACCCCTCCAGCGGAGAACTTGAGATTATGAACACTTTCGAATCCGGTGTCAAACGCTTCGGATGAAAATATTCAAAACTTTTGTTCAACCACTCGCGTTTCCGCGCAGAGGGGCCGAAGTTTACAGGTTTCCGCGAATTGCTGCTTGCAAAAGTTGCGAATAGGCGTCGGCGGTGAAATTTACGGGGCTGGTCCCCCCTGAGGGATCTTCGCTGGCCATGCGCCCTACCCGCTCGACCTGCCCCTCATCGATGCCGATCTCAGCCAGCGTGTGGGGGATGCCCACCGCCTGGCGCAGCCGCAGCACCCAGTCCAGCACCGCGCCCGGGCCATCGCCGGGCAGATCCAGGTAACGGGCAAGCGCCTCCAATCTTGGCGCGACGGCATGCTGGTTGGCTTTCAGCACATAAGGCATCAGGATCGCGTTGAGCATGCCGTGATGGGCGTCGTATAGCGCGCCCAAGGGATGCGCCAGTGCGTGCATGGCGCCCAGGCCGCGTTGGAATGCCGTGGCGCCCATCGTCGAGGCCACCAACATTTGCTGGCGCGCCTGCAAGTCGGCGCCGTCGGCCACGGCCTGCGGCAGGTATTCCTTGATCATGCGCATGCCTTCAACCGCAATGCCCGCCGCCATGGGATGAAAGAACGGCGAACAATACGCCTCAAGGCTGTGCGACAGCGCGTCCATACCGGTGGCGGCCGTGATTCTGGCAGGCAGGCCGACGGTGAGTTCGGCGTCCAGGATCACGACGGCGGGCAACATGCGCGCGTGAAAGATGATGCGCTTGACCTGCGCGGCCTCGTCGGTGATGACCGATGCACGGCCCACCTCCGAACCCGTGCCGGCCGTGGTCGGCACTGCCACCACCGGCGCCATGCCCGCCACGTTCACGCGCTGATAGTTATCGCCGATGTCTTCGAAGTCCCACAACGGGCGGTCTTGCCCCACCATCAGCGCGATCGCCTTGGCGGCGTCCAAGGCCGACCCGCCCCCGAATGCAATAACGCCGTCGTGCCCGCCCTGGTGATAGGCAATAACGCCGTCGTCCACGTTGCGCCCCGTGGGGTTGCCCTTGATCTCGTGAAATACCTCGCAGTCCAGCTTCGCCTGGCGGCAGGTTTGCACGGCGTCGGACACCATGGGCAACGGCGCCAGGCCCGGATCGGTGACAAGCAACGGTCGGCGCATGCCCAGTTCGCGGCACCATTCGGGAAGCTCTTTGACGCGACCCGGCCCGACTTTCATCGCGGTCGGGTAATTCCAGTTGACGCTGGGCACAGTCATGGTTTCATTCCTGATTACGGTCGTGTCAAAGCGCTGTCTCAGACGCTGCGCAGATGAAAGGATTTGGCTTGGGTAAGCTGCTCGTAGCCGACAACGGACAGCGATACCCCCCGCCCCGAGTGCTTCACGCCGGTCCAGGCCAGGGCCGGGTCCAGATGGTCGCAACGGTTCATGAAGAACGTCCCCGCCTGCACCTGTCGGCCAAGCGATAACGCCGCGTCTTCGTCCTGCGTGTAGACCGCGGCCGTGAGTCCGTAGGGGCTGCCATTCATCAGGGCGACCGCCTCGTCATCACCATCGACCGGCATGACGCCCACGACGGGGCCAAAACACTCGTCGCTCATCACGCGCATGCGATGATTTACTCGCGTAAGAATGGCGGGCGCTACATAACACGAGCTTTCGCTTGCATTTGTAAAATGTGAGGGATCAATCGCGTTCTGCGCGCCCGCCGATATCGCTTCTGCGATGACCTCGCGAATTTCCGCCGCCGCGCGCGTGCGAACCACCGGCCCCAATGTCGTGTCGGCATGCAACGGATTACCCAGTACATAGTCTTGAGTCAGCGCAACGGCGCGCTCGACAAATTCGTCGTACCGCGACCGCGCCACGTAGATGCGCTGGATGCCGCAGCACGATTGCCCCGAGTTGAAGAACGCTCCATCTACCAGGGATTCCACCGCCTGATCCAGCTTGGCGTCCTCGCGCACGTAGGCGGGGTCGTTGCCGCCCAGTTCAAGTCCCACGCCGATAAACCGTCCGGCCGCGCTTTCCTCGATACTGCGCCCCCCACGCACTGAACCCGTGAACGACACATAGCCGATCTCGGGTGCGCGGACCAGTCGCTGCACGGTGTCATGGTTGGCATGGAGATACTGGAACACACCAGTGGGTGCGCCGGCGTCGCGAAACGCGCGTTCGATCAATTCGGCGCACAGCGGCGTCTGGTCCGAGTGCTTGAGAATGACGGTGTTGCCCGCCATCAGCGCCGGCACGATGCTGTTCACGGCGGTCAGCAGCGGGTAGTTCCACGGAGCAATCGTCAGTGCGACACCGATCGGCTCGCGGCTGATAAAACGGGTGAAGCCCGCCAGGTCGGGCACGGTGATCGGCGCCAGCGCTTCATCGGCAATCGCAATCATATGGCGTGCCCGCGATTCGAAGCCTGCCACTTCACCGGGCGTGTACTTCAAGGGCCGGCCCATCTGTATGGTGATTGCCCGCGCAATTTCTTCACGTGCCGCGACAAAGCTGTCGACCGCCGCCGACACGATGCGCCCCCGCTCTGCGATGCTTAGCGCGTGCCACGCGCGCTGCGCCTGCTGGGCCTGTTCAAGCGCACGCCCGATCTGCGCGTCGCTGGCGTAGGCGCGGCGCACAATCTCGCGCCCGTCGATGGGACTGATGGTGATGAGTTCCTGGGTCATGGTCGCCCTATGCAAGCGTTGGCCTTGCGATCAGATATCAGATGATCTCGAAATAACGCGCCAGCTCCCAGTCGGTGACGTGGCGCCGGAACTGCCGTTCTTCCCATTCGCGCGTTGCCGCGTAATGCTCGACGAACGCATCCCCGAACAGATGGCGCGCTGCGGCCGACCCGCGCAGGCGCTGCGCGGCCTCCCACAACGTGGTGGGCAGGTGCAGATGCGCGGGAAATTGTTGCGTATAGGCGTTGCCCTGCACCATGGGTTCCGGGGTCAAGCCTTGTTCGATGCCGTGCAGGCCGGACGCCAGCGCCGCCGACAAAGCCAGATAAGGATTGGCGTCCGCCGAGCCGATGCGCACTTCCACCCGCTGCGATTTGTCGCTGCCGGGAATAAGCCGCAGCGCGGTGGTGCGATTTTCCATGCCCCACGTCGCGTCCAGCGGCGCCCAATAGCCCGGCACAAGTCGCGAATAGCTGTTGATATTCTGCGCGTACAGCACCATGAATTCCGGCAGGTAACGTTGCACGCCCGCCATGAACGCAACTTGGGTCGCGCTCATTCCATGCGGCTGCGACTTGTCATAGAACGCAGACTGCCCGCTTTTCTTGTCGCGCAAAGACAGATGGATGTGGCCGCTTTGGCCCGGATGCTCGTGCGACCACTTGGCCATGAACGTGGCCATCAAGCCGTTCTGCTGCGCCAGGGCCTTGGCGAAGGTCTTGAACAGAAATGCCTTGTCGCCAGCCAGGGCAGCCTGGTCCACCGCCAATGCCGCCTCCAGCACGCCCGGCCCCGTCTCGGTGTGCAGGCCCTCGATCGGCATGTCCATGCGTTCACACAGGTCCAGCAGCTTGCGGTAGAAGTCCCCTTCGACCGTGCTGCGCAGCACGGAATAGCCGAAGTTGCCCGGCGTCCAGTTTTCCATGTTGCGATAGTGCTTGGCACGCACCGAGTGCGGCGTTTCGCGGAACATGAAGAATTCATATTCCAGCGCGGCGTAGACATCGAACCCCATGTCCGCCGCACGGTCCAGCGTGCGGTGCAGCAAGCGACGCGGACAGATGGCGGCGGCGTCGCCCTCGAACTCCGCCAGGAACAACAACATGTCTTCGCCGTTCGGGCCTTGCTCAAGCGGCAGGCGGCGCGCGGTTTGCGGCACGATACGCAGTTGCGCGTCGGGATAGGCGGTGTGCCAGCCCGTGTACTGCGTGTTGTCGTAGAGCTGGTCGTCCAGGTCCCAGCCCAGCACCACGTCGCAGAACGCCAAACCGGACCGCAGCGCGCCAAGGAACTTGTCACGCCGCAGGTACTTGCCCAGCATGACGCCATCGACGTCGGACAAGCCCACCTTGATGTGCGAAAGCGCGCTGGCCTGCACCAGCCGCTCCGCGTCTTCCACCGATGCTACCCCTAGCGAATGCATGCTTGTTCACCTTGTGACTGAAGCCTTGCGTGGGACTGCGGGCAAACGCCGCGGCCCCCGCTTGCGGGACAAGGGAAACCTACCGGCGTGCTCTCAGGGTTTTTCCGAGTCTAGACACCTTGCCGCGAATTTGCAGCCCTGTGCGTGCAGTATTTTCCCTAGGTTGCAGGGCCGGTAGCAGCCGCGCCATGGCCTCAGTCCAGTGACACGCCGGCCGTTTTCACCATGTCGGCCCAGTACACGGTGTCTTCCTGCAAGCGCGTCTTGAAGGCGTCAGGCTGGCTGCCCACCGGCCAACTGCCGCCGCTGTTGATCTTGGCGATCACGTTGGGTGACTTCATCGCCTGCGCCACGGCCTGGGCCAGGTACGCCACGCGCTCGGGCGGCGTGCCCGCCGGTGCGAAAAGGCCATACCAGTCGTCTGCCGTAATGCCGTCCAGGCCACTTTGCTTGAGGGTCGGCGCCCCCTTGAAAATACCGATGCTGTTCTCGTGGCTCAGGGCCAGGATGCGCAGCTTGCCGGCGGCCACCATCGGTTCAGCGGACGCGGGCGATGTGATCAGCATGTCGACCGTGCCGCCCATGAGATCCGTGATGGCCGGGGCGGCCCCACGATATGGCACGTGCACCAGGTTCACGCCGGCCTTCTTGGACACCAGCGCGCCCATCAAATGGCTCATGGTGCCGTTGCCGGGGGTCGCGTACGTGATGATGCCCGGTTGCTTGCGCGCGGCGTCCAGGTAGTCGGAAAGTGTCTTGTACGGGCTTTCGGTGCGAGCCACCAAGACCAGCGGCGCGGACGTGATCTGCGAGATCGGCGTGAAGTCCTTGACCGGATCAAAGCCGACGTTCTTGTACAGGCGCGGGTTGACCGCCATGACGCTGGTTTGCGACATCACCAGCGTGTAGCCGTCGGGCTTGGCACGGGACACCTGCGCAGTCCCCACGTTGCCGCCAGCGCCCGAGCGATTTTCAACCACCACGCTCTGGCCCGTGATGGCACCCAGCTCTTGCGCGATCAGCCGGGCGACATTGTCGTTGCCGCCCCCGGGCGGAAACGGCGACACGACCGTAATGGCCTGCTTGGGATAGTCAGCCGGCGCCTTCAGCGTCTGCGCCTGGACCTGGACTTGCAATGCGCCGGCCAGCAGCAAACTGGCGGCAGTCAATGCGGCCCAGCCGCGTGCGTGTGGTACGTGTTGTTTGTGTTCTGCATGTTGTGCCTGGTGCTTCATCTGGATTTCCCCTTGTGTCGGCGGCCGGATACTCGGCCGTCCCCTGCATGTCGGTTCGCCATGAACCGTCCGCACCCCGGCGGCAAGCGCCGGGGCGTAATGATCGATCTGATGCGTGGTAGAAACCGCGCGGCCTCTGCGGACCGTCGCGGCAACGTCAGGGCGGCGGCTCAGCCCGCCGCGAAGCGATAGCCCGCCAATTCGCGGTCATCAATCTGCTTGACCAGGTTGGTCTCCCACGACAGGTATTGCCGCGCCGCTGCCTTGTTGCCGTCGTGGCGGTCGTGCACAAAGAACAGATAGTCGATGCACTCGCTATCGGCTGGCCGGTCGGGCGTGGATTCCTGCGGGATGCCAGCCGCGGACCAGCTCGCTGGCGTACCGGTGTTCACCTTGATGTCGGTGACGCCCATTGCCCGCAGGTCCTTGGCGGCCCATGCGGCCAGCGCCGCGTCCTCGGCCAGCAGGATGACGGGTTGGTCGGGGTGCAGCGCCACGCGGTCCAGACGCGGCCGAATGGACCAACGCGCCCCCGCGATGTGCCCGGCGCGATAGCGCATGCCCGGGCGGATGTCGATGGCTTGTGCACCGCCGCGCAATGCCGCCGCAATTTCCTCGTCGGACAACATCGAAACAGCCGGCGTGTCCGCCAGCGGTGCAACGGGGTCAAGCACGGCGCGAGTGCCCTCTTTCAACACGCAGGCGTCCCAACCCATCTGCCGCAACCAGCTTGCCGTCACGGGCGCGCGCACGCCTTCCGCGTCAAACACGACGATACGCGCGCCGCGCACGGCCAGGTACTGGTCGGTGGCCTGCACCAGTTGGCCGCCGGGCGCATGCTGCGCGCCGGGCAGCGACCCTTGCGCGAACTCCTCCGCGCTGCGCACGTCGCACAGGAAGGTCGTGCGCGTCTTGTCGCGCAACCATTGCTGCACGGTGGCGGCATCCACGATCGGCACGCCGTGGCGCGCGGCCAGCCGCGATGAACGTTCGGCAAGCGCAGGCAGGGCGTCGGGTTCGATTCCGTCGTCGTAGCGGCGGCGCGCGCCGTGTTCCAGTTGCAGGTCTTCCAGATACCAACCTTGCGTGCCGTTTTCCAGCGCATAGACGGGGTTGGGCACGCCCAGGTTGATCAGCGTCTGTGCGCCGATGATGCTGCGGGTACGGCCCGCGCAATTGATCACGATCGTGGTTTTTGGATCCTTCACCAGCGTATGCACGCGCAGCGCCAGTTCACCGTTGGGGCAGCAGATGCCGCCCGGAATGCTCATCTTCTGGTATTCGGCATAAGGCCGACCGTCCAGCACGATCAGATCATCGCCGCGCTGTTGGCGCGCAGCCAATTCCCGCGCGCCGATACGGGGGGTGTGGAAAACTTCTTCAGCCAGCTCGCCGAAGGTTTTGCTGGGCACGTTCACGCCGGCAAAGGCGGCGTAACCGTCGCGCTGCCACTGCGCGATGCCGCCGGCAAGCCGATGCACCTGCCGATAACCCAGGTCGCCCAGCGCGCGGGCGGCGCGCCCGGCCGTCTGATCCTCGCCGCCCTCGTCGTACACCACCACCCGCGCATTGCGTCGGGGGGCCAGACGCACGATGTCCACTTCAAGCCGGCTGTATGGCACCGGTGCGGCGTAAAAAAGGTGCGATTCACCATACTGGCCGTGTTCGCGCACGTCCAGCAAGGCAATTTCCTGCCCATCGTGCAGCCATTGCTTAAGCGTGTGCGCGTCGATGTCGGCGGCGGGGGAAGCGGAAGTTGCGTGCATCATGGAATTCAAAGGGTACGAGAAATTTGGGTCATGGCGGACAGCCCTTGTTCAAGGTCGCCGATCAGGTCTACGGGGTCTTCAAGGCCGATATGCAGGCGCAACATGGCACCGCGCGGCGTTGCGTCGGGCAGCGCACGCGTGTCCAGCCGCACGGGAATCACCAGGCTTTCAAAGCCGCCCCACGACGCGCCGATACCGAACAGGTTCAGGTTGTCGATCAGGCAGTCGGCATCCGCCGTGGTGTACGCGCCATCCAGTTCAATCGTCAGCAGCCCGTTGGCGCCGGTGCAGTCGCGGCGCCAGATCGCATGCGAGGGGTCGCCAGGCAGCGCCGGACACAGCACGCGCGTTATTTCGGGGCGGCCTTCAAGCCAGGCGGCAACCCGCGCCGCATTCGCCGCGTGTTGGGCCATGCGCAACGGCAAGGAGCGCATGCCGCGCAGTACCAGGAAGGCGTCATCCGCGCCCACGGTCTGGCCGAAGTCGATATTGGCGCGTTCCAACGCGCGCCAGGCCCGCGCATTCGTGACCACGGCGCCCATCATCACGTCGGCGTGGCCGCCCAGGTACTTGGTCGCCGCCATCACGGAAATATCCGCGCCCAAGGTCAGCGGTTTGTATATCAACCCCGACGCCCACGTGTTATCCACAGCCAGCCAGCAATCGTGTTTTTTCGCAGCTGTGGATAAGTCGCGTAGGTCCGGCATGTCGTAAGTCAGCGAGCCCGGCGCCTCGGCGTAAATCATGCGCGTGTTCGGTCGGATCAGTGTTTGGACACCCACGCCATCGGGCCGATAGAACGTGAACTCAATGCCCAGCCGGGTCAGGTGCTCGACGCAGAAGCGGCGCACGGGTTCATAGACGGCGTCGGTGACCAATACGTGATCGCCCGAGCGCAAAAACGCCAGCAGCACCATCGCAATGGCCGCCTGGCCGGTGGGATACAGCGCGGCGCGGTGGCCCTGCTCCAGTTCAACCAGTGCGTCTTCCAGCGCGTGCGTGCTGTCGGTGCCGCGCGCGCCATAGGATGGCAAGCGCTCTTGTTCGCGGCGCGTGCGCGTGTCGCGCCACGCGGCAACGCTGTCGAACACGTACGTGCTGGCGCGCGTCACGGGGGTGTTGACCCACCCCCGATGCGGGCGCCCGGCACGCAACAGCCGCGTTGCCGACTGGTAGGGCTTTTTCATGATCAGCGGCGCGTCTTCACGCCAATCGGCATGATCTTGCACGTGCCCGCTTCCAGGTCGAAGCCCAGGCGCTGGTCCAGGGTTTCCAGCGCGCGGCCGTACATGTGCAGGTGGCGGATGACGCTGTCGCCCTGGATTTCCACGGCGTGGATATCGTCGGGCATCAACGCAATGCCGGCCCCAGGCCCCACCACCACGGTGCCCGTCTTTTCCAGGCGGCCCACGCCCGGCTCGGAGCCGTCATCCAGGCGGTCATAGACGTAGTTGTATTCCACCCCTTCCACGGCCGCGATACAGGCCCAGGTGGTGTGGTTGTGCGGCACGATCTTGTTGCCCGGGCGCATGACGTTCAGGTACAGCGCGTAGCTTTTGTCGTCGTCTTCGGCGATCAGGTAGCGCGCTTGCCGTTCGCCGTCCTCGGGTGGCGCGTACCGTTCACCCGTCCACCAGTCGGTGTTGGCAGCCAGGCCGATCAACTCTTGCAGGACCGCGTCAAGGCTGTCCCGATTCAGGCCCTTATTCCCTACAGTTTTTTTAATATTTTGAATAGCGGCATCAATGCCGGCCTGATGTGGATGTGCGTTGCTCACGTTGCGTTTCCCTCTTGGTGCATGTGTTATTGCAATTACTGTATCGCCGTGAACCGGCATCAACAATTTAAATTGCCTTAACATTTCATTAGCATCGCTAATACGTAGAGGGGACATATGCGCAATCTGGATCTGGACCTGCTTCGCACGCTGACGGCGATCGCGCAGCACAGCACTTTCTCCGAGGCGGCTAGCCGGCTGCACAAGACGCAGTCGGCCATCACGCAGCAGATGCAGCGACTGGAATCCACCATCGGGCTGCCGTTGTTTGAAAAGCAGGGGCGCAACAAGGTGCTGTCGTCCCATGGACGGCGCCTGGTGGAGTACGCACGCCACATGCTGGCCATCAACGATGAGGCCCTGCGCGCGTTGCAGGACGGGCCGCTGGAAGGCGACCTGCGCCTGGGCGCGCCGCTGGATGTGGCGGACACCATCCTGCCGACGCTGTTGACGCACATCGCGCGGTCGGCGCCGCGCGTGAAACTGGAGATCCGGGTGGATCGCAGCCCATTCCTGATGGACGCGCTGCGCGCCGGCGAAATCGACCTGACGATCTCCACGCGGTTTGACCAGGACTTTGAAGGCGTTGCGCTGCGCACGTCGCCAACGGTGTGGTTGGCGTCAGCCGACTATGTGCATGACCCGCACGCGCCCGTCCCGCTGGTGCTGGCCGACGAGCCCAGCATTTTTCGCCGCTTGGCCTTGAACGCGCTGGAACAGGCGCGCGTACGCTGGCATACCAACTATGTGGCGCCGAATCTGGTGGGGATCAAGGCGGCGTTGCGTGCCGGCCTGGGCGTGACGGCACGCAGCGTAGAGCTGTTAGGGCCCGAAATGCGCGTGCTGGGCGAAAAGGAAGGCTTGCCACCCTTGCCGGACGTGACCTATTTCCTGTGGATAAGGCGCGACTTGATCAATCCGCTGACGCGGCAGGTCTACGACATGTTGCGCAGCAACCTCGGCTTGGCGCAGCAGCCCGACGCGGCGGCGCAACCGCCCCGCGCGTCGTAGCCGGCACGCGTTTAGTAGCGGTCGAAGATGGTCTGGATCTGCGCCGTGTCGCACGTGACGGACAAGGCCAGCATCAGCAGGATGCGCGCCTTTTGCGGGTTCAGGTCGCGCGCGGCGATGAAGCCCAGCCGGCCATCGTCCAATTCGACATCGCGGGCCACGAAACCGCTGCCGGTACGGCTGGACCGCACCACCGCCACGCCGTCGGCCACGGCACGACCCAGCGCATCGATGGCCAGGTCCGTGGCATTGCCATCGCCCACGCCGGCCAGCACGATGCCATCGGCGGCTTGCGCAAGAAAGTCGATCACGTCGCCTTGCATATCGGCATGGGCGTAAACCACGTCCACGCGGGGCCAACCGGCCTTTTCCAGCAATGCGAGTGAAAACTCGCTTTGTGCGGAATGGGCGGTGGTGTTGCGAGAATAAAAGCACGGCTCGCCGCCATGCATCACGCCGGCGCGGCCACGGTTGGGCGACGCAAAGGCGCACAATCCCGCGCTGGCGGTCTTCTGGATTTCACGCGCGTAATGCACGTCTTCGTTCATGACGACCAGCGGCCCACGGCCGCGAGCATCGGGGTGACGCGCCAGCGCCACCGCGTTGTAGAGATTGGCCGGACCCTCGGCGCCCAGGGCCGTCGCCGGGCGCATCGCGCCGACCAGCACCACGGGCTTGTCATGTTGATTGACCAGGCTGAGGAAGTACGCCGTCTCTTCAAGCGTATCGGTGCCGTGCGTAATGACGATGCCGGCCACCGAGGCATCCTGGCAAAGCGTATCAACGCGCGCGGCCAAGGCATGCCAGACCCCATGCGTCATGTTCTGGCTGCCTACGTTGGCGATTTGTTCCGCGCGGATATCCGCAATGCGGGCCAGCTGCGGCACGGCGCCCAGCAGGTCATTGACCGAAAACGATCCCGCCTTGTAACCCGCTGACGTCGCGTCGGATTGAGCGCCCGCAATGGTGCCGCCCGTGGCCAATACGGCAATGACCGGCAACGCGTGCTCAGGCATCCACGACTCCGGACAAGCCCTGGCGTTCAAGCAACGAATTCAGGTGTTCCCAACCATGGAAGTCGATGACGATCTGCCCTTTTTCCTTGGCGCCCACCTTCAATGCAACGCGCGTGCCCAGATGGTCGGACAGCGCTTCTTCAAGACGCGTCAGATCGCGCGAGGCGCCGTTGGCCTTCTTGCGCGGCGACGAGGCAGACTCGGCATCCTTGGCGGTCTTGGCAACCAGCTTTTCGGCTTCGCGCACCGACAGACGACGCGCGATGATCTGGTTGGCCAACTGGATCTGCGTCGCCGCATCCACCGCCAGCAGCGCACGCGCGTGGCCCATGTCTACGTCGCCGGCCAGCAGCATCGTCTGCACCGGAGCCGCCAGGTTCAACAGGCGCAGCAGGTTGCTGGTGGCCGATCGCGAACGCCCAATTGCCTGCGCGGCCTGCTCGTGCGTAAGACCGAATTCGTCCAGCAGCCGGCGCACGCCGTGCGCCTCTTCAAGCGGATTCAGGTCTTCGCGCTGGATGTTTTCGATCAGCGCCATGACGGCCGCGTTCTCGTCGGCCACTTCGCGCACCAGCACGGGCACTTCCTTCAAGCCGGCCAGCTGCGCAGCGCGAAAACGGCGTTCGCCCGCGATGATCTCGTAATGGCCAGGCGCCGACTCGCCCAGCCCGCGTACCAGGATGGGCTGCATGATGCCTTGCGTGCGGATCGATTCGGCCAACTCACCCAGGGCGCCCTCGTCCATGCGCGTGCGCGGCTGATACTTGCCGGCGCGCATCTTCGAGATGGGCAAGGTGGATGGCGGACCCTCGGGCTTGGCCGCGACAGCCTTGCCGATGTTGTCGATCGCTGGCGCGTCCGCGCCAAGCAAGGCGTCCAGTCCGCGACCCAATCCCTTGGGTTTCTTGGTGGCCATAGTTAAATCCTCTTTCCTTCTGTTTTTGTATCCTGGGCCGAAGCTCAGGCGTGCCGCTGCTCGGCGGGCAAGCGGTACCAATACGCGTAACAGTCTTTGAAGCCGTAGCGGCCATACAGGGCGCGCGCGGCGGTATTTTCCGGCTCGACTTGAAGATACGCCGTGGTGGCGCCGCCGGAGGCGCCCTGGCTCAATAAGTGATCCATCAAGGCATCGGCATAGCCTTTACGCCGTTGCCCGGGATCGGTGACGATGTCGAACAGGCCCACCAACTCGTCGTCGCGGACCGCCAGGCCCGCGGCAACGCATTGCCCGGCGGCATCGAAAGCCAGCACGGGCAGCTTAACAGCGAGTCCTTGCAGCCGCGCCTGATGTTCGCCGATGTGCTCGGGCGTAGACCCACGCATGGCGCCGACCGCTTGCGCGAAGCGTTCGGTGTTGACGTTCCTGAAAGACAGGCCGCCCCGGGCGCTGAGTCTGGGGGCGAGCGACATGCTCATGACTCGGGTCTCACCGGTGTAGGTATAGCCTCGGGCCTCCAGCTCGGCGTCCAGCGAAAAATCGGGGCCGATGGAGGTAATGCGCAGCACCATGGGCAAGCCCTGGCGCGCATACAACGAAGAACAATACGCCAGCCGCTCGTCCAGCGGACGTGTGGATAACCCCAGCACGTTCACGCTGCGCACGCGTTTGGCGGGCGACGCTGCAAAACGCACGAGCCAGCCGTCATAGAGCAGCTGCGCACGCACCGCCGTGGCGTTCAACGCGGCCTCTTCCAGGCGCACGCGCAGGCGGTCGCGCTCGTCGGCGGGAGGCCGGCGAAACGTGGGCGATGCGGGGCAAGAAAAGAGCGCGGTGACGGACATGGCGAAAGGCTTAATCCAAGTCCTTTCTGACGCGCTCGATCATTTCGGCGCCGAACGAGATATAGGCTTGCGCGCCGCGTGACGCCCGGTCATACACCACGCCCGGCATGCCGTAACTAGGTGCTTCTGCCAGGCGGACGTTGCGAGGCACGACCGTCTTGAACACCTTGTCGCCAAAGTGCGCTTCAAGTTGCGCGGACACTTGCTGTTGCAACGTCATACGCGGATCGAACATGACGCGCAGCAATCCGATTACGCGCAGGTCATCGTTGATGTTGCGGTGAACGCGCTTGATGGTGTTGACCAGGTCGGACAAGCCTTCAAGGGCGAAGTATTCGCACTGCATCGGGATGATGACGCCGTGCGCCGCGGCCAGGCCGTTAAGCGTCAGCAGCGACAACGTGGGCGGGCAATCGATCAACACGAAATCGTACTGGCCCGAGACGGTGTCGATCGCCCTCTTCAACTGGCGTTCGCGCTCTTCCATTTGGACCAGGTCGATCTCGGCGCCGGAAAGCTCGCGGTTGGCCGGCAGCACGTCATAGCCGCCAGATTCCGACTTCACGCGGGCCTGTTCAATGGTGGCCTCACCGATCAGCACCTGGTACAGATTCGATTCCAGCGCGTTCTTGTCGATGCCACTGCCCATCGTGGCATTGCCTTGCGGGTCCAGGTCCACCAGCAGCACGCGTTGGTTGTGCGTGGCAAGGCCCGCCGCCAGATTGATGGCGGTCGTCGTCTTGCCCACACCGCCCTTTTGGTTAGCGATGCAGAAGACGCGGGCGGCTGTGCTGGGGGGTAAGTTCTTCATAGGGTTCCTTGACTGCGTCCTTCGCCGCGCCCGTCATTGCGGCGCATCCAGATCAGGCAGCGTTCTGCTTGCAGCTCCGGCACGCGAAGCGGCTGAATGTGATCGACCTGCCAATCCCCGCGCGCGTGCAGCGCAAGAATTTCTTCTTCGGGGACCTTGCCCTTCATCGCGACGAGGGTACCATCGTTGCGCACGTGGCGACCTGCAAGCTGCGCAAAATCGTCCAGGGAAGCGAAGGCCCGCGAGGTCACGATGTGACACTCGGCGGGCTCCAGCGTTTCGATACGGGCGTGCAGCGCGTGCAGGTTCGGCAGGCTTAGTGCGCCGCTCATCTGACGCACGAATGCGGTTTTCTTTTCAACGGCGTCGATGCAGGTCACGGACCACGCGGGCTGCATGATGGCCAGAACGACGCCTGGCAGGCCGCCGCCGGATCCCACGTCGTAGACCTTGGCCGATATGCCCGCGTCGCCCAGCGCCTTGTGGAATGGCGCCACAGCCGACAAGCTATCGAACAGATGCTGAATCAACATCTGCTGCGGATCGCGGATGGCGGTAAGGTTGTACGTGCGGTTCCAGCGCTGCATCTGCGCCATGTAGTTCAGCAGCTTGGCTTGCTGGTCCGCATTGGCATGCAGCCCCAACTGCTCGCACGCACGAGAGAGGCGGCCGGCCATGTCAGCGCCGGCCTGATCGGTGTGGGCGGTCATGCGGCTTGCTTGCGCGAGCCGTAGTGCAGGCGCTTCAGGTGAATAAGCAGCAGCGAGATCGCGGCCGGGGTCACGCCCGAGATACGCGCGGCCTGGCCGACGGTTTCGGGGCGATGCGTCTTGAGCTTCTGGCGCACTTCGAACGACAGGCTGGTCACGGCGTCGTAGTCGACGTCCGCCGGAATGGGCTGGAGCTCGTGCGAGATCTGCTTTTGCACTTCGTCCTGCTGCCGCGCGATATAGCCGGCGTACTTCACCTGAATCTCAACCTGTTCGGCCAGAACGTCGTCGGCGACCACGCCGGGCCCGGCCAACAGCGACCCGTCAACATTCTGCACAGCCATCAATGCTTCATAGGAAACATTCGGACGCTTCAACAGGTCCGCTAGTGAGTACTCACGTTCAATCGCCTTGCCCAGCAACGGTTCGGCAATCTCGACCGGCATCACTCGCGGGTTCACCCACGAGGACTTTAACCGTTCCACTTCCGCCGCCACAGCGTCCCGCTTGCGGTTGAAGGCGTCCCAGCGCGCATCGTCGACAATACCCAGCTGACGGCCAATTTCGGTCAGGCGCAGGTCGGCGTTGTCTTCGCGCAGGCTTAAGCGGTATTCGGCACGCGAGGTAAACATGCGATAGGGCTCGGTCACGCCGCGTGTCACCAAGTCATCCACCAGCACACCCAGATAGGCTTCGTCGCGACGCGGTGTCCATTGATCACGGCCCAGGGCAAGCAGCCCGGCATTGACGCCGGCCAGCAAACCTTGCGCGGCCGCCTCTTCGTATCCGGTCGTACCGTTGATCTGTCCCGCGAAGAAAAGACCGCCAATCGCTTTGGTCTCAAGCGTGCTTTTCAATGCACGTGGATCAAAGTAGTCGTATTCGATCGCGTAGCCGGGACGCATGATGTGCGCATTTTCCAGACCGCGAAGAGAATGGATCAGGTCCAGCTGCACATCGAAAGGCAAGCTGGTGGAAACGCCATTGGGATAGACCTCGTGCGTGTCCAGCCCCTCGGGTTCCAGGAAGACCTGATGCGATTCCTTGTCGGCGAAACGATGAATCTTGTCTTCGATGGACGGGCAATACCGGGGACCCACCCCTTCGATCACGCCGCTGTACATCGGCGAACGGTCCAGGCCGCCACGGATGATGTCGTGGGTGCGGGCGTTGGTATGCGTGATCCAACACGGCAGCTGCCGGGGGTGCATGGACACATTGCCCATGTAAGAAAACACGGGGATCGGGTTCAGATCACCCGGCTGCTCTTCCAGGATGCTGGTGTTGATGGTCCGCCCGTCGATGCGTGGAGGCGTGCCCGTCTTCAGGCGCCCCTGCGGCAGCTTCAGTTCTTTCAGGCGTTGCCCCAGGGAATTGGCGGGAGGATCACCCGCCCGACCGCCCGAATAGTTTTGCAGCCCCACGTGAATCAGGCCGTTCAGAAAGGTACCGGCCGTCAGGACAACGGTCTTTGCGCGAAACTTCAGGCCGACCTGCGTCACAGCGCCAACCACACGATCCCCTTCCACCATCAGGTCTTCTACCGCTTGCTGGAACAGCCACAGATTCGGCTGATTCTCCAGACGGCCACGGATCGCTTGACGGTATAGGACTCGGTCGGCCTGGGCGCGCGTGGCGCGCACAGCCGGCCCCTTCGAGCCGTTAAGAATGCGGAACTGGATCCCCGCCTCGTCCGTGGCCAAAGCCATCGCGCCACCGAGGGCGTCGACTTCTTTAACCAGATGGCCCTTGCCAATCCCGCCAATGGAGGGATTGCAAGACATTTGGCCTAGGGTTTCGATGTTGTGCGTCAACAGCAACGTGCGCGCGCCAGCGCGGGCAGCAGCCAGTGCCGCTTCAGTGCCGGCGTGGCCGCCACCGACGACGATGACATCGAATTCGCGGGGATAGTCCATGATGGGGAAGGAAAGATAAGAAGGCGTTCGGTGCTCATTATAGAGGCAGCGATTGCATGTTTCACGTGAAACATTCGGGCACCCACGCCAAGCCGGTTATCGCGGGCCGAGCGTTGGGCAATGACGACGAGGGTCGGCCAAGATCGACGAATATGTCGGCAGGTGCCGGCGTCCGGCTCGATGTTCCACGTGGAACATTTCACCGAAACCGGCTCAGCAAGCCGGGAAGTTGGCGAAGCGTCGGCGTACCTCATGCCTGGGTAGGGTCGCTGTCGAGCAGCCTTCTTCCATCGGATGTTTCACGTGAAAGAACGTTGACGCGCATATTTCGAATGGAACATTACGCTATCGTGCCGTCGCCAAAAAACGCAGCGCGCTTTGCATTGTTCCACGTGAAACATAGGCGCTATACAGATATGTCCGCCACTCGGCGGCTGAGCGATGTTTCACGTGAAACACCGGCCAGCACTGGGACGCTGCTTAGCGCCGCCATGGCCAATCGCAAAACTAGCAAAGTAGTGTTTCACGTGAAACGGCTCCCCTAAGGACGAGGGCACGTCATGAACAGAAAACGCAGTGTTTCACGTGGAACATTCCAAGGCCTACACCCCCGCAAACCCGCGTTCAGGACATCTCATGAACTCGATTCCGCTCCACGCGCGAAAAAATGGACGTGTATCCCGACGCACGCGCCACCGCGTTCTTCATAAAAAAAATGGGGTTTTTTCCACCCTACCCTACCCCTTACCCAAAACAACACATCTTTTTGGCATTGGGCACCGCCCACAAGGGCTGCGGGCAAGGTCGGGGCCAAACCTTGCTATACAGCAAAAATCGGGCCCAAGAAGTCTCGGTTCTAGCGCAAGCACGGCAGGGGTAAAGGTGAATGTCGTGCTGCAAGCCGAGGCCGAGATCCGTTAGACACGCTAGCGCGAAACTCTCTACAGGAAGTGCCCCGCCGGATGGCCGCGATCGGCACCCCAGGTTATGCACGCGATGCTGTGGATAAGCCCCTATCCATTCTCTAAACGCGAACATCCGACTTATCAACAAACAGCCGGCCGACCATTCAATAAACGACAGCGAATTCACGTGGAACAACTCTGGGGATAACTTCGCGGAGCACAGAAAATCCCCCTCCGTCGCGCCGTCGAAATTAGCCAGTTCTCGACGTCGGCAGCCAACTTGCCGGTTGGACAATCAAGGCGGGCTTCATAGGAGAACCGGCTTCAAACCGAAGGAAATCCTCTCAACCCGTAAGAGCAGCCCGACATCCTTCTAAATCGGGACAACCGCTATTTTTCACGTGGACAACTTTGTGGATAAGGTTCCAAGGCACACACATTACCGCCCACCGGTTCTGCCAAACTTTTAATCTGAAGCGATCGCCATTAACGGGAACTAGATCCCTATCGGCAAGTCAAATTGCGACGAAAACGGATGCGCGGTTTGTCCACAAACTTGTGCAGACTTAGCGTTTTTGTCACGCGTATTTTCCGCAGTCAGCGACCCGCAATTATTGATTGCACAAGTATCTTGCCCGGCGCTACCGCGCCGCGCCATCATCCATTTGGACGAGAGGCTAGCGGTTTCATGTGAACCCTGTGGAAAACTCGAAGGGTGGATCCCATGCCGGTTACGCGCCGCTCGCGTACCTATACGCGCGATCCAATCAGCTGGGACTGGAAACGCCGGCCGGATTCACAACCAGAATGACAATCGCGCCGGCTTCAAGCGATATCGAAAGGGCCGGTCGGGTTTCATATCCCCAAAGCTATCCACAGGCAGCGCAGTCTATTTTTGGCATTTTCGGCCAACAACCTGTGCATAACCGGGATGGGGATATCTTTGTGAACAACCGCGCCGAAATGAAAAAAAGGCCGGCACAAACGGCCGCTAAACCGCTCGCCAGCGGCAAGCCTGCTCTGCCGACAAGCACGCTGAAAAGCCGCGCTGCGGTCCTCTTCCCCTGGGAAAACGCCCTTTCCCCTTGCTCGCGTGCAAGTATCACACCGCCGTTCCCGCCGCGCTTGGCGAGGCTGATCACGTAAATGGCGAAAATACAAAATCTGTGCAAAACCCCGTATATACCAAGCCGTGTGCTTCATTAATGAGCATCCAAACCTTGATGCTCAAAAATAATTATCCACAGAGTTATCCAAGGCTTGAGAACAAGTTAGTGAACACTAACGCAGGTGCCAAAATGCTAAACCCAGCGCGTGTAATGCGCGGCACGCCCAGATGAAACAACGCCCCAGATCCGGAGATCTTGGGGCGTTGTAGCCAGGTTTGGACCTGGCAGACGGGAAAAGGGATTTCCCGATTTAGAGCGGGCGAATTTCGGCCGCTTGAGGTCCTTTCGGACCATCCTTAACTTCGAATTCGACTTCCTGGCCTTCGTTCAGGCTGCGATAGCCGCGGCCCTGGATGGCGGAAAAGTGTGCGAAAACTTCGGTTCCGCCAGCATCCGGGGTGATGAAACCATAACCCTTGTCAGCGTTGAACCACTTAACTTTGCCCTTCTGAGCCATTTTCTCTAGCGTCCTGTAATTAACTTGAAATGCAATGAATCAAGGGGGACGCCGTGAGAACTGAACGACCGGTATAAAACCCTGCGTTGCTGCTGTGTTCTCGCTCGTCGCCAAGCAACAGAACGAGTCCGCGCGCTGCTTGAATCAACTGCGGAATCAGCATACTCATCCGGCATTGGCGACTCATATTGTTGTTTACCCCAATGTCGCTTTTTTCAGACTCGGCCGAAGAACCGCAGCGCGGAATTAGCCTTGCCGCCGAGCCAGAATCGCGTAGATCGGCCCCGTCACCATCACCACGAAAACCATGCGCGTAACGTGAAACGCCGTCACCACCGGCACGCCCAATTGCAGCACCTTGGCGGTGATGGCCATCTCGGCGATACCGCCCGGTGTCGTCCCTAATATCAGCGTCGGAGCCGGGGCCGCCGACCAATACGAGAGCAGTGCGCCCAGGCCAAAAGCCAGCGCCAGGGCGCCCAACGTGAAGGCAGCCACCACCGCGATGAAACGCGGCGCCGCGCGAAAGAAATCCGGGCGGTAACGGTCCCCCAGCGACCAGCCGATCAGCAGCTGCCCAGCCTTGGGCACGTAGTCGGGCAGCGCCGACAGCTCAATGCTGAAAACCGTCAACAGCATTGCCACCAGCATGGGTCCCAGCACCCACGGATTCGGCAAGCGCAGCTTCATGAAAGCCAGCCCGCCCATGCACGTCAACAGCACCAGTGCGGCCAGGCCCGCAACGTCCACCGTTGTGGGCCCCGGCACCGTCGGATCCAGGCCCGCCACACCCCACCACTGGAAAATAAACGGCACCGTTATCACCACCAGCAGGACGCGCACGCTGTGGGCCGTGGCCACTCGGTCGATGCGCGCGCCGTGGCGTTCCGCCAGGCTGGCCATCTCGCTGGCTCCGCCGATGGCCGAAGAAAACCACGCGGTCTTGAAGTCGGCGTCCGTATAACGACGAAGCATCGCAGTGCCCATGAACGCCAGCGCCAGCGCGAACATCATGCCGACGATGATGGGGCCGGCATTGCTGCCGATATGTTCCACCACTTGCGGCGTGAAATACAAACCCAGCGACGTCCCGATCACCCACTGGCCGCCATTGCGTGCGGGTCGTGGGCAGGCGGTGCCCACACCCGAGATGCGCGTTGCCGCCGTCAGCAGCAAGGCGCCCAACATCCACGGCAGGGGCATATGCGCCCACACCGCCAACAGCGCGCCCATCACCGCAATCAAAAATCCGGCCGTCACCCTCAACAACATGTTTTGCCGCACCATTCCATCTACCTTCATCGCTTTCGCTCATCGCGAAAAAAACGAATTATGAGTTAGTGGGATACTTACGAAAACTCTCTTCGCCCATCGCGCATTCCTTCGCATCCACCATGATCCGATCCAAACTTCCCGACGTTGGCACCACCATCTTCACCGTCATGAGCCGCCTGGCCATCGAGCACAAGGCCATCAACCTGGGCCAGGGCTTTCCCGACTTCGATCCCGATCCGGCACTGTGCGCCCTGGTCACGCAGGCCATGGCGAACGGGCATAACCAGTATCCGTACATGCCCGGCGTGGCGCAGCTGCGCGAAGCCATCGCGGCAAAGGCCCAGGCCCTGTATGGCCACGCCTACGATCCGGAAACCGAAATCACGGTGACCAGCGGCGCCACGGAAGCCTTGATGGCCACGGTGCTGGCCGCCGTTGGCAGCGGCGACGAAGTGGTGGTCATCGAACCCTGCTATGACTCGTACCTGCCCGCGATCCGCCTGGCCGGCGGCACAGCCGTCCCGGTGCCGTTGCGCGCGCCCACCGAAGCCGATCCCTACTACCGCATCGATTGGCAGCGCGTGCGTGACGCCATCACGTCCAAGACGCGCCTGTTGATGCTGAACTTCCCGCACAACCCCACAGGCGCCGTGCTGGATGACAGCGACCTGGACGCACTGGAAGCCATCGTCCGAGACACCGGCGTGCTGCTGGTCTCTGACGAGGTCTATGAACACATCGTGTTCGACGGCAAGCCGCACGCCAGCGTGGCGCGTCGTCCGCTGCTGGCCGCACACGCTTTCGTGATTTCTTCTTTCGGCAAGACGTATCACACCACCGGCTGGAAAATCGGCTACTGCTGCGCGCCCCGCCAACTCAGCGCCGAATTGCGCAAGGTGCATCAGTTCATGGTGTTCACGGTGCCCTCGCCAATGCAATTCGCGCTGGCCGAGTTCATACGGGATCCCAAGCCTTATCTGGATCTGCCGGCGTTCTACCAAGCCAAGCGCGATCGTTTGTCGGAAGGTCTGGCCAAGACCCGGTTCCGGCCGCTGCCCAGCCCGGGCACGTTCTTTTTGCTGGCAGACTACAGCCAGATTTCCAAGCAGAACGAAGCCGACTTCGCCCGCGACCTGACCGTCAACCACGGCGTGACCGTGATTCCCGTTTCGGCTTTCTATCGGCAACCCGACGCAGCCGAATCCAACCACCGTATCGTCCGCTTCTGCTTTGCGAAAAAGGACGCGACCTTGGATGCCGCTTTGGAACGATTGGCGCAGGTCTAGCCAGAGGCAAGACCCAGACCACAACACCTGAATATGAGCGATCGCTCATATTTATAAATCGAACAACAGGGGCGCCAGCGAGCGCCCCTGTTGCATGCATCAAGCCGCGTTCGCCGCTGCTTTTCGCGCACGCCGTACGCGGCGTAGTATCTGGGGCACCACCACGACCGCCGCCGCCGCCACCCACATCGATACCGATACGGGGCTGGCGAACAACACGCGCACATCGCCGTCGGTCATCGACAAGGCGCGGCGCAGGTTCTGTTCCATCATGTTGCCCAGCACGACGCCCAACACCAGCGGCGCCATCGGCACGCCGAACTTGCGCAGGAAATATCCCAGCGCGCCGATGCCCGCCACCAGCAGCAGGTCGAATGTGCCGGCATTGATGGCATAGACGCCGATATAGCTGATGCACAAAATGCCCGGCACCATCAGCCAGCCCGGCACCGACAGCACTTTCGAGAACAGCCGCACCAGCGGCACGTTCATGATGAACAACAGCACGTTGGCCACGAACAACGACGCGATCAAGCCCCACACCAGTTCGGGCTTGGTGTCGAACAGCACCGGCCCGGGCGTGATGTTGTAGAGCGTCAGCGCCCCCATCATGACCGCCGTCGTGCCCGAACCGGGCACGCCCAGCGTCAACATCGGCACAAAGGAACCGATCGCCGATGCCGTGGCCGCCGCTTCCGGCGCGACCAGGCCGCGCATGTCGCCCTTGCCGAACTTGGCGTCGGGGTCCTTCGCTTCGATGATGCGCTTCTCCTGCGAATACGCGACCGCCGCAGCCACGCTGGCACCCGCCCCCGGCAATACCCCCACGCCAAAGCCCACCAGTGCACTGCGCACCACGCTCCACCACGTAAATGCCAGCTCTTTCAGATTGAAAATCTTGCGCCCGCTGGGCGTGACCTCGACGCTATGCCCGGCCATCACCTTTTCCAGCATCTCCAGCATTTCGCTGACGGCAAACAGCGCGATCACGACGACCACGAAATCAATACCGTCAGCCAGGTGCACGGATTCAAACGTGTAGCGATACACACCCGAGTTCGCATCCACGCCCACCACCGAAATCGACAAGCCGATCATCGCGGCCAGCACGCCTTTGACGGGTTGCTTTCCCAACAGGCTGGTCAGGCAGCAGAAGGCGAATATCATCAACACGAAGTACTCGGCCGGCCCGAACGCCAACGCCCATCTGGCCAACAACGGCGCCAGCAGGATGATGCCCACCACCGACACGATGGCGCCAAAAAACGCCGACCATGCCGACAGCGACAACGCCACGTTGGCCATGCCCTGCCGCGCCAGCGGGTAACCATCAAGCGTGGTCATGATGGCGCTGGCCTCGCCGGGCACGTTAAGCAAAATTGCCGTGATACGGCCGCCGTACTCGGCGCCCACGTACACCGCGGCCAACAGGATCAAGGCGGTTTCCGGCGGCAGGTTCATCGCGAATGCAATGGGGATCAGCATCGCCACGCCGTTGACGGGCCCCAGGCCAGGCAGCACGCCCACCAGCGTGCCGATAAACGAACCGATCATGGCAACCAGAATGTTGGTCAGCGAAAACGCAACGCCAAAACCGATCGAAAGATGATCAAGAATGCCGTTCATAGCAGGGTCTCCAGCAAGCCGCCCGGCAGGACGACGTCCAGCACTTTGTCGAACAGCACGAAAAAGAGAAGGCTCATGACGATGCCGCCGATGGCGCACTTGATCCAGCCGCCGGCGAACAGCCGACCGACGAAGATCGTCATCAAGCTTGTCGCAACGATGAATCCCAGCCACTGGAACAGGAAGGCGTAGGCCACGGTAAACGCCATCATCAGCGCGATGCGTCCGTTGGCCCCGGGCGGGTTCGCTTCAACAGGGTGGCCACCCTTGTAGACCAGCCACAGGCCGCATAGTCCGATGATGGCCGCCACCAACAAGGGAAAGGCGCGCGGGCCGACAGGTTCGTAGGCGAATGGGGCTTCGATGCCCCATCCGGCCGATGTCATGAAGGCGGCCAGCGCCAGTGCGCCGATGCCCAGGATTCGATCGTTCATGATCCTCTTTCCGTTGTGAATGAACGCGCGGACGCGGCCGCCCCCGCGCGCCAGCGAAAAAAAGGGGGTGGCGCGAGGGCGCCGGCGAGGCGCGATCGATGGGTAGGCCTTGCGGCCGGCTTACTTCTTGATCAGGCCGAACGAATCCGCCAGTTCGCCATAGACCTTGACCTGGCTCTTGACGTAGGCGTCCAGGTCGGGTCCGGTCTTGTTGAACGGAAACAGGCCCTGTTGCTGGCGCAGCTTGTCGAATTCAGGCGAGGCGATCGCCTTGTTGAAGGCGTTGACCCAGAACTGGTAGTCGCTGTCGGACACCTTTGGACCCACGTAGAAGCCGCGGATGATGGGCCAGACGATGTCGTAGCCCTGTTCCTTGGCCGTGGGCACCGCGCCCAGCTTGCCGGGCAGGCGCTGGTCGTTGAACACGGCCAGCACGCGGATCGGCGCGCCGCCTTCCAACATGGTGAACGCTTCGGCCGCATCGCCCATGTACGCCTGGATATGCCCGCCGCGCAGCGCGGTGACCGCTTCGCCGCCGCCTTCGAATGCCACGAAGCGCATTTTCTTGAAGTCCACACCCGCCGCCTTGGCGGTCAATGCCGCCTTCATCCAGTCCTGGCTGCCCACCGTACCGCCGGCGCCCAGCACGATCTTGGTGGGGTCCTGCTTGAACGCGTCCATCAAGCTTTTCAGGTCGGTATACGGGGAATCGTTGCGCACCACCGCCACGCCGTAGTCCGTGCCGATTGCCGCCAGCCAGCGCACGTCGTCGACGTTGTACTTGCCGAACTTGCCCTGCGCCAGGTTCAGCAGCGACCCACCCGAGAACGCGACGATGGTGCCGGGTTCATTAGGATGCTGCGCCACGATGTTGTTGTAGGCCACCGCGCCGATGCCGCCCGGCATGTAGACGATGCGCATCGTGTTCTTGATAGCACCGCTTTGCTTCAAGCCCTCGGTCGCCAGGCGGCAGGTCAGGTCGAAGCCGCCGCCGGGCTGAGCCGGTGCGATGCATTCGGGGCGGCGTGGCTCGTCGGCGGCGTGGGCGGCGCCCAGGGACAAGGTCATCACGCCAAGTGCCGCCACGGCGGCCAGGCGCAGCTTCAGGCTGGTCTGCATTTGTCTCTTCTCCAGGTTTTATAGGTCTAGGTATGGCTGATGCCGCCAGGCCGGCGATGCCTTGCCTGCATGGGCCCAGCGAACCCTACCGTACAAAATCGAAGCTTTCCAAACCCTTTCAATTCCGGCCGATTTCGTGACGCGGCGCAGCATCCGGATCGCCGTTGCGCGCAAGCGCCAGGGAAAACACCAGGGCCGCCCGCAAGCCGGGCGAGGGGGCGCGGTTTTCCAGCACGAGGCAGGCGCCCAGATTCCCGGCAATGGTGCCGACAATGGCCAGGCCCAGGCCGGCCCCCGAGGTGTTCTTGCCCGCCGCCCCACGGCGAAAGCGTACGCAAGCCCGCTCGATGTCTTCGGTGGACATCCCGGGGCCGTCGTCTTCAACGGCCAGATGCGCCTGGTTCCCCTCCACCCGCACCGTGACGGTGACCTCGCCCGCCGGCCGCGCGTAGCGGATGGCGTTATCGACCAGGTTCGTGATGGCCTCACGCAGCAGCCAATCCGCGCCGCTGACGCACACCGGCCGGATTTCCGCTTCCAATCCGATGTCCAGCTGGCGCGCTCGCGCAGCGGGCAACAGGCTACGGATGACGGTATCGGTAAGTTCAACCAGATCCACCGGCTCGGCCGCAAAACCGCCTTCGGCCAGGGAAGCGTCCTTAGCGCGCGCCAGGGCGAGCATTTGGTTGGTGGTGCGCACGGCCCTGTCCAAGCCCTCCTGCATCGCCAGAAGGGCTGTACGGACCTCCTGGGGGTCTGTTTCGCGCAGGGCATAGGCCGTTTGGGTACGCAAAACCGACAAGGGCGTGCGCAATTGGTGCGAGGCGTCGTCCAGGAACTGGCTCTGCACCCTCGCCTGGGCCGCAAAACGGGCCATGTGGAGGTTTACAGCCGAAACCAGGGGCAGGACCTCACCTGGCATCTCGGACGCGCTGACGGGGCTTAAATCGTCTCCGGAACGCCCTTCTACCTCCTGCCTGAGTCGAACCAAGGGGCGCAGCGCCATGAAAACCCCCAGGATGATGACCAGAACGCTGATCAGAATCACGGCCAGGTCCCGTTCCACCGAGCGCAACAGCACCTGGTGCATGAACGCCTGGCGGCCTTCCAACCCCTCGGCCACCTGCACGATTACCCGTCCCCCTTTGTTTGCATACAGGGGCGGATCCATCGGCCGGGCCAGGGCGGCGACGCGCACGGGAGCGCCCTGGTAGGTCGCGTAAAAAAAACGCGGTTCGCCCGATTCCAGCGGCTGCTCGGGCATCGGCAAGCCGGGATGCCCGATTTCGGCCAGCCCGTCTTCGGTTGCCACGCGATAGAAAACGCTGCCATTGGCCGTCAGCTCAAAAAATTCAAGCATCAGGTAAGGCTGTTCCATGGCTAATCCACCGCTGGCTGTGGATATGTTGTGGTCGATCGCGCGAAGCGCGCCAGCCAGCGACCGGTCATAGGCAATGTCGACCTGGTTGCGCAGTTGATGGTTGGACAGCCACAGCGCGCCCATCATCACCAGCACCAAGGTGGGGATAAGCCACCAGAGCAACTGCGTTTTCAGCGTGCGATTACGTTTTTTTCCCGCGAAAAAACCCGTTTTTTTCGGATTTCTAGTTGTCAACAAGGTTCTCCAGGCAGTAGCCCATGCCGCGCATGGTCACGATCTGCACACCGGTATCCGCCAATTTCTTGCGCAAGCGGTGCACCAGCACCTCGATGGCTTCCAGGTTGATGTCCGCATCGTCCGTGACGATGCGGTCAAGAATTTGCTGCTTGTTGATGGGCTCGCCACTTTTCTGAATCAACACCCGAAGTACGGCATGTTCACGTGGGGATAACTGCAAAGTCTGTCCCGAGACCATGAATTTTTGAGCCGCAGTCTCAAAAACCAGGTTTCCCAGAGACAGACGCGGATGTTCGCGTCCCCGGCTGCGCCGAATCAGTGCGATCAAACGCGCTTCCAACTCTTCCACAACAAACGGTTTCGGCAGGAAATCGTCTGCACCCAGGTGCAGCGTTCCAATTTTTTCGGCCAAGGAATCGCGCGCGGTCAAGACCAACACCGGCGTTCGATCGTCTCGCGCGCGAATTTTTGCCAACAGAACATGGCCGTCCATCCCGGGAAGACCCAGATCCAGGATGACGGCATCGAATTCTTCGATTGCCAACCGTCTTTCGGCGATCAATCCGTTGTCAGCCCATTCGACAACAAAGCCCGCGTGTCGGGCCAGGCTTCTTGACAGCCAGCGAGCAAGTTCGGCTTCGTCTTCTATCAGAAGGATGCGCATGGACGGAGTCCGGGGGGGAGTGGCTGGGCGGAATGGGAAAGCATGTTTGGCTTTTCCTTTATTTCTCTTTATATAAAGACTAATGATTAATAAGGCCTGTGGATAACTACCTTAACCTTGAAAACCTCATTCTTTTCATCAGCTTGCAGCGGTTTTTGCCTGTGCAAGAACTCTGTGTGGGAAAAAAGTTGAAGTTGGACAACATTTCGGCCTCCCCCAAAAACACCACCTTGTTCAACTTGCCTCCACACAATGTGCACAACCTGGCTACTTAGGAGTTATCCACAGGGTCGGCCATGGGAAATGGGATGGAAAGCGGCACTTTTACCCCGAAAAACCGGCCGTTGCCTACCGGGTTTTTCGCCCTTGCAGGGGGTCAAAATCGCCTTTTGAGGCATTTGGGCAACCGGGCATTCGAGGGGGCGCGCCGGCGCTTTCTTGACAGGGGACTGAACAAAAAGTGAGCAGCTTCCGCCGTAAAATCCGGCGATGGCTATAGAAAAAAGCTTCATGAAATCCAGGGCGAAACACGGCTTGGTGTACCGGTTAAGGGCCCGCTTGGTGGCCAACAATCTGCCCGCCACCTTGTGTGCGGCGGCGCTGATGGGGCTGTTCGGCGCCCTGGCAACCGTGGTGTTTCGCGAACTGCTGGGCTGGACGCAAATGTTGCTGGGCGGCGAAGAGGTTCCGCGCGGCATGGTGTCGCTGGCGCGGGGGCTGGACCCCTGGCAACGGTTTCTGTTGCCCGCTGCGGGGGGCGCCGTCGCCGGTCTCGTCCTGCAAATGGCTGCCCGGTGGCTGCCAAAGCGGGGCGCAGCCGACTATATGGAAGCCATTTCCATTGGCCGCGGCGTCATTGGCCTGCGCCAGACACTCGCGCGCAGCCTGTCGTCCATTTTTTCCATCGGCTCCGGGGCATCGATCGGGCGCGAAGGCCCGATGGTCCAGCTGGCCGCCATGTTTTCATCGCTGACCGGCCGATTCCTGCTGCTGCCGCCACGCCATCTGCGGCTATTGGTCGCCTGTGGGGCCACGGCAGGCATCACGTCCGCCTATAACGCCCCCATTGCGGGCGCCTTGTTCATATCCGAGATCGTCTTTGGCGTGATTTCGTCCGCCACGCTGGTGCCGCTTGTGGTGTCGTCGGTGGTGGCCAACATCGTCACGCGGCAGATCCTGCACTACGACGCCGTCTTCCATATGCCCCATTTTGAATTTGTGTCGGGGTGGGAAGTGATCAATTACCTGGGACTGGGCGTCGCCGCCGGCCTGTTCGCGCCCCAATTCTTGCGCTTTCTGGATTTGTCGCGCGCCGCGTTTTCGCGGTTGCCCCTCCCGCTTTGGCTCCGGATGGCATTGGGCGGACTGGTGGTCGGTGCCTTATCGGTCGTCAACCCCCAGGTCTGGGGCAATGGTTACAGCGTGGTCAACAGCATGCTGCATACGCAATGGGCCTGGCAGGCAGTGGCGGCCATCTTGCTGATGAAGATAGTGGCCACGGGCGCCAGCGTGGGGTCTGGCGCGGTCGGCGGCGTGTTCACGCCGACGCTGTTCGTGGGAGCGGCCCTGGGTGCGCTGTATGCGAGCGGCCTGCAAGTGCTGTTGCCGGCGGGTGATGTGTCGGCAATTTCCAGCTATGCCGTTGTCGGCATGGGGGCGTTGCTGGCCGCCACCACGTATGCGCCGCTAATGTCGACGCTGATGATTTTTGAGATGACGCTGAGCTATGAAGTGATGCTGCCGCTGATGTTGGCCTGCATTACGGGATACGTCATTGCACATCGGATACGGCCGGAATCGGTGTATGCGAAATCACTGGCGAACAACGAACGCGCGCAGCGGGCGGCGTGGAAAGTGGCGGCAAAAACTGACGTCGAGAGGTGACGCCGAAAGGCGGAACTTAGCAAGGGGAATTGAAAGCTGAATGGATAATGTGAGCAAAAGCTCATGTTGTTAAGTCAGACGTTAGATCCCCCTGTCTGTCATACGCCCAGCAGCATGTCATAGATCAATGCGCTCCCCGTTCACGCGGATCACCGGCTTGCGCTTCTCGTCGAAGTCGCACAACTTATCGATCTCCTTGGGAAACAGCGTGTACGGCACGTTGTACTGGATGCCTTCATCATCGGGGCCCGTGAGAATCAAACCCGCTTGCAGGAAAAACCAGTGATCGAGCCCGAAGGTAAACAGCGACTCGTCAAGCGGCACCAACATCGGCCCCTGACGATAGCCAGGAAAACCGTATTCCCAAGCTGTGTCGCGCCACACCCAGCGATAGTTAAAAGCCCTGGCTATAGCCAGCACATCTGTTTCAAGAGTTTCGCTGTGTGCTCCGTTTAGCCAAAGCCAAGGGCGTGCACCTTGTTGTAGCTTGGCCCAGCACATGTCAGGCAGCAGATTCACCCCTTGACGCGACCAATGGGGCTGGTCGGGCAACGTGTTCATCACGTCGCTCTCGGTGGGCTTGTAGCCTTGAACGTAGCCTTGAGTAATCGCTGAATGGTGGTTGTGGGAAAGTCAGATGGTGAGGGCATGGCGTGCTCTTGGGGACGCGCGGCGAGTGAGGTGTTGCGTGGATCGAAATCCTGCCAGCCGGGAGCAAGAGAAAACGCCGAGAAGACGTCATCGCTTTCCATGGAGCTTCTGTTTGCAAGAAAGTGATCGCGTACCTTTGTCAGAACAATCTGAATCGCCCTGTCGGTCGCGCTTTCATAACCCATGGTGACTGCTTCGGAGATCCGGGGTACGCCAACCACGCTACGCTTTTGGGGCCTAGCTGTACTTGAGCCGCGAAAAGGCCAAGCTTGATGCGACCGTAAATCGCTGATCGGGACAGGCCACACATTTCGCAGACCTGGTGCATACGGAGGAAGCGATCTTGCGCGGCAAGTCCGGGGGAATGGTGGCGCGGTGCGACAGGTGCTGCATGCGGTACTGATTGCGTCATGGTGGTTCTCATTGGTCTCTGTCCAAGCAAGTAATTGCGGATTTGCGTAGACAACGCTGGACATGAATCCATGATGCAAAGGCCTTGATGGGCCGACAATGACGGGCGGTTGTAGAAGCGCCTTGTACAAGACGAGCTGGCGAAATCGCGGCGCAATGTGGATTCGCGGCGACGAATGCATCGCCCGGGCGAACCGCCCAATTCAAAAGGAAGCCGCATGATGCGCATGAAGTACCCAGCGCGAAGCGTTTCCGCGCTAGGCAGCCGACGCCCCTGAAGGACCCGACAACGGTGCGCAGCGATTTCACGTTTGCTAGTCGGGGCGTTGTTGACCTTTTGGGAGCCGCTGCGTGCGGATGGCCGTCAACAAGGTGATGCCCCTGCGCGCGCACTTCCCCCTCCCGCCTGCGCGCTCGCTAGATGTGTGAGATCTGACGCACGAGTCAGTTTCCTCGGAAGCCCATGCATGCAGGCCTTCCGAGGGCAATGACCAGTGCCAAAGGAGACGCAAAATGACGCAGTTGCGACTCACTTTGGAAGGGACGGTGAATCGGTGCTAAAGGCCGAGAGCCGACACGATTGAATCTCATTTTTAACGGCAGGCGCTGCTAATGCAGGGCAATGGGCAGTTGGAGATCGCGAAATCACTGAGAAAAATTTTCACGCCTTATGCGCACTTTTGCTAGGAGCCCGAACGAAGCACTTTATGGCCGTGCGGTTGAGCATAAGAGACGGAACTAAATGCCAGAATTTTCAGTCCCCGACGGTCCGTCCGCGACGCGACTTAAATCGGAGCCATTAACAGGTGATCATTTGGCTATCGACTATGCGGAATTTGACCCTGACGTTCGTCAGAACTACAGGAGTCAAGGTAACTAAATGTTGACCTAAATCGCGAAAAAATAGTACATTTACCGGAATAATATCAACGAAATCTAAGGTCGAAATATGAAGAACTGCAAGATATTCGTAATCATGCCGTTTGTCTCAGCAAACGGGAGAACCGAATCAGACCTTACCAGTTTTTTTAACGACTACATTCGCCTTCCGATAGAAGAAAATCGAGAGCTGGATAATAGCTATGCGGTGATTCGTTCTGGGAATTCGCTGGCGATGCTAGATAAAATAATCGAAGATATTGCCAGTGCAGATGTTGTCATCTGCGACTTGTCTGGCGAAGCTGCAAACCCGAACGTAATGTTCGAATTGGGCCTCAGGTTGGCCACTTCGGCAAAACCCACCATTTTGATTCGAGAAGATCACCCAAATAACAAAAGAATATTTGACGTCAATGGACTTTTCACTTTTCCGTATAAGGTGACCAGAACTCGCGATCTTGAGCGATTTCTCATTGATAAATTGAAGGAATACGAGAAAGAGCCGGACGTATATGAGTCTCCAGTGCTGAAGGTTCTCAATCAACGAGCAGCATTTTGGATGACTTTGCCTATTCGGAAGGCATCTGCCTTTCTTGGGGGCATAGCCAGTGCTGCTGAATCTTGTTTAATAGCATTCGCTCGAGCACTCGAGCTTCATTACGAATTGAAGGGTAAGATCGTCCGGATAGAAGATCCCATGACGGTTTATCGGATGTTGCAGGACGCGGACGACGAAAAAAAATCGCAGCTTGAAGATTTTGGTTATGTAGTAACCTCAATTCCATCGCTCGACTCCTATCTGTCTTCAATATATTTGCTAGGTCTTATCGAAGATAACGTCGAGAAGGGATTTCGTAGCCATGCTATGGCATACGCGCTGAATTTTAATCGCGGAAATTCTTCATTTTTTGCAAAAAGTCGATATGAAGAATTTCTGATGTATTCGTACGAGACGCTGCTATTGATGAACCTGTCCAGAATAGTTATTAATATTCTGGATAAGCGTCAAGGTAGTTCGGAAAGGACGCAACTAGTTGAAAAGTTTTTTAATACTGTTAAAAATAGCCAGTTTTACAAGGTTGAGGGCTAAGAGATGGCGGATTATGTAAGAAAAACGATCCTATCCCAAGGCTACGCTCATATTCTCAATATTTCTTTGGATGCGGAAGAAAAGACGGAATATGAAGTAAATCTGAAGACGTATCAGGAAAGTCGCGCTAAATTGATGATGTCTTCGTCGATTGTCCCGGAGGTGAAGACAAAAGATGGCTCACTCAAAGTCTACGCGACCGTTTACGGATCATTAAGCGACGCTCTGGGTGACGTATCGGGTGGGTTTATGGAAGCTCTAAACTCACTGTATGTTTCGTCTAAGATGTTGGCTGATGCTTGTATTCTTGAAGGGTTGTTCTTGTCAAAAGCCGCGCGCCGAAATCTTGTACGATCGGAAGCACGGACAGGCGTTGTTAAGACAACCAAGGACCTGTTCGACATGACAGCCGGAGCGGTAGCCGCGTTTCAGCAAGATGGATTCAAAAAGATTAGTGCGACGCTGGAGAAAATCGAACAGCGCGCAACTTTCTTAAATGATCAGTTTGACCAAGAGAAAGATAAGAAGTTAGTGTGGACGTATTTCTTTAAGGCATTTAATGAGCTACCAAAAAGCCCTACGCGGCTGGCTAGTTCGGCGGATGGCACCCAGTTGAAGCTATATCAATCGCGGCTACTTACATTGCAAAAAAGAATTGCCGCGATGCGAGACGCTTGATATTAAAGGCTGCTAGTTAAAAGCACTGAGCTTTCGGCAGAAATGGATTGAATGTAATCTGCCCATTTCTGCAGCATTGCACGCCGTTGCTCACTATATTTCGCTCTGTTATAGACACCGCGGACGCCGGGAATAGTGTGATTTAGTGCAATCTCAATTATGTCCGACGGCCATCCCATTTCATGGAGTCGCGTAGCCGCCGTCCGTCTAAGATCGTGAATAGTGAAGGCTGGGATGCCTTGGCCAACGAGAGCGGTTTTAAGTGCACTATTTATTGCATTGTCAGCAAACGGTTTTGTGACAGTTCCACGCCCCGGCAAGACCAGGTTGCTGCCCACTGCCAATTTTTTTAGTTCGAGGAAAGCGGCCGTGGCCTGGGACGAGAGATAAACGGTATGTGGTTTACGTGTTTTCGAGTTTTCCACGGGGATGTACCACTCTCCGTTTTCAAGGTCAACGTCCTTCCAGTCCGCACGGAATAGTTCAGACTTTCGCACCAGCGTGAGCAGTAAGAGATGCAGCGCCAGCTTGAATTGTCGACGGATGTTGGACTGCATGGCGGCGAGGAGGAACAGGCGTATCTCTATCGGATCCAATGCGCGATCTCGGCTTTGCGCGCGATGCACATGCCGCATAGGTAGGGCTAGAACTGGATTGGTCGCGATAAGCCCGCAGGTCATGGCATAGTCGAACATTCGCTTTAGCACGCCGCGCACGGCGCCGGCAGCGGCATCCCGCCCGTGATCCTTTTTCTCCCAGATGATGGCGCGAACATCTTCCACGGTGACCTCGCTCACGGCCTTGTTGCCGATGGCGGGCAGAATGGACTTATCCACATACCGTTTCGGAAGCGTAATGTCCTTGCGGTCTCGGGCAACGATGTCTCGCAAGTATCTATCGCTGAAGTCGCGCACTGTCGTGGACTCCGATAGCGCTGCCCTGCTCTTCTTCTTTTCTTCGGCGGGTGACTTCCCAAGGCTGACCTGCATCGCGGCGAGGTCCCGTTGCGAGCGCGCCAGCTTGAGTGACATATCAGGATAACGGCCTAGGTTGACCTTGTGCTGTTTCCCATTCAGCCGATACCTGTAATGCCATAACTTCCCGCCAGTGGGGAAGACTTCGACTATCAAGCCACGTTCATCCGTCACGCTGTAGCGTGTGTCACGGGGTTTGAGTGCCTTGATGCTCGCTTCGGTGAGGGCCATATTAGCTTGTGAGTACACATTGGAGGAAAGGCGAGTATAGCGGCCTATGTGTACTCATATGTGTACTCAAAAAAGCTGGATTTGTCTGGACAGTGCTGGACGTATATGGACAAAAAGTCCTGTATTTATGCAGGTTTCAAGCCGATTCTATGGGCGGTGCGGGACGTCCATGGAACTACTATTATTTCCCAATACAAAAGCTGGAGAAAATCTCGCCCAGCAAATCATCGCTGGTGAATTTTCCGGTGATGCTCGTCAGGCTTTCATGCGCCAGCCGCAGCTCTTCCGCAAACAGGTCCAGCACTCGGTCGTCCTGACCCGCGTGTTCGCCGGCCAGTTCCAAATGTTCAGCCGCTTGTTGCAAGGCATGCAGGTGACGTTCGCGCGCCAGCCAGGGCGATTCGGCGCCGGGGTTCCAGCCGGCGATGTTCAAGAGTTCGGCGCGCAGCGCGTCCAGGCCGGCCCCGCGCTTGGCGGAGATACCCAGTTCGCCCGCGCCCGGCGTGAACGCTGTGGATAACAAATCTACCTTGTTGAACACCTTCAACACCGGGGTACGGGGCGGCAGGCGCGCGGTAATTTGCGCGTCCAGTTCATCGCCCGGTTGCGTTGCATCCTGCAGATGCAAAATAACGTCGGCCCGTTCGATTTCCTGCCAGGTGCGCGCGATGCCGATGCTCTCGACCGTGTCCTCGGTTTCGCGTAATCCGGCCGTGTCCACAATGTGCAATGGCACGCCGTCGATATGGATTTCCTGCACCACTTTGTCGCGCGTTGTGCCCGCAATGGGGGTGACGATGGCGATGTCGTCGCCCGCCAGCGCATTGAGCAGACTGGATTTGCCCACGTTAGGTTGGCCGGCCAACACCACGTGCAGGCCCTCGCGCAGGATGACGCCCTGGCGGGCTTGCGCGATCAGTTTGGACAGGTCGGCCGTCAGCGCGTCCAAGGTGGGGCGCGCCTGATACTTTTCAAGGAAGTCGATTTCTTCTTCAGGGAAATCCAGCGTTGCCTCGACCAGCATGCGCAGGTGAATGATGCGGTCGGACAGGTCGTTCACGCGCGATGAAAATTCGCCTGACAGGGACGCCATGGCGCCTCGCGCCGCCGCCACGGATGACGCATCGATCAAGTCCGCCACGGCTTCGGCCTGCGCCAGATCCATGCGGTCGTTCAGAAAGGCGCGACGCGTGAATTCGCCGGGTTCGGCCAGGCGCACGCCCAGGTCGCGCCCGGCCGCCAGGCAGCTTTCCAGCACGCGCCGCAACACGGCGGGGCCACCGTGGCCTTGCAGTTCCAGCACGTCTTCACCGGTATAGGAATGCGGTGCGCGAAAGTAGAGGGCGATGCCTTCGTCCAGCAGTTCGCCGTCGATGGATTTGAACGGCAGATAGTGCGCGTGGCGCGGCCTGAGTTCGCGTTGGAAAATGCGCCGCACCAATTCGGACAGGTCCGCACCAGAAACGCGCACGACGCCAATGCCACCTCTTCCGGGGGCGGTGGCAATGGCGGCAATAGGGGCGTAAGCGGACATATCTGAGAGGCGGGGAAGCGAGAACAATAGGGGAATATAACTGTTGCGCGGCTCCTTGTTTGCTGGTTAATGTGGCCCCGAGGTTCAAAACCCGAAACAACTCTGGGAGATCACGATGGCATCTCGGTTTTCGCGTGTCTTGGCCTGCGGCTCGGCCGCGGTGATGTTGGCCTTTGGCACATTCAGTTCCGCTATGGCTCGCGATCTGGTGATCGCTTTGAAGACCGAGCCCTCATCGATGGATCCGCAGTACCACGCGTTAACGCCGAATACGCAAATCTCCCAGACCATTTTCGACACCCTGGTTGCTACCGACGCCCAGTTAAAGCCCCAACCCGCGCTGGCCGAATCGTGGACCGTTGACGGCAAGGTGTGGACGTTCAAGCTGCGTCCCAACGTCAAGTTTTCAGACGGCACGCCGTTCACCGCGGAGGACGTAGCGTTTACCTACGACCGCGTGCCCAAAGTGCCCAACAGCCCCTCGCCGTTCACGCTGTACCTGGGGTCGGTCGCCAAGACGGAAGTGGTGGATCCCATGACCGTGCGCATCACCACGAAGGAAGTTGCGCCGAACCTGCTGGTGAACTTGGCGCAGTTGCCCATCATGTCGAAAAAGGCCGCGTCGGGTGCGGCTGCCGAAGGCAAGACCACTACTGAATTGAACAGCGGCGACGGCCTGGTGGGCACGGGCCCGTACAAGTTCGTGTCGTGGAAACGCGGCGCCGAATTCGTGCTGGCGCGCAATGATAATTACTGGGGCAAGAAGCCCGAGTGGGACCGTGTGGTGTATCGCCCGATCAGCAATGCCGCCGCGCGCGTGGCCGCATTGCTTGCCGGTGACGTCGACATGATCGAAGACCCCCCAACCGACGACTTGCCCAAGCTCAAGGGCGACAAAAAGCTCTTTGTGGAAGAGACGCCGTCGGTGCGCGTCGTGTATGTGGCGCTGGACCAGTACGCCGAGCCGTCACCCGGCATCCAGGGCACCGACAAGAACCCCATGAAGGACAAGCGCGTGCGTGAAGCGCTGTCGTTGGCCATCAATCGCGATGCCCTGGTGGAACGCGTGATGGGAGGCGTGGCGCTGCCCGCCGGCAACCTGCTGCCCTACCCCATGTTCGGCTCCAGCAAAGAGCATTCGAAGGCGCCCAAGGCCGATGTGGAAAAGGCCAAGGCTCTGCTAAAGGAGGCGGGTTATCCCAACGGCTTCTCGATCACGCTGGGGGCGCCGTCGGGCCGCTACGTGAACGATTCGAAGGTGGCGCAAGCCATCGCATCGATGTGGACACGCATCGGCGTGAAGACCAGCGTGGACGCGATGGCGCCGCCGGTGTTCTTCAAGAATCGCGACAGCTATCAGTTCTCGGCCTATCTGGCCGGGTGGTCCGTGACCAGCGGTGAAATGTCCAACGCGCTGACGTCCTTGCTGGTCACGCGCAACCCGGAAGCGGGTCTGGGCACGACCAACCGCAGCCGCTATTCCAATCCCAAGATGGACGAGCTGGTCAAGCAAGCGTCTTCCACCATGGACGATGGCAAGCGGGCCGAATTGCTGTCCAAGGCCAGCAATATGGCGATGGACGATTACGCCATGCTGCCGGTTCACTTTGAACTGTCGGTATGGGCCATGAAGGGCGACATCCGCTATCAGGGCCGCCCAGACCAGGTCACGCTTGCGCAGTTCGCAACCCTGAAGAAGTAACGCGCAACGCGGGCGGTCTCCAGTGCTGGCAACAATCGTAAGAAGGCTGCTGCAAACCATCGTCGTCATGCTGGTCATGTCGGCGTTGGTCTTTGCAGGCATCTACATGGTGGGCGACCCGGTGTCGATGCTGGCCAGCCCCGAGGCGACCGAGGCGCAGCGCGCCGCCATCAGCGCATCGCTCGGTTTGGATCTGCCGCTGTGGCGGCAGTATCTGATCTTCATGGGCCAGGCGGTACGCGGTGACTTCGGCAACAGCTTCCTGACGGGCGAGCCCGCCATGCACCTCATCCTTGAGCGCATGCCGGCCACCGTGGAACTGGCCTGTGTGGCCATGCTGCTGTCCGTCTTTATCGGCGTGCCGCTGGGCATTCTTGCGGGCTTGAAGCCGCAGGCGCCTGGCTCGCGCGCCATCATGACGGGGTCGGTGCTGGGCTTTTCCTTGCCCAACTTCTGGGTCGGGCTGATGCTCATCATGGTGTTCGCCGTGATGCTGGGGTGGGTGCCCGCGGGCGGGCGCGGCAAGACCGTCAGCATCGGCTCGTTGCAGCTCAGCGTGTTGACGTTAAGTGGCTGGATGAGCCTGGCGCTGCCCGCCGCCACAATCGCCATCGCCAAGTGCGCCATGATCATCCGCGTGACGCGGGCCGCCACGCGCGAAGCACTGCCGATGGATTACATCAAGTTCGCGCGCGCCAAGGGCTTGTCGGAAAAACGCGTGCTGGGCGTGCATCTGTTGAAGAACATCCTGATCCCCGTCGTGACCGTCGCGGGCCTGGAATTTGGTCAGGTGATGGCGTTTGCCGTGGTTACCGAAACGGTTTTCTCGTGGCCCGGCATGGGCAAGCTGCTGATCGATTCCATCATCAACCTTGACCGCCCCGTGGTCGTGGCCTATCTGCTCTTGATCGTGTTCTTTCTGGTCATGTTGAATCTGGTGGTGGACATCATCTACACGGTGCTGGACCCCCGCGTACGCTTGGACAGCCGCCGATGAATAGCCCCGCCAACCCCGCCAGCGCCGCCGCTACCTTCGTCGCCCAAAAAGAACAAACGCCCTGGCGCCGCTTCGTCTCTGACTTCTTTGCCAGCAAGCTTGCCACGCTGGGCCTCGTGATGTTGCTGATCATCGTCGGCGCGGCGCTGTTGGCGCCGTGGATCGCGCCGCAGAACCCGTACGACCTGGCATCGCTGGACATCATGGATTCCAAGCTCAAGCCCGGCAGCGAAAGCAGCGACGGGTCCATGCATCACTGGCTGGGCACGGATGGCCAAGCGCGAGACTTGCTGTCGGCCATCCTGTACGGCATGCGCACCAGCTTGATGGTGGCCACGATCTCGGTGCTGGCCGCGTTTGGCATCGGCGCCACCGTGGGCCTGATCGCCGCCTATTTTGGCGGCCGCATCGATGCCTTGCTCATGCGGATTGTGGATATCCAGTTGTCCTTTCCCGCCATCCTTGTTGCGCTGATGCTGTTGGCGATTCTAGGCAAGGGTGTGGATAAGGTGATCATTGCGCTGATCGTTGTGCAGTGGGCGTACTTCGCGCGCGCCGCGCGTGGCGCGGCCTTGGTGGAACGCGGCAAGGAATATGTCGAGGCGGCGCGCTGTATGTCCTTGTCGTGGGGCCGCGTGCTGTTTCGCCATGTGCTGCCCAACTGCATGCCTCCTCTGATCGTCATCGCGACCATCGACCTGGCGCACGCCATCGCGCTGGAAGCCACGTTGTCGTTCCTGGGCGTGGGCGTGCCGGTGACCGAGCCGTCGTTGGGCATGCTGATCTACAACGGCTTTGAATACCTGCTGTCCGGCCAGTACTGGATATCGTTTTTCCCCGGCATTGCGCTGGCGCTGGCCATCATCGCCATCAATCTGGTGGGCGACCACCTGCGCGACGTGCTTAATCCGCGTCACGCAAATTGAGAACGAACGCGATGCAGACAAACGCCGTGCAATCGCCCTTGGCCGTGGCCCAGCCTGTGCTTGAGGTCCGGGGACTTAAAACGCATTTCTTCACGCGCAATGGCGTGGTGAAGGCCGTGGATGGGGTGGACCTGACCTTGGCCGAGGGTGAGATCCTGGGGCTGGTCGGCGAGTCGGGATCGGGCAAGAGCATCACGGGCTTCTCATTGATGGGCCTGCTGGATGAACCCGGCCGCATCGTTGAAGGCCATCTGCGCCTGAATGGCGAAGACCTGCGCGGCGCGACACCCGCGCGCTGGCGTCAGTTGCGGGGCGAGGAAATCGCGATGATTTTCCAAGACCCGATGATGACGCTTAACCCCGTGCTGCGCGTGGATACGCAGATGATCGAAGCCGTGCGCGCGCATCACAAGGTATCGCGCGAGCAGGCGCGGGCGCGGGCCTTGCAGACGTTGACGATGGTGGGCATCCCGTCGCCACAAGAGCGCCTGCGTGCCTATCCGCATCAACTGTCGGGCGGCATGCGCCAGCGTGTCGCGATCGCCATCGCACTGCTCAATTCCCCGCGCCTGATCATCGCCGACGAGCCCACCACCGCGCTGGACGTCACCATTCAGGGGCAGATTCTTTTTGAAGTGCAGAAGCTGTGCCGCGAGACCGGCACCGGCCTGATCTGGATTACCCACGACCTGGCGGTGGTGGCGGGCCTGGCGGATCGCGTGTCGGTGATGTACGCGGGGCGTGTCGTGGAAACCGGCAGCACGCGCGACGTCATCACGCATCCCATGCATCCGTACACGCATGGCTTGATCGCATCCATCCCCACGCCGGAATCGCGCGGCAAGCCGTTGGTGCCGATTCCCGGCATGACGCCTTCGCTGTTGAACCTGCCGCAAGGCTGTGCGTTCCGGGGGCGCTGTCCGCGCGCCACCGATGCCTGTCTGACCGAACCGCGGCCCGTTGAAGTTCGCCCGGCGCAATGGGTGCGCTGCTGGCATGCCGGAGACCCAGACCCCAAATGAGCGAAGCACAACGCGACGCCGCCACCCCTATCCTGTCCCTGCGCGATGTGGCGCTGCGCTTTGTGCAGCCCGTGGACCTGGCCGGCCGCATCGCCAACCTGCTGGGCGCGGGCTTGAAGACGCAAGTGGTGCACGCCGTGGCCGGCGTGGACCTGGACGTGCAGCCGGGTGAAGTCATCGGCATCGTGGGTGAATCCGGCTGTGGAAAATCCACGCTGGGGCGCGTCGTGTCCGGCATTTTGCCACCCACATCCGGCGATGTGCTCTACCAAGGCAAGCCGGTGAAATCGATGACCGGCACCCTGCGGCGCGCCTACGAGCTTGGCGTGCAGATGATCTTCCAAGACCCCTACGCATCCCTTAACCCACGCATGCGCGTGCGCGAAATCATCGGCGAGGCGCCCGTTGCGCATGGCTTGATTCGATCCCGCGACAAGGCCGACTACGTGGCGGGGTTGATGCGGCAGGTGGGGCTGGACCCGTCCTTCGCGCAGCGCTATTCGCATCAGTTTTCGGGCGGGCAACGCCAGCGCATCGGGATTGCGCGGGCGCTGGCCTTAAAACCATCCGTGATCGTGTGCGACGAAGCCGTGGCGGCGCTGGATGTGTCCATCCAGGCGCAGGTGCTGAACCTGTTTGAACAGCTGCGCGACGATCTGGACCTGACGTATCTGTTCATCAGCCACAACCTGAGCGTCGTGAGCCATATCTCGGACCGCGTGGCCATCATGTACCTGGGTCGCGTGGTTGAGCTTGCCCCGACCGACACCGTTTTTCAACGCGCCAACCATCCATACACGCAGGCCTTGTTAAAGGAACTGCCGACGTTGACGCCCGGGCGGCGCGCGTATCAGCCGATCAAGGGCGAGCTGCCGTCGCCGCTGGATCCGCCCAGCGGTTGCGCGTTTCATCCGCGTTGCCCGCATGCGATGCCGCGCTGCAAGGAAGAGCGGCCGTTGTTGCGAGAGATCTCGCCAGGCCAGTTCAGCGCCTGCCACTTGAACGATATGGCCTAGGCCGCATGCATGGCCGTACTGGACGTGAAAGAAGTGAAGCGCGAGAATCTTGCAACGAGAACGCATAGTTGCATCGCGCGCCGGCTATTGAAAGCCCTACCTGAATCCACTCATTCTTAAATCCAACGCCATGAAAACCATAGACGAAATCGAACGCGCGCACGGCGAATTGACCGCCTTGCGGCGGGATATCCACGCCCATCCCGAACTGGCCTTCCAAGAGACGCGCACGTCCAATCTGGTAGCGGAACGCCTGCGTGCGTGGGGCCTGGAAGTGCACACGGGCTTGGGCAAGACCGGTGTGGTCGGCGTATTGCGCGGCGGCAGCGGCAAGAAGACGATCGGCTTGCGCGCCGACATGGACGCGCTGCCCATGCCGGAGCACAATCGCTTCGCGCATAAGTCCACCATCAGCGGCCGCATGCACGGCTGTGGCCATGACGGACACACCGCCATGCTGCTGGGTGCGGCGCAATACCTGTCCACGCATCGCAATTTCGACGGCACCGTCGTGTTCATTTTTCAGCCGGCCGAAGAAGGCGGCAACGCCGGCGCGCGCGCCATGATGCAGGACGGGCTGTTCGACAAATTCCCGTGCGACGCCGTATTCGGCATCCACAACATGCCGGGCATGCCGGTCAACCAGTTCGGCTTCCGGGCCGGGCCCACCATGGCCTCCAGCAACCGCTGGGACATCGTCATCAAGGGGGTAGGCGGCCACGCCGCGCAACCGCACGCGTCGGTTGACCCCATCATCGTGGCGGCCGACATGGTGCACGCCTTGCAGACGGTGATCTCGCGCAGCAAGAACCCCTTGGAACAGGCGGTATTGTCGATCACGCAGATTCACGCGGGCGATGCCTATAACGTGATTCCCGGCGAAGCCGTGCTGCGCGGCACCGTGCGCACGTACTCGGTGGAAACGCTGGACAAGATCGAGTCCGACATGCGCCGCATCGCCACGACCTTGCCGCAGGTTTATGGCGGCACGGGCGAGCTGGATTTCGTGCGCGCCTATCCGCCGCTGGTGAACTGGGAAAACGAAACGGCCTTTGCGGCCAAGGTGGCCGAAGACGCGTTCGGCGCGGAAAACGTGCTGCGCGACATGCCGCCTTTCATGGGCGCGGAAGATTTTTCATTCTTCCTGGAAGCGATCCCCGGCGCGTATCTGTTCCTGGGCAACGGCGATGGCGATCACCGCATGGAAAGCTATCACGGCATGGGTCCGTGCCAGCTGCACAACCCGAACTATGACTTCAACGACGCGTTGTTGCCGGTGGGCGCGACGTATTGGGTGAAGCTGGTCGAGGCCTATTTGCCGGCCGCGTAAGGCCCGCCAATAACCGATTGGCTATTTGCTAATAGACGGCGGGCATGAAGCCGCGAGCCTTTGTCTCGCGGCTTTTTCTATATGACGTGCAGCTTTGATCAAACGCCGATAACTTCGTTTGAGATACAGGGCGCGGTTTCCATAATCGATCGTTCCAGATAGGCCGCAAGGCAACACGGAGCGATCGATGTCCCAGAGCAACGCCCTGCGGCGCGAAGTAGACGCCGCCCCCGCCCTTCGGGCGCAGTCATTTGATATCAAGCCCCTGCCCGGCCCCGTCGGCGCGGAGCTCATTGGCCTGGATCTGTCTCAGGCGCTAACCACGGCGGACTTCTCTCGCGTGCATCAGGCGCATCTGGACCACCACCTGCTGGTGTTCCGCGACCAACGCATCACCCCGCAACAGCATATCGATTTCAGCCGCCGCTTTGGCCCGTTGATGATCCATGTGCTGCATCAGTTTCATCTGCCCGGCCATCCCGAAATCCTTACCGTGTCCAACATCGTGGAAGACGGCAAGCCGATTGGCCTGGGGGACGCGGGCAAGTACTGGCATTCGGATATTTCGTACAAGGAATTGCCCAGCCTGGGCTCGTTGCTGCACGCGCAGGAATTGCCCTCCGAAGGCGGCGATACCTTGTTCGCCAACATGCACCTGGCGTATGACACGCTGCCCGCCGCGTTGCGCAATGCCATCGTCGGCAAGCGGGCCGTGCACTCGTACCTGGCGCAGTACGGGCAGCTGCAAAAAGAAGGCAACTGGCGGCCCAACCTTAGCGCGCAACAGATTGCGCAGGTGCAAGAGGTGGTGCATCCGGTCGTGCGCACGCATCCCGAAAACGGTCGTCGCGCGTTGTTCGTCAGCGAAGGATTCACGACGCGCATCGTCGGACTGCCGGAGGACGAAAGCCGCGCCTTGCTGGCGGAACTGTTTGCGCATAGCGTGCGCCCGGAACACATCTATCGCCACCGGTGGCAGCCACACGATCTGGTGTTCTGGGACAACCGTTCGCTGATCCATCTGGCGGGCGGCACGCCGGACCACCTGCGCCGAAAGCTGTACCGCACGACCATCGAAGGCGATGTGCCGTTCTGAAAACGCGCTTCCGTCGACACAAAGCACTTATCCACAGGGAACACCATGCGCATGTCATCCGCACTTCGCGATCGTCTGATCCAAACCGCTACCGGGGCGGGCTTGGCGTTGATCTTGGCGGTGTTGGCGTTGGCCTCGCCCACGCCAGCCCTGGCCGAAGGGCGCATCCGCATCGCGGAACAATACGGCATCGTGTACCTGCTGCTGAATGTGGCGCGCGACCAGCAACTGATCGAAAAGCACGGCAAGGCCGAAGGTGTGGATATCTCGGTTGAATGGGCAAAGCTGTCAGGGGGCTCGGCCGTGAACGACGCGCTGTTGTCCGGGGCTGTGGATATCGCGGGCGCAGGAGTGGGACCGTTGCTGACGATCTGGGACCGCACGCGCGGCAAGCAGAACGTGAAGGGCGTGGCGTCGCTGGGCAACTTTCCCTATTACCTGGTCACCAACAACCCCAATGTGAAAACCATTGCCGACTTTACCGACAAGGACCGCATCGCGGTGCCCGCGGTGGGCGTATCGGTGCAGTCGCGCGTGTTGCAGCTGGCGTCGGCCAAGCTGTGGGGCGACGCGCAATTCAACAAGCTGGACAAGATTTCCGTGGCGTTGCCGCACCCGGATGCCGCCGCCGCCATCATTGCAGGGGGCACCGAAATCACCGGGCATTTCGGCAACCCGCCGTTCCAGGAACAAGAGCTGGCTGAAAATCCCAAGGCGCGCATCGTGCTCAATTCCTACGACGTGCTGGGCGGACCCAGTTCGTCCACCGTGTTGTTCGCCACCGAGAAATTCCGTCGCGACAACCCCAAGACGTACAAGGCGTTCCAGGCAGCATTGAAAGAAGCGGCCGAGTTCGCCGCCGCCAATCCCGAGAAGGCCGCCGACACGTACTTGCGTGTGACGGGCGCCAAACAGGACCGCGAGTTTCTGATCAAGGTCATCAAGAACCCCGACGTGCAATTCAAGCTGGAACCGCAGAACACGTACGCGCTGGCGCAATTCATGCATCAGGTGGGAGCCATCAAGAACGCGCCGGCCAGCTGGCGCGACTACTTCTTCGACGACGCGGTGACCGCGCAAGGAAGCTGACATGTCATTGATCGCGCCCGGCCCTGTGGATAACGTTCAAAAAGCGTCGCCCTTGCTGGCTGTGGATAAGGTGACGATCGAATATAAGACGCGTGAAAGGCGCGTGCGAGCCACGCACGAAGTGAGTTTTGACGTCCATGCGGCGGATCGCTTCATTCTGCTGGGGCCGTCGGGTTGCGGCAAATCTACGCTGCTCAAGGCCATAGCCGGCTTCATCCCGCCCACCGAAGGCCGCATCGCGATAGACGGGCATACCGTGTCGGGGCCGGGTCCTGACCGCATCGTCGTGTTCCAGGAATTTGATCAGTTGCCGCCTTGGAAAACCCTGCGTCAGAACGTGGCGTTCCCGTTGGTGGCGTCGCGCAGGCTGGGTCGGCGGGAAGCGGACGAACGGGCCATGCACTACCTGGACAAGGTGGGCCTGGCCGGCTTTGCCGACGCCTATCCGCACACACTATCCGGAGGCATGAAGCAACGCGTGGCGATTGCGCGGGCGTTGGCCATGCAACCGCGCGTATTGCTGATGGACGAGCCCTTTGCCGCGCTGGATGCCCTGACGCGGCGACGCATGCAGGAAGAGTTGATGGCGCTGTGGGAAGACGTGCGCTTCACGCTGCTGTTCGTCACGCATTCAATCGAAGAGGCGCTGGTATTGGGTAGCCGTGTGCTGCTGCTGTCACCCCACCCCGGCCGGGTGCGGGCGGAACTGAATGCGCACGCCTATGGCTTGCAGACGCAGGGCTCTGCCGGCTTCCAGTCCGCCGCGCGCCGTATCCACGACCTCTTGTTCGAATCACCGGTGTCGACTCCGGCGGTGGCCGAGCGCGCGGCGGCTTAAGGCAAGGGCACAATCGATGAATACGCTACACGCCGCCACACCCCCGATTCGCCCTGAAGTGGAATACGACCTGCCGCCCTTGCCTGCGCAGACAGCCGAGACGCCCCTGCCCTGGCAAGAGCGGCTGTGGCAGCACGCCGCCTTGCGCAAGACGTTCATCCTGGCGTTGCTGGCGTGCGTGTGGGAACTGGCTGCGCGCTACACCGACAACGACCTGTTGCTGCCCGGCGCCTGGCAAACGGCGCAGGCTTTTGTACAGGGCATTGCCAATGGCGAACTACTGGCGCGCGCCGGTCAGTCGTTGCGCGTCTTGGTACAGGGCTATCTGGCAGGCGTGGTGCTGGCCTTTGTGTTGACCACGCTGGCGGTATCCACCCGCTTCGGCCGCGACCTGCTGTCCACCTTGACGGCCATGTTCAACCCGCTGCCGGCTATTGCGCTGCTGCCGCTGGCGCTGCTGTGGTTCGGCCTGGGCGAAGGCAGCCTGGTGTTCGTGCTGATCCACTCCGTGCTGTGGGCGCTGGCGCTGAACATGTATGCGGGCTTTCTGGGCGTGTCTGAAACGCTGCGCATGGCCGGTCGCAATTACGGGCTGACGGGGTTGCGGTATGTGTTGCAGATTTTGGTGCCGGCCGCGCTGCCAGCGATTCTGGCCGGGCTGAAGATCGGCTGGGCATTCGCGTGGCGCACCTTGATTGCCGCGGAACTGGTCTTTGGCGCGTCCAGCGGCAAGGGCGGCTTGGGCTGGTACATCTTTCAGAACCGCAACGAGTTATACACAGATCGCGTGTTCGCCGGGCTGGCCGCGGTGGTGGTTATCGGCCTGCTTGTGGAAAACCTGGCGTTCGACACGTTGGAGCGTTTGACGGTGCGTCGCTGGGGCATGCAACGTTGAAACAAAAAGGGCGGCTCCGGGTGGAACCGCCCTTTTTTCTTGTGCCACGGAATGGCAGCTTTCCAGGCTTGTCGCCTTGTCGCCTTGTCGCGTTACAGCGTCAGACCCAGCGCCTTGGCCACGCCCGCCGCGTAGGCCGGATCGGCCTTCTTGAAGTGTTCCAGCTGACGGCGCTGGATTTCTTCCGGCACGCCCGCCATATGGCGGCCGATGTTGCCGAACAGCAGCTCTTGCTTTTCCGGCGTCATCAGGCGGAACAGGTTGCCCGGTTGCGAGTAATAGTCGTCATCCACGCGATGGTTCCAACGTGCCGCGGCCTGACCGTCCAGTGCCAGCGGCGGTTCGCCGGCGGACGGCGTTTCCTTCCACTCGCCAGCGCTGTTGGGCTCGTAGTTCAGCGTACCGCCCACGTTGCCGTCGACACGGCCGGCGCCGTCGCGGTGAAAGCTGTGGAACGGGCAGCGCGGCGCGTTCACCGGGATCTGATGGTGATTGATTCCCAAGCGGTAGCGGTGCGTGTCGCCGTATGAGAACAAGCGGCCCTGCAACATCTTGTCCGGCGAAAAATCGATGCCCGGCACGATATTGGCCGGCGTGAAGGCGGCTTGCTCGACTTCGGCGAAGTAGTTTTCGGGATTCTTGTTCAGTTCCAGGACGCCCACTTCAATTAGCGGGTAGTCGCCATGCGGCCAAACCTTGGTCAGGTCGAACGGGTTGATGTGATACGTCGCGGCTTCGGCCTCGGGCATGATCTGCACCTTCAGCGTCCACTTCGGGAAGTTCTTGTTTTCGATGTTCTCGAACAGGTCGCGCTGCGAGCTTTCGCGGTCATGCGCGACGACCTGGGCGGCTTCTTCGTCGCTCATACAGACCACGCCCTGCTGCGACTTGAAGTGGAACTTCACGTAGAAGCGTTCGCCGTCCTTGTTGACGAAGCTGAACGTGTGCGAGCCAAAGCCGTGCTGCTGGCGCAGGTTGGCGGGAATGCCGCGGTCGCTCATCAGGATGGTGACCTGGTGCAGCGATTCAGGGCTGAGCGACCAGAAATCCCAGGCGGCGGTGGCGCTGCGCAGGTTGGTCTTGGGATCGCGCTTTTGCGTGTGGATAAAGTCGGGAAACTTCAGCGGGTCGCGGATGAAGAAGACCGGGGTGTTGTTGCCGACCAGGTCCCAGTTGCCTTCATCCGTGTAGAACTTGATGGCAAAGCCGCGCACATCGCGTTCGGCGTCCGCCGCGCCGCGTTCCCCGGCCACGGTGGAAAAGCGCAGGAACAGCGGAGTTTGCTTGCCGACCTGCGAAAAGATGCTGGCGCGCGTGTAGCGCGAGATGTCATGCGTGACGGTGAAGGTGCCGTAGGCGCCGGAGCCCTTGGCGTGAACCACGCGTTCGGGGATGCGTTCGCGGTCGAAGTGGGCCAGTTTTTCAATCAGCCAGAAGTCCTGCAACAGCGCGGGGCCGCGCGGGCCGGCGGTGAGCGTGTTGTTGTTGTCTGCCACCGGTGCGCCTGAGGCGGTGGTCAGATTCTTCTTGTCGGTCATAGCACACTCCGTACGTAATTCTGGAAGGCGCGAGCCGCTGCGGGCCCGTGCTGTGTTGTGGATACTGCCCGGCACGGGGCGCTGGGCAGTATGTGGGACACATCATAGGGGCCAAGGTTGCGTTTGTGAAGTTGATTGAAACAGCATTGTCGATTACTAAAACCTATCGACTATGGCCTCATCTCCAGGAACAGGTTCGGGCGTCGGGCGCTTGGCGCGCATAAAAAAACCGGCCGCAAAGGGCCGGTTTTTTTCAGACTTGAAAGCTCGGGCAGATCGGTTTTACCGGTTTGCCGCCGCTTCGGTCTTACGTTGCATGGCGCGGGTGATGGACCACTGCTGCGCAATCGACAGGGTGTTGTTCACGCACCAGTACAGCACCAGACCGGCCGGGAAGAAGAACATCATCCCGCCGAACACCAGCGGCATGATCATCATGACCTTGGCCTGGATGGGATCCGGGGGCGTCGGGTTCAGTTTGATCTGCAGGAACATGGTGGCCATCATGATGGCGGGCAGAATGAAGTACGGGTCACGGATCGACAGGTCATGGACCCACAGAATCCACGGCGCGCCGCGCATTTCAACGCTGGCCAGCAGCACCCAGTACAGCGAGATAAACACCGGGATCTGCACCACCATCGGCAAGCAGCCGCCCAGCGGGTTGATCTTTTCGGTGCGGTACATCTCCATCATGGCGGCGTTCAGCTTCTGCTTGTCGTCGCCGAACTTTTCCTTCAGGGCCTGCAGGCGCGGGGCCACTTGCTTCATGCGGGCCATCGAGCGGTAGCTTGCGGCGGCCAGCGGGTAGAAGATGGCCTTGATCAGCACGGTCAGCGCAACGATCGTCCAGCCCCAGTTGCCCAGCAACGAGTGCAGCCAGGTCATCAGCGTGAACAGCGGCTTGGCGATGATGGTCAGCCAACCGTAGTCCACCACCAGCTCCAGGCCGGGGGCGAGCGCCGCCATGGCCTTTTGGTCTTGCGGGCCGACCCACAGGTGCGAGTCCACGCGCGAGGCGGAACCGGGGGCGATTTCGCCAACGGCTTCAATGCTGCGGGCGGCGTACAGGTTCTTCTGCACTTCCAGCAGTTCGTTCGTGCGCGGCTTGCCTTGCGGCGGCACCCACGCAGTGGCGAAGTAGTGCTGCACCACGGCGATCCAGCCGTTGTCCGCCTGCTTGATGTAGTTAGCCTTCTTCTTCTCGATGTCGCTGAACGTGCTCTTCTGGAACTTGTCCTGCTCAGAGTAGACGGCGAAACCGGTGAACGTGTGATAGAAGCTGGACGTGTCGGCCGGGTCGTTGCCGTCGCGTTCCAGCTGCAGGTACAGCGAGGGCGTAACGGGGGCGGAACCGACGTTGGCCAGGTCGTGGCGCACGTCGATGTCGTAGCGGCCCTTGTGCAGGGTGAACGTCTTGGTGACCTTCACACCGCCCGATTCCCCTTCGAACGACACAACCAGGTTGTCGCCGGTCATCTGGCGTTCGGTGGACGTGACGCGGAAAGGCGTCTGGTGCGTGGGGAAGCTCTGGCCATTGGGCGCGCCGACCACGCCGGACTGCACGACGTAGTTCAGGCCGGCCGAACGGTCCAGCAGCACGGTGGGCTTGTCGGCCTGGCCGGTTGCCGGGTACTTCAGCAGCTCGGCGCGCACCAATTGGGCGCCCATGGTGTCGAACGTCAGGCGCAGCACGTCCGTAGTGATGACGACTTCTTCCGAACGCGCGGCAGCGGGTGCGGCGGCGCCGGGCACGGCCGACGGCGCGGTGGCCGTGGAAGTGGGGGCGCTGGGCACCGAAGGCGTGGCGTTATTGGCGCCGGCGTGCGGTTCAGCCGTGCTGGCCGCGGGCGTCGGGCCCCCGAACAGGGACGGCTTGCCGTTATGGATTTGCCAGTTGTTCCAGAGGAGCAACAGCGAAAAGGAAAAAATCATCCAGAGGACGGTTCGTCGGATATCCATGGTGCCTACTGAAGTGAATACGGGCCAGCAAAGCCCGCCAGTTTAGCGTCAATCGTGCTCGGTGCGGTGGCTGTGGGAACAGCACGGGGGGCCATTGGTTCCCTTGGATTGCGGAACCGGATCCCAGCCGCCGGGCGACCATGGATGGCAACGGCCTATACGCCGGACCGCCAACCAAAAGCCGCGCCAGGCGCCATGGCGTTCGATTGCTTCAATCGCGTACGCCGAGCAAGTGGGGGTAAAACGGCACTGCCTGCCGATCCAGGGGCTCAGGAAGAACCTGTAGAACCGAATCGGAAGAATAAGCAGTGCTTTGAAAATCATCGCAAGATCCGCTCAAAGTGAGCGTCCACTTCTGCTCTGACCAAGCGTTTTAGCGAGGTCAGCGATGTGGGCGCGACTTTGCTATGCAAACGCACGACGTAGTCCTTCGCCGGCAACGCCAGACGCCGGTGGCGGAACGCTTCGCGGATGACCCGCTTGATGGCGTTGCGCGTACTGGCGTGGGCGGCGAAGCGCTTGGCGATGATCAGCCCCAGTCGGGCACAGGCATCCTGGCCGGGGGGCAGATCATTGGGAGCCGAAGTCACAATGAATAACGCCCCTCGAGCAAGACGCCGGCCTTTGAGGGCAGCGGCGAACTCGGAGGGGCGATGCAGCCGCGCCTCCGGGGGAAGCGTGGAGCGCGGCATGGACTGCGGGTCAGGCGTTTGCGCGGAACCAGAACGAGATTGCGAGAGGTCTTGCAATATGGCCGGTCCGTGCAAATAGTCAGGTTTTTCCGGAAAGGAACCGGAAAACCAGAACTTAGACAGCCAGACGCTTGCGGCCCTTGGCGCGGCGGGCGTTCAGGATGGCGCGGCCAGCGCGGGTTTTCATGCGCACGCGAAAGCCATGGGTGCGCTTGCGGCGGGTGACGGAAGGTTGGTAGGTACGTTTCATGGACGATCCACAAAAAGAACAAAAGTCAGAAGGGACCTGCCCGGAGGGTTCCAGGTCGCGGATTCAGAAGCGGGTATCTAGTGAGCATTTTTGCAACAGGTGCAAAAAACAACGCATAGACGGGGCTCTGGACAAGGGATTTCTCCCCAGGCGACCTATTCAGCAAAGCTAAAAACCGGACAGTGCAGTAAGCGCCCAAACCTATGAAAGGAGGGTACTTGCCACAACTCCGGCTAAGCTCTCTGTGAAACCTTCTGACAGACAGAATTCGGAAAAGCCCACCATTTCAGCAAGTTTTCCCTGTCTTGTCAAACAGTTAAGCCTGGGCAGTGTAGACGCTTATGTCCTACCCTGTGGATAACCCCAGCCCAGGCAAGGTAGAATCGAGGTTTGAATAAGAGCGACATGAAAGAATTCTGGCAGACCTGCGTCAGTCGTCTTGAGCAGGAACTCCCCCCCCAACAAATCAGCGCGTGGATACGACCGCTGGTCCCGCTTGCGTACGACGAAACGCAGGCGGTGCTGCGCGTTGCCGCGCCCAACCGCTTCAAGCTGGATTGGGTGCGCAAGAACTTTTCCCACCAGATCGAAGCGTTGGCCGCGGAGTGGTTCAAGCGACCGGTACAGGTCTTGTTCGAGTTGCCTTCTCATGGAGCCGCCCCGCGCATGCCGGTCGCGCCCGTGCGTGCACCGCAGCCCGATCAATCACACCTGTCCGCTGCACAGCCCGCGGGCGGCGCGCCGCCCATGCAGGCCCCGGCTACGGCCGCCCCTCCCCCGCCCGCCACCACGGTGGCTGCGCAGGCGGTCAACGCCGACGCAGCCAACATCGTGTACGAGCGTTCGCGCCTGAATACGGATCTCACGTTCGAGAATTTCGTGACGGGTAAGGCGAACCAGCTCGCGCGCGCCGCGGCGTTGCAGGTGGCCGAGAACCCCGGCACGTCCTATAACCCGCTGTTCCTGTATGGCGGCGTGGGCCTGGGCAAGACCCACTTGATCCACGCCATCGGTAACGCGATGGTCGCTGCCGGCACCGGCGTGCGGGTGCGCTATGTGCATGCCGATCAATACGTGTCCGACGTGGTGAAGGCGTACCAGCGCAAGGCGTTCGACGACTTCAAGCGCTACTACCATTCGCTGGACTTGCTGCTGATCGATGACATCCAGTTCTTCTCCGGCAAGAACCGCACGCAGGAAGAATTCTTCTACGCGTTCGAAGCGATGGTCGCGCAGCGCAAGCAGATCATCATCACCAGCGATACGTACCCCAAGGAACTGTCGGGCATCGACAGCCGTCTGATCTCGCGCTTTGACTCCGGCCTGACGGTGGCGATCGAGCCGCCCGAGCTCGAAATGCGTGTGGCGATTCTGCTGCGCAAGGCCGAGTCCGAAGGCGTGCCCATGCCCGAGGAAGTGGCCTTCTTCATTGCCAAGCATCTGCGCAGCAACGTGCGCGAGCTGGAAGGCGCGCTGCGCAAGGTCCTGGCCTACGCCCGCTTCCACGGTCGCGACGTGCTGACGGTGGATGTCTGCAAGGAAGCCCTGAAAGACCTGCTGTCCGTGTCCAACGGCCAGATCACTGTGGAAAACATCCAGAAGACGGTGGCGGATTTCTACAAGATCAAGGTCGCGGACATGTACTCGAAACGCCGGCCCGCCAATATCGCCTTGCCGCGTCAGGTTGCGATGTACCTGGCCAAAGAGCTGACGCAGAAAAGCCTGCCGGAAATCGGTGATCTGTTCGGGGGGCGCGATCACACCACCGTACTGCATGCCGTACGCAAGATTTCCGACGCCCGCGCAAAACAAGCGGAGCTCAACCATACCCTGCACGTGTTGGAACAAACTCTAAAAGGATGAACATGCAACTCGTACAAACCACACGCGATGCATTGCTGAAACCGCTGTCGACTGTGGCGGGCATCGTCGAAAGACGCCATACCCTGCCCATTCTTGCGAACATCCTGATGCGCAAGGAAGGCAACAAGGTTGCCTTCATTGCGACCGACCTGGAAGTACAGATCACCACGCACGCCGACTTCGGCGTGGGCCAGGACAACGAGTCCACCACGGTTGCCGCGCGCAAGCTGCTCGACATCCTGAAAGCGCTGCCGGACACCGGCGACGTGCGCCTGGCGCTGGCCAGCAACAAGCTGTCGGTGCAGTCGGCCAAGAGCCGCTTCGCGTTGCAGACGCTGGCCGCCAGCGAGTTCCCCACCGTCGCTCAGCCCGAGCAGTGGGACGTCTCGCTGACCATGCCGCAACGCACGCTGCGCCATCTGTTCAACATGGTGCACTTCGCCATGGCGCAACAAGACATCCGTTACTACCTGAACGGCATGCTGCTGGTGTTTGAACCGGGTCGTGTGCGCGCCGTCGCCACCGATGGTCACCGCCTGGCGCATTGCTCGACGGAAGCCGACGGCATCGCCGAACGCCACGAAGTGATCGTGCCGCGCAAGACCGTGCTGGAAATGCAGCGCCTGCTGGAAGACTCCGACGAAGTGGTCTCCATTGATGTGGCGCCGGGCCAGATCCGCTTCCGTTTCGGCGACGTGGAACTGGTGTCCAAGCTGGTCGAAGGCAAGTTCCCCGATTTCACGCGTGTAATTCCCACGAACTACACGCGCCACTTCATGGTGGGCCGCGAAGCGCTTCAGGGCAGCCTGCAGCGCGCCGCCATCCTGACCACCGACAAGTTTAAGGGCGTGCGCCTGCAACTTGCGCAGAACCAGATGAAGATCTCGTCTTCCAACGCCGAGCAGGAAGAGGCGCAGGAAGAAATCGACATCGACTACGGCCATGAAGCATTGGACGTGGGCTTTAACGTGGGCTATTTGCTTGATGTGCTGGCCAACGTGAAAGTCGACAATATCCAGTGGTCGGTCATGCCCGATGCCAATGCATCGGCGCTCATCACCCTGCCCGAAGACGACCAGTTCAAGTACGTCGTCATGCCCATGCGGATTTGATCCGCACCCCTCTTGTGGGTTTGTGCCGCTTGCGGGCCTGAGGGCTCGCGGGCGGTCCGGCCGCCAGGCCGTTCTTTAAAGCGTTATCGAACCAGACATGTCAGATCAGCAGAACACCACTCCCGAGACCAGCGGCTACGGCGCTGACTCGATCAAGATGCTCAAGGGGCTGGAGGCCGTGCGCAAGCGCCCCGGCATGTATATCGGCGACACGTCCGACGGCACCGGCTTGCACCATATGGTGTTCGAAGTGGTGGACAACGCCATCGACGAAGCCCTGGCCGGCCATTGCGACGACATCGTCGTCACGATCCACACCGACAACTCGATCTCGGTCACGGACAACGGCCGCGGCATCCCCACGGACATCCACAAGGACGACGAATTTCACCGCAGCGCGGCCGAAATCGTCATGACCGAGCTGCACGCCGGCGGCAAGTTCGACCAGAACTCGTACAAGGTGTCCGGCGGCCTGCACGGCGTGGGTGTGTCTTGCGTGAACGCCCTGTCCGAGTGGCTGCGCCTGACCATTCGCCGCAACGGCCAAGTCCACCAGATGGAATTCCGCCAGGGCGCGCGCGTGGCGCCGCTGGCCGTGACGGGCACGACGGACATGCGGGGCACGGAAGTGCGCTTCCTGGCCGACCCGATCATCTTCAACAACATCGAATACCACTACGAGATTCTCTCCAAGCGCTTGCGCGAGCTCTCGTTCTTGAACAACGGCGTGAAGATCCGCCTGGTGGACCAACGCCACGGCAAGGAAGAGAACTTTGCGTTCTCGGGCGGCGTGAAGGGCTTTGTTGAATACATCAACCGTGCCAAGACCGTGCTGCACCCGAACGTGTTTTCGGTCAGCACCGAATCGGCCGCCGGTGGCGTGTCGGTGGGCGTGGAAGTGGCGATGCAGTGGAACGACAGCTACAGCGAAAGCGTGCTGTGCTTCACCAACAACATCCCGCAGCGCGACGGCGGCTCGCACTTGACCGGCCTGCGCGCGGCGATGACCCGCATCATCAACAAGTACATCGCCGACAACGAACTGGCCAAGAAGGCCAAGGTGGAAACGTCCGGCGACGACATGCGCGAAGGCCTGGCCTGCGTGCTGTCGGTGAAGGTGCCCGAGCCCAAGTTCAGCAGCCAGACCAAGGACAAGCTGGTCTCCAGCGAAGTGCGCCCGGCCGTTGAAGAAGCCGTGGCCCGCACGCTGGAAACGTGGCTGCTTGAAAACCCGAACGACGCCAAGGCGCTGTGCAACAAGATCGTGGAAGCCGCCCGCGCGCGTGAAGCCGCACGCAAGGCGCGCGAAATGACGCGTCGCAAGAGCGTGCTGGAAGGCGCGGGCCTGCCCGGCAAACTGGCCGACTGCCAGGAAAAAGATCCGGCGCTGTGCGAGCTGTACATCGTCGAGGGTGACTCCGCGGGCGGCTCGGCCAAGCAAGGCCGCGACCGCAAGTTCCAGGCCATCCTGCCGCTGCGCGGCAAGGTGCTGAACGTGGAAAAGGCGCGTTTCGACCGCCTGATCGCCAGCGAACAGATCGCCACGCTGATCACGGCGCTGGGCACCAGCATCGGCCCTGATTTCAACGTGGAAAAACTGCGTTATCACCGCCTCATCATCATGACTGACGCGGACGTTGACGGCGCGCACATCCGCACCCTGCTGCTGACGCTGCTGTATCGCCAGATGCCCGAGCTGGTGCAGCGCGGCTACGTGTATATCGCCCAACCGCCGCTGTACAAGGTGAAGGTTGGCCGCGAAGAACGCTATCTGAAGGACGACCAGGAAGAAGCGCAGTTCATGCTGCAACTGGCGTTGAAGGATGCCGAGATCATCTCGGGCGGCAACATCATCCGTGGCGACGAGCTCACCGATCTGGCCAGCCAGTACGTGGCGGCCGACGGCGTCATCGCGCGCTTGTCGAAGGTGTTCGATGTGGGCGCGCTGTCGGCCATGGCCGAAGGCGTGGAGATCAACCTGGAAACGGCCGAATCCACCGCCGATTCCGCCAAGCGCCTGGCCGACGCCATGCGCGACCCGGTCAGCGGCAACGGCGTGGAAGTGGTGCCGCAATTTGACGAAGCCACCGAACGCCATCGCCTGTCGGTGCAGCGCATGCACCACGGCAACGTGCGCGTCAGCATCATCGACGCCGACTTCATCAACGGCTCGGACTACGCCATCCTGTCCAAGGCCGCCAAGAGCTTCCTGGGCAAGGTCGGTTCGCGTTCGCTGGCCGCGCGCGGTGAAGGCGACAAGCGCAAGGAACAGACCGTGTCCGACTTCCGCGAAGCCATGCAATGGCTGCGCAGCGAAGCCGACCGCAGCATCTCGAAGCAGCGCTATAAGGGTCTGGGCGAAATGAATCCGGAACAGCTGTGGGAAACCACGATGGACCCGAAGGTGCGCCGCCTGTTGCGCGTGCAGATCGAAGACGCCATCGCCGCGGACGAAGTCTTCACAACCCTGATGGGCGACGACGTGGAACCGCGCCGCGCGTTCATCGAACGCAACGCGCTGTCGGCGGGCAACATCGACGCGTAAGCGTTTGCCTGCGCCAGTTCAAGGCCAGCCTGAAAGGGCTGGCCTTTCTTTTTTGACGGGTCACGCGCGGACGGCGCGCGGCCAGCGTGCTTCAAGGATGCAGTGATGGGTAATCGCGCGTGGTTGTCGTTGCAGGCGGAACGGGATGGTCGCAAGGTGTCATCGGAAGAAATCGCCGCCGCCAACGGCAATCTGCCCACGTTATGGCAGGTGTTGCTGGCCGACGGAACCTTGCGGGATGCTGATGCGTCCCAGCGCGTGTTTGGCGATGCGGGTACGGCGGCGCTAGCCGCCCCCGCGCAAGCCGGGCTTGATCGATTGCGGCAGGTGGCGGACTTCGTGCGGGGCCGCGCGGCAAGCGGCGATGCGCCGCATTGTGTGCAGCTGGATGCGGCGGTGGCATACCTGGACGAACGGATCGATGTGCGAACTGGCAGGAGAGTCGGGGCTGGGCCGACCGGGCCGGGCGGCGCGGCCTGCCTGTGGATAAGCGCCGAGCTAGATGAACTGGCATGGCTGCATGCGGATGGCGCGGACGCGTATTTGCCTCACGCGCGGACGCTGTGCGCGGATCGTTGGCAGGCTTTGCAGGACGGCATGCGGGCGGACGATATCGCGGCAGTGTTGCGCTTGCTGGGCGTACAAGATGCCGACGATGAATCCGGATGGGCTTGGCGTGTCGGCTTGGGCGGTTTGGCGCATCCGTACTTCGATCAGCAGGAGCCCGCGCGGCGAGAGCGCTATGAAGATTTCGACGGGTATGAGGAAGAGGACGACGTCGAGGGCGGCGCCGATGCCCAAGACGACTCCGACGACAACAACCCCGACAACCCCGACAACGACGACAACAACGCCTCCAACGGCTCCCACGCCGTCATGCGCCACGACACGCACCTTGGCGATGGCCTGCATCGCTTTGCTGTGGACAACTTGTGGGGCGTGGGCGATACCCGCCGCTTTCGAGTCAGCCGGCGACTTTTCCCCAGGGGGTCTGGCGCCCGCGTTTCAAGCCGAATGCTGGGGCCTGATCGACCGGCGCGGCGCCTGGGCCAGCGCGCCCGTGTGGGACGACATCAACTGGGACGACGCGCTGCACGCCTATGTGACGCAACGCGGCGACCTGTGCGGCCTGATCGACGCCCAGGGCAGCCTGGTGCTGGACGCCCTGTACGCCGGGCTGGCGCCCGTGGATACGGAGTCCGATCCCGCCAGCTTGTGGATAAGCGGCACGATGCGAATACGCGTCCTGACCGATGACGATCGTCGCGGCATCGTGGACGGCAAGGGCGATGTCGTCGTTCCCGTGGCGTATGGCGATCTGGCTGACATCATCTGGCTGCCCGCGCCCGACCCCGCCGACATCACGCCACCTCCCGCAGGCCAGGCCGGCCGCTATGTACGCGTGCTGCGGTGCGTGGATCATGGCGAATGGAACCAGTGGTTCCAAGGCGTTTACGACATGGTCGAGCGCCGCGAGACACTACCCTGCACGCAGCAGATGCTGTTCGGCCTGATGTGGAACGACACCTACGGCTGGCTGGGCGCGGTAGCGCCGGAACACGCCTGCGAACCACCCCGCGAACCACCCCGCGAACCACCCCGCGAACCAGCCAGGGAACCAGCCAGCGAGCACAGCCCGGATGGCCTGCACATCGGCATCGCCGATGCGAACGGCGCGTGGCTGCATGAACCGATCTATGCGTGGATCGGCGTGCCGGCGGCCCTGCATACGGCGGACGGTGTGCATGGCGTGCCCTGCGCAATCGCGAAATGCTGGAGCCAGGGACAGGCCGTGCCGGCCATGCATGCCGACGGTGCGATGCGTTATCTGCACGCGGACGGGCGAGTGCAGGCAGCGCCGCGGTAGCACCCAGCCGCGCCCCCGCGAGCCCCCCCGCGAGCCCCCCCCGCACGCCCCCCCGCGCCCCCCCCGCGGCGCCACGCGGCGGCGCGCCGCTAGCCGCGCGCCGCTAGCCGCGCGCCGCTAGCCCCACGCCTCGCTCCACAGCGCCTTCACCGAGCCGGCCGCGCCTTCAGATCCGCCATCTCTTCCTGCATCAGCTGATGCGCGTAGCGCGAAAACACGCTGACCAGCCGCGTTCGCGTGTGATACGGCGGGTACAGCAGCGCCACCGTCACCGGCACCGACGGGCTGAACGGGCGCACTTCCACGCCGTTGGCCTCGTACTCTTCGCGCGCGGCCAAGGGGTTGATCAGCGCCACGCCCAGGCCCGCGCCCACCAGCGCGCACACCGATGAACCCAGGCCCGCTTCGGCCACCGTCTGCCGTTCCACCTTGGCCGACTTGAAGACGGCGTCGATCTTTTCGCGCAGCGGCGTGGCGCTGGGAAAGGCGATGAAGGGCTCGCCCGCGAAGTCGGCCGGTTTCAGCTTCTTCAGCTTGGTCAGCCGGTGCCCCTTGGGCAGCACCGCCACGCAGCTCATCGTCAGCACGGGTTCGACCTGGATGCCCGGGCTGTCGCCCGACAGCATCGCCAGCCCCGTGTCGCAAAAGCCCGAGCTGATCCAGTTGTGCACGGCGCTGGCGCTGCCTGAATGGATGGACACCATCACGTCCGGGTACTCGGTCTTGAAGGCGGCGACGATGCGCGCCAGCATGCCGCCCGCCAGTCGTGGCATGGCGGCCACGCTCAGGCGGCTGGCGCTGAACGAGCGGATGCTGGCCGCCGCCGACTCCAGGCCGGCCAGGCCGATAAAGGTTTTTTCGACCTCCTGAAAGAAGCGCGAGCCGTCTTGCGTGGGGCTCAGGCGGCTGCCATTGCGGTCGAACAGGGGAAACTGGGTGATCGCTTCCAATTGCGCTATTAAGCGGCTAACGTGCGGCTGCGAGGTGTGCACGCGCCGTGCTGCGGCCGTCATCGAGCCGGTCATCATGACGGCTCGGAAGGCCTCGATGTGTCTTAAGCCCATCCGTGGAATGGCCATATCAAATCCGTATAGAGGAATACTTGATTGGAACTGGATAAAACCATACTGCTAGTTGATACTTTTTGCCAGCCGCGGGGCTCATCGCGGGACGTGGCGGACGCCGGCCAAACCGGTGCCGCCGATCGTGAATACAAATACGCGTCGATTGCACGGCGCCAAGGGAATCAGATGAAAGCACTTGCCGCGATCTCCGTCGCTGCCGCCCTGTTGGGCAGCGCGGCCACCGCCCACGCCGAAGGCCCCAGCCGCCTGGACAAGATCCGCGAAACCGGCGTGATCACCATCGGCCACCCCGAGACCTCGGTGCCGTTTGCATATCTGGACGGCAACCAGAAGCCCGTCGGCTACACCGTGGAGATCTGCCAGGAAGTGGCCAAGCATATCCAGGCCGCGTTGAAGCTGCCCAAGCTGGAAGTGCGCTACAACCCGACGACCTCGGCCACGCGCATCCCGCTGTTGGCCAATGGCACCATCGACCTGGAATGCGGCAACACCACCAACAACCTGGACCGCCACAAGCTGGTGTCGTTCGCCCCCACGACGTTCGTGGCGCAGGTGGTGCTGGTGGCGCGCAAGGATGGCGGCGTCGATCCCAACAACCTGGAATCGTTTCGCGGCAAGACCATCGCCGCCCAGGCCGGCGGCCAGACCTTCCGCCTGATCTCCGGTCTGAACGCCAAGGGCAATCTGGGCATCACGATGGCGCCCACCAAGGACACCGCCGAAACCATCCTGATGGTGGAATCGGGCCGTGCCGCGGGTTCGGCCAACGATGACGGCATTGCCTACGGCGCCGTCGCTTCGTCCAAGAACCCCGACGCGTTCGTGATCGGCAAGAAGGGCCTGGAAATGGCGCCCTACGGCATCATGGAACCCAAGGACGACCCCGCCTTCAAGAAGGTGGTAGACGACGCCGTGCTCGATCTGATCAAGACCGGCAAGGTCGCGGCGATCTACGACAAGTACTTCAATTCGCCGATTCCCCCGAAGCAGATCAACCTGAAGTACCCGATGAGCGACGCCCTCAAGCGCGCGCTGGCCAACCCGACCGATTCGGGTGACCCCAAGGCGTACGAGTAATCAGCAGGTAGCCCGCGGGACGCCCAGGCGTCCCGCGGCGGTTTTGGGGCAAGGCGCCGTGGCCGGCGCCGCCATCTAGGGCACGGGCATGAATTACAACTGGAGTTGGAGCGTATTCCTGGAGATGTCGCCGGACGGCGTGCACACCTTCCTGGAAACCATCCTGATCGGCGTGGGCTGGACATTGGCGCTGGCGCTGACGGCGTGGGTCTTTTCGCTATTGCTGGGATCCTGTCTGGGCGTGATGCGCACCGCGCAATCGCGCGTGATGAATGTGCTGGGCGCGACCTACGTCGAGCTGTTTCGCAACGTCCCGCTGCTGGTGCAGATGTTCCTGTGGTACTTCGTGCTGCCCGAATTGTTGCCCCATGCGTGGGGCTTGGCGATGAAGCAGATGCCCCAGCCGTGGGGGCAGTTTGTGCCCGCCGTGCTGTGCCTGGGCTTCTACGGGTCGGCCCGCGTGGCCGAGCAGCTTCGCGCCGGCATCCAGTCGTTGCCGCGCGGCCAGTTCCAGGCCGGCACCGCACTGGGGCTGACCGAGGTGCAGGTGTACCGCTACATCATCCTGCCCGAGGCGTTTCGTATCGTGCTGCCGCCGTTGACCTCGGAATTCATGGGCACCATCAAGTATTCATCGGTGGCGTTGACCATCGGCCTGCTGGAGCTGACCGGCCAGGCGCGGTCCATGCAGGAATTCACCTTTCACATCTTCGAGGCGTTTTCCGCCGCGACGGTGATTTACCTGATCCTCAACGGCATGGTGGTGCTGGGCATGCGCCAGCTTGAGCGGCATATCGCGGTGCCCGGCCTGATCGGCGCGGCCGGCAAAAGCGGTCCGGCCGCGGTCAAGGCCGTCGGCCTGAGCCGATAGGGGATCGCGATGGGTAAATTCGATTTCGACGTCATCTGGACCGCGCTGCCCTACCTGTTCCAGACGGGCATGACATTCACCTTGACGCTGACGGCGCTGGCCGCCGTGATGGGCCTGGCGCTGGGCACGCTGCTGGCGATGATGCGGCTGTCGCGCTTCAAGCTGCTGTCGGTACCGGCGGGCATCTACGTCAACGTGATGCGGTCCATCCCGCTGTTGCTGGTGATCTTCTGGTTCTACTTCCTGGTGCCGTACATGGCGGCGTGGGTGGTTGGGTCGCCGACGCCGCTGCGCGTGGGGGCGTTCAATTCCGCGGTCATCACGTTCACGATGTTCGAGGCCGCGTACTTCTGCGAAATCATGCGCGCGGGCATCCAGTCCATTGCGCGCGGCCAGGTGTCGGCCAGCATGGCGATCGGTCTTACGCCATGGCAAGGCATGCGCTATGTGGTGCTGCCGCAGGCGTTTCGCAACATGGTGCCGGCGCTGCTGACCCGCGTGATCATCCTGTTTCAGGACACGTCGCTGGTCTACGTGCTGTCGCTGACCGACTTCCTGGGCGCGGCCTCCAAGATCGGTCAGCGCGATGGCCGCCTGGTCGAGCTCTACCTGTTCGTGGCGGTGGTGTATTTCGTGATCTGCTTCACGGCGTCCCGCCTGGTCAAACTGCTGGAAAAGCGCACCCGCGTGCTGCGATAGGGTTTAACGATGCAACTGTTTCCGAATACCTCGATGATCGAGATCAACCAGGTCAGCAAGTGGTATGGCTCCTTTCAGGTGCTGGATGAATGCACGACGAAAGTCGGCAAGGGCGAGGTCGTGGTGGTGTGCGGGCCGTCCGGCTCGGGCAAGTCCACGCTGATCAAGACCGTGAACGCGCTTGAACCCTTTCAGAAGGGCGACATCGTGGTCAACGGCATTTCGGTGGGCGACCCGCGCACCAACCTGCCCAAGCTGCGTTCGGTGGCCGGCATGGTGTTCCAGCACTTTGAGTTGTTCCCGCATCTGTCGGTGACCGAAAACCTGTGCCTGGGCCAGGCCAAGGTGCTGGGGCGCGGCAAGCAAGAGGCCCGCGCGCGGGCGCTGACGCTGCTGGAACGCGTGGGCCTGTCGGCGCACAAGGACAAGCATCCCGGCGAACTGTCGGGCGGCCAGCAGCAACGCGTGGCGATTGCGCGTGCGTTGTCGATGGACCCGGTCGTGATGTTGTTTGACGAGCCCACCTCGGCGCTGGACCCCGAGATGGTCAACGAAGTGTTGGACGTCATGACGGACCTGGCCGGCGAAGGCATGACGATGATGGTGGTAACCCACGAAATGGGGTTTGCCCGCCGCGTTGCCGACCGTGTGATTTTCATGGACGGCGGCAAGATCGTCGAAGACTGCGTCAAGGACGAATTCTTCGGCAATGTCGAGGAGCGTGCCCCGCGCACGCGCCAATTTCTTTCCAAAATTTTGCAGCATTGATTCCCATGACCCAGCGGACTCCCGCCGACACCCCGACCGTGCCTGTCGACCTGCGCAGCGACACCGTCACCCACCCCACCCCGGCCATGTACGAGCGCATGCGTACCGCGCCGATTGGCGATGACGGCCTGGATGGCGACCCGTCGGTGCGCGCGCTGGAAGCGCACGTGGCCGCACGCCTGGGCAAGGAAGCCGGGCTGTTCGTGCCCAGCTGCACCATGGCCAACCTGCTGGCGGTGTTGGCGCAAACCCAGCGCAACGAACAGGTGGTGCTGGAATCGTCGGCCCACATGTATACGTCGGAGCGCGGCGCGGCCACCTTCACCGGCTTGTTCTATCAAGGCGTGTCCGGCACGGACGGCGCGATGGACCTGAACCGGCTTGAAGAGGCGCTGCTGTCAGGCGGTCACCGCTTGAAGACGTCGTTGGTGGCGATGGAAACGTCGCACAACAACGCCGGCGGCGCGGTGCTGCCGCTGGAGCATATGCGCACGGTGCATGGCATGGCGCGGGCGGGCGGTATCCCCGTGCACCTGGACGGCGCGCGCCTGTTCAACGCAGCCGTGGCGCTGGGCGTTCCCGCCAACGAGATCACGCAGTACGCCGACACGGTGTCGCTGTGCCTGTCCAAGGGCCTGAGCGCGCCCGTGGGCGCGGTTCTGGTGGGCGGCAAGGCCGTGATCGCCAAATCGCGCACGCTGCGGCGCATGCTGGGCGGCACGCAGCGCCAGTCGGGCATCATGGCGGCCGCCGGCCTGGAAGGCGTGCAGACGATGACGGACCGCCTGGTCGAAGACCACGTGCGCGCGCGCCGCTTGAGCGACGGCATCAATCGTCTGGCGCCGGCGTTGTCGGCCACGGTGCCGCAGACCAATATCGTGCAGGTCGAGACGGCGGATTCGGGCATGACCAATACGCAGTGGGTCGCCGCCTTGCAAGCCGAAGGGCTGCTGACGCGCCCGTGGGGCCGCTCGCGGCTGCGTTGCGTCACGCATCGCCACATCGCGGACGAGGACATCGACACCGCGGTGCAAGCCTTTGCGGCAGTGCTGAAAAAACGCTGAAAAGGCGCTGAATAAACCCTGCGGTCCGGCGCTGAAAATTGCGCTTGAAACCTCGTGTTGATCGACGCCGCCGGCACGTTCCGGCGGTGCGATAATGCCGCATGTCCACGACTCATCTCACCCGAAAAGACTATTTCTGCGCACTGGCGGTCGTGGTCATCTGGGGCCTTAATTTTGTTGTCATGAAGGTCGGCATGCGGGGCTTGTCCCCCATGATGCTGGGCGCGCTTCGGTTCGCGCTGGCAGCCTTCCCCCTGATCCTTTTCGTGCGTCGGCCGCAGCTGCCGTGGCACTGGATCGCCGCCTACGGGCTGGTGCAGGGGTTGGGCCAATTCGGCCTGTTGTTCACCGCGTTGAAATTCGGCATGCCGGCCGGCATGGCCTCGCTGGTCATCCAGACGCAGGCGTTCTTTACCTTGCTGCTGGCCGCGCCGGTGCTGGGCGAGCGCGCGCGGCGGCATCACTGGATCGGGCTGGGCGTGGCCGCGCTGGGGCTGGCCGTGATCGCCGGCGGGCGGGGCGAGGGGCCGGGCCAGATGACGATGCTGGGCTTTGCGCTGACGCTGGGCGGCGCGTTCATGTGGGCGGCGTCCAACATGATCGTGCGGCTGGCCAGCCGCAAGGCGCCCGGTTATGACCCCTTTGCGTTCATCGCCTGGAGCAGCGCCGCGCCGGTGCTGCCGTTCTTGCTGCTGGCCGTGCTGATCGACGGCTGGGAGCCGGTGGTGGGCATGATTACCGGCATGGGCTGGGGCGAGGCGCTGTCAGTGCTGTACCTGGCGGTGCTGGCCACGCTGGTGGCCTACACGCTGTGGACCCGCCTTCTGACCCGCCACCCCGCGGCCAAGATCGCGCCGTTTTCGCTGCTGGTGCCGGTGGTGGGCCTGTGGGCGGCGTCGATGGCCTTTGGCGAACAGTTGCAGCCGTTGCAATGGCTGGGGGCGGCCGGTGTGCTGGCCGGCCTGATCATCAACCAGGTGGGCGGGCGGTGGCTGCGCAACCGGTGATCGAAATTCGGTGATCGAAATCCGGTGATCGAAACCCGTGACCGGAACGGGTCACAACCCCGCCCCGCCGGCCTGCCAAACCCGGTAATGCAACACTCATCCCTCGGCCGGCCGGACTAGCCCTTCACGGCGAGCCGGTTTTGTTGCTTACACCTGCTCAAATCGGATGTAACGCTTGTCGGTGTACTCGCGGCGCGTCGTGATTTCTTGCACCGACGCACCCGGCGGGCCGCGCCGCAGCCATTCAAGCATGTGGTCAACCTGGTCTGGCGTGCCCTGCACCAGGGCCTCGACCGTGCCGTCCAGCAAGTTCTGCACCCAGCCCGTCACACCCAGCATATGAGCGCGCCGCACGGTCGCGTGGCGATACCCCACGCCTTGCACCGTGCCGCTGACTGACACAAGAACGGTTTCGATATGGGAGTCGGTTTTAGGGTCTTGCATGGATTTTCCTTCGGATGATGCGCCGCCATTGGGATGAATAGGCGGATATGGCTACAGCGGATGGTCTATAGGCCCCGTGGGCATCGAAGCGATACGTTAGTGCTCATGTCAAAACGTGCCAACGGGAACACCCGCTACCAGAGCTTGGAGAAGCCATTATGGAAGAGACCAGTTTGTTGTCGGAAGCTGAGACAGCGCGCTACAGGGATCAGGGTTACCTGGCCCTGAAGGACATGTGTCCGCAGGACGAGGTGGGCTATATCCGCCGCACCCTGCTGGATCTGTTCGCGAACAAGACGGGATACAACGAGGGTGCGCAGTACGACTTCGTGAGCCGGGACGATCCGTCCAAGCCCGCCAAGTTTCCCAGCCTGCACGATCCGCGTCATTATGCCCCCGGTCTGCTCAAGACGACTTACCACGAGCGCACGCTGGACCTGGCGCGGCAACTACTGGGCGAAGAGGCGGCGCTGTACGGCGAGCACGCCCTGCTCAAGCCCGGCCCGTTCGGCCCCGAGACGCCGTGGCACCAGGACGAGGCGTTCCGTTCGCCCGACTTTGTCTACAACGAACTGAGCATTTGGCTGGCGCTGCAACCGGCGACCGTGGAAAACGGCTGCATGCAGTTCATTCCCGGGTCGAACAAGTGGGACGTGCTGGAACACCGCTCGCCCGGCGGCGACAAGACCCTGCATCCGCTGGAATGCTGCGGCGACTTCCGCCGCGACCAGGCCGTGGCCGAACCGCTGGACCCGGGCGGCATCACCGTCCATGACGCGCGCACGCTGCATTTCACGGGGCCGAATACGTCGCCGTCGCCGCGTCTGGCGTACATCCTGATCTACAACACGCCGCCGGTCTACAAGCCGGGGCGCCGTGAATTTCCGTGGCTGGAAGGCCGCTGGACCGACAGCCAGACGCGTAAAAAACAATGGCACAAGCGCGGCGGTCTGGCCGTGGATGTGATGCGCCGGCTGCCGGGCGCGCGGCTGACCAGCCCGCGTTGGGTGGCGTGGGCAACGATCCGCGCGGTCAGCAAGGTCTGGCCGCGATAGCTTGGGTGGACAGGGGGCCGAAAGAGCCCCGGTCAGAGGGGGGCGAACGGGGCCGGCAAGCAGCGCTTGCCGGCCTCGGCGCGTATACTGGGCGGCGCCGCAGGTCCTGTCACCCAGGCGTTGCGGCGAGGCCGCCCGCAGCCGGCGGCTCCAGATTCTAAAAATACGAAACGCAGCTGGCGCACCTCTATCACTCCTCAGACCTCTCATGACCGCTAACCTTTCTACGATCACCTGCATCGAAGATTTGCGCGCCATTGCGCAAAAGCGCGTGCCGCGCATGTTCTACGACTACGCCGATTCCGGCGCCTGGACCGAAGGCACCTACCGCGCCAATGAAAGCGATTTTCACAAGATCAAGCTGCGCCAGCGCGTGGCGGTGAACATGGAAGGCCGGTCGTTGCGCACCACGATGGTGGGCCATGACGTGGTGATGCCGCTGGCGATTTCGCCCACCGGCCTGACCGGCATGCAGCATGCCGACGGCGAGATCCTGGCGGCCAAGGCGGCGGCGGATTTCGGCGTGCCGTTCACCTTGTCCACGATGAGCATCTGCTCGTTGGAAGACGTGGCAGAGGCCACCAAAAAGCCGTTCTGGTTTCAGCTGTACGTGATGCGCGACCGCGAATTCGTGGCCAACCTGATCGATCGCGCCAAGGCCGCCGGCTGCACCGCGCTGGTGCTGACGCTGGACTTGCAGATCCTGGGCCAGCGTCACAAGGACATCAAGAATGGCCTGTCGACACCGCCCAAGCCCACGCTGCGCAACCTGATCAACCTGGCCACCAAGCCGCGCTGGTGCATGGGGATGCTGGGCACCAAGCGCCGCACGTTCGGCAATATCGTCGGCCACGCCAAGGGCGTCAGCGACCTGTCGTCGCTGTCCTCCTGGACGGCCGAGCAATTCGACCCGCGCCTGAGCTGGGACGACGTGGAATGGATCAAGCAGCGCTGGGGCGGCAAGCTCATCATCAAGGGCATCCTGGATGTGGAAGACGCGCACCTGGCCGCCAATAGCGGCGCGGACGCGCTGATCGTCAGCAACCACGGCGGGCGCCAGCTGGACGGCGCCATGTCGTCGATCGCGGCGTTGCCGGCGATTGCGGATGCGGTGGGCTCGAAGATCGAAGTCTGGATGGACGGCGGCATCCGGTCCGGCCAGGACATCCTGAAAGCGGTGGCGCTGGGCGCGCGCGGCACGATGATCGGCCGCGCCTTCCTGTACGGCCTGGGCGCGTACGGCCAGGCGGGCGTGACCCGCGTGCTGGAACTGCTTTACAAGGAAATGGATACGACGATGGCGCTGTGCGGCCGCCGCAACCTTGAAGTGGGCGACCGCAGCATCCTGCTGCCGGGTACGTACCCGACCTGAGGCGCGGCGGCCGTGCGCGCCATGCGATGTGATTGAACCGCCGTTCGCGGCGGCCCCTTTCTACATACCGCGCACCCCGCGCACCCCGCGCACCCCGCGCACCAAGCGCACCAAGCGCACCAAGCGCACCGCGCGGACGACGCGGACTACGCCCCGTTGCCGGCGCCCAGGTACTGGCTGGGCCGCCGCAGCGCCGGGTCGAACGGATTGATCTGCGCCCCCACGGCGTCCGCTTCCCGGCGCAGCATTTCAACGATCAGCGGCAGCCGCTCGTCGTTGATGCGTTCGATGGGGGCGGCCACGCTCAGCGCCGCCACCGTGACGCCGTTGCGGTCATGGACCGGCACCGCCAGCCCCGCGATGTTCGGAAACACGCCCTGCCCTTGGCTGCGCGCGTACTGCAATTGCTGGCATTCCTGGATGCGCACCCGCATCGAGATTTCATCGACGAAACCCAGATGGTGCAGCCGTGGAATGTTGAAGCGGATGACCTCTTCGCGCTCCGCCTCCGGCAAGCTGGCCAGCAGCACCAGGCCGCCCTGGCCCATGCCCAGCGGCACGCGTCCGCCGATGTCTCCGGTATGCGAACGCACCGGAAAAGCCCCGTCCACCCGGTCTACGCAGACCGCGTCAAAGCCGCTGCGCACCAGCAAAAAAATGGTGTCGTTCAGCATGCCCGACAGGCGCAGCATCGCGGGGCGGTACAGCGTGCGCAAGCTGGACTGATGCGTGCCCGCCGCAGCCGCCAGGGCAAAGAAGGCCACGCTCAGCTGGTACCCCTTGCTTTGCGCGGGCTGCTCCACCACGCCTTCCTGCATCAGCCCTTGCAGCACGCGATGCACCGTGGCCTGCGCCTGGCCGGTACGCGCGGCGATGTCGGTCAGCCGCAGCTTTTCACCCTTGGCATCGGCCAACACGCGCAGCACCGCAAACGCACGTTGCAGGACGCCCTGGCCGCTGGAATCGTCCGCTGTCTCAGTTTTCTTCATCCGCTGATTCCGTTAAACAAAATAACCAGCGTCATTTTTAGCAGTAAATTCGGCTCAATGGAAATCTCGGACTAAAAATTCGATTCTTCGGAAAACCCTAATTGACCACGCATTTTGGCAAATCCTAGACTGCCCCATCGATAAGCGCCAACGCGCCCGGCAACCGGGCCAACGCGCGGCACAACGCCCGCATCGGGCGACGGGGTTTGGAAAATGTCATTTCTGCGGCTGGACAACGTCTCGAAGAACTACGGCGACCTGCGCGTCGTTTCCGACCTGAACCTCACCGTTGAAAAGGGGGAATTCGTCTCGCTGCTCGGCCCGTCCGGTTGCGGCAAGACCACCACCTTGCAGATGATTGCCGGCTTTGCCGACGTCACCCAGGGCGTCATCACGCTGGATGGGCGCGACATCACCCACGCCAAGCCCAACACGCGCGGTCTGGGCATCGTGTTCCAAAGCTACGCCCTGTTTCCGCACCTGACCGTGGCCGACAACGTGGCCTTCGGCTTGAAGATGCGCAAGGTGGAACGCGCCGAGCGCGCCGAACGCGTGCGCGAGGCCCTGGCGCTGGTCAAGCTGGACAAGCACGCCGACCGCTATCCGCGCGAGCTCTCGGGCGGCCAACGCCAGCGCGTGGCGCTGTCCCGCGCACTGGTCATCCGCCCGCCCGTGCTGCTGCTGGACGAGCCGCTGTCCAACCTGGATGCCAAGCTGCGCGAAGACATGCAGTTTGAATTGCGCGGCATCCAGAAGAAGATCGGCACCACCACCGTGATGGTCACGCACGACCAGGCCGAAGCGCTGTCCATCAGCGACCGCGTCGTCGTCATGCAGGACGGCCGCGCCACGCAGGTCGACGCGCCGTTTCGCATGTACGAACATCCGCAAACCGAATTCATTTCGCGCTTTGTGGGCAAGACCAACCTGTTGCCGGGCCGAGTCACACGCTGCGGCGCGCAGGCCGAAATCGAAACCGGCGCGCTACGCGTGCTGGTCGACGGCGAAGGCCTGCGCCACGGCGACAACGTGCAGCTGTCGCTGCGCCCCGAAAAACTGGTGCCCGTACCCGCCGGCCAGGGCAAGCTGGCCTGTGTGGTCAGCACGCGCTACTTCCTGGGCAGCCAGTGGATGTACGACCTGGATTCGCCGGTGGGCACGCTGACCGTGCTGACGCCCAACGACGGCCGCCGCCCGCATGACGACGGCGAGGCCATCGGGCTGGACTGGGCCGAAGGCGTGCTGCGCGTGCTGCGCGCGCCAGCCGTGGAAAAGGCCGCCTGACATGGCAACGCTGACTCAAGCCGCCACCGGCCCCAAGCCGCGCAACGACGGCCTGCTGGCCATCCTGGGCTCCATTCCGCTGGCCATTGTCTTTGTGACGCTGGTGCTGACCCCGCTGGCGCTGACCTTCGTGCTGTCGTTCCGGCCGTTCGACTACGGCGCGGGCATCTTGCCCGGCCACACGTTCGAACACTATCTGGCCGTGGTCACCGACAGCTACTTTCTGGAAATCTTCTGGCGCACCTTCTGGATCGCCGGCCTCACCACGCTGATCTGCGTGCTGATCGGCGCGCCCGAAGCCTACATCCTGTCGCGCATGGGCAAGCCCTGGCGGTCCATTTTCTTGCTGGTCGTGCTGTCGCCCTTGTTGATATCGCTGGTGGTGCGCGCGTTCGGCTGGAGCATGCTGTTGGGTCCAAGCGGTGCCATCGGCCGCGCGGCCGCCGCCCTGGGCATGGGGTCGCTGCTGTACACGCCCACCGCCGTCATCATCGGCCTGGTGCACGTGATGCTGCCCTTCATGGTGATTCCCGTGTGGACGTCGCTGCAAAAGCTGGACCCCACCGTCGAGCACGCCGCGCTGTCGCTGAACGCATCGCGCTTTCAGACGCTGACGCGCATCGTGTTGCCGCAAGCCATGCCCGGCATTCTGTCGGGCAGCCTGATTGTGTTCGGCCTGTCGGCCAGCTCGTTTGCGATCCCCGCGCTGTTGGGCGGGCGGCGGCTGAAGATGGTCGCCACCGTCGTGTACGACGAATTCCTGACCGAATTGAATTGGCCGCTGGGCGCGGCCATCGCCATCGTGCTGCTGGTGCTCAACGTCATCATCATGATGGCGTACAACCGCGTCGTCGAGCGCTCTTACCGACGCAGCCTGGGCTAGCCGACAAGGAACCAACATGCAGAAAAACGGCCCTTTCGCGCTGGCATTCAACTTTCTGGTGGTGGCGTTCGTGCTGGCGCCGCTCGTCATCGTGTGCCTGGTGGCGTTCACGCCCGACACCACGCTGACCGTGCCCACCACCCGTTTTTCGCTGCGCTGGTTTCGCGCGGTGTTCGATCACCCGAACTTCATGCAGGCGTTTCAGAACAGCCTGTGGCTGGCCTTGCTGTCGGCCACGATCGCCGTGTGCCTGGCCGTGCCGGCCGCCATCGCCATTACGCGTTACCGCTTCCCGGGCCGCGATGTGCTGAATGGCCTGTTCCTGTCGCCGCTGATGATTCCGCACCTGGTGCTGGGCGTGGCGCTGCTGCGCTTCTTCGCGCTGATGGGCATGGCCGGCAGCTTTTCGTGGCTGGTGGCCGCGCACGTTGTCGTCATCACGCCGTACGTGATGCGGCTGGTGATTGGCGCGCTGGTCGGCTTCGACCGTTCCATTGAACACGCGGCGCTGTCGCTGGGCGCCAGCCGCGCCACCGTGTTCTTCCAGATGACCTTGCCGCTGATCATTCCCGGCGTGTCCGGCGGCTGGTTGCTGGCCTTCATCAACAGCTTCGATGAACTGACCATGTCGGTGTTCATCACCGCGCCTTCCACCATCACGTTACCCGTGCGCATGTACATGTACGCCACCGAATCCATCGACCCGATGATGGCGGCCGTGTCGGCACTGGTCATCCTGTTGACCGCCGTCACCATGCTGCTGCTGGACCGCGTATACGGCCTGGACCGCGTGTTGGTGGGGCAGAAATGAAACCCTTGCCGTTGGCGAAAAGAGAGGCGCCGGCATCATGGCAATACTGAAACGCCTGGCGGAATCAGGCCGGCCCGCCGTCCCGTTCAGCTTGAACGGGCAAGCCTGTACCGCGCTGGCCGGCGACACCGTACTGACCGCCGTGCTGACCCAGGCAGACTGCGTGCGCCATTCCGAATTCAGCGGCGCCCCGCGTGCCGGTTTCTGCATGATGGGCGCCTGCCAGGACTGCTGGATGCAGCTTGAAGACGGCTCGCGCCTGCGTGCCTGCTCAACCTTTATCGAACCCGACATGCGCCTTTTGAACGTGCCCATGGCGCCCGCCGCCGTGCCGGGCACGCTGGCGGCGGCACCCTGGCCCGAGGACGACATCGCATGAGTATCGTGATGCCCGTCATCGTAGGTGCCGGCCCTGCCGGCGTGCGCGCCGCCCAGGCCCTGGTCGCGCATGGCCTGCGGCCTGTCATCCTGGACGAAGCGCCGCGCGCCGGTGGCCAGATCTACCGCCAGCCGCCACCCGGATTTCAACGCCCGAAGTCCGCGCTGTACGGCTTTGAACATCGCAAGGCCGACGCCGTGCATCGCGCCATGGCCGCCTTGCAGCCGCACGCCGACTATCGCCCCGGCAGCCTGGTGTGGAATGTGGAAGGCAAGACGCTGGACGTCGTGCAAGACGGCGTCAGCACCGCCGTGCCCTACACCCACCTGATCCTTGCCACCGGCGCCACCGACCGCGTGCTGCCCTTTCCCGGCTGGCTGACGCCCGGCGTCTACACCCTGGGCGGTTCGCAGGTAGCGTTGAAATTCCAGGGCTGCGCCATCGGGTCAAGCGTGGTCTTCATGGGCACCGGGCCGCTGCTTTACCTGGTGGCCTATCAATACGCCAAGGCCGGCGCCCAAGTGGCCGCGGTGCTGGACACCGCCCGCTTTGCAGACCGCCTGGCCGCGTTGCCCGGCATGCTGCGCGCGCCCGGGCTGCTGGCCAAGGGGCTGTACACCATGGCCTGGCTGCGCGCGCATGGCGTGCCGCTGCATAGCGGCGTGCGACCCGTTGCCGTGCACGGCAAGGACCGCGTGTCGGCCGTGACCTATCGCCAAGGCAAGCGCGATCACACCGTGCCCTGCGACGCACTGGCGTACGGCCTGGCGCTGCGTTCCGAAACCCAGCTGGCCAGCCTGGTCGGCTGCGAATTTGAATTCAATGCGCGCGATAGAAACTGGACGCCCCGCCGCGACGTTGCGGGGCGCGGCAGCGTGCCCGGCGTCTATGTCGCCGGTGACGGCGCCGCCATCGCCGGCGCCGACGCCGCCGAACTCGCGGGCGAACGCGCCGCGTTGGCGCTGCTGCAAGACATTGGCCAACCCATCGACGCGGCCCGCGCCCGCGTGCTGGAAGCGCGTTTGGCCGCCAATGTCCGCGTGCGCGCGGCACTGGAACGCGCCTTTCCCTTCCCCGAGGACTGGGCCGCAACCATCGCCGACGACACCGTCATCTGCCGCTGCGAAGACGTAACCGCCGGCACGGTGCGGCGCGCCGTCATCGACACGGGCGCGCAAGAGCTGAACCGCCTGAAAGCGCTGACACGCGTCGGCATGGGCCGCTGCCAGGGCCGCATGTGCGGCGCGGCGGCGGCCGAGGTGCTGGCGCAAGCCTGCGGCCTCAGCCCGGCCCAAGTGGGCCGCTTGCGCAACCAGCCACCCGTCAAGCCGGTGCCCGTGCGCGTGGTGTGCCTGGAGCGCCCGGACAAGGTGTCGGCATGACGCAGCGCATCGACACCGAAGTGGCCATCATCGGCGGCGGCATCGTCGGCGGCAGCGCCGCGCTCTTCCTGCGCCGCGCCGGCGTGCCCGTTGTGTTGCTGGAAGCCGCCCTGTGCGGCGCACGCGCCAGCGGCGTCAACTACGGCGGCGTGCGGCGGCAAGGGCGCGGGCTGGAACAGATGCCCCTGGCCCGACGCGCACACGAACTGTGGGGTCAACTGCCATCCCTGATTGGCATCGATGGCGAATACGTCCGCTCAGGCCACTTGAAACTGGCTGCTTCCGATGCCGACATGGTGCTGCTGGACACCTATCGGCAGCGCACGCGCGGCTACGGCATGCACCTGCAAATGCTGGACCGCCGCGACCTGGCGCGCCGCTTTGGCTGGCTGGGCCAGGACGTCGCGGGTGGGTCCTTCTGCCCCGAAGACGGCCACGCCAATCCCAGGTTGGTGGCACCGGCGTTCGCGCGCGCGGCGGCGGCGCTGGGCGCCGATGTGCGCGAAGGTGCGCGCGTCACTCAAGCCGACCACGACGGCACGCACTTCATCGTGCGCGCGGATGGGCTGGAAGTGCGCGCGCGCTTTCTCTTGAACTGCGCCGGTGCCTGGGCCGGCCGCTTTGCAGAGCACTTCGGCGAAGCCGTACCCGAAACGTCCATCCACCCTTTGATGATGGTTACTGAACCGCTGCCCGTCTTCATGGACGTCAGCCTGGGCATACAAGGCGGTGGCATCTACGCGCGCCAGGTCGCGCGCGGCAATTGCGTCATCGGCGGTGGCCGTGGCGTGTCCACCGACCCCGACTACGCACGACCCGGCCGCGCCGGCCTGGGCACGCTGATGGCCAACGCCACCCGGCTGCTACCCGTGCTGCGCGGCGCGCAGGTTATCCGCTTCTGGACCGGCGTGGAAGGCAACATGCCCGACCACAATCCCGTGCTGGGCCCCAGTGCCCGAGTCCCGGGATTGTTCCACGCCTTCGGCCTGTCCGGTGCCGGTTTCCAGATCGGCCCCGCCGTGGGCGAAGTGCTGTCCGACCTGGTCCTGCACGGCCAGTCCCCGATTCCTATCGATGCCTTTTGCATTGAACGATACGCGGCCGCCGCTCACGGCGCCGTGGCTCGGCCTGAACGTATTCGTGAGCAAACGCAGGAGTCACCATGATGCATAAGAAACAGGGCGCATCGCGCCTGAGCAAGGGGAAGCGGCTGCTGGGCGCGGCAACGTTGGCGTTGCTGTCCGCAGGGGCCATGGCGCAGCAGAAGACCTTGTACGTCGGCATGAACGGCGGCGACATGGAACGCGCCTTCACGCAATACGTTTTCCCCGATTTCGAGAAAGCCAACAACGTGAAGATCGTCGTCGTGCCCGGCACGTCGACCGACGTGCTGGCCAAGGCGCAAGCCTACAAAGACAACCCGCAGATGCACGTCATGTTCCTGGACGACGGCATCATGGCACGCGCCATTTCCATGGGCCTGTGCCAGCAGCTGAACGATGACCCCGTCCTGAAAGAGCTCTACCCCACCGCCGTGATGAAAGACCGCATGGCTGCCGGCATCGACATCGGCATGACCGGCCTGGGCTACAACACCAAGATGTTTGCCGACAAGGGCTGGGCTCCGCCCACGTCCTGGATGGACCTGGCCGACCCCAAGTACAAAGGCAAGGTCGTATTTCAGTCCGCATCCGGCAGCACCTTCGGCCTGCACGGTTTCCTGATGTTCAACCGCATCCAGGGCGGCGACGACAAGAACTATGAACCCGGCTTCAAGAAGTGGCCCGACACCATCGGCCCCAACGTGCTGGAATACATTCCCAACTCGGCCAAGCTGGCCGAAATGATCCAGTCCAACGAAGCCGCCATCTTCCCCCTGACCCCCACCGCCATCGCCCGCCTGAAAAAGCGCGACATTCCGGTGGAATACGCCCAGCCCAAGGAAGGCTCCGTCATCCTGATGGTGGGCGAATGCGTCATCGCCAAGAACAGCGAACCCGAACTCTCGCAAAAATTGGCGCTGTACCTCTTGTCCGCCAGCGCGCAGGCCAAGGCGCTGGAAATGGGCGGCCACTTCCCGTCCAACAAAAACGTCAAGGCGCCCGCCGACAGCGCCGACGCGCTCAAGCGCTTCCAGGGCTACATGGAAAACGCCAAGATCCTGGATTGGGACCAGATCAACACTGCGCGCCCCGCCTTCAACGCCCGCTGGAACCGCACCGTCGAACGTTGATAAGATCTTGCAGCGCGCGCCTGTGGATGAACCGCAAGCGCGCTCGCAAGCAAGCGCCTGCCAGCGTGCGCCCGGTACGCGCGTCTGCTACACGCGTCTGCTACGCGCGTCTGCTACGCGCGTCTGCTAACGCGCGTCTGCTAACGCGCGTCTGCTAACGCGCGTCCGCCAACAAGGAACCTCTGCATGCGGCTCATCATCAATTCCGGCGGCCCCGCCGCCATCGACGCGTGGCGCGCACAGTTCCACGCCTTCGCGCCGCAGTTGGACGTGGTCGGCTGGCATGAAGACGTCGCGCCCGACAGCGTCGATTACGCGTTGGTGTGGGCGCCCGAGGCCGGCCGCCTCGCCACGTTTCCCAACCTGAAGCTGATCATCAGCGCCGGCGCCGGCGTCGACCACATCCTGGCCGACGCCGAGCTACCCCGGCACCTGCGCATTGCCCGCATGGTCACCGCCCGCACCCAAACCGAAATGGCCGAATTCGTGCTGACGTCCGCGCTGATGCTCACGCGCGACATCAAGCGCGTGGTGAACAACCAGGCACGCCAACATTGGGAACTGTTCGACTCCCTGCGCGTTGCCGCGGACGTACGCGTCGGCATCATGGGCCTGGGCCACCTGGGCGTCGCCGCCGCGCAACTGCTGTCACGCGTCGGCTTCCCCGTCAGCGGCTGGTCACGCGGCGCCAGCCAACTCGACGGCCTGCCGTCCTATGCGGGCCAAGCCCAGTTCGGCCAATTCCTGGCCAACACCGACCTGCTGGTCTGCCTGCTGCCCGCCACCGAGGCCACCAAAGGCATCCTCAACGCCACCACGCTATCGCAACTGCCGCGCGGCGCCAGCCTGATCAACGCCGGCCGTGGCACGCATATGGTCACGCAAGACGTCATCGCCGCGCTGGACAGCGGCCAATTGCACCAAGCGGTGCTGGACGTTTTCGAACAAGAGCCGCTACCGGCGGATTCCCCCTTGTGGACGCACCCGCAGATCATCGTCACGCCCCATTGCGCGGCGATCCCCGACCGCAAGGAACGCGCCCGTCACACCGCCTGGCTGATCGAGGCCAACGAGCGCGGCGATGCGCTACCCAACATCTACGATCCGCTGCGCGGATATTGAGCGCACACCCAAGAGGCGTCCATCCCGGCCGGCCCGGGGCGGGCCCCGCAAGATTTTCCCGCGCACCACCACCGCCGCGCCTTGCGTCAAAAGAACCCCACAACAAAAAAAAAACCGCAAAATCCGCAAATCCCGCGAAGCTACATTGCCCTCCAAGGAGCAAGCATGAAGCCCGAAACCCGATCCCTCTATACCGACCGCCTGGACCCCGTCCTGCGCTGGCTTGCCGCCCACCCTGACGCCGACCCCGATCTGCACCAGCTGGCCGACCTGGCCTGCCTGTCGCCGTATCACTTTCACCGGGTCTACCGCGCCATGATGGGCGAAACGGTCAACGCCACCGTCCAACGCATCCGCATGCATCGCGCCGCCGCTGCATTGGCCGATTCCCAGGCGCCGTTAAGAGCCATTGCACAACGCGCCGGATACGATTCCGACGCGGCCTTCAATCGGGCATTCGGCAACTTCTTCGGCACCCCGCCCGGGCGCTACCGCGCCGCGCGTTCCCAACCCCTAGCCCTTCAGGAGCATGCCGTGTACCCCATCGCCATCGAAAACTTCCCCGGTGCCACCCTTGCCGTTCTGCCCCACCAAGGCAGCTATCAAGACATCGGCCCCGTCTTCACCCGCGCCTTCATGCTGGCCTACGGCCGTGGCATCGCCGACCCCGCAGCCCCCGGATTCGGCGTCTACTTCGACGACCCCGAACAAGTCCCCGAAAACAAATTGCGATCCCTGGCCGGCATGGCCGTCAACGTTGACGCCGACCTGGGAGAAGAACTGCAACGCCACATCATTGCCCCCTGCCGCTGCGCCATCCTCACCTACACCGGCCCCTACAACGAAATGGCCAAGCCCTACCAATGGATGTTCTCTGAATGGCTACCCGCCAGCGGCCATCTGCCCGCCGACATCCCCATGTTCGAGCAATACCTGAACGACCCCCGCAGCACCCCGCCCGCCCAACTGCAAACCCGCATCTGCCTGCCCCTGAAATAACGCAGGCGCACGGCACCACTCGCTACCCCAGCACGCCGGCCAGGTACTGCCTGAGCCACGCGTGCGCCGGGTCATCCTGATAGCGCTCGTGCCAGTACAACGACACCGTGATCTGCGGCAACGTCAACGGCACCTTCTGCGTTACGATCCGCGCCGCGCCCGACATCGCGCGTGCAACGCTCACCGGCATCGTCGCTATCAAATCCGACCCTTCAACAATGAACGGGCACACCAGATAACTCGACAACGTCGCCACGATCTTGCGGCTGCGGTTCTGCCCCATCAGAATGCGATCGATCGCCGTGCTGAAATAACGCGTGTGCGCGGCCAGGTCCAGATGCCCATAGCTCAGGTACGCGTCCAGATTCCAACGCTTGCGCAAACAAGGATGCCCCTCGCGCACGATGCACACCGCCGGCTCCTGGTACAGAAAACGCGTGCGCAGATCCGGCGCCGGGTCCGGGAAATAGCCCGCGATCAACTCCACATGATTCGTGTCCAGCATGCTCAAGCCATGTTGCGGCCGCGCCGGAACAATCTGCAATTGGAAGTGTGGCGCATCCACCGCCAACCGCGGAATCAACTTCGGCAGCAACGTGTATTGCACATAGTCCGTTGCATACAACGACAACGTGCGCGATGAATGCGCCGGGTCGAACGCCTCGCGCGTACGCGTCGCGCGATGCCAGCTTTCCAGCAAGGGCTTGAAGTTCTGATGCAGTTCCATCGCGCGCAACGTCGGCTGCCACGCACCGCCCTCGCGCACCAGCAACGGGTCGCCGAACAGTTGACGCAGCCGATTCATCGCCGCGCTCATCGCCGGCTGGCTGATGTTCATCGCCTCGGCCGCGCGCGACACGTTGCGGCACCCCATCAGCGCGTCGAAATGCAAAAGCAGATTCAAGTCCGGATTCTTCACGGCCGCGCACCTATAAATAGCGTTTATACAAATATAAACCCGCAGGGCTGCTGCCTTTGAAGCCAGAAGCCTAGGATGACCCTGTTGTTGCAGCGAACCAGGACCGGACACGCATGATCCGGCCACAAGGAAGTTCTATCAACAAGGGGAAACCAAGCCATGAACCAAGGGCTGATACGTCGTTGCTGTCGCATTGCCGCCGGACTCGTGATCTTCGCCACCGCCAGCGCCGCCCAAGCGGCCTGGCCAGACAAAGTCATCCGCATCGTCGTGCCGTTCGCGGCGGGCGGGTCCACCGATTTGATCGCGCGCAAAATCGCCGAAGGACTGGGCCAGCGCCTCTCGGCCAACGTCATTGTTGAAAACCGACCCGGCGCGGGCGGCACCGTCGGCACCGAATACGTCGCCCGACAGCCCGCCGACGGCTACACCATTTTGATGGGGTCGGTCAGCACGCACGGCAGCGCGCCCTGCGTGTATTCCAAACTGCCCTACGACGCCGTCAAGGACTTCACGCCACTGACCGTCATCGCCACGATTCCGAACGTGATGTCGATCAACCAGTCAGTGCCCGCCAACAACCTGCAAGAGTTCGTCGCGCTGTTGAAGAAGGAACCCGAGAAGTACTCCTTCGCGTCCAACGGCCAGGGCACCTCCAACCACCTGGCCGCCGAACTATTCAAGTCCACCGCCGCCGTCTCCATGGTGCACGTGCCGTATCGCGGCTCGGGCCCCGCGCTGATCGATTTGGTGGGCGGCCAGATCAACATGATGATGGACGTAGTGATGACGTCCTACCCCTACATCAAGGACGGCAAGATCAAGGCGCTGGCCGTCACCTCGCCGCAACGCTCCGCGCTGCTGCCCGATGTGCCCACCGTCGCGGAATCCGGCTACCCCGGCTACGAAGCCATGGTGTGGTTCGGCATGTTGGCGCCCGCCAACCTGCCCGAGCCGCTGCGCCAGAAACTCACCGACGGCCTGGTGCAGACCCTGCACGCACCCGCCATGAAAACGTACCTGGAACAACAGGGCGCGCAGGTGTCCGACGTGGCCGGCCCCGCCTTCGCCACGATGATCAGAAGCGAGATCAACAAATGGTGCGGCGTCGTCAAGCAGGCCGGCATTCGCCTGGACTGATCTTGCGCGACGAGTCCTTTTCTTTGGAATCAACGATATGTATCGCATAGGGATAGACGTCGGTGGCACGTTCACCGACTTCACGATGATCGACGAGGACGCGGGCGTCGTGCACTTTCACAAAGTGCCGTCCACCCCGCATGACCCTTCCGAAGCCATTGCCACCGGCATCGGACAGATGTTGGCGGACCACGGCGTGCCGCCTTCGCAGGTGTCGCACGTGGGGCACGGCACCACGGTTGCCACCAACCTCATCATCGAACGCAAGGGCGCACGCGTCGGCCTCATCACCACGCGCGGCTTTCGTGACGTGCTGGAGATCGGCCGGCAGACCCGCCCGCACCTGTACGACTACAGCGTCGGCAAGCCGCCCGTGGCGGTGCCGCGCGAGTTTCGCATTGAAGTGAGCGAGCGCGTCAGCGCATCGGGCGAGGTGCTGACCCCGCTGGACGAGGACCAGGTGCTGGCGGCCGCGCGGCAATTCGCCGCCGCCGGCATCGAAGCCGTCACCGTCTGCTTCCTGCATGCGTACCGCAACCCCGACCACGAACGCCGCGCCGCGAAGATCGTGGCGGAGGCCATGCCGGGCGCCTACATCAGCCTGTCGTCCGACGTGCTGCCTGAATTCCGCGAATACGAACGCCTGTCCACCACCGTGCTGAACGCCGCCGTCGGCCCAAAGATGGCGCGCTACCTGGAACGTTTCATGCAGCGCGTGCGCGACCTGGACATCCGCCATGAACCGCACACCATCCATTCCAACGGGGGGCTGATGTCGATCGGCACCGTGCGCCAGTATCCCGTACGCACTTGCCTGTCCGGCCCGGCGGCGGGCGTCGTGGGCGCGGCGGCCGTGGGCCGCGCCATCGGCAGCTTGAACCTTGTCACGTTTGACGTCGGCGGCACCAGCACCGATGTGTCCTTGGTATGCGAAGGCCGCCCGCTGTTCACCTCGCATCGGCATGTGGCCGGCTACCCCGTCAAGACCCCCATGGTCGATATCCACGTCATCGGCGCGGGCGGCGGCAGTATCGCGTGGCTGGACGATGCGGGCGCCTTGAAGGTTGGGCCACACAGCGCGGGCGCGGTGCCCGGCCCGGTCGGTTACGGCCGTGGCGGCCAGGAACCCACCATCACCGACGCCGAGATCGCGCTACAGCGCCTGAACCCCGTCGCCCTGCTGCGCGGCCGCATGCCCGTGCACGCCCAGGCCGCGCGCGACGTGATCGCGCAGCGCGTGGCGCAGCCGCTGGGCATGGAACTGGAAGCGGCGGCCGAAGGCATCCTGCGCATTGCCGCGGCCAACATGAGCCGCGCCATCCGCGCCGTGTCCACCGAACGTGGCTACGACCTGTCCAACTTTGCGCTGTACGCCTACGGCGGCGCCGGGCCGCTGCACGCGGTCGAGGTTGCCGAGGAATGCGGCATTCCCGTGGTCATCGTGCCGCAGGAACCCGGCACCATGTGTGCACGTGGGATCTTGCTCAGCGACATTTCCTTTGACTTCGTCCAAAGCGAAATCTCCTTGGCCAGCGAGGCCACCTGGCCTGCCATCACCGCCATTTTTGATGGCTTGCGTCAGCAGGCAGAGCGCTGGCTGGAGCAAGAGCGCGTCGACCCCGCGCTGCGCGTCTGCCACAGCGCCATCGACGCCCGCTACGAAGGGCAGAACTTTGAAGTGCAGGTCAGCGCCGACGGCATGGGCGCGGGTGGCTACGCGGAATTCGCGCGCCGCTTTGCCGAGGCGCACGAGCGCGAATACGGCTACACGGTCGATGACCGCAAGGTGCAGATCATCAACTGCCGCATGCAAGCCGTGGGTCAGGTGGTGAAAGCGCCATTGGCGCCGCGCCACATCGACGGCGCCCTGCAAGACGCCAGCCTGGGACGGCGCAAGGTCTACTTCGGACCCGTGCATGGCTGGCTGGAAACCCCCGTCTACGATCGCGACCGGGTGCCGACCGGCGCGCGCTTCGCCGGCCCCGCGCTGCTTGAAGAAATGAGCTCGACCACGGTGGTCGGCGTGGGCCATGAGGCCAGCGTGGACGACTACGGCAACCTGATCATCCGTTTGCAAGGAGGCTTGCATGGCTAAGCCCGACAACTTCACGCAGCACAATTTTCAGCCCGACACGGCTGACGCCGGCTTGGCGCTGGCCGATCCGATCGGCATGGAGGTCTTCTGCAACCGCCTGCTGTCCATCACGGAAGACATGAACAACACGCTGGTGCGCGCGTCGTTCTCCACCAACATCAAGGAACGCAAGGACTGCTCGGTGGCGCTGTTCGACGCCGCTGGGCGGCTGGTGGCGCAGGGCACGCAGATTCCGCTGCACCTGGGCTCGCTGGACGGCGCCATGGGTGCGATCCTGCGCACCTATCCGATCGACCAGATTCGTGAAGGCGACGTCTTCGTCTGCAACGACCCTTACCTGGCCGACGGCAGCCACCTGCCCGACATCAACATCGTCACGCCCGTGTTCTGGGACGGCGTACTGCGCTTTTTCGCCGCCAACATCGCGCACCATTCCGACGTGGGCGGCGCGGTGCCGGGCTCTATCGCGGGCGGCCTGAAGTCCATCTTCGAAGAAGGCATACGCATCCCCGCCTGCCGCATCGCCCGGCACGGACAAACGGACGAAGACCTGCTGCGCCTGATCTGCGCCAACACCCGCGACCCTGAAGAACGCGTGCTGGACCTGCGCGTGCAGATGGCCACCAACCGCCGTGGCGCCGCCGCTGTGCAGGGCCTGATCCGCCAGATGGGCCTTGAAGCCGTGCTGCGCTCCGTGGATGACGTCATTACGTACACGCGCCGCCGCCTGCTCAACCGCATCGCCGAATTGCAGGAAGGCAGCTACACCTTCCGCAGTGATCTGGATGACGATGGCATGGGCGGCGATCCGGTGCCGATCCAGGTCACGCTGACCGTGCGGCGCGACAAGCTGCATTTCGATTTCGAAGGCTCGGGCAAACAGGCGCGAGGCGCGATGAACCTGCCGTTCAACGCCTTGCGCGCCTGCGTGTACTACGCCGTGAAGGCGCTGCTGGACCCCGACCTGGCGCCCAACGCGGGCCTGTTCGATCCCATCACCTTGTCGGCGCCCGTGGGCACCATCACCAACCCAGAGCATCCCGCCGCGGTGGGTGCGCGGTCGATCACCGCGCAGAAAGTCGCGGGCGCGATATTCGGCGCGTTCCGTGGCCTGCTGCCGCCGCAAAAAACCATGGCGTCCAGCAATGATTGCTGCCCGGCCATTGTGTTCTCCGGCCGCTGGCGCGAGCGCGCCGGCCACTTCGTGTATCTGGAAACGCTGGGCGGTGGTGCCGGCGCGCGCTTCGATACCGATGGCATGGACGCCGTGCATGTGCACATGACCAACACGTCGAACCTGCCGGTGGAAGCGTTGGAAAACGAATACCCGCTGCTGATGGACGAGTACGCGATGATCCCGGATTCGGGTGGCGCGGGGCGCACGCGCGGCGGCATGGCGATAGCCAAACAGATACGCGCGGTGGGGCCGGGCATCGTGTTCTCCGCGCGGTCCGACAGCCACACGGTGGGCGTGGCGGCCGGCGTGGATGGCGGGGGAGACGGACGCCGCGCGCGGCTGGTGCGCAACTTCGGCACGCCGCAAGAGGAAGAGCTGTTTTCCAAAACCGCCAACATCGCGCTGGCGTCCGGCGAAAGCGTGCGCATCGAAACGCCGGGCGGCGGCGGCTATGGGCCACCCGCCGAACGGCCCCAGGCGCGCATCGAGCAGGACCTGGCCGACGGCAAGATCACGGCTGACGCGGCGCGCACGGCCTATGGCGCGCGTGGCACCAAGGCCGTCATCGCCACAAGCCAGCCTACGCCACGTTGAGCGTCATCGAATACTTCATTTTGTCGTGCGGGAAGGTGGTGATGGTGGCCAGCAGCAACAGGCCGCCTTCGCCGTAATAGCGGCGGGTGATGACAAAGCCCGCCGTCTTGGGCTCGACCTTGAGTTGCCTGGCCACCGTTGCATTGATGGGCGTGGCCGAGAACTCCTGGTTGACCTCCGTAATGCGGTCGCCGAAGTGATCTTCGATCAGCCGCAGCAGCGAGATGCGGGACTTGACCTCGACCTGCACATTCGAATGTTCGGGGTCGGCGTAGATCAGCGTGGTGGCGGCCGCCGTGTCGGCGTCGTCCAGCGTCTTGATGGAGTTGATATGCAGCCAGGTTTTATCGGCCGCGCAGCCCAGCGTTTCGGCCAGCCGCTTGGGCAGCTTGATGGTGCGCACGTCCTGCACCAGCAGCGCGGCATTGCGCGCGTATTGCAGCAGGTCGGGAAACTGCGAGATGCGCTGCGTGAAGCGGGTGCTGGCGCGGGCTGTTTCAACGCGGGTGCCCACCCCCGGGCGGCGCGACACCATGCCGGCCACGGTCAACATTCGGATGGCTTCGCGAATGGTGTGGCGGCTGGCGTTGAACTGGTCGCACAGCTCGTGTTCGGTGGGCAGCAGCGTCATGACGGGGTAGCGGCCGGTGCTGATGTCGTGCGACAACGCCTGGAAAATGCTCTTGTAGCGGGGGCCGCCGGCATCGCCCCCGGGCGCGGGCGATTCAGGTTTGCCACGCGCCTGCCGGGCTCCGGCGGGGCCGGCCGCGCGCTCGGAGGATCGGGTCATGGGGGTGCTCCTTGAATTGTTATATGGGGTTTGTACGGACAATAACCGATTGACAACGGTGTCTAGTCGGATTCATTATTTGTCCGGACATTCATGTACGGACAAAGTGTACCAACAATCGGGGGTTCTCATGGGCAAGGTACTTGCAGTGATCGCGGCGACGACGGTAGCCGTCGGGCTCAGCGCAAATGCAGCAGCGCAGCAGAAGTTGGTGGTGGCCGGCTACGGCGGCTCGTTCGAAGACATCATGCGCAAGGACATCTTCCCGCCCTTCGCCAAGCAGCACGGTATCGAGCTGGACTACGTGGCCGGCAACTCCACCAACACGGTGGCGCGCTTGCAGGCGCAAAAGAGCAACCAGCAGATCGACGTGGCGATCATCGATGACGGCCCCATGTACCAGGCCATCGCGCTGGGCTTTTGCGAGCCCATCAAGGGCCTGCCGGGCGACGACATCTACAGCACCGCGCGCTACAAGGACGACAAGGCCGTGGCCATCGGCATCGTGGCCACCGGCATCATGTACAACAAGAAGGCCTTCGACGAAAAGAAGTGGGCCGCGCCCACGTCGTGGAAAGACCTGAAGGACCCCAAGTACAAGAAGCAGCTGGTGGTGCCGCCGCTGAACAACACCTACGGCCTGCACGCGCTGGTGGAATACGCACGCGAAGGGGGCGGCGGCGAAAAGAAGATCGACGCGGGCTTCACCACCTTCAAGAACGAGGTCGGCCCCAACGTGCTGGTATACGAGCCTTCGCCCGGCAAGATGACGGAATTGTTCTCGTCTGGCCAGGCCGTGATTTCCGTGTGGGGCAGCGGCCGCGCCAAATCGTTCGCCGACACCGGCTTCCCGGTGGGCTTCGTGTATCCGCGGGAAGGCGCGTACGCGCTGCTGTCCTCGGTATGCCCCGTCGCCAAGCCGAAGACCAATCCCATGGCGCAGGCGTTCGTGCAGTACCTGGTGACGCCCGAAGTACAGGAAAAGCTGGCCAACGCCTATGGTTACGGGCCGGTCAACAAGAAGGCCAAGGTGACCGATGACCCGCGCGTGCCGCTGCCTATCGGCAAGCGCGCTGCCGATTTGATCGTGATCGACTGGGACACGGTCAACCAGAACCGCGACGACTGGAACAAGCGCTGGACGCGGGAAATCGAGCGCTGATACGCGTAGCCGGTAGTGCAATACGGGGCGGCGCGGCGCGTCGCCCACGGGAGCCTTCATGAGTTATCTAGTGCTGAACCGCCTGTGCAAGCGCTATGGCGACACGACCGCCGTGGAAGAACTGAGCCTGTCCGTCAATCGCGGCGAGTTCATTTCCCTGCTGGGGCCTTCGGGTTGCGGCAAGACCACCACGCTGCAAATGATCGCCGGCTTTGTCGAACCCACCAGCGGCAGCATTGTGCTGGACGGGCGCGACGTCAGCCGCGTGCCGGCCAACAAGCGCGGGCTGGGCCTGGTGTTCCAGAACTATGCCCTGTTCCCGCACATGACCGCCTTTGAGAACGTGTCGTTCGGCCTGGAGATGCAGCGCGTCAAGAAAGAAGAACGCGAGGCGCGCGTGGCCGATGCCTTGAAGCTGGTGGGCCTGTCCCATCTGGCGGACCGGCATCCGGCGCGCATGTCCGGCGGCCAGCAGCAGCGCGTGGCATTGGCGCGCGCGCTGGTGATTCGGCCCAGCGTGCTGTTGCTGGACGAACCGCTGTCGAACCTGGACGCCAAGCTGCGCGAGGAAATGCAGCTGGAACTGCGCAGCATCCAGCGCACGATCGGCACCACCACCATACTTGTCACGCACGATCAGTCCGAGGCACTGGCGCTGTCGGATCGCATCGTGGTGATGAACCAGGGGCGGGTCGAACAAGTGGCCGAACCCTTCCAGGCCTACGAGGGGCCGGCCAGCCACTTTGTCGGCGGCTTCCTGGGCAAGGCGAATGTGTTCACGCCCACGGCCGAGCAATATGAAAACGAGACGCGCGCGCGCATCGGTGAAGCGCATATCCCCATGGCCGGTGCGCCGGTGCCGCAGGGCGCGGTGATCGTGCGCCCGGAAAAAATCCTGTTCTCGGAACCCGCCGCCTGTGCGTTGCCCGGCCGCATGAAGACGCGCGTGTTCCAGGGCAACCACTGGCTGTGCCAGGTCGACACGTCGGTGGGCGAGGTGATGGTGATACGCCAGAACGATGGCGTGGCCGTGCCCGCCGAGGGTGAGCCCGTGCACTTGCGCTGGCGCGCGCAGGACATGTGCGAAGTCGCGGCAGCACCCAAGGGCCTGGCGTCATGAGCGCGCGCGCCAACCCGTGGGTGTTGAGCGCCCCGGCGCTGGTGGTCTACGCCACTTTCCTGGTGGTGCCGATGGCGCTGGTGTTCCTGATCAGCTTCTTCGATTTCCAGTTCTATGGCGGCATGCAGGTGACCTTCACCTGGAAGAACTACGTCGAGATATTCAGCGACGGTTATTACTACGAAATCTACGCGCGCACCTTTGGCGTGGCAGCGGCTGTGACGGTGGCCTGCCTGGTGCTGGGCACCGCCGAGGCTTACGTGCTGTCGCGCATGGCCAACCCGTGGAAGGGCTTGTTCCTGATGGTGGTGCTGGGCCCCCTGTTGATTTCGGTGGTGGTGCGCACGCTGGGCTGGGCGTTGCTGTTCGGCTCCACCGGCCTCATCAACAAGGCATTGATGGGCCTCGGGTTGATCAGCACGCCCGTGGACCTGATGTACAGCAACCTGGGCGTGGGCATTGCGCTGACGCACGTGCTGGTGCCCTTCATGGTGATCTCGGTGTGGGCGTCGTTGCAACGGATCAACCCCGCCACCGAAGCCGCCGCCCTGTCGTTGGGCGCGTCCCAGTTCACGGTGATCCGGCGCGTGATCGTGCCGCAGGTCATGCCGGGCATTTTGTCGGGCGCGATCATGGTGTTCGCGATGGCGGCCAGCTCGTTCGCCACGCCGGCCATCATCGGCGGCCGGCGCTTGAAGAACGTGGCCACGGCGGCCTACGACGAATTCCTGAACACGCTGAACTGGCCGCTGGGCGCGGCGCTGGCCGTGGTGTTGCTGCTGGCCACCGTCGTTGTGCTGCTGTCGGCCAACCGGATCATTGAACGCAAGTACGGCGCCGTCTTCAACCAGGCAGGAGGCTGACATGCAATTCCGTAACGGCCCGATCGGCCTGGTCTTCCACACGCTGTTCATTTTGTTCATCCTGGCGCCCATTGTCATGGTGTGCGCAGTGGCGTTCACGTCCGAGGGTTTTATATCTTTGCCCACGGGCGGCTTGTCCTTGCGCTGGTTCCGCGCCATCTTGGACAACCCGCGTTTTGTCGAAGCCTTCTGGTTCAGCCTGGGGCTGGGGACCTTGTCGGCGACGCTGGCCATCGGCTTGGCCGTGCCCAGCGCGCTGGCCCTGGCCCGCAACCGCTTTCGTGGCCGCGAGGCGTTGGTGGCGTTCTTCCTGTCGCCGCTGATGATTCCGCATGTAGTGCTGGGCCTGGCCTTCCTGAAGTTCTTCACCACCGTGGACCTGGCCGGCACCTATGTGGGTCTGGTGGTGGCGCACGTGATCCTTGTCATGCCGTATGCGCTGCGCCTGGTGCTGGCGTCGGCCACCGGCATCGACCCCGCGCTGGAGCGCGCCGCACAATCGTTGGGCGCGTCCAACTGGACGGCGTTCCGGCGCGTGGTGCTGCCGCTGCTGCTGCCGGGCGTGGTTAGCGGCTGGGTCATTGCATTCATCACCAGCTTTGATGAACTGACCATGTCGATCTTCATCGCCTCGCCGTCCACGACGACGCTGCCGGTGCGCATCTTCCTGCATATCGAAGACACCATCGATCCGCTCGTGACCGCCGTGTCGGCCGTGCTGATCTACGTGACGATCATCGCCATTTTCATTCTGGACCGCGTGGTCGGCCTGGAAAAGCTGTTTGTAGGAAAGGGACGCTAATGACGGACGAGAAAGAACTGGCGCCCCGCGCGCCCGTGCATCGCGGCATTTATGACGCCGCGGTGATCGGCGGTGGGCTGGTGGGATCAGCCATTGCCTATGGCCTGCGGCGCGAGCTGGACCATGTGGCCGTGCTGGACGAAGGCGACGTGGCCTACCGCGCCTCGCGCGGCAACTTCGGGCTGGTGTGGGTGCAAAGCAAGGGCATGGGCCTGCCGCGCTACGGCGTGTGGACGATGACGTCCGCGTCCGGCTGGCCGCGCCTGGCCGCGCAACTGCTGGAAGAAACCGGCGTGGACGTGCACCTGGAACAGCGCGGCGGCCTGCATGCGTTGCTAAGCGACGAAGAGGTGGAAGCGCGCGGCACGTTCATGAAGACCTTGCTGGCGCAGCCGGGCATGGCGCAATACGACTGGAAGCTGCTGGACCGCGCGGAAGTGGCCGACCTGGTGCCGGGCATCGGTCCCGATGTGCGCGGCGCGACATGGACGCCGGTCGACGGCATCGCCAATCCGCTCAAGCTGCTGCGCGCCTTGCACGCGAGTTTTGCACAGCGGGTTGTGGATTACCTGCCGCGCCGTCCGGCGCAAAGCATCAAGCAGCGCGATGGCGTGTTCGACATCGCCACGCCCTCGGGCACGGTGCGCGCGCGCAAGGTAGTGCTGGCATCGGGCTTGTCCAACAAGGAGCTGGGCGCACAAGTGGGCCTGACCGTCCCGGTGCGCCCGCAACGCGGCCAGATCGTGGTGCTGGAACGCACGCGCCGCCTGCTGGAAACGCCGCTGTCCACCTTGCGCCAAACCGATGAAGGCACGTGGCTGATCGGCGATTCGCAGGAAGAAGCCGGCTATGTGGATAACCTGGTGGGGCTGCCGATTCTGGGCACGCTGGCCGACCGCGCCGTACGTACGCTGCCCGCATTGCGCGATGTGCGCGTGGTGCGCAGCTGGGCGGCGCTGCGCGTGATGTCCAAGGATGGCTTTCCGATCTATCAGCAATCCGAAACGTGCCCGGGCGCCTTTGTCGCCACCTGTCATAGCGGCGTGACGCTGGCCGCCGCGCACGCCCTCAATCTGGCGCCCATGATCGTGGCCGGCAAGCTTGCCGACGACATGGCGCCCTTCTCGACCCGGAGGTTTCATGTTCAAGAGGCTTGATGAGGCGCAGCGCCAGACGCAAGGCGCGCCGGTGCGCGTGACGGTCAACGGGGTCGAGCTGCAATGCCGCCAGGGCGACAGCGTGGCGGCCGCCTTGTTCGCGGGCGGCGTGTCGGCCTGTCGCGACACCGCCGTGAACGACGTGCCGCGCGGACCCTATTGCATGATGGGCGTGTGCTACGACTGCCTGGTCACCATTGACGGCCAGGCGAACCAGCAGGGCTGCATGACGGTCGTGCGCGAAGGCATGAAGATCGAGCGCCAGCTGGGCGCGCGCAAGGTGCAGGCATGATCGAAACAACGCAATGCGATTTGCTGGTGGTGGGCGCGGGCCCGGCCGGGCTGGCGGCAGCGACGATGGCGGCCGGGCTGGGTGTGGACACCGTGCTGCTGGACGAACAGCCTGCGCCGGGCGGACAGATCTATCGCGCCATCACGACCACGCCGGTGACCGATCGCGGCATCCTTGGCGAAGACTACTGGCATGGTGCATCCCTGATTACGCCCTTCAAGCAATCGGGCGCGCGCTACGTGCCGGGCGCCACGGTGTGGGCGGTGGCCGAGCGCACCGCGCCGCATCCGGAAAAGGGGTTTGAAGTGGCGTATTCCGTCGCGGGCGAAGCGCGCATCGTCCATGCACGCCGCTTGTTGCTGGCGACGGGTGCGCAAGAACGCCCCTTCCCCATTCCGGGCTGGACGCTGCCGGGCGTGATCACGGCGGGCGCGGCGCAGATTCTGTTGAAGTCGGCCGGTGTGGTGCCGGCGGATCGCACCGTGCTGGCGGGCAGCGGCCCGCTGCTGTACCTGGTGGCGTGGCAATACCTGAACGCGGGCGTGAAGATCGACGCGCTATTGGAAACCACGCCGCCCGGACGCATGGGGCAGGCCTTGCCGAAGGTGTGGGGCTTTCTGCGTTCGCCGTATCTGGGCAAGGGCTTGAAGCTGCTGCGCGCGGTCAAGGCGGCCGTGCCGATCACACGCGGCGTCACTGCGCTGGAGGCGCAGGGCGACGGCAAGCTGCAAAGCGTGCGCTACACGGCGGGCGGCGTCACCAAGACCTTGCCCGCCGAACAGCTGATGCTGCATCAGGGCGTGGTGCCCAACGTGAACCTGTCGCGCGCCGTGGGCGCCGAGCATCGTTGGAACGACGCCTTGGACTGCTGGGAGCCGCAGGTGGATGAATGGGGCCTGACGACGGTGGAGGGCATCGGCATGGCGGGTGACGGCGCGGGTATCGCGGGCGCCCTGGCGGCGGAACACCGGGGCCGGCTGGCCGCCTTGCAGGCGGCGCATCTGTTGGGCCGCATCGACGCCGCGAAACGCGATAGCCGGGCCGTAGCGCCGCGCGAGGCGCTTGCCCGTGCCGTCAGAGGTCGCGAGTTCTTCGATGCGCTGTACAAGGCGCCAGACGCCTTCCGGCGGCCCACCGGCGACACCATCGTGTGCCGCTGCGAGGAAGTCACCGCCGCGCAAGTGCGCGAGACGGTCAAGCTGGGCTGCACCGGTCCGAACCAGATGAAGGCTTTCCTGCGTTGCGGCATGGGGCCGTGCCAAGGGCGCTTCTGCGGGCTGACCGTGGCCGAGATCATTGCCGAGGAACGCGGCGTGCCGACACAGGAAGTGGGCTATTACCGGCTGCGCTTCCCGACCAAGCCGCTGACGCTTGGCGAGCTGGCGTCGCTGCCGCAGACGGACGATTCCCGCCAAGCCGTTGTCCGCCTGAAAAAGTAATGCCATGACCGGTTCACCGCGGTCGGCGGCAGTCATCATCATCGGCGGGGGCCTGCACGGCAGCTCGGCAGCGCTGCATCTGGCGCGTGCCGGCGTGCCCGCCCTGGTGATCGAAAAGAACTACGTGGGTCGGCACGCGTCCGGCGTGAACGCGGGCGGGGTGCGCACCTTGTCGCGGCATCTGGCCGAAGTGCCACTGGCGCTGGCCTCGCGCGAACTTTGGTATCGCATCGGCGACCTGGTGGATGACGATTGTGGTTTCGAGCAGCACGGGCAGGTGCGCGTGGCCGAGAACGCCGCCGACGCCGAAACGTTGCGGCAACGCCTGCGCACGATGACCGATCACGGCTACACGCACGAAGCGTGGATCAGCGCCGAGGATTTGCGCCACATGATCCCCGCTATCGCGCCCACCATCCAGGGCGGGATGATCGCGCGTGAGGACGCGGCGGCCGATCCGTATCGCACGACGCTGGCGTTTCGCACCAAGGCCGCGCGCCTGGGCGCGCGCTTTCTGGAAGGCGTGCGCGTGGACCGCGTCTCGCACGACGGCGGCCAATGGCGGGTGGAGACGGATGCGGGTACCTATACCGCGCCGCAAGTGTTGAACTGCGCGGGCGCCTGGGCCGACCGCATCGCGGCGCAATGGGGTGAACCGGTGCCGCTCTTGGCCATCAGCCCGATGATGTTGGTGACGTTACGGATGGAGCACTTTCTGGACCCCGTCGTGCTGGGCACCGGGCGCGCGCTATCGTTCAAGCAGCGCGCGAACGGCACGGTGCTGATCGGCGGCGGGCGGCGTGCCTGGGTGGACCGCGACGCGGAGTGGACCGAGCTGGATTTCCGCTCGCTGGCGGAAGGCGCACGCACGGTCTGCGACCTGTTTCCACACATGCGTGACGCCATCGTGAACCGGGGCTGGGCGGGCATCGAAGCGGCCATGCCGGACGAGATTCCAGTGATCGGACGCAGCAGCCGCCACGAAACCGCGTTCCATGCGTTCGGCTTTTCGGCGCATGGCTTTGAACTGGGCCCCATCGTGGGCCGCATCATGGCCGATCTGATTACCACCGGCGCGACGGACATGCCGATCGCGCCCTTCCGGATTGACCGTTTTTCGGACGCGGCCAACGCGTCCGCCCCATCAGAAAAGGAGCAAGACGAATGAACGACGACATCGTGCGCAAGCAAACCAACCAGCGCCTGAGCCGCATCGTGATCCATGGCGATACGGTCTATGTGGCGGGCGTGACGTCTGCGGCCGAAGGCGGCATCGTGGCGCAGACGCGCGATGCGCTGGCCAAGATCGACGGCTATCTGGCCGAGGCGGGCACCGACAAGTCGCGACTGCTGTCGGTGCAGATCTGGCTGAAGGATATCGACCGCGACTTCGCGGGCATGAACAGCGTCTGGGCCGAGTGGGCGCTGCCCGATGCGATGCCCACCCGCGCCACCTGCGAGGCCAAGCTGGCCGCGCCGGAGCTGCTGGTGGAGATCATCGTGACGGCCGCCAAGCGGCCGCCGTATGTCAGCGGGCCGGTGTCTGAAAGCTGACCTGACCCGGGCGGCCCGGCAGGTTCAGGGTGGCGGTGGCGGGCGGCGTGGTGGCAATCACCTGCCCCGCGCGCAGCACCATCAGGCGGGTCGCGCGCAGGCGTAGCGCTTCGACGGGATCGCGCGCTTGCAACAGCACCAGGTCGGCGCGCTTGCCGACCGCGATGCCCGTGTCGTCCAGCCCCAGGATCTTGGCGGGCGTGGCCGTCACGGCGTCGAAACAGGCGCGCATGGCGTCCTGGCCCGTCATCTGGGCCACGTGCAGGCCCATGTGTGCCACTTCCAGCATGTCGCCCGAACCCAGGCTGTACCAGGGGTCCATCACGCAGTCATGGCCGAAGGCCACCGGCACGCCGGCCGCCAGCAATTCGGGCACGCGGGTCATGCCACGGCGCTTGGGATAGGTGTCGTGGCGGCCTTGCAGCGTGATGTTGATCAGCGGGTTGGCAATCGCCGCGACGCCGGCCTCGCGCATCAGCGGGATCAGCTTGGACACGTAGTAATTGTCCATGGAGTGCATGGACGTCAGGTGCGAACCGGTAACGCGGCCGTGCATGCCCAGGCGTTGCGTGTGGTACGCCAGCGTTTCGATATGGCGCGACAAGGGATCGTCGCTTTCGTCGCAATGCATGTCCACGCGCAGGCCCCGTTCGGCGGCCAGTTCGCACAGGATGCGCACGGATTCGGCGCCGTCCTGCATGGTGCGTTCAAAGTGCGGAATGCCGCCCACCACGTCCACGCCCATGTCGAGCGCGCGCTTCAGGTTGTCCAGCGCACCGGGCGCGCGCAGCACGCCGTCTTGCGGGAAGGCGACCAATTGCAGGTCCAGATAGGGTTTGACCTTTTCGCGCACGTGCAGCAGCGCCTCGGTGGCGAGCAGGCGCGGGTCACAGACATCCACGTGCGAGCGAATGGCCAGCAGGCCACGGGCAACGGCCCAGTCGCAATACGCCAATGCGCGTTCCACCAGGGCTTCCTGCGTCAACAGCGGCTTGAGTTCGCCCCACAGCGCGATGCCTTCGAGCAAGGTGCCGGACTGGTTCACGCGCGGCAGCCCGAAGGACAGCGTGGAATCCATGTGAAAGTGCGCGTCCACAAAGGGCGAGGACACCAGCTGACCGGCGGCATCGATCACCTGCCCGGCTTCGGCCTTCAGAGCAGGGTCGACAGCGGTGATGCGACCCTGCGCCACGCCAATGTCGATGTTCGTGCGCCCATCGGGCAGCGTGCAATTCTTGATAATCAGATCGAGCATGGGGTGATCCTAATGGAAGTTCAGTATTTCACAATGCCGCAAAATTACCCCGACATCGGGGTCGGACGGAGCCGGCTCCGCCGGTCCGTCGCGACGCCCCCTCTAGCGTTCGCCCTTGCGGTACGGCTTCATCAGCGCTTGGGGGTAGGCCGCGCGGCGCGCCATCACTACCAGGGCGAGGATAGACAGGATGTAGGGCAGCATCAGGTACACCTGATACGGTAGCTCGGGCAGGCCGGGCAAGGCCGCGCCGCCTTGTTGCAGGCGCAGTTGCAGCGCGTCGAAGAACGCGAAGATCAGTGCGCCAAGCAATGCCTTGCCGGGCCGCCAGGACGCGAACACGACCAGCGCCACGCACACCCAGCCCCGGCCGTTGACCATATTGAAAAAGAACGCGTTGAAGGCTGCCAGCGTCAGGAAGCTGCCGGCCACGCCCATCAAGGCCGACCCGGCCACAATGGCGCCGATGCGCAACCGCGTCACGGACAGGCCCTGCCCTTCGGCGGCGGCGGGGTTTTCGCCCACCATGCGGATACCCAGGCCGACCGGCGTGCGGTTCAGCACCCAGGCCAGAATGGGCACGGCGGCCAGCGCGATCAGCGTCATGGGCGTCTGCCCCGCCAACACCGGGCCGATCAGCGGAATGCCGTCCAGGAACTTCATTTCGGCAAACGGCGTGATGGTGGGCGGCGTGGTCACGCTGGGAAACGTCACGCGGTAAGCAAAGTAAGACAGGCTGGTGGCAAGCAGCGTCACGCCTAATCCCGACACGTGTTGCGACAAGCCCAGCGGCACCGTCAACACCGCATGCAGCAAACCGAACACGGCGCCGGCAAACGCCGCCGCCAACACGCCCACATACAGGGGCGCGCCCAGGTACACCACCAGCCAGCCGGTAAACGCACCGGCGGCCATGATGCCTTCGATGCCCAGGTTCAACACCCCCGCGCGCTCGCACAGCAGCACGCCCAAGGTGCCCAGAATCAACGGCGTCGCCAGGCGCAGCACGGCGACCCAGAAGGCCGAGGAACTCAACAGATCCATCCATTCCATGGCGTGCTCCTCAAGCCCGGTTGCGGCGCAGGCGGTACTGCGCAAATAGCGTCGCGACCAGCATGGCAAGCAACGAGGTCGCGACGATGACGTCGGCGATGTAGTTCGGCACCGCGATGGCGCGGCTCATGCTGTCCGCGCCCACCAACATGCCGGCGACGAAGATGCTGGCCAGGATCACGCCCAGCGGATGCAGCCCGGCCAGCATGGCGACGACCACGCCGGTGTAGCCATAGCCCGGCGACATATCCAGCGTGACGTAGCCGGTGCGGCCGGCCACTTCGATGGCGCCCGCCAGGCCGGCCAGCGCGCCGGACAACATCGCGGTGCCCAGCATCACGCGGGTGACTGGCAGCCCCAGAAAACGCGAAGCATGCGCGTTGGCGCCCACGGCGCGCATCTGGAAGCCGAACACGGTGTAGCGATTCAACAGCCACAATCCCAGCGCCAGGCCCGCGGCCCATAGCAGCCCGGTGTGCGCGCGCGTGCGTTCGATCAGCTTGCCCAATTCCAGGTCGCCGTTTAGCGCCACGGACTGCGGCCACCCCATGGCCATCGGATCCTTCATCGGGCCGTCCAGCATCATGGACACGAACAGCAGCACGATGAAGTTGCCCAGCAAGGTGGTCACCACTTCGTCCACGCCCAGGCGGGTCTTGAGCAGCGCGGGAATCAGCAGCAGCAAGGCGCCGGCCAGCGCGGCCGCCAGCATCATGCCGCCAAACAGCACGGGTACGGGCAGGTCAAATCCCGTGCCGTCGTGCAGTCCGCCGATGGCCACTGCCGCCAGCGCGCCCAGATACAGCTGGCCTTCGGCGCCGATGTTGTAGAAGCGCGCGCGAAACGCCACGGCACAGGCCAGGCCCGTCAGCATCAAGGGCGTGGCGCGGGTCAGCGTTTCAGACAGCGCGAAGCGCGAGCCGAACGCGCCTTCGAACAGCAGCGCGTAGGTGCGGCCCACGGGCGCGCCGGCCCAGGCGACCAGCAAGGTGCAGACCGCCAGGGTGAAGAGGATGGCCGCGATGGGGGCCAAGGCCAGCGCCAGGCGGCTGGGCTCGGGGCGGCGTTCCAGGATCAGTTTCATGCGAGTAATGCTCGGTAAAGGGGGGCGCGGGAGGCGCGGCGCGTGACGGTGCCGGTCGTCACGCGCGAGTTCCCGTCATGGCCAGGCCGACGGTGGCGGGCGTCCATTCGGCCACGGGTTTGACGGCCACCAGCTTGCCGCCGCACAGCACGGCGATGCGGTCGGCCAGCGCAAAGATCTCTTCCAGGTCTTCGGACACCAGCAGCACGCCGGCGCCGCGCGCGCGGGCGGCCAGCAGCTGCTCGCGCACATAGGCGACGGCGCCGATGTCCAGGCCCCAGGTCGGCTGGTCGGCCACGATGAAGCGCGGCTCGCGGGCCAGCGTGCGGCCCAGGATCAGCTTTTGCATATTGCCGCCCGACAGGCTGCGCGTGCGCACCTCCAACGAGGCCGCGCGCACATCGAACTGCTTGGCCAACTGCGCCGCGTACGCGCGGCCGGCGCGTGCGCGGATCAAACCGTAGCGCGCGAAGCGCTTGTCCTTCAGGTCTTCAACGATGGCGTTTTCCCAAAGCGGGCTGTCGCCGATCATGCCTTCGCCGTGGCGGTCTTCGGGGATGCGGCCGACGCGGGCCGCGGTCCAGCCGGCCGGTGTGGTGGGCGCGGCCGCGTGCTCCGCGCCCAGGCGGATCGTGCCGTCGCTGGGGTGGCGCAGTCCGGTCAACACCGACACCAACGCCTGCTGGCCGTTGCCGGCCACGCCGGCGATCGCCACGATTTCATGTTTGTGGACGGTCAGGTCCAGGCTGTCCAGGCGCGTCGTGCCATCGCGGCCGTCGCGCACGGTGACTTGCGACAAGGTCACGACCGGCGCGGCCTGTTCGGCGGCGGCCACGGCCTCGGCGCGCGGCATGACGACCTTGCGGCCCACCATCAATTCGGCCAATTCGGCGGGGCTGGTGCCGGCGGTGTCGCGTTCGGCCACCAGCTTGCCCTGGCGCAGCACGGCCACGCGGCGCGATACGGCCATGACTTCGTCCAGCTTGTGCGAAATGAAGATGACGGCCAGGCCGTCGTCAACAAAGCCGCGCAAGGTGGCGAACAGGTCCTGCACTTCCTGCGGGGTGAGCACCGCGGTGGGTTCGTCCAGGATCAGCACGCGCGCGCCGCGATACAGCGCCTTCAGGATTTCAACGCGCTGTTTTTCGCCGACGGACAAACCGCCTACGCGTGCATCCGGATCCACGCCCAAGCCGAAGCGCTGGCCCAGTTCAACCAGGCGGCGGCGTGCCTGGGCGCGGCCGGAGGCCAGCTTCCACAGCGATTCCGTGCCGACCATGATGTTGTCCAGCACGGTCAGGTTGTCGGCCAGGGTGAAGTGCTGATGCACCATGCCCACGCCCGCCGCCAACGCGGCGTCGGGCCGGCCGGGCGGCAGGGGTTTGCCAAAAACGTCGATGCTGCCGGCATCGGCCACATAGTGGCCGAACAGGATCGACACCAGGGTCGATTTGCCGGCGCCGTTCTCGCCCAGCAAGGCCAAGACCTCGCCCTGCCGCAGCGTCAGCGAGATATCGTCGTTGGCCGTCAGGCTGCCGAACCGTTTGGTGATCCCTGTCAGTTGCAGGGCGAGAGGCGCTTGGTTCATCGTGCCGAGGACTTGGGTTCTTTGTCGTTGACCTTGACGGTGAAGCTGCCGTCCAGAATGGCCTTCTGCTTGGCGTCGACCTTGGCGATGAGATCGGCGGGGATCTTCTTTTCGAAGGTGCCCAGCGGCGCCAGGGACGAGCCCTTGTGCTTCATCAGCGAATACTGGCCGTAGTCATCGGCCTTGAACGTGCCGGCCTTGACCTGCTTGAGGGCTTCGTCGATGGTGGGTTCCATGCTCCACAAGGCGGATGCCACGACGGTCTCGGGGTACTGCGGCTGGGTGTCGATGACGTTGCCGATGGCCAGCTTGCCGCGTTCCTTGGCGGCGTCCGACACGCCGAAGCGCTCGGCATACAGCACGTCCGCGCCCTTGTCGATCATGGCGAAGGCGGCTTCCTTGGCCTTCGGGGGATCGAACCACGAACCGATGAAGGTCACGGTGAATTCTGCCTTCGGGTTCACTTCCTTGGCGCCTTCGATGAAGGCTTGCATCAGGCGGTTCACTTCGGGAATGGGGTAGCCGCCCACCAGGCCGATCTTGCCGGACTGGCTCATGCCGCCGGCGATCATGCCGGTCAGGTACGCGGGTTCCTGGATGTAGTTGTCGAACACCGAGAAGTTGGGCTGCTGCGGCTTGCCCGACGAACCCATCAGGAAGGCGGTCTGCGGATAGTCCTTGGCCACCTTGCGCGCGGCGGCTTCCACGGCGAAGGCTTCGCCCACGACCAGCTTGTTGCCCTGCTCGGCGTACTGGCGCATGACGCGTTCGTAGTCGGCGTTGGTGACGTTTTCCGAGAAGGTGTAGTCGATCTCGCCACGGTCGCGCGCGGCGGTCAGCGCCTTGTGGATACGCGACACCCATTGCTGCTCGACCGGCACCGTGTAGATGGCGGCAACCTTGGTCTTGGCGGGGGCTTGGGCTTGCGCCGCGCCCGAGAACAGCAGCACGCCGGTGGCGGCGGCCGCGGCCAGCTTGAGCAGGCCACGGCGGGCAATGCCGCCTGCGGACGAGGGGGACAGGGATTTCATGCGGGTGACTCCTTCGCGGGGGATGGAAACGTAAGGGGATGGCAGCGATGCGGCGGCGGCACGGTCTGTGCGGGACGGCGCCGGGCACGGCCGGCAATGCGGGTGTCGCGCGGATTCGCGGTCCAGCGTTCCACGGTCCCGGCCGCCGGCGGACAAGCCGGGGCAATCGGACAAAAACGTGGGCGTGGGATCGGTCATCGGATGGGGGCGCCAGAAGGCGCGTCCCATCCACATGGTCGGGTTCGCTGCCAGTCCTGGCGAAGCAAGTTGTATGCCATGGGCTTGCCCCGCACTAGTCGGGGAAACCTGATGGCCGGGCGGAATTATAGGCACCCTGGCGGGCAAGCGTGGCACCAAATTGGTGCCTGCCGTCCCAGGGAACGGACAGGAGGTGTGGAAAATCCGCGTTTCGGCCTGTGCACGGCACGGCCAAGCGCCGCGCGGACGGCCCGCCCATTAAAATCGCCGCTTCAGCCGTGCGTGGCGCGGCAAGCTGGAAGATCCATGCAAGACATTCAATTGCTGCTCGAGCAATACGGCGGGTGGCTAGTGTTCGCCAACGTCCTCGTCGAACAGGCGGGCTTGCCCGTGCCTGCCTATCCCATGTTGATCGCGGCCGGTGCGTTGGGCGGCGCGGCGGGTTGGCTGGCGCCGTGGTTGGCGGCAACGTTTGCCTGCCTCCTGGCCGACACGCTGTGGTATGTGGCCGGCCGCCGGTATGGCGCGCGGCTGTTGGGCGTGGTTTGCAAGATGTCCTTGTCGCAGGATTCCTGCATCCGCCAGACGCAGCGCCTGTATCTGCGCATCGGCGTGCGGGCCTTGCTGGTGTGCAAGTTCCTGCCCGGCGCGGGCGCGCTGTCCACCGTCATGGCGGGCCTGACGGGCACGGCGTATCGGCGCTTCCTGGTTTACGACCTGGTGGGCGCGATGATCTGGGCGGGGTCCGCGCTACTGCTGGGCGGGCTGTTTCACAGCGTCATCAACGACGTGCTGGATGTGCTGGGCACCTACGGCCCGATGGGCCTGGGGGTGCTGGCGGCGGTGCTGGCGCTGTACATCGTGGCGCGCTTTTTGCGCCGCAAGATCCTGCTGCGCAGCCTGCGCGTCATCCCGCGCGTGTCGGTCGACGAGCTGATGCAATGGCGCCAGGACGGCCGCAACACGCTGGTCTTTGACGTGCGCCCCGACGCGCAAGGCGACGGCGCGCGCATTCCCGGCGCCATCGCCGTGGACCTGAAGGCGCCCCTGCCCACGCTGGACGCGCAGGCGCTGGACTCAGACATCGTGGTCTATTGCGCCTGCCCGAACGAAGTGTCGGCCGCACTGCTCGCCTCGCGCCTGCGCGCGGCCGGATATCCCAAGACGTGGGCGCTGCGCGGCGGCTACGAGGCGTGGATGGAGCGCAATCAAGAGGCTTGATGCGAAGGGGGCGACACGTGGGACCGATGACCCGTGGCATCCGGTTGCCCGGTCTAGTCCCTGGCCGACCGTCTTGCGCCATGTCGGAATCCGGCTTCCCCTGATACGCGCTATCAGACTCCTCCTATAGACCTGCCCCGCGTCTATTGCGCAAGATCTTCGCTTCGGGTTGAGGTCCAGGGCCCCGTGCATCTTGCATGCCGGCCTGGTTCCCGTCGACAAGGAGGTCTTGCATGGCAGCCCCTGTTGTCGGTGCGCTTATCTGGGGATATCGCGCCTATCGTGCTTACGCCGCCTACGAAACTGCGCAAACCGCCATCGAAACGGCCGAGACGCTGGCGCAGATCGGCCAGCGCAAGAAAGAGGTCCAGACCATCCTGAAAGATGCCATCAGCGGCATGAAGAAAGAGATCGACATCAAGAGCTCGACGTTCGTGCGCACTGGCGGCAACGTCACGGTGTCGCGCGGCCGCCGTGAAAACGTGACATACCGCCAGTACATCGAACGCAAGATCCCATTCCGGCCGGTGATCAGCATGGTGTGCCAGTGGGCGCTGAAGTCGCCGCTGATCGTGCCCAGACGGATACGCAAGAAGATCCCGGGCGACGTCATCGAAACCACGATCGATATCGCGCTCAAGCAGACAACGGCGTCGCTGGTGTTTGAAGCGGTGGATGACCTGCTGGCGTGGCAAAGCCCTTTGAAAGCGGAACCTAACTACAACGCCGCGTCGCGCGCGGCGATGCTGGGTGAGCCGGCGACGCGGCCCATGCGCATCAGTGAATATTTCCCCTTCTGGCCAAGGCCGAAAGGCAGCTTGGCGCCGGATTTGGTCATCGTGGAATACCGCCAGCAGCCGTTTGAGGTCGACAACGTGTTCGCGGCGGTGGAGATCAAGTTTCCGAACGACTGGGTCAAGGATGTGCAGATGCAGGACTATGTGAGGCTGATGAACAGGAATACCGACAAGGTTGCTTTGCTTCGCGTCCCGGAGGACTGCACCGGATTCCGCCCCGCAAAGGACTCCAGCGGCGCGCAGCCGCCAAGGAAAAGACGATGAGTACGAGCCATCGCTTGATTGACGACGATGACCTGTCCGGCATGATCGACGATCTAAAAAAGTGGCCGCACACGTCCATTGACTACAGTGACTTTGAACTGTCGACCACGCTGTTCTTGACGTTCTACTTGAGCTACGAGCCAGCGCACTGTCTTCAGACAACGCTGGCGATGATAGAAGTGAAGGAAGCGTTCGAAAAGTTGCTGGGCCACCCTTTCACAATCGCGACGCATCCCCAATCCGAACGTCCACACTCCTATGGATCAAAGCGGCTTGGCGACATACGGGAATGGGCGAGGTTGATTCCGGTCGAAAAGACGTTTTCAGCGAAGTTCACCGACGAAAAGAACCATCAAAGTTCGCCGCTTCATTCTGCGTACTTGTGGCGAACGGCCGACTGGCGCGATGGAGGAGAGGACTACTCATCAATCCAGTTTTATTACCGCTGGCAATGGTGGCTGGAGAACAAAGACGCGTGGCGGCGGTTCGTGCTTGATACTATCGGCCGCCTGAAGCCGGCCCAGGTCTACAGCGGCTTTTCAATGGGAAACCCGCTTGAATTCGGCATGCGTGCCGAAACAGCGGTATGGGATCGCGCGTTGGCGCCACACTTTTATGGCCTGGATACCGATTATCCGTTCGGCATGTCGCTCACGCCGCAGCTGCCCTCCGGCATCCGTCCACCCACCTGGGGCTTCTTCCTGTCCGACATCTGGCGCAATAAGGCGTCTCTTTCCAGCGAAGACGTGATCGCGCAACTTGCCGATCCGCGTATCCGTATCGACGCCCTCAGTGGCGGTCATTGGATCGAGCTGGGGCCGCAACCCGAGCTCTATCCGGTGGAAGACGGCGTGCCCGCGCTGCCCGTTTTGCTCAACCGGCTGCTGCGCAGAATTCGCCACCCGCAGCTGGATCTGGTTGGCTTCGGCGAATGGGACGGCGACCCGAACGAACGCTTCAACCGTCGCGACACTCAGCGTTGGCTGGCGCGGTTCGACGATGACAGCGATTGGCCCAAGCCGGAAATTCGTGGTCATGAACCGGGGGCGCCGGCGGTCGATCCCGTACCCACCCACGTCGTCGTGGGCAGCACGATTCCGTCTGAGGGCTGGTGGTACACGCTGGCGCAAGACCAGTCACGCCGCTACTTCAAGGCCGACGACGTCGCGCCACCCATCTCCCAGGACACCTCGCGCGGGCGCGTCATCTGGCAACGCGATATCGACCAGCGGGCGCCTGAACCTGAACCGGCGCGCCGCGCCGAAACGGGCCAGCTTGCCCCTCGCGCCGGTCAGTGGCGCGCGCACGAAGTGGCCGACGTCTTGTGCGTCGTGGCCAAGCATGAGCCCTTGCCGGCGTACCAAGGGCGGCCAATAACGTGGCGGTGGATGCACGAAGCCGTGGCCGCGCCCGCGGGCGCCGCGCACGGTCGGTCGGGCCAGGCCTGCCCCTATCCCGGTACATGGACGTGCCAGGAATTTGCCACGGGCCCCCAGACCTTCATGTATCAGACGATCTTCCCGCAGATCAATGGGCAGGACGTCACCTGGGTAATGGTGACATTCATGAAATAACCGGCCCAGGTTGGTGATCGGCCCTGCCACGCGTTGTAGACGTGCAGGCATCCTTCGGATGCACGCCGGGGTGGGCGAGGCTTCTTGCCAAGCGCATAATTCCAGTTCAGCCCGCAATACAGGCGGGCGGCTACAGGAGAGACGAATGCGGTTGTTGTTTTTGGGTGCCGGCGGCACGGGCGGATATTTCGGCGGGCGCGCCGCGCAGGCGGGCGCGGATGTGACCTTTCTGGTGCGCGAACCGCGTGCCGCGCGCTTGCGCGAACAAGGCTTGCGCATCAAGAGCCCGTTGGGTGATGCCACCCTGCATCCGAAACTGGCCACCCAGCAGACGCTGCAAGGCGCCTATGACGTGGTTGTGCTCAGCTGCAAGGCGTACGACCTGGCCAGCGCCATCGACGCCATCCGTCCCGCCGTCGGCCCGGACACCGCCGTGTTGCCCATCATGAATGGCGTGCTGCAATACGACGTGCTGGACCGCGAGTTTGATCCGCATCGCGTCTTGGGCGGGCTGTGCCAGATTAACGCCACGCTGGGCCAGGACGGCGAAGTCGTGCACCTGGGCAAGCACGCGAACATCGTCTTTGGCGAACGTGCGGGCCCGGCGCGCAGCGAGCGCTGCGTGGCGCTGGAACAGGCGCTGGCCGGTGGTGAATATGTCAGCCGCCTTAGCGAAGACATCCACCAGGACATGTGGGAAAAGTACGTGATGCTGACCACGCTGGCCGCCGCCACCTGCCTGATGCGCGGCTCGATCGGCCAGATCGCGTCCACCGATGACGGCATCGATATCCTGAAAAGCCTGCTGCAAGAATCGCAGGCCGTGGCCGCCGCGTCCGGCCATGCGGTGCGTCCCGAAGCTGATGCGTTTGTGCAGAACTTGATCAGCGACCGCACGCAGCCGATGACGGCGTCCATGTTCCGGGACTTGCGCCAGGGCCTGCCGGTCGAAGCCGATCACATCGTGGGCGACATGGTGCATCGCGCACACACGCTGGGTGTGGATGCCACCTATCTGCGCGTGGCGTTTTCGCATTTGCAGGTCTATCAAGCGCAGCGCGCGGCGGGTTGAATCCGTAGCGGGTCCAAATCGAGTCCCCGGTCGATTGATGCACGGATTGCAAAAAACTCGTCGCGATAATCGGGTTTTTTGTTCGGATTTGACCGAATAGTATGGATTGCCAGATTCGGGGCGGCAGGCGGCGCATCGTGCACCGGCTGCCGCCCCGCCCCTTTCCCAGGAGCAAGACCATGAAAATCGCATTGATCGGAATCACGGGCCGTGTGGGCTCGCGCGTGGCGGACGAACTGCTCAAGCGCGGCCACCAGGTAACGGGCATTGCCCGCAACCCGGCCGACGTCAACGTCCAACCCGGATTGATCGTCCAGCAGGGCGACGCCACCGACCCCGCCACCTTGACTCCCTTGCTTACCGGGCACGATGCGGTGGTCAGCGCCACGCGCTTCGTGTCGACCGACGCCAAGCCCCTGATCGCCGCCGTGAAGAACGCGGGCGTGCCGCGCCTGCTGGTGGTGGGCGGCGCGGGCAGCCTGCTGGTGGCGCCCGGCACGCTGCTGATCGATACCCCTGAATTTCCGGATGCCTACAAGCCCGAGGCGCGCGCCGGCGTCGTGTTCCTGGACACGCTGCGCCAGGAAAAGGTGCTGAACTGGACGTTCCTGTCGCCCTCGGCAATGTTCGAGCCGGGCGAGCGCACCGGCAGCTTCCGCCTGGGCGAAGACCACCTGCTGGCTGACGACGAAGGCAAGAGCTGGATTTCGATGGAGGACTACGCGATTGCGCTGGCCGACGAAATCGAAACTCCCCAGCATGCGCGCCGACGCTACACCGTCGGCTACTGAAGCGGCCGCCGGCCACTGCCGCCAAGGTACTTGGGAGCCCGTCAAGGGCTCCTTTTTCAATTGTGCAAGCCTGCCGGAACCCGCCGTTTTGTTTGTAAACTGGCAGGCCGCCAGCCGGCGTATCCAGAAGTTGTCCGTATGCGTATGAAGTGCAAATCCTTGGCCGCCTGTGTGCTGCTCGCGTCTCAAAGCCTGGCCTGCGTGCCGGCGCTGGCGGCCGCGCCGCAGTCGAACAAGGAGATCGTCGTTGCGTTTTTTCGCATGATGTTCCAGGACCGCGACATCGACGAGGCCGTGCGCCTGTACGTCAGCCCCAACTATGTGCAGCACAACCCGTACATGCGCGATGGCGTCAGCCCCATGGTTGATTTCTTTCCGCCTTATTTCGACCAGCATCCGCAGGCCATCGTCGACATCAAGCGGGTGATCGCCGAGGGCGATCTGGTGGTGATCCACAATCAGTGGCGTGATTCGCCTGAGGATCGCGGCCAGGCCATCGTTGACATTTTCCGGGTCGACAAAGGAAAGATCGTCGAACACTGGGACGTCAGCCAGGAAATTCCCGAGAACCCCGCCAATCAGAACGGCATGTTCTAACAAGGCCGCCATGTCACGCATCGAAGCCGTAGAGTTGCCCCGTTCCTACCTGCTGTTGAACCACGGCCCCACCGTGCTGGTCACCAGTGCCCATGGCGCATCGCGCAACGTGATGGCGGCCGCGTGGGCCATGCCGCTGGATTTCAATCCGGCCAAGATGCTGGTGGTGGTGGACAAGAACACCTACACGCGCGAACTCATCGACGCATCGGGCGAATTCGCGCTGTGCATACCCTCGCGCGCGCAAGCTGCCGCCACCTTGAAGGTGGGCTCTGAAACAGGCCGCGGCGTAGACAAATTCGAGCACTGCGGGCTGACCACATTTGCCGCCAGCAAGATCGGCGCGCCGCTGGTCAGCGATTGCCTGGGCTGGCTGGAATGCAAGGTGGTGCCCGAACCGCACAACCAGCAGGCTTATGATCTGTTCATCGGCGAGGTCGTTGCCGCCTGGGCCGCGCCCGATGTGTTCTCGCAAAACCGCTGGCACTTCCCCGAAGACGAGCGCCGTTCGATTCACTATGTGGCGGGCGGTTCGTTCTTTGCCACTGGCCAGCCCTTCAACGTTTCAGAACCGGAGTAGCCCCTATGCGCAGCGTGTATCTTGCGGGGTTCGAGGTCTTCCTGCCCGATGCCGTGGCGCATGGCCAGCGGCTCAAGGCCCTGTGCGCCACGTACGGCTTCGAGGGGCTTTTTCCCTTGGACAATACGGCGCCGCAAGACTTGTCGGGTGCGGCACTGGCACAGTGGATCTACCGCGAGAACGTCGCGCTGATCCGACGTGCCGACATGGTGATGGCCAACCTGAACGCGTTTCGGGGTACTGAGCCGGATTCGGGCACGGCCTTCGAAGTGGGCTACGCCATCGCCTGCGGCAAGCCGGTATGGGGCTATACCAGCCAGGCGGGCTCGCTGATCGATCAGGTGGCGGTCGGGGCGGCGGCCGATGACGGCGCCGCGCGCATGGTCGACGCCGATGGCTACACGGTGGAAGACTTCGGCTTGAACCTGAACCTGATGCTGGCATGCAGCGCGCGCATCGTGGTGGGCAAGGCTTCTGATTGCCTGGCCCGCATGGCGCAGGACGCCAGCGGGGGCCGGTAATAGGGCCAGTCGCGGCCGCTTACTTCGCCACCTTCTTGCGCGCCGCCTTCCTCGCCACCGGCGTCCCCAGATACCCCATCACCGCATCCACCACGGCCTCTTCCAGCTGCTTGGTGGAAAAGCCCGCGGGCGGCTCCAGCGCCGCCGCGTGCACCAGCGATTCCATGATGCGCAGCACCACATAGGTCGCCAGATCGCGATCCTGCTGTGCGATTTCGGCCCGGTGCAGTTCCAGCAGATGCCGCATGCGGCGGTGGATATCCTGATCGGCCATGCTGTGTTCGCGCGGCGTGTCGAACAAGGGAAATTCCCGTTCCAGCACGCGGTGCAGCGCGGGTTCCAGCAGGTGCGCGTGCAACATGGCCTGCACGATGGCGGCCACGCGTTCTTTCAGCGTCGCGGCGGGGTTGCTGTTGAGCACATCGTCGATGACGTCCAGCATCTGGTTGTCATGGCGCTGGTGCAGCGCCGCGATCAGCGCGTTCTTGTTCGGAAAGTACTGATACAGCGAGCCGACGCTGACACCCGCCGTTTCAGCGATCAGGTTGGTGTTGGTGCCCGCGTAGCCGTGCGTGGCCAGAACGCGAGCCGTCGCTTGCAGGATCGTATCGACGGTGTGCTGGGAACGGAGCTGGCGCGGCGATTTTCGGGGCTGGGGAATGGCGGTCATGGATGCGTTGAAAGGCGAGTATCAAACCTGAGCAATGGCTCATGGAATTTACGGCAGGCAATCTGGTTTTTTACCCGCAAGCGCGGATTATGCCATCGACAAATTCTGTCGCGATGGTGTCAGATCGCCACGCCCTTTTCACGCACTCTTTCTCAATGCCCGACGTCAGACCGTGGCGGCCATTTCCAGCACTTCGTCGTCCACGGGCTGTGTGTGACCGTCTTTCAGCAGTTGCAGGTGCTCGGCTAGTTCGGCGATGGTCAGCGCGACCAGGCCGTGCTGGGCAGCGTAGCGCTCAAGCGACGCGCCGCGCATCATGGTGCCGTCGGGGTTCATCAGTTCGCACAGCACGCCGGCGGGGCGCAGGCCGGCCAGCACGGCCAGATCAACCGAGCCTTCGGTGTGGCCGCGTCGCGTCAGCACGCCACCGGGCTGCGCGCGCAGCGGGAACACGTGGCCGGGGCTGACGATGTCTTCGCTTTGCGCGGTCGGCGAAATCGCCGCGCGGATGGTGGTGACCCGGTCCACGGCGGACACGCCGGTGCTGACGCCGTCGCGCGCCTCGATCGACACGGTGAATGCGGTGGCGAAGCGGCTTTGGTTGCGCGTGACCATGGGCGCAAGTTCCAGGCGGTCCAGCGTTTCGCCGGGCAGGCAAAGGCAGACGATGCCGCTGCCGTCGCGGATCAGTTGCGCCATGACCGGCACGGTCAGCTTGTCGGCGGCGACGATCAGGTCGGCTTCGTTCTCGCGATCGAAGTCGTCCATGAGGATGACGGGACGGCCCAGGCGCAGATGATGCAGCGCGCGCTGCAAACGGGCGGCGAACGGTTGCGAAGCCAGGCTGGGCAGGGACTGCGGGGTATTGAGGTTGGACATTGAAACGCTCTCGCAAAATGAAGGGGGCGAAAAACGTTTCAGGGCTAATCGACAGCCAAGCGCAATACAACGTTCCAGGCGCAAGCGCGCCTGGTGACGGGGTGTTGTGCCGGCACATCTTCTCTCATCCGGACTATGACCGTCGGCTCTGGCATCTCACCAGATCTGCTGACCCCGATGTCCGTGAAGGACGCCGGGCGCTCGCGGGCTTGCCACATTGCATGGCATACCGCCGGTGGGGAATTACACCCCGCCCTGAAGACGTACTGCATGTCGTGTTAACGACATCGGCGATTGTACGCCTGTCCGCGCGCGCGGTGGAACAGGCCGGGCGGGGCCGCGTACGAAGGCCTTCAGGGGACGGACTTGTCGGCCGGGGCCGCCTTGGTCGGGGCCTTTTTCGTCGTCTTCGTCGTCGTCGTCGCCTTTTTCGTCGTCGTCGTGTTCGTTGCCTTCTTCGCCGCCTTTTTCGCCGCCTTTTTCGGCAGCGCCAGCATCGTGCCTCGGCACGGCGGGGTGCCGCACAGGCAGCGGTAGCCCTCTTTCAGCGCCTTGGTGATGCGGCCGTCCAGCACCAGCCCGTAGTCATACGACAGCTCGGTGCCGCGCGGGATGTCCTGCAAGGCCACGATGTAGACGCGCTTGCCGTGCTTGCCTTCCTGCGCTTCGCAGTTGGGCTGACAGGAATGGTTGATCCAGCGCGCGTCGTTGCCTTCGTCGCCACCGTCGATCACGCGGCCGGAACTGAGCGCGAAGAAGAACGTGTGAAACGGATCGTCCGGGTTGGTCGGGTGGCGCCGGTCGGCTTCCTTGGCGCTGATGCGCGCGCCGCCGTACTCGATGATGCGCGTGCCCGCGGGGATCTTGCGAGCGGCGAAGACGCCGTTGCCATGCAACTTCGAGCGGCGAACGACGTGCCAGGGCTTGATCGGGGTGGCTTCGGTGGTCATGGAGGCGTGGGGCGAGACGGTGGGGGGATGAGACGAAACAGAATTATATCGACGCGCCGGTGACACGGATGACAGGCGTATAGTGAGCGCCGCCTTGTCTTTACTTGATATTCATCATGATCGTCCGTCCGCGGCCTTCCGCGTTGGGTTTGTTCTTTGTGTTGCGGGGTTCCATCATCCCGCGCATTCTCAGCAGGATCATCGTCATCACGCTGTTGTCCTGCGTGGTGGTGTGGATGTACCACCGCCAGTGGTTCTCGCCCGCGCACCTGACGGCGGTGCCGTTTTCGCTGTTCGGGCTGGCGTTGTCGGTGTTCATGGGGTTTCGCAACAACGTCTGCTATGACCGTTGGTGGGAAGCCCGCAAGCAGTGGGGCGACCTGATCGTGCAGGCGCGCAGCCTGGCGCGCGAAAGCGCGGTGCTGCTGGCCGCCAGCACGGCCAACCCCATCCAGGAACGGCTGGTACGGCGCTGCATCGGCTTTGGCTATGGCCTGGCGGCGCGGCTGCGCGGGCAAGACGTGGCCGATGCGGTGCGCCCCTGGGTGCAACAAGACGAGCTGGATACGCTGGCCGGTTGCCGCAACGTGCCCGACGCCCTGCTCATGGCCATTAACCGCGATCTGGCCGGCTGCCTGCGGCGCGGCGAACTCAGCGACATTCTTTACCAGGGCCTGACCCAACGCGTGGCCCAGTGCGCCGCCATCCAGGCCGCCTGCGAACGCATCAAGTTCACGCCCTGTCCGTTTGCGTATTCCTTGCTGCTGCATCGCACGGCATGGCTGTTCTGCCTGCTCCTGCCCTTCGGGCTGGTGGGCACGCTGGAATATCTGACGCCCGTGGCGGTCATCATCATTGCCTATACCTTCTTCGGGCTGGACGCGTTGGGCGACGAGCTTGAAGACCCCTTCGGCCTGGAAGAAAACGACCTGCCTTTGTCGGCGCTGGCCCGCGTGATCGAGATCGACCTGCTGGAAGGCCTGGGCGTGCGCCCGCTACCGGAACCGGCCGTGCCGCAGGACTACGTGCTGCGCTGACGACGCCTCAGCTGACCGGCCCGGTCAGCGGCAGCATCGTCTCTTTCAAGCGGCGCAGCACGAAGCAGGACTTGCTGTGGCGGATGCCAGGGATGCGGTACAGCTGTTCGCGCAGCAGCCGTTCGTAGTCGCGCGTATCGCGCACGGCGATGCGGATGTAATAGTCGTAGTCGCCCGACACCAGAAATGCTTCCAGCACTTCGGGAATGGCCGCCAGCGCGCGGCCGAACTCGTATAAGGTTTCTTCGCTGTGGCTTTCCAGCGTGACGTGGACGATGACCGTGTCCATGAACCCCAGGCTGGCCGGGTCGATGTCCACGGTGTACCCGCGGATGACGCCGGCGCCCTCCATCCGCTTGATGCGATTCCAGCACGGGGTAGACGACAGGCCCACCGCCGCACCGATCTCATTCAAGCTGGCGCGCGCGTTCTCTTGCAGCACCTTCAAAATGGCGAGGTCAAACTTGTCCAGGTTCATTTTCTTTGATTCCTCCAAATCAAAGATGAATTTACTCCGGCAGACCCGTATTCGTGGAAAAGAAGATAAAAATTCTGCGCGCCTACGAATAAGATAGATAGCATGAACGATCGCCTGCACCCCACCGCCGCCGCCGCGCTAGCCGCCACCGAAGCCCCTCTTGCGAACGGGGCCAAGATTCTGCTCGATACGCTGATTGCGAACGGGGTCGATACCGTGTTCGGCTACCCGGGGGGCGCGGTCCTGCCGCTGTACGACGCCCTGTACGCCGAGCCGCGCCTGCGCCACGTGCTGGTGCGCCACGAGCAGGCCGCCGTGCATGCCGCCGAGGGCTATGCCCGCAGCACCGGCCGCACGGGCGTGGTCTTTGTGACCTCCGGCCCCGGCATGGCCAACACCACCTCCGGCCTGCTGGACGCCATGTGCGATTCGATTCCGGTGCTGTGCATCAGCGGCCAGGTCGCTACCGCCGCGATCGGCACCGACGCCTTTCAGGAATGCGACGCCATCGGCATTTCGCGTTCCGTCACCAAATGGAATACTCAGATCCGCGCCGTGGACGACGTGGCCAACGTGGTGGCGCGTGCCTTTGAACTGACCCGCCAGGGCCGGCCCGGCCCGGTGCTGGTGGACTTTCCTAAAGACGTGCAGCTGGCCGTGCCGCGCGATGCGGACGACGACGTGCCCGGCCTGCCGTCGCAGCAAAAGCTGGCCGCGCTGCGAGCGCGCCGGCAGTCGGGCAAGCTGGCGGCCAAGTTGCCGCAGTCGGCCGTGCGCCGCGCCGCCGCGTTGGTCGCACAGGCCAAGCGGCCCATCTTCTACGGCGGTGGCGGCCTGGTGAACGCAGGCCCCGAGGCCTGCGAGGCCTTCACGGATCTGGTGCGCCACACCGGCGCGCCGTGCACCCTGACGCTGATGGGCCTGGGCGCCTTCCCCGCGTCCGACCCGCAGTTTGTCGGCATGCTGGGCATGCATGGCACCGTCGAAGCCAACCTGGCCATGCACAACGCGGATCTGGTGGTGTGCATCGGCGCCCGGTTCGACGATCGCATCACCGGCAAGCTGTCCGAGTTTTGCCCGCACGCGCGCAAGATCCATATCGACATCGACCCTGCTTCCATCAACAAGGTGGTGCGCGTGGACGTGGCGCTGGTGGGCGACTGCCTGCCGCTGGTGCGCGCGCTGCGTGCTGAACTGGGCGACGCACCGCTGGAGCCCGCGCGCCTGGCGCCGTGGTTCAAGCGCATCGAGGCCTGGCGTGCGCAGGACTGCCTGGGCTTCACGCCCGCCGCCGACGCCATCTTGCCGCAGCACCTGATGTCCAGCCTGAACGCCGCGCTGGCCGATCGCGACGCCATCGTGTCCACCGACGTGGGCCAGCACCAGATGTGGGCCGCGCAATACCTGCGTTTCGACAAGCCGAACCGCTGGTTGACCTCTGGCGGCGCCGGCACGATGGGCTATGGCGTGCCCGCCGCCATCGGCGCGCAGGTGGCGCATCCGGACAAGACCGTGGTGTGCGTCAGCGGCGATGCGTCGGTGCTGATGAACATCCAGGAACTGTCCACCGCCATGCAGCACCAGACGCCCGTGAAGGTGGTGCTGTGCAACAACGGCTACATGGGCATGGTGCGCCAATGGCAGGAACTGATCCACGGCGGGCGCTACAGCCACAGCTATAACGCGTCGCTGCCCGACTTCGTGGCGCTGGCGCGCGCGTTCGGCTGGGGCGCGGCGCGCGTGGATGATCCGGCCAAGCTGGACGCCGCGCTGGCCGAATGCCTGGCGCATGAAGGGCCGTACTTTCTTGACGTGGCCGTGACCGCGCAAGAGAACTGCTTTCCGATGATGCCGGCCGGCCATGGCCACCAGAAGATGATGCTGGCCGAAGGCGTCTGGTACCAGGACGAGACGACCTGATCGCCTAGAACTGGATCGACAGGCCGCCGTCCACCACCAGCACGTGTCCGTTCACGTAGGACGCGGCCGGTGACGCCAGGAATACCGCCGCGCCCGCGATTTCTTCCGGCTCGCCCCACCGGCCCGTTGGATTGCGCGCGGCGATCCGCGGGCCGAAGTTCGGGTCCGCCACCATGGCCGCGTTGGTTTCCGTGGCGAACGTGCCCGGCGCGATGGCGTTGCTGGTGATGTGCTGGCCACCAAATTCTGCCGCCAGCGCGCGCACCATGCCCGTCAGCCCCTGCTTGGCGGCGGGATAGACGGCGTCGCCCGCGCGCGCCAATTCCCCCACCACCGACGTGATCGCGATCAGGCGTCCGCCGCCCTGGCGCACCATGCGTTCGGCCGCGAACTTGGCCAGCAGTATGCCGGTCACCAGATCGGTGTCGATCAATTCGCGGATTTCGGCCGGCGTCGTGTCGCGCAACGTCTTGCGGTTGCGTGCGCCCACGTTGTTGACCAGCACGTCCAGCCGGCCATGTTCGTCGTCGATGCGCTGGAAGGCGCGCGCCATGTCGGCGTCGTTGCTGACGTCGAACGGCAAGGCATGCGCATCCAGGCCCGCGTCGGCGAGCTCGGCCACGGCGGCGTCCACCGACGCGCTGTTGCGGCCGTTGATCAACACGCGCGCGCCGCAGCCGGCCAACGCCCGCGCGATGCAAAAGCCCAGCCCGCGCGCGGACCCGGTTATCAGCGCCACCTGGCCCGTCAGGTCGAAGTTACGTAAATAGGGAAGAGTGCTCATCAATGCTGTCCCGAATTTTTCATGGTCATTCCCTGAACTCCGGCGCCCAATGCAGCAGCCGCCGTTCCAGCCAGGTCACACAATAAACCAGCGCGATACCGACGATGGACAGCAGCGTCACGGCCGCGAACATGTCGGTGGCGTTCAAGGTGGCCAGCGCGGTGATCATCAGATAGCCCATGCCCGTGGTCGACCCGACGAATTCGGCCAGCACCACGCCGATCAGCGCAAAGCTGATAGCGTTGGGCAAGGCGGCGAACGTCCAGGCCGCGGCGGTGGGTATGCGCACGCGCCACAGGATCTGGCGCGGCGAGCCGCCCAGCGTGCGGCAGAAGTCCACCAGTTCACGTTCGACGCTGCGGCCGCCTTTGTAGGTGTTGAAGAACACCAGGAAGAACACCACGAACCACGACGTCACCACCTTGGAGGCCAGCCCCAGGCCGAAGAACATGGTGATGAGCGGCACGAAGGCGATGCGCGGCATCGAGTTGAACGCCACGATGAACGGGTTGAAGACATCGGCCAGGAAGCGGCTGCGGCTAAGCGTCATGCCGACGATGAAGCCGCTGCCCACTCCCACCACCAGGCCCACCATCGTGGCTTGCAAGGTCAGCCAAAGATGCGGCCAGACCGAGCGTGGGCCGGGTTGCAGCCATTCCCACAAACGCACCGCCACGCGCGACGGCTGGCTGATGAAGAACGGATCGAACAAGGTGTTCTGCGTGAACCACGGAATGCGCGTCAGCGTTTCCCATGACCCAAGAATGATGGCAAGAATCAGCACCTGCCACAACGTGATGCGCACGCGGCGCTTGATGCCGGCGCGGCGGTCCAGCCGCAGCTGGTCCTGCAAGGAATTTGAGGTTTCAGTCGGAATCATGGGGCGGGAAGAATCAGGCGGCGGCGCGGAACTGCTGGCCCAGCACGCTCCAGAGGCTTTGCACGTGGGCCACGAATTGCGGCGTTTCGCGCAGCGTGAAGACGTCGCGCGGATGCGGGATGCGGATGCGTTCGTCCAGCAGCACGCGGCTGGGTGGGCCGGACAGCACCACCACCCGGTCCGACAGCAGGATGGCTTCGTCCAGGTCGTGCGTGACCATCACGATGGTCTGGCCCAGCTTGCGCCAGATCTCCATCAGCTCGCGATGCAGGTGCGTTTTGGTGTGCGTGTCCAGCGCGCCAAAGGGCTCGTCCAGCAGCAGGATGCGCGGCTCGACGGCCAGGCTCATCAATAGCGCCACGCGCCGCCGCATGCCGCCCGACAGCTGGTGCGGGAAGGCGTCGGCGAAGTCGGTCAGGTGGCCAAGCGCTAGCAGCTCTGCCACGCGCTGCGCGATCTTGTCGGCGGCCACGCCGTGAAACTTCAAGCCCAGCGCCACGTTCTTCCTGACGCTGAACCACGGCAGCAAGGTGTCTTTCTGAAAGATGTAGCCCAGCGCAGGAGGCACCTGCCCGTCAACTTGCCGGCCGTCCACGTGAATGGTGCCGGTGGTGGGCCGCAAGAAACCGGCGATCATGTTCAGCAGCGTGCTTTTGCCGCAACCCGAGGGGCCGACGATCGAGACGAATTCACCCGCTTCGATGCTCAGGCTGACGTCGCCCACCGCATGCGTCGTGCCCTGGCGTGACTGGTACGCCTTGCCGACCTTGTCCAGCGTAATCATCAAAGGCCCCGCGCTTTGCGCACGAAGCTCATGTCCACGCATTTGGCATAGGGCACGGTCTTGATTTCGTCATTGGAAAACTGGCGGCCGTCGCCCATGATGGCCGTCATGCGGTTGTACGCGTCTTCGGTGATGATGTTGTCTTTCAGGAACACCGTGTCTTTGTAGACGCCCAATGTCTTCTCAATGGCGGCGCGCGGGAACGCGCTGAGGTAGTCGTCGTAGATCACGTCGGCAATGCCCGAGGCCGGCGTGGCGGTGATGAAGTCCTGCGCCTTGACCATTGCGCTGACGAAGGCCTGCACCACTTCCGGGCGCTTCTGGATGGTGTCTTGCAGGGTCAGCGCGGCAATGCCGGGCACGTCGCCGCCCATGAATTCGTTCCACGACGCCTCGGTGGTGGCGTCGAAAATGGGCACGCCCCAGCCTTCCTGGCGGGCCTGTTCCATCATGGACATGGTGGCCATGCTGGCGGATACCGAGCCCGTCTTCAACGCGCCCAGCATCGTGGCCAGATCGCCCAGGGGGCGGATGTCGACCTTGTCCGCCACGCCGGCTTTCTGCATCAGGTACAGCGCCATCAGCCAGGTGCTGGACTGCGGTTGTGTGGCGCCGACGCGCTTGCCGGCCAGGTCTTTCAACGATTTGATCTTGCCGCTTTCGAAGTCTTCGCGGCGCACGATGATGTTGGCGTACGTCAGCTTGCGGTCAAAGCCGAACACCAGCGTGGCGGCCTTGCCGGCAATGGTCAGCGCGGGCGCGGCGGTGGCGGCGGTGGCGCCGAACACGATCTGGCCGGCCGCCAGCAATTGGTTGGTGCGCGGGCCGCTTTGCGAATTCAGGTATTCAACGTCCAGGCCGCCTTCGGTGAAGTAGCCCTTCTTCAGCGCCACGTAGCCGGCCGCGAAAAAGGGGTCGATGCTGCCCTGCCCGTAGACGACGCGGCCCAGCTTGGGCTGGGCAAACGCGACGCGCCCGTCAAGCAGGGCCACACCGGCCAAGGCGCCGGCGGAGGTCAGGATGCGGCGGCGCGTGGTGAAGCGGGGGCTGTGGATCATGTCGTCCTCGGATTGATTTTTGGGTGGCGCTGTTTGGCGTAAACAATACCCCAGCGTGTGCGGCCCAACAATGGAAAACGCCCGGGTTGTCCGGGCGTGGGTCGGCAAGGGGTGACCGGGTTGGGGACCGGGCGTGATCGGGGCGGATGGTTCCGCCCTTTTCGTCGCGCCGGATTCCCGCTACGAAGCGGTTTTCTTCGGCGCGGCCTTTTTGACTGCCTTTTTGGCGGCGGTCTTGGTGGCCGTCTTAGTGGCTGTCTTGGTTGCCGCTTTCTTCACCGCCGCCTTCTTGGCGGGCGCTTTTTTCGCTGCGGTCTTCGTCGCCGTCTTCGTTGCCGTTTTCGAGGCGGTCTTGGACGGCGCGCGGCCCGGCTTTTCAGGACGCGGCTCGAATTCGAAGCCGATCTTGCCGTCGGGCTGGCGCACCAGGAAAGCCTTGAACTTGCGGTTCGTGCGGCTGGACACAAAGCCGTCCAGCAGGTCGGTGCGGCCGGTGTTCAGCAGCTTGCCCATCTGTTCGGCCGAGATCTCCTGTTGCAGGATGACCTTGCCCGAGCGGAAGTCGCAGGTCTTTTCAGGCCCGACCGACTTCTCGCACACGTAGCTCATGCCGTGCTCGAACACGCGCGACTGGCACTTGGGGCAGGGGCCGACCGGCGTGTGGCCCGAGAAGTCCACCGCCTCGGTATCGTCTTCGTCGTTCTGACCGAAGTCGAACTCCAGCTTGTACTCGTCGCTGATGCGCAGGATGGCTGCAAACGGACGGCCCATCTTGCTGATGAAGCCTTGCAGCGGACCGATCTCGCGCTTGGCCAGCAGCTCTTCGACTTCCGGCAGTTCGAACGTGCGGCCGCCCGGGTGCTTGCCGATCGAGAAATCGCAGGCGGTGCAGGCGAAGCGGCGATAGTTTTCCTTGACCACCGCGCCGCACTTGGGGCACGGCGTTTGCAAGGTGGCGTAGTCGCCCGGCACCGTGTCGCGCTCGTATTCCTTGGCGCGCTTGACGATCACCTGGGTCATCTGCGCAATCTCGCGCATGAAGGCCTCACGGCCCAGGCCGCCCTGCTCGATCTGCTTGAGCTTGTGTTCCCATTCGCCGGTCAGTTCTGGCGAGGTCAGTTCGGTCACGTCCAGGCCCGACAACAGCGTCATCAGCTGGCGCGCCTTGGCGGTGGGCACCAGGTCGCGGCCTTCACGGCGCAAATACACCTCGTTGAGCAGGCCTTCGATGATGGCAGCCCGCGTGGCCGGCGTACCCAGCCCGCGTTCGGACATGGCTTCGCGCAGCTCTTCGTCGTCCACCAGCTTGCCGGCGCCTTCCATGGCTGACAGCAAGGTGCCTTCGTTGAAGCGGGCGGGCGGCTTGGTCGACAGGCCGACGGCTTCGACGTCTTCCGTGCGCACCGTTTCGCCGTCGGCAACCGGCACCAGGTTGGCGTCTTCGCCTTGGGCTTCCTTGCCGTACACGGCCAGCCAGCCCGGCGTGACCAGCACCTTGCCGTCGGTGCGGAAGCGATGCCCCTGCACTTCGGTCAGGCGGGTGGTGACGCGGTATTCGGCGGCCGGGAAGAACACGGCCAGAAAGCGCTTGAGCACCAGGTCGTACAGCTTGGCCTCGGCCTCGCTGAGGTCATGCGGGATTTGCAGCGTGGGAATGATGGCAAAGTGATCCGACACCTTCTTGTTGTCGAAGATGCGGCGGTTTGGCTTCACCCACTGCTGGCTGACGACGGTGTCCGCGTGGCGGGCCAGGCCGCCCACGGCGTTCGAGCCGCCCTTGGCCAGCGCGCGCATGGTTTCCTGCACCGTGGTGATGTAGTCCTCGGGCAGATAGCGGGAATCGGTACGCGGATAGGTCAGCGCCTTGTGGCGTTCGTACAGGGTCTGCGCCAGGGCCAGCGTGGTCTTGGCCGAAAAGCCGAAACGGCCGTTGGCCTCGCGCTGCAACGACGTCAGGTCGTACAGGGCCGGCGACATCTGGGTCGACGGCTTGGATTCTTCAGTGACGTTGCCCGGCTGGTCGCGGCAGGCTGCCACCACGCTCTGGGCGGCGGCGGCGGACCACAGGCGCGATTCGCGCTTTTCCGGGTCGCGGTCGTCTTTCTTGAATTGCGGGTCGATCCAGCGGCCTTCGTACAGGCCGGCGGCGGCGATGAAGGTGGCGCGCACTTCCCAGTAGTCGCGCGGCACGAAGCGGCGGATGCGCTCTTCGCGCTCGGCCACGATGGCCAGTGTGGGCGTCTGCACCCGGCCGACCGGCGTCTTGAAGAAGCCGCCGTCCTTGCTGTTGAAGGCGGTCATGGCGCGCGTGCCGTTGATGCCTACCAGCCAGTCGGCTTCAGCGCGCGAGCGGGCGGCCGCTTCCAGCGGCTTGAGCTGCACGTCGTCGCGCAGGTTGGCAAAGGCTTCGCGGATGGCGGCCTGCGTCATCGATTGCAGCCAGAGGCGCTGAATCGGCTTTTTCACGCCCGCATACTGAATGATGTAGCGGAAGATCAGTTCGCCCTCGCGTCCCGCGTCACAGGCGTTGATGATCGAATCCACGTCCTTGCGCTTGGCCAGGCGAACCAGCAGCTTCAGGCGCTCCGCCGACTTCTTGTCGGTGGGGCCCAGTTCGAATTCCGGCGGAATCACGGGCAGGTGCGCGAAGCTCCACTTTCCCTTGACCGGATCATTGGGCGCGACCAAGCTCAGCAAATGGCCGATGCTGGACGCGAGTACGTAACGTTCGCTTTCAAAATAGTCGCCCTCGCGCGCAAAGCCTCCCAAGGCGCGTGATATATCAAGGGCCACCGAGGGCTTCTCGGCAATAATCAGCGTTTTATTCATGTGTATCCAGTGGCGGTAGTCCCGCCTTAGTAGCGCGGATAATAAGATCGGAGATTCGCCAGATGCAAGTCGGCACTGAAAGGCAAGCGGGATCCGAACTGCACGCTTGGCGTCAATTCTTGGCGCGAAGCACCTTGTGGCTAGGCGTTTTGCTGCTGGGCAGCGCTGCGATTTGCTGGGTTGCCGCCAACTGGCAAGACATGACAAAAGTGCAACGCTTTGCCGGCACGCAGGGTTTGCTGGCGATCTCGGCATTGGCTGCGGCCTGGGCCGGTTTGCGCCTGCGGGCCTCGCCTGGCGTGCGGCGCAGCATCCCCGGCGCGCTTCTGGCTTTGGCCGGCATCTTGCTGGGCGCCTTGCTCGCGTTATTGGGTCAAACTTACCAGACTGGCGCCGATACCTGGGAATTGTTCGCCTGGTGGGCGGTTCTGCTGCTGCCCTGGGCGCTGGCCTCGGCCAGCCAGGCGGTGTGGCTGTTGTGGGCGCTGGTGCTGAATGTGGCGGCCGCATTGTGGTTGGGCGAACGCGTCTTCACCTGGTATGCCATCTATGACGGCTCGGGCCTGCCCAACCTCATCATGGCGGCGCTGAACCTGACGCTGCTGTTGGGCTGGGAACTGGCGGCGCGACGCTGGCGGGCCAGCACGCTGATCGGGCCGCGCGTCCTGGCCGCCATCGCCATCAGCGCCCTGGTGCTGTCCTTGATGTTCGGGGACTTCATCCTGCGCGGCGTCGGGTCCCTTAACGGCGTTGCCTGGTTGGCCGCGACGTTGGGGCTGGGCCTTTACTATCAGCGCGGTCGGCGCGACCTGGTCATTCTGGCGATGCTGGCGGCGGGCGTCATCTGCGTGTCGCTGCGTGTAGTGGGCGAATGGTTGCTGCGCCTGGAGCCCGGCGTGTGGGCCGCGCTGCCCCTGGCCGCCCTGCTCATGGCCGAGGCCGTGCTGGCCGCGCGCTGGCTGCGCAAGCTGGCGGCCGAACCCGGGGCCGCCGTGGTGGCCGCCGATGCCGAACCGGCCGCCGCATCGGCCGGCAACGCGGTCGAATCCGGCGATGCCGGCACCCCTGTCGTGCAGCTGGCCCCTGCCGCCAAGCCACATGCCGAACCGCCTTGGTACGTGCAATGCCTGCTGGGCCTGAGCGCCTGGCTGGCTACCCTGCTGCTGCTGGTGTTCGTGGCGTTCTCGGGCATCGTGACGTCGGAAGAAGGCGCGCTGGTGGCCGGGCTGGTGCTGTGCGGCGCTGGCGTGGCGGTGCTGCGCAGCGACGCCGGACCGTTCTGGCGCCAATGCGGCACCGCGATGGCCTTCACGGGCCAGATCCTCATCATCTACGGGCTGTCCAGTTCCACGTCGTTCACCAGCGCCTGCTTCTTTGTATTGCTGCTGGCGGCGGTGGTCTACGCGCTGGGCCCGGATGTGATCCTGCGCTTTTTGTCGGGCCTGTTGATCGCGGCGGCGGGCGCTGCCCTGATCTGGCGCGGGCTGTCGCCCGAGTTGATGCGCGACGACCTGCTGGACGCCTGGCTGTACTTCGACGCGGGCCGCGCCGGCTTCGTCTGGCTGCCGATTGCCGTGATCGGCGCCTGGGCCACGGCCGTCATCCTGACCTGGAGCCATCGCGTGGGCGGCAAGCGCGGCCACGCGATGGAGCCGCTGGCCTGGGCCTTCCTGCTGTCCGTGCAAGGCATGGTCTGGCTGGCGGGCGGCATCTCGGCCCTGCACCTGCCGGCCATGTGGAAGCTGAACCCCCAGGGCGCGTTCCTGGTGGTGGCCGGTGCGCTGTTGCCGGCCGCCGCCGCGCTGGCGGTGCTATGGCCGCGCCGCCACGTGCTGACGGGCGGCGTGACCTGGGGCGTGCCCATCGCCTTGCTGGCCCTGGCGCTTTTCTGGCTGCCCAGCCCGGGCGTGGGCTTTGCGCTGGCCTGGCTGTTGCTGGGCTTTGGGCTGAACCAGCTGCGGTTGGTCATCTTTGGCGTGTTGAGCCTGCTGGCTTATCTGGGCGTCTATTACTACCAGTTGGATGTGCCGCTGCTGCAAAAGGCGCTGTGGCTGGGCGGTGGCGCCGCGCTGCTGTTCGTGCTGCGCGGCCTGGTCTGGCTGGTGCCGCGCTTGATGCGTACGCAGGCGCCCGACCGGCGCGCGCCGCTGCCGCCGGTGTCAGGTCCGCTGCGCTGGCGCACGCTGGCCATTCTGGGCGGTCTGGCGCTGGTGCTGGTGGTGGCCAATGGCGGCATCTGGCAGCGCGAAAAGCTGCTGGCTACCGGCAAGGTCGTGATTCTGGAACTGGCGCCGGTCGATCCCCGGTCGCTGATGCAGGGCGACTACATGGCGCTGAATTTCGCCGCCAGCCGCGACATCACCCGGCTGCGCTTGGGTGGCGATCGCCTGGCGGACGAGGACTCCCTGATGGGGTTTGAGCCCGACGGATACGTGATGCTGCAAGCCGATGCGCGCGGCGTGGCCACGCCGCTACGCATCCAGCCGAACGCGCAGCCGCATGCGCCGGGCGAAGTGCCGTTGCGATACCGGGTGCGCGATCGCGGCGTGCGTATCGTCACCAACGCCTGGTTCTTCCAGGAGGGCGAGGCCAAGCGCTTTGAAGTGGCGCGATATGGCGAACTGCGCGTGGCGGAAAACGGCGAAGCCTTGTTGGTGCGGATGCTGGGCGAAGACCTGCAACCGCTGTAGCAGCGCGCTATTTTTGAAGGGATGGCAGCGGAAAGCGCCGCGCCCAGTGCGCGGTGGCCGCCGACAGGAATGCTTCCGGTTCCGCCGCCGAGATGGGCGCGAAACCCAAACCACGCCATGCTTCTTGCAGCGCGTTAAGGGGAGCGCCGATGTCGATGGGAGGCGCGCCGTTCTGCTTGGACAACTTCAAGCCGCTGGCCGCGTCCAGCATCAACGGCACGTGCAGGTAGCGCAGCGGTGGCAAGCCCAGCAGGCGGCCCAGCACGCGCTGGCGCGCGGTGGAACTGAGCAGATCCGCGCCACGCACCACATCGGTCACGCCCTGCTCCCCGTCGTCCACTACCACTGCCAATTGATACGCCCACAAGCCATCGGCGCGCCGCAAGGCAAAGTCGCCCACGGCGGCGGCCACGTCCTGCTCTTGCGGACCCAGCCAGCGGTCTTCGAAATGTTCAACGCCGTCAGGCACGCGCAAGCGCCACGCGCGCGCCTGCCGGCCGGGCGGCAAGCCGTGACGGCAGGTGCCTGGATACGGACGTTCACCGTCGGCGCCAGGCGCGGTCTGGCCGCGCAAGGCGGAATCGGCGATTTCACGGCGCGTGCAGCCGCAGCCGTAGATCAGGCCACGGGCGGCAAGCGAGTCAAACGCGGATTGATAGGCGGCGTTGCGCTGGGACTGCCACAGGACGTCGCCGTCCCAGTGCAAACCCAATGCGCGCAGTTGCGCCATGATGGTGTCGGCGGCCCCTGCGACGGTGCGGGGGGTGTCCACGTCTTCCATGCGCAGCAGCCAGCGCCCGCCGTGGGCGCGCGCGTCCAGCCAACTGGCCAGCGCGGCCACCAGCGAACCCGCGTGGAGCGGGCCGCTAGGGCTGGGGGCGAATCGGCCTACGTACGGCATGGCAACCGCTTACAGCAACCGCAAAAAACCTGCGCGCCGCTTCAATGCAACAACCGCACGCCCTCTTCGTCCAGCAGCTCTTCCAGGACCAGGTTGTCGATCTCGGCTTCCTGGCTCCAGAGAACCATGAGGGCGATGATCTTGATCTTGGATAGCGGCACGGGCGTTTCGGGCGAAGCGAGGCCTCGGTCGATGACGATCTCACGCAGGGGCGCCGGCAGCACGCCGGCCGATTCCAGGAAGGCGATGAAGCCGATGGATTCGGAGCCGAGCTGGCTGTATTCGTTGTCGGTGTAGATCCGGGTTCCGGTGTTGGGCGCCTGAGCGAGGTCGACACATCGTTCGGTGGTCTCGGCAAGGCCATACAGCCAACCGAGCGCGTCGTCGATGTCTTCGTGCTCGAAACCGGCGGCGGCTAGCCGCTTTGCGAGCACATCGGCCGCAGGACAGGCTTGCGGCGTGTAGTAATTCTCGAACAGATAAACCAGGATATCGAACATATGGCGCAGTGTTGTGCCTGTTTGCACAGTCGGCCCGCATATCGGCAGACCAGCAAACATGAATTTTACTTTACGCTGATTTATTTAGCCGGGCAACCGGCGAAAAGGCGGAATGTTGTATGGCGTCACCCTGTCGTGGACGGCCCCCATTCTGCCCTTATTTGCTGCCGAAATGCGCGATAGCGCAAAAGAAAACAGGGGCGGACAATCGGGTCCGCCCCTGTTTTTATCCCTTGCCGGACCGCGCCGGCAGAGCGGTTCTCAGGCTGCCTTGGCCGCATTCTCCAGCTTCAGTCCGGCAAACTGGCGGATGAACACCGGGATGCAGATGGCCAGCCCGATCACGCCGCTGGTCACCCCCGGCACGATCGTCAGCAACGCGCCCAGCGTGCACAGCCACCGTTCCCAGCTCTTCATGCCGACCAGCATGTAGCGCGAGAACGCCGCCGACAGCAGCACCAGGCCCACCATGCAGCCGATCAGCGTCACGAAGAAGTCGTACCAGGTGAAGCCCTGCACCGAAATCAGCAGCGACGGCGAAAACACGAACACGAACGGCACGATCAGCTTGGTGATGCCCAGCCTGAATGCCGTGTTGCCCGTTTGGAACGGGTCACTGCCCGCCATCCCGGCCGCCGCGTAGGCCGCTAGCGCCACGGGCGGCGTGATGTCTGCCAGGATGCCGAAATAGAACACGAAGAAGTGCGCCGCAATCGGCTGCACGCCCAGCTGCACCAGCGTGGGCGCGGCCACCGCCACCATGATCAGGTAATTGGCAGTGGTGGGAATGCCGCAACCCATCAGGATGCAGACAATGCCCGTCATGATCAGCGCGGCCACCAGCGTCAGCGACTGCGTATTCGCGATGGCCTCCGGAATCACCGCCGAGGCCACGCCGGCGATGGACTGCGCCGCCGAGATCACGATGTACGACACCTTGAAACCCACGCCCGTCAGCGTCACCACACCGATCACGATACCTACCGTGCCGGCAGCGGCCCCCACGGCCAGCGCGTACTTGGCGCCGGTCTCGAAGGCTTCGTACAGATCACGCCAACGCAAGCGCTGGTACGGATTGAGCAGCCCCACCAGGACGCAGCCGGTGATGCCCGCGAATGCCGCCAGATACGGCGTGCGGCCGCTGGCCAGCACGCCGATCAGCAGGAACAGCGGGATCAAGGTCGGCCAGCGCATCTTGAACGACTGCTTCAGCTTGGGCATTTCCTCGGCCGTCAGGCCGCGCAGCCCTTCGCGCTTGGCCTCGAAGTGCACCTGCATGAACAGGCCGAAGAAGTACAGGAAGGCCGGAAAGATACCGGCGATGGCGATCTGCTGGTACGGGATGCCCAAGAATTCGATCATCAGGAACGCCGCCGCGCCCATGATGGGTGGCGTGATCTGCCCGCCGGTGCTGCTGGCGGCTTCGACCCCGGCCGCGAAGTGGCGCGGATAGCCCACGCGGATCATCGCGGGAATGGTCAGCGACCCCACCGTGACCGCGTTGGCCACCGATGAACCGGACAACATGCCGAACATGGCCGAGCCAAACACCGACACCTTGGCCGGGCCGCCGGCATAGCGGCCGGCAACTTTCGAGGCCACGTCCAGGAACAACTGGCCAAGCCCGATGCGGGTGGCCAGCACGCCGAACAGCACGAAGTGAAATACGTAGGTCGCCACCACGCCCACCGCCACGCCGTACACGCCCTGGCTGGTCAAATACATGTGGTTGACGATCTGGGACCAGCTGTTGCCCGCATGTTGCAGCAGGCCCGGGAAGTACGGGCCGAACATGGCGTAGGCCATGAACACCAGGGCGATGATCGGCAGCGGCCAGCCCATGGCGCGGCGCGTGGCTTCCAGCAGGCCGATCAGCAGGATGGACCCCATGAACACGTCGATGGGCAACGGATTGCCCACGCGGAACGCCAGGTCTTCGAAGATGTACGGGATGTACATCACCGACAGCGCCAGCGCCACGGCGATGACCCAGTCATACAGCGGGATGCCGCCCGGCGCGTACCAGGTGGATTTCGGCTCGCGCTGATAGTGCGATTTCGAAAAACCGAACACCAGGAAAATCAGGCTGAGCACAAACGCCAGGTGCACGCCCCGATGCGTGGCTTCGCGCAGCAGGCCAAAGCCCGCGGTGTAGTAATGAAAGATCGAGAGCGTGACCAGCAGGCCCGAGACGATCCAGGTGGCGGTCTTGTCCAGCGGCCGGAAGCGGATTTCGGAATCGTATTTTTCCGCCAGCTGCTGGGTCTTTTCGTGGTCTATTTCCATCGACGTATTTCTCAGGTGAATCCGCAAACAGGGCCGCACGAGGCGGCCCTGCGCAATGCCGGCGCAGCACCGGGGGTACCCGGCGCGCCGGTGTATCGCCGTCGCGAGTACGGCTTGGGCTTACTTCAGCAGACCGATTTCCTTGTAGAACTTCTCGGCGCCCGGGTGGAACGGAATGCCGGCGCCCTTGATGGCGTTGTCGCGCGTGATCAGCTTGCCCTTGGCGTGGCCGTTGTCCAGCGTCTTGCGCGTGGCGTCGCTGTACAGCGCCTTGGTGACGTCATACACGACCTGTTCCGGCAGCTTGGCCGACGTGACCATTTGCGCGTTGACCGAGATGGTCTTGACCTCGCCCACGTTCTGGTAGGTGTTGGCGGCGATGGTGTCGGGCGTGAAGAACTCCTGCTTGGCGCGCAGCGCGTCGATTTCCGGGCCGACCAGCGGCACGATTTCGATGCCCCCGCCGCTGGAGGCCAGTTCGGCGATGGCGCCGGCCGGCGCGCCGCCCACGAAGAAGAACGCGTCCAGCCCGCCGTCCTTGAGCTTGTCGCCCGCCTGGTTCGGCTTCAGGTATTCGGCTTTGATGTCCTTGTCGGTCATGCCGTAGGCGCCCAGGATCAGGCGCACGTCAACCAGCGTGCCCGAGCCCGGTTCGTCCATCGAGACGCGCTTGCCCTTCAGGTCGGCCACGCTTTTGATGCCCGCGCCCTTGCGCGTCACCAGGTGGATGCTTTCGGGATACAGCGTGGCGATCAGGCGCAGGTCTTGCGCCTTGGGCTTGCCTTCGAACGTGCCCGTGCCGCTATAGGCCCAGTACGCCACGTCCGACTGCGTGAAGCCGGCTTCGAACGAGCCGCCCAGAATGCCGTTGATGTTGGCCACCGACCCGTTGGACGCCACGGCCGTGGCCACCAGCTTGCCCGGCTGCGACACGGCGTTGGCGATGATGCCGCCGATCGGGTAGTACGTGCCGGCCGTGCCGCCCGTGCCGATGCGGAAGAACTGCTGGGCCTGTGCGGAACCCACGGTGCCGACGGCGGCAACCGCGACGGTCAGGGCGGTGATCCAGTGTTTGAGTTTCATGCGAGCTTCTCCGGTGTTGTCAGGTAGGGTTCGTGTGACGGAAATCGTCTTGTCATTCCTGTGCCGGGCGGTTCCAGAAAAGCGCCGTCCGGGCACAAAAATGGGCCTCCCCTTGGGGGCCGTTTTCATGTTGAAATTCTGGCATGCGTGGCATCCGTAGCCAATGGTTACGGAGCTATCGTTTACCTGGGGGTGAATAAGCCTTGGGGTTATGGAAGGTCGTGCTTTAGTTATGGTGTGGCCGCTGGCGGTTACATCCCACGCGCTGTAGATCACGGAGTTATCCCGATGTCCCAGGAAGTCATACGCGGCATTGCGCTGCCCCCGCCGGCGCAGCCGGGCGATCCGTTGGCCCGCGTCGATACGCCCAGCCTGGTGCTGGACCTGGCGCCCTTCGAGGCCAACTTGCGCGCTATGCAGGGCTGGGCGGACCGCCATGACGTCGCCTTGCGCCCGCACGCCAAGGCGCACAAATGCCCCGAAATTGCGCGGCGCCAATTGGCCCTGGGCGCGCGCGGCATCTGCTGCCAGAAGGTCAGCGAAGCGCTGCCTTTCGTGGCGGCCGGCATCCACGACATCCACATCAGCAACGAAGTCGTCGGGCCGGCCAAGCTGGCCCTGCTGGGCCAACTGGCGCGCGCGGCCAAGCTGAGCGTCTGCGTGGATAACGCGAAAAACCTGGCGGACATTTCCCAGGCCATGGTGCAAGCCGGCGCCCAGATCGATGTGCTTGTCGAAGTCGACGTCGGACAAGGGCGCTGTGGCGTCTCGGACGACGCCCTGGTGCTGGCGCTGGCCCAACAGGCGCGCGATCTTCCCGGCGTGGACTTTGTGGGCCTTCAGGCCTATCACGGCTCGGTGCAGCATGCCCGCACGCGCGAAGAGCGCGCGCAGATCTGCCGCCAGGCCGCGCGCATCGCCGCGTCTTACGCCCAACTGCTGCGCGAAAGCGGCATCGCGTGCGACATCATTACCGGCGGCGGCACGGGCAGCGCGGAATTCGATGCGGCAAGCGGCGTCTATACCGAGTTGCAAGCGGGCTCGTACGCGTTCATGGACGGCGATTACGGCGCCAACGAATGGGACGGTCCGCTTACGTTCCAGAACAGCCTGTTCGTGCTGTCCACCGTCATGAGCGTGCCCGCGCCCGACCGCGTGATCCTGGACGCGGGGTTGAAGTCGACCACCGCCGAATGCGGCCCGCCCGCCGTCTTCGACGCGCCGGGCCTGACCTATGCCGCCATCAACGACGAGCATGGCGTGGTGCGCGTGGCGCCCGAGGCCGCTGCGCCGGCGCTTGGCGACGTGCTGCGCCTGGTGCCCTCGCACGTGGACCCCACGTTCAATTTGCATGACGGCCTGGTCGTGGTGCGCGATGGCGTGGTGCAAGACATTTGGGAAATCGCCGCGCGCGGCTTTTCGCGCTGATTCCCTTCCCATTACATCGCCAGGTTCGTCATCCCCAGGAATTGCCGCAATTCGGGGGTGGCGGGCGATGCGAACAATTCCTCGGGCGGCCCGATCTCATGCACGCGGCCCTGGTGCATGAAGACGACGCGGTCGCAGACCTCGCGCGCAAAGCGCATTTCGTGCGTGACCATCAACAGCGTCATGCCGTCGGCTGCCAGTTCCCGCACCACCGCCAGCACTTCGTTGACCAGCTCCGGGTCCAGCGCCGACGTGATTTCGTCGCACAACAGCGCCAGCGGCTGCATCGCCAACGCGCGTGCAATGGCCACGCGCTGCTGCTGACCCCCCGACAGTTCCTCGGGCCACGCATCAAACTTGTGTGCCAGGCCCACGCGCGTCAGCATGGCGCGCGCCATGTCGGCCGCGGCCGCCTCCGGCATGCGCTTGGCCACCATGGGCGACAGCATCACGTTGCGCCCCACCGTCAGGTGCGGAAACAGGTTGAACTGCTGGAAGATCATGCCCACCTTGAGCCGCAGCGCGCGCAGCCGCAATTCGTCGTCGCCCAGCTGCGCGTCGGCCACCATGATGGCGCCGCCGTCAATCTGCTCCAACCCGTTCACGCAGCGCAGCAGCGTGCTCTTGCCCGAGCCGCTCTTGCCGATGATGGCGATGACCTCGCCGGGTTCAACGCGTAGCGTCACCCCCTTGAGGACTTCGTTGTCACCGAATTTCTTGCGGACGTCTTCAAGGGCGATGAGGGGCATGCAACTTCCTTTCCAGCCGGAGGCTGAGGCGCGACAGGGGCCAGCACAGCGCGAAGTAGATCAGCGCGGCGCAGGCGTAGACGGTGAAGGGACTGAACGTGGCGTTGGTGATCACCGTGCTGGCCTTGGACAGCTCGGTGAACCCGATGATGGAGGTCAGCGCCGTGCTCTTGACGATCTGCACGGCGAAGCCGACGGTGGGCGCAATGGCGATACGCAGCGCTTGCGGCAGCACCACGTAGCGCATCTGCTGCACGTAGCCCAGCGCCAGGCTGGCGGACGCTTCCCACTGGCCTTTCGGAATGGCTTCCACGCAACCGCGCCAGATCTCGGCCAGGAAGGCGCCCGACCACAGCGTCAGCGCGGCGCCCGCCGCCAGCCAGGGCGGCACTTCCAGGCCCAGCAGCGACAGCCCGAAGAACGCCAGGAACAGCTGCATCAATAGCGGCGTGCCCTGGAACAGTTCGATATACGCCCAGCTGGCGCGGCGCATCAGCGCCACGCGCGACGTGCGCATCATCAGCGCCAGCATGCCCATCAGCGCGCCGCCCACAAACGCCACCAGCGACAGCACCACCGTCCAGCGCGCGGCCAGCAGCAGGTTGCGGACGATGTCCCACATTGAAAATTCAATCATCGCGCCGCCTTGCGAAACAGGCGCCGGCCCGCCAGGCGCAGCAACTGGCGCAGGACAATGGCCAGCGCCAGGTAGATGCCGGTGGTGACCAGGTACACCTCGAACGCGCGGAAATTGCGCGACTGGATGAAGTTGGCGGCAAAAGTCAGGTCTTCGGCCGCGATCTGCGAGCACACCGCCGAGCCCAACATCACAATCACGATCTGCGACGACAGCGCCGGCCAGATGCGTTTCAGGGCCGGTTTCAGCACCACGTGCCGAAACACCTGAAAGCGCGTCATCGCCAGGCTGGCGCCGGCCTCGTACTGCCCCTTGGGCGTGGCGTCGATGCCGGCGCGGATGATCTCGGCGCTATAGGCGCCCAGGTTCAGCGCCATCGCCAGGCAGGCCGCCTGCATTTCGCCCAGCTGCACGCCCAGCGATGGCAGGCCGAAAAACACAAAGAACAGCTGGATCAGGAACGGCGTGTTGCGTATCACCTCGACATAGGCGGCCACGGGCGCGCGCAGCCAGCGCGGCCCCTGCGTGCGGACCCAGGCGCAGGCGATGCCCAGCGCCACGCCCGCCACCGCGCCGAAGGCGATCAGTTCCACCGTCACGCCGATGCCTTTCACCAGCACCGGCGTGTAGTCGAATACCGACGCGAAGTCGTATTGGTAAGCCATGATGGCCGCCGTCGGAACTTACAGGTCCTTGGGCAGCTCGGCCCCCAGCCATTTCTGCGAAATCGCCGACAACGAACCGTCACGCTTGGCGGCGGCCAGGATGTCGTTGACCTTGGCGCGCAGCTTGGCTTCGTCTTTGTTCATGCCGATGTAGCACGGCGAATTCTTGATCAGGAATTTCGTCTCGGGCTTCTTGGGCGGATTGCGTGCCAGGATGGCGGCAGCCACCACGTTGCCCGTGGCAATCATCGGCACCTGGCCCGACAGGAAGGCCGTGATGGTGCCGTTGTTGTCCTCATAGCGCTTCAGGGTGGCAGAAGCCGGTGCGATCTTCGACAGCTCGATGTCTTCCACCGCGCCACGCGTGACGCCGATCGTCTTGCCGGCCAGGTCCGCCGCCGACGACACCTTCAAGTCCGCCGGGCCGAACACGCCATTGAAGAAGGGCGCGTAGGCATCGGAAAAGTCGATGGCTTTTTCGCGTTCCGCATTCTTGCCCAGGCTGGAAATCACCAGGTCCACCTTGCGGGTCTGCAAGTAAGGCACCCGGTTGGCGCTGGTGACCGGCACCAGTTCCAGCTTCACGCCCAATTGCTTGGCGATCAGCGCGGCCGTATCAATGTCGTAGCCCAGCGGCTTCATGTCGGCCCCCACCGAGCCGAACGGCGGGAAGTCCTGCGGCACGGCGATCTTGATGGTGCCGGCTTTGACGATGTCATCCAACGTGTCGGCGTGCGTCAGCGGCGCGGCCAGCAGGCTGGCGGCGGTGCAAAGGGACAACAACAGGGTTCTACGGTTCATGAGGAACTCTCCAGGGCGCGCATCGCCCGGGGCGGGTCGATGCGTTGCACACCGATTCGGTATACAAAGCTGGAAAAGCAAGTTCCGTGCCGTTTGGCGTGCGCCCGGCACGGCGTTGTAGCGCGTTTACGTTCGCCCTGATTTGGTGCGTGCCGTGCGCTCAATGCGGGATGAACGGCACCGGTTTGGGGGCGTGAATCCGTCAGCATCATGGCGGCCATATCCAGCATTGCCCACAAACGATCCATATGCCGCAAGTCGTGGTGATCGCCCACCCAGATGTCTCGCGTGGACGGTTGATCCGGCGTGTCGATGCGGCCAGCCCGTGGGGATTGGGTTGGCGTAGCGTCTTTCTGAGCAAGCTTCCCATCATCCTGCTTGCCGTTCCCGCCGCGCTCGATCAGCGCCGCCGTAAGCGTCGCCCTGGCCGGCGGGTTGTTCATCGCCATCGCGCCCGACGGCGCCAGTGCCCAAGACGGACGTTCGGCTTGGTTTTGCCGCGACCTCGGTGGCCATAAGCGTGGCGCTTGCTCTGGCGGCCGGGCTGGTCTGGAAGCGGCAGGCAACGGGAAAGACCAACCAAGCTTTGGCCGGCAAGTTGAGCGGGGGGCTGACGTTGCGGTGAAGTAAAAAAAGCCGCCCCGGGGAAGGAAAAAACCCCGGAACGGCTTCTCGGCGGCGCCTGGATGCTTAGTCCACCTGCGCGCCCGACTGCTTGACCGCGCGGCCCCACTTGTCCACTTCGGTGGCGATGAACTTGCCCGTGGCCTCGGGGCTGAGCGGCATCGGTTCGGCGCCCCGGTCACGCAGGAACTTCTGCATTTCCGGCGTATTCAGCGCCACGCCGATCTGACGGCTCAGGTAGTTGGTGACGTCGGCCGGCGTATCGCGCGGGGCCAGCACGGCGGCCCAGCCGATGGCCTCGAAACCCGGGTAGCCCGATTCGGCCACCGTCGGCACGTCCGGCAACTGCGGCAGGCGCTTGGCGGTGGTCACGGCCAGCGCCACGGCTTTTTTGTTCTGCACGTGCGGCAGGCCCGCGGTCACGGAATCCACCATCAGCGGCACCTGGTGTCCCAGGAAATCCGCCTGCGCCGGGCCACTGCCCTTGTACGGAATGTGGCGGATATCGATGTTGGCCGCAGCCTTGAACATCTCGGCCGACAGATGCTGCGTGCCGCCGATGCCGGCGCTGGCGTACGCCAGTTCGCCCGGATTGGCGCGCGCCTGCGTCACCAGCTGCGTCAGGGACGTGATGCCGGACGCCGGCGTGGCCAGGAACATCAACGGCACCGAGAACACGCCCGACACCGGCGCGAAATCCTTGGTCAGGCTGTAGTTGATGGTCTTGTACAGCGTCTGGTTGACGGCGGCGGCGCTGCCCGCGATGACCAGCGTGTAGCCATCGGCGGGGGCGCGCATGGCTTGTTCCATGCCGATGTTGCTGCCCGCGCCGGCGCGGTTTTCCACCACGATCGGCTGCTTGACGGCGGCGCCCAGCTTTTCAGCCAGCGCGCGGGCAAAGATATCGGTGGCCTGCCCGGGCGGGAACGGCACGATCAGGCGGATGGCGCGTTCGGGATACTCGGCGTGCACCGGCGCGCCGGCCGCCGCCAGCGCCAGGCCGGCGGCAAGACTGGAAAGAATACGTTTCATGATTGGTCAGTAAAAAGCGACAAGGGCTGCGCGCGAGGGGCGCGCCCCTTCTCATAAAATAGAGCGCCCGAACGGCGGCCCTTTTGAGGCGGCCCGGGGCGATTCGGCGGGGGGTGCGTCACGATAGCATCCCTCTGTCGGTGCTACATTTGCCTTTTCGCGCTTTGCCCGCGAAGTTTTTCCTTCACCGCTGTCCTTACCCCGCAGGAACCGCCATGGAATTCAGCCAGTTCAACGTCAACACCCTCATGGACATCACTTCCCGCCCGGACCTCGTGTTCGTCAGCGGCAAGGGCTCCTGGCTGGAGGATCATGCGGGCAAGCGATACCTGGACTTCGTGCAGGGCTGGGCGGTGAACACGCTGGGCCACTCGGCGCCGGAAATGCAGCGCGCGCTGGTCGAACAGTCGCAAAAGCTGATGAACCCGTCGCCGGCGTTCTACAACATCCCCTCCATCGAGCTGGCCCAACGCCTGACCGGCGCGTCGTGCTTTGACCGTGTCTTCTTCGCCAACAGCGGCGGCGAAGCCAACGAAGGCGCCATCAAGCTGGCGCGCAAGTGGGGCCAGGTCAAGAAGAACGGCGCCTACAAGATCATCACGATGAACCACGGCTTTCACGGCCGCACGCTGGCCACGATGTCCGCATCGGGCAAGCCGGGCTGGGACAAGATGTTCGCCCCGCAAGTCGAAGGCTTCCCCAAGGCGGAATTGAACGACCTGGAATCCGTGAAGAAGCTGATCGACGACAAGACCGTCGCCATCATGCTGGAGCCGGTGCAAGGCGAAGGCGGCGTCATCCCCGCCACCAAGGAGTTCATGCAGGGCCTGCGCAAGCTGGCCGACGAGAACCAGCTGCTGCTGATCGTGGACGAAGTCCAGACCGGCATGGGCCGCACCGGCAAGATGTTCGGCTACCAGCATTCCGACGTCACGCCGGACATCATGACGCTGGCCAAGGGCATCGGCGGCGGCGTGCCGCTGGCCGCGCTGCTGGCCCGCCAGGACGCCTGCGTGTTCTCGCACGGCGACCAGGGCGGCACGTACAACGGCAACCCGCTGACCACCGCCGTGGGCGTGGCCGTGTTCGACACCCTGGCCGCCCCGGGCTTCATGGACGCCGTCAACGCCCGCGCCAAGCAACTGTCCGAAGGCCTGCTGGCCCTGTCGGCCAAGTACGGCATGAAGGGCGAACGCGGCCAAGGCCTGCTGCGCGCCCTGGTCATGGACCGCGACGACGGCCCCGCCATCGTCGAAGCCGCCCGCAACCAGAACCCCCAAGGTCTGCTGCTGAACGCCCCGCGCCCCAACCTGCTGCGCTTCATGCCCGCGCTGAACGTCACGGCCGAAGAAATCGACCTGATGCTGACGCAACTGGACGCGCTGATCGCGCAGGTGCGCAAGGCTTGATTGATTCAGGCTGGCAAGAGTGAGCAAGGGCCGCGGATTCGCGGCCCTTTTTCTTGCGCGGACAGGCTCGCGGGGCGCGGAGACGGGGCTCGCACCTTCATCGTTAGCCTATAGTGCAGCAATCCCGCAAAAGCTGTTGCACTATAGGCTAATAGAATCTGCGGTTTTGCTGCGCTATAGGCTAATATTCTCCTAACTTATGACTGCGTATAGGCTAGGAAATGTCCCCCGAACTCAACCAACTTCGCTTGGAACAACTGCAGGCCGCGCTCTCTGCTTACGCAAACCTGTTGGGGCGAAAACCGCCTGCTAGCGGTTGGTTGAAGCTGATCCGTGAGTCGCTTGGCTTGACTCAGCGGCAGCAAGCCGAACGTTTGGGAATTTCGGCGCCCACGCTTCATAAATCAGAGCAAGCGGAAGCGGACGAACGCATCACGCTCAGGCAACTGCGCAAGCTGGCGGACGGGCTTGATTGCGAACTCGTTTATGCCTTGGTGCCTCGCAAGCCGCTTACGGATAGGGTTCAAGAGCGCGCCCGCGCTGTCGCGCTGGAAGAGGTCGGAGGCGTTGCGCACACCATGGGCCTCGAAGACCAGCGCCCAACAGAGGACCGGCTCCGTAAACAAGTAGAGCGCAGAATCGATGAACTGCTACGGGGCCGATGGTCCGAGCTATGGCGCTAGATCTTGACTATGAAAACGGCCAGACACCACTGGACCCCGATGATCGGGCGGGCCTCATCCCCGAGCACCTGAGCACCAAGGGCGACTTGAATGATTGGGAGCAGGAAAACCTGTTGCGTGCGGTGCGCTGGTTGAAAAGGGCTCGTTCGCCAGATGTTCTAAGCGAAGGATTCTGCCGAACGCTCCATTCCAAAATGTTTGACCAGACCTGGAGCTGGGCAGGGACCTTCCGTCGGTCAGACAAGAATATCGGTTGTGACTGGACGCAGGTCAGCACACGTCTATCGCAACTGCTTGCCAACACCCGTTGGGGAATCGAGCGTGGCGCCTATCAACCTGACGAAATCGCTGCCCGCTTTCACCGCGACCTGGTCTGGATTCACCCATTCCCCAACGGCAACGGGCGGCATTCCCGAATGATGGCTGACGCTCTTCTACGTAGCCTGGGGCAAGCGCAGTTTTCCTGGGGGGGCGCGGGAAATCTTGTGAACGCCTCCAACGCTCGGACTCGCTATCTCAACGCGCTACGCGCCGCGGACCAGGGCGAATATCACTTGCTGCTTGCGTTTGTTCGCAGCTAAAAGCGCCTTGCCCAACGGGCCGATCTGTCGCAGCACCCTGGACAAGCGGTAGCCCCCGACGTCAGTGCGACGACACATAGGTGGCGTCGGCAAACGACGCAGGAATCGCGAAGCTTTCGCGCATGCGTCTCGCCTCGGCCGCCGGCGTCAAGCCGAACAGCCGCTTGAACTCTCGGCTGAATTGCGATGTGCTTGTGTAGCCTACGGCGTGGCCCGCGGCTTCAGCGGTCAAGTCCTGGCGCACCATTAACAGCCTTGCCTGATGGAGCCGCGTCGATTTCACGTACTGCATCGGGGACACTTGCGTGACCGCCTTGAAATGGCTGTGGAAGCTGGGAACGCTCATGCCCGCCTTCTGCGCAAGCTGCGTCACATCAAGCGGTTCGGCGTACGCGGCATGAATATGCCGTAGCGACATCCCTATCCTGCCAAACTGCCCTTGCATCGCCAGTGCCTCGCGCATCGCCCCGCCTTGTGGCCCGGTCAACACGCGGAAGTACCGTTCGCGCAGCAGGCCCGGTCCCAGCACGGCGGCTTCGATTGGCTGGTGCATGGCTTCAAGAAAGCGCAGAACGCAGGTGCGCATCCTGTCGTCCATCCGAGTCGACATCATGCTCTTGGGCACCTTTGCCCCATCGCCCGTGCCTGCGTTGCCGATCTGCGCGGCCAGCTCGGCAGCCACCGTGAAATCAAGGTGCGGATAAAGCGCCAGCAACAACGTCGTCACGTCGATGGGCGGACACGTCACCATGCCGGGAATCGCGTACTACTGCGGCAGCAAATTCGCGCTGGAAGGCACAAGCCTCCGGCGCATCTATTGCTGGGCAGCGATGCGCTGATGCTGGTGCGAGCCAAGCTTGCTGCGTTGGATGACGAGTTTCGAGCGTGGGAGGCGACTACGGTGTCGACGGATGCCTGATACGCTGTAATCAAGACATGCCTTCATAGGAACCACCAGGAGAACCGCCGATGAGCCGACCGGAATTCATCAAGCACTGGACCGAACTCGAAGCGTCCGACGCGCATTCCTACCAGGGCGATACCGAAGCCATGGCGCTGGACGCGCCGCTTTCCGCGGCACTCGGCATCACACGCGTCGGCATTCATCACGTCAGGCTGTTGCCCGGTCGACGTACGTCATATCCGCACGCCGAAAGCACCGAGCAGGAATTCGTGTTCGTGCTTCAAGGCAAGCCCGATGTCTGGATAGACGGCGTGTTGCATCCGATCGCCGAAGGGGACTGCGTTGCGTTTCCCGCTGGCACCGGCATCTGTCATACCTTCATCAACAACACGCAGGACGAAGTCAGGTTGATGGTGGTCGGCGAACCGACACGCGCCGACAACCTTGTGCGCTTCCCGCTTAACGAAGCGTACGAACGTACCCGCGTGAACCGCTGGGTAGACTGGCCCGCCAGGCCGCTGGGCGACCATGACGGGAAGCCTGACTGAGTGGTCCCGGCAGATGCCCTCACACGCCGATAACGTTATCGCGCTCTATCAAGACCACGTAGCGGCGTCTGGCGGCGCCCGGGGCGGTGTTGATGTTCACCAGCGCGACGTCGCTGGGAGAAGCCATTGGCCGCTCGAAGGCAAGCCGCTTTATCACGGCGGTGTGGACCGCAATGAATATCGGCAACTGCTCAAGGCCTATGGGTTTACCATCCGCTACCCTGCTTCTGCCGCCACAATCCCCAGTTCCGCCGCATACCCCGCCAGCTGCGCGCCCACGTGCAGCTTCAACGCGTCCACGAACAACTTGATCTTTGCATCCACGAATTGTCGTGATGGGTACAGCGCATACACGTTGCGCTGGTTCGTGTAATAGCTGGGCAGCACCCGCACCAGCGTGCCCCGGCGCAGATCCTCGATTGCCGAGAAACCGGCAAGCAGGCCGATGCCCGCGCCATCGCGCAGGGCCGTCGCCATGGCGTCCATGTCGTTCACGCCGAAATGCGCGCCGGGCGGGCAGTGGGTGTACGTGCCGTTCGCGCTTTCCAGATGCCATTCGTCCGGGGCGTAGTCCACCGTGCTGAGCAGCACGCAGTCATGTTGCGCCAGGTCTTCGGGGGTTCGCACCGGCGGACGCTGTTCAAGGTAGGCGGGCGATGCGGCCAGGATGCAGTGGCTGACGCCGATTTTCTGGCTGACGTAGGTGGAGTCCGGCAAGGCGCGCGCGATCACGATTCCGACGTCCAGCTGTTCTTCCAGCAGGTTCGGCATGCGCTGCGATAGCAGCAGGTCAACGGAAACATCGGGGTATTCCTTTCTGTACGCGAGGGCCGCGCGGGTGACCAGGGTGCGGCCCAGGCCCGGCACGGCGTGAACGCGCAAGACGCCACGTGGCGAGATCGTTGCATGGCCTGCTTCGGCCTCCGCCCGTTCGACGTCGCCCAGGATCGCCACACAGCGGTCATAGAACCGATGCCCCACATCGGTGACGACCAGGCGGCGGGTGGACCGCTGGATCAGCCGGGCGTTCAGCCCTTCTTCCAGCGTCGTGACCGCGCGTGAAATGTTGCCGACCGTGGTGGAAAGGTGGTTGGCGACGGCAGTGAAGCTGCCCATTTCGACCACCTTCGCAAACACCGACATGTTGTAAAGCTTGTCCATCGTGGGTCCATTGTGTGGGGGCGACTTTCCCTCTGGCAGAGAAAGTCATTCCTTCGCCAAGGGCTAAATCCGCGCCTGTCTCGCGCCTAGACTTCGTTCCATGGTCAGGCCCCTGGCCCGGCAGGAAACGAACAATCTTATCGGAGTTTGCAGCCATGAACGGCAACTATGATCCGCTTTACCTCTTCATCAACGGCGAATGGATAGGCGCTGGCGAGCGCGACACCGCCGCCGTGATCAACCCGGCCACGCGCCAGGAACTGGGCCGCGTGCCGCTTGCGACGCCTGCCGACCTGGAGCGCGCGCTTGACGTGACGCAGCAGGCGTTCAACACATGGCGCACCGCCTTTCCCAACGAGCGTGCCCGGGTGCTCAAGCGCGGTGCGGAATTGATGCGCGAGCGGGCCGAGCACATCGCCACGCTGATGACGCTTGAAGAAGGCAAGCCGCTGGTTGAAAGCCGCGATGAAGTATTGCGCGCCGCCGATTACTTCGACTGGTTTGCCGAAGAAGCCAAACGCATAGACGGCCGCGTTGTGCCCGCCAACCGTCCCGGCGTGCAACAACTGGTGAAACGGCAAGCAATTGGGCCGGTGGCGGCTTTCACGCCCTGGAACTTCCCGGCCATCACGCCGGCACGCAAGCTGGCCGCCGCGCTTGCCGCCGGGTGCAGCGTCATCATCAAGCCGGGCGAAGAAAGCCCCGCCACCGCGCTGGCACTGGCCCGTGCCCTGGACGACGCCGGCCTGCCCAAAGGCGTGCTGCAAGTGGTTTTCGGCGTGCCCGACGACGTCTCGCGGCAGTTGATTGCGTCCCCGGTCATCCGCAAGGTGACGTTCACCGGGTCGGTGCCGATCGGCAGGTTGTTGTCGGCACGCGCCGCCGAAGGGGTGAAGCCCATCACGCTGGAGCTGGGCGGGCACGGGCCGGTTCTGGTGTTCAACGATGCCGACGTCACGCGCGCCGCGGTCGAAGGCGCGGCCAACCGGTTTCGTGGCACGGGCCAGGTCTGCATTTCGTCGACACGCTTTCTGGTTCAACGCGGCGTCTATGACGAATTCCGCGAACACTTCGTCAAGGCCACGCGCGCCCTGAAGGTGGGCAACGGGCTTGATCCGGCCACGCAGGTCGGCCCGCTGGCGAACCCGCGCCAACTTGAGAAGATGCAGGCCTTGATCGCGGATGCGGTGGCATGCGGGGCCACGGTGCTGACTGGCGGCAAAGCCATCGAAGGGGAAGGCTATTTCTTCGAACCAACGGTGCTGGCCGATGTACCGATGCAAGCCAGGATCATGCACGAAGAGCCCTTTGGCCCCATCGCGGTGCTGATGGCCTTTGATGAGCTTGCGGACGGTTTGCAGGAAGCCAACCGCTTGCCCTACGGCTTGTCCGCCTATGCGTTCACCCGTGATGCACGCACGGCGATCGACGTGGCCGATGGGCTGGAAGCCGGCATGATCGGCATCAACCAATATCGCATCGTCGCGACCGAGCTGCCGTTCGGAGGCATGAAGGAAAGCGGACACGGTTCTGAGGGCGGCGTTGAAGGTATCGAGTACTACCTCACGCACAAGTTCATCAGTCAGGCTTGAACCGGGAACAGCACATGTCCAACATCGATTTCAGCCAGCCGCGTGAGGCCGCGCGCGCCTTTACGCCCACGCTGTCGGCCTTCGTCGACAACACGCTTTACCCCGACGTCTGGGGCGACCCCGCGTTGGCGCCCCGAGACCGCAGCCTGGTCACCGTGGCCGCGCTGATTGCCGCCGGCCACGCGGACGAGCTGCCCGCGCATTTGCGCCGCGCCGTCAGTAACGGCGTGACGCGCGAAGAGCTGGCGGCCGCCATCACGCACCTGGCGTTCTATGTCGGCTTTCCCGCAGCAATCACCGCATCGGCGATTGCACAACACACACTGGCCGCATCATCCGAAAGCGGCGCGAAGGACAAGCAATGAAAGCGATTACTTTTGAACAGTTTGGCGAGGCCGACGTGCTTGAAGTGGCCGACGTTCCGCGGCCTGAAATGCGACCCGATGACCTTATCGTCCGCGTGCATGCCGCCGGCGTGAACCGCGCCGACCTGACGCACCGCCGGGGTGGCTATGGCCGCCCGGATTTTGGCGACTCCACCATCATGGGCCTGGAGATCGCGGGCGACGTGCTGCAAGCAGGAAGCGCCGTGCGTGGATTCAAGGTGGGCGACCGCGTGATGGGCGTGGTGGGCGGCGGCGCCTACGCGGAAGTGGCGCGGCTGGACTGGCGCATGGCTTTGCCCGTTCCCGACGCACTGGACTACGTGCATGCCGCCGCGATCCCCGAAGTGTTCGTCACCGCGCACGAAGCCATGTTGCACCTTGGGCGTTTGAAGGCCGGCGATTCCGTGCTGATCCACGCGGCGGCGGGCGGTGTCGGCTCTGCGGCAGTGCAGCTTGCCAGGGCGACGGGAGCCACCGTATACGCCACGGCCGAGGCCAGCAAGCTGGCGCAGGTCCAGCAACTGGGCGCCGATTGCGTCATCGACTATCGCACGCAGGACTACGCGCGGGTCGTGGCCGAACAGACGTCGAAGCGCGGCGTGGACGTGGTCATCGACTTCATTGGCGCGCCCAACTTCGCGCGCAATATCGCGTCGCTGGCCAACGGCGGGCGGCTGGTTCAGGTGGGCATCCTGGGCGGCGGAGGCCAGGTCAACATCGCTCTTGAGGACATCCTCTATCGCCACCTGCAAATTTTCGGCACCGTGATGAAGTCGCGCCCACAAGCCGAAAAGCACGCGATGGTGCAGCGCTTTCGCGAGCATTGGCTGGACCGCTTTTCCAGTGGTGCCGGGCTGGTTCCCGTCGTGGACAGCACCTATCCACTTGAACGCGCATCGGACGCGCATCGCCGGATGGAATCGTCTCAGAATGTGGGGAAGATCATCTTGACGATGGGGGCGTAGGGCCACAGCGATGGCGCGCGCGGGGCCGTGGCGCGCCAATCGGTTGTATTCTTTTGCCCGTCGTCATCATTCACGAGAGAACGCGCGTGCATTGTCAAACTTGTGGGGCGGCGCATCGCGGTCGGGGCCGTCTTTGCGACGAATGCAGCAAAACCTTGTCTGGCTTGTCGGACGCCAAGCAGGCGCCGCCGCCCTTGGGTGGCTTCGATGTGGAAAAGGAGCTGACTGCGCCCGCGTATCAAAAACCGCTCTCGCAGGAGGGCGGCTGGGATCGGCCGCAGCTCGTTCGCATGGACGTCATACCCATCGCGCTGGCGGGCCGTTCGCTACAGCGGGGATGGCTTACCGCGTTTGGCGCGGCGGGGCTGGCCGTCACCATTGGCGAAGTGGCTTTCAAGTGGGGCGTGTGGTGGTTCTGGTTTGTTGTGCCCAGCGCGATTGCGTTTCTGATCGGCCATGGTCTGATGAAGAAGCGGTTTGTACGGCTTGCCGGCTTGCTTAACTTCGAAGCCGATAAGTCGGGGCGGGTCTACCTCACCACGATGGGCGGAAGCTGCCCCGTCTGCAATGCGGAAATCAAGCTGAAAGACATCGGGCCACAGAAGCGCAGCAAGACGGTCATTCAGTGTGCGGACAACAAGACGCATCAATGGGCGTTCGACCCCAGGCAGCTGGAGTCGCTGTAGCCGGGTGGTTCATTCATCCACCGAACGCATGTCGCACGTCGTCTCGGCGGACGCCTCGGCGCGCATCGGTATTTCGGGCTTCAGGTTGGTGGTCCACCCCGAAAAGCCGCATGTGGCGGGGCTGGTGGCGTCCAGGCGGAAACGCTGGACGGGGCTTACGCGCCAACCACGGGCGGCAGCGTCAGCGCGGCAAGCAGCACAGGCGTACGTTGAACGGACATCGGGAATTACCGCTCAAGGCAGCTGCTGATGTCGGAAGTCAGCCGGGCCATTTCCTTGTCCACGCCCAGGTCCGTGCAATAAGCGCCCGCGCCGCGCAAAGACAGATTCAGGGTGGACGTCTTCTTTGAGACCTCGGCCCGCAGACGGAAGCCGCCGGTGTTGGGCGTGCTGTAATTTTTTGACTCCAGCACGCCGGATTGCGTGTCGCGGATGGCGTAGCCGCTGTCGAACAGCGCACTATGGTCTTTGCCGGAGACGCTTGCCTGATCGATGCAGGCGAACACCGCATCAACGGATGCGTTTTGCGGCACTGCGATCGACGCGCTTGTGCTGGGACCTAACGCGTCGCACATGCCGGAGGACATAGAACAAGCGCCCAGCAATGCGGCAATACCCAACGTCAATGCCAGGCGGCCCGATCGTTGCCAGCTTGCCCACGCCTTGCGATTGCAGTGCATATCCTTGATCTCCTGAAACGCCATGAAGTGCCATGAAGTGGCACCGTAGTTACCGTGTAGCAGCGATATTCGCGCGCCGCAACGAAGCGCGCAACGTGTGTTCCAGCTGGCCCAAACCCACATTGCCGCAGCCAACCAAGGTCAGTTCCTGCAAACGTCGCAACGTTGCCAGTACGCTGATATCCGCAATCCGCGCGCAGTACTGGATGTTCAGAAATTCCAACTTGGCAAGGGTCGCGATCGGGCCGATCGTATCGAGCAAGGGAAGGTTCTTCAGACGCAGCGAACGCAGGCCGGGCAGCTGTTCAATGCCGGATAGCGTTGTCAGGGTCCGCCCACCCAACAGGCCAAGCGCGACCAGCGGCAGCGGCGCCAGGCGATTGAACAGCGACGAATCGAACGGCACGTTCCACAGGTTCAGTTCTTTCAACGCCAGCTGCAACGCGCTATCCACCAACGCGCCGCGCCGATCGGGAATGGCCGATAGCGATATCAACGCGGGGAAGTCCTGTGGGTCCAAGCGCAGCGTTGCGCCGACGGTCAGGGATTCCAGGCGGGGCATCGGACCCGCCTGCCAGGTATAGGTGCCCGATTGGGGATGCATGGACAAGTGGCGCAGGCTGGCGGGCAGCATATCGGCGCGCAGCCCCTTTACGACGCTGGGCAGGATGACGCCCGGTCCAATCGACAAATGGACCAGCGAAGGCAGCCGGGCGATGAGCTCGGGCAGGCCTTGCAGGGGATCTTCGTGCGGCGCCCACAGGTGCACGTCTGTGATCTGGGCCAGCGTGGCCTCGTCCGGTGGCGCATCGTAGAACACGATGCGCGCATCGTCGCCGGGAAAGTGCGCGGACTGGCGGCTATGCATGAAGCGCCAAGTCTGATCCCGACCGGGCAGGGGCGTCGAAAACGGGATGGGCGACATGCGGTTTTCCAATGGAATTTGGATCGCCAGTTTACGAGGCGAATCAAGGCCGCGATCACCCATGTGTAGCGCGGCCTGGGCTCTTTGGACCTTAAGGGGCCGACCTGTCAAAAACGTGAACGACGCGAAAGCGCTCGCACACCAGCATCATGTCCGGCGAGTAACCGCCATTGCGTTCGAAGTAGGCAATGTGTTCGTCGCGCCAGACCGGGTACGGGCCTTCGCCTTCGGCGACGGCGAACGCTTCGTCGACCTGGTCAAAGCGCTGGATCAATACGCCGGTCGTCTCGATGACGCAGGCGGGGCGGCCCTGGCCGTCCAGCACGACATCGCGCCGGCCCGCTTGGGGTACGGGCTCTTCGTCGCCAAAGTGGTCAAGCGCGCCGCAAGTGGCGGTCTTGGTTCCGGCCAGCACAAGGGCCAGCAAGGCGTCGGCAAGTTCCGGCGAATCGCCGAATTGAAACGTCACGGCGTCTTCAAAGGGGGCGGGTGGTTTCATGGTTGGCATGGGTGCTGCACCTGATTCGGGTCGGGGATGGACGTTGTGCGGTCCACGGCCAGGCGCCACTTTTCAACGCGGGCCGAGTACGAGACTGAAACGTGATGATGGCATTCTAGTGACTTTGATGCGGGCGAGCGGTGACCCGCCGGCATGCCCATTACCTGCCACCGCCCAGAGGCCGCCCAGCCACCGCCCAGCCCCTACGCGCCTGCCGCCGCACGCGCGTGCGACCGTGACGTCAGGGTGGCCAGCATCGCCGCCACCAGCAGCACCACGGCGCTGACTGCAAAGGTGCTTCGATACCCGCTGTGGTCGAACAGCAGCCCCCCTATCGTCGACCCCAGCGCGATGGACAGCTGGATCACCGCCACCATCAAACCGCCCGCGGCTTCGGCGGACCGGGGCATGGCTTGTGCGACCCAACTCCACCAGCCGACGGGCGCGGCAGTGGCCAGCAGCCCCCACAAGCCCAAGAGTATCGCGACCTCGGTCAGCGAGGCGCCGAACGGGATCAGCGCCAAGGCGATGACCGCCATCAACACGGGGATGACGATCAGCGGCGGATACAGGCCCTTTCTGAGGACCGTGCCAATCAGGCCGGTGCCCACGACGCCCGCCACGCCAATGGCCAGCAAGACCAGCGACAACGACGACACGCCCACGTGCGTGACGGTTTCCAGGAAAGGCCGCAAGTATGTGAACAGCGCGAATTGCCCCATGAAGAACGCACCGCAAGCGGCCATGGCCAGCGCAACGAAGGGGCGCTTGAGCAGCGTGAATGCGTTGCCCGACGCTCGCGCGGGCGGCTCGGCTTGCATGGCGGGCAGGCTGACCCATTGCCACGCCAGCGCCAGTGCCGCCACCGGAACCAGGCACAGGAAGGCGCCGCGCCACCCTATCGCCGCCGCCAGGTAGCTGCCCAGCGGTGGCGCCACGACGGTGGCCAGCGCATTGCCGCCGTTGAAGATGGCCAAGGCGCGCGGCACCTGGCGCGCCGGCACCAGGCGCATGGCGGTCGCAGCCGACATCGACCAGAAGCCGCCGATGACCACGCCGATCAGCGCGCGGCCCACCATGTACACCGGGTAATTCGGCGCCAGCGCCACGGTGGCGCCAGAGACGGCCATCAATGCCGTCAAACCCAGCAACAGCGTCTTGCGGTTCATGCTGCCGGCCAGTCTTCCGATGGACAGGCTGGTCAGCACCGCGAACGCGCCCGAAATGGCAATGCCCTGCCCCGCCAGCCCTTCGCTGACTTGTAGGTCGGTGGCGATCAGGGTCAGCAGGCTGACCGGCATGAATTCCGAGGCGATCAGCGCAAAGACACACAACGTCATCGCGAAGACGCCGCCCCAATGCGCGGGCGCATCGGGGCCGACGTGCCGACTGCGGGGTGCGTCGTGTTCCGGCTTGCCGGCCGCCGTGGCCTGCTGCGTGGATGTGGTCATGACGCCTCCACGCGCCCCAGGTGCTTGTCGAAGAATGCGTTCAACGTCGCCCACGGAATCAGCGTGACGCGGTCGTAAAGGTCGACATGGCCGGCACCGGGAACGATGTGCAGGGTCTTGGGCTCGGCGGCCCGGCGATAGGCGTCTTCGCTGAACTCGCGCGAATGCGCCTGGTCGCCGGTGATCAACAGCAGCGGGCGGGGCGAAATCGTTTCAATGTCGTTGAACGGATAGAAGTTCATGAACTTGACATTGCTGGTCAGCGTGGGGTGCGTCGTCAACGCGGGTGATGAGCCGGCGGGCGTGAATTGCCCACGCGGCGTGCGGTAGAAGTCGTAGAACTCGCGGTCCACAGGCGTCGAATCGGCAGTCAGCTGATGCACGCTGCCGCTGGTGTACTTTCGTTCGCCACCGGCGAATTCCACATCGCGCTGTTGCGCGGCGTCGGCAATGATGGCCTGGCGTTGCGCGGGCGTCAGCGTGCGGTTCAACGCGTGGCGGTTGGCGGCGCCCATGTCGTACATGCTGACCGTGGCAATGGCTTTGATGCGCGGGTCGATCTTGGCCGCGCTGATGACGAAGCTGCCGCTTCCGCAAACGCCGATGGCGCCGACATTGTCCCGATCAACCAGGGGTTGCGCCCGCAGGAAGTCCACCGCCGCGCTGAAGTCTTCGGCGTAGATGTCCGGCGATACGGCGTTGCGCGGCTGGCCCGCGCTTGCGCCCCAGAACGACAGGTCCAAAGACAACGTGACGAAGCCCTGCTCTGCCATCTTGGTGGCATACAGGTTTGCGCTTTGTTCCTTGACGGCGCCCATGGGGTGGCCGACCACAATCGCGGGCGCTTTTTTGCGGCGGTCCAGATCTTTGGGGGTGAACAGGTTGCCAGCCACCTCCATCTGGTATTGGTTCCTGAACGTCACCTTCTGGACCGTGACGCGGTCGCTGGTGTAGAAGTTATCGGCGCCTTCGGGCGTTGCGCCTGCCGGTTGCGCGGCAGCGGCCCACGCGGCGGTGCCGGTGGACGACAACGCCCCGAGCGCTGCCATGCCGGTGCCGATGCCCGCGGCCTTTAGCAAGGTGCGGCGGTTGGCATCGGGTTGACTAGCCGGGTCGACGGCGGTGGTTTCAAAGGGGTCGGACGCTTGCATGGCGGCTTGCTTCACGGGAATGGACGGGATGGTCGCCATTTTGAAGATGAGCGATAAGCTAGACTAGGTAATGAATCCTTAATTGCCTTATTAGCCGGGCTAGTAAATCAAACGAGCCGCGCGCATGGCGAAACGCAACCTGAACGATCTGCTGGCCTTTGTTACCGTGGCGCGGGAACGCAGCTTCACGCGCGCGGCGGGCACGCTGGGCGTGACGCAATCGGCGTTAAGCCAGGCGGTGCGCGGCCTGGAAGAACGGCTGCAAATCCGGCTGCTGACGCGCACCACGCGCAGCGTGTCGCCCACGCCGGCCGGCGAGCGGCTGATGCAGGCCATTGGCCACCGCTTTGACGAAATCGAAGCCGAGCTGGATGCGCTGACTGAACTGCGCGACAAGCCCGCCGGCACGGTGCGCATCACCTGCGGCGATCACATCTTGCGGTCCGTGCTGTTGCCCCGGCTGGCGCCCGTGCTGCGCGACTATCCCGAAATCAATGTCGAGTTCGACGTCAGCTATGGGCTGCGCGATATCGTTGCGGACCGCTTCGATGCGGGCGTGCGCCTGGGTAGCACCATCGACAAAGACATGATCGCCGTGCCGATCGGGCCGGTGTTGCGCATGGCGGTGGTGGGCTCGCCCGACTACTTTGCCCGGCATGCGATACCGTTGACGCCCGACGACCTGACCGCGCACCAGTGCATCAATCAGCGCATGCCGACCTCTGGCGGTTTGTATGTGTGGGACTTTGAGCGACGCGGCCGTCAGGTGAATGTGCGCGTGGATGGGCAGCTGATCTTCAACACCGCACCGCCGCAGGTGGACGCGGCGCTGGCGGGGCTGGGCCTGGCCCTGCTGCCGGAAGACGAGCTGATGCCGCATATCGAAGCCGGCGAACTGGTGCGCGTGCTGGAAGACTGGTGCCCGACGTTCACCGGCTATCACCTTTACTATCCCAGCCGCCGGCAGCCCTCGCCGGCGTTTTCCCTCGTGTTGAAGGCGCTGCGACGCGGGTGATGCGTGATCGGCGCACATCCGCCGCCAGCTTGATGCTCAGGCCGATCAACGCCAGCCGACCAGCCGCGTCGCTACGGTCCGGCGCCGGCGCAGGGTGCCGACCGGCGTCGGCAAGCGAACTTGGCGTCCGCCCACTGCCGCCGATACGCGCCGTGCAGACCTCTGGTCGAACGCCTGTTCCTCTGGCAAACTTCCCGCCATGCTACGCATCGACAACCTCAGCAAGCGCTACGGCGACTACGTCGTATTCCAAGGCCTGACTCATACATTCGAGCCCGGCTGCATGGCGCTGTGCGAAGAAGACAGCACCGGAAAATCCAGCCTGCTGGGCATCATCGCTGGCGTGATCCCGCCTGATGACGGCGACGTCTGGATAGACGGGCATTCCCTTCGGCTTGCGCCGCAGCAAGCCCGGTTGCGCGTGGCCTATGTGCCGGACAACTGCCTGGAATTTCCCATGCAGACCGGACGCGAATTCCTGTTGAAGGCGGCGGCTCAAAAAAATGTCAGCCTGGACGACGGCGTGCTGGATCTGGCATCGCGCCTGGGGCTGGAACCGCATCTGGACAAACGCTTCGAGCAGATGTCCACCGGCACGCGCCGCAAGGTGTATCTGACGGCTGCCGCGCTGGGCGAGCCGGCCGTTATTGTCGCGGACGGCGCCAGCAACGGCCTGGACGCCCAGGCGCGCGGGGTGCTGGCCGACGTGTTTCAAACGTGGGCGCGCGACCGCGTCGTGCTGTTTGCCAGCCACGACCCCGAACTGGTGCAAGCCTGCAACGCGCGCATGCTTGACGTCGCCGATCTGCGCTAGGCAGCAAGGGGTTGCTGGCCGTTGCCGGTTGATTGCCGACTGTTGATGGTTCATCACCGGCCGCCACCCGCCTCGCTCCTAAAAACACATCAGCGCTTGGCCGCCTGCAAGACCTCGATGAATGCCTTGCTGAATGCGGGGATGTCGTCGGGTTTGCGGCTGGATACCAGCGTGCCGTCCACCACCACTTCCTGATCCACCCAGTTGGCGCCGGCGTTGCGCAGGTCGTCCTGTAGCGACGGCCAGCTGGTCATGGTGCGGCCGCGCACCACGTTCGCGGACACCAGCAGCCACGGCCCGTGGCAGATGACGGCCACGGGTTTGCCTGCGTCCAACATGGCGCGCACAAAGTCCTGCGCCTTGGGATGCATGCGGATCTCGTCCCCGTTCATCACGCCGCCGGGCAACAGCAGTCCGTCAAACACCGAGGGTTCCGCTTCGGCCTGCGTGAACGTCAGGTCCACGGGAAAGCGGTCGCCGGGTTTGTCGTGATGCATGCCTTGGATCGGCTCACTGCGGGCCGATATCAACACGGTGCGCGCGCCTTCTGCTTGCAGACGGTCGCGCGGACCGGTCAGTTCTACCTGTTCGAAACCATCCACGGCCAGAATGGCGATGGTCATGTCGTTAAGTGTTGCCATGATTGCTCCCTGTGCGGGGCCCCGCGCGAGCGACACGCGGCGGGCCGGGGCCACACCCGCCGAGTCGCTGGCGCAGCAAGTGCCATGCCGAGAGCGCGGGTGGACAGGGGGATATCCGGCGGAGTCCGCTCAGGCCACGTTGGCGAAACGCTTGTCCAGGTAGGCAATGATCTCGCTGGATTCATACATCCAGCGCGTGCCGCCGGCTTCTTCGATACGCAGGCAAGGCACCTTGACCTTGCCGCCGCCAGCCAGCAGTTGTTCACGCGCCTGCGGGTCGTTCTTGGCGTCGTGCAGCGTTACCGGCACGTTCAGGCGGTGCATGGCGCGCCGCGTCTTCACGCAGAAGGGGCAAGCGTGGAATTGATAGAGCGACAGCGCGGCGGCTTCCGCGTTGACGGTGGCCTGGCCTTGGGCGGATCGCTGTTGCGGGCGCGGACGAGTCAGCGCGTCGCCAATCACGATCAGTTGACCCAGGCCGACACGCAGGGCTTTGACTAGCATGGATGGGGGACTCGAAACGAAGGAAAGAGGCGGTCAGTCTACTCTTTCGCCGCGCGCCGCCTTTAGGTCCGCGCCGATTCGTGGCCGTGCAGGGTCTTGAGCCTTCGTAATTCCGGGAACCAGCGCATCCACAGCCCGGCAACCGCAATCGTGCCCAAGCCGCCCAGCACCACGGCGGGCACCGCGCCGAACAGCTCGGCCGTCAAACCGGATTCGAATTCGCCCAGCTGGTTCGACGCGCCGATAAACAAGGTGTTTACCGCGCTGACGCGGCCCAGCATGTGGTCGGGTGTGTTCAGCTGCACCAGGGAGGACCGCACTACGACGCTGACCGAATCGGCCGCGCCCAGCACGACCAGGGCCACCACGGACAACGGAATCGACGTGGACAAGCCAAATACGGTCGTCGCCAACCCGAACACGATCAGCGAACCGAACAGCAGGCGCCCCACGTTGTCGCCCAGGCTTAAGCGCGCCAGCGTCAAGGACATCAAGGCCGCGCCGCACGCGGGTGCGGCGCGCAAGGCGCCCAAGGCCCACGGCCCGGCATTCAGGATGTCTTTGGCGAACAGCGGCAGCAAGGCCGTTGCGCCGCCCAGCAGCACGGCAAACAGATCCAGCGATAAGGTGCCCAGCAGCAGGCGGCGTTGAAAGATGAAGGTGATGCCGGCAAACAGTGTGTGCCAGGTCGTGGGCTCCTTGCGCGGCGGCGCGCGTTCGATGACCAGCGTGGCAATGGACGCGAATGCCGTCAGGTACAACGCCGCCGCCACGCAATAGATCCACCCCGCGCCCAGGCTGTAGCCGATGCCGCCCAACGCGGGGCCGGCGATCTGGGCGATCTGCCCGCCCGATGAAGATAGTGCCGTGGCGCGCGGCAACCATACGCGCGGCACCACGGCGGGGATCAGCGTGGACAAGGTGGGGGCCTCGAAGGCGCGCGCCGAACTCATGATGATGATGGTGGCGTAGATCAGCGTCTTGCCGCCCACGCCATGCAGCGCGGCAATGGCCAGCACCAGGGTCGCCAGCGTTTCCATGGCCATGCACAGGGCAACGATCTTGCGGCGGTCGTAGCGGTCGGCCACGTGGCCCACCACCAACGTCAGCGCGGCCATGGGCAGGAACTGGGCCAGGCCGATCAAGCCCAGGTCCATGGCGCTGCCGGACAGCGCGTAGATCTGCCAGCCGACCGCTACCGAGACGATCTGGAACGCCAGCGAAGCGCTGACGCGGGCGAACAGGAAGTGCAGGAATGGCGGGCGGGTAAGCGGACTGGGGGAATCGGGGGCGGGCATGACAGCGTGCGCGGCAGGCGCGCGGGCGGCGCCGGAAGGCACATTCTAGTGACAGCCGGCTGACGCGAAACTAAAGCGCCAGCCGGCGGGGCGATGCGCGGCGGGTCATTGCGGCAGAGCGCGCCGCGATGGCCATGCCGACGGGGTTGCCATCGGGAAACTGCTTAGCGACATCGCGCCGCCCGTCCGCGCCACCACTCCGCGCCACCACTCCGCGCCACCCCTCCGCGACCGCGAGCGGCGACTCTTGCTTACGCGCCGATCGACACCAGCTCGGCGCCCTCGGTGACCTGGTCGCCCACGCCGTAGAACACTTCTTCCACCTTGCCGTCGGCGGGCGCGGAAATCGTGTGCTCCATTTTCATGGCTTCCATCACCAGAAGTGGCTGGCCCTTTTCAACGGTGTCGCCCGCCTTGACCGAGATCGAGATGATCTTGCCCGGCATCGGCGCGGTCAGGCCGCCGGCATGCTCGCCCTGCGTGTCCTGCGCGTGTGCCAGCGGGTCGTACAGTTCCAGCACGTGCACGCCGTTGTCGCCAAAGACGTGGGCGCGGTCGGCATGCAGCACGACGGTGCCGGCGTTTTCATGGCCGGCCAGCGTAATGCGCAGTCCGTAGGCCAGATTGGGATTCGCGCTGGCGTGCGCGCGCCACAGGAATGGCTGCGGCCCCGCGCCGGTGTCCAGCGTCCAGGCGCCGCCCTGGCGCGCAACGGTGACGCGGCGCGTCTCGCCGTTGTCCACCCATTGCAGGTGACGCTGATACTGGCCGCCCAGGCGCCAGCCGTCGCGTGCGTCCCAAGGGTCGGCGGGGCCTTTTCCGGCAGAGCTTGCGTTCGGCTGGGCCAGGCCCTGCCGCACCAGCACGGCGGCCGATGCCAGCGCCAGCGTGGCGGGGTCGGCTGGCTGCGGTTCGGGCAGCAGCGTGGCGCGCTGGCGTTCGATCAGGCCGGTGTCCAGGTCGGCGGCGGCAAACGCGGCGTCTTTCATCAGCCGCGACAGGAAGGCCACGTTGGTCTGCACGCCCACGGCCTGCGTTTGCGCCAATGCTTGAAGCATGCGCTGGCGGGCCTGGTCGCGGTCGGCGCCGTGCACGATCAGCTTGGCGATCATGGGGTCATAGAACGGCGTGATCGTGTCGCCCGTGCGCACGCCGCCATCGACGCGGATGTCGGCGTTGGCAAACGCGGTGTGCGGGGGCAGGCCCAGGTAGGCCAACGTGCCGATTGACGGCAGGAAGCCCTTTTCAGGGTTCTCGGCGTAGATGCGGGCCTCGATGGCGTGGCCGTTGATGCGCAGGTCTTCCTGGCGCGCCGGCAGCGGCTGGCCGGCGGCCACGCGCAGCTGCCATTCCACCAGGTCGTGGCCCGTGATCATTTCCGTGACCGGGTGTTCGACTTGCAGCCGCGTGTTCATTTCCATGAAGTAGAAGCGGCCGTCGGGCTCGGCGATGAATTCCACCGTGCCCGCGCCCACATAGCCCACCGCGCGCGCGGCGGCCACGGCGGCTTCGCCCATGGCGCGGCGGCGTTCTTCGGTCATGCCGGGGGCGGGGGCTTCCTCGATGACTTTCTGGTGGCGGCGCTGCACGGAGCAATCGCGTTCGAACAGGTAGACGCAATTGCCCTGCGTGTCCGCGAACACCTGGATTTCAATGTGGCGCGGTTTTTGCAGATAGCGTTCGATCAGCACGCGGTCATCGCCAAAACTGGATGCCGCTTCGCGTTGGCACGAGGCCAGCGCGTCCAGGAATGCACCGGAAGATTCCACGACGCGCATGCCCTTGCCGCCGCCGCCCGCGCTGGCCTTGATCAGCACGGGGTAGCCGATGCCGTCGGCCTGCGCTTTCAGGAATTGCGGGTCCTGGTTGTCGCCGTGATAGCCGGGCACCAGCGGAACGCCGGCTTTTTCCATCAACGACTTGGCGGCCGACTTGCTGCCCATGGCGGCAATGGCGGATGCCGGCGGGCCCACGAACGCGATGCCGGCCTTTTCAGCGGCTTCGGCAAAGGCTTCGTTTTCCGACAGAAAGCCGTATCCCGGGTGGATGGCGCCCGCGCCCGTGTCGCGCGCGGCTTGCAGGATGGCGTCGGCCCGCAGATAGCTGGCGCGCGGTTCCGATCCGCCGATGTAAACGGCTTGATCGCAAGCGGCCACGTGGCGCGCGTTGGCGTCCGCGTCCGAATACACGGCGACGGTGCGGATGCCCATGCGGCGGGCGGTGGCGGCGACGCGGCAGGCGATCTCGCCGCGATTGGCAATCAGCAAAGTGTCGAACATGAATGTCATCCTGGCTGTAATTCTTCTTGAACTGCAAGCGCTGGCGCTGCGGTAGGGGCGCGATCGGGGCCGATGCCCTACATGCGGAAGACGCCGAAACGCGTGTCTTCAATGGGCGCGTTCAACGCGGCGGACAACGCCAGGCCCAGCACGCGGCGCGTGTCGGCGGGCGCAATGATGCCGTCGTCCCAGAGGCGCGCGGTGGCGTAGTACGGATGGCCTTCGTGTTCGTACTGTTCGCGGATGGGGGCCTTGAACGCGGCTTCTTCGTCGGCGGACCACTGGCCGCCACGCGCTTCGATGCCATCGCGCTTGACGGTGGCCAGGACGCTGGCGGCCTGCTCGCCGCCCATGACCGAGATGCGCGCGTTGGGCCACATGAACAGCATGCGCGGGGAATAGGCGCGGCCGCACATGCCGTAGTTGCCGGCGCCGAACGAGCCGCCGATCAGCACGGTGAACTTGGGCACGGCGGCGGTGGCCACCGCCGTCACCATCTTGGCGCCATGGCGCGCAATGCCTTCGTTTTCATATTTGCGGCCGACCATGAAGCCGGTGATGTTCTGCAGGAACACCAGCGGTATCTTGCGCTGTGCGCACAGTTCGATAAAGTGCGCGCCCTTTTGTGCCGACTCTGAAAACAGGATGCCGTTGTTGGCGACGATGCCCACGGGCATGCCCTGGATATGTGCAAAGCCGGTCACCAGCGTGGGGCCGAAGCGCGCCTTGAATTCGTCGAACTCCGAGCCGTCCACGATGCGCGCGATGACTTCGCGCACGTCATAGGGCTTGCGCGTGTCGGCGGGAATGATGCCGTTCAGTTCGCTGGGGTCGTAGCGCGGATCGCGCGGCGCGATGGTGGCCAGTTGCGCGGGCTTCTTGCGATTAAGCCGCGCGACGGCGTTGCGCGCCAGTTGCAGCGCGTGCATGTCGTTGGCGGCCAGGTGGTCCACCACGCCGGACAGGCGCGTGTGCACGTCGCCGCCGCCCAGGTCCTCGGCGCTGACTTCTTCGCCCGTGGCCGCCTTCACCAGCGGCGGGCCGCCCAGGAAAATGGTGCCCTGGTTCTTCACGATGATGGATTCATCGCTCATGGCGGGCACGTAGGCGCCGCCGGCGGTGCACGAGCCCATCACCACGGCGATCTGCGAAATGCCCTGAGCGGACATCTGCGCCTGGTTGTAGAAGATGCGGCCGAAGTGTTCGCGGTCGGGGAACACTTCGTCTTGCTGCGGCAGGTTGGCGCCGCCGGAATCCACCAGGTAGACGCAGGGCAGATGATTTTGCGCCGCGATTTCCTGGGCCCGCAAATGCTTCTTGACGGTCATTGGGTAGTAGGTGCCGCCCTTGACCGTGGCGTCGTTGCAGACGATGACGCATTCGGTGCCGGACACACGGCCGATGCCGGTGATGACGCCCGCGCCGGGCGCGTCGCCGTCGTACATGCCATGCGCCGCCATGGGCGACAGCTCCAGAAACGGGGTGCCCGGATCGATCAGGTTTTCGACGCGGTCGCGTGGCAGCAGCTTGCCGCGCGCCACGTGCTTGGCGCGCGCGGCTTCGCTGCCGCCCAGCGCGGTCTGCGCCAGTTTCTGATTCAGATCATCCAGCTGCGCCTGCATGGCGCGCGCGTTATCGGTGTAGTCCTGCGACCGCGGATTGATGCGGGATTCGATGATGGGCATGGGGTTCCACCCGTCCTGCGTGATTGGAATTTGAAGGCGCTCTGGTCGAGCGGTTTGTCTCTGCTTCCCGGTGGGCCGGGCATTCTTGTCAAATGGGTTTTCGTTGCGCCTTTCCCGGCGCGCGCGGCTTGCCGTCGCGCCCGCAAGCCTTGTCGACAGGCGCAGCGAAAAACCAGGCTGGAAGACGGAACGCGTCCGTCTTCCAGGTACCGGCTTAGACCATTTCGATAGCCATCGCCACGGCTTCACCGCCGCCGATGCACAGCGTGGCAACGCCGCGCTTGCCGCCGGTCTTGCGCAATGCGCCGACCAGCGTGGCCATCAGGCGCGCGCCCGATGCGCCGATCGGGTGGCCCAGGGCGGTCGCGCCGCCATGGACGTTGACCTTGTCGTGCGGCAGCTTGAAGTCGTTCATGGCGGCCATGGTGACCACCGCGAAGGCTTCGTTAATTTCGTACAGGTCCACGTCCTCGGCCTTCCAGCCCGTCTTGGCGAACAGGTTCTTCAGCGCGCCGACCGGCGCGGTGGTGAACCAGCCCGGCTCTTGTGAATGCTGGCTGTGGCCAACGATGCGGGCCAGCGGTTTGACGCCGAGTTTTTCGGCGGTGGACGCGCGCATCAGCACCATGGCGGCCGCGCCGTCGGAAATCGACGACGAGTTGGCGGCGGTGATGGTGCCGTCTTTCTTGAAGGCGGGCTTGAGCGTCGGGATCTTTTCCGGCATGGCCTTGGTGGGGGCTTCGTCGGTGTCGATCACCGTGTCGCCCTTGCGGCCGGCAACGGTGACGGGCGCGATTTCCCACTTGAAGCTACCGTCTTCGGTGGCGGCGCGGGCGCGGCGCAGCGATTCCAGCGAGAAAGCATCCTGCTGTTCACGCGTGAATTCATACTTGGCCGCGCAGTCTTCGGCGAACACGCCCATGGCCTTGCCCTTGTCGTAGGCATCTTCCAGGCCGTCCAGCGCCATGTGGTCATACACGGTGTTGTGGCCGAAGCGGTAGCCCTGGCGCGCCTTGAGCAACAGGTACGGCGCGTTGCTCATGCTTTCCTGGCCGCCCGCCACCACCACCTGCGCGCTGCCCGCCGCCAACAGGTCGTGGCCGAACATGGCTGCCTTCAGGCCTGAACCGCACACCTTGTGGATCGTGGTGCATGCCACGCCCAGCGGCAGGCCGGCACCCAGCGCGGCCTGGCGCGCGGGCGCCTGGCCCTGGCCGGCTTGCAGCACGTTGCCCATGATGACTTCGTCGACCTGGTCCGGCTTGATGCCGGCGCGTTCGATGGCGGCCTTGATGGCCACCGAACCCAGCTCATGCGCGGCCAGGCCGGACAGGCTGCCCAGCATGCCGCCCATGGGGGTGCGGGCGATGGAAACGATAACGATGGGATCTGACATGACTAACTCCTGTGGGGGTCGGGACAGCGTCTGGGTGTCGGCGCTGCGCGGTCGCCAGAAAGGCGTGCCGGACGCAGGCGTCTGTCCGTATCGTAAGGGAAAAATTCTTCAATACGGCCCTGCGCCACTTGGGCGCGGCAGGCCTGCCACCAGTCCGGTTCCAGCAGGTCGGCATGGTGACGCATGAAGGCGCCGCGCACGCGCGCGTCGCCCAGCAGGAAGCGGCCGAATTCTTCGGGGAATACGTCGTTCGGTCCGATGGCGTACCAGGGTTCGGACGCCATTTCCGCTTCTTCGTTGGGGGCCGGCGGGATGCGCCGGAAATTCATCTCGGTCATGCGCTGGATTTCGTCGTAGTCATAAAAGACGACGCGGCCCAGGCGCGTCACGCCGAAGTTCTTGTAAAGCATGTCGCCGGGGAAGATATTGGCGGCGGCCAACTGACGGATGGCATCGCCGTATTCGCGCACGGCCGGGTCCAGCAAGGCGTCGGACGCCTGGCGCAGATAGATATTGAGCGGCGTCATCCGCCGTTCGATGTAGACGTGGCGGATGACGACCGTGTCGGCCGTTTCTTCGATCAGGCTGGGCACCAGGCGGCGCAGTTCGTCCAGCAAGGCGGGCGCAAAACGGCTGCGCGGCAATGCCACCTGTGAATACTCCCAGGTATCGGCCATGCGGCCCACGCGGTCATGCAGCTTGACCATCTGGTACTTGCGCCGCACGGTGGCGTGGTCCATGCCGTCTTTATCGATGCGGTCCTTGATGAGCTTGAACACATAGGGATAGGACGGCAGCGTGAAGACGCACATCACCATGCCCTTGATGCCGGGCGCGATGTCGAAGGCGTCGCGCGAATGGGCCAGGTGATGCAGGAAGTCACGGTAGAACAGCGTCTTGCCCTGCTTTTGCAGGCCGATCATGGTGTAGAGCTCGGCCTTGGGCTTGCGCGGCAACAGGCTGGCCAGGAAGTTCACCACGGCGGCGGGCGTTTCCATGTCCACCAGGAAATAGGCGCGTGTGAAGCTGAACAGCGTGCTCAGGTCGTCGGCGCCCAGCAGCAGCGCGTCCAGCGTGACCTGGCCGGCCGGGTTGCGCGTCAGCGCCACGGCAAAGGGGTAGACGGTGGTCTGGTTGATCAGGCGGCCGACGATGTAGGCGCCCTTGTTGCGAAAGAACAGCGAGCCCAGCGCATGGATCTGGCAATCGCTGGCGATGCGCCGACCCACATGGCGGGGCAGCAGCGTGCGCAATTGCGCGACGGCGGCGCGCGCCAGCATGCGCGTATCGCGCGGCAGGTCTTCGAAAGGCAGCGCCAGGCCGAAGTCGGCCACCATGCGGATCAGGCTTTTTTCCAGGCCGTCGGTCGCCGGGTAGTACACCCGGTACGACGGGGTGCTGCTGTCCAGGTAGTCGGTCGCAACCGCGGGCCGCACGAACAGGAAGTCGTTATGGAAATAGTCGCGGTGCAACAGGCGGCACGAGACGGAATTGAAGAAGGTCTCGGCGCATTCGGGCTGCTTGTGGTCGCCCAGCAGGCCCACGAATTCCTGCTTGATCTGTTGCCAGTAGGCGGTCTGCGCGTCGGTCAGGGCGGGTACGGCCGCGCCGTTGCCGTTGGCGTTGCCGTTGTGGCCGGGGATGTCGTTCAGCGCGCCTTCCGGGCGGCCGCGCAGCACCCCTTCCAGCTGCGTGGCGCATTCGCGCACACGCATGTCGTAGTACTCGATGCGTTCGCGCGACAGGTGCTGGATGCCATGCCAGTCGCCCGATTCGAACAACGCCTTGGCCCGTTGCGCGCTGTAGCGAAACAGCGCGTAGTGGCGGTCGAAACCGGCCAGGATGATCCGCGCCACGTCCAGCGCCGAGGGCCCCGGGGCGGGGGCCTGCTCGATATGCTGGACGTCGGACATGCGGATCATGGCGGGGCGCTCGGCCGGCGTGTCAGGCGGTTTCGTTGAACAGTTCGCGGCCGATCAGCATGCGGCGGATTTCGCTGGTGCCCGCGCCAATTTCATACAGCTTGGCGTCGCGCCACAGGCGCCCCACCGGATATTCGTTGATGTAGCCGTTGCCGCCCAGGATCTGCACGCCCTCGCCCGCCATCCATGTGGCCTTCTCGGCCGTGTACAGGATCAATGCGGCGCAGTCCTTGCGTACCTGGCGCACGTGTTCTGTGCCCAGCTTGTCCAGGTTCTTGCCCACCTGGTAGCAAAACGCGCGGCTGGCTTGCAGCGTGGTGTACAGGTCTGCCACCTTGCCCTGGATCAACTGGAATTCGCCGATGGCCTGGCCGAATTGCTTGCGGTCATGGATGTAGGGCACGACCACGTCCATCACGGCCTGCATGATGCCCAGCGGTCCGCCGGACAAGACGGCGCGTTCGTAGTCCAGCCCGCTCATCAGCACCTTGACGCCGCCGTTGACCTGGCCCAGCACGTTTTCTTCGGGGATCTCGCAGTCCTGGAACACGAGTTCACCCGTGTGGCTCCCGCGCATGCCCAGCTTGTCCAGCTTTTGCGCCACCGAGAAACCCTTGAAGCCCTTTTCGACCAGGAAGGCGGTGATGCCGCGCTGGTGGGCCTCGGGGTCGGTCTTGGCGTAGACCACCAGCGTGTCGGCGTCGGGACCGTTGGTGATCCACATCTTGGTGCCGTTCAACACGTAGCGGTCGCCCTTCTTGTCGGCGCGCAGCTTCATGCTGACCACGTCCGAGCCGGCGCCCGGTTCGCTCATGGCCAAGGCGCCCACGTGTTCGCCGGAGATCAGCTTGGGCAGGTACTTGGCCTTTTGCGCCGTGGTGCCGTTGCGGTTGATCTGGTTCACGCACAGGTTCGAATGCGCGCCGTACGACAAGCCGACCGAGGCGCTGGCGCGCGAGATTTCTTCCATCACCACCATGTGGGCCAGATAGCCCATGTTGGCGCCGCCATATTCTTCGTCGGCCGTCATGCCCAGCACGCCAAGCTCACCGAATTTGCGCCAGAGGTCCATCGGAAACTGGTCGCTGCGATCCACCTCGGCAGCGCGCGGAGCGATCTCGGCCTGCGCAAAATTACGCACGGCGTCGCGCAGCATGTCCAGGTCTTCGCCCAGGTCGAAGTTCAGGCCGGGAAGGTTCATCGATGTCTCCGTGATAGTGGGTGCTTACATTCTTATGAGCGCCTGTGGCCTGCGCCGCGCCGCCATCGTGTGGCTCATCATGCGCCGATCCGGTGTCGCCGCGCAATGATGCACCGCAAATATTACGTTTACGTAAACGTAAATTGGAGTCGGGTAATCCCTAGGAAATTGCCGCTTTCATGGGGAAGAACGCTGTTTACTATTCGCCTCTGTCCCCCGAATTAGCCTGATCGAAGCGGAGTGTGCCGTGCTTGAACTATCCAATCTGGACGAAATTGTGGCGCTGCGGCGCGATATCCATATGCACCCGGAGCTTTGCTACGAAGAGCACCGAACCGCCAAAGTAGTGGCGGACACGCTGCGTGGCTGGGGCATCGAGACGCATACGGGCATCGCCAAGACCGGCGTGGTGGGCGTGATCAAGCGTGGCACGTCGGACCGGGCCATCATGTTGCGCGCCGACATGGACGCCCTGCCCATGCAGGAAGAAAACCAGTTTGAACACCGCTCGCGCCATGACGGCAAGATGCACGGTTGCGGCCACGACGGCCACACCGCCATGCTGCTGGCGGCGGCGCGGCACTTGCAGGCGGCCGGCGGCTTTGATGGCACCGTGTACCTGTGCTTCCAACCCGCCGAGGAAGGCGGTGCGGGCGGCCGCGCCATGATCCAGGACGGTCTGTTCACGCGCTTCCCCTGTGAAGCCGTGTTCGGCATGCACAACTGGCCGGGCCTGCCGGCCGGGTCGTTCGGCGTGTGCGCCGGCCCCATGATGGCGGCGGCCAATGGTTTCAAGATCACCGTCAAGGGCAAGGGCGGCCACGCCGCCGCGCCGCAGGATTGCAATGACCCGGTGCCTGCCCTGTTCGCCATCGGCCAGGCGCTACAAACCATCCTGACCCGCAGCAAGCGCCCGCTGGACGCGGCCGTGCTGTCGATCACGCAGGTGCAGGCCGGCGGCAGCGTCATCAACGTCATTCCGAACACGGCCTGGCTGGGCGGCTCGGTGCGCGCGTATCGCACCGAGGTCGTCGACCTGATCGAACGCCGCATGAACGAAATTGCCGGCAACATCGCCGCCGCGCATGGCTGCGAAGCTGACGTGTTCTTCGAACGCCGCTACCCGGCACTGGTCAACACCGTGGCCGAAACGGAATTTTGCATGCAGGTCATGCGCGATGTGGTCGGCGACGACCGCGCGCTGACGATCGAGCCCGCCATGGCATCGGAAGATTTCGCGTTCCTGTTGCAGGAAAAGCCGGGTTGCTACGTCTTCCTGGGCAATGGCGACGGCGAACACCGCATGGCCGGCCACGGCCTGGGCCCGTGCATGTTGCACAACGCCAGCTATGACTTCAATGATTCGTTGATACCGGCGGGCGCGTCGTACTGGGTTCGCCTGGCGCAACGCTATCTGACGGCCTGACGGGCTGGTCCGCCTGACGCTTTACCTCACGCAGTGCTACGCAACATCACCAGGACAATATGAAAAAGAAGACTTTGCTGATCAAGGCCGCGGGGGCGGCCCTGGCAATCGTGGCAAGCGGCGCCATGGCCCAAGGCTGGCCCGCCAAACCCATCACGTTGGTGGTGCCGTACACGGCGGGCGGTAGCGCGGACGCCATCGGACGCCGTTTGGGCGACGTGCTGCGCAAGGAAGCCAACGTAACCGTCATCGTTGAAAACAAGCCGGGCGCGGGCGCCTCGGTGGGCACCGACTTCGTTGCGCGCTCGCAGCCGGACGGCACGACGCTGCTGCTGGCATCGACCAGCCCGCTGACGATCTTCCCGCATCTGGCCAAGACCAACTACGACCCGATGAAGGACCTGACGCCGGTGGCCAGCGTGGCCGTCGCACCCGTGGCCATCGTTGCCACCAAGGCCCTGCCGGTCAAGGACTTTGCGGGCTTGATCGACTACGCCAAGTCGCATCCGGAAGGCGTGCGTTACGGCACGCCGGGCCAGGGTACGGTGGCGCATATCGGCATGGCCGCCGTCACCAAGCAGACCGGCACGCAGATGCTGCATGTGCCCTATCGCGGCAACAGCCAGGCGCTGACCGACGGGCTGGGCGGCGTGGTGGAATTGCTGGTGGTCAATAGCGACGTGGTGCTGCCGCACGTGGCCAACGGCGCGTTGAAGCCGCTGGCGGTGATGGCGCCGCAACGCCTGGCCGCATGGCCCGACGTGCCGACGATGGCCGAACTGAAGTTGCCGCAAGCGCAGTACTACTCGAACTTTGGCGTGTTCGCGCCCGCCAACCTGCCGCCCACCGTGTCCCAGCCGCTGCTGGCCGCGCTGACGCGCGCGGTGGCCAGCGCTGATTTCCAGGACCTGCTGGCCAAGTCGTATCTGCAACCCGGCACCGCGACCGGCGAAGCCTTCGCCAAGCAGGTGCAGGCGGAATTCACCAACAACGCCCGCCTGATCAAAGAGGGCAATATCAAGGCCGATTAAGCCGTGGCTTGTGGGGCAGCCCGCGGTCGTCCACCGGCAGCCCCATCACCCGATAACGCATGGCGGCCAGCGATTTGGCGTTGGTGATGCGGGCCATGTGGGCGCATTGCGCGCACCAATGGCCCGCGCGAATCGACGCGAACGGCGCGTGCCAATCGTGGCCGCGATGGCATAGCCAGTGCATCTTCCGGGTGGTGTTCAAATACACGGACGTGAGGCATTCGCCACCGCGATCGCGGGCCGCCTGATGCGCGGCTTCGATGCCCAGCCGCTTGTTCAGGTTGGCGCACACGCCGCACCAACTGCCCAGCAGAACCTTGCCGCCGGTGGTCAGCCATTCGTGGCCGTCGGCGCAGCGGAATCGATACCGCACGCCCAGCCCGCGATAGGCATCCGACAGGCACAGGCCGCCGCGCTCTTTGGCCTTGCGTTGCAGCCGCGCCAGGCCGTCGGGATGCCGATAGCCTTCGACCTTGCGCAGGCGCGCGCATTCCGGGCACCAGGTTCGACGCAGCACATCCGCACCCGCCGCCTCCCATTCGTGCCCCGCGCCGCAGCGGAATTGGAAGCTCTTTTGCCCGCGCGGGCTGGCGGTATCCAGGCACTGTCCGCCGCGCGCGACCGCGGTCTTGTGGATACGCCCAAGCAGGTCGTCGCGCCGGCGTCGGTAGCCCGCGTCGCGCCCACACACGGCGCAACCGACACGTTGCAGCGCTTTGTTGCCCTTGCGGTTCCAGGCGTGGCCGGCGTCGCATTGAAAACGATGCGGTACATCCCAGCCCAGCCAGTGGGGTTCCAGGCACGTGACCCCATTCTTCTGCGCCAGTTCGCCCAGGCGGGCGAAGTTGGCGCCGGCCGCGCATAGCGGGCACTTGACTTGCAGCGCGCGGCCGAAAGTTTGCAGCGTCCGCTGGAATTGGTGGCCCACGTTGCATTGAAAACGGTACATCGCCGACAAGCCCCGCCAATGCGTATCCAGGCATTCAAAGCCGGCCGCATCGGCGGCGATGCGCAATTGCGGTTGGCGGTCGAGGATGGGGTGTTGGGGCTTCGTGTGCATGAGGAATCCTGTTGCCAGAGACACCGCCATTGACCACCGTGCGCCGCCGCAAGAACCCGGCAAGACAGAAGCAAAGCCGAAGGAAAGGCGCAAGGGCTTCGGGCGATCACGGCCGCGATGCAGCGGCGATGGCGATTGCCGATCTTGCCTTCCTGTCGGACGCAAAGATATTGGAAAAGTCTTATTTTTGGTCGGAACTTTCTGAGGCGGCGCCGGGGTTAGACCAGTGCCGCGCCAGGCCAGGCCACGCTTCAGGCCGGTCGGGGCCCGAACATGATCACAAGCATGCCGGCCAGGCACAGGCCGACGCCCAGCCAGTCGCTTGCGCTGGGCCGCAGGCCGTCCACTGCCCACAACCACATCAGCGCCATGCCGATGTACACGCCGCCGTAAGCCGCGTAGACCCGGCCGGAGGCGGCCGGGTGCAAGGTCAGCAGCCAGGCGAACAGCGCCAGGCTGGCCGCGGCCGGGGCCAGTAACCAGATGGAATGGCCCTTGCGTAACCACAGGTACGGGAGGTAGCAGCCGATGATTTCGGCCAGCGCCGTCAGGACGAACAGCGCAAGGGTCTGCAAGGCGGCCATGAGCGCGCCTTCAGGGTTTTTGCGCCAGCAGCGCGCGGCATTCGCGTTCCTGCTGGGCAATTTCCTGCAAGGTGTCTTCGATGTCGCGGCGCTGCTGTTCCAGCGTGTCGCGATGCTGTTCCAGCACGCTGAGGTACTGGCGCAATTGCACTTCGGTATCGCCGGGGCCGTCGTACATGTCGATCAGCGTCAGGATTTCAGACAGCTGCAATCCCAGGCGTTTGCCGCGCAGCGCCAGTTTCAGGCGCGTGCGGTCGCGCGGACCAAAGATGCGGTTGCGGCCCTCGCGCGCCGGGCTGACGATACCCTGGTCTTCATAGAAGCGGATCGTGCGGGGCGTGACGTCGAACTCGCGGGCGAGTTCCGAGATGGTCCAGGTTGACGAGGGCATGCGGCGTGTGGCAGTTTACGTAAACGTAAATTATGATGACTTGACGTCAACGTCAAGCGTGGAGCAAGAGGCAATGAACCCCAACGAACAGAAATTGCAGTACCCCTGGGCGGACTTCCAGCCCGAAGCCGGCCGGGCCCATGTGGTGGCGGAAGGCGTCAAGTGGATCCGGATGCCGCTGCCGTTCGCGCTGGATCATATCAACCTCTGGCTGCTGCGCGACCGCATCGATGGCCAGGACGGCTGGACCATCGTTGACTGTGGCATCTCGCGCGACGAGGTCAAAACGCTGTGGGAAGACGTCTTCAAGAACGAACTTGAAGGGCTGCCCGTGCTGCGCGTGCTGGTCACGCATATGCACCCTGACCACGTCGGCCTTGCCCATTGGCTGTGCGAACGCTGGAACGCACGGCTGTGGATGACGATGACGGACTTCATGGTGGCCTCGTTGTGGTCGTCGCGCCGCAACGAAGCGGGCGGTGGCCCGGGCGGCCAGTCCGCCGTCGAACACTTTGCGCGCCACGGCCTGACGGACCTGGACGCGCAAGAGCAGATCCGCCAGCGCGCCAACTACTACCCCAACCTGGTGCCGGCTGTGCCCGCCCGCTACACGCGCATCATGCACGGCGATCAAGTTCGCATCGGTGACCATGACTGGCGCGTGATCGTGGGTTACGGCCATGCGCCGGAGCATGCCTCGCTGTACAGCCCCGACCTGAACGTGTTGATCTCGGGCGACATGGTGCTGCCGCGCATTTCCACCAACGTCAGCGTGTTCGATTACGAGCCGGACGCCAACCCCTTGCCGCTGTACCTGCGGTCGCTGGACGGCTACGCCGGCCTGCCCCGCGACGCGCTGGTGCTGCCCTCGCACGGCCGGCCGTTCAAGGGCCTGCACGAGCGCATTGCGCAGCAGCATGAACACCACCGCGATCGTCTGGCTGAAGTGCTGGAGGCTTGCGCCGCGCAGCCGCGGTCAACGACGGACATCCTGCCCGTGTTGTTCAAGCGCAAGCTGGACCTGCATCAGCTGACCTTCGCCATGGGTGAAGCGCTGGCGCACCTGCATGCGCTGTATTTCGAAGGCAAGCTGCGTCGTGCCACCGGCGACGACGGCATCGTGCGGTTCACGGCTGCGTGATCGACAAGCGCGGCGGGTTCCTGGCAGGACCCGTCAGCGCGTCGCCGTGGCCAGTCTGACGGCCAGGCCCACGAACACCAGCGCGGCGATGCGATTCAACCAGCGCTTGGCCGTGACCGAGCGTTGCAGCAGTTCGCCGAACGCGCCGGAAAAGAACGCGATGGCGCCGAACACCAGCAACGTCGACACCATGAACACCGCGCCCAGCTGCATGACCTGCAAGCCGACCGGGCCCAGGGCGGGCGTGGTGAATTGCGGCAGGAAGGCAAAGAAGAACAGCAGCACCTTGGGATTGGTCAGGTTCATGACGATGCCGCGCCGGTACAGCGCGCCGGGCTTGAGCGGTTCGGGCCGCTTGCCGTCGTCCGATTCGACCGGCGCGCGCAGGATTTGCCAGGCCAGGTACGTCAGGTACGCCGCGCCCGCCAGCTTAAGCGCCGTGAACGCCATGGGCGACGCGGCAAACACCGCGGCAAGACCGAGCGCGACGGCGGCCGTGTGACCCAGCAGACCGGTGCACAGCCCCAACACCACCAGCATGCCCGCCTTGCGTCCCCAGATAGCGGACTGCATCAGCACGAACACATTGTCCGGCCCGGGCGTCAGCGCCAGCAGCACGGCAATGCCGAAAAAAGCGATCAGGGTGTCGAAGGGCAGCATGGGACGTGGCCTGGTGGAGGTGGGCGCCGGGTAGCCGGAGAATGGCATCATAAGGGCAATTTCCCCGCTGTTCAGCCTTGCCATGCAACCCCAAGGACAGAGAGAGACACACACCATGACGACAAACGCCGCGCAGGCATCCCAGGCATCCCAGGCATCCCAGGTATCTCAAACCGCTCGGGCGCAACATGCCACCCACGATGCAACGCAATCCGCGATGCACGACGACGCCGCGACGCATCCCGGCGACGCAACGCGCGCCGATGCCGCGCTGCAAGCCCTGCTGCTGGCGCGGCACAGCTGCCGCGCCTTCCTGCCCACGCCGGTGCCGCGCGACGTCATCGAACGCATCCTGACGCTGGCTCAGCGCACGGCGTCATGGTGCAACTGCCAGCCCTGGCGCGTCGCGGTGACCGAAGGCGCGGGTACCGAACGCTTGCGCGCCGCGCTGCTGGCGCGAGCGCAACAAGCCGATGCGCCGTCAGGCTTTACCCCCGACTTCCCCTTCCCCCGCGAATACCGCAACGAATACCTGGCGCGCCGTCGCGAATCCGGCTTTCAACTGTACGGCGCGGTGGGCGTGGCGCGCGGTGATCGTGACGCCTACCGCCGGCAGGAAATGCGCAATTTTCAACTGTTCGATGCGCCGCACGTGGCCATCATCACTACCGACGAAGCGCTGGGCGAATACGGCGCCATGGATTGCGGCGGGTACGTCGCCAACTTCCTGCTGGCCGCCCAGGCCAACGGCGTGGCCACGGTGGCCCAGGCGTCGCTGGCGATGTATCCCGAGGTGTTGCGCGACGTGCTGGGCATCGATGCCGACCGGCGCGTGGTCTGCGGCATTTCGTTCGGCTATGCCGATGCCGATCATCCCGCCAACAGCTACCGCACGCGCCGCGCCGACCTGTCCGAAACGGTCCGCTGGGTCACCGGCTAGGGACAGGCGCCGCCGCGCCTGATAAGGTTCAGCCTGTTCGCCCCGAGTCCGGCCCCTGTTCATTTCTCCAGCGTTCCTTCGAAGATGACCTCCAAACACATCGATACGGTTTTGCAGCACGCGGGCACCGCCCCGTTCGACCCCCAGACCGGTACCGCGCCCGTGCCGCTGCCGCCCATGCGCGCCAGCACCGTGCGCTTTCAGAACCTGGCCGCCCTGGAACAGGCGCAGCGCAGCAAGGCCGAAGGCGGCCGCGCCACGACCTATGGCCGCATGGGCATGGACACCCACGCCGCGCTGGAACAGGTCTTTACGCAGCTGGAGGGCGGCACGCATTGCTACCTGGCGTCGTCGGGCTTGTCCGCGATGACGATGGTGATGATGGCGCTGTGCTCGGCCGGTGACCACGCGCTGATCTCCGATTGCGTCTACGGCCCGATGCGGGAACTGGACGATGCCGTGCTCAAGCGCATGAACATCGACATCACCTACTTCGCGGCCGACGAAGACCTGGACGCGCTGGTGCGGCCCAACACAAAGTTGCTGTACGTCGAGTCGCCGGGCTCGCTGCTGTTTGAAATGCTGGACATGGGCGCCATGGCGGCCTTCGCCAAGCGCCACGGCTTGGTGCTGGCCACCGACAACACCTGGGGCTCGGGCTACATCTACCGTCCGTTGACGCTGGGGGCGCAGGTGTCGATCATTGCCGGCACCAAGTACGTGGGCGGGCACTCTGACCTGATGCTGGGCGCGGTGGTGACCAACGACGAAGCCATCGCCAAAAAACTGAACCGCACGCAGTACGCGATGGGCTATTCCATCAGCGCAGACGACGCCTGGCTGGCGCTGCGCGGCGTGCGCACGATGCCGATCCGCATGGCGCAGCACGCGCGCCATGCCTTGCAGGTGTGCGAATTCTTCAAAAGCCGCCCCGAAACCGTGCGCCTTTTTCACCCCGCATTGCCCGAAGATCCCGGCCACGCGTTGTGGCAGCGCGATTGTTCCGGGTCCAACGGCATGCTGTCGGTTGAGTTGCGGCTGTCGCCCGCTGCCGCGCGCGCGTTCGTGGACGCACTGACCTTGTTCGGCATCGGCTTTTCGTGGGGCGGCTACGAAAGCCTGGTGCAGTTGGTGTCGCCCAAGGATTTGTCCAAGCACCGCTATTGGGGCGAAGGCGAGAACGCGCTGGTGCGTTTGCACATCGGCCTGGAAGCGCCCGAGGACATCATCGCGGACCTGACCCAGGCGCTGGAAAAGGCGGCGGCGGTCAGCGCATAGCGACGCGCGCCACTGTGACGCCGCGGCGCCGCGGCGCCGGATGCGGCATGGCGGCGCCGGATGCCGCGACGCTGCGCCGGGCATCGCGGCGCGCGTAGTCCCCCTGCGTAGTCACCGGCGTAGTTTCCCCGGGCTTAGTCGCCCCGGCTTAGTCGCCCCGGCTTAGTCACCCGCGACCGTGCCGCGTATCCACGCGCCGATGCGCGCGGCAATGTCGTCGCTGTTGTCATCCATCATCGGCATGTGCGAATTGCCGGCGATACCCATGTCGGCCAGCCTCCACGTGTCTACCCGGGCGCCGTGGCCCGCCAGCGAGTCGGCGTAGTCCTGCCCGCTTGCGCACAGGCGTCGCCATAGCGGCGTGGCGTCCAGATAGTCGCCATAGACGAACAGGAACGGCTTGTTTGCCACGGCGGCGGCCGTGACGTCGGCGGAGTAGCCCGACGGTTCGATACCGATCACGGCGCGCACCAGGTCGGGCCGCGCGTGCAGCGCCCGGTAAGCGACCTCGCCGCCATGGCTGTGCGCCACGACCAAACAGGGCCCGATGCGATCCAGCGCCGCGCAGAAACCGTGCAATGCCGCCTCGTTGTTGCCCAGCCAGCGCGGCACTGCGTGTCGGATGAAATCGTCGAACGCACCCACCGGAAAGCGCTGGCCCGCGAATGCACGACGCGTCTCGAAATCCTCCGCGCGGCCCAGGCGAAACAACGACCAGCTTTCTTCGGCGGTGCGGATGATGGGCGCCTCGGGCCACACCTGCTCAAACGGCGCCCAGCCGGCGCGGCCGCGTTCGACGTTGTCCACGACATACACCGCATGGCCCTGGCGCAGAAAGTGCTGCATCCAGCCCGCCCGGCCGTCCGGCGTCTGTTCCCACATCGCTCCCGTCATCCCGCCGCCGTGCAGCAACACGATGGGCAGCGGATGCGCCAGCCGTGCCGGGACGAAATACTGCACATAGGCCTGCTCGAAGTGGTACAGGCCGTTAGGGTCATACGCCAGCGACGCGCTTTTTGTGAAGGCGATCTCGCGCTGCGGCAGCCCGGCCACGCGCACCGGCCTGCCGCCCGCGTAGAAGCTGCCGAAGTCGGCCAGTGTGACGGCATCGCCCCGGGGCTGCGCGCGCGGGGCAGCCCCGGTTTCAGGCTTGGGCCGCGTCATCGCTTGACCAGCGGGCATTGGCTGTCCGACAGCGGCCAGGCCAATGTGTCGCCGGGAATGCTGCGCACGATGTTGTAGTAGTCCCAGGGCGCCTTCGATTGCGCGGGCGTCTTCACCTGCGCCAGCATCATGTCGCGCACCACCAGGCCGTCTTCGCGAATGCGTGCATTCATGCTGAACGGGTCGTCGATGGGCAGCGACTTCATCTTGGCCATCACCGCGTCCGGGTCCGCCGTGCCGGCCGCCTTCACGGCTTGCAGGTAGTGCCGCACCTGGCCGTACACACCGGCTTGCAGGAAGGTGGGCGGGCGGCCGACGCGCGCCTCGAACTTTTTGGTGAAGGCGCGCGTGCCGTCGTTCATGTCCCAGTACGACGGCACGGTCAGGTAGGTCTTCTGCGCGGCTTGCAGCCCCAGGCTGTGCACGTCGGTGATCAGCAACAACATGGCGGCCAGCTGCTGTACACCGCCGATGCCGAATTCCGCCGCCTGCTTGATGGCCGAAATCGTGTCGCCGCCCGCGTTCGCAATGGCGATGATCTGCGCCTTGGAGCCCTGCGCCTGCAACAGGAACGAGGCAAAGTCCGACGCGTTCAGGGGGTGGAACACGGTGCCCACGATTTCACCGCCGTTGGCTTTCACGACGGTTTCCGTGTCCGCCGCCAACTGCTTGCCGAAGGCGTAGTCCGACGCCAGGATGAACCAGCGCTTGTTGCCTTCATTGACCACGGCGGTGGCGGTGCCGCGCGACAAGGCATAGGTGGTGTACGTCCACTGCACGCCGTAGGGCGAGCACTGCGCCTGCGACAGCGCGGTGGTGCCGGGGCTGGAGAACAGCACCAGTTTCTTCTTTTCGCGCGCGATGCCCTGCACCGCCAGCGCGACCGAGGAATTGGGCACGTCCACCACGACGTCCACGCCGTCGGTGTCGTACCACTTGCGGACCATGCTGCTGCCGATGTCGGGGCGGTGTTGGTGGTCGCCCGAGACCAGTGAAATCGGCTTGCCCAGCACCGTGCCGCCCATCTCTTCGATGGCCAGCCGGGCGGCTTCCACCGACCCCTTGCCGGTGGCGTCGGCGGTAACGCCCGCCATGTCGGTCAGTACGCCGATCTTCACGCCGTCCGCCGTATTGGCGTGCGTGGCAATGGCGGTCAATGCCAGGCACAGGCCCAGCGCTCGTGCCGCGCGTATGCGCAAAAATTGCTGCTTCATTTGTCTTCCACCCTTTTGATGCCGTCGTCGCGGCGAATTCTTGTGGCAAAAGTGTAGCCCCGGCACATCAGAAAGTTGGAAGACTTTCTCAACGATTTCCCAAAGAAAAACGCCTCGGCCATGTGGCCGAGGCGTTTTGCACAATGAAGCGAGATGAACGCGTGACTTACTTGTTGCGCGCCATCGGGATCAGCTTGTCGACTTCCTTCAGGGCGCCTTCGTAGCTGTTGCCCGCCATGACCGGCGAGGTCATGAACTTGCCGCCGACGGCAAACGACGGGGTGCCGTCGATGCGGTAGGCCTCGGCCAGCTGCGTGGCGCGCTGCACTTGGGTCTGCACGCTGAACGAGTCGAACACGGAATCGAACTTGGCGCGGTCCACGCCTTGCGAGGCGGCCCATTCGCCCATGGACTTCTTGTCGAACAGGCGCTTGTTTTCACCGTGGATGGCGGTGAAGAATTTGGCGTGCAGGTCGGGGCGTTCCAGGGCCATGAACGTGTAGTAGACCTGTTGCAGCGGCTTCATGCCGGCATTGAACGCAATGGGAACCTGCTTGAGCACGACGTCGGCCGGGGCGGATTTGGCCCAGGTTTCCACCATGGGTTCCATGGCGGCGCAGTGCGGGCAGGTGTAGGCGAAAAATTCCAGTACTTCCACTTTGCCCGGGGTGTCGGAGGGCAGCGGCGGGTTGATGGCCACGTAGGCTTGGGTGCCTTGGGCGTGGCTAACCGGGCTGAAGAACGCGGAGGCGGTCAGCGCGGCCGCGGCCATGATGCGTACGATCTTGGGGGACAACATGGATGAGAGGTTCCTGAGTAAAAAGTTACAGACAGGCCCAGGGCCGGATTAGTTCAATGAAAAAATGGCGCCGCATTGCGCTACTGGCGCACCACGGCGGTCTCGATCTTGTTTTCGCCCAGGCGGCCACGCGCCCGGTTCATGTCGTCCAGCCGCGCAAACGGGCCGACACGCACGCGGTTCAGCGGCTTGCCGTTCACTTCGGCCTTCTGCACGGCAACCGGCAAGCCCAGCAGAATAATGCGGGCCTTGAGCGATTCCGCGTCGTTCTCGCCCCGGAATGCGCCGGCTTGCAGGTAGTACGTGCCGGTTGCGGCCGGCGCGGCGGCCTTGGCGGCAGGAGCCGGCGTGGGCGCTGGTGCGGGCTTGGACAAAGGCGTGGGGGCGGTGCCGGGGGCGCTGGCCGCGGGAGCGGCAGCTTGCGGCTTGGCGGTGGACGGCAGCGTGGCGATCAGGGCGCCCAGGTCGTCCAGCCGGGACGGGGTCTCATCAGGCTTGGACGCGGTGCCCGAGCCCGTGCCGGCGCCCGGCAGCGGCGCCGGAGCGGTGGCGGTGGGACCGGTGGGCGGCGCGCCCGCCGCGCCGTCGCGGCCGTACAGGCCCGCGTTAGGGTCCGGCGCCTGACGCGGGTCGGGCAGCTTGCCGGGGTCGCCCTGACGGGTGGCCCGGTCCACGAACGGGATCGGGGCCTTGGTGACGTAGAAGGCCACGACGGCGGCCACGATCAGACCGATGAGCAGGCCGGCCAGCGCCCCGTAAAGGGTGCTGCCGCTTTCGCCAGAGGAACGGCGGGTGGTTTTGCGCTTTGTTGCCATGAACCGATGTTACATCCGCTCGGGCGCGGAAACGCCCATCAGCTCCAGGCCGTTGGCCAGGACCTGACGCGTGGTGGCGGCCAGGCGCAGGCGCGCCAGCTTCAGGGGCACGTCGTCCACCAGCACGCGCTCGGCGCTGTACCAGGCGTGGAAGTCCGAGGCGCAATCGCGCAGCCAGAAAGCGATGTGGTGCGGCGACAAATCTTGCGCGGCCAGTGCCACCACGTTGGGGAATTCGGCCAGGCGTTGCATCAGCGCGAATTCGGACGGCGCGGTCAGCAAGGACGTATCGGCAGCGGCCACGTCGGCAGCGGGCATGCCGGCGTTGTTGATCATCGTGCAGATGCGGGCGTGCGCGTACTGGATGTAATAGACCGGGTTTTCGTCGCTTTTCGACAAGGCCAGGTCCACGTCAAATACAAATTCGGTGTCGGCGCGGCGCTGGATCAGGAAGTAGCGCACGGCGTCGCGGCCAACCCAATCGATCAGGTCGCGCATGGTGACGTAGCTGCCGGCGCGCTTGGAGATCTTGACCTCTTCGCCGCCGCGCATCACCTTGACCATCTTGTGCAGCACGTACGACGGGTAGTCCTTGGGGATGCCCTCTTCCAGCGCCTGCAAGCCGGCGCGCACGCGGGCCACGGTGCCGTGGTGGTCGCTGCCCTGGATGTTCACGGCGCGATGAAAGCCGCGTTCCCATTTGGCCTTGTGATACGCCACGTCCGGCACGAAGTAGGTGTAGCCGCCTTCGCTTTTGCGCATGACGCGGTCTTTGTCGTCGCCCGTGCCCAGTTCGGTGGTGCGCAGCCACAGCGCGCCGCCTTCTTCGTAGGTATGACCGCCGGCAACCAGCGCCTTGACGGTGGCTTCGACGCGGCCCGACGTGTACAGCGAGCTTTCCAGGTAGTAGTTGTCGAACGCCAGGCCGAACGCCTGCAGGTCCAGGTCTTGTTCGCGGCGCAGGTACGCCACGGCGAAGACGCGGATGTCGTCCAGGTTGTCGATATTGCCGGTGGCGGTGACGGGTTCGCCGTCGGAGGGCTGGATGGTCTTGCCGGCCTGGAAGTCGCGCGCGATGTCGGCGATGTAGTCGCCCTTGTAGCCGTCTTCCGGCCAGTCAGGAGATTCTGTGGTGAGGCCACGGGCGCGCGCCTGCACGCTGATGGCCAGGTTGTGGATCTGGTTGCCGGCGTCGTTGTAGTAGAACTCGCGGGTGACGTCCCAGCCGATGGCGTCGTACAGGCGGCACAGGGCGTCGCCCAGCGCGGCTTGGCGCGCGTGGCCCACGTGCAGCGGGCCGGTGGGGTTGGCCGACACGAATTCAACCAGGATCTTCTCGCCGCTGCGCGGAGCGCGGCCGAAACTTGCGCCCTGCTCGGCCACGGCGGCGATGACGGCCTGGCGCGCGGCGGCGGTGATACGCAGGTTGATGAAGCCGGGGCCGGCGATTTCAGCGCTGTCGACCAGATCTCGGGCGCCGGGGGCGGCCATCAGCGCCTCCACGATGGCCTGGGCCAGTTCGCGCGGGTTGCGGCGGGCCGGCTTGGCCAGCTGCATGGCCACGTTGGTGGCGACGTCGCCGTGCGCGGCAACCTTGGGGCGCTCAAGCAGCACATTGGCCTGGGCGTCGGGAAGGCTCTGCGCAACGGCGGCCTGGATCAGGGAGATAAGCTGTTTTTGTTGCTCGGGGAGCATGGGCGTCTGAAGAAGTTCTGGGTGAGTGACCAAGGCGGGGATCAAACGGACGGTGTCCGGGCCGGCAGTGTCACGGGAATCATCCGGAATGATAGTTGATTTGGCGGCCCAACCGGGCGGATCGGGCAGGCAAACCGTCCGGCAAGCGTTCGGGCAGCGGGCGGAACTCTGAACAAAATCAAACGCCTAGACGGTGGCGCGCGTGCCCGGTGTCCAGGCCGTGTCGCGCGTGCGAGGGCGCCAGTTGGCATCGCTGGGGCGTTGCGGTAGTGTATGTAACGTATTCAATAAGGGAGACCGCAATATGCTGATTACCTTTCACTCCAAGGTCGTGGCCGAGGTCCTGATGCTGTCCGACCACGCCGGTCCCATTCTGCAGGCAGCGGGCAAACCCATCGGCGACAAGATCCCCGAACGCGGTGTTTTCACGGTGGAGCAACTGGGCCCCGCCATCGACGGCATCGAAAGCGCGATCGCGGATGCCGAGCCGCCGCTTGACGACGAAGACGACGAAGACAAGGCGCCCCGCGCCGCCATGGCGCGCACGGTAGGTTTGAAGGAACGCGCGTTTCCGTTGCTGGACATGCTGCGGCAGTCCCAGGCCGCGGGCGTTGAAGTCACTTGGGAAGCCTCGCGCGGGTGGTAGGCAATGTCGCCGGGCGGACAATCCGACCGGCGTCTTTTGCCTTACGCTTGCCGCCTGACGCCCTTTCAAGGAAACCCTTATGCGCAGCGACATCACCATTGTTTTCGACCCCCGCCGGTCGCTGGACCTGACCGCCACGGTTGAACCGTCCCCGCAACGCCAAAGCGACGCGCGCGATTGGTTTGACGGCGCCTGGGAAACCCTGGGCTGCGAACCTTTGCGGCCCAGCGGCAAAGTGCTGTTGCTGGACAAGGTGCTGGGCGTGGCCGATGCCTTGGGCTACGACACCCTGTCCACCGACACGAAGGAAGCCCGCGAGTTCGCGGAGCACCTGGCGCTGGCGTTAGAGCGCCCGCGCATCACGGTGGACCTGCCGGGGCTGACCGTCGGCTACTGACGGCACTGCGGCGGCCAGCGCCCAAAAAGCAAATCCCCGCTCAAGGCGGGGATTTTTTTCGGGTGCGCGGCATCAGCCCCACTGGGCACAGGCCACAGGCTACCGGATCCCCGCCCGCATGAACGACTGCACGAATTGCCGTTGGAACAGCAGGAAGGCAATCAGCAACGGCGCCGCCGACATCAGCGTGGCGGCGGTAATGACCGACCAGTCGATGCCCTGGTCCGTGGACGAGAACACCTGCAAGCCCACCGTCAGCGGCCGGGATTCCACCGAATTCGTGATGATGAGCGGCCACAGGAAGTTGTTCCAGTGGTGGCTGACCGACACCAGCCCGTACGCCACGTAGATCGGTTTGGCCAGCGGCACATACACCTTCCACAGGATCTGCATCGGACCCGCGCCTTCCATGCGCGCCGCTTCTTCCAGTTCGCGCGGCACCGTCTTGAAGGTCTGGCGCAGCAGGAAGATGCCGAACGCCGACGCGAAATACGGCAGGCCGATGGCGAACACGGTGTCCCGGATGCCCAGCTGGCTCATGGAGCGGTAGTTCTCCACCAGCAGCACGTCGGGCATGATCATCAGCTGTAGCAGCACCAGCATGAAGACGAAGTCGCGGCCCCGGAATTCAAAGCGCGCGAAGGCGTATCCGGCCAGTGTCGACAGCACCAACTGCGCCGCCAGCACCATCGTGACCAGCAGGAACGTGTTCAGGAAGTAGCGCGGAAACGGCGCCGCGTGCCAGGCACGCACGAAGTTATCCAGCGTCAACGGCGCGAACAGCTCGAAGCGGGTTGCATAGGCGGGCGGGTGGAAAGCCGCCCACATCGCGTAGGCCAGCGGCAGGATCCACAACAGGCCAAGCGCCCAGGCGCCCAGGGTATCTAGCTTGTCTTTCATTGATAGTGCGTCCTGCGATCCAGCCAGCGGAACTTGAACAGCGCGGTCAGCGCCAGTACCACCAGCAACACGACGGTCAGCGTGGCGGCGTAAGCCGTGTCCCAGAAACTGAAACCCACCTGGTAGATGTAGTACAGCAGCAAGGTGCTGGCGTTGTCCGGGCCACCGCGCGTCATGACCACCACATGGTCCACCAGGCGGAACGCGTTGATCAGCGCATTGATCAGCACGAACAGCGTGGTGGGCATCAACAGCGGCCACAGAATGCGGCGGAAATACTGCCAGCGCGAGGCGCCTTCCAGCATGGCCGCCTCGCGCAGCGACGGCGATACCGTCTGCAAGGCGGCCAGGTAGAAGATCATGAAGAAGCCGGCTTCTTTCCACACCGTGACCAGCATCAGCGCGGGCAAGGCGGTTTCGCGGTTGCCCAGCCAGTTCGGGCCGGGCGAACCGAACCACCCCATCACCTGCGCGATCAGCCCGTACTGCGGCGTGTAGAAGAACAGCCAGATGTTGGCCACCGCCACCATCGGCAGTACCGTGGGCGTGAAGTACGCCATGCGTAAAAAGCCGCGACCGCTCAGGTTGCGGTTCACCCACAGCGCCATGATCAGCGCAATGCCGATGGACGTGGGGATCGTGCCCAGCGCAAACCACAGGTTGTTCCACAGCGACTGCCAGAACACCGGGTCGTCACGCATGACGGCGTAGTTTTCCAGGCCCACGAAACGCGCCGGACGCGCGCCCTTGGGCGTGGAGAAAAAGCTGTGCCAAAGCGTCGCCACCGCCGGGTAATGCGTGAAGGCGGCGAGCAGCACGATGGCTGGCAGCAACAGCAGCCAGCCATAAAGCGCATGTAAAGAGCGGCTCATCGTGCTTGTCGGTCTATTTGTAGGAACGCAGGATGCGGTCGGCCTCGCGCTGTGCGTCGGTCAGCGCCTGCTGCGGCGTCTTCGAGCCCGTCAACGCCGCTTGCAGAGCGTCGTTCAGGGTCTTGGTGACGCGCTGGTTTTCATGCGTGGAAAATTCCGCCACGCTGACTTCCAGCTGGTCGCGCGCGACCGCGGCGGCCGGCACTTCCTGCGCGTACTTCTTCATCTTCTCGGTTTGCCAGGCCGCCGGCGTCACGGCGACGTAGCCGGTGGCGATGCTCCAGTCGGCCGCGCGTTCGGGCGTGGTGACCCACTGCGCGAACTTGAGCGCGGCCTGCTGCTGCGCCGGGGTGCCGCTCTTGAAGATATAGAAGTTGCCGCCGCCCGTCGGGCTGCCGCCGCGCTTTTGCTGCGGCATCATCGCCACGCCGAACGGGAAGTCGGCGTTCTTGCGGATGTTGGTCAGGTTGCCGGTGGTGGTCCAGACCATGGCCGCCTTCTTTTCCAGGAAGTCCTTGGGCGTGGTGCCCCAGTCGATGGTGCCGGTGGGCATGATCTTGTGCTTGGCCGACAGGTCGCGCCAGAACTGCGCGGCTTCCACCACCGCCGGCTTGTCCAGGTAGACCTCGTTGCCGGCTTCGTTCATCAGGATCGCGCCGTTCGGCGTGGTCAGCGCCTGGAACAGCCAGTACGCAAACGCGCCGCCCGACGGGATCTCGATGCCCCACTGCGTGGTGTTGCCCGAGGCGTCCTGCTTGGTCAGCTTCTTGCCGTAATCGACCAGCTCGGCCCAGGTTGCGGGCGCGCGTTCGGGGTCCAGGCCCGCTGCCTTGAACAGGTCCTTGTTGTAGTACATCACGATGGTCGAACGCTGGAACGGCACGCCCCAGGTGTGGCCGCCCGTGCGGCTGTTCTGCATGAAGGCGTCGTAGAAGCTGCCCAGCCACTTTTTGTCGGCGTCGCTTTTCGCCAGCGAATCGATCGGCACGATGGCGTCTTCATCGATCAGCGTGAACATGTCGGTGGACAGCAGCACGGCCAGTTGCGGCGGCGTGCCGCCCTTGAGCGCCGTCAGCGCCTTGGCGATCGAATCCTGATACGAGCCGGCGTAGATCGGCTTGATCTTGATGTCGGGATTTTCCTTTTGGAAGTCCGCGACCATGTCGTCGACGATCTTGGTGATCGGGCCGCCGACGGCGACCGGGTAATAGAACTCAACTTCGACGGGTTTGTTTTGCGCCTGTGCCGGCAGGGACAGGCAAGCGGCGGCCAGGCTGGCGGCCAGGGTCTTCAGTACGATGCGTCGCATGGTGGCGTTTCCTTTCCTGTGCAATGGGCGTCTTCTAGCGCCCGACGGTGTTGATCACCGCCGAATCGGCGGCAAAGAAATGCTGTTGCCCGTCCTGCCAGGACAGGTTCAGGGCTTCGCCGGCGCGGGCGCGCAAGTGGCCGCCCACTCGCACGGCCACACCGCTGGTGTCGCCGACCCGGCACACCACGATGGAGTCCGCGCCGAAGTATTCGACGCTTTCCACCACGGCCGGTATGCCGGTGCTGTCGATGCGGATATGTTCCGGACGCACGCCCAGCTTGACGGCGCCGGCCGGCGCGTTCGCAATCACGGGCCCTTGCGTGCCGGCGATGACGGCGGCGCCGTTCGCGGCGGCAAGCCCGATCAGGTTCATGGGCGGCGTGCCGATGAAACGCGCGGCAAACTCGGTGGCCGGCCTTGCATACAGGCCGTCGGGCGTGTCGTGTTGTTCGATCTGACCGCCGCGCAGCAGCACCACCTGGTCGGCCATGCTCATCGCCTCGGTCTGGTCGTGCGTGACGTACACCATCGTGATGCCCAGGTCCTGCTGCAAGGCGCGGATCTCACGGCGCATCTCGTGGCGCAACTGCGCATCGAGGTTGGACAGCGGTTCGTCCATCAGGCACACCGGCGCTTCGGATATCACCGCGCGCCCCAGCGCCACGCGCTGCTGCTGGCCGCCCGACAATTGCGAGGGCTTGCGGTCCAGCAGATGCTCCAGGCCCAGCAGACCGGCCACGCGCTGCAAGCGGCGGTCGAAGTCGCGCGCGGGTTCCTTGCGGACCTTCAGCCCGAACAGGATGTTCTCGCGCACCGACAAATGCGGGAACAGCGCGTATGACTGGAACACCATGGATATGCGGCGCTTGGCCGGCGGCAGTTGCGTAACGTCGCGATCGCCGATGCGGATGGTGCCCGATGTGGGCGTGTCCAGCCCGGCGATCATGCGCAGGGTGGTCGACTTGCCGCAGCCGGATGGGCCCAGCAGCACCGTAAAGCTGCCCGCCGGCACCGTGAAGCTCACGCCGTGGATGGCGGCGGCGCCGCCGTACTGTTTGGTGAGGTTATCCAGAACGATGGATGACATGCTGTCTCGACGATCTAATTGTTAGATCCGCATTGTTGCCTGTTATGAAAACCTTTTCATTGTGCAGCGCAAACATGACGGATTCGTGGCAAGCCAAACGGCTTCAAACAACGCTGCGCGCCCCTTTGGCGCAGCGCTCAGGCAAACGGATACGGGCCGGGATATTCCCCAAGCACCGCGTGGTGCGTCACCAGGTTCGTGCCTTGCCACCAATGCAGCTGGTAGCCCGGCGGTTCCATGATGTACTGCAACGTGGGACGCGGCCCCAGCTCCAGCGCTAACTGGTGCGCGGTGCCAGGGCAGGTAGACGCGATCGTGCCGCCGAAGCGCTGGAAGATGGTGCGGTGCAAATGGCCGCACAGCACCCGCTCTACATGGGGAAAGCGCGACACCACGCGTTCAAGCTCCGGTGCGCCGGCCAACAGGCCGATGGCGTCCATGTGTTCAATGCCGGTCAGAAATGGCGGGTGGTGCATCAACACCAGCGTCGGTCGGTCCGGCTGTTCGGCCAGGCGCGCGGCCAGCCAGTCCAGGCGGTCCTGGCAGAGTTCGCCATGGCTTTTCATCGGCACCACCGTGTCCAGCGCCAGCAGGCGCAGCGGATAGGTTTCGATGGCGTACTGGATGAACGGGCCGCCGCCTTGCAGGTAATCGTGGTCAGGAAAGGCTGCGCGCAATTGGGCGCGGTCGTCATGGTTGCCGGGCAGCAGGAAGTACGGAATCTCCAGCGCTTGCAGGTGGTCGCGCAGCACCTGGTATTCGTGCGGGCGGCCCAGGTCGGTCAGGTCGCCCGTGATCAGTACGCAGTCGGGTCGCGGCGCCAGCGCATTCAGCGCGCGCACGGCGGGCGCCAGGAATGCGGCGGGGTCGATGATGCCGTAGGCCTTGTCGCCCGGGGTGCGCATGTGCAGGTCGGTGATTTGGGCAATGAGCATGATGCGTGCGGTTGTCGGAATTGAAGTGGGGTCAGCGGCGTACGGACGCTGCGGTACCGCCCACCACGATGCAATGCGGCAGGCGATTCGATTGGGCCGGTTGGCCATGGATCTGCGCTAGCAGGTTCGAGCACGCCGTCTGGCCGATGCCGTCGCTGGGTTGTGCAACGGTGGTCAGCGGGGGCGTCAACAAGGCGCCGAACCGCATGCCGTCAAAGCCGCACACCGAAATGTCGGTGGGCACGCGCAAGCCCAGCGCCACCAGGTCGGCGATGACGGCGGTGGCCAGCAAGTCATTCGAGCAGAACAGCGCGGTAGGCGCTTGTTTACCGCGCAATGCGGCTTTAAGCACGTCGGCGTCGCTGCCGGTGTGCGAGCTCATCGCGATGTGCTGCACGGTGTCCAGATCCAGCTTCTTGGCGCAGGCGCGGGCGCCGGTCAAGCGGCGGCGGGCGCGGTCGGAGGCGGTCAGCGGGCCAGTCACCAGCGCGATGCGGCGGTGCCCCAGCGCGGCCAGGTGCGCCACCATGTCGCTGGCGGCCGCGCGGTTGTCCACCGACGCGAACGGGTGTGTGGATGACTCGTTATAGACCAGCACATAAGGCATGCCGGCGCTGTCCAGATCGTCCAGCGTGGCGCTTTTGTTGACGTCGGCCACGGTCAGGATCAAGCCGTCGACCTGATGGTCGATCAGGCCCTGGACGGCGGCGGATTCAACGGCGGGGTCATACCCGGTGGCGGTCAGCATGACGCTGTAGCCGGATTCGCGCGCACGGCGCTCGGCGCCTTCAAAGCACTCGGCGAACACGGGATTGGACAGCGTGGGCAAGATCAACCCGATGGTGCGGGTGCTGCCGGAACGCAGGCTGCGGCCAACGCGGTTTGGCCTGAACCCCGCGCGCTTGGCCACGTTGCGGATGTGCGCCAACGTGTCGGGATGGACGATCTCGGGTTGGTTGAACGCGCGCGAAACCGTGGCCGGCGATACGCCTGCCTTGCGGGCCACTTCGATGATGGAAAAGCGGGGCGACGGGCGCGTAGCCATACCGGGGTTACTGTCGATTTGCTGAAAACGTTTTCATCTTACAAGACAAATATGACCTTTGTGTTGCACGGGTTTGCGCTATGCTGGTGTGAACGCAACAACATAAAGCCTAGGCGCGGCGCAGTCGTTTTACCCGGGAAAACACGGTGTTTTTGGTGTTTTTCCTAATTGACGCGGCGCGCACAATGGCAGGGATCGGTCCGCATTGCCCACGGCGCAACAACGCCGCCGGTAACGCAAGGGCAGACCCCTCGGTCAAGGGGACCGGGTGCGTAATCAGCTGCCACGCCTGGCGCGGCGCCGGTAAAGAGGAAAGGAAAATGTCTACTGCCTTAAACAGCCTTGGCGCGGTTCAAGCCGCGCGCAAGCTGCAACGGCGCGAGTTAACCGCGGTGCAATTGGTACGGGCCTGTTTTGCCCGTATCGAGCAGCGCGAAAATACCATCCACGCCTGGACCGCCCTGCAAAAGCAGGCGGCGCTGGACGTTGCGCAGGCTTTGGACGATGGCCCTTTGCAAGGGCCGCTGCATGGCCTGCCGATCGGCGTGAAAGACCTGTTCGACACCGTCGATCTTCCCACCCGCTACGGCTCGCCAATTTATGAACGCCACCGCCCCGGCCTGGACGCCGCCGCCGTGGCGCTTTGCCGTGGCGCGGGCGCTGTCGTGGTGGGCAAGACGGTCACGACTGAATTCGCTACCTATCAGGCCGGTCCCACGCGCAATCCGCGCAACGAGGCCTACACCCCCGGCGGCTCGTCCAGCGGGTCGGCCGCCGCGGTTGCGGATGACATGGTGCCCTTCGCATTGGGTTCGCAGACGGCGGGTTCGATCATCCGCCCCGCTTCCTATTGCGGCATCGTCGGCTTTAAGCCCACGTTTGGCGCCATTCCCCGCGCGGGCGTCAAAAGCCTGGCCGAATCGCTGGACACAGTGGGCGGGTTTGCACGATCGGTGCCTGATGTGGCCTTGTTTGCGTCGGTGATGATGCGCGATGCCCGCATGCAGGACCTGTCCTACGACGCTAAACCGCGCGTGGGCATGTGCCGCACCTTGCAGTGGCGGCACGCGCAGGCAGAAACGAAAGAAGCGTTCGCACAGGCGGCAGCCACCTTGTCGCGCGCGGGCGCTACCGTGAAAGAGGTGCCGCTGCCGTCGCAGGACTGCATGCTGGTGCAGTTGCACGCCGACATCATGGCGTACGAAGCGTCGCAGTCGCTGGCTTTCGAGCGCCTGCAACACGCCGGCCAACTCAGCCCGAAGATCCAGGCGGTGCTGGAAGCGGGCGCGCAGATTTCGGCCGAGCAACACATCAAGAACCTGGCGCGCGCCGAAGAGTCGCGCATTCGGGTGAACAGCTGGTTTGACGACTACGACGTGTTGCTGGCGCCCAGCGCCGCCGGCGAGGCGCCGTTTGCAGACCTGGGCACCGGCGATCCGCAGTTCTCGCGGCCCTGGACGCTGTTCGGCCTGCCCTGCCTGAACCTGCCCTTTGCCACCGGCCCGCAAGGGTTGCCCGTGGGGTTGCAACTGATCGGCCAGCGCTATGACGACTACCGCACGCTGGCGATAGGCGCGTGGGTGCATGAGCGCCTGCTTGAGGCCAATGCGCCGGATGTCGGCGCGTCGGATATGTGGCCGCGAGGCTGAACGCGGCGCGCGTTCAACGTGTGACCACACGTCAAAAGCAGAAAGCCCGCCGATAAGGCGGGCTTTTTTTTTGCCGGTCGCGCCAGGAAGAGGTGTGTCCCTGGGTGTTGGCCAGCCCATGTTTCGGGCTGGCTTGGGGCGTTCAGTTCAGAAGGCGGGCGCGGATCACGCGGCCTCGGCGGCTTCCTGCTCGGCGGACGCCACGGCGCCCGCGTTGATGTGGCGGTTCACGGCGCTAAGGACTGCCTGGAACGAGGCCGTCACGATGTCGCGGTCGATGCCTACGCCAAAGCCCGTGGACGACTCGCCCACGCGCAGTTCGACATAGGACGCGGCGCGCGTGTCGGTGCCGGTGCCGATGGCGTGCTCGTGGTAGTCCATGATGCGCACCGGCACGTCCAGCGCGGCCACGAAGGCCGAGATGGCGCCATCGCCCTTGCCCGTTACGATGCGGCGTTCGCCGTTGTATTCGAGTTCGGCTTCGATGCTGAAATGCTGGCCTTCACCGGCCGACGGGTTGCCGTCGATGCGGTGGCGGATCAGCTTCCAGGGCGCCTTCTGTTCCAGGTATTCGCGGTTGAAGATGGTGTGCACGTCGTCGGCGGTGACTTCGCTGCCCGTCTCGTCCGTCACGCGCTGGATGGCGCGGCTGAATTCGATTTGCAGGCGGCGCGGCAAGACCAGGCCGTGTTCCTGCTCAAGCAGGTACGACACGCCGCCCTTGCCCGACTGGCTGTTCACGCGGATGACGGCGTCGTAGCTGCGGCCCAGGTCGGCCGGGTCGATCGGCAAGTACGGCACTTCCCAGACGGCGTCGGCCTGTTGCAGCGCGAAGCCCTTCTTGATGGCGTCCTGGTGCGATCCGGAGAACGCGGTGAAGACGAGATCGCCCGCATACGGATGGCGCGGATGCACCGGCAACTGGTTGCAGTATTCCGCGCAGCGGCGCACTTCGTCGATGTCGGAAAAGTCCAGGCCGGGATGCACGCCCTGCGTGTACAGGTTCAAGGCAAGCGTGACGAGGTCGACGTTGCCGGTGCGTTCGCCGCTGCCGAAGAGGCAGCCTTCGATGCGGTCGGCGCCGGCCATCACGGCAAATTCAGCGGCGGCCACGGCGGTGCCGCGATCATTGTGCGGGTGCACGCTAAGCACGATGCTGTCGCGGCGCGCCAGGTTCTTGTGCATCCATTCGATCTGGTCGGCGTACAGGTTGGGGCTGGTGGCCTCGATCGTGGCGGGCAGGTTCAGCACCATCTTGTGCTCGGGCGTGGGCTGCCAGACATCGGCCACGGCGTTGGACACTTCCAACGCGAATTCGGGCTCGGTGGTGCTGAAGACTTCGGGCGAATACTCGTAGCTCCATTTGGTTTCGGGGCGCTGCGAGGTGTATTGCTTGATAAGGCGCGTGCCGGTCGTGGCGATGCCCTTGATTTCGTCCTTGGACATGTTGAACACCACCTTGCGGAAGGCCGGTGCGCAAGCGTTGTACATGTGGACGATGGCTTGCTTGGCCCCCGCCGCGGCTTCCACCGTGCGGCTGATCAGGTCTTCACGCGACTGCGTCAACACGATGATGGTGACGTCGTCGGGGATGCGCTTTTCGTCGATGAGCTTGCGGACGAAATCAAAGTCGGTCTGCGACGCAGACGGGAAACCCACTTCGATTTCCTTGAAGCCGATCTTCACCAGTTGTTCAAAGAAGCGGAGCTTGCGCTCGACGCTCATGGGCTCGATCAACGCCTGGTTGCCGTCACGCAGGTCGGTGCTCATCCAGATGGGCGCCTTGGTGATGCGGCGGCTGGGCCACGTGCGTTCGGAGAAGTCGCGGGTGAACGGCGCGAAGGGGACGTATTTGGTGGCGGGGTTGGCAAGCATCATGACTACACCTCGATCGATCGGTTTCTTTTGAATCCCGTGAGCACTGAGTCTCGGCGGCGCTATGACCGGATGACGGTTTTGCGCGTGGGGTTGCCGTGATTAACCGGCAGGATTCACAACTAAAAGGGGGAAATCGCGTGTGGCAAACGTGGCTGCCGAGCTACCACGGGGACACTAGGCCCGGCAACCGATCGGTAGGTATAGCGATAGCGCGGCAGCGAAGAAGGAACGAGCGCGCAGGCCGGCGACCGGAGCGACGAAGCGTCCGGTGGCAATCGCGGGGAGGGTGCGGTGAGCGGCCATAGGGTGCTAGTCAAACATATTTTCTTTGCCAGCGCAAACGAAAACGTTGAAAAAAACGGGGGGCAGAGCGCGCTGCGATCTTTGATCGAAAGTGGCGCGGGCCGAAAAATCCGGCCCGCGCCGCACGTCGCGCGCCCACCTCCGTTGCCGCATTGCGCGGCGGGGCCGGGCCGGCCGCGGGCATGCGACTACTGCGTTTGCATGTGGCCGTTCTGCACGATCTTGCCCAGGCGTTCGCGTTCGCTGGCCGCGAATTCCACAAAGCTCGCGCGCGAGCCGCCACCGGGCTCGATGCTGCTCTGGCGCAAGGCGTCCTGCACTGCTTTGGTCTGGAGCGACTGCTCGACCGCCGCGTTCATCTTGTCCAACACGTTTGCCGGCGTGCCGGCGGGCGCGTACAAGCCCGCCCAGTGTCCGATGCGCACGGCGGGAAAGCCCGCTTCGGCCGTGGTGGGGATATCCGGCGCGCTGGCCATGCGCTTATCCCACGTGGTGGCCAGCGCCTTCAACTTGCCGCTTTGGATCAGCGGCAACGTCACGATGCTGGCTTCCGACGTGGCGTCGACCTGGTTGCCGATTACCGCCGTCACGCCTTCCGAGCCGCTTTTGTAGGCGATGGGCTCGATGGGCAGGCCCGTGGCCTCCTTGACCATTTCCGCCACGAAATGCGGCGTGCTGCCGTTGCCGGCGGTGGAAAAGGTGATGCGGTCGGTCTTGGCCTTCTTGGCGCGCTCGACGAAGTCCTTCAAGTCCTTCGCCGGGTTGGACGGGTTGGCCACGATCACCGAGGGCGTGATGGTCAACAGCGCCACGGGCGTCAGCTCGTCGTCCTTGTAGGGCTGGTCCGAGCGGATCAGGCTGTTGGTGACGGTGCCGTTGCTGCCCACCAGATAGGTGTAGCCATCCGCCGCGCTGCGAGCGACATGCGCGGCGCCCACGACGCCGCCGGCGCCGGGTCGGTTTTCCACAATGACGGACTGCTTCAGCGTCGTGCCCACTGCCTTGGCGATGATGCGGGCGACCAGGTCATTGGCGCCGCCCGCGCTGAATGGCGCGACGAAGGTGATGGGTTTGTCGGGCCATTCGGCCATGGCGGGGGTAGCGGCAAACGCGGCCGAGCAGGCCACGAGCAAACCGGCGGCATACCGGACGGGGGGGCGGAACATGGTTGTCTCTCCAGGGGCCGGCCGCGCATCGGCAGGTCTGGGCTGCCGTTATGGTTTTGCTGGGTCTGTTGCGCGGCCCGCGGTTGCGCGAGCCTGGATGCGCCAGTATAGAAGGCGGAGCTGGCGCCGGACTGAAACAAAAAAGGCCGCCTGGGCGGCGGCCTGTGTGGCAATGAAAAGGTCTGGCGCGGCGTTAGCGGGCCGGGCCGATGCGGGGTTCAACGTAGCGGTCGGTGCGAGTTTCGCCCCGGACTTCGGTGCGGGGGGCCCGGCGGCCGTCATCGCGCGGGTCGCGCGAGGGCGGGATGGCCGTGCCTTCCAAAATCTGCGCCTGTTCGGCCACCATGGCGATCTTGCCGCTGCGATTGTGGCGAATTTCAGACAGTGCGCGTCGCAAGTCGCCTACAGTGAAGGGCTCTTGGCGGTCGCCCCAGGTCCAGCGCAGCACGCCCAACGATTCTTCGGACAAGTTTGGCGCCAGATCGGCCAGTGTATCCGTGCCCACCGGCGTTGCCGCGCCCGAGGCCAGGCTGGCCGCAAACCAGGCACGGACCGAAAAGAAAACGATCAGCGTCCAGATGCCGGCAACGACCCACCAGATATAGGGATTGACCTTCTGCGCCATATCCTGGGTCGGCTGGCCCAGGGTATGCAGGAAGTCATAGTTCATGCGTTTGCCGAAATCCAGTATCCACGAGGCAACGAGATACCAAAGGACGACGGCGACGGCGATGACTATCGCGCGCACAACGATTCGGGGTAGCGCCAGTTTGAGCAGGGTCTGGCCGATAAGTCGGCTGTCCTGGCGAACGCTTGCGGGCGAAGTCAGATTCATCATGCAAAATATTGTACCTATGACCCGTCCAATTTTAGAACTGCGACCTGGCCAGCACCTGACGCTGACCCCTCAATTGCAGCAATCGATACGATTGTTGCAGTTGTCCACGCTCGACCTGGAAGCCGAGATCTCGCAAGTGCTTGCGGACAATCCCCTGCTGGAACGGGAAGACGACACCCCCGCCGCCGAGGCCCAAGCCGAATCCGAACGCGAATCCTCGGTGGACGACGACACTCCCGCAGCGGAGCGCGATGCGCCCGTCGAAGAAATGCCCGGTTCGGGCGGCGTGTATTCGGATGATGACTCCGGGCTGCCCGAGGCGGCGCGCCCGGACACGTTGCGCGAACACCTGCTGGGTCAGTTGATGCTGACGCGAGCGGCCCCGCGCGATGCCGCCCTGGCGGCCCTGCTGATTGATGAGCTGGATGAAAACGGCTACCTGGGCTCGCCGCTTGAGGAAATCCTGACCTGGCTGCCGCCCGAAGTGGAGCCCGATCTGGACGAGCTGCGGGCGGCGCTGTCGCTGCTGCAATCGTTCGACCCGGTTGGCATCGGCGCGCGCGACATGGCCGATTGCCTGGTGTTGCAATTGCGCCACCCTGACCTTGCGCGTTTGCCCGAAGCGGCCGATGCGGCCGTCCTGGCCTGCGCCCGCGAGATCTGTGCGCGCCATCTGCCCTTGCTGGCCACCGGTAACGCTGCGCGCCTGTGCGCCGCCGTGGGCTGCGACGAGGCGATTTTCCGCGCGGCCCACACCCTGATCCTGCGGCTGGAGCCCCGTCCCGGCCGCGCGTGGACCGTGCCGGCGGCCGACTACGCCGTGCCCGACGTCATCGTGCGCAAGGCGCGGCGCGGCTGGCAGGTCACGCTGAACAGCGCCGCCGTTCCCAGGCTGCAAATCAACGGGCTGTATGCGCAGATGCTGGGCAATCAAAAGGAATCCGCACACGCGGGCCTGCAAACCCAGTTGCAGCAAGCCAAATGGATGATTCGCAATGTCGAGCAGCGCTTCGACACGATCCTGCGGGTGGCGCAGGCCATTGTCGAACGCCAGACGGCGTTTTTCAGCCAGGGGCCATCGGCCATGCGTCCGCTTATCCTGAAGGACATCGCGGGCGAACTCGGGCTGCATGAATCCACCATTTCGCGCGCCACAACGCAGAAGTACATGCTTACTCCGTTCGGCACGCTGGAGCTCAAGCGTTTCTTCGGGACGGGGGTGTCCACGGACGGCGGTGACGCCACGTCGGCCACGGCGGTGCAGACTTTCATCCGCCAGATGGTGGCGGAAGAGAACCGGGCCAAGCCTTTGTCTGACAGCCAGATCATGCAGAAACTGGCCGATCAGGGGATAGTCATCGCCCGTCGGACGGTGGCAAAGTACCGCGAAGCGCTGCGTATTGCCCCCGCTACGCTGCGCAAGGCGCAAGCCTCGGCGCGTTGAAATAGGGGACGAATCTTTGAGGATTCGTCCTTTGTTTCAAGGGCTTGCGTGACAATTGCGCTACAAATTTTTTTGCGGTCAGGGCTTGTCATCCGCCGAATAATTTTCGATAATCATTCGCATGTACATTTGCGTATGTAATGCCATCACCGAACGCCAAGTCCGCGCCAGCGTGGACGGTGGCGCGACGACGCTGTCCGACCTGCAATTCGAGCTGGGCGTGGCCACGTGCTGCGGCTGCTGCGCGGCAACCGCCGCCGAATACCTGCCGGGCGGCCGCTGCTCCAGCGTGTGCGACGTTCGCTCCATCGCCGTTCCGGTCAATGCGCCCGCTACCCTGGTTGAATCGGGTTCGGCTGCCAACAACAGCAGCTTCCCGATTCCGCTGGTCGCCGCCGGCTAACGCATTGCCGTCCCCTCCGGCTCGCTGAGTTCTTCGGCGGGCCGCGCTGCTTTCCGGACGCAGCCATTTCCAAAATATTTGTCAACGCACCAGGGCGCGAGCAGAATGCTTGATCCCTGCGCCATGCGTGGCGTGCCGTTCTCTTGGACTCCCGATGAAGGCCACGCCCGCCACCTGCCCCCCGAACGCTCCTGCCGCCTCGGGTATCAGTTGGATGCCGATCGCCGCGTTCTGCTTTCTGTGGAGTTCCGCCTTCGCGGCGGCCAAGATCGCGGTGCGCGATTGCCCCCCATTGACCCTGCTGACCATCCGCTTCCTGATTGCGGGCGCGTTGATGCTGGGCATTGCCGCCTTCAGCCGCCGGGGCAGGCCACTGCAAGCGCGCGACATCGCCTCCCTCATCCTGCTGGGTGTCTTGAACAATGCGTTGTACCTGGGGCTGAGCTGGTCCGGCATGACGACCGTGTCGTCCGCGTTTACCGCCGTGCTGATCAGCACCAACCCCTTGTTGATCGGTGTGCTGGCCGGCCCTGTCCTGGGCGAGCGGCTGACGTGGCGAAAGCTGCTGGGCCTATGCCTGGGGCTGGCCGGGGTGGCCGTGGTGCTGCGGTCACGCCTGACTGGCATGCAGGAAGACATGCACGGCACGTTGCTGGTCACGGGTGGCCTGGTGGCGCTGGTGGCCGGCACGCTGCTCTATAAGCGGCTCAAGCCGGCGGCAGGGCTATGGACGTCGACCGGCATCCAATCCCTGGCAGCGGCCGCCACGCTGCTGCCATTCGCCCTGATGAATGAAAACCTGGGCGATGCGCGCCTGACGGCGAGCCTGCTGGCCAGCATGGCCTACATGATCGTGGCCGTGTCGATGGGCGGCTACTACCTGTGGTTCATGATCCTGAGCCGGGCCACTGCCACGTCGGCCAGCGCGCTGCATTTCTTGATGCCGCCGCTTGGCCTGTTGTTTGGCTGGCTGGTGCTGCGCGAACCGGTATCGTGGCTGGATCTGTTGGGCATCGTGCCTATCGCCTTTGGGATCTGGTTGACGACGCGCAAAGCGGGCTGAATCGCGCATTAAGCAAAATAGCGCTAATAAGGTTGCGGATATGCAACCTAATGGCATCAGTGATATTTCGATGGAATATCGTCCGTCCAAGACGGGCTTATCGACGCCATTCAAGAAAAGTGCCATGCGAATGCGGTAGTTGACTCAGCGCTACGCCGCATAGGGGCTGCCTTGTGTGCGCAAAGCATCACGCACGCATACTCATTCTCATTGGCTTGTCGCTTTCTGGTAGCGGTCCTAAAGCCGTTTACCAAATGCGGCGCAAGGCTAGGCGCGCCCCTGCGGCAGGTGGTAGTCTGCCGGGGTTGCGTACGCGCGGCATCGTGCGCTCCTTTGTCGCGATGCACTCGCGTCGCGCCTGACTGCAAGGAGTCCATTATGAAAGGCGACAAAACCGTCATCCAGTTCTTGAACAAGCAACTGACCAACGAACTGACGGCCATCAACCAATATTTTCTGCATGCCCGCATGCTGAACCATTGGGGCTTCGACAAGCTGGGCAAGCACGAATACGAAGAATCCATCGGTGAAATGAAGCACGCGGATCGCCTGATCGCGCGCATCTTCATGCTGGACGGCCTGCCCAACCTGCAAGACCTGCACAAGCTGCTGATCGGTGAAGACGTGCCCGAGCTGCTTTCCTGTGACCTGAAGCTGGAACAAGCCGCACACGCCACCGTCGTGGAAGCCATCGCCTATTGCGAATCGGTGCGTGACTATGTCTCGCGCGATCTGTTCCAGGACATTCTGGACGACACCGAAGAGCACATCGATTATCTGGAAACCCAGATCGATCTGATCGACAAGGTTGGCATCCAGAATTACCTGCAAAGCCAGATGTCCGTGCCCGAGTAATCGGCCGGGCCGCCAGGCAATAAAAAGGCGCCCCTTGGGGCGCCTTTGTCATACCCGCGTCAATAAAGCGCAGCGTATGGACGGTTATGTGAGACCGTTATTGCGGGCGGGCCGGGCATTCGGCCATCGTGCCCCAGGCGCGGTTCGGCGCACAGTATTTGTTGCGCGCGTTCCACGAGCATGAAGGCCGTTCGAAGAAGCCTTGCGTGGCGCATTGCGCCAGTTCGCGCTTGAGCGCGTCTTGCCAGCCCGGAGCACCCGGCGCGGGCGACGTATTGGGCGGGGGCGGAGGCGCTTGCACCATCTGCGGCGTACCGTAGCCGTTGGCCTGCATCTGGCCGCCGTTGATGGCGGTGGACGTGCCGGGCACCTGCAAGTCCATGGTGGTGACGTCCGAGGTGCCGGAAGGCAGCGGCACTTCCGAGGCGGCCGCGATTTCGCGGGCTTGCTCGGGGGTGATGCGTTCACGCGAAAGCTTCACGGCGGGATCGCTGACGGTGTCGAACAGCGACACCGTATTGACCTGCCATTGGCGGTCGGCCGGCTTGTCGGGAACCCCCAGTGTGCCGTCGATGCGCGGCTGCGGCGGCTGCGCCACATAAGGGCGTCCGTTGGCGTCCAGAACGGGCTGCTGCGAAGCTGCCGCGTCCTGACCAGGAGCCGGTGCCGCGGGCGGCGCATGCGCCACCAGCCAGTCACCCAATTGAATACCGCCCCAGGCCGACGCGCCAAGCGCGATCAGGAGCGTTGCGAATAATAAACGCCAAGACATTGCTACCCTCATCTGCCGTGCGGAACCCGAACGGGTCTACGCCTTGTCCCCGAAAACCTTGCCGCCGTGTTCGCGCATGGCATGGAATTTCACCTCGGGATACAGGTCCTCGGCCACGCGCAACTGCGCAGGGGAACTGATCAAAAACGCCGCCGCATCGACGACATCATAGGCGATATGAGCCGCATTGGCATCCATGAACTTGCGCAGCGCCTTGGGGTTTTCAGACGTAATCCAACGTGCCATTGTGTAGCGCGAAGCCAGCATTCTGGCGTCCGCGCCGTACTCGGTTTTGAGGCGGTGAGCCACCACTTCAAACTGCAGCTGACCGATGGCGCCCAGCAGCAAAGAGCCGCCCGCGGCTTCGGGGCGGAACACCTGAATCGCGCCCTCTTCGCCCAGTTGGGTCAGGCCGGTACGCAGCTGTTTGGTGCGCAGCGGATCCTTCACTTCAACCGCCTGGAACAGCTCGGGCGCGAAGAACGGCAGGCCGGTGAATTGCAGCGTTTCGCCTTCGGTCAGCACGTCGCCCAATTGCAGCACGCCGTGGTTGGGGATACCGATCACGTCGCCGGCATACGCCTCGTCCAGAAGCTCGCGCCGTTGCGACAGGAAAGACACCACGTTGTTGGGGCGCATTTCTTTGTTGGTGCGGGCCACCTTCAAACGCATGCCCCGTTCAAAGCGGCCCGAGCTGACGCGCACGAATGCCACGCGGTCGCGGTGGGCAGGGTCCATGTTGGCCTGCACCTTGAACACGACACCGGTGAACTTGGGTTCTTCGGGCAGCACTTCGCGTTGCAGGGCGACGCGCGGGCCCGGGGGCGGCGCGTGGTCGACCAGCGCGTCCAGCACTTCCTGCACGCCAAAGTTGTTGATGGCGGACCCGAAGAACACGGGCGTCTGCTTGCCGGCCAGGAACTGGTCACGCTCGAACGCGGGCGCGGCTTCGTTGATGAGTTCGATCTCGCCGCTGGCCTGTTCGAACGCCGAGCCGAATCGGCGGGCGATTTCAGGATTGCTCAGCCCTTCGATCACGTCATCATTGTCCGAGCGGCGTTCCTGCCCGGGGCGGAACACGCGCATGCGGTCGCGGCGGATATCGAACACGCCGCCGAACGACTTGCCCATGCCCACCGGCCACGAAAACGGCACGGCGTCCATGCCCAGGTGGCCTTCGATCTCGGACAGCAATTCCAGCGGCTCGCGCACTTCGCGGTCCATCTTGTTGATGAACGTGATGATGGGCGTATTGCGCGCGCGGCAAACCTGCAGCAGGCGGATCGTCTGCGGCTCGACGCCATTGGCGGCATCGATGACCATCAGGGCGGCATCCACCGCCGTCAGCACCCGGTAGGTGTCTTCAGAGAAGTCCTGGTGGCCTGGGGTGTCAAGCAGGTTGATGACGCAGTCGCGGTATTCCATCTGCATGACCGACGAGGCCACGGAAATGCCGCGTTGCTTTTCGATTTCCATCCAGTCGGACGACGCATGGCGAGTGGCCTTGCGCGCCTTGACGCTGCCGGCGATCTGAATCGCGCCTGCGAACAGCAACAGCTTTTCGGTCAGCGTGGTCTTGCCCGCGTCAGGGTGGGAAATGATCGCGAACGTTCGGCGCCGCGCTACTTCGTGAGGGATGTTCATGGTCGGGGGATTGTACTTAACGCCGCTTTTGGAGCCGGCGCGGTACGGCATCGTGCATGAAAAAGCCGTGGGGCACCCGCCGTCGCCAGCGAGCGCCCCAAGGCCGGAAAATTCAGGAATGGCGGCGGAACGACGCCAGGAAAACGCCCGCCAGGATGAACAGCGACCCGAAGGTACGGTTCATCCAGCGGATGTGCTTGGCATCGCGCAGCAAGCGCAACACGCGGGCCGCCAGCAGCGTGTACACGCCCATGGCGACCAGATCGGTAAATGCCAGCGTGCCGGCCAGCGCCATGTATTGCGGCGTCAACGCCATCGCCGGGTCCACGAATTGCGGCACAACGGCCAGCAGGAACACGGTGCCCTTCGGATTCATGGTGTTGATCAGGAAACCGCGCATGACGAGATCGCGGATCGACGCCTGCTTCGGGTCGCCCGCGTCTACCGCCACGGGCGCGGCGTCAGTACGAAACTGCCGCACGCCCAGGTAGATCAGGTAGGCCACGCCCAGGTACTTGACCACATTGAAGGCCATTTCGGACGTGGCCAGCACGGCGCCCAAGCCTACGGCCACCACGACGAACTGGAACAGGATGCCCATGATGAGGCCGGCCGTGTTCCAGTAGCCGCGTGCAAAGCCGTATTTCAATCCAGAGGACATCGCGGAAATCGCGCCCGCCCCGGGTGAGAACGAAATGGCCCAGGAGGCCAGGAAGAACGTCAACCAGGTGGATAAGGGCATGATGGCGCGGGTCCTAGGATCGCAGTATGGGGGTGCCGGGATATTACTCGCTTGGCTTTACTTGCCCAGCAACGCCGCGCGCGGACGGCCCGAACCGCCGTTGCCCGCCGGGCGCTGTGCGTTCTCGGGACGGCGCGGGGCCTGCTGCGGACGGCCATCGCCACGGCCGGCATGCGTCGGACGGTCGGCGGGCTTGGCGTCACGCTGGCCACCATTGCCACGGCCTTCGCCGCCGGCGCGAGCCGGTGCGGGGGCACGGCCGCCGGTGGCGGCGCGAGCCTGGCCTTGGGCCGGGCGCGAACGGCCGGCGCCGGCGTTGCCGCCACGGCCGGCGTTACCGCCGTTGCCACCACGACCGCCATTGCGATTGCCACCGCGCGGGCTGCGCGCGTCTTCATCGCGTTCCTGGCGTTCGAAGGCGGCGGCGCTGGTGGGCGACGGGGTCCAGCCTTCAACGGGCTTGCGCTCGATCGTCTTCTTGATCAGGCGTTCGATGTCCTTCAGCAGCTTGATTTCGCTGTTGTCGACCAGCGAGACGGCAGCGCCCGTGGCGCCGGCGCGGCCCGTACGGCCGATACGGTGCACGTAGTCTTCGGGCACGTTCGGCAGTTCAAAGTTCACCACTTGCGGCAGTTGGTCGATGTCCAGGCCGCGGGCGGCGATGTCGGTCGCCACCAGCACCGTCACGGTGCTGTCCTTGAAGCCGGCCAGCGCGCGGGTGCGGGCCGATTGGCTCTTGTTGCCGTGAATGGCGGCGGCGGTCAGGCCGTCCTTGACCAGCTTTTCAGCCAGGCGGTTCGCGCCGTGCTTGGTGCGCGTGAACACCAGCACCTGGTGCCAGCCGCTTTCACGGATGATGTGGCTGATCAGGTCGCGCTTGTGATGCTGTTCCACCATGTGCACCGTCTGGGTGACCAGTTCGGTGGCGGTGTTGCGCGGGGTGACGGACACTTCGCCCGGGTTGTTCAGGACGCCGCGCGCCAGCGTGCGGATTTCATCCGAGAACGTGGCCGAGAACAGCAGGTTCTGGCGTTGCTTGGGCAGCAGGGCAAGGATCTTGCGGATGTCGCGGATGAAGCCCATGTCCAGCATGCGGTCGGCTTCGTCCAGCACCAGGATTTCAACGCCCGACAGGTCTACCGTCTTCTGGCCGCAGTGGTCCAGCAGGCGGCCCGGCGTTGCCACCAGAATGTCCAGCGGCTTGCGCAGCGCGGAAATCTGGGGGTTGATGTTGACGCCACCGAACATCACCATGGACGTCAGCGAGGTGTACTTGCCGTACGTCTGCACCGATTCGGCCACCTGCGCGGTCAGTTCGCGCGTCGGGGTCAGGATCAGGCAACGGGGGCGGCCGGGCTTGCGCGCTTCGGGCTTTTGCTGCATCAGCAGATGCAGGATGGGCAACGTGAAGCCGGCGGTCTTGCCGGTACCCGTCTGCGCGGCGGCGAGCAGGTCGCCGCCTTTCAAAACTTGGGGAATCGCCTGGGCTTGAATAGGCGTGGGTGCGGTGTAGCCGGTATCGGCAATGGCGCGCAACAGGGAATCAGCCAGCCCGAGGTCGGCGAAAGGGGAAGAGGTAGTCAAAACAACTCCAGCGGCAGCCCGTCGCTCAAGTTGAGAGACTCCAATCCAGGCGGACGAATAAGGAGAAAAGGGAAGCGCCCTGATGGGCGAAGCTTGGCAGCGAAGGGCCATAGCGGACGTGTGCAGATTGGCAAAGCACACTCGGCGATTGTAGCTGATGTGGCGGTGCAGCAGCGGACAGCATTCCACTGTGCTGTATCGCTAAGTAACAACTTGCAGCGCTTATGAACCAAATACGTGTTTTCCCTAGGGCGCTCTCCCTATAATCGCTGCGCATCTATCCATTTGAAGAATAAAGGGTCGCTATGAAGAAATCGGCAATCGTGGGCCTCGTGGTCGTTCTGGGCGCGGCGTGGACCGGCACCGCCTGGTACACGGGCCAAAAGGCCGAGGCTTTCGTCAACCAGTCCATTGGCGAGGCCAATGTTGAACTGAAGAAGTTCAGCGATCAGTGGGGCATCGCCTCCGCTGTGGAGCTGGTGTCGTTCGAGCGCGGTGTGTTTTCGTCCACCGCCCGCTACCGCGTGAAGTTCACCACGCCGGCCGAACAAGGCAAGCCCGCGCAAGATCGCGACGTGCTGTTTGTGGAACACCTGTCGCACGGCCCCCTGCCGCTGTCGAACCTGAAGTCCGGCTCGTTCGCGCCGGCCATGGTTGCCAGCGACTTTGTCATTGAAGAGACGCCGACCGTCAAGGAATGGTTCGCCGCCACCAAGGGCGCAACGCCGCTGTCGGGTCACTACAGCGTCAGCTACGCCAAGAACATCACCGGCAAGTTCAACCTGGCCCCCGCCGACGTCACCAAGGGCGACACCAGCCTGTCGTTCTCGGGCATGACGGGCAACGTCGACTACACGACGTCGAACAAGCACGGCGTCTTCGACCTGAAGACCGACAAGCTGGTGCTGTCCGGCCAGAGCGAAAACAGCGACATCGTCAGCATGGCCCTGCAAGGCATTTCGCTGACCAGCGACATGACGCCGGCGTCCAACGACATGTACGTGGGCAGCCAGAAGCTGACGCTCAAGGACTGGACCATCACGTCCAAGGAAAAGCCGCCGGTTCAGTTCAAGGACACGTCGATCGCCGTCGACATGACCGAGAACGGCCCCGCCATGGGCGCCAAGATGGCCCTGGACTTCGGCATGATCAACGTGCAAGCCAAGGACGTTGCCGGCCTGAAGCTGGCGCTGGACGTGCAGAAGCTGGACTCCAAGGCGTTCAAGGCGCTGAACGACGTCTACGAAGCCGCCTCGCGTCGCATGATGCAAAGCAACGGCCAGGAACAACTGCCGCAGTTCACCGCTGAAGAGCAGCAGGTCATCAAGACCAACGTGGCGCAGATTCTGGCGGGCAACCCCACGCTGGCCGTGTCGCCGCTTGAAGTGCGCACCGCCAACGGCACGTCCACGTTCAACCTGAACCTGGACTTTGCCAAGCCGGCCTCGATGGACGGCGAAGTGGCCGACACGCTGACCGAAGCCGTGAAAAAGCTGGATGCCAAGCTGGTGCTGTCCAAGGGCAACCTGAGCGACCTGATGGCCGTTGAACCGCAAATGCGTGGCGTGCCGGCCGAACAAGCCGTGCAAACCGCCAAGGGCCAGGCCGAAATGGTCGGCACCATGGCTGCCGCGATGGGCGTTGCCAAGGTCGAAAACAACAACATCGTCACCTACGTGAACTACGCCGACGGCCAAGTCGACTTCAACGGCAAGAAGATGCCGGTTGAACAGTTCCTGATGATGGTGATGAGCGGCGCGATGGGTGGCGCGCGCTAAGGCGCACACCACGAGCACACGACCCCGGTCGTTGCCAAAGTAAAAAAGCCGCCGCGCCGTTGGGCGCGGCGGCTTTTTGTTGTCGTATCCGTGCCGGGATCAGAACGGCAACGCACCCGCCGCCAGTTCGCCGTTGCGCAGCACCGCCACGTGAAAGCGCTTGTCGGCCGCTTTCAGGATGTCTTCGGTCGGGTCGCCTTGCACCAGCAGCAGGTCGGCCACCTTGCCCTGGGCGATGACGCCGTGCTGGGTCAAGCCCATCAGGTCGTGGCCGCGCGACGTGCCGGCGATCAGCGCGTCGACTGGCGTCATGCCGAACTCCACCATGTACGCCAGCTCCATGGCGTTTTCGCCGTGCAGGTTGAACGGCGTGCCCGCGTCCGTGCCCATCGCAATGCGGCCGCCGGCCTTGTAGTACATCTGGAACGATTCCCGATGGCGTTGTTCCACCGCGCGCGCCTTCTCCACCGCGTACGCCGGAATGCCGTTGTCCGCGTTGGCGATGATGTTGCGCACGGCGGCGATGGTGGGCACCAGATAGGTTTCGGCTTCCAGCATTTCGCGCAGGCAATCGTCGTCCATGAAGATGCCGTGTTCGATGGAATCGATGCCCGCGCGCACGGCGTTCAGAATGCCCTGGGTGCCTTGCGCATGGCTGGCCGTGCTTTTGCGAAAGCGCTTGGCTTCGTGCACGCCCGCCTTCAGTTCATCGAAGCTGTAGTGCGCGTCCATCGGGCTGACCCCGGGCGTCATCACCCCGCCCGTTGCCATGATCTTCACCAGGTCACAGCCCGCGTGCACTTGTTCGCGCACGGCCTTGACCACGTCATCAACCCCATCGGCAACGCGGCCGATGCGGTTGCCGTGCCCGCCCGTCATGCAGATGATGCGGCCGGACGCCTTGATGGTGGGGCCGGGAAACACGCCGCGCGCAATCGCGTCGCGCACGCCGAATTCCAGGTAGTCCTTGCCGCCGCAATCCCGCAAGGCGGTCACGCCGCCCCGCAGGCTGGCTTGCGCGTTTTCCAGCGCGGTCAGCGTGATCTGCGCGGGCCCCTGCTTGCTGAGCAAGGCGTTGGGGTCGGCGCCGCCGGTGTAGACCAGGTGCACATGGCAGTCAGCCAGGCTGGGCATCAGCGTCATGCCGGTGGTGTTGATCTGCAACCCCGCATAGCCTTCGAACGCGCCGGCCGGCGCCACGCGCGCCACCTGCTTGTCTTCGACCAGCACGCCGTGGTCGCGCAATACCTTGCCCTCGCCATCGAATACCAGGCCGCCGATGAAAAGAGTCTGTCGTGTCGCCGTCATGTCTTGCTCCGGTTGCGCTTCGCCGTCAGCCTTCGACCACATCCAGCCCCTCGCGGGACATAGTTTGCAGGCGCGGCATCAGGCCAAGCAGGTGCTGGCTGTAGGGGTGTTGCGGCTGCTGGAAGAGCGTTTCCGTTTCCGCCACTTCCAGCAATTCGCCATAGCGCATGACGCCGACGCGATCGCACATCTGGCGAATCACCGGCAGGTCGTGGCTGATGAACAGCATGGTCAGGCCCAATTCTTCTTGCAGGTCTTTCAGCAGATTCAGGATCTGCGCTTGAATCGATACGTCCAGCGCGGACGTGGGCTCATCGCAGATCAAAAAGCGCGGGCGCGTGGCCAGCGCGCGGGCGATGCAGATGCGCTGGCGTTGACCGCCCGAAAATTCGTGCGGAAAGCGTTCGGCGGCGCGGTCGCCCAGGCCCACGACGTCCAGCAGATCCGCCACGATGCGGCGCGCTTCGGCCTCGGATGCCGCCAGCTTATGAAAGCGGATCGGTTCGGCAATGATGTCCAGCACGCGCATGCGCGGATTCAGCGACGAAAACGGGTCCTGGAAAATCATCTGGATCTGGCGGCGGAACGGGTTGAGTTGTTTCTCGCCCTTGAGCGCCGTCAGGTCGGTGCCGCCGAACGTAACCGAGCCTTCCGACGGCGTGTACAAGCCCGAGATCAGCCTTGCGACCGTGGACTTGCCGGAGCCGGATTCGCCCACCAGTCCGAACACCTCGCCTTCGCCGATGGAAAAGTTCACGCGCTTGACGGCGTCCAGCGTGCGTTGGTTGCGCTTGAGCAGCGCACTCTTGAGCACGAAGCGCATGGACAGGTCACGCACCTGCACCAAGGGGCCATCCGTTTGCGCGCCGAAGTCGCGCCGCTGCCCCAGCCAATGCGTGGCCAGGTCCAGCGGTTGCGACGGCGTCTTCACGTCTTCGATATACGTGACCAGCGGAAAACGCTTGAGCTTGATGTCCGGGCGCGGCACGGCCGATATCAGGCTGCGCGTGTAGGGATGATCGGGGTCGCCCAGGATCTTGGTGGTGGGGCCTTGTTCGACCAGCTTGCCGTGATACAGCACCGCCACACGATCGGTCACGTCGGCAATCACGCCCATGTCGTGCGTGATGATGATCATGCCGACCTGCTCTTCGCGGCACAGCTTCTTCAACAGCTCAAGAATCTGCGCCTGAATGGACACGTCCAGCGCGGTGGTGGGCTCGTCGGCGATGATGACTTCGGGTTCGCAGCACAAGGCCAGCGCAATCACCACGCGCTGGCGCATGCCGCCCGAGAACTGATGCGGATATTGCTTGACGCGCAGTTCCGGCTGGTCGATGCCAACCTGCACCAGCAATTGCACCGCCCGCTTCCTGGCTTCCGCATGCGTCAGGTTCAGGTGCACCTGCATGGTTTCCACCAGCTGGCTTTCCACCGTTTGCAGCGGGTCCAGCGACGTCAGCGGGTCTTGGAAAATCATGCCGATGCGGCGGCCACGCACCATGCGCTTTTGCGCGGGCGTCAGCGTGTCGATGCGTTCGCCGTTCAGCAGCACCGAGCCGCCGGCCAAGCGACCGGGCGCTTCCAGCAGGCCGATCACCGCGTTGCCGATGGTGGACTTGCCCGCGCCGGACTCGCCGACCACGCCCAGGATTTCGCCCTTTTCCAGCGATAGCGATACGCCGTCCACCGCGACCAGCGTGCCACGGCGGCTGGGGAATTCGATGCGGATGTCTTCAATGTTCAACAGGGCCATGACGTCCTCAGCGCAGCTTGGGGTTGAGCGCGTCGCGCAGCCAGTCGCCCAGCAGATTGACTGATAGCACCAGCGCAACCAGCGCAATGCCCGGAAAAATAGAAATCCACCACATGCCCGAAAACAGGTAGCTGTTGCCGATACGAATCAACGTGCCCAGCGACGGCGCCGTCGGCGGCACGCCCACGCCCAGGAACGACAGCGTGGCTTCCGTGATGATGGCAATCGCCAAATGGATGGTGGCAATGACCAGCACGGGGCCCATGACGTTGGGCAGGATGTGGCGGCGCAGGATGGTGATCGGGCCGATGCCGATCAGCCGTGCCGCCTGCACATATTCCTTGTTGCGTTCGACCAGCGTGGAGCCGCGCACGGTGCGCGCGTACTGCACCCAGCCCGAAATCCCGATGGCGAAGATCAGCACGTAAAGCGCCAGTTGATCGTGCATGTCGCGCGGCAAGACGCCACGCGCCACGCCGTCGATCAGCAGCGCCACCAGGATGGCCGGAAACGACAACTGCACGTCCGCGATGCGCATGATGAAGCTGTCGATGCGGCCGCCGGCGTAGCCGCTGATAAGGCCCAGCGTCACGCCCAGCACCATCGAAAACAGTACCGATGCAAACCCCACCAGCAGCGACACGCGCGAGCCGTACAACACGGCGGAAAGAATGTCGCGGCCCTGGTCGTCGGTGCCCAGCACGAAGTCCGGGCTGCCGCCCTCTTCCCAGGCGGGCGGCGTGTTGGCGTCCATGATGGACAGCGATGCCAGGTCGAAGGGGTTGTGCGGGGCGATGATGGGCGCGAACAGCGCGCCCAGCAGGATGGCCAGCGTCACGATGGCGGCGATGATGGCGCCTGGCGACCGCTTGAAGCTGTGCCAGATATCGCTGTCGGCCGCGCGGGCAAACAGGGGAGCGATGCGAGCAATCATGTTGATTCCTTTACTTGCTCTGCACGCGCAGACGCGGGTCCACGGCGAAATACAGCAGGTCGACGACCAGGTTGATGACCACGAACATGAAGGCGATCAGCACCAGATAGGCCGCCATCACCGGGATGTCCACCATGCTGATGGCCTGGATGAACAACAGCCCCATGCCTGGCCACTGGAACACGGTTTCGGTGATGATGGCGAACGCGATGATCGAGCCCAATTGCAGGCCGGTAATCGTGATGACCGGTACCATCGTGTTCTTCAAGGCGTGGCGAAAGTTGATCAGCCGTTCAGGCAGGCCGCGCGCCCGCGCGAACTTGATGAAATCAGCGCGCAGCACTTCCAACATTTCTGCGCGCACCAGCCGCATGATCAGCGTCATCTGAAACAGCGCCAGCGTGATGGCCGGCATGATCAACGCCAGCCATCCGGACTTGGTCAGAAAGCCGGTGGTCCACCACCCCAGGCTGACCACGTCGCCGCGTCCGAAGCTGGGCAGCCATCGCAGCTGCACGCCAAACACAAGAATAAGCAGGATGCCGATCAGGAAGGTGGGCAACGAGATGCCGGCCAGCGACAACGCCATGAACGCCTTGGACAGCACGCCGTGGCGGCGCAACGCCGTGTAGATGCCCATCGGAATGCCCAGCGCCAGCGCCATCACGGCGGACACGAAGGACAGTTCCAGCGTGGCGGGCATGCGCTCTTCGAGCAGCTCGCTGACGGGGCGGCGCTGCCGGTACGAAATGCCGAAGTCGCCGTGCGCGGCGTTGCCGACAAAACGGGCGAACTGCACGACAAAGGGGTCGTCCAGGCCCAGCTGTTCGCGCAACTGCGCGCGTTGTTCAGGGGTGGTGTCCTGGCCTACCATGCTGGCGATCGGGTCGCCCACATAGCGAAACATGGAGAACGCGATCAGCGCCACCGTCAACATCACCAGCACCGACTGGATAAGCCGTTGCGCAATAAAGGAAAGCATTATCGGGTGCCCTCGTTTGCAGATAACGCCGGGCCGCGTTTCCGTTGACAGCCGGAACCGGGGCTGGGCCGGGCGCGCCCGGACGGCTTGCGCCATCCGGGGCTCAACTAGTCAGATAGGTGTGGGTCAGGCGGTTACGGCAACACCACGTCACGCAGGTCAAGCACGTCGTCGGCGCGTTGGATCACCTTGATGTTGTCCTTCACGCCCCACGACATCGGCTGCTGGTGCAAGGGCAGATAGCCGTAGTCGCTACGCACGATCTCGAAGGCTTCCTTGATCATGGCGTTGCGCTTTGTCTGATCAGTTTCGACGCCGATCTTGTTGGTCAGATCGTCCACCTTTTTATTGCAGTAGCCGCCCAGGTTGAACTGCCCGGCCGCCGTCTTCGCATCGCGGCACGCCGCCAGATTCAGCAGCGCGTTGTGTGCGTCGGTGGAACTGGGCGTCCAACCCAGCATGTACATGCTGGTCTGGTTGCCCGCTTGCAGCAGGATCTTGCCGAAGTACTTGGACTTGGTCTGCGCCAGCAGATTGATCTTGATGCCCACGCGCGCCAGCATGCCGGCCACGGCCTGGCAGACCTTTTCGTCGTTGACGTAGCGGTCGTTGGGGCAATCCATGGTGACGGTGAAGCCCTTCGGATAGCCCGCTTCGGCCAACAGCTTCTTGGCGCGTTCGGGGTCGGGCTTGTACGGCGCGCCATACGAATCCGCGTAGCCGTTGATGGCGGTGGCGACCAACGAGCCCAGCGGCTTGGCCGCCCCGCGCATGATCTTGTCGTTGATGGCCTTGGTGTCCACGGCCAGCACGACGGCTTCGCGCACCTTGGCGTCCTTGAACGGGTTCTTGCCCTTGACGTCCGAGAACAGCAGTTCGTCGCGGTCCTGGTCCATGCCGATGAAAATGGCGCGCGCTTCGGGCGCCGTCAGCGGCTTGACGCCCTTGGCGTCTTCCAGGCGCTTCCAGTCTTGCACGGGCACAGGCTGCACCAAGTCCATTTCGCCCGAGATCAGCGCGGCCACGCGCGTGGCTTCCTGGGTGATCGGCTGGAAGATGACTTCATCGACGTTGGTCTTGATGTCTTTGTTCCAGTAGCCGTCATAACGCTTGAGCACCGTCTTCACATCGGGCTGGCGCGACACCAGCATGAACGGACCGGTGCCGTTGGCGTTCAAATTGGCGTAGTTGCCCTGGTTGTCGCCCTTGACGTTGGTGGCTTCGGTGGTCTTGTTCTTTTCCGCCCAGGTCTTGCTCATGATGTACAGAAACACCCATTCGCGCGGCAGGATGGGGTTGGGCGTGGGGGTGGTGACTTCGACGGTGTAGTCGTCGACTTTCTTGATGTCGGATGCCTTGGCGCCGTAGCCCTTCATGTCCGAACCGGGCGTCAGGCTGCGCTTCCAGGAAAAGATCACGTCGTCGGCGGTGAACGGCGAGCCGTCATGAAACTTCACCCCTTTGCGCAGCTTGAAGACCCATTTGGTGGGCTCGGGGTTTTCCCAGCTTTCGGCCAGCAGCGGTGTCAGTTTCAGGTTGCCGTCATAGCCGGCCAGCGTTTCGTAGATGTTGCCCTGGAAGCCCAGCGTGAACGTCTCGTTCAGCGCCATCGGGTCCATCGAGGTGGCGTCGCCCTGGTACGCCCAGTGAAAGGTCTTGGCGGCCGCGCCGGCGCTGAACGCCAGTGACGCGGCAATGGCGGTCGCCAGCGCAGCTTGCTTCAAGTGAGGAAAAGTACGCATAGCCCTCATGCTCCGTGTGGTGCGCGGATTGCGCGACAGAAGTGACAGGGCCCCAGCCCCAACGGGTTCCGGGGCATGGCGTTGCTGCTTACGACGAAAGGCGGTGCGGGGTGGCGCGGCACGCGGGGCGTACCGCGCGCAGGCCGTGAAAGGCGATGCCGGGAATCACTGCAGAGGACTTCGACTTCACGATAGATCCAACCCCTTGTGATTGTCATGGCGGGGGCAGGCCCGCGCCGATGCAGATCGAATCTTATAGACGCATTCGTTTAAGCGTCAATCGGTTTGGATTGGGGTTAGTCCGCGCTTGCCGTCCGCCTGGAATGGTGCACTTTCGCGGTGCAAATGGGGGCGCCGCGCACTGCGCAATGACGGGCTATTCGATGGCCGGGCCGGACGATGCGGCAGATGCGGCAAGCGTGCGCGCCAGCTCATGGACCGTGCGTTTGCGCCGGTCGCTGTCTTCGTAATGCTTGCCCAGCGCGGACCATTCCGGACGGCTGCGCGCTTCCTTCAAGGCTTCCGGCAAAGGGCCCTTGCGCCAGGCCTCATCATCCGGAAGGGCTAGTTTCAATGGCTCGCGCGCGGCGTGTCCGCGACGTTCCAGCGCGTCGATCAATTGGCGCTGGCGCAGCGCCAGCAAGCGCAGCACGGCATCGTCGACGCTGATCTCGCGCCAGCCGCGCAGCTTGCCGGCCACGCGCTTGCCCAGCTTTTCAACGCCCTGCCACAAGCCGCCCGCCGCCGCGCCGATCAGCATGCCGGTGCCCAGGCTCAGGCCCGCGCTAAGCAAGTCGACCGCCGCGCCGGCCATGGCACCGGCGGCAGCGCCCATGCCCACCTGTACGCCCATGTCCTTGAGCGCCTGGGGGTGGAACAGGTCCATGCCCCAGCGTTCGCCTTGCAAGGGCAAGGCGTCGTCGGTGAAGTCAGCGGCGCGAAAGTTGTAGAGCGCCAGCAGCGCGTTCACGCAGGTCTGTTCGCGTTGGCGCACGTGGTCGCGCAACTGGCTGGACGCAGCGGCCAACGCGGTGTCGTCGCTGGGGCTTGCCAGGCGCAGCGCCGCCACGTCGATCAGCAGATCGGCCAGTAGCTCGTAGGCGGCGGCATGGCGTTCGCGGCGTTGCGCGGACAGGCTGTCGGACAAGCGCGCCAGCGCACCGGCATGGCGGTCCAGTAGCACGCCTAGCTTGGCGTACAGCTGCTGCTCGCCATCCAGCGGCGGGGCCACTGTGTCGAATTCCACAACCGCATGCAGGCCCAGCCGCGCCATGGCGCCGCGCCATTCATCCGCGCGGTGGGCGGGCGCATTCACGAAATTAAGCACCGGCAGCAAGGGCCGCCCGCAGGCCGCAAGAATGGAGAGCTCGTCCCGATGCTTGCCCAGCACGGGGTCGCGCGCGTCGATCACGTACAAGGCCGCGTCGCACTCCAGCATCTTCGTCAGCACGCGCGCTTCCTGCTCGAAGCGGCCGTGCGCCTCGGGTGTATCCAGAAAACGCCGGATGCGCGCCGGACCGTCCAGCCGTTCATCGGGCCGGTCCAGGCGTTCCAGGTATTCCAGCAGCGCGATGCTGTCTTCCATGCCGGGGGTGTCGAACCATTCCAGCACGGCGCGGCCATCCAGGCGCAAACGCGCGCCTTCGACGTGGCGCGTCGTGCCGGGGCTGTCGGCCACTTCGCCAAAGGTCGTGTCGCGCGTCAGGGTGCGCAGCAGCGAGGTCTTGCCGGTGTTGGTGTGGCCGACCAGCGCGATCTTGATAATGTCGTCAGCCATGGTGGGCCTGTAGCCACGTCAGCGGCGCGTTGGGCGTTTGCAAGATGGCGTCGGCGGGCAGGCCAAGCGCCAGCAGGCGTTCACGCCACAGTGCGGCGCGGGTGTTGTTGTTGGCGTTATTGCGGCTGGCGTCGCTGCCGCCTTCGGAATTGTTATTGCCATCACCGCCGTCTTGATCACCGCTTGCGCGCGGAGCGATAAGCCAGACGGCCGTATGGCCCGCGTGGGCGGATAGTTCGGCGATCAGCGACAGGGTGCCGCGATCCGGCGTTTGCCGCGCGTCGCAGGCGATCAGCAAACGCGATGCGGCCGCTTGGGCCAGCGCGTCCAGCACGCGATTGCGCTCTTCGCGCGTGTCCAGGTTGCCCGCCATCTGCACGGCAGCGGGCAGGTTGGCGGGCGGCCAGGCCACGTCGCCCGGCAGTTCCAACCCCAACAGCACGGGCTGCCCCGCCAGGCCGGACAGCGGCGCGGACTGCATTCGCGGTTGGTGCAGCGCATCCACCGGGCGGTCGATGCCGGTGGACTGGGCGGCGGGTTCCAGGCGGTCGCGCAAGGGAGAAAAGCCTGCCAGCAAGGGGTCGATGCGCAAGCGACCCAGCGCCCGCAGCGTGGCGGCCACGCAAAGCGCGGCAGCCAGCAGCCGAGGCAGGATGCCGTAGACCACGACGACGCCGATCAGCCACAACGACCATTGCACCTGCGCGTCGGCGGACAGCGTCTGGCTGCCGTCGCTGGCGCGGATGACCGTCGCGTCCGGCATCGCAAAGCCCAGGTGCGCCGGCAACCAGCCGATGGCTTGCGTCAGCCAGACGAAGGTGTCGGGCGCCAGCAGCGTGGTGGCCCAGACAAAGCGGTAACTGGCGGTGGACAGCACCACCAGCAAGGCGGCCAGCGCGGCGCATAGCGCGGTCAACCACAGCAGATGGCTGACCGCGCCGAACAGCCAGCGCAAGGCGCCCGCGCGCGCCAGCAGATTCAAAAAGGCCTGCGGCACCAGCGCGCTGTCGGGGCCGCGCGCCAGCTTGCGGGTGGCCCACAGCCATAGCCGCCCCAGGCCGGTGGCGGCGGTGGGCTTGAGCAGAAAGCTGCCCAGCCACAGCAGGAAGGTCAGCGCATGCAAGCCCAGCAATGCGCCCAGCGCCCACAGCACATTGACCGGGCGCGTGCCGTCGCCCAACGCGCCCAGCGCCACGGCGATGCCCGACATCAGGGCCAGCACGAACAACGCCGCCAGAATCGCCTGCGCGCTGCGGCGCCAGCCATCCACCAGCGGGCCAAGATTCTCGCGCTGTGCAAGCAGGTCGGCGCGGGCCAGGATGCGCGCAGGCAGATCGGTGTCCAACTGCCGTACGCGGCGCACGGCATCGGCGTCGTCCAGCGGACCCCAATGGGTTTCGCGCAGGCGGATGAGTTCGGCCAGCCAGTGCGCGCGCAACGGGCGGTGGCCGGCAGAGCCGGTCGGCAGGTCAAAAGCGCGAGAGGTCGAAGGCGGCATCGCGTTGGTAGGCGGCGCGGACGGACCGCGGTGTAAGGCCGCAAAGGGCGATGCGACATTGTAGACCTGCACCCTTGGCGCACCTGGCGCATTCGGCGCACTCCATCGGCCCGTAAGGTCCGGCGACGCCGGTTCAGTGCTGGCGCCGGGCCTGCCGGTATTGGCCGGGCGTGACGCCGACGGCCTCGCGAAACACGCGTGACAGGTGGCTGGCATTGCCAAAGCCGCTGGCCTGGGCAACGCCGGCCAGGTCGCCCTTGCCGCTTGCCAGCAACCCGCGCGCATGCGCCAGCCGCCGCGCCCGCACCCATGCATGCGGCGGTTCGCCGAACGAGGTGTGGAACATGCGGGCGAAATGGTAGGTGGACAAGGCGGCCACGCCCGCCAGCTCGTCCAGCGTCAAGGGCGCATGCAGGTGCGCGTCGATGTAATCCATGATGCGCCGGCGCACGGCCGGGGCCAGCCCGCCGCGCGAAGGCTGCACCGTCTTGCGCGCCACGCCTTGTTGCAGCAGATGGTGCAACACCGTTTCGGCCGCGCTGCTGGCGGCCAGGCGGTCGGCGGGCTGCGCCCAGTCGGTGCCCAGCAGTTGCCGGCAGACGTCGATCAGCGATTCGTCCTGGATGTAGGTGCGGTCGCGCAATTCCAGCGTGCGCGGCTCGCAATCCAGGCGCATGACGGCTTCGCGTGCCAGGCGTTCGGGCGCAATGTACAGGTGCAGGAAATGCACGGTGTCGTTCATGCACCAGCGCGAATAGTGTTCGGCCGGCAGCACGCAGAACTTGCCGGCGCCGCCGTGCAGCGTGTCGCGGCCTACACGGAACGATTTGTCGCCGCCATGCAGGTATAGCGACAGCGTGTGGTGGCCGGGGGTGTCGTAGCCCAGCGTTTCGCGCGCGCTGCGGGCCCATTGCGAAATGGCGATGCCTTCGCCCAGGGCGGCGGCGCGTTCCAGCGTGGCGGTGGAACGCGACAAGGTGCGAAAGACGGAGAAGTCGGCCGGGGCCGAAGCGACGATTCCCATAGAAGCGAAATGCTACTGCGATCCCGCGCGCGCCGCGCGCGAGGCGGCATAAAAACCGCAAGATCCGGCAATCTCGCCATCCGCCGCCGGCGCACACTGGCGGCCAGACAAGCGGCCATCGCCGCGCGTACCGCGTCCCTTTTTCCTTGCCGATTGCACCGTGAATCTCTTCCTGTATTTCCTGACCGTCGTTATCTGGGGCACGACCTGGATCGCCATCAAGCTGCAATTGGGCGTGGTGGCCATTCCGGTATCGATCTTCTACCGCTTCGCGCTGGCGGCCCTGGTGCTGTTTGCGATGCTGCTGCTGAGCCGCAAGCTACAGAAACTGGATCGGCGTGGGCATGGGCTGTGCGTGGGCCAGGGGCTGTGCCTGTTTTGCTTGAATTTCCTGTGCTTCTACACGGCTACGCAGTGGATTCCCAGTGGTCTGGTGTCGGTGGTGTTTTCGGCGGCTACGCTGTGGAACGCGTTGAACGCCCGCCTGTGGTTCGGCACCCGTGTCGCGCCGCGCGTGATGCTGGCCGGCGCCATCGGCTTTTCGGGTCTGGTGCTGCTGTTCTGGCCCGAGCTTGCCGGTCAGGAGGCCAGTCACGAAACGCTGTTGGGATTGGGTTTTGCGCTGTTGGGCACGTTCTGCTTTTCCACGGGCAACATGCTGTCGTCGCTGCAACAACGCGCTGGCGTGCGGCCGTTGACCGGCAACGCCTACAGCATGTTCTACGGGGCGACGATCCTGCTGGCGGGTTGCTTGTTGGCAGGCCTGCCGTTTCGGTTCGACACGTCCGAGCAGTACGTCGGCGCCCTGCTTTACCTGGCGATTCCGGGGTCTGTGATCGGCTTTACGGCGTACCTGACCCTGGTGGGGCGCATGGGGCCCGCGCGCGCCGCGTACTGCACGGTGCTGTTTCCGGTGGTGGCGCTGGGCGTGTCCACGGTGGCCGAGGGCTACCAGTGGACGCCGCCGGCGCTGCTGGGGCTGGCGCTGGTGATGGTGGGCAACCTGCTTGTATTCACCAAGTGGACGCCGTTCATGCGGCGCGTGGCGGGATGAAGGCTGAGGGGTAATCGTTGGGGGTCCAGGTCCAGGTCCAGGCCCTGGCCCAGGCGCTACGGCGCCGCGCGCGCCACGTCGCGCAGGGCGTCCAGCAAGCGATCGATCTCGTTGTCGCTGGTCAACGGGCTGACCGACACCCGCGCAATGTGAGCCAGGCCACGCGCCTGCATGTCCAGCGGCGTGTACGGCACGCCATTGCTGCCGATCGTCACGCCTGCTGAAGCCAGCGCGCGCTGAACGTCGGCGGCGTTTCGCCCTTGCAGGTTGAACGAGATCAGGCTGGATTTTTCACGCCCCTGGTCCAGCACCGTCAGCCCCGGGATGGCGGCAAGTTCGGTGCGCAGGCGCTGGGCGGTGGCGTCCAGCGTGGCGCGGATCGAACCCAGGCCCAGCGCCAGTGCTTCTTGCAACGCATTGGCCAGGCCGCAACGCAGCGCCAAGGAGTTCTCGGCCGATTCCAGGCGGCCGGCGTCGGCGCGCAACACGGGGCGGCCGTCGGCATCCAGCGGCGCGGAATAGGTGTCGATGAAGGCGGGCGTCAACTGGTCCAGGAAGCGGCGCCGCACATACAACAGGCCCGTGCCTCGGGGGCCGCGCAACGCCTTGCGCCCCACGCCGCTCAAGACGTCACAGCCTACCTCGGCGACATCGATGGGCAATTGCCCGACTGCCTGCGCGGCGTCCACGAAGTAAGGAATTCCGTGCCGGCGCGCTACGCGGCCGATGGCGGCGGCCGGGTTGATCAGGCCACCATTGGCGGGCATCCAGGTCAGCGCGATCAGGCGCACGCGGTCGTCCACCCTGTCAGCCAGCGCGTCGGGGTCCACGCAACCGCTGTCATCCGACGCTATGGTTTCGAGCACAGCGCCCGCACGTTCGGCGTGCAGCCGCATGGCGGCCAGGTTGCCCCCCCATTCATGACGACCAACCAGGATGCGGTCGCCGGGTCGCCATGGGCCAAGCGCCGCGAAGGCCGCGCCCCAACCGGCGGAATTGCCGGTGGTCAAAGCAATTTCATCGGGCTGCGCGTTCAATAGCTGCGCGGCAAGCGTGCGCGCGTTTTCGGTCAACGCGCGCGAGGCCACCCCTGCTTCCATGGGGCCAAGCGTGGCCTCGCGTTGCAGGTGCTCGTGGATGGCGTGCAACGTGCCGGAGGACGGCAGCGACGAGCCGGCGTGATTGAAATGGACGCTGGTTTGGACGCCCGGCGTCTGGGCGCGCAGGGACTGGATGGTGGCGGCGGTCAGGGGGGCGGACATGGTCGATTCCGTTGGGCGCGGAACTCAGGCGGGGGTCAGGGCGACGACGGCTTCGATTTCCACCGACACGCCTTGCGGCAGGGACGCCACGCCCACAGCGCTGCGCGCATGGCGGCCGGCGTCGCCGAACACCTCGACCATCAGGTCGGAGGCGCCGTTTGCGATGGCGCTTTGGCGGTTGAAATCCGGCGTGCTGGCCACGAAGACACCCAGGCGCACGATGCGCGCCACGCGGTCCAGGCGGTCGCCCGTGGCGGCGGCGATCTGCGCCAGCAGCCCCAGGGCGGACAAGCGGGCCGCTTCGACGCCGTCGGCATCCGACACTTGGTTGCCCAGCTGGCCCAGGTATTGCGGCTTGCCACCCTTGCGCGAAATCTGGCCCGAGATGGTCAGCAGATTGCCCTCAAGGACGAAAGGCACATAGTTGGCGGCGGGCGCGGCGGCGGCTTCCAGGGTGTAGCCCAGTTCGGCCACGCGGCCGGAGATCGTACGGGTCATAGCGGATGTCCTGTGAAATGTCAGAGAGTCAAAAGCGGGAAGCCCCAAACCGCTGGACTCCAAGGCCGCTTTAAAAGCGTAACGCAGGCCCTGATGCTATCGGCCGCGCCGCCGCCTGACCAATCAATTCTTGTCGGCGACACATGAGTAAAACTAATGCGTCGCGAGGAAAGCCGGCTCGTCCGTTTGCGCCGCGTCCGTCAGCCAGTCGCGCAAGGCGGCTGCGGCGGGCTGCAACGCGCCACGTGGCGCGACAAACCACCAGCCGATGCGCGGATCTTCCAACATCGCGCCGGGCAGCGCCTGCACCAGCGCGCCGCTGGCCAGGTGCGGTGCGATCAGTCGGTGCCGACCCATGGCCAGCCCCTGCCCCGCCAGGGCGGCTTCCACCACGATGTTGTAGTCATGCAAGCGCACCGTCTGGGCACGGCCCAGGTCCATGCCGAAGCGGCGCGCCCACGCATCCCATTCAAAAGGCTGTTTGGCGTGCGAGGTCAGCAGCGGATGGCGCAACAGATCTTCAGGCGTGCGCGGGCGCTTGCGGCCGGCGATGCGCTGGGGGGCGCCAACAACCGACAGTTGCTCGGTCATGAGCAGGCGCGAGGCCACGCCGGGCCAAGAGCCGCGGCCATAGCGTATGGCCACGTCCACGTCGCCGCCGGCCACGTCGGCCAAGCCGATGTCGGGCAGCAACTGCAATTCAATGTCGGGATGCGCGGCGGCGAATGCGGGCAGGCGAGGCGCCAGCCAACGCGTGGCGAACGAGGCCAGCAAGCCCACCTTCAGCGTTACGCGCGCGGCGGCGGGCGCGCGTAGCTGGTCCGTACCCTGCCGCAACAGCTCGAAGGCCGCGTGCACGTGTTCAAAATAGGCCTGGCCAGCGGGCGTCAACGCGACGGCTCGCGTGCGCCGCTCAAACAGCGCCACGCCTAACTCGCTTTCCAGCCGCTGGATGTGATGGCTGACCGCGCTTTGCGAGACGAACAGTTCCTGCGCGGCCAGCGAAAAGCTCAAGCGGCGCGCGGCCGCTTCAAAAGCGCGCAGGGAAACCAGGGCAGGCAGGGATCGCGTGGATCGCATGGTGGGGCAAGACAAGGCCGTCGACAGGGATGCGCGATTATCCTACGCGCTCTTGGCTCAGGCATGCAGACGGCACGCCCCAATGCAAAAAGCCCGCAAACAAGTTGCGGGCTTTTTTAGGGGTACTGCAAGCGGTGCGGATACGGCATGCACTGCTGAAATTTTGGCTCCCCGAGCTGGGCTCGAACCAGCGACCTGCGGATTAACAGTCCGTCGCTCTACCGACTGAGCTATCGGGGAACAGGTAGAGGGGCCGAATTATGCACAAAAAATCGAAAGAATGCAAAGCGGCCACAGAAATTCTGTTCAAGCGTGCTGAATCGCGTGGGCGGTGCGCAAGAGTTGCGGCACGATATCGCGCAGCAGGCGGTCGCCGGGGTAGTCGTGGCGCGGCGCGCTGACGCTGATCGCGGCCAGCGGCACATCACGCGCGTCGCGTAACAGCACGGCCGCCCCAACCTGGTTTTGCAGCACCTGGTCTTCGGTCAACGCGTAGCCGTCAGCGCGCGCCTGGCGGATCAAATTCAGCAAGGCGGCCGGGTCGGTCACTGTGCGCGGCGTAAACGCGCGCGGCGGCGCCTGATGCAACGCCCGCAAGATGGTGTCGTCGTCCTGCTGGGTCAGCAGCATGCGCCCGCCGCTGTTGCACCAGGCGGGCATGCGGCGACCCGGCAGCATCTCGGCCAGCGTCAGCTGACGGCTGGGCAGGCGCAGCAGATAGATCATGTCGGTTGCAACCAGCACGCTCATGTGCACGGCCAGCCCACAGCGATCGCGCAGCGCCACCAGATGCGGCGCGGCCATCGACACCAGCCGGTCGTTGCGCAAGAAGAAGTAGCCCAGCTCAACCACACGGGGACCCAGGCGATAGCGGCGAGATACCGGGTCCCTGGCCAGATAGCCCAGGCGTTCCCAGGTGTGCACGAAGCGCTGTGCGGCGCTTTTTCCCAAGCCGGTCAACGTGGCGATATCGGTCAACCCCAGGGAATCCGTGGCGTCCCGAAAGGCGTCCAGCACGCGCATTCCTTTTTCCAACGACGCGACAAACAGCGGGTCGTCCGCGTCGGGCGTGGCAGTGTTGGTCGGGTGTGCGATGCGTGTCGTCATGGCTGAGATCGGGGGGAACGCGGGCGAGAACGGGCAATGGCGCGCGGGCCCGGCAAGGATTCAAGACGGGTCCGACGCTAGTTTCCCCGAATTGTCCGGGGGGCGAATAGCCACTATAAAGTTGATTATTCAATACTTTGTATCGCATAGCAATACACATGAACGCCCACACTCCACGTCGTTTTCCTTCCCCATGACGCATTCTTCATCGCTCTGCGAGGTGAGCGCCGTAGCGCTGCGCGCCGAAATCGCCGCCGGCCACGCCAGCGCGCGTGACGTCATGGCGGCCCACCTGGCGCGTATTGATGCGTGCAACCCCCACGTCAACGCCATCGTGACCGTGGACGCGGAAGAAGCCATGGCTCGCGCCGCGCTGGCGGACGAACGCCAAGCCCGGGGGGACGCGCTGAGTTTGCTGCACGGCCTGCCGATCGTGCACAAGGATTCGTTTCTGACGGCCGGCATGCGCACCACTTACGGCTCGCCGCTGTACCGCGATTTCGTGCCTGAGCGCGATAGCTTGATCGTCACGCGGGAACGCGCCGCCGGGGCCATCACGCTGGGCAAGAGCAATCTGCCGGAGTTCGGCGCGGGCTCGCAGACCTTCAATGCGGTGTTCGGCATCACCCGCAACCCTTACGATTTGCGCATGACGGCGGGCGGCAGCAGCGGCGGCGCGGCTGCTGCGCTGGCCGCGCGCATGACGCCGCTAGCCGACGGCACGGACATGGGCGGCTCGCTACGCAACCCCGCGTCCTTCTGCAATGTGGTCGGCCTGCGTCCTTCGCCCGGCCGCGTGCCGCAATGGCCCACGGCCAGCCCTTATAACGCGTTGACGGTGGCGGGCCCCATGGCGCGCACGGTGGCCGATGTGGCCTTGCTTTTGGCGGCCACGGCCGGACCGGACGCACGCGATCCCTTGGCGGTCGATCAGGACCCCGCGCGTTTCCTGGCCAGCCTGGAGCGCGACTTCAAGGGCGTGCGCATCGCGTACGCGCCCAGGTGGGGCGGTCTGCCCGTGCAGCGCGACGTATTGCAGGTACTGGAAAGCCAGTTGCCGGTCTTCGCGGATCTGGGTGCGAAGGTTGAGCAGGCCTGCCCCGACTTCACTGGGGCCAACGACGCCTTCCAGGCCTTGCGCGCCCAGGTCTTCGCGATCGGCTACGAGGCCGCGTTGCGCCAGCATCGGCATCTGCTCAAGGACACGGTGATCTGGAACATCGAACTGGGCCTGACCCAAGCGCCCGCCGTCGTTGTGCAGGCCGAACGCGACCGCGCGGCCCTGTTCGCCCGCATGCACGCCTTCATGCAGACGCATGAATTCCTGATCGGCCCGGTCAGCCAGGTGGTGCCCTTTCCGGTGCAAGAAGAAACGGTCAGCCATATCGACGACACGCCGATGCACAACTACATCGACTGGATGCGGTCCGGCTATTACCTGTCGCTGACCGGCCACCCGGCGATTTCAGTGCCATGCGGCTTTACCGAAGAGGGCTTGCCGGTAGGCATCCAGATCGTTGGACGCTATCGCCAGGAACACGCGCTGCTGCAACTGGCGCACGCCTTCGAATCCGCCACACAGCATTGGCGCCGCGCGCCGGTGCTGCCCGACTGAGCAATTCAACAATACAAGGGGAAATCCATGAACAAAACGATATCGCGCGCGCTGGCCCTGTGCGTCCTGGCCGCCACGCCGCTGTTAGCCACGGCCGACACGTATCCGTCCAAGCCCATCACCTTGGTGGTGCCGTTTCCGCCGGGCGGGTCCACCGATGTGATCGGCCGCCTGTTCGCGGCCAAACTCGGTGCGCGCCTGGGCCAGACAGTGGTCATCGAGAACAAGCCCGGCGCCAACACCAGCATCGGCGCGGTGGCCGTGGCACGCGCGGCGCCCGATGGCTACACGCTGATGATCACTGGCGCGCCCACCTTCACGCTGAATTCGCTGCTGTATTCAAACCTGAACTACGACCCCGTCAAAAGCTACGAATACGTCGCCGTGGCGGGCAGCACGCCGTTCGTTATCCTGACCAATCCGCAATCCGGCATCGGCACGGTGGCGGACATCACCAGCAAGTCGGCCGCGCAGGCGCTTAGTTTCGGTTCGTTTGGCAATGGGTCCACGCCGCATATCGCCGGAGAATCGCTGGCCCAACGCACGGGCGCCAAGCTGTTGCACGTGCCCTATCGCGGCAGTGCGCCGGCGATGACGGATTTGATCGGCAACCAGATCCCGCTGTCGATCGACACGCTGGTAGCCAGCCTGCCGCAGATCAAGGCGGGCAAGGCGCGAGCGGTGGCGTTGACGGGCAGCGCGCGGTCAACGCTGGTGCCCGAGGTGCCCACCGTCGCGGAAAGCGGCGTGTCGGGCTATGACTTCGAAACCTGGTTTGGTGTCGTCATGCCCAAGGGCACGCCCGCGCCCATCGTCAATCGGATGTCCAAGGAGATCCAGGCGGTGATGGCCGAACCCGATACCCGCGCCAAGCTGCAAGAGCTGGGTTTCGACGCCACGTACCAGGATCCGGCGGCGTTCCGCGCCAAGGTCGACAGCGAACTGGCGCGCAATGTCGCGGTCATCAAGGCGGCGGGGATCAAGCCGGACTGAGCGCTGGGGCGCGGCAAGGCGCGGGGCGCGCGGCTTGCCGATCCCTTATCATGGCACCCAGAAGGTTCGCGACCTCTCTCGTCTTTACTGGGTTAATCCATGTCTTCGTTTGACATTCAATTGCTGCTCACCGCCCTGGTGAGCGTCTTGGTGCTGGTCGCCCTCATCGTCTCGCGCATTCGCATGCATCCGCTGCTGGCGCTGTTGATCGTTTCGATCGGTGTGGGTTTTGCAACGGGCATGTCGCCGGTTGCCATCGTTAAAAACCTGACCGACGGCGCCGGCAAAACGCTGGGCGCGGTGGGCGTGGTGATCGCGCTGGGTGCGATGCTGGGCAAGATCCTGGCGGATTCCGGCACGACGGAACGCCTGGCCAACGCCATCTTGCGGCGCACTTCGGTGCGCTTGATTCCGTGGGCCATGACGCTGGTGGCTTTTGTCATCGGCATTCCCATGTTCTTTGAAGTGGGTCTGGTCGTCATGCTGCCGCTGATCTTCAGCGTGGCGCGCAAGCTGGAAAGCCAGGAACGCTTCAAGGGGTCGGCTTACGTCTATGTGGGCGTGCCCGTCATTGCCGCGCTGGCCGCCATGCACGGCATGGTGCCGCCGCATCCCGGCCCGCTGACCGCCATTGCAACCCTGAAGACCACCGTGGGCCCCACGATGATCTACGGCTTTCTGGCCGCGCTGCCCGCGATGGTGCTGGGCGGCCCGCTATATGGGGCTTTCATCACGCCCCGCATGACGACGCGCCCCGATGAGGCGCTGCTGGAACAGTTCACCGTCACGCCGGAAAATGGCTCGGCTACCGCTGCGCCCAGCGTGGGCCTGGGCGTGCTTGCGGCCCTGCTGCCCGCGCTGCTGATGCTGGTGCACGCCCTGGCCGAGATGCTGTTGCCCAAGGATTCCAGCCTGATGCACGTAGCCGCCTTCCTGGGCAATCCGTTGGTGGCCATGCTGTTGGGCGTATTGTTCGCCGCGGTCACGCTGGTGTTCATGCGTGGCGGTGACGCCGAGAAATTGCGCGACGGCCTGGGCAAGAGCCTGAAGCCCATTGCCGGCATCATGCTGATCATCGCGGGCGGCGGCGCCTTCCAGCAGGTGCTGACCAGCGCCAAAGTGGGCGACGCCATCGTGCACCTGACACACCAGTTCGCCTTCCCGCCGCTGATCCTGGGCTGGCTGATCGCCATGCTGCTATCGGTATCCACCGGCTCGGCAACCGTCGGCATCGTGGGCGCCGCGGGCCTGCTGGCCCCACTGGCCGGCGCCGACCCCACGCTGAACCTGCCCCTGCTGGCGCTATCGATCGGCTGCGGTTCGCTGTTCTTTAACTACGCCAACCACGCCGGCTTCTGGATGGTGAAGGAATCGTTCGGCATGACGATGGGCGAAGCGACAAAAACGATTTCGGTCGTGCAGTCGATCGTGGCGGTGGTGGGCCTGCTGATGGTGCTGCTGTTCAACATGCTGCCGCCGCTGGGATAGGGGGCGGCGTTTCCTGGCGCCCGGAATAAAAAAACCCGACGAGAGATCGTCGGGCTTTTTTTGGAAACTACAGGGTGTTCATGGTGCCGGTGAAAGGAATCGAACCCTCGACCTTCTCATTACAAGTGAGCTGCTCTACCAACTGAGCTACACCGGCACGGCGTGCCGGGGCACGCGCAGGGACTGCATTGTAATGAATATTGCCGCGTTTGTAAGGTCAGCGGCCGGCTCATGGATATCGGCTCGCCGACCGCCCTTATCGCGCTATGTCCTGAGGCTGGCCGTGGTGCAGCGATGCCGTGACGGCGCGGGCAATACGGGTTGCTTCGGTGGCGTCTTGCAGCGACAGCGGCGAGATGGCGCCCCTGCGGCAGGCATCCACGAACGCCGCGAGCTCGTGCCGGAAGGCGTCCGAAAACCGTTCGAAGAAATCGCCTGTGGCCTGATGGCGGACGCCTTGCCCATCGCTGCGCACGATGTGGTCGCGCGGCGCGCCTTGTCCAATGAGAAGCTTGCCCTGCGTGCCGATGATTTCGGTGTGTTGTTCGTGTCCATGCAGGAACGTGCGCGAGGCATAGAACACCGCACGGGCGCCACCCTCGAATTCGACAATGGCCATACCGTTGTCCACATCGCCCATGGCGGCCAGGCCCTCGTGAACCGCGATGGTGCCGCTGGCGAACGCGCGCGTGGCCTTGGGATTGCCCAGCATCCAGCGCGCCAGATCGATGTCATGCACACTGCAATCCATGAAAATCCCGCCCGACGTGGGCGCAAAGGCAAGAAAGGCCCCGTCCGGGTCAAGGCGGTCGCAGGTTTGAGAGCGCACGAGAAAAGGCCTGCCGATATCGCCCTGCTGAACACTGTCGAAGGCGCGGGCATGGCTGGGGTCGAAGCGCCTGACGAAGCCCACCATGGCGATCAGATCGGGCCGGGCCGATGCGGCCGCTTCGACCCGCAGGCAGTCCGCCACATCAAGCGCCAGCGGCTTCTCGATGAAGACATGTTTGCCGGCCTGGAGCGCGGCAATGGCTTGGTCCGCATGCATCGACGTGGGCGTGACCAACACGATGGCGTCCACATGTGGGTCGCGCAAAAAGGCGTTGAAATCGCTGTAAGTTTTTTGTACGCCGAGCTTGGCGCCGGCAAACGCGCGTTCGGCTTGGACGGGGCTGCACGCGGCCGTCAAGACGCAGTCAGGCGTATGAAGCGCCAGGTTTTCGGCGTGTCTGCGCCCAAGCCGGCCCAGGCCGGCGATACCGACACGCAAAGCGGCTGTTGCGGTGCTCATGGTGGGTCTCTTAAAGTGCGACCGGCTGGCCGGTGGACAGGGATTGCGCGGCGGCATCTGCAAGCCGTTGCGCGGCGACGCCATCGGCGATCGTGGTACTGATCGAACCGCCCGTGCTCAGCTGCGTGAAGAAATGGTCCAATTCCAGGCGATAGGCTTCGCGGTAGCGTTGCAGGAAAAAGGGTTCGGGCAAGTCATGGTTGAGGCCCGCTGCCGTCCAATGCGCGACCTCGGTGGGGCGATGGTTGCCGCAGGCCAGCAAGCCGTCGGACCCCAGTATTTCGAAGCGCTGGTCGTAGCCGTAGGCGGCCCGGCGCGACGCGTTGATCTGGCACAGCTTGCCGCTCGCCGTGCGCAGTGTCACCGCGGCGGAATCGATATCGCCGGCCTCGGCAATGCGCGGGTCCGTCAGGCAGGAGCCGGTTGCGTGGACCATCGTGGCCTCTTCGCCGAACAACCAGCGAAAGACGTCGAAGTCGTGGATCAGCATGTCGCGAAAAATACCGCCCGATTGCCTCACATAAGAGGGGCTGGGCGCGCCGGGATCGCGACTGGTGATGATCAGCATTTCCGGCGTCCCGATCGCCCCGTTCGCCAGGCGATCGCGGGCAGAGGCGAAGGTGGGATCGAAGCGGCGTTGGAAGCCGATCATGCAACGGACATTTGCCGCTGCCACGGCGTCCTGGCAGCGAACCGCGCGTTCGGTGGACAAGTCCACCGGCTTCTCGCAAAACACGTGTTTGCCGGCCTGCGCGGCACGCATGATCAGGTCGCTGTGCGTGTCGGTGGATGAGCAGATCAGCACTGCCTGGATGTCGGGGTCGCGCAAGGCATCTTGTTCGCTTGCTCGGCGCGCGCCATGCCTGTCGGCCAGCGCATCCGCCAGGCCCGTGGCGGGATCGCACACCGTCGCCAATGTCAGGCCTGGCATGGCGGCCAGGTTGGCGGCGTGGATGGCGCCAATACGTCCAGCGCCAAAAAGTGCGACTTTCATTGTGCAACCTCCGCGAAAAGGGTCAGGGGCTGGCACGCGCTTGCGCGGCGCCGGTTTCGCTGGCGTCAAACCTCAATTCCAGTTTGTACGCCAGCGCGATAAACAGGGATTGCACCAGGCTCATGGTGCTGGTCAGGGACCGAAACCCGAACGTGGAACTTTCCTGAACGACCAAGGTGGCGGTGGCCGCCTGCGCGATCGGGCTCATTTGACTGTCGGAAATGGCGATGACGCGAGCGCCGCGGGCCACTGCTTCCGTTACGGTGGCAACGGTTTCATCGGCATAGGGGATGAACGAAATGGCGATCATCACATCGCGCGCGCCCAAGCCGCGTAGCTGGCCTTCCTGCATGTGGCCCACTCCGCTCATCCAATGCACCGCCTTGCTAGTGTGTTGCAGCGCATAGGCCAGATACGCGCCCACCGGAAATGAGCGCCGCGATGCCACGATCCACACGGCGGGCGCTTCTTCCAGCAGGCTTACCGCCGCGTCGAAGGCGCGCGGGTCCAGGTCACGCGACAGGGCTTCCAGGCTGGCGATGCCCCCGCCGATGACCTCGTGCGACAAGGTCGACAACGAGAGTTTTTCGGGCGTGGATTCAATCAGGTCTCGGATTCGGTCCTGATAGCTGCGGCCCGGCGCAATTTGCTGCGCCATGCCATCGCGAAACAGCTGCTGCATGTCCGTGAATCCGGAAAACCCGAAATGCTTGGCGAACCGAACGATCGCCGACGGTTGCGCCAAGCATCGCTCTGCCATGTCCTGGATGCGGTCCAGGGCGACATGGTCGCGATTTTGCTCGATGTACCGGCCCACCGCCTTGAGTTGTCGACTGAGGCTTGGATATTGCTGCGAGATATCGCTAAGGAATTGTGCAACGGTGGTGTACGGGCAGGTCTTGGGCACGGATTTCGGCATGGCGGCTCGGGCGGGGTCTTTGAGGCGAGGCGATAGAAAGAATTATAGAAAGCGCTAAGAATATTTAGAAAATTATTTCCATAGGGTTTTCGATGACAAATTAATTTCTATCCTGGCCTATCATGGCTCGCACATTGATCGGCCAGACGCCGGACGGGACGGGTTTGACAACACAAGCCCGCCCTCTTGCCGCAACGCCGCACGGAGAAGACAGATGACGTACCCGCGACCGACGCTGCACCGCAGGCTCAAACTCACCCTGAGCGCCTTCATGTTCAGCGCAGTGCTGGCGGGCGCCACGCCAGCGGTGGCCGACAAATACGTCTTGATCAGCCATGCGCCTGACTCCGATTCCTGGTGGAACGTCATCAAGAACTCGTTGAAGCAGGCGGGGGACGATTACGGGGTGCAGGTGGATTACCGCAATCCCGCCACCGGGGATATCGCTGAAATGGCGCGGCTGATCGAACAGGCGGCCGCCGCCAACTATGACGGCGTGATGGTGACCATCGCTGACTTCAACGTACTGCAGCGCGCGTTGGAAAAAGTTCGCGCCAAGCGCATTCCGCTTATCACCATCAATTCCGGGTCGGCGGAACAGTCCGAGCGGCTGGGCGCCATCATGCATGTAGGGCAACCCGAGTACGACGCCGGTCACGCCGCGGGCCTGCGTGCCAAAGCGGCCGGTGTACAGCGTTTCCTTTGTGTCAACCACTACGCCACGAACCCGGTGTCCTTCGAGCGTTGCAAGGGCTTTGCCGACGCAATCGGTGCTGATTTCCGCGCCAGCACGCTGGATACGGGTGGTGTCGATCCCAGCGCGGTGGAGTCCAAGGTGTCCGCGTATCTGCGCCAACACCCCGACACCCAAGGCATTCTGGCGTTGGGGCCCGATGCCGCAGGCCCCACCCTGCGTCTGCTGGAAAAGGCCGGCCTGACGAACAAGATCTGGTTCGCCACGTTCGATTTGTCCGACGATATTGCTCGCGCCATCAAGGCCGGCACCGTGCAGTTCGCAATCGATCAGCAGCCCTTTCTGCAGGGTTACATCCCCGTGGCGGTGATGGTGAGGATGAAGGCGGATCGCGCGCGAGGCGCCGCTACGGCGGATTCGGTTCAAGCGGCGCTAAAGGCTGATCCGAAGGCCGCCGCGCGCTTTGAGGAATACGGCGTGACGCCCGTGTACGGGCCCCGCCACATCAGCTCGGGCCCCGGCTTCATCACGGCAGGGAATCTCTCGAAAGTGGAGAAGTACGCCGGTCAGTATCGCTAAGCGCAAAGGAACACGACATGACAGAAAGCTCGGCAGCGATGGCGTCACCGGCCGACGAACGCGTGCAATCCCTGGCCTGGCCGCAGCGGCTACTGGGCCGCCCGGAAGCGGCGTCGGTGTCCGGGACGGTGGCGGTCTTTCTCATCTTCGGTCTGGTGGCCGGCAACTCCGGCATGTTCAGCGCCGAAGGCATTGTCAACTGGGCGACGGTGGCGGCCTTCATCGGCATCCTGGCCACAGGCGCTGCCTTGCTGATGATTGGCGGCGAATTTGACCTGTCCATCGGATCGATGATCGGCTTCGCGGGCATGGGGCTGGCCATCCCGGTGCTGTACTGGGGGTGGCCTCCTTGGCTGGCGTGTCTGTTCCTGTTCGGCCTTTGCATGGCCATTGGTGCGCTCAACGGGTTTCTGGTCATCCGCACGGGTCTGCCGTCTTTCATCGTCACGCTGGCGTTCTATTACATCCTGCGCGGGTTGACGCTGGCGTTGTCCACCCTGTTCACCGGCAAGACCATCATCAGCGCCAATGGGCCCTTGATCCTGCGTGACTTGCTGGAAGCGGACTGGCTCATGCAGACGCTGTTCCAGGGCTATTTGCTGACAGGCCTGTTCGACGGCCTGGCGACAGTAGGGTGGATCGATGCGCGCGAAGGAGGCGGTGCGCTGGCCATCGGTCTGCCCAAGGTCGTCGCATGGTGGCTTGGCGTGGCGGCAGTCGGCGCGTTTGTGCTGGCCCGCACCCGATTTGGCAACGCGGTGCTGGCCGCCGGCGGGCACGCCACGGCGGCCAAGAACATGGGCATCCCCGTTGCGCGGGTCAAGCTCATCCTGTTCATGATCATGGCGTTCTGCTCGGCCTTGTTCGCTGTCCTGCAAGTCATGGACGCCGGCTCGGCGGCGGCCGACCGCGGCCTGCAAAAAGAGTTCGAAGCCATTATTGCGGCCGTCATCGGCGGCTGCTTGTTGACGGGCGGCTTTGGCTCGGTCATCGGGGCGGCGTTTGGCGCGGTGATATTCGGCGTCGTACAGATCGGCATTGGCTACACCAGCATCGACAACAACTGGTATCGCGTCTTCCTGGGCATCATGCTGCTGCTTGCGGTGGTGTTCAACAGCCTTGTGCGCCGCCGTGTCGCCGTGGCCGCGCGGTAAAGGAACCGCCATGAGCGAATACATCATTGAACTGGAAAGCATACGCAAGACGTTTGGCTCGGTGATTGCACTGAACGGCGTGACTTTTCAACTGCGTGCCGGTGAAGTGCATTGCCTGCTCGGCGACAACGGCGCCGGCAAGTCGACGCTGATCAAGACGCTGGCGGGCGTACACCCGCCGGATGAAGGACGCTACCTGCTGGATGGCAAACCCGCCCGCTTCACCTCGCCGCGCGATGCACTGAACGCCGGTATCGCCACGGTCTACCAAGACTTGGCGCTTGTGCCATTGATGAGCATCGCCCGGAATTTCTTCATGGGTCGCGAGCCCACGCGCCGTTGGTTGGGCCTGCTGCCGGTAATGGATCATCGCGGCGCGGCGAACACGGCGCGCGAGAAGCTGAGTGAAATGGGGATACGGGTGCGCGACCCGCATCAGGCCGTGGGCACGCTGTCGGGGGGTGAAAAGCAATGCCTGGCGATTGCGCGCGCCATGCACTTTGGCGCCCGGGTCCTGATTCTGGATGAGCCCACCGCGGCGCTCGGCGTCAAGCAATCAGCCAATGTGCTCAAGCTGATAGCCACGGCGCGCGAACGCGGCATCGCGGTCATTTTCATCACGCACAACGTCAATCATGCCTACCCCGTCGCCGACCGGTTCACGCTGTTGAATCGCGGCCGTTCGTTGGGTTCATACCGAAAAGACGCCATCTCCAAGGAAGAGGTTCTGGACATGATGGCGGGTGGGGCCGAGATGAAGGCCCTGATGCGTGATCTTGAAGGCGTGATCGTCTGAGGGTGCCATGAACCAACTATTCTTTCCCGAAGGACGCCGCTTTGACCTGGCTTGCCTGGGCCGTCTGGCGGTGGATTTGTATGCGCAGCAGATCGGATGCGCGTTGGAAGAGGTCTCGAGCTTTGCGAAATACCTGGGTGGCTCGTCTGCCAACATCGCCTCGGGCGCGGCGCGCCTGGGGCTGAGGTCCGCGATGATTTCCCGCGTGGGCGACGAACAGATGGGCCGCTTCCTGCTTGCGCAATTGGAAGGCGAAGGATGCGATGTCAGCCAGGTGCGCAAGGATCCGCAACGGCTGACGGGACTGGCGATGCTTGGCATCAAGGATCGCGATACGTTTCCGCTGCTGTTCTATCGCGAAAACTGCGCCGATATGGCGCTTGACTCGGACGACATCGACCCAGGATTCATTGCGCAATGCCGCGCGTTGCTGACCACGGGCACGCACCTGAGCACAGCAGGGGTGCGCCAGGCGTCCGTGCGCGCGTTGCAACTGGCGGCTCGGCATCGCGTGACACGCATCCTGGATATCGACTTTCGCCCGGTGCTATGGGGCTTGGCCGCCCGGGGCGATGGAGAACGCCGCTACGTGCCGGACGCTGACGTCAGCGTTCAGTTGCAGGCAATGCTGGCGCATTTCGATTTGATCATTGGTACCGAAGAGGAATTCCTGATCGCCGGCGGCGCGCCGGGAGACCTGATGGCCTCGTTGCGGACGGTGCGCGCACATTCGGCGGCCGTGCTTGTGGTCAAGCGGGGGCCTTATGGCTGCGCCATCGTGGTGGGCGACGTACCCGAGCATCTCGACGCCGCCCTAGTGGCCGAGGGTGAAAACGTGCAGGTTCTGAATGTGCTGGGGGCAGGCGACGCCTTCGCCGCCGGCCTGATGGCGGGCTTGCTGCAAGGCCGGGGCTGGCAGGAGTCGGCGCGCATGGCGAACGCTTGCGGGGCCATCGTGGTGTCGCGGCACGGCTGCGCGCCGGCGATGCCGACGCAAGCAGAACTGGACTACTGGCTGTCGGGCAATAAGTCTCGACGCCCGGACACGGACGCCACGCTGTCGCATCTGCATCGCGTGACCACGCCGCGTCCGGATTGGCACGAACTCTACGTGCTGGCGTTTGATCATCGGTCGCAATTCTACGAGCTGGCCGCTCACCACGGGCGTACCCATGAAGACGTTGCTGCGCTCAAGCGTTTGATCGTGCGCGCGGTCGATGTGGTGGCCGAGGCCCCCGCCGTGCAAGGCCGCATTGGGGTACTGATCGACGACGTCTACGGCGACCAAAGCCTGCACGACTCCACCGGCCGAGGCTGGTGGGTGGGCAGGCCCATCGAACTGCCGGGCTCGCGCCCGCTGCGTTTTGATGGCGGCCGATCGCTGGCATCGCGCCTGCGGCAATGGCCTCGCGAACACGTGGTGAAGTGTCTGGTGCATTACCACCCCGATGACGATGCGCTGTTGCGCGTCGAGCAAGAAAACCAATTGCGGCACGTCTGGGAAGCCACGCGCCATAGCGGCCACGAACTACTGCTGGAGATCATTCCCCCCGACGAAATGCTCATGGGCGAACCGGCGGATGACGCCGTGCTGCGCGCGGTGCGGCGCTTGTACAACCTGGATATCCGCCCGGAATGGTGGAAGCTCGGCATGATGGAACCCGAGTCCTGGGAGGCGCTGGACCAGTTGGTGACGCAACGCGATCCGCATTGTCGGGGCGCCGTCATCCTGGGCATGAACCTGCCGGTGCCGGCCTTGCTGCACGGTTTCTCAGCGGCACGGGCACAAGTGGTAAAGGGCTTCATGATCGGCCGCAGCGTCTGGTACGAGCCTGCCGCAGCGTGGCTGCGCGACGAGATTGACGACACTGAATTGGTCGAGCGCGTGGCCGCGGGCTTTCGCGCGTTGATCGCCGGGTGGCAACAAAGCCGTGCCGCCGTCGGCAGGGCGGTGGACGTGGGCGACGATCCCGCCTCGACGCCAGCCGAGAGGGCGGCGTCATGAGCGCCCGGCAAACCGTGCGCCTGACGATGGCGCAAGCACTGACACGCTATCTGGCCGCATTGCGCGTCCAAGAGCCGGATGGCTCGCTGACCCCGTATGTAGGGGGCGTATGGGCCATCTTCGGTCATGGCAATGTGGCGGGCATGGGCCAGGCATTGGCGGATACGCGCGATGCGTTGCCTGTCATGCGGGCTCACAACGAGCAGGCGATGGCGCATGCGGCCATCGCCTATGCCAAGGCGCATATGCGCCGACGCATCATGGTCGCCACCACGTCTATCGGCCCGGGCGCCACCAACATGGTGACTGCCGCGGCGCTTGCGCATGTCAATCGCCTACCGGTCTTGTTGCTGCCCGGCGATACCTTTGCCTCGCGCGCGCCCGATCCCGTCCTTCAGCAGATCGAGTCGTTTGATAGCGGCGATACAACGGCCAATGACGTGTTCCGTCCCGTGTCGCGCTACTTCGATCGGCTGGTCAGGCCCGAGCAGATCCTGACCGCTTTGCCGCGCGCCATCCAGGTCATGACGGATCCCGCCCAATGTGGACCCGCCACGCTGGCTCTGCCGCAGGATGTACAGACGCAGGCGTTCGATTGTCCGACTTCATTCCTGCAACCCGCACCCTTGCACTTCCTGCGTCCGCCCCCGGACGCGGGCGCGCTTCAACGCGCGGCGCAGGCCGTTCGCGGCGCCCGCCGTCCGCTGTTGGTGGTGGGGGGCGGTGCGCTCTATGCGCGGGCATCGCAGACGCTGGCCGCGTTTGCCACGACCTGTGGCGTACCCGTGGCAGAGACGCAAGCCGGCAAGGGCACGCTGGCATGGGACCATTCCTTGAACCTGGGCGCCATCGGCGTTACCGGGTCCCCCGCGGCGAACGCCGTTGCCGAACGCGCGGACCTGATCATCGCGGTGGGCACGCGCCTGCAGGACTTCACAACCGGCTCGAACGCGCTTTTCGGTGATACGCCATTGCTGTCCATCAACGTGCAGGCGCTGGATGCCGGCAAGCGGCGTGGCCAGGCTCTGGTGGCGGACGCTGCGCTGGCCCTGGCCCAATTGGGCCAGGCGTTGACGGGCTGGCGCGCCGATACCGACTGGACTGCTGATGCCCGACGGCTTGCTGCGCAATGGCGTGATCGGGTCCTGGCATTGACGACGGCGGTGCCTGAGGGCTTGCCCTATGAGGCCGACGTGATCGGTGCGGTGCAGTCCTCCGATGCGACATCGGCAAGCGATGACATTGTCGTGAGCGCCGCCGGCACGCTTCCCGCCGAGCTGCACAAGCTGTGGCGCAGCAGCCAACCCGGCGGCTATCACGTGGAATACGGCTATTCCTGCATGGGATACGAAATTGCCGGAGGCCTTGGCGTCAAGCTGGCCCGGCCTGGCAAGGAAGTCATCGTGCTGGTGGGCGACGGATCCTACTTGATGATGAATTCCGAAATCGCCACAGCGGCCATGTTGGGGATCAAGCTGATCATCGTGGTACTGGATAACCGGGGCTTTGGATGCATCAACCGCCTGCAGCGCGCCTGCGGCGGCGAAAACTACAACAACTTGTTGGATGACTGTGTCTTGCCCGCGGGCGTCGCGCCACGCATCGACTTCGCAGCGCACGCCCGCAGCCTGGGCGCACATGCCATGCACGTGCACGACGTGGCCGAACTCACGCAATGCTTGCGCGAGGCGCGCGCCAGTCCACACAGCACGGTATTGGTCATTGACACGTCGGCCTCGCGCACCACATCGGACGGCGGTTGCTGGTGGGAGGTGGCAGTGCCCGAAGTCTGCGACCGTGTTCAATCAAGGGCGGCCCACGCGGCTTACGTGGCCGATAAACGCCGACAGGAAATTTGAAGGAGCTGGCAACGTGAATGCAGAGACCACCTGGAACGTGCGCATTGGCGTCAATCCCATATCGTGGAGCAATGACGACCTGCCTTCCTTGGGCGGTGACACGCCGCTTTCCACCGCGTTATCTGAAGGCGCCAGAATCGGTTACGCGGGCTTCGAGCTGGGCAACAAATTTCCGCGGTCGCCACAGCACCTGAAAGCCGTGTTGGCCCGGCATGGCGTGGTGTGCGTGTCTGGCTGGCATTCCGGCAGACTGGCGCATCAGGGGCTGGACGCCGAAATCCGCGCCGGCGCGGTGCATATGGAAAAGCTGCGGGCGCAGGGTTGCAACGTGGTGGTCTATGGCGAGGTCGCCGATTCGATCCAGGGAAACCGCGGCACGCCGTTGGCCCAGCGGCCACGCTGGCGTTGCGACGCTTCATGGAACGACTATGGCAAGCGCTTGAACGCCTATGGCGCGCACCTGAAAGCGAACTACGGTCTGACCCTGGCGTATCACCATCACATGGGCGCCTATGTTGAAACAGCCGATGACGTCGATCGATTGATGGCGGTCACGGACGAGAACGTCGGTCTGTTGTTCGACACAGGACATTGCTATTTGGCGGGAGCCATCGCCGGCGAGGACATCGATGTGGTGGCTCGGTTGGCGCGGCATGCGGATCGAGTCGTGCATGTGCATTGCAAGGATGTGCGGCCCGGCATCGCAAGAGCGGCGCGCAACGAGGGCTGGTCATTCCTGGATGCGGTGATGAACGGCGTGTTCACCGTGCCCGGAGACGGGTGCATCGACTTTGGCGCGGTATTGGCGACGTTGCGCAATGCGGGGTACGAAGGCTGGCTTGTCGTTGAGGCCGAGCAGGACCCCGCCGTTGCGCCTCCCTACCAATATGCAAAGCTGGGCTATCAAACCCTGTCCGCCGTTGTGCGCGACCTTCAAGGAAATCAAGGATGAGCTTATTGATCAAGGCCAACGCGGAGGGCCGGCAAATCGTGGAAGTCACGCCGGCCAGCGCGGGGTGGAAGCATGTGGGGTTTCGCGCCGTGCGCATGCTGCCGGGCGAGGAAGAGCTGTTCAGTACGGACGCGCGCGAATGCTGCATCGTGGTGTTGGCGGGCGAAGTGGACGTAAGCGTTGGCGCGCATTGCTATCGGGCACTGGGCAGCCGCGCGTCCGTGTTCGAGCCCGTGTCGCCATATGCCGTGTACGTGCCGCCGGGCAGGGGCGTGTCGATACGCGCCGTTGCCAATGCCGAACTGGGAATTTGCTTTGCCCCGGCGCTCGGGCGTCACCCTCCGCGCGTGATCGAGCCGATGGCGATGCAACGCAGGGTGCGTGGGCAAGGCAGCAATGCGCGGCACGTGTGCGACATCCTGCCTGAAGCCGATGTGGCCGAACGCCTGCTGGTGGTTGAAGTGGTCACGCCGGCCGGGCATGCTTCAAGCTATCCGCCGCACAAGCACGACACGGCAGGCGTGGGCGAAACGCAATTGGAAGAGACGTACTACCACCGCCTGAATCCGCCGCAAGGGTTCGCGTTCCAGCGCGTGTACACAGATGATCGCAGCCTGGACGAGGCGATGGCGGTCGAAGACCATGATGTCGTGCAGGTGCCGCGCGGCTACCATCCTTGCGTCGCGCCCCATGGCTACGATCTTTACTACCTGAACACAATGGCGGGTCCGCGTCGAGAGTGGGCGTTTCGCAATGACCCCAGGCACGAGTGGCTCCTACAGACGTAAACCGGATCCGCTTGGTTGAATGGCGCCCGTGGCCGGACGCAGCTCTACGCACCCCTTCCGCCGTTGCGTGGGATGCCTTGAATCGTGGATGTATCGGAAAGCAAAGACGGCGTGCCAGGCACGCCGTCTTTGGGTAGCGGATGCTATTTGACGATGGTCAGGCGCGGACGCTTGGGTTCGTCGTCGTTGCCGCCGTCGTCGCCGGTCGGGGCGTCGGATTGGGCATCGGAGCCTTCGGGGGCGGCGGGTTCCGCCGCGCCCTGGGCGCCGGCCTCCGGCGGTTCATAGGGCTGAACTTCAAAGCCCATGCCCGCGCCGGTTTCGCGTGCGTAGATGGCGCTGACGGCGCCAACGGGAACGTAGACGTTTTCGGTCACGCCGCTGAAGCGGGCTTGGAATTCAATGAATTCGTTGCCCAGCACCAGACGGTTGGTGGCCAGCGTGCCGACATTCAGTGTGATCTGACCGTCACGCACATGCGCGACGGGCACCATGGTGTGCTCATCGACCTGTACGGTGATGTACGGCGTGTAGCCGTTGTCGGTGCACCACTCGTGCAGTGCGCGGATCAGATACGGTTTGGTCGAAGTTTCACCCATCACACAACCAGCCTTAACGACGCATCACTTTTTCCGAAGGCGTCAGCGCTTCGATGTAGGCCGGGCGCGAGAAGATGCGTTCGGCGTACTTTTGCAGCGGAGCAGCGTTCTTGGGCAGTTCAATGCCGTAATGGTCCAGGCGCCACAGCAGCGGAGCCACGGCCACGTCCAGCATCGAGAATTCCTCGCCCAGCATGTACTTGTTCTTCAGCAGCATCGGGGCCAGTTGGGCCAGACGGTCGCGAATGTTCTGGCGCGCGTTGGCCAGCTTCTTCTCGTCGGGCTTGGCGCTGCGGTCTTCCAGCGTCGAGACGTGAACAAACAGTTCTTTCTCGAAGTTGTACAGGAACAGGCGGGTGCGGGCGCGCATGACGGGGTCGGCCGGCATCAGTTGCGGATGCGGGAAGCGCTCGTCGATGTACTCGTTGATGATGTTGGACTCGTACAGAACCAGGTCGCGTTCGACCAGGATGGGCACTTGACCGTACGGGTTCATCACCGCGATGTCTTCGGGCTTGTTGTACAGGTCGATGTCACGGATCTCGAAGTCCATACCTTTTTCGAACAACACGAAGCGGCAGCGTTGCGAAAACGGACACGTGGTTCCGGAATAGAGCACCATCATGGTGAAAGTCCTTTATGAAAAACGAAAGGCCAGCGCCTAAATCTAGCAGGCGCTGGCCCCAATTGCCAGACGGGATAGGCGTACGGCCCTATCCTCCGTTGCCGTCCCTTATTAAGAATAGGTAGCGGCTTGCATGCCTGGCGGGGCGTTGCGGTTAGCGCACGTGTTTCCAGTACGAGGCGTTCAAGCGCCACGTAACCAGGAAGAACAACAGCAGGAACAACATGACGCCAACGCCGAGACGGACGCGGAAAGTCTGGACGGGCTCTGCCATCCAGGACATGAACGCGGTCAGGTCTGCGACGTCGTTGTCGTATGTTGCGACTTGGGCCGGGTTGGCGGCCTTAAATTTGGCATCAAAGGTGGCATGGCCCCGGTAATCAGCTACCGGTTCGGCCTTGACCGTGGAAAAACCTTGAGCATCGTACACCGTCGTGACGCGTTCCCAGGTTTTGGGTGCGCCTTCCTTGGCATCCTTCACTTCCACTTCGTGCATGGCCGTGGTGGTCAGCTCGCGCGGGCCCTGGCGTTCCCAGAGCGCGTGGGGCATGCCCACGGCCGGGAAAACCAGGTTGTTCCAGCCCGTCGCGCGCGACGAGTCACGGTAGAAGGTGCGCAGGTAGGTGTAGATGTAGTCGGCGCCGGACGGGCCGGCGTTGACCGATTTGGCACGGGCGATGACGGACAAGTCCGGGGGCGTCGTGCCAAACCATTTCTTGGCGTCCTTGGGTGACATGGCAACCGTCATCATGTCGCCCACCTTTTCGCCGGTGAACAGCAGGCTTTCCTTGATTTGCTGGTCGGTCAGCCCGATGTCCTTGAGCTTGTTGTAGCGCATCGAGGACGCGCTATGACAGTTCAAGCAGTAGTTGACGAACAACTTGGCGCCGTTTTGCAGCGACGACATGTCGTTGACGCGGTACGGCGCCTTGTCCAGCGGGAAACCGCCTTCGGCGGCAAATGCGGTGGTACACGTGAGCATCAAGGCCACGGCACCAATCAGCTTCTTGATCATGGTTAATCCGTTATCTGGTGGGCTCAGTGGGCGTGGAACGTAACGCGATCGGGCACTTGCTTGAAGGTGCCAAGGCGGCTCCAGACCGGCATCAGGAAGAAAAATGCCAGGTACAGCAGCGTGCCGATTTGCGACGTGATGTTCAACGGCGGACTGGGCGGCTGCGTACCGATGTAGCCAAGCACCAGGAAGTTGACCATGAAGATGCCGTAGATCCACTTGTGCCACGTGGGGCGGTAGCGGATCGACTTGACCGGGGAATGGTCCAGCCAGGGCAGGAAGAACAGGATGACGACGGTGCCACCCATGGCGACCACGCCCCAGAACTTGGCGTCGATCACGCGCAGCAGCACGGCCACGGCGATCAGGATGCCCGGGACCACAAAGCGCAGGATGCCGCGCATATTGCTCTTGATCAGCAATACCAGCGCACCCAGCACCGATGCACCCGCCAGCACCCACGTGAATTCGTCGGTGGTGGCACGCAGCATCGAGTAGAACGGCGTGAAGTACCAGACCGGCGCGATGTGCGGAGGCGTCTTCAGCGAGTCAGCAGGAATGAAGTTGTTGAACTCGAGGAAGTACCCGCCCATTTCCGGCGCGAAGAACACGATGAACGCGAACACGAGCAAGAAGCCCGCCACGCCCATCAGGTCATGCACCGAATAGAACGGGTGGAACGGAATGCCATCCTTGGGCCGGCCGTACTTGTCCTTCGGGCCCTGCTTGATCTCGATGCCGTCCGGGTTGTTCGAACCGACTTCGTGCAGCGCAACCAGGTGGGCCGCGACCAGGCCGACCAGCACCAGCGGAATCGCGATGACGTGGAAGGCGAAGAAGCGGTTCAAGGTGGCGTCCGACACGACGTAGTCGCCGCGGATCCAGATCGACAGCTCGGGGCCGATGAACGGAATGGCGGCGAACAGGTTCACGATCACCTGGGCACCCCAGTACGACATCTGGCCCCAGGGCAGCAGGTAGCCGAAGAAGGCTTCCGCCATCAGACAGAGGAAAATCGCCACGCCGAAGATCCACACCAGTTCGCGCGGCTTGCGGTACGAACCGTAAAGCAGCCCGCGCAACATGTGCAGGTAGACGACGACGAAGAACATCGATGCGCCGGTTGAATGCATGTAGCGCACGAGCCAGCCCCAAGGGACCTCGCGCATGATGTATTCAACGGATTGGAACGCGCGTTCGGCGTCCGGCTTGTAATGCATGACCAGGAAAATGCCGGTCACGATCTGCAGCACCAGGACCAATAAGGCCAGAGAGCCAAAGAAATACCAAAAGTTGAAATTCTTTGGTGCGTAGTACTCGGACAGATGGGCTTTCCAGGTGGATGTCACCGGAAAACGCCGGTCCAGCCACCCCAACAGGCCTGTTGTCTCGACGGTTTTCTCGCCAGCCATGTAACGGCTCCTTCTCTAATACGTGGCGTATTTGTTTTACTTACGTAATCGGGAAAAAAGCGCGACGCGAGCGTCAGGCCTTGTTGTCTTCATCGACGCCCACAATGATGCGGGTGTCGCTCAGATACTGGTAGGGCGGTACTTCGAGATTATCGGGAGCAGGCTTGTTCTTGTAGACCCGGCCAGCCAGGTCGAACGTGGAGCCGTGGCAGGGGCAGAGGAAACCGCCTTGCCAGTTGGCGCCCATGCCGCCACCGCCGCCCGTTTCGAAGTGCGAGGTGGGCGAGCAGCCCAAGTGGGTACAGATGCCGACGCAAACGAAGATCTCGGGCTTGCGCGAACGAGCCTCGTTTTCGGCGTATTTGGGAGTGAAGCCAGGCCGCTTGGAGTCGGGATCGGCCAGTAAAGGGTCTAGCGTCTTGAGGGCGGCGAGCTGTTCGGGAGAACGGTGAATGATCCACACCGGCTTCCCACGCCATTCCACGGTTTTCATGGTGCCGACGGGTATGTCGCCGATATCCACTTCAACGGGGGCCCCGGCCGCGCGGGCCTTTTCAGAGGGAGAAAACGTGCTCACAAGCGGCACTGCCGTTGCGACACCTGCTACGCCACCCACAGCACAGGCGGTGGTAACCCAGAAACGTCGCGAAGGATCAGGTGGCAGGTTGGGATCAACCGCACCGTCATCATCGTGTACCAGCGTATCCTGACTCATCTTCCTATCCTTGTTGATGCGCCCGCTCTACGAGTAGCATCACTTCTGCGGCATCGGGTTCGCGGGAATATGTAACAACATAGCAACCGCGTATTATAGCGCCAGCCCACTCAAGGGCGTATCACGAAGGGAGTGCTTTTATGAGCAAAAAGACTGGTTTCGTCAAAGAATTCCGAGATTTCGCTGTAAAAGGCAACGCAGTTGACCTAGCTGTTGGTGTGATCATCGGTGCGGCGTTCGGCAGGATCGTCGATTCGTTGGTTAAAGACATCATCATGCCGCTGGTCAATTTCATCCTGGGTGGCTCCGTTGATTTCTCGAACAAATTCCTGGTGCTGTCGATGCCTGCCGGCTACAACGGCCCGATGACGTATGCCGACCTCACCAAGGCGGGCGCCAATGTGTTCGCATGGGGTAATTTCGTCACCATCATCATCAACTTCGTGTTGTTGGCGTTTGTGATTTTCTGGATGGTCAAAGCCATCTACAAGGCCCGCACCAAGGCCGAGGAAGCACCGGCCGCGCCGGCCGCAACGCCCGAAGACGTGGCGCTGCTTCGCGAAATTCGCGACCTGCTCAAGAAATAAGACACCGCACCAGCCCGTGTGGCCCATGCGCCACGGGCTTGCTGCCCGCTGGGTAATGTCCGCGGCGGGCGTCACCGCTTTATGCCGGTTTAGCTTTATGCCGGGTTATCAAGGTCGATGAATTCGACCTTGATGCCGAAGTGCTCGGCCACCGCCTGGCCCAGCGCCTGTGCGCCGTATCGTTCGGTGGCATGGTGGCCCGCGGCAATGAAGCCCACGCCGGTCTCGCGCGCCAGATGCACGGTGGATTCGGACACTTCGCCGGTGATGTAGGCGCTGGCGCCGGCATCCACGGCGTCGGCCAGCATGCCTTGCGCGCCGCCCGTGCACCAAGCCACGGTGGACAAGGGCTGGTCAGGGTTGCCCACAACCAGCGGTTGCCTGCCCAGGCGTTCAGCCACGCGTTCGCCCAACTGCCCCAGCGTTTGCACGCCGGCGGCCTCGCCCAGCCACACCAGATTGTCTTGCCCGCAGGTGCGCGGGGAACCGTCGTCGCGGCGCGCGGGCGCAAGGCCCAGCACGCGGGCCAGCTGCGCGTTGTTGCCCAGCGTGGGGTGCGCGTCCAGCGGCAAATGATAGGCGTACAGGTTCAGGTCGTTCTTCAGTGCCAGCGCCATGCGCGTGCGGCGCGTGCCGATGATGCGACGGTCTTCGTTGCGCCACATCCAGCCGTGATGCACGAGCACCGCGTCGGCGCCCCGCTCAACGGCCGCGCGCAGTAACGCTTCGCTGGCGGTGACACCGGTGATAATGTGTCCGACTTCGGATCGGCCCTCCACTTGCAAGCCGTTCGGACAGTAGTCCTTGAAGCGCGCGGCTTGCAGGGTGTCGTCCAGCCAGCTGGCCAGCACGTGGGAGTCCACTTTTTTCATTGCTTGTCCTATCAGAATCATGCGCCGATATTGGCTGATATTTGCTCAGGCCGTCACGGTCTGCCTGGCTATTCTATTCGTGGTCACGACCTTGCGACCCGACCTGCTGCGCCTTGCCGGCCCAGGCGCGGCGGCGCCTGCCGCCGCGACGGCCGCCCGGCCCCCGGCCGGCACCGGGATGGGCCCCGTGTCTTACGCCGATGGCGTGGCCCGCGCGGCGCCGTCCGTGGTGAACGTGTACACCACCAAGCACGTCAATGTGCCGTTGGTGCCGCTGCCCGATGACCCGGTGCTGCGCCAGCTGTTCGGGCAGGTGCCCGGCATGAGCCGGCGGCAGGCCACGACCAGTTTGGGGTCGGGAGTTATCGTCAGCCAGGACGGCCATGTGCTGACCAACTACCACGTCGTGCAGGCGGCCGACGCCATCGAGGTGGCGCTGGCGGACGGCCGGCGCGACACGGCAAAAGTGGTGGGCGCGGATCCGGACACGGACCTGGCGGTACTGAAGCTGAGCTCGTTGCGCACCTTGCCGGTGGCCACGCTTGCGGCCGACCGGGGCTTGCGCGTGGGCGACGTGGTGCTGGCGATAGGCAACCCGTTTGGCGTGGGCCAGACCACCACGCAAGGCATTGTGTCGGCGTTGGGGCGCAACGGGCTTGGGCTGAACACCTACGAGAACTTCATCCAGACCGATGCCGCCATCAACCCCGGCAATTCGGGCGGTGCGCTGGTTGACGCGCAAGGCAATCTGGTGGGGATCAACACGGCGATCTATTCGGAATCAGGCGGGTCGATGGGCATCGGCTTTGCCACGCCGGTGGAGATTGCGCGCAAGGTCATGGACGACATCGTCAAGACGGGTTCGGTCAAGCGCGGCTGGTTGGGCGTGGAGCCGCAGGACGTGACGCCCGAGCTGGCGCGCGCGTTTGAGCTCAAGGGCGAGACGCGGGGCGTGATCATTGCCGGCGTGATGCGCGATGGCCCCGCCGCGCGCGGCGGCCTGCGCGTTGGCGATATCGTGCAATCGGTCAATGGCAAGCGCATGGCCGATACGTCGCAGCTGTTGCCCGAGATAGCGCAGCTGCCGCCCGGCCAGCGCGCCACGCTGGGCATCTTGCGCGCGGGCAAGCCTGCCGAAGTGGCGGTGGTGGTGGGCACGCGCCCGGGCAAGCCGCGCTAGCCATGGCGCCAGCTACAACGCTAGCCATTGCGCGACTTATCCGCTAACAGTCGAACCACCGACAGCACGGCCCGCTTCGTGGTGTCGGGCTGGTGTTGCAGGATGGCGCCGATTTCGGCGCAGTAGCCGTCCACCACGGGCTTGCACGACTTTGGCATGGCGGGCGGCTGTGAGCCGTACCCGGGCGGCAGGCTGCTGGCGCCCGATTCCGTGGGGCCCAACACGCCGTCGCTCAGCCAGGGCACGCTGGTGTCCAGCGCTTTGGCCAGACGTAGCAGCGTCGTGCGGGACGGCGAGTAATCTTCCCCACGCGTTAGGATCCGATGGATGCAGGATTGCGGCACGCCGGAAAGGCGCGCCAACTGGTTTTGACTATGGATGCCACGCCACCGCATCAGGGCGCGTAGCCTTTGAGCAGGCGACATGCCTGCAATGTAGAGTCGCGCGCGGCAGCCCACAAGGGTGAAACAGTCCTATACCGGCCCCCTTCGTGCGATGCGCGAAGCAAAAACGCAAAGGGCCGCCGAAGCGACCCTTTCAGACGATGCCATGCCAGCCGGTGTCAGTGCCGTTCGGTTAGCGAATCGGACACGGCGTCGTCGGCCGCGCCGGGCTTGGGCTGCACCATGCGGGCGCAGATCAGCCCCACTTCGTAAAGCAGGCAAAGCGGCACGGCCAGCATGAACTGGCTGACCACGTCCGGCGGCGTGACCACCGCCGCGATGATGAAGGCGCCGACCACCACGTAACCACGCGCGGCCCGCAGCTTGGACAGCTCGACTATGCCCATCTTCACCAGCAACACCACGGCCACGGGCACTTCGAACGTGATGCCGAATGCCATGAACATCGTCATGACGAAGCTGAGGTAGGCCTCGATGTCCGGCGCCGGGGTGATGGACTGCGGCGCGAACGTGGCAATGAAATGGAACACCGTGCGAAACACGACGAAGTAGCAGAACGCCATGCCCGCGATGAACAGGAACGTGCTGGAGACGATCAGCGGCAGCGCCAGGCGCTTTTCGTGGCGGTACAGACCGGGCGCCACGAAGGCCCACGCCTGGTACAGCACCACGGGCAGCGCCACGATGAAGGCCGCCATCATGGTGACCTTGACGGGCACCATGAACGGCGTGATGACGCCCGTGGCGATCATGCGCGTGCCTTCGGGCAGCGAGGCCAGCATCGGCGCGGCCAGCACGTCATAGATGGCCGAGGCGCCGGGGTAGATGAACAGCACGATGAACACGGCCACGACGGCGCCCACGGCGCGCAACAATCGGGTCCGCAATTCGACCAGGTGAGAGATGAAGGTCTCTTGCTGGCCTTCTTCTTGAGAGGCGTCCTGGGTCACGTCGGTGTTCCGGAGGGCGGGACGGGCTTGGCGGCGGGCGCGGCGTCGTCAGCCGTGGGCGCGCGGGGCGCCGGGGCGGGTTGTGATGGGATGGGCGCGGCAGGCGCCGTGGCGGTATCGGCCGCCGGCGGCAAGTCCAGGTCCAGGCTGTGGTTCTGGCTGGGCGGCGCGATGGTGCGGGCGGGCTCGGTGGCGGCTGCCAGCGGGGCTGCGGGCGTGGCGGCGGCGGCGGGCGCATCGCCCACGATCACCGGCGCGACCTTGCCATTGGCCTCGCGGGCCACTTCGTCCAGTTCGGCACGGAACTGCTGCACCGGTTCCTGCAAGGACGCGTGTGTTTCGTTCAGCGACTGCTGCACGCCCTGCGCGGCGTCTTCCATTTCGCTTTTGAATTTGCGCAGCTCGTCGATTTCGATTTCGCGCTGGATATCGGACTTCACGTCGTTGACGTAACGCTGCGCTCGCCCCAACAGGTGACCGACGGTGCGGGCAACCTTGGGCAGGCGTTCGGGGCCAATGACGATCAAGGCGACGACGCCGATCACCATCAGTTCAGTGAGGCTGACATCAAACATTCGACGGCCGCTCGGGAATTGAAGCAATAAGGGCCGGCCCCGTTGGGGGCGGGCCCGGGAGACGAGCCGGGGGCTCAGGAGTTGGTCTTTTCCTTGGCTTGCACGTCGATGGTTTCACCGGACACGCGCTGTTGCGCGATCGGGTCGGCGGGCTTGTCGCCGTTGGCGTCCTTCATGCCTTCCTTGAAACCCTTCACCGCACCGCCCAGATCCGAGCCGATGTTGCGCAGTTTCTTGGTGCCGAAAATCAGCGCCACGATGACCAGAACGACCAACCAATGCCAAATGCTGAAACTACCCATGATGTTTCTCCGAATTACGCGGTGGGGGCCACGCGTCCTTTCCAGGGTCGCGAGCCGCCGATGATGTGGAAATGCAAATGCGGGACTTCCTGGCCGCCTTCGACGCCAGAGTTGATCATGATGCGAAATCCGCCATCAGGGCCCGGACGGCAACCGTTTTCGGCTGCTAGCCGCGGCGCCAACGACATCATTCTACCCAACCAACCTGCGTCCTCGGCCGTAATATCCTGCATGGATGTGACATGACGTCGAGGGATCAGCAGCAAATGTACCGGTGCTGCCGGATTGATATCGTGAAATGCAACAAAGTCCTCGTTCTCATAGACCTTCTTGGACGGGATGTCGCCAGCGGCGATCTTGCAAAAAAGACAGTTGTCGCTCATTTTCCGGGCTCCGGGGTCAGTCTTTGGGGCGGCTGGCTTTTTCCGCCAGGCCCGACAGGCCTTCGCGGCGGGCCAATTCGGCCAGTACGTCTTCCGGCCGCAGCTTGAAGTGCGTCAGCGCGACCAGGCAGTGAAACCACAGGTCGGCCGTTTCGCTGACGATGCGATCCGGCACGCCGTCTTTGGCGGCCATGACCAGTTCCGTGGCTTCTTCGCCGATCTTCTTCAGGAAGGAATCGGGGCCCTTGGCCAGCAGCTTGGCGGAATAGGACGCGGCCGGGTCGCCGCCGTTTTCGGGGCGGCGGGTTTCCAGCGTGTCGGCGATGCGTGCCAGGATATCGGCGGCGCTTAGCGTTTGATCGGTCATTTGTAGATCAGTTCGGGGTCTTTCAGCACCGGGTCAACCGTGACCCAGGATGCCTGGTCCGTCGGCCCTTCCAGGCGGCGGAAAAAACAGCTGGCGCGCCCGGTGTGGCAGGCGATGCCGCCTTCCTGGTGCACTTTCAGCAAGATCACGTCGCCATCGCAATCCAGGCGCAATTCGTGCACTTCCTGCACGTGGCCCGACTCTTCGCCCTTGCGCCACAGGCGCTGGCGCGAACGCGACCAGTACACGGCGCGGCCGGTGGCGGCCGTTTCGGCCAGGGATTCGCGGTTCATCCAGGCGACCATCATGATCTGGCCGTTTTGGGCATCTTGGGCGATGGCGGGGATCAGGCCGTTTTCGTCAAAGACGACGTCGGCCATCCAGGCGGGTTCGGTGCTCATAGTTAATCCAACCGTACGGTAATGCCTTGTTCGGCCATGAAGCGCTTGCACTCGCCAACGGTGTGCTGGCCAAAGTGGAAGATGCTGGCGGCCAGCACGGCGCTGGCGCGGCCGGTGGTGACGCCATCGGCCAGGTGTTGCAGGTTGCCCACGCCACCCGAGGCGATGACGGGCACCGGCACGGCGTCGGATACGGCGCGCGTCAATTCCAGGTCAAAACCGGACTTGGTGCCGTCGCGGTCCATGCTGGTCAAGAGAATTTCGCCCGCGCCGTAGGCGGCCATGCGGCGCGCCCAGGCCACGGCGTCCAGCCCGGTGGCCTTGCGGCCGCCATGGGTGAAGACTTCCCAGCGCGCGGGTTCGCCGTCGGCCGACACGCGCCGCGCGTCAATGGCCACCACCACGCATTGCGAGCCGTGGTAGTCGGACGCGGCGCGCACCAGTTCGGGGTTGGCCACGGCGGCGCTATTGATGCTGATCTTGTCGGCGCCGGCATTCAGCAGGCGCTGAATGTCGGACACCTGGCGCACGCCGCCGCCCACGGTCAGCGGGATGAAAACCTGCGACGCCACCTGCTCGATAATGGGCAGGATCAGGTCGCGGCCGTCGCTGGTGGCGGTGATGTCCAGGAACGTCAGTTCGTCCGCGCCTTGCTCGTTGTAGCGGCGGGCGATCTCGACGGGGTCGCCCGCGTCCAGCAGGTTGACGAAATTCACGCCCTTGACGACGCGGCCGGCGGTGACGTCAAGGCAGGGGATGATGCGGCGGGTCAGCGCGCTTGCTACGGGCGCGCCGGCCTCGGTGCTGCTGGGAGAGAGGGTCATTTTGCCAATTCGTCGGCGCGCGCCTGCGCGGCTTGGAAATCAAGCGTGCCTTCGTAGATGCTGCGGCCCAGGATGGCGCCTTCGACGCCCTCTTCCTCGACGGCGCACAGGGCTTCGATGTCCTGGATGCCGGCGATGCCGCCCGAGGCGTAAACGGGGATGCGCACGTGTTGGGCCAGGCGCACCGTGGCTTCGACGTTGACGCCCGACAGCATGCCGTCACGGCCGATATCGGTGTAGATGATGGCTTCGCAACCGTAATCTTCGAACTTCTTGGCCAGGTCCAGCACATCGTGGCGGGTCAGCTTGCTCCAGCCGTCGGTGGCGATCTTGCCGTCGCGGGCGTCCAGGCCAACGATGATCTGACCGGGGAAAGCACCGCAGGCGTCTTGCAGGAAGCCCGGGTTCTTGACCGCGGCGGTGCCGATGATCACGTAGGAGATGCCGGCATCAAGGTAGCGTTCGATGGTGTCGAGGTCGCGAATCCCGCCGCCGATCTGGACGGGGATGTCGTCGCCGACGGCTTCCAGAATGGCCTTGATGGGCGCTTCGTTCTTCGGCTTTCCGGCAACGGCGCCGTTCAGGTCGACCAGATGCAGGCGACGCGCGCCTTGGTCGAGCCAACGGGTGGCCATGGCGGCGGGGTCTTCGGAGAACACCGTTGCATCGTCCAGGTCACCCTGGCGCAGGCGCACGCAGCGCCCGTCTTTGAGATCGATGGCGGGGATCAGCAGCATGGTGGGCAGCAAAAAAGAAAGAGGGGTTGAATGGGCTGGCGCTGTCGGCTCTATGCCTACGGCTGCCAGTCTACAAAATTGCGATACAGGCGCAAACCGTGCTCGGCGCTCTTTTCGGGGTGGAACTGCACCGCGAAAATGTTAGCCGCCGCCACTGCGCAGGTAAAGGCGACGCCGTAATCGGTTTCACCAACTGTCAGGCCGGAATCGTCCGGATCGGCGTAGTAACTATGGACGAAATAGAAGTGCGTGTCGTCCGGAATGCCGTCCCAGATGGGATGAGAGCGCGTCTGGCGGACTTTGTTCCATCCCATGTGCGGCACTTTGAGCCGTTCGGGGCGGGTGTCGGCCAGGCCCGCGTCGCCGGTGTCTGCCAGGCAGGCTTCGTCATCGGCGGGGATCAGGTCGGCGAAACGGGGGCCGGAAAAGCGGCGTACCAGGCCGGGGAACAAGCCCAGGCACGACGTGCCGCCTTCTTCGCTGGAATCAAACAACATCTGCTCGCCCACGCACACGCCTAACAGGGGCTTGTTGCGGGCGGCGCGCACGACGGCTTCGCGCAGGCCGGATTCATTCAGGGTCCGCATGCAGTCCGCCATCGCGCCCTGCCCGGGAAACACCACGCGGTCGGCCGCGTCGATGTCTTTGGGCTGGTTGCAGATGCGGACGTCCGCGTCGGGGGCGGCGAACTTCAGGGCGCGTGCGACGGAATGGAAATTGCCCATTCCGTAATCGACGATGGCGATAGTGGTCACTTCTTTTGCCTGCTGCGGTGGGGGTTGGCGAACGTTACAGCACGCCCTTGGTGGACGGCACCACGTCGCCCATGCGCGGATCGACTTCCATGGCCATGCGCAGGGCGCGGCCACAGGCCTTGAACACGGTTTCAGCCTGATGGTGGGCGTTGAAGCCGCGCAGGTTGTCGATATGCAGGGTGATGAGGGCGTGGTTGACCAGCCCCTGGAAGAACTCGCGCGTCAGGTCTACATCAAAATTGCCGATGTGGGCGCGCGTGAACGGGATGTGATATTCCAGGCCGGGGCGGCCCGAGAAGTCCACCACGACGCGCGACAGCGCTTCGTCCAGCGGCACATACGCGTGGCCGTAGCGGCGCAGGCCGGCCTTGGTGCCCACGGCCTTGGCAATCGCCATGCCCAGCGTGATGCCGACGTCTTCCACCGTGTGGTGCGCGTCGATGTGCAGGTCGCCCTCGGCCTTGATGTCCAGGTCGATCAGGCCGTGACGCGCGATCTGGTCCAGCATGTGGTCCAGGAAAGGCACGCCCGTGTCGATCGTCTGCTTGCCGGTGCCGTCGATGTTGATGGCCACGCGGATGCGGGTTTCGTTGGTGTTGCGGGTGATTTCTGCGGTACGCATGTTAAGCACTCAAAATCTCTTGCAGGGCAGCCAGCAAGGCGGCGTTCTCGGCCGGGGCGCCCACCGAGATGCGCAGGCAGTTCGCCAGGAGCGGATGGGCGTTGGAAAAGTTGCGAATCAATATTTTGCGCGTTTTCAGCGCAAGATGCACGGCGTTGCCGTCCAGCTTGCCGGAAAAGCGGGCGAGTACGAAGTTGCCGGCGGAAGGGAATACCCTGACGCCCGGCAAGGCGGCCAGCGCGTCGGCCAGCGGTGCGCGGTCGGCGCGCAGGCGCGCGGCCTGTGCGTCCAGCACGGGCTTGTGGCGCAACACCGCCATCAACGTGGCTTGCGTCAGCACGTCCAGGTTGTAGGGCGGGCGCAGCTTGTTCAGTTCGGCGATCCAGTCGGGGTGACCCGCCAGGTAGCCAAAACGCAGGCCGGCCAGGCCGATCTTGGACACCGTGCGCATCACGACCACGTTCGGCGCATCCAGCACCCGCGGCATCCAGGTGCGGTCGGCGAAGGGCTGATAGGCCTCGTCCAGCACCACCAGCCCGGGTGCGGCGGCGATGATGGCCTGCACGTCTTCGTCGGACCACAGGCCGCCGGTGGGGTTGTTGGGCACGGCCAGGAACACCACCTTGGGTTGGTGTTCGCGAATGGCGGCCAGCATCGCCGGCAGATCCAGGGTCAGGTCTTCGGTCAGCGGCACGCCGACAAAGCGCGCGTGGTCAAAGCGCGCCGCCATGTCGAAATAAACGAACGACGGCCACGGCGACAGCACCACGTCGCCCGGATTGCAGCAGGCCTGCACGACGATGTGGATCAGTTCGTCCGAGCCGTTGCCGAACAGCACGTCGGCCGCGCCGGGCACGCCGAACGCGGTCTTCACCGCCTGTTGCAAGGCAGAGAGGTCGGCGGCGGGATAGCGGTTCAGCGGGGTGTCCCGCACGGTGCGGGCGATATCGTCCCGCACCACGTCGGGCAATTCATACGGGCATTCCATCGCGTCCAGCTTGATGCAGCCATCCGCGTGCGCGACCGGGTAGGCGGCCAGCGCGCGGATGTCCGCGCGCACGGTGCCGTCGATGCAGCCAGCGACGCCTGCCGCCGGGGCCGCGCTCATGGTTTGTCGACCCGGTACTGGGCGCTGGCGGCGTGCGCTTGCAGGCCTTCGCCCAGCGCCAGTTCGGCGGCGATGCGGCCCAGCGTTTGCGCGCCCTGGTGCGACACCTGGATCAGGCTGGAGCGCTTTTGGAAGTCGTACACGCCCAGCGGCGACGAGAAGCGCGCGGTGCGGGACGTGGGCAGCACGTGGTTGGGACCCGCGCAGTAGTCACCCAGCGCTTCCGAGCTGAAACGGCCCATGAAGATGGCGCCGGCATGGCGGATCTTGGCGGTCCAGATTTCGGGCTGTTCGGTGGAAATTTCCAGGTGCTCGGGCGCGATGTCGTTGGCGATCTGGCAGGCTTCTTCCAGGCTTTGGACCTGGATCAGCGCGCCGCGATTGGCCAGGCTGACGCGCAGGATGTCGGCGCGCGGCATCGTGGGCAGCAGGCGCGCGATGGCGGCTTGCACTTCTTCGATGAACGCGGCGTCCGGGCACAGCAGGATGGACTGCGCCAGTTCGTCGTGCTCGGCTTGCGAGAACAAATCCATGGCGATCCAGTCGGCAGGCGTCTTGCCGTCGCAGATGACCAGGATTTCGCTGGGGCCGGCAATCATGTCGATGCCGACCACGCCGAACACGCGGCGCTTGGCGGCGGCCACATAGGCATTGCCCGGGCCGACGATCTTGTCCACGGCGGGCACGGTGTCCGTGCCGTAAGCCAGGGCACCCACGGCTTGCGCGCCACCGATGGCGAACACGCGGTCCACGCCGCTGATGGCGGCGGCCGCCAGCACGATGGGGTTGCGCACGCCGTCGGGCGTGGGCGTGACCATGATCAGTTCCTGCACGCCCGCCACCTTGGCGGGAATGGCGTTCATCAGCACCGACGACGGATAGGCGGCCTTGCCGCCCGGCACGTACAGGCCCACGCGGTCCAGCGGCGTGACCTGCTGGCCCAGCAGCGTGCCGTCGGCTTCGGTGTAGGTCCAGGTTTCAGCGCGTTGGCGCTCGTGGTAGGCGCGCACGCGGTCGGCAGCGGCTTCCAGCGCGTTGCGTTGCGCGGTGGGCAGCGTGGCCAACGCGGCGTGCCAGTCGGCCTTGGGGATTTCCAGCGTGTCGGCCGATGCGCCGGGCATGCGGTCAAAGCGCTGGGTGTATTCCACCAGCGCGGCGTCGCCGCGCGCGCGCACATCGGCCAGGATGCCGGCCGCGGCGCGGTCGATGGACTCGTCCTCGGTGGCCTCGAAAGCCAGCAGCTTGGACAGGGCGGATTTGAATCCGGGATCGCGGGAATCAAGACGATTGATCAGGGCCATGGCGTCATGCAGCAAAGCGAATAGCGGCCGCCGCGGTATCGCGGCGGGCGGAGGTCAGGCGTTGCGGGAGGCGGCTCTTTCGAAGGCGTCCAGCAAGGGTTGCAGGCGGGCGCCGCGAGTTTTGAGCGCGGCCTGGTTGACGATCAGGCGCGATGAAATCGGCATGACGTCTTCGACCGCGACCAGGTCGTTGGCGCGCAGCGTGCCACCGGTGGACACCAGGTCCACGATGCAGTCGGCCAGGCCGACCAGCGGCGCCAATTCCATCGAACCATACAGCTTGATGATGTCCACGTACACACCCTTGGCCGCGAAGTGTTCACGGGCTGAGTGCACGTATTTGGTGGCGACGCGCAGACGCGCGCCCTGGTGCACCGCGCCTTCGTAGTCAAAGCCGTTGCGCACGGCCACGGCCAGGCGGCACTTGGCGATGTTCAGGTCGATGGGTTGGTACAGGCCACCGGGCTGTTCCTTGGCGTGCTCGATCAGCACGTCCTTGCCCGCGATGCCCAGGTCCGCCGCGCCGTACTGCACGTAGGTGGGCACGTCCGAGGCGCGCACGATGATCAGGCGCAGGCCGGGGTCGCTGGTGGGCAAAATCAGCTTGCGCGAGCTTTCCGGGCTTTCCGTGACTTCGATGCCGGCTTCGGCCAGCAACGGCATGGTTTCTTCAAAAATCCGGCCCTTGGACAGCGCCAGGGTCAGGGGCTTCATCGTGGTGGCATTGTTCATTGCCGGGCAGCCTCAAAATGAACGGACCCACTCGGGGGGCAGCAAGCCGAAGGCGCAGCGTGGGGGCTACTACATTTCATGCCTGTTCCTTGCCGGTCACGCGTTGGATGTTCGCGCCCAGGGCGCGCAGTTTGACTTCCATCTGGTCGTAGCCACGATCCAGGTGGTAGATGCGGTCGACCAGCGTGTCGCCATCGGCGGCCAGGCCGGCGATGACCAGGCTGGCGGACGCGCGCAAATCGGTGGCCATGACGGTGGCGCCCGACAGGCGCTTCACGCCACGCACCACGGCGGTGTGGCCGTCGATGTCGATGTCGGCGCCCATGCGGCGCAGTTCCTGCACGTGCATGTAGCGGTTTTCGAAGATCGTTTCGACGATGACGGACGTGCCTTCGGCCACGGCGTTCAGCGCCATGAGCTGGGCCTGCATGTCGGTGGCGAAGCCGGGATATTCATGCGTGCGGAACCCGACGGCCTTGGGGCGGGTGGACATCGCGCCCCGGATCCAGTCGGGGCCGGTTTCGATGGTCAGGCCGGCGTCGGCCAGCTTGTCCAGCGTGGCGCCCAGGATGGCGGGGTCGGTGTTGGTCAGGCGGATGTCGCCACCCGCCGCGCCCACGGCACACAGGAAGGTGCCGGCTTCGATGCGGTCGGAGATGACGCGGTGCTCGGCGCCATGCAGGCGCTCAACGCCGTCGATCACGATACGGCCGGTGCCGTGCCCCTGAATGCGGGCGCCCATCTTGATAAGCAGTTCGGCCAGGTCCACCACTTCCGGTTCGCAAGCCGCGTTTTCCAGCACGGTCTGGCCCTCGGCCAGCACGGCGGCCATCAGCAGGTTCTCGGTGCCGGTAACGGTGACCATGTCGGTGCGCACCGACGCGCCCTTCAAGCGCTTGGCGCGCGCGACGACGAAGCCGTGTTCGATGCTGATTTCCGCGCCCAGCGCGGCCAGGCCCTTGATGTGCTGGTCCACCGGCCGCTGGCCGATGGTGCAGCCGCCCGGCAGGCTGACGCGGGCTTCGCCGAAGCGGGCCAGCAACGGGCCCAGCACCAGGATCGACGCGCGCATCGTCTTGACCAGGTCGTACGGCGCTTCCAGCTTGTCGACGCGGTCGGCTTGCAGCGTCACCACGCCGTCGGTGCCGCGCGTGGCTTGCATGCCCATGCGCGCCAGCAGGCGCAGCATCGTGGCCGTGTCATTCAGGTGCGGCACGTTGGTCAGCGTCAGCGCGTCGGCGGTCAGGAGGCCGGCGCACAGAATCGGCAGGGCCGAATTCTTGGCGCCGGAAATCGAGATCTCGCCGTGCAGGGGCGTACCGCCGATGATGCGCAGCTTATCCATTACTTGCCTGCTTGCTGGTATTCGTCAGGTGTCAGCGTGCGCATCGACAGCGCGTGGATCTCGGCCTTCATGCGGTCGCCCAGCGCGGCATAAACCATTTGATGACGCTGGATCAGGCGTTTGCCTTCAAAGGCCGCGCTGACGATGACGGCGTCGAAGTGCGAGCCGTCGCCTTGCACGTCAAGATGTTCACAGGACAGGCCGTCCGCGATGTATTGGCGGACTTGCGCGGGAGTGGGAAGCATGGACGTCAGTTCCTGAGTTTGTAGCCGCTGGCCAGAAGCCGCAGCGCGTAAAGCGAGAGTGCCAGGAATACCCCCGTCACCACCGCCAGGCTGCGCCAGGGCGAGACGTCCGACACCGAGAAGAATCCGTAGCGGAAGCCGTCGATGGCGTAGAAGATGGGGTTCCAGTGGGACACGGCCTGCCAGAAAGGCGGCAGGGTGTGTATGGAATAGAACACGCCGGACAGGAACGTCGCGGGCATGATCAGAAAGTTCTGGAAGGCGGCCAGCTGGTCGAACTTTTCGGACCACAGGCCCGCCACCACGCCCAGCACGGCCATGATGCCGCAGGACAGCACCGCGAACACCAGCAGCCACAGCGGGTTGGCCGGCACCAGCGACACAAAGCACAGCGCGACGAACCACACGAACACGCCCACGGTCAGGCCGCGCACCACGGCCGCCAGCACGAACGCGCCGAAGATGTCACGGTGCGACAGCGGCGGCAGCAGCATGAACACCAGGTTGCCCGTGATGCGGCTTTGGATCAGCGACGAAGATGGGTTGGCAAACGCGTTCTGCAACATGCTCATCATCATCAGGCCGGGAATGAGGAACGCGGTGTACGGCACGGTGCCATACACCATCAGGCGCCCTTCCAGCACGTGCGCGAAGACCAGCAGGTACAGCAGTGCCGTGATGACGGGCGCGGCAATGGTCTGGAAACCCACCTTCCAGAAGCGCAGCAATTCCTTGCGCAGCAGGGTCGGAAAGCCGGAGCCCGCGTCCAGGCGGGGCTGCACCAGCGGCTGGCTGGCGGTCGCGTTGGGCTGCGTCATGACGAGATCTCTTCGGGTTGCAGGGCGGGCGCGGCGGGTTCATCACCCTGGTGCATGATGCGCACGAACGCGTCTTCCAGGTCGACGCCGCCCACGCGCGCCATCAGCGCCTGCGTGGTGTCCAGCGCCACGATGCGGCCGCGCTTGAGCATGGCGATGCGGCCGCACAGGGCTTCCGCTTCTTCCAGGTAGTGCGTGGTCAGCATGATGGTGTGGCCAGCCTTGTTCAGGCGCGAGATGAACTCCCACAGCGTGCGGCGCAGGTCAACGTCAACGCCGGCGGTGGGTTCGTCCAGCACGATGACCGGCGGCCTGTGCACGAGGGCCTGCGCCACCAGCACGCGGCGCTTCATGCCGCCCGACAGCGCGCGCATGTTGTTGTCGGCCTTGTCGGCCAGGCCCAGGTTGAACAGAATTTCGTCGATCCAGTCGTCGTTGTTGCGCAGGCCGAAGTAGCCGGACTGGATGCGCAGCGTTTCGCGCACCGTGAAGAACGGGTCGTAAACCAGCTCTTGCGGCACCACGCCCAGCGAACGCCGCGCCGACTTGTAGTCGGCGACGACGTCGTACCCACAGACGCTGGCGCGCCCCGACGTGGCATGCGCCAGGCCGGCAAGAATGGAAATCAACGAGGTCTTGCCCGCGCCGTTCGGCCCGAGCAGGCCGAAGAATTCGCCGTGCTCGATATTCAGGCTGACATTGTCCAGCGCTTGAAAGCCGGCGGCGGGCTTGCGCCCAAGCAACTTCTGCCAGCCGCGCACACGCGGCGAGTAGATCTTGGAGACGTTTTCTAGACTGACGGCTGACATGACGGCGGGGGGGTGCCCGAAAAGAGCGAATTGATCATTATATAAGCGCGCCGTGACGGCAAGCGCCTATGGCCCCGGAGGGCCTGGGGGGATGGCGGTTTTATCCGTCCCCGAAATAATCGGCCCGGCGGGCCACAAAGGCGCGCCGGGCCGAAGACAGCCGGAACCCGAAATTACTGGTTGCGCTGGTTCAGGGCCTGGATCAGGCCGTCGATGCCGTTCTGGTTGATCTGCTGCGCAAACTGGTTGCGGTAGTTTTCGATCAGCCAGATGCCTTCGACGTTCATGTCGTAGATCTTCCAGCCTTGGGGCGTCTTTTCCAGACGGTAATCCACGCCGGTGGGCTGGCCGTTGGACTGGCTGATCAGCGTGCGCACGACCACATCGTCGGCCTTGGGGTCGCCACGGAACGGCAGTGCCTTGACGGACGTGCTGGGCGTCACGCGGGTCAGCGCGCCGCTGTAGGTGCGAACCAGCGTGCCACGGAAGGCGTCGGCCAGCGCTTTCTTCTGCTGGTCGGTTGCCTGGCGCCAGAAGCGGCCAGCGGCCAGGCGCGTGGTCTTCTGGAAGTTGACGTAGGGCAGGATGTGCTGGTTGACCACTTCGTTGATCCGGGCGGTGTTGCCGGCCTTGACCGCGCCGTCGGCCTTCAGGACATCAAGGGCTTCGTTGGCGGTGGCCAGCACGAACTGGTCCGGCGCGCCGTTGGGATCGGGCTTGGCCTGGGCAGCGCCGGCCACGGCAAGGCCCAGAAGGCCCGCGAAGGCCAACCGTTGCATCAGGGAAAGAAAAGCAAATCGCATCAAAACTCCTTACGGTACCGATGAACGCAAGCCTAGAGCTTACTTGGTGGCGGGCACGGGTGCCGGGGCAGCCTTGCCGGCGGCAGGGGCATCGTCCTCGTCGTCTTCGTAGTTGGGCAGCGAACCTTCGTCGTCAACCCGGTGGCCCATGACCATGGCGTTGCGGCGTTGCAGGTAGGCGTCGCGGATGAAGCTGTACGGGTCCAGGGCAACGCGGTCGATCGTGTCGGTGGCGTTCAAGAGGCTGGCGCGCGTGTCGACCAGGCGCAGGCCCCACAGGGAATTGCGCAGGCGCACGTTGTCGATGGCGTCGATGCCCATGTAGCCGTAGGTGGTGCCGGCAAGGTCGCCGGCCAGGCCGACGCCGTCACGCACGCTGGACGAACCGAAGATCGGCAGCACCAGGTACGGGCCCTGGCCAAAACCCCACACGCCCAGCGTCGTGCCGAAGTCGTTCGGAATCTTGCGCGCGCCGTTGGCCGAGGCAACGTCAAAGCAGCCGCCCACGCCCATCGTGGTGTTGAACAGGAAGCGGCCCAGCGTGTTCACGAAGTCGTGGCCACGGCCTTGCAGGAAGCTGTTCGTGCCGGACCACAGGTCCGTCATGTTGCTGAAGATGTTGTGCACGCAGCTGCGCACGGGCTGCGGCGTGACATAGGTATACGCCTGGGCGACCGGCTTGAATACCGCGCGGTCCACCGTGTCATTGAACTTGTACACGCCCCGGTTGAAGCCTTCCCACGGATCGCGCGGGTCGGGGTTCTGCGGCGCGGCGCAGCCGGCCATCAGGACACCCGCCGCCGCGATGGTGGCAATTCGGGAAAATGCGTTCTTGTTCATGATCAGGAGATCCCTATCAACGATTCTTATGTTATTGCGATGTCGAGGCGTGACGCCGTTACAGCGTCTTTCGCATCGTCTTTAATTTGGCGCTTTCGCGGCGGGCTCGGACGACGAAGCGCCCTGCTTTTCAGCGGAGCCGTACAGGAACTGGCTGATCAGCTGCTCCAGGACAACCGCGCTCTGTGTATAGCGGATTTTTCCGCCGTCGGTAAAGTTCTCTTCTTCGCTGCCCGCCGTCAGACCCAGGTATTGCTCGCCCAGCAGGCCGGAGGTGAGAATCGAGGCCGAGGAATCCTTCGGAAACTGGTATTCCTTTTCCAGATTCACCGACACGACCGCCTGGAAGGTCTTGTCGTCAAACGTGATGCTGGACACGCGGCCCACCACGACGCCGGCGCTTTTGACGGCCGCGCGCGGTTTCAGGCCGCCTACGTTATCGAAATTGGCCGAAAGCGTATAGGTGGGGGCAAAGGAAAAGGTGCTTAGGTTGCCGGCTCGCAACGCCAGGAACGCCAGAGCGACCGCGCCCAGCAGTACAAACAGGCCTACCCAGAAGTCGGTTTTTTCGCGTGACATGATCAATCCGTTTCAATTTCCAAACATCAAGGCGGTGAGCAGGAAGTCCAGCCCAAGTACCGCCAGGGAACCCACGACCACCGTGCGCGTGGTGGCCCGCGCCACGCCTTCCGGCGTGGGCTTGGCCTGCCAGCCTTCGTAAAGCGCGACCAGCGTGACCGTGATGCCGAACACCACGCTCTTGACGACACCGTTGGCCACGTCGTTCCAGACGTCGACACCGTTTTGCATCTGCGACCAGAAGGCGCCCGCGTCCACGCCGATCATTACGACGCCGACGACCCAGCCGCCCAGGATGCCCACCATGGAGAACACAGCGGCCAGGATGGGCATGGCGATGATGCCGCCCCACAGGCGCGGCACCAGCACGCGGCGGATGGGGTCTACGGCCATGACTTCCATGGCCGACAGCTGTTCGCCCGCTTTCATCAGGCCGATCTCGGCCGTCAGCGAAGTGCCCGCCCGGCCCGCGAACAGCAGCGCGGTGACGACAGGGCCCAATTCGCGCACCAGCGACAACGCCACCAGCAGGCCCAGGGCCTCTTCGGAGCCGTAGCGGTTCAGCGTGTAATAGCCTTGCAGGCCCAGCACAAAGCCCACGAACATGCCGGACACGGCGATGATCAGCAGGGAATAGTTGCCGATGAAGTGGACTTGTTGGGACACCAGGCGCGGCCGCGAGAACACGATGCCGCTGCGCGCCAGCATGCCGCCAAAAAAGCGGGTGAAAAAGCCGATGCCCGAGATTTGCTTGCGCACCCAGCCACCCAGCGCGCCGACCACGTTGTTGGAACCGCTCATGCTTTGCGCCCTTTCTGTGCGGACAGCCACTTCTGGAAAGCAGGCGTGTCGGGATACTGGAACGCGACCGGGCCGTCAGGTTCGCCTTTCAGGAATTGCTGCACGTAAGGGTCTTGCGACGCCGACAACGATTCCGGCGTGCCGGCAGCGGCCAGCTTGCCCTGGCCCACCAGATACACCTGGTCGGCGATGGAAAAGGACTCCTGGACGTCGTGCGTGATCAGCACCGAGGCGCAACCCAGCCGGTCGGCCAGGTGGCGGATCAGGCGGGCGGTGATGCCTAGCGAGATCGGGTCCAGGCCCGCGAAGGGCTCGTCGTACAAAATCAGTTCGGGTTCCAGCACGACGGCGCGGGCCAACGCCACGCGGCGCGCCATGCCGCCGGATATTTCGGCCACCTTCAGATGCGCGGCGGCCCGCAGGCCGACGGCGTCCAGCTTGTCCAGCACCCGGTCGGTGACTTCGGCTTCGGACAGGCGGGTGTGTTCGCGCAGCGGAAACGCCACGTTTTCGAACACGTTCAAATCGGTGAACAACGCGCCTTGCTGGAACAGCACGCCCATGCGCTTGCGCAGGGCCTGCAACTGCGCCGGGGTGACCTGGCCCAGGTCCTGGCCAAACGCCTCTACCCGCCCTTGCTGGGCCAGCAACTGGCCGGTGGCCGCGCGCAATAGCGTGGTCTTACCCGAGCCCGAGCCGCCCATGATGGCGACCACTTCGCCTGCGCGCACTTCCATGGAGATATCGCGCAGGACGGTGAAATCACCGTAGCCGAGCGCTACACCGTCCAGGCGCAGGGCGAATTCCGGGGTGCTGCTTGATTGAGCGGGCATGGGCAACGAAAGAGTGTTTCGGTGGCGGAGCTAGCCCTGCTGGCTTGTCGGCGCGCGGGGCGGATAACCGGGCTGCGCGGGCAAGACAGGCTGCGGCGGGAAGCGCCCGGTTACTCAGGTGCCGGGGCAAAACAGGCGATGGGCCCCAGCGGCGAGGCGCCATTGTAGCTCGACGCTTTGCAATGACAACGCAGGGGCCCGCCCGTGGAACAGTGTTTTCGGTGGCAGGGACAATCCGGGTCGCGTTTGAAGCCAGCGGGCGGCGCTTTCAGGCCGGCCGGGGCGCATCAGCGGCATCAGTCGCCCCAGTCGCCCCAGTCGCCCCAGGCGCCCCAGGCGCCCCAGGCACCCCAGGCGCCCCAGGCACCCCAGGCGCCCCAGGCACCCCAGGCGCCCCAGGCACCCCAGGGCCTGCGGCTACGTGCGCCGTCCCAGCCGCGTCAGGAGCGGATCAGGAGCGATGTCGGACGGCGGCCAGTTCGCGCGCCAGCCGGGCCACCAGCTCGGCCGTGCTTTCGCGCCGGGCCAGCGGTGCGGCCTGTCCTGCCCACAGGGACAGCACTTCAGTGTTGCCGGCCTTGCCGCCCTCGGTGCGCATGGGCCGCGTCAAGGCGTTTTGCAGCGGATACGGCAGGATGTCGGCGGCAATGGCGTCGGCGTCCCGCATGAACGTGTTGGCGATGCCGCGAGCCGGGCGGCCGGAAAATGCCCGCGTCACCCGCGACTGCTCGGACCGCGAGGCGGGCAGCAGGGCCTTGTAGGGCTCGCTGATGCCCGATTCGTTCGTCGTCAGGAAGGCCGTCCCCATTTGTGCCACGTCGGCCCCCAAGGCCAGCGCGGCTGCGATGCCACGCCCGTCCATGATGCCGCCCGAGGCGATTACCGGGATGGATACCGCGTCCGCAATCTGCGGCACCAGCGCCATCGTGCCAATCAGGGATTGTTCGAAGTCGTCCAGGAACGTGCCGCGATGCCCGCCCGCCTCCGCCCCCTGGGCTACCACCGCGTCCACGCCATCCTGCTCCAGCGTCACCGCCTCGCGCACCGTGGTGGCGGTGCCCACCGTCAGAATGCCCAGTTCGCGGCAGCGCGCCAGGACATCGCCGGCGATGCGGCCGAACGTGAAGCTGAACACCGCGGGGCGCAACCGCAGGATGGCGTCAATCTGCTCGGGCAACGGGTCCGCCTGGGGGCCGGGCGCAGCCGGGGCCGGCAGGCCCAGCTGTTCGTGGTACCGGGCCATCAACGCCAGCATGCGGTCGGTGTCACCCTGCATGGGCCGCGCTGGCACGCTGGCGAACAGGTTGATGCCGAACGGGCGGTCGGTGCGGGCACGGATGCTCTGCGCGGCGGCCTCGATCTGTGCGGGCGTCATGTAGGCCGCCCCAAGCGACCCCAGGACGCCCGCCTTGGACGCTTCGGACACCAGCTCCACCGTCGTCGCCCCGCCCGCCATGGGCGCTTGGATGACGGGAAGGTCCAGCTTCAGCAGGTCTAGCAATCGGGCGGCCATGGGGTGACTCCTTCAGGTTATTGAAGCTGGATGTTTCCAGCCTTGATGACGTGGGCCCACTTGTCGGTTTCGCTCTTGATGAAAGCCGCGAATTCCTCGGGCGTTCCGCCGCCGGCCTGGCTGCCGGTGTCGGCAATCGCCTTTTGCACATCCGGCTCTTTCAGGATGCGGTTGAACTCGGCGTTCAGCTTGGCAATGATCGGCGCGGGCGTGCCGGCCGGGGCCACAATGCCCTGCCAGTTGTAGGACTCGAAGCCGGGCAGGCCGGACTCGGCCATGGTGGGCACGTCGGGCAGCACGGCCAGGCGCTTGGCGGACGTGACCGCGATGGGGTGGATCTTGGCGCCCTGGATGGCCGGCAGCGCGGAATAGCCCATTTCGAACATCATCGAGATGTGCCCGCCCATCAGATCGGTGGCGGCCAGGCTGCCACCCTTGTAGGGCACGTGCACGATGTCGATCTTGGCCTGTTCGCGGAACATTTCGCCCGACAGGTGGTGCGCGCCGCCCACGCCGGACGAGCCAAACGACAGCTTGCCCGGCTGTTTCTTGGCCAGCGCGATCAGGTCCGCCAGCGTCTTGACCGGCAATTCGTTATTCACACTCAACACCAACGGGCTGTTCTCGATCAGCACGATCGGGGCCAGATCCTTCTGCGGGTTGTAGGGCATTTCCTTCATCAGTGACGGGTTCACCGCCATGGGCGCCAAATTGCCCGTGCCGATGGTGTAGCCGTCGGGTGCGGCCTTCGCGATCAGGTTGGTGCCGACCACGCCGCCCGCGCCCGCCTTGTTTTCCACCACGATGGGCTGGCCCAGCGATTCGCCCAGCTTGCGCGCCAGCAGACGCACGCGGGTGTCGGCAAAGCCGCCCGGCGCGTAAGGCACGATCATGGTGATGGGCTTGGCGGGCCAGTCGGCGGTCTGGGCTTGCGCGGCGCCGCTAAAGGCGGCAACGGCCGCCAGGGCAGCGATCAGGGGGCGCAGTGATTTCATGCTGGTGACTCCTCTTTCTTGTCTCTAATGTGTACAGCCCTGCGGGCCGATCGCATTATGCCCAGCGCCTTTGTCTTCTGTCGTGATTTTTCCCAAGCGCCATGCCGACACGGCCAGCAGCGCGGCCCCGCCGCCCAGCACTTGCGGCAGGCCGGCGCCCCAGTGGCCGGCCCACGATGCCAGGAGCGGCCCCAGGATCTGCCCCGCGGCAAAGGCGGCGGTCATGATGGCGGCGGCGCGGGGGGCGGCGGCGCCGGCCATGCGCCGCGCGGTCAGCATGCCGGCCTGCGTAATCACCATGAACGTGCCGCCCACCAGCAGCGCCGCCACGATCACGGCGGCGATGTGGTGCCACAGCGCGGCAGCCAGCATGCCGGCGGCCATCAGCGCCTGCGCGGCCTGCCAGACGCGCTTTTCATCGCGGGCCCGTGCCAGCCGGGGAACCAGCAGGCACGATACGGCAGCGGCCAGCCCGAACAGCGGCCATGCCCAGCCGAACACGGCGGGGTTGGCGATGACCTGCTTGGCCATGGCCGGTAGAAAGGTGGCGGGGATGATGTAGCCGATGCCGAAGACGCCGTAATGCAAGGCCAGCCGGGCGGTGACGCGGGGCACACGCGCCGGCGGGCCGGCGTGCGGCGTCGATGAGGTGGCAGGCGACGGCCGGTTCAGGCCCGGCCAGGCGATGGCGGACAAGGCCAGCGTCAGCCCGCCCAGCGCCAGCCAGGTGCCATCCGCCCGCACGCCCCAGGCCATCAGCGACAGGCAGGCCAAGCCGGTCAGCGCGATACCGGCGCCCACGCCCGCATAGGTCAGCGCCGACGCGGCCGGTTCCCGGGGATCGCCCGGCGCCACCGTCCGGCCCGCCGCGACGCAGATGAACGCGCTGGCGCTGGCATAGCCGGCGGCTAGGCGCAGGGCGCACCACAGCGCCACGTCATGCGTCAGGGGCATGGCCAGCGTCAACAGCGCCACCGCCAGCAGGCTGATGGCAAGCTGCGCGCGTACCTGACGTGCATGGCGTACGGGCCACGCCACGGCCGCCAGCGCGCCCAGCAGATACCCGGCGTAGTTGGCCGATGCAATCCAACTGCCCTGTGCCAGAGACAAACCGCCTTCCTCGGCCATCAGGGGCCAGACGGGGGTGAAGGCAAAGCGGCCGATGCCCATGGCGGCAGCCAGGGCCAGGGCGGCAGGCCAGGCCAGGCTGAGCGCGCTGCGGGTATCGGCGGCGGACACGGAATCGGAAACGGAAGGGTAAGCAGGCGTTGACATGGGCCTACTCTACGGCTGTACTTATATCTTTAATAGTGAATTATTAAGAACATAGGTTCTTGAAATGAGAAACTTGGATCTCGATGCGTTGCAGATTTTCAAGGCCGTGGCCGACCAGGGTGGCGTCGCGCGCGCGGCCCTGCACCTGAACCGGGTGCAGTCCAATGTGTCCACGCGCCTGAAGCAGTTGGAGGCTTCATTGAACGCCCCGCTGTTTCGGCGCCAGAATCGCCGGCTGGTGCTGTCGGACCAGGGCCGCGTGCTGCTGTCCTATGCCGACCGGCTGCTGCGATTGTCGGACGAAGCGCAAGCCGCCGTGCGCGACGGCGCCCCGCAGGGCGTGCTGCGCATCGGCACCATGGAAAGCACAGCGGCCGCGCGCCTGCCGCCGATCCTGGCGTCCTATCACGCGGCGTGGCCGCAAGTGGGTATTGAACTGGTCACCGGCACGTCGGGCGCATTGGCCGCGCAGGTGCGCAATTACGAAATTGAAGCGGCGTTTGTTGCCCAGCCGTTTCCGGCAGAGGGTCTGTCTACCCTGGACGCCTTCCAGGAAACCCTGGCATTGATATCGCCCCTGGCATGGGGGCCCATCGGCAACGCGCGCGACCTTGGCGACCGCACCGTCATCGCGTTCGCGGCAGGGTGTTCGTACCGCCGCATCCTGGAATCGTGGCTGCACCACGAAGGCGTGGCGCCGGGCAGGGTGATGGAGTTTGCGTCGTATCACGCCATCGTGGCGTGTGTGGCGGCGGGCTCGGGCGTGGCCATCGTGCCGCGCTCGGTCTTGGCGGTGCTGGGGGCGGAGCATTCCGTCCACGTCAGCGCACTGACGGGCCCTTACGCTACCGCCGTGACGCAGCTGGTCTGGCGCGCGGACGACGATACGCCCGCGTTGCAGGCCTTGCGCCTGCAATTGCAGACGCCGGGCCGCACAACAACATCCGCTTAGAAGCGGTAGCCGACGCCCAGCGTCGCCACCCACGGGTCGATGCGAGCCGTGCCGATGTGTTGGCCGTCCAGCTTCACCTTCGACTTGATGTCGATGTAGCGGATGTCGGCGTTCATGAACCAGCGTTCGTTGATCTTGAAGTCCGCGCCCAGTTGCGCGGCCACGCCCCACGAATCGCCCATCTTCAGGTCGGAACCCTTCAGCGCGCCTTCGGCCTTGGTGTCGAAGAAGTGCGTGTAGTTGAGGCCCACGCCGATGTACGGCTGGATCATGCTGTCGGGCAGGATGTGCCATTGCAGGCTTAAGGTCGGGGGCAGTTGCTTGCTGGAGCCGATCTTGCCCAAACCGCTGCCGCTGACGTCGTGCTGGAACGGCCATGCGCCCAGCAGTTCGATGCCGATGTTGCGCGTCACCATGTAGCCCAGCGTGAAGCTCGGGCGCACGTTGTTGTTCGCATCCAGCTTGACGCTGCCGTCCAGCACCGTGCCGTTGTTGGAAGAGGGCCGCACCTGCGTCACGCCCACTCGGAACAGCACGTCGCCCGCTTCGTGCGCATGCGCCGGCGTGGCAAGTGCGCCGGCGGCGGTCAGTGCGGCGATGGCGGTGGCGCGGATACGCCCGTTCAGCGAAAACATTTTTCTTCTCCGATCTTTCCGTAAGGTGAGACCACAGGTTCTCAGACCCGGCCCAAGGCCAGATTGATGTGTGTCAAACCGTTAAAAGATGCGGAACCCGCCGTGGTGGCGCGGCAACAGCGGGGCGCTGTCGATGCGATGTCGTTCGGCGTTTTCAATAGCATTCGCCGCCTTGGCGCAAAGGGCGCGAAGGCGGCGAATGGGTCGTGCGTGGGGCCCGCGAGTGTCTTGCGATGCCGGAAGATCAGCGCGGCAGTTCGGTGCTGCCCATCAGGAACTCGTCCACCGAGCGCGCGCACTGGCGGCCTTCGCGGATGGCCCAGACCACCAACGACTGGCCCCGGCGCATGTCGCCCGCGGCAAAGATCTTTTCGACGTTGGTGCGGTAGTCGTCGGTGTTGGCGCGCACATTGCCGCGCGCATCGCGATCCACGCCGAACGCATCCAGCACCGTTTGCACCGGCGATACGAAGCCCATGGCCAGCAGCACCAGATCCGCCTTGATCTCGAATTCCGAGCCCTCGACTTCGCGCATCTTCATCTGGCCGGTGGCTTCGTCCTTGAACCACTCGACGCGCGCGCCGACCAGCTTTTCGACCTTGCCGTTGCTGCCCTTGAGCAGCTTGGTGGTCACGGACCAATCGCGCTCGCAGCCTTCTTCGTGCGAGGACGACGTGCGCATCTTCAGCGGCCAGTACGGCCACGTCATCGTCTTGTTCTCGGACTCGGGCGGCTGCGGCATCAACTCAAATTGCGTGACCGATGCAGCGCCATGGCGGTTGCTGGTACCCACGCAATCCGAACCGGTATCGCCGCCGCCGATCACGACCACGTGCTTGCCCTTGGCCAGCGTCTGGTTCGTCAGGCGGTCACCGGCGACTGCCTTGTTCTGCTGGCGCAGGAAGTCCATGGCGAAATACACGCCCGACAGCTCGCGGCCGGGAACCGGCAGGTCACGCGGCGTTTCCGAACCGCCCGTCATGACGATGGCGTCGAATTCCGCCTTCAGCGATTCCGGCGTGCGCACCGTCAGGCCATCGGCCACGGGGTCTTTCGGATTGCCGATGTAGGTGGACGGCGCGAACTCAACGCCTTCCGCTTCCATCTGCGAAATGCGGCGATCGATCTGGTGCTTTTCCAGCTTGAAGTCGGGGATGCCGTAACGCAGCAGGCCGCCGATGCGGTCGCTCTTTTCGAACAGCGTCACCGAGTGGCCGGCGCGCGCCAGTTGCTGCGCGCACGCCATGCCGGCGGGGCCGGAGCCCACCACGGCGACCTTCTTGCCCGTCTTGCGGGCCGGCACTTGCGGCGCCACCCAGCCTTCTTCCCAGCCCTTGTCGATGATCGCGTGTTCGATGGACTTGATGCCCACGGCGTCGCTGTTGATGTTCAAGGTACAGGCGGCCTCACACGGGGCCGGGCAGATGCGGCCCGTGAATTCCGGGAAGTTGTTGGTGGAGTGCAGCACGTCCAGCGCGCGGCGCCAATCCTGCTTGTACACCAGGTCATTCCAGTCGGGGATGATGTTGTTGACCGGGCAGCCGTTGTTGCAGAACGGGATGCCGCAGTCCATGCAGCGCGCGGCTTGCTGCTTGGCCTGATCATCGGTCAGGTGCAGCACGAATTCGCGCCAGTTCTTCAGCCGCTTCTGCGGGGCCTCGGAGGCCTCTTGCAGACGCTGAAATTCCATAAAGCCAGTTATCTTTCCCATGGTATCCCTCACGCAGCCAGTTGTTGCTGGTTGGCTGCACGCCACATTTCACCCAATGCGCGACGGTAGTCCGTCGGCATGACCTTTACGAATTTGCCGCGCGAGGCTTCCCAGTCGCCCAGGATCTCGCGGGCGCGGTAGCTGCCGGTGTAGCGGAAGTGGTCTTCCACCAGGCGGCGCAGGATGGTTTCATCCGTCTCGCGTTCGCCACCGCGCTGCGCGCTGTGCCAGATGTCGATGTTGTTCAGCGCTTGCTGTTCCGAGTGCGGCGCCACGCCTTCCAGTTCAACCATCGACAGGTTGACGCGATGCTTGAGCGTGCGCTCGGGGTCCCACACGTAGGCCACGCCGCCCGACATGCCGGCCGCGAAGTTGCGGCCCGTGGCCCCCAGCACAACGACCGTGCCGCCCGTCATGTATTCGCACCCGTGGTCGCCCGTGCCTTCGACAACCGTCGCCGCGCCCGAGTTACGCACCGCGAAACGTTCGCCGGCCACGCCGTTGAAGAACGCCTCGCCCGCCAACGCGCCGTACAGCACGGTGTTGCCGGCAATGATGTGGTCGGGGCCGAAGCCGCGGAAGTCATTGGGCGAGCGCACGATGATGCGGCCGCCCGACAAGCCCTTGCCGACGTAGTCGTTGCCTTCGCCCACCAGGTCCATCGTGATGCCGTGCGCCAGGAACGCGCCGAAGCTTTGGCCGGCGGTGCCGTTGCACTGGATGTGGATGGTGTCGTCGGGCAGGCCGTCGTGGCCGTAGCGCGAGGCCACGGCGCCCGACAGCATGGCGCCGATCGTACGGTTGCGGTTGCGCACCGGCACGATGAACGACACCTTTTCGCCGCGTTCCAGCGCGGGGCGGCTGCGGTCGATCAACTGATGATCCAGCGCGCCGGCCAGGCCGTGGTCCTGCTCTTCGGTCTGACGCACGTCGGCGTCGGATTGCGTTTGGTGGAACACGCGGGCGAAGTCCAGTCCTTGCGCCTTCCAGTGCTCAACGCCCGAACGCATGTCCAGCAGATCGGCGCGGCCGATCAGGTCGTCGAACTTGCGGATGCCCAGCTGCGCCATGATTTCGCGCACTTCTTCGGCAATGAAGAAGAAGAAGTTGACGACGTGTTCCGGCTTGCCCTGGAATTTCTTGCGCAGGACCGGGTCTTGCGTGGCCACGCCCACCGGGCAGGTGTTCAGGTGGCACTTGCGCATCATGATGCAGCCTTCGACAACCAGCGGCGCGGTGGCGAAGCCAAATTCATCGGCGCCCAGCAGCGCGCCGATGACGACGTCGCGGCCGGTCTTCATCTGGCCGTCGGCCTGCACGCGGATGCGGCTGCGCAGGCGGTTCAGCACCAGCGTCTGCTGCGTTTCGGCCAGGCCCAGTTCCCAGGGCGTGCCCACGTGCTTGATGGACGACACCGGCGATGCGCCCGTGCCGCCGTCATGGCCGGCGATCACAACGTGATCGGCCTTGGCCTTGGCGACACCGGCGGCCACCGTGCCCACGCCCACTTCGGACACCAGCTTGACCGACACCGACGCCTTGGAATTCACGTTCTTCAGGTCGTGGATCAGCTGGGCCAGGTCTTCAATGGAATAGATGTCGTGGTGCGGCGGGGGCGAAATCAGGCCCACGCCCGGCACGGAATAACGCAGCTTGGCGATGTATTCCGACACCTTGTGGCCGGGCAGCTGGCCGCCTTCGCCGGGCTTGGCGCCCTGCGCCATCTTGATCTGGATCTGGTCGGCGGACGACAGGTATTCGGCGGTCACGCCGAAACGGCCCGAGGCCACCTGCTTGATCTTCGAACGCAGCGAATCGCCCTTCTTCAACACGACATCGGCTTCGATGCGGTCCGAGCCCAGCAGCGAGGCCAGCGTGTCGCCGTCCTTGATGGTGCTCTTGCCTTCGCGCATTTCGGCGCGGTAGCGCAGTTCGTCTTCGCCGCCTTCGCCGGTGTTGGACTTGCCGCCGATGCGGTTCATGGCCACGGCCAGCACCGAGTGCGCTTCGGTCGAGATCGAGCCCAGCGACATGGCGCCGGTGGCAAAGCGCTTGACGATGTCCTTGGCGGGTTCGACGTCATCCAGCGGGATGGCGCGCGACGGGTCGAAGCGGAATTCGAACAGGCCGCGCAGGGTCATGTGGCGACGGCTCTGGTCGTTGATGATCTGCGCGTATTCCTTATAGGTGCGGTAGTTGTTGGCGCGCGAGGCGTGCTGCAACTTGGCGATGGAATCCGGCGTCCACATGTGCTCTTCGCCGCGCACGCGATAGGCGTATTCGCCGCCGGCTTCCAGGTCGTTGGCCAGCACCGGGTCGGTGCTGAACGCCGCGCGGTGCTGACGCAGCGCTTCTTCGGCCACCTGGAAGATGCCGATGCCTTCAATGTTGGACGAGGTGCCGGTGAAGTACTTGTTCACCAGGTTGCTTTGCAGGCCCACGGCTTCGAAGATCTGCGCGCCGGTGTAAGACATGTAGGTCGAGATGCCCATCTTGGACATGACCTTGTTCAAGCCCTTGCCGATGGCCTTGATGAAGTTCTTCACGGCCTTTTCGGGGTCATTCATCTTGCCCAGCGATTCCAGCGCCAGGTAGGGGTGAATGGCCTCGGCACCGTACCCGCCCAGCAGCGCGAAGTGGTGCACTTCACGCGCGGACCCGGTTTCCACGACCAGGCCGGTATTGGTGCGCAGGCCGGCGCGGATCAGGTGCTGGTGCACGGCCGACGTTGCCAACAGGGCGGGGATGGCCACGCGTTCGCTGTCGACCAGGCGGTCCGACACGATCAGGATGTTGTAGCCGCTTTGCACGGCATCGACGGCGCGCGCGCACAGCGCGGCCACGCGGGCTTCAATGCCCTCGGGGCCCCAGGCGGCGGGGTACGTGATGTCCAGTTCGAAGCTGCGGAATTTCTTGCCCGTGACCTGCTCGATGTCGCGGATCTGCGCCATGGCGGCAAAGTCCAGCACCGGCTGGGACACTTCCAGGCGCAGCGGCGGGTTGACGTTGTTGATGTCCAGCAGGTTGGGCTTGGGGCCGATGAACGACACCAGCGACATCACCAGCTGTTCGCGGATGGGGTCGATGGGCGGGTTCGTGACCTGCGCGAACAACTGGCGGAAATAGTTGTAGAACGGCTTGGCGCGGTCGGACAGCACGGCCAGCGGGGCGTCATTGCCCATCGAGCCGATGACTTCCTCGCCGGTGGACGCCATGGGTTCCAGGATGAACTTGTAGTCTTCCTGGGTCCAGCCGAATGCCTGCTGGCGGTCCAGCAACGACACGGACGACTGCGTGGCGACGGCGGCCTGGCGCGGGGCCGGCAGCGATTCCAGCTTGATCTGCAGGCGCTCGATCCATTGGCGGTACGGGCGGCTGTTGGCCAGTTGCAGCTTGATTTCGGCGTCGTCGATGATGCGGCCCTGTTCCAGGTCGATCAAGAACATCTTGCCCGGCTGCAAACGCCACTTCTTGACGATGCGGTTCTCGGGAATCGACAGCGTGCCGGCTTCGGACGCCAGGATGACCATGTCGTCATCGGTGACCAGATAGCGGGCGGGGCGCAGGCCGTTGCGGTCCAGCGTGGCGCCGATCTGGCGGCCGTCGGTGAACGCGACGGCGGCGGGGCCGTCCCACGGCTCCATCATGGCGGCGTGGTATTCGTAGAACGCGCGACGGGACTCGTCCATCTGCGTGTGCTGTTCCCAGGCTTCCGGGATCATCATCATCATGGCGTGCGCCAGGGAATAGCCGGAATTGACCAGCAGTTCCAGGCAGTTGTCGAACGTCGCGGTGTCCGACTGGCCTTCATAGACGATGGGGTACAGCTTTTTCAGGTCGTCGCCCAGCACGGCCGACTGCATCATGCCTTCGCGGGCGCGCAGCCAGTTGAAGTTGCCCTTGACCGTGTTGATTTCACCGTTGTGCGCAATCATGCGGTACGGGTGGGCCAGCGGCCAGGCGGGGAACGTGTTGGTCGAGAAGCGCTGGTGCACCAGCGCCAGGGCGGACACCGTGCGGGTATCGGCCAGGTCGCGGTAGTAGCGGCCCACCTGGTCGGCCAGCAGCAGGCCCTTGTAGACCACCGTGCGCACCGATGCGGACGGCACGAAGTATTCCTTGCCGTGGGCCAGATGCATGTTCTGGATGGCGTGGCTGGCCGTCTTGCGGATCACGTACAGCTTGCGTTCCAGCGCGTCGGGCACCATCACGTCGGCGCCGCGGCCGATGAACAGCTGGCGGATGACCGGTTCGCAATCGCGCACCGTGGGTGACATGGGCATGTCGACGTCCACCGGCACATTGCGCCAGCCCAGCACCACCTGGCCTTCGGCGCGAACCGAGCGTTCCAGCTCTTGTTCGCAAGCCAGGCGCGAGGCGGTTTCCTTGGGCAGGAACACCATGGCCACGCCGTATTCGCCCGGGGGCGGCAGGATGATGCCTTGCTGGCTGAGCTCGTCGCGATAAAGCGTGTCGGGAATCTGGATCAGAATGCCCGCGCCGTCGCCCATCAGCTTGTCGGCACCGACAGCGCCGCGGTGGTCCAGGTTTTCAAGGATCTTCAGACCCTGCTGGATGATCGCGTGGCTTTTCTTGCCCTTGATGTGTGCAACGAATCCGACGCCACAGGCGTCATGTTCGTTCTTGGGGTGGTACAGGCCCTGAGCTGCCGGGAAACCAATGCGCGAAGCATCGATCGGGGTGGCCTTGGGCGTGGAACAGGATTCGGGGGGGGTAATTTGGGGCATGGCGCGCTCCGCAGTGGGCCTGCGTCGTAATGTTGCAGTGCAGGAGTCGGACAATACCCCCGCCGCCAGTAGGGCGCAACAGAAACATAGGGGGTGCGACCCTATTTATATCGATGCGCCGTCATAGGGCACAAATATAGGGACGCTTCAACGCCCGCGCCGTTATTGGCCTGGCAGGGGGCGGTATAGAGGAGGCGTTTCGAGCATGCACCTGAATTGGGCAAAATCTCGTTATGTGTCCCCGTTTATCGGCTGCGATGGCCTGGGGAAATCGGGCTGAGGCGTGGTGTGGAAATCGCACTTTCGCGTGTCGCAAAAAGTGCACAAGGGCAGCCTGCGGCGCACGGGCGGCCCACAAGAAAAAACCCGCCGGGTAGCGGCGGGTTCGTTTATCAGGAAGAGCTTTGCCCGGAACCGGGTGGCGGCGGCGGGGACGGCGTGTCCGACTCTGTCGTTGTTGCGGGCTTCTTGCGCGGCCGACCGCGCTGGCCGGGGGCCACGCGTCTGCTGGCCGTATGCGCCAGGCTGGCAATGAAGCTGGGGCCGCCCAATGCCCATTGGCCAGAGACGGCCTGATCGATGCGCTGCGATTCTTCGCGCGACAGGCCGTCTTGCAAGCGCTTGCGGTAATTAGCCTGACGGTCGAAGGGCGTGTTGCCGCAAGCCCAGTAGTCAGCGTGATCGGACTGCCACTGCGCCGGCGCGGCATGGGTATTGCCCGTATGGCTGGACGCGGACGACCAGGGCCAGGAATCCGGATCTTGCGATGCGCCGCTGCGCACGGGATACGTCTCCAGCCAGACCAGCGCGGGCAGCACCCACGCGCCCGGTTCCAGCAGCGCGGATCGGTAACGCCCCGCGAAGACCCGGCCGCCGCGCAGCCGCGCCGCCAGGTTGCGGCCCAGCGTCTGCATCAAGCGCGGCAGGCCTTCTTCGTCAGCGGGAGTGGCCAGCAGCAGGATGCGGTCATTGGCCAGCAACCAGCCATGAACCGACACCCGATGGCGTTGAGCAGATTCGCCCAGCCAGGTGGCCAGTTGGTTCAGGATATCGGCCGGGGCGGGCTGAGACGGCGCCGCCAACGGCGAAATGAAATTGGCCTGCACCAGTTGGGGCAGCCCAGGGGCGTACAGACGGGGCAGACGGGCCATAGTGTCAGGGCTTGCGTATCTGGAAGAACGGGTTGTCTTCGCTCACGGTATATAAATAGTGCCACGGTGGGCGCTGGTCAAGTCCCGTGATCACAATATGGGCACGGATTCGGGTTTTTTTGTCGTCCGGCCTGTATGCACAGCAGGTTAACATTCGGCGACGGAACGTCGTACCGTGGATATACCCTAACCCGTCGACGAATTTTTCATCCCCCGACCGGAGAACGTCCATGCCCGTGGCCCTGGAGCTTATTTCCCAGCATCGCTGTTTTGGCGGTACGCAGCGGTACTACCGCCACGAGTCCACGCAGATCGGCCTGCCGATGCGATTTTCGGTCTTCGTTCCGCCGCAAGCGGATGCCGGCCCCGTGCCAGTACTGTTCTATCTGGCGGGTCTGACCTGCACGGAAGAAACGTTCATGATCAAAGCCGGGGCCCAGCGGCTGGCCGCGGAACTTGGCGTCATGCTGGTTGCGCCCGACACCAGCCCGCGCGGCGCCAACGTGCCCGGCGAAGAAGAAAGCTGGGACTTGGGCACCGGCGCGGGCTTCTATGTCGACGCCGTGACGCCGGCCTGGCGCGATCACTACCGCATGTACAGCTACGTGACCGACGAACTGCACGCCATCGTCACGGGCGACACGCTGCCCGGCGATGCATCGCGCACCGGTATCTTTGGCCACTCCATGGGCGGCCATGGCGCGCTGGTGCTGGCGCTGCGCAACCCCGGCAAGTTTCGCTCGGTGTCAGCCTTCGCGCCGATCGCTGCGCCCAGCCTGTGCCCCTGGGGCAAGAAGGCATTCGCCGCCTACCTGGGCGGCAACGAAACGGATTGGGCCGCCTATGATGCCTCGGTCCTGATGCGCGGCTTGAAGCAGCCTTTTCCCGCCGGCATCCTGATCGACCAGGGCGAATCAGACCAATTCCTGGTCGACCAGTTGTATCCCGAGGTATTTGAAGCCGCCTGCGCAGCGGCCGGCCAGCCCCTAACGCTGCGTCGCCAACCGGGCTACGACCACGGCTATTACTTCATCTCGACGTTCATCGAGGATCACATCCGGTTTCACGTCGAACGCCTTGGAAAACCGGCGGCTTAAAGCCACGCTTTTATACTGAAAGGCCCGCTGCGGTGGGCTCGCGGCGCCCTGCGCGCGTCGGGCTGTAACCTGCGGCGCCCCATAGGAACCCGTCATTTGATCAACGGCCTCGCCCCTTTTGTCTGGATTTTGCTGGGCGCCGTCGTCGTCCTGCTACCCGGCCTTGTCATGCTGCTTGGACGGGGCGGACCCCGCGACGAGCGCGGCCGCAAGGTCTTCCAGTTCCGGCCGGTGCGCCGGCTGTTCGGCCTGATGCTGGTGCTGCTGGGGTGTGTGTCCGGGCTGCTGGCCCTGTCGCTGGTGCAGTTTTTCAGGCTGACCGCGGACGAATCCGTGGCCCGCGTTGAAGTCCGGCAGCAGGCCGAGGGGCAGTTTCAGGTCACCACCGACGCGCCCGGCGTGGGCCCCAAGCAGTACGTTCTATATGGCGATCAGTGGCAGATCGATGCCCGCGTCGTACGCTGGCGTCTGCCGGCGTTGATGGCAGGCGTACCGCCGCTGTATCGCCTGGAGCGCTTGTCGGGAAGATATAGCGACGTCGCCCGCGAGGTCTCGGCCACGCGCTCCGTCCACGCCTTGGACGACTGGCCCGCGCCTGATTTGGGGTCGCTGAAAAAGAGTTTTCCGAACTGGTTCCCCTTTGTGGATGTCCAATTCGGAAGCGGCGCATACATGCCCCTGTTCGACGGCGCGAAGTACCAGGTGTTCATGGACCCGCGCGGCGCCTTGTTCATCCGCCCGGACGGCGACGCCACGGCCGAGGGCTTGAAACGCCTGGGCTGGTAGTACCCGCCCCGCCGCCCTTGCTGCGGAAACAAACAGGGACGGGTTTCAAAGTGGAAACTTTGATGCGTCGCAATAGTCGAATTAGCACTCCCTTTACTAGAGTGCTAACATCGAATCCATGTCGTTACCCCTTCGCTTTCCGGAGACCCCCGCTATGAAACAACCCAGTACCTCGTTGGCCGCTTCCGGCAACGCTCTGGCGTTGGCCATTGCCAATCCGGGCGCACTTGGCACGATCGACGCGTATATTTCTTCGGTCAACCGCCTGCCGGTACTGTCGGCCGAGCGTGAAACCGAGCTGGGCCGTCGCCTGCGCGACCAGGAAGACCTGGGCGCTGCGCGTGAATTGATTCTGTCGCACCTGCGCCTGGTGGTGTCGGTGGCGCGCCAATACCTGGGCTACGGCCTGCCGCATGCCGACCTGATCCAGGAAGGCAACGTTGGCCTGATGAAAGCCGTGAAGCGTTTCGACCCCGAGCGCGGCGTGCGCCTGGTGTCGTTTGCCGTGCACTGGATCAAGGCCGAAATCCACGAATACATCATCCGCAACTGGCGCCTGGTGAAGGTCGCCACCACCAAGGCGCAGCGCAAGCTGTTCTTCAACCTGCGCAGCATGCGTCCCGATGGCCAGACGCTGGACCCCGATCAGGTTGACCACATCGCGCGCGAACTGAACGTGCGTCGCGAAGACGTCAGCGAAATGGAAGTGCGTCTGTCGGGCCGCGAAATGTCACTGGAAAACCAGGACGACGATGACGACAGCTATGCGCCCATCGCCTACCTGTCCGACGACGGTCGCCAGGAACCCACGCGCGTGCTGGAACGCGCCGCGCGCGACGAGCTTCAAAGCACCGGTTTGAACGGCGCGCTCGAGGCGCTGGACGCCCGCTCGCGCCGCATCGTCGAAGCCCGCTGGCTGCAAGATGACGGTGGCGCCACGCTGCACGAACTGGCACAAGAGTTCGGCGTATCGGCCGAACGCATTCGCCAGATCGAAGCCGCCGCGCTGAAGAAAATGCGCGGCAACCTGGCTGCCTGATCCGCCGGTGCTGCATACAAAGGGCCGCTTATGCGGCCCTTTTCTTTTGCGCGGCGCCTGGCATTCACGGCGCCGCCACTGCGACGGTGCCCGGCCTGCAAAATAACTTGATACAAATTACCCGCTGAATTTCGGGGTCTTCCAGAAACTTAATAAAGCGTGCGCCGACTAACTTCATGTAGACCGCGAACTTTGGTTAGCAGTCTTGCCATCCGTCTCGGCTTCTCCTCTTTCCCCTCCCCTATGAGACGGATGCTTGCGGGGCACCACATATATTCGTATATCTGGTGCCCCGATTTTTATGCGGCCTGCGCGTTATCCGCCGCAAGGGCCGTATGCCACAGCGCGTCCTGCACGCGACGCACGCCGGTGGCCATCGACCCGTCCTGATAAAGCTTGATCCAGCGATAACCCGGCGCCAGGTTGTCCACCACATGCTTGCCGTCGCGGATGCTGAACTGAAAGCAGGTCGACGGCGTGGCCAGCATGCGCAGGTTGTGACGACGACGGTCGAATTCGTGATGCACGTGGCCCCACAGCAGCACGCGCGCCTGTGGCCATCGGGTCAGGCGCTTGAATAGCGCCTGCGGGTTGTCGATCATCATCGAGTCATGCCAGTGGCTGTCCATCTGCATCGGGTTGTGATGCATGGCGATCAAGGTGTGGCGTCCGGGCGCCTCGGCAAGCGCGGCTTCCAGCATGTCCAGCTGGCTGTCGGGAAGATGGCCGGCATTGGAGCCGGGCACGGTGGTGTCCAGTGTGACGACGCGCCATGCGCCCACGTCCGTAACCGGTGTGGACCATTGGGGCAGTTCCTGCCGCATCACGGCGGGCTGGTCGTGATTGCCCGGCAGGCAGCGGATCTGCGCGCCGGACAGCACGCTTGCGTGGCTCAGAATCGCCGCAAACCGCCGATAAGCCGCGGCCTCGCCGTCCTGGGACAAGTCGCCCGTGGCCAGCAATAGATCAGGGCGTTTGCCGTCGGCTTCAATCTGGCGCAGCACGGCGCGCAGGCTCGCGTCGGTATTGACGCCCAGCATCGACGTGTCGGGCTCGCCGAACAGATGGCTGTCGGTCAACTGGACAAGCATGGCGGGCGCGTCGTGACGCCGGGCCAAAGAATGGACGCGTGGCAAGTGCCGCTCCTGTGGGGGTTTTGCACGTTTGAACATTACCCAAAAAACATGGCGCGACGCGTTTCTGCCTACGCAAGCCGGGTAACGAAACGTGCATTCTCTACGATTCCCTACAGGTTCCTGCCCGGTGTCTGCCGAAAATGCCGCTATTCTTGTGAAACTTTTCACTGTTTGCGACTCGGCGCCATCCATGGATGTAGGTTTTCTTGTGTTCGGCCTGGCCGGACTGCTCACTCTGGTTTGCTTCATGCCGCCGTTGGCGGGCCGCCTCAAGCTGCCCTACTCGGTGCTGTTGGCTATCGTCGGTTGCTTGTTGGGTATTGTGATCCACGTGCACGGCTGGGCGCCCAGCTGGATCGCCGACTTCCTGGATTCGCTGGAACGCTTCGAGATTTCGTCCGAAACCTTCCTGATGGTGTTCCTGCCGGTACTGTTGTTCGAAACCGCGCTGTCCATGAACGTGCGCCGGTTGATGGACGACATCGGACCCATTCTGATGATGGCCATCGTGGCCGTCGTGGTGTGTACCGTGGTGGTGGGCGTGACGCTGGACGCGATCTCGCCCTACGGCCTGGTGGTATGCCTGCTGCTGGGCGCCATTGTGGCCACCACCGACCCGGTTGCCGTGGTTGGCATTTTCCGAGAGGTGGGCGCGCCCAAGCGCCTGACCACACTGGTCGAAGGCGAAAGCCTGTTCAACGATGCCGCGTCCATCGCCCTGTATTCCGTGCTGCTGGCGGTTCTGAGCGGTCACGGCGAGCTCACCGTCAGCGGCATCTTCAACGACTTCATCGTGCACTTCATCGGGGGCGGCGTGGCCGGCTTTGCGATGGGGCGGCTGGCCTGCTTCCTGTTTGCCTGGTTGCGGGGCTTCCCCACGGCCGAAATCACGCTGACGTTGACGCTGGCCTACTTGTCCTTCTTCATTTCGGAACACTATCTGAACGTCTCGGGCGTGGTCGCGACCGTGATCGCGGGGCTGGTCGTGGGGTCCACCGGCCGCACACGCATGTCGCCCACCACCTTCGAATACCTGTCCAGCGCGTGGGAACAGTTCGGCTTCTGGGCCAATTCCCTGATTTTCCTGTTCGCGGCCATGCTCATCCCCAAGCTGATGGCGGCCGCCGATTGGCAGGAACTGGTGCTGGTGGCCGTGGTGTTCGTCGCCACCCTGGTGGCGCGCGCCATTGTCGTATTCGGCCTGTTGCCGCTGCTGGGGCTGACCCGGCTGGGCACCAAGGTCAGCAACCCCTACAAAGTAGTGATGTTGTGGGGCGGGCTGCGCGGCGCCGTGTCGCTGGCGCTGGCGCTGGCCGTAACCGAGCAGACCGGCGTGCCCGAAGAGGCGCGCCAGTTCATCGCGGTGGCCACCACCAGTTATGTGCTGCTGACGCTGTTCATCAACGGCATCAGCCTGCGGCCGCTGATCCGCATGCTGGGCCTTAACCAGCTGTCGCCGGTGGAACGCACCATCCGCAACCAGGCGCTGGCCGTGGCCCTGGAGGACCTGCAAGGCAAGACGGAGGAAGTCGCCAAGACCGAGCACATCGGCACGGAAGTGCGCGACCGCATCCGCGCCGTGTTCGACGCCAGCCTGACCAGCGTGCACGACGGCCAGGTCAGCCAGATGAGCGACGAGCAGCGCGTGTCCGTGGGCCTGGCCATCGTGGCGCAGCGTGAAGAGGAAATGTTCTTCGACATCCTGAAAGCGCAGATCGTGGATTGGCGCATGGCCGAAACGTTGCTGGCACGGGCCGAGCGTCTGGAAGACGCCATCCGGCTGGGCGGTGTGCCCGGCTTCGAGCGCGCCATCGTGCAGGACGTGCGCTATTCCACCGGCTTCCGGCTGGCGTTGCGGATGCACTATCTGTTTGGCTTCCAGGGCTGGTTGGCGCGCGAACTGGGGCAACGGTTCGCCAACTTGATGAGCAAGCGTTCGGTGGCGCAGCGGCTGATCGTTTTTGCGCGCGAACAGATCACGCCCCTGTTGGGCGAAGAGGCCACGCAGCGCATCGTGGCGCTGCACCAGCGCAGGCTGGACCTGGTCGAAAGCGCCATGCAGGCGCTGAACCTGCAATACCCGTCGTATGCGCAATGGTTGCAGGAAAGCTATCTGGGCCGCGTCGCGCGGGAGCTTGAACGCATCCGCTATCGCGACATGCTTGAGCAGTTTCTGATCAGCGGCGAGGTCTACGCAGACTTGATGGCGCAGTTGAAAAGCCGTTGGGCGCACATCGACACGCACCCGCCCCTGGATATTGAAATGAGCGCGGCCGAACTCATCAAACGCGTGCCGCTGTTCGAGGGCCTGTCGCCCGATTCGCTGCGCGCCATCAGCAAGCTGCTCAAGCCGCGCCTGGCGCTGCCCGACCAACGGGTGCTGACCAAGGGCCGGCATGGCGAGGAAATGTGCTTTGTGGCGTCGGGCGCCGTGGCGGTGCACCTGCCCGACAACACCATGATCGAACTGGGCAGCGGCGAGTTCTTTGGCGAACTGGGGCTGCTGGGCGAACAGCAGATCACGCCCGAAGTTACGTCGCTGGGCTACAGCAAGCTGCTGATGCTGACATCGCGCGACTTCCACGCCCTGCTGGCGCGCGATGAGCATCTGCGCGAGCGGATCCAGGTGGTCGCCAAGCAGCGGCTGCGCGCCATCGAAGTGTGGAAGCAGTTCTCGCAGGCGTCTCAGGCAGCGGCCACGCCATCGCCCGCGCCCGCTTCGGCACCCAGCCCGGCGCAGGCGGCTGAAGCGGCCGAGGCGGCCGGCGCCGCCCGCGAAGCACGCCAGGATGATGAGGCCGGCATGCGCATGCCGGGCGAACCGGCGGCCGATGCCCCCGGGGCCGCGTCCCGCTAAGCCAGGTCAGATCTGGCCGGCGGCGCGGCGTTGCATGATGTCTTCGACAATCACCAGCGCCGCCTCAAGCGTGAATTCGCCTTCTTCGACCTGACGCAGCACGGTGGCCACATCCAGCGTGGCAATGTCCATGACTTCGCCGTCCCGGTTGGCGGGGCGTGCATCGGCGGCCAGCACGCAGGTGCTGGTCAGCACGTCTTCCACCTGATAGCCCTCGGGCAGCCGGCGGTGAATGCGCAGGATGGTGCGCAGCGGCGTGCGCCTGGCCAGATGGTGCGGGTCCAGGCCGGCTTCCTCGCCGCATTCGCGCACCAGCGCCAGCTCCAGGTCTTCGCCGCTACCGGCCAGCCCGCCGACCAGGGTGTCCCACATACCGGGATCGGTGGACTTGCTTAACGCGCGTCGCGCGACCCACATGCGGCCGTCCGGCGTCCACGCGCTCAGGTGCACGGCGTGCGTCAGCAGGCCCAGCGGGCGCACCGCCGCCCGTTCGATCACGCCGACGGGTTCGTTGCCGTCCATCACGTCCAGCAGTTCGTCGCGCCAGCCGCGCAAGCAGTTGGCTTGACGCAACAGTTGTGCGGTGTTTTCCAGCACGGCGTTCAACTCCGCGCCGGGTTTCAGGTGCGCGCCGATGTGCAGCGCGGCCTCGTCGCAGACGACGCCGGGGGCATCGCGCAAGGCATCGCAGGCCGCATGCGTGGCCCAGCCGCAGCGCCGGCCCGCCACATATAAAACGTGCGCGCCGTCGGGGGCGGGTTGCTGTGCGCGGGCGCACAGGTCGGCATACAGATCGGACAACTGCTTGGGCATCGTGGCGTGTCGTGATGAGGGTGGCGACGATTTTATGCCACACGGTTTGCAGCGCGCGTCAAGGGTCGAACGCGGGGCGAGCGCAGATGGGGGCAGGCCCCTTTTATTCAAGAGGCTTGTCTTACATCTATTTGCGTGTCCGCTATAATCCGCCAGTTTCTTTGTGATTTCGAGTGGGAACGCGGGGGCCGCTCTATCTCCCTGCTTAACCCTGCCATCTAATAATTGCGCGTAGTCCTGTTGAAGTGACACTCGTGCCACTAGGCGACAAGGGCCCTCGCGCCGTGTTTCGAGGTAAGCATGAAGAAGTGGAGAGGGATACTGGGGGCTTGTGCGATGCTGATTGGCAGCGTGGCCGGTGCTCAGGTGCAAGACATGCCCGGCGGCCCGAAGGTCAATCAGCTGAACCTGCATGAAGGCGTGACCGCAATATCACGCGACATCATGTGGCTGCATTGGATGCTGCTCACGATCTGTATCGTGATCTTCATCGGTGTGTTCGGGGTGATGTTCTATTCCATCTGGGCGCACCGCAAATCACGCGGGCACAAAGCGGCGACCTTCCATGAGCATCTGGGCGTGGAAGTCGCCTGGACGGTCATCCCTTTCATCATCGTCATCGCCATGGCCTTGCCGGCCACCAAGACGGTGGTGGCCATGAAGGACACCTCAAGCGCCGACCTCACCATCAAGGTCACCGGCTATCAATGGAAGTGGGGCTACGAATACCTCGACGGTTCCGCCGCCGGGGTCAAGTTCCTGTCCACGCTGTCCACGCCCCGCGCGCAGATCGAGAACCGCGAGCCCAAGGGCGAGTTCTATCTGATGGAAGTGGACAACCACATGGTGGTGCCGGTGGACAAAAAGGTCCGGGTCGTGCTGACCGCGGCCGACGTGATCCACTCGTGGATGATCCCGGACTTCGGCGTCAAGCAGGACGCCATCCCCGGCTTCCTGCGCGACGCCTGGTTCCGTGCCGACACCCCGGGCATCTACCGGGGTCAGTGCGCCGAACTGTGCGGCAAGGACCACGCCTTCATGCCCATCGTTGTCGAAGTCCTGGCGCAAGCCGATTACGATAAGTGGGTTGAAGACCAAAAGAAGAAAATGGCGGCAAACGCCGACGATCCTAATAAAGAGTGGACGGAAGCCGAATTGGTTGCCCGTGGCGAAAAAGTCTTCGCCGCCAATTGCGTAGCCTGTCACCAGGCCAACGGCAAGGGCATCCCGGGCAGCTTCCCACCGCTTGACGGAGACAAGGTTGTTCTGGGTCCCAAGGCGGACCAGATCAATACCGTGCTCAAGGGCAAGCCCGGCACCGCGATGGCGGCATTCGGCGGGCAGCTCAATGATGTCGAGATCGCAGCGGTCATCAGCTATACACGCCATGCCTGGAGCAATGCAGGCAAGGGGCAGGACCCGACGGTTCTACCGAAGGACGTTGCGGCCGCGCGTTGATCGCGCAGCCCTACGCCCTACACCGATAGAACCGGTTCCGTTTAGTTAGAGATACCCTGCCGGTCCCGTGGATCGGGGCCGGCACTCAGCAGGAAGGAGTCCATCATGAGCAGCGTCACTGTAGACCACGTGTCGCCGGGCCACGGCCACGGTCACGATGACCATCACCACGCCATGCCTTCGGGTTGGCGTCGCTGGCTTTTCGCCACGAACCATAAAGACATCGGGACGATGTATCTCATCTTCTCGTTTGCCATGTTGCTGGAAGGCGGCACGCTAGCCTTGCTGCTGCGTACCGAATTGTTCGAGCCGGGCCTGCAGTTCTTCCGCCCCGAATTGTTCAACCAGTTCACCACCATGCACGGCATCATCATGGTGTTCGGCGCCATCATGCCGGCCTTCGTGGGCTTTGCGAACTGGATGATCCCGATGCAGATCGGCGCATCCGACATGGCGTTCGCGCGCATGAACAACTTCAGCTTCTGGCTGCTGCCGGTGGCCGCGATCATGCTGACGGCGTCGTTCTTCGTGCCGGGCGGCGCCACCGCCGCCGGCTGGACGCTGTACGCGCCGTTGTCGTTGCAGATGGGGCCGGGCATGGACCTGGGCATTTTCGCGATGCACTTGATGGGCGCGTCCTCGATCATGGGCGCGATCAACATCATCGTGACCATCCTGAACATGCGCGCGCCCGGCCTCACGCTGATGAAGATGCCGCTGTTCTGCTGGACCTGGCTGATCACCGCGTTCCTGCTGCTGGCCGTGATGCCGGTGCTGGCCGCCGCCATCACCATGGTTCTGACCGACCGCCACTTCGGCACGGGCTTCTTCAACGCCGCCGCCGGTGGCGACCCGGTTCTGTACCAGCACGTGTTCTGGTTCTTCGGGCACCCCGAGGTCTACATCATGATCTTGCCGGCGTTCGGTATCGTGTCGGCCATCGTGCCCGCGTTCGCCCGCAAGAAGCTGTTCGGCTACGCCTCGATGGTGTACGCCACTGCGTCGATTGCCGTGCTGTCGTTCATCGTGTGGGCTCACCACATGTTCACGACGGGCATGCCGGTGACGGGCCAGCTTTACTTCATGTACGCCACCATGCTCATCTCCATCCCGACCGGGGTGAAGGTGTTCAACTGGGTCGCCACCATGTGGCGCGGTTCCATGACGTTCGAAACGCCGATGCTGTTCTCGATCGGCTTCATCTTCGTGTTCACCATGGGCGGCTTCACCGGCTTGATCCTGTCGGTGGCGCCCATCGACATCCAGGTGCACGACACCTATTACGTGGTGGCGCACTTCCACTACGTGCTGGTGGCCGGTTCGCTGTTCGCGCTATTCGCCGGCGCTTACTACTGGGTGCCGAAGTGGACGGGCCGCATGTACAGCGAAAAGCTGGGCAAGCTGCACTTCTGGTCCACGCTGATTTCCTTCAACGTGACTTTCTTCCCCATGCACTTCCTGGGGCTGGCGGGCATGCCGCGTCGCTACGCCGATTACGCCGCGCAATTCACGACCTTCCACCAGATGGCCACCATTGGCGCGTTCTGGTTCGGCCTGTCGCAGCTGATCTTCCTGTGGGCGATCATTCGTTGCTACATGGGCAAGGGTGAACCGGCGGCCGCCAAGCCATGGGAAGGTGCCGAAGGGCTGGAATGGACGGTGCCTTCGCCCGCCCCGTTCCACACCTTCGAAACCCCGCCCGAAGTGAAGTAAACCGTCTTCCACGATCCAGGTAGCACAGCAATGACTCCCGAGCAGCGCCGCCGTAACAAGATTGCAGGATGGGTCCTCGTGGCCTTTGTCATTGCCGTGTTCGGCTGGACCGTGTTTCGCGGTTCGGCGCTGCTGACGGGCAACGCGGTCGGTTAGGCCCCTCCATGAGCGACGACCTGCACGAAACCTCACGCCGCAAGCTCAGTTTCCTTCAGACGATGAAGGCGGTGGCGTGGGGGTTCTTTGGCGTACGCAAGGGCGCGGGCTACCGGGAAGACAGCGCCAAGCTGAACCCGGTGCACGTGATTCTGGCTGGGCTGCTGGCGGCGGCAATCTTCGTGACTGTGCTGGTATTAATTGTGCGTTGGGCCGTTTCCAGCCTGACTTGAATCACTTAAATCTAAATCTGTACCAGGGAGAAAGCCATGAGTGCAAGCCACTCGGTTCAAGGTAAAGAGGCACCGTACTACTTTGTGCCCGCCGACTCGGGGCACCCCGTGCGTACGGCGGTGGCGCTGCTGTTCATGGGGCTGGGCGCCGCGGCCTGGATCAACGGCGTCAGCTGGGCAAAATGGTCCGTGCTGGCGGGCTTTATCGGTTTGATCGTGGTGCTGTATTACTGGTTTGGCGACGCCATCCAGGAATCCGAAGCCGGCCTGAACAGCAAGCGCATCGACGGCTCGTACCGCTGGGGCATGAGCTGGTTCATTTTCTCGGAAGTGATGTTCTTCGCGGCGTTCTTTGGCGCCCTTTGGTACACCCGAACCGTCACCACGCCGTGGCTGGGCGACATCGACCACCGTCTGATGCTGTGGCCCGACTTCAAGGCCGCGTGGCCCAACTTCGGACCGGCCGGCGTAGTCGAAGAGTTCCAGACGGTTGGCCCGTTCTGGCTGCCCACGATCAACACCGCGCTGCTGCTGTCCTCGGGCGTCACGCTGACCATCGCCCACCATGCGCTGCGCGAAAACCATCGTGGCAAGACGATGTTCTGGCTGGCCGCCACGGTCATCCTGGGCTTTATCTTCGTGGCCTGTCAGGCCGCCGAATACCATCACGCCTACACCGAACTGAACCTGAAATTCAATTCGGGCGCGTACGGTTCGCTGTTCTACATGTTGACCGGTTTCCACGGCTTCCACGTGATCCTGGGCGCCACCATGCTGACGGTGATCCTGGTGCGCCTGATGCGCGGGCACTTTACCGCCGATCATCACTTCGGCTTTGAAGGGGCCGCGTGGTACTGGCACTTTGTGGACGTGGTGTGGCTGGGCCTGTACCTGTTTGTGTACTGGTTCTAGGCCTGCGGCGCCGCAAGTTGGGCGCCGCGCGGGAACTCCAGGGCGATAACCCTGTCGATTAACGCGCGGCGCCCGATTCCTTTTCGGGGCTTGCCGCACGCCATGGGCCGCGCGTCAGCGCAGGCCCGTGCTCTCGATCCAGCCCATGTGGTGGGCGAAAAGCACAAACAGAAACAGGGCAACCGATAGCCCGATGCGCACGGTCAGCGCATTGACGGTGCGGCTGGTGGACCCTTTGTCCCGCATCAGATAGACCAGGGCGGATGCCAGACTGGCCAGAATTCCGATGAAGGCCAGTACGACGAAAACGCGCATGGTGGTCTCCGGACAAAACAGAGTTAGCAACGATACATGGCCCGACCGCATTCAACCCGCAACACCATTGCCGCCTTGATCTTGCTTGGCATTGCCGTGGTGATTCTGGCGTCGCTCGGGCAGTGGCAGTTGCGTCGCAGCGATGAGCGACGCGCCATTCTGGCCGCTATCGAAGCGGGCCGCAAGCAAGCGCCGGTGATGCTGACGCCCGCCACGCCGTCCGATGACCTGACGCCGTGGCGTGTGGCGCAGGCCACGGGCGCGTGGCTGCCGCAATTCAGTGTACTGCTGGACAATCGCAACCACGAAGGGCGGCCGGGCTACTGGCTGGCTACCCCGCTGCTGCTGGATGGGGCGTCGCGCCAAGCCGTGCTGGTGCTGCGCGGCTGGCTGCCCCGCGTCATGCCGGGCCAGGGCGAACCCGCGCTGCCCGCTACGCCTCAGGGCTCGCAGACCATCACCGGCGAAATGGCTGAACGCGTGCCCCGCATGTTCGAATTGTGGTCGCTGGGCGGGCAGGACCAATCCGCCCTGCCCGCCACGTGGTCCGTCACGGGCGGCAAGTTGCCGCAGGTCCAGAACTTGCCGCTGGATGCCTATGCCCGCGCGACGGGGCTGCACCTGCTGCCCGTCGTGCTGACCCAGACCGGCCAGAACGGCGCCGACGGCCTGGTGCGTGACTGGCCGCAGCCGCCGGTGGATTTTCAGAAAAACACGTCGTACGCCGTGCAGTGGTTTGCGTTTGCTTCAATTGCCGCCATCGCATGGCTGGTGGTGCTGGGGGGCGCCATCAAGCGCATGCGCCAGCGCGCGGGACAAGGTCCAAAGCCTTGAGCGCGCATCAATGAAAGACTTTTCCAGGATATAAAGTGGCTCGCGACATTTCATCCCGTCCGCCCGCGCGCAAGCGCTCGTTGATGCCCATGGTGCTGGTGTTCCTGTGTTCGCTGGCGCCCATCGTGGCCGCCTTCGTCGTCTACATGAACCCGCAGTGGTGGCCATCAGACTCCAGCAACTACGGCGCGCTGGTCTCGCCCCAGCGGCCCATGCCCGCCGCCGCCGACCTGAAGCTGACCACCCTGGACGGCAAGCCCTTCGACCTGCAAAGCCTCAAGGGCAAATGGCTGCTGGTGGCCGCCGACGGCGCGGCCTGCCCGGAAAGCTGCGCGCGCAAGCTCTACATCACGCGCAACACGCATGCCAGCCAGGGCAAGAACGTGGACCGCCTGGCGCGCGTCTGGTTCATCACCGACGATGCCCCCGTGCCGGAAAAGGTGCTGGAAGCCTATCAGGGCACCGTCATGCTGCGCGTGAACCCGGATCAGCTTGCCCGCTACCTGTTGGCCCGCGATAGCGCCGCCGGGCAGCCGCCGTTGCAGGACCCCATCTGGGTGATCGACCCGCTGGGCAACCTGATGATGCAGTACCCTGCCGATGCCGACGGCGTCAAAGTCCGCAAGGACATCAGCAAGCTCGTCTATAACTCGCGCATCGGTTGATGGATTTCTGCCGACGGGCGCGGGCATTTCCTTTTTTTCCTGGTTGACATGGAACGCATCAAAGCGCGTTATCGCAAGCTCGTATTCTTCACCTGGTTCCTGACGCTGGACCTCATCATGTTTGGCGCCTTCGTGCGCCTGACGGATTCCGGCCTGGGCTGCCCCGACTGGCCCGGCTGCTATGGCAGCGTGACGCCGCTAGGCGCGCAGGGCGACATCCACCAGGCGTCGCAAGCCATGCCGTTCGGCCCCGTGACCATGTCCAAGGCCTGGATCGAAATGATCCACCGCTACGTCGGTTCCATCCTGGGCATGCTCATCATCGGCATCGTCTACATGGCGTGGCGCTATCGCCGTGAATTGGGCCGATCGCCCGCACTGGCCGTGACCACCCTGGTGGCCGTGTGCGTGCAGGGCGCGTTCGGCGCGTGGACCGTCACGCACAAGCTGATGCCCGCCGTAGTGACGGCGCATCTGGTGTTTGGCTTGTCGGTGCTGGCGCTCATGACCTGGTTGTCGGCGCGTGAACGCCCGCACGTCGCGATCGCGGCGGCGGCCAGGCGCTGGAAGCCGTGGGTGGCGGTGGGCTTTGGCCTGCTGCTGGTGCAGGTGACGCTGGGTGGCTGGGTCAGCACCAACTACGCGGCGCTGGCCTGCATGGACTTTCCCATGTGCCACGGGCAGTGGGTGCCGGACATGGACTTCCACGGCGGCTATTCGGTGATCCGTGGCCTGGGTGAATTGCCATCGGGCGAAATGATCTCGCAGCCCGCGCTGACCGCCATTCACTGGGTGCACCGCAATTTTGCCTTCGTCGTGTTCCTGTACCTGGGCACGCTGGCATGGCGGTTGCGCGCCGAACCGGGCCTGCGCGGCCCGGCCACGCTGATGTTGGCGCTGTTGGCAGCGCAACTGTTCACGGGCCTGACGACCATCTTTTTCCAGTGGCCCCTGCTGATCGCGGTGTTGCACAATGGGGGCGCGGCCGGTTTGACATTGGCCGCCGTGGTGCTGATGGTGCGCTTGTCCACGGCGGGAAGCGCGCCGGCAGGGGGCTATGGCCCCAATTCGGTGCGCGTTTAAAATAGGGTCCACTATGACCAGTCTTGCCGCTCCTCAACCCGGATTGCTCCGCCAATACCTCGTCCTCACCAAGCCGCGCGTTACGCAGCTGGCGGTGTTTTGCGCGGTCATCGGCATGTTTCTCGCCGTGCCGGGCGTACCCGATATGCGCCGCGTGCTGTTCGGCACCATCGGCATCTGGCTGCTTGCCGCAGCCGCCTTCGCCATCAATTGCCTGATCGAACAGGAAGTCGATGCACGGATGCTGCGCACGGCGCGGCGCGCCACCGCGCGCGGCACCATTTCGGCTTTCCAGGTATTAAGCCTGTCCGGCTTGCTGGGCGGCGCGGGCATGTTCGTGCTGTACACGCTGGTGAACCCGCTGACCATGTGGCTGACGTTTGCCACCTTTGTGGGCTACGCCGTTATCTATACCGTCATCCTCAAGCCGCGCACGCCGCAGAACATCGTGATCGGCGGCCTGTCGGGCGCAATGCCGCCCGCCCTGGGCTGGGCGGCGGTGGCCGATGCGGTTCCGGCCGAAGCCTGGGTGCTGGTGCTGATCATCTTCATCTGGACGCCGCCGCACTTCTGGGCGCTGGCGCTGTACCGCAACCATGACTACGCCAAGGCCGGCCTGCCGATGCTGCCGGTCACACACGGCAACCAGTTCACGCGCCTGCACATCCTGCTCTATAGCGTGGCGCTGGTGGCAACAACGCTGTTGCCCTACGCCATCCGCATGAGCGGCGCGCTGTATCTGCTGTCGGCGCTGGTGTTGGGCGGCATGTTCGTGTCGTATGCGTGGCGGTTGTACCGCGCCTATAGCGACGAACTGGCGCGCAGCATGTTCCGCTTTTCCATTCTCTACCTGGCGCTGCTGTTCGGCGCCCTGCTGGTGGACCACTGGGTCGGCCTGCTGCGCTGACCCCTGGAGGTTGTTGATGTCCGTGTTTTCCGCCAGCCGCCGGCAGGGCCTGCGCCTTGCCGCTGCCACCGCCCTGACGGTTCTTGCCGGCGCGCTTGCCGCTTGCGGCGACGCCGCGCCCAAGTTCAAGGGCAGCGACATCAGCGGCACCCAACTGGGCCGTGGCATGGAACTGACCGACACCAACGGCAAGAGCCGCCAGTTGTCCGACTTTGCCGGCAAGGTCGTGGTGGTGTTCTTCGGGTTCACGCAGTGTCCCGACGTGTGTCCCACGTCGCTGGCAGAGCTGACCGAGGTGATGAAAAAGCTGGGACCGGACGCTGAGCGCGTGCAGGTGCTGCTGATCACGGTGGACCCGGAGCGTGACACGCAGGAAGTGCTCAAGCAATACGTGACGGCATTCGACCCGCGCTTTTTGGGCCTGACCGGCACGCCGGATCAGATCAAGAAGGCGGCGGCTTCGTTCAAGGCGTACTACGCCAAGGCGCCCACCAAGGACGGCAACTACACGATGGATCACACCGCCGCGTTCTACCTGATTGATGGCAAGGGTGAATCGCGCGTGCTGGCCAACAACAACCTGGGCGTGGACGCGCTGACGCACGATATCCAGGCGCTGCTGAAGAACTGAGAGGGGTAGCGCCCGCGAAGGATCCGGGCAACAGTCCACCCACGGATCCACAAAAAATTCAGCGGGCCGTCGCGCCCGCCGCAGCCCAGCCGGCCAACGCCGCCTGGGCTTTTTCATTCAGTTCGGCAACCGAGATGTCGTGGCGGTGCGAGATGATCATCAAGGCATAAGGCGTGGCCAGTGCCGCCGCTTCCGGGCACAGGCGCGATTCGTCGCCGACCGACGGCGAGACGTTGCGCCAGTAGTTGATTGCCTGTTCGAGCTGGGGCAGGGAAATGGAATCCATCCGCCTATTGTCCACGAATGCACAAGGCTGTCCACCGGCGCGGAACGCGCTGCAACGCCTGCAAAGAAGCGTCACCATCGCAACATGCCGAAACCGCGCCCGGGTGCTATACCGATGCCGGTTAGTTACGATGGAGCATCGTCATGAATACATCCACCCGAATTCAAAGCCCGCGCAGCGGCTTGCACCCACTGGTTGCGGCAGCCGCCATCGCCGTGATCGTCATGTGCGCCGTGGGCGTGGCTGCGGTGATGGGCTGGTTGCCGTCGCCCTCGGCCAATCCGCACGCTGATACGCCCGTGGCGGAAGCCGGCCCCGAGAGCGCCAACCTGGCGCCCGCGCCAGAGCCCGCCCCGGCGCCGCCGACGCGCCAGGCGCAGCAAGCCGTACCCGCGACGCAGCAGGCCCGCCCGGCGTCCGCCTCGGCTCCCCGCGCACCCGCGCCCGCCCCGGCGCAGCAGGCCTGCCAGAGCTGCGGCGTGGTGGAAACCATCCGCCAGGTGCAGGTGCCGGTCAAGGACAACAGCAGCAATCTGGTCGGCACCATTGGTGGCGGCGTGGTGGGCGGCGTAGTGGGTAATCAATTTGGCGGAGGCAACGGCAAGACGGCGCTGACGGTGCTTGGCGCTGTGGGCGGTGCTTTGGCAGGCCGCGAAGTTGAGCGTAATATCAGACAGCAACAAACGGTGACGCACTATGAGCTGACGGTCCGCATGAGCGACGGCAGTGCGCGCCAGTTTCGCAGCGCGCAACCGTTTGCCTTTGCGTCCGGCGACCACGTGCGTGTGGAAAACAACCAGCTGCTGCCCGGGTAACCCGCGGCCGGCGGCAATAGTCTTTGGGGAGACCTGGCATGAGCGACCAATTCACGAACCCGTTCGTCCTTCCTGGCATGGGACAGAATTCCGATCTGTCGGGCAACCCCTTGCTGGCCAGCATGGAAATGATGCGCCAGGCCTGGGCGGGGTTGACCGGCCCGGGTGGGCTGGCCAGCAGCTTGCCGATGGCGCCTCCCATGAATCTTGAAGACCTGGACCGCCGTATCGCTGAACTGCGCTCGGTCGAGAACTGGCTGCGCATGAACCTGTCGATGCTGTCCTCCACTATCCAGGGCATGGAAGTGCAGCGATCCACCATCAGCACGCTGCGCGCGTTTGTGGACAGCGCCGCCAGCATGGACATGAACGCCGTGCGCGATAGCGGCGCGGCCTCGCCGCTGGAAGTGGTGCTGGGTTTGAAGCCCGCGCCGAAGTCCGCCGCCAAGCCGGCATCGTCGTCCGCATTCAGCGCGCGTGACGACAAGCCTCAAGATGCCCCGCCCGCGGATGCCGCCGCGGACGCCACCAACGCCACCCACGCGTCCGAATCGGCCGGGCCGGGAATGACCGAACAGATGGGCGCCGCCGCCCAGTCCGCGTCCAAGGCCTGGTGGGACCTGCTACAGCAGCAGTTCAACCAGATCGCCGCCGCCACCGCCGCGTCCATGCCGACCAACCCCGCCGCGCCGACGGCCGGTGACGACGCCGGCCAAACCAAACCCAAGGACACCAAGGCCGCCGCCAAGTCCGAGCCCAAGGCTTCCAAGCCCGCCGCCCGCAAGACCGCGGCCAAGTCCGCTTCGAAGAGCGCCGCCAAGACCGCTCCTCGGGCATCCAAGAAAACCGGGCCTGCCGACGGCAAGCCCTGATCTCCTTCCAATCGACTCGCATCGGCCGCAAGGCCGTTTGCGCCGTCTCTTAACCTATCTGAACCTATGCTTAATGTAGTGATCCTCGCCGCCGGACTGGGCAAACGCATGCAGTCCAACCTGCCCAAAGTGCTGCACACGCTGGCCGGCAAACCCATGCTGGCTCATGTGCTGGACAGTGCGCGGCAATTGAAGCCCGCGCGCATCATCGTTGTGGTGGGCCACGGCGCGGACCGCGTCAAACAGGACTTTGAGGGCCAGCCGGATCTGCACTTCGTGTTGCAGCAACCGCAGCAAGGCACCGGCCACGCCGTGCAGCAGGCGGTGCCGCTTCTTCAGGAAGGCAGTGGCAAGGACGACGTGACGCTGGTGCTGTACGGCGACGTGCCGCTGGTGCAGCCCGACACGCTGCAACGCCTGCTGGATGCGCGCGGCGCGGGTGCCGCCGTCCTGACCGAAGTGCTGGACGATTCCACCGGCTATGGCCGCATCGTGCGCGATGACAAAGGCAACGTGTGTCGCATCGTCGAACACAAGGACGCGTCGGAAGCTGAACATGCCATCAAGGAAGTGAACACCGGCATCCTGACCGCGCCGACCGCCAAGCTGAAAGACTGGCTGACCCGCATCGACAACAAGAACGCGCAAGGCGAGTACTACCTGACCGACGTGGTGGGTCTGGCCGTGGCCGATGGCGTGCCCGTGGGCGCGGCGCAACCGGGCGCCGGCTGGGAAACGCTGGGCGTGAACAGCCGCGTGCAGCAAGCCGAACTGGAACGCCGCTGGCAGGGCGAGCAGGCCCGCCGCCAGCTTGAAGCCGGCGTCACGCTGGCCGACCCCGCCCGATTCGACGTGCGCGGCACGCTGTCTTGCGGGCGCGACGTGTTCATCGACGTGGGCTGCGTATTCGAAGGCAACGTCACGCTGGCGGACGGCGTGCGTGTGGGCCCGCATTGCGTATTGCGCGACGTCAGCGTCGGCGCGGGCACGCAGATCGAGGCGTTCAGCCATTTGCAGCAGGCCGAAGTGGGCCGCGATGCGCGCGTTGGCCCGTATGCCCGCCTGCGTCCGGGCGCCGAATTGGGCGACCGCAGCCACGTGGGCAACTTCGTCGAAATCAAAAAGAGCGTGCTGGGCGCCGACAGCAAGGCCAACCACCTGGCCTACATCGGCGATGCCGACATCGGCGAACGCGTCAACGTGGGCGCGGGCACCATCACCTGCAACTACGACGGCGTGAACAAGCACCGCACCGTCATCGAAGACGACGCCTTCATCGGCTCGGACACGCAACTGGTGGCCCCGGTGCGCGTCGGCCGTGGCGCAACACTGGGTGCCGGCACCACGCTTACCCGCGATGCGCCGGCCGACAAGCTGACCGTCTCGCGCGCCAAGCAGCTTACCGTTGAGGGTTGGCAGCGTCCCGCGAAGAAGTCGTGATGGCGCAGAAAGACCCTGCCCCGGACAGCGCCTCGGCCGGCCCCCGGGGCGCTTCCAACGGCAGCGCCAACAGCAGCACAAAAAGCGCGCTGCCCGACGGCTTGCCGGCGCCGCGTCGGTACTGGGCGGCCGCCACCGTCATGACAGGGATCAGCCTGTCGGTGCTGGACACCACCATCGCCAACGTGGCCTTGCCCACGATTTCCGTCGACCTGAACGCCTCGCCGGCGCAGGCCGTGTGGATCGTCAACGCCTACAACCTGGCGGTAGTGATGGCGCTGCTGCCGCTGTCGGCGCTGGCCGAACGCATCGGCTTTCGCCGCATGTTCACCTTTGGCCTGATCCTGTTCACGCTGGCATCGCTGGGCTGTGCGCTGGCCGGCACGCTGTGGCAGCTGACCGCCGCGCGCGTGTTCCAGGGCGTGGGCGCCGCCACGCTGATGTGCATGTTCGGCGGCCTGGTGCGCAACATCTATCCGCTGCACATGCTGGGCCGGGGCATCAGCATCAACGCCACCACGGTGGCCGTGATGTCGGTGCTGGGTCCCACGATCGGGTCCGCCATCCTGTCGGTGGCGCCGTGGCCCTGGATCTTCGCCGTCAACCTGCCGATCTGCGTGCTGGCCATGTTCGGCCTGCGCCACCTGCCCGAAGTGCCGCGCAACGACGTCAAGCTGGACTGGATCAGCGCCTTGCTGTGCATGGCGACGCTGGGCGTCTTCATTTCGGGCGTCGACATGATGGGGCAGGATCTGCTGCGCGGTATCGGCCTGGTGGCCATCGCGTCCGTGGCGGGTCTGGTGCTGGTGCGCCGCGCGCGCAAGCAGCCGGCGCCGCTGGTGCCGGTGGACCTGCTGCGCATCCGGCCGCTGGCCTTTGCCGTGGGGGCGTCCGCCTGCACGTTCGCCGCGCAGATGGCGTCGTATGTATCGCTGCCGTTCTATTTCCAGCAGGTGCTGGGCCGGCCCTATCTGGAAGTGGGCATGTTGATGGGCGCCTGGCCCGTGGGCACGGCCATCATCGCCCCGCTGGCGGGCCGCCTGTCCGACCGCTACTCGGCCGCAACCCTAAGCGGCGTGGGGGCGGCGACGATGGTGATCGGCATGCTGTGGCTGACCTTGTTGCCGGCCACGGTGTCCAACTGGACCATCGTGGCGGGCATGTTCGTGGCGGGCGTCGGCTTCGGCTTCTTCCAGACGCCGAACAACCGCGCCATGCTGTCGGCGGCGCCCCGCTCGCGCAGCGGCGCGGCGGGCGGCTTGCAGGCCACCACGCGCGTGTTTGGCCAAAGTTTCGGTACCGCGCTGGTGGCCATCGCCTTCAGCGTCAGCCTGGCGCATGGCCCCGGGCTGGCGTTGGTGCTGGGCACCATTTGCGCCGCGCTGGCGGTCGTGGTGAATACGGTGCGGTTCAACAAACTGCGTGCCTAGCGGCCGTTGCGCCCCTGGGTCCCGGCCGCTTCTATAATGGCGGCCGGCGCCTGCTTCCCTTTGCCAGGCGCGCGAAATTCCTTATTTGAAGGCGTGCAGGCATGAAAATCACGGTCGTGGGTACCGGTTACGTTGGGTTGGTGTCGGGAGCGTGCCTGGCCGACATGGGCAACGACGTCATGTGTCTGGACCTGGACGAGGCAAAAATCGCCCTCCTGCGCCAGGGTGGCATCCCGATCTACGAGCCCGGCCTGGAAGACCTGGTCCGCCGCAACGTGCAGGCGGGCCGCTTGCAATTCACGGACGACGTCGCGCAGAGCGTGGCCTTTGGCGACGTGCAGTTCATTGCCGTGGGCACCCCGCCCGGCGAAGACGGCTCGGCCGACCTGAAGTACGTGCTGGCCGCCGCGCAGAACATCGCCCGTCACATGACGTCGCGCAAGCTGATCGTGGACAAGTCCACCGTGCCGGTGGGCACCGCCGACAAGGTGCGCGCCGTGGTGGCCAAGGAACTGGACGCGCGCGGGGTCGACATCCCCTTCAGCGTGGCGTCCAACCCCGAATTCCTGAAGGAAGGCGCGGCCATCAATGACTTCATGAGCCCCGACCGCGTGATCGTCGGCGCCGACGACGACTACACCGTCGGCGTCATGCGCCGCATCTACGAGCCCTTCCAGCGTACGCACGACCGCCTGATGGTGATGGACGTGCGTTCGGCCGAGCTGACCAAGTACGCCGCCAACGCCATGCTGGCCACGCGCATCTCGTTCATGAACGAGATGGCGAACCTGGCCGAAGCGCTGGGCGCCGACATCGAGCAGGTGCGCCGTGGCATCGGCGCCGACCCGCGCATCGGTTACCACTTCCTGTACCCGGGCGCCGGCTATGGCGGTTCTTGCTTTCCGAAAGACGTGCAGGCGCTGGTCAATACGGCCGCCGAAAATGCACTGCCCATGCGCGTCATCGAAGCGGCCGAAGCCGCCAACCACGCGCAGAAATTCCGCCTGTCCGAAAAACTGGTTGCGCGCTATGGCGAAGACCTGCGCGGCCGCAGAATCGCGTTGTGGGGCCTGTCCTTCAAGCCCAACACCGACGACATGCGCGAGGCGCCCAGCCTGACGGTCATCGCCGAACTGACCCGGCGCGGCGCTGAAGTTCGCGCCTACGACCCGGTCGCCATGCACGAGGCCGCGCGCGTGATGGTCGGCCAGCCCGGCATCAGTTTCGCCACCGATATGTACGACGCGCTGGACGGCGCCGACGCGCTGCTGATCGCCACGGAATGGAAAGTCTTCCGCGCCCCGGACTTCGACCGCGTGAAGGCCCTGTTGAAAACGCCGCTGATCATCGACGGCCGCAACCTCTACACGCCGGCCGACGTGCGCGGCATGGGCTTTGAGTATTCCGGCATCGGACGCGCATGAAGATCCTGCAACTGAACTTCGAAAAAGGCTGGCGTGGCGGCGAACGGCAGACGCTGTATTGCATGCGCGCGTTTCGCAAGGCCGGCCACGATGTCGAAGTGATGTGCCGGGAAGGCGCCCCGTTGGCGGAACGCGCGCGGCAAGAAGGGTTTGTGGCGCATACGCGGCGCAACGTGCCGGGGCAGCTGGCGTTCCTGGCCGGCGCGGGCCGCTATGACATCATCCACGCGCAAACCGCCAACACCATTACGTGGGCCGTGCTGACCAAATGGCTGCATCGCCGCCGCGTGGTGTTCTCGCGGCGCACGTCGTTCGTGGTCAAGCCCGGCGACGAATGGAAAACCGGTTTCAAGTGGCGCCACGCCGACCTGTTCGTGGCCATCAGCGAGATGGCCGCCAGCGAACCGCGCCGCCTGGGCATTGAGCCCGTCATCATCCGCAGCGCGGTCGAACCGCACGCCATCAACGCCGACAACGTTGCCAACCTGGTGCGTGAATTCGACCTGACCGGCAAGAAGGTCATGGCCACGTCAGCCGCGCTGATCCGCGACAAGGACCCCGTGACGCTCGTGCGCGCCGTGGGCGAGTTGGCCAAGACCCGCCGCGATTTCGTCTTCCTGCACTTCGGCGCCGGCGGCGACCGCGAACAGCAGGCCAAGGACGAAGCCCGCCAACTGGGCATCGAAGACGTCTACCGCTTTGCGGGCTTTCGCAAGGGCGTCGAAGACTTCTACAGCATCCTTGACGTCTTCGTCATGAGCTCCGAAGAAGAAGCGCTGGGCAGCAGCGTGCTGGACGCCTTCTTGCAGCACGTGCCGGTGGTGTCCACCGATGCCGGCGGCCTGAAGGAAAGCCTGGCTGACGGCCGTGGCGTGCTGGTGGCCGTGGGCGACCACCAGGCCATGGCCGCCGGCATGGCCCGCTGCCTGGATGACGCCGCCTTCCGCCAAGACGTCACGCAACGCGCGTACGAGTACGTGAAAAGCGAACACGACGTTCAAAAGATGGGCAACCGCTATCTGGCGCAGTTCGAGCGCTTATTGGGTCGGGCCTAGTCTCTTGCAGGCGGACGCCGGCTTCGTAGCTGGCTCGACCGATAAACTCGGGCTCCAACTCTATGAACAAGCTGGCTAAAAGCGCCCGGGAAGCATTGGGGGACAACATGGCGTCCGCGCCGATGCCGCTTCACCCCCTGACATCAATCCGCGTTTCGAATTTTGCCCGGTGCACCGAAAAGAACGTGCGCACGTTGCGTACGTTCGCCTGGGCGGTGAACGCGCGGTGGACCAGCGCGTGGTAGGCGGGCATGTCTTTCACCTGGGCGATCACCACGAAATCCGGTCCGGGGGATACCCGGTAGCACTGCAAGACGGCGGGTTCGGTCAGCATGCTTTGCTCGAATGCGTCCAGGCTTTCGGCGGCCTGGACGTCCAGGGTGATTTCGACGATGGCGGTCAACGTGCTGCCCAGCTTCTCGGCCGCCAGGATGGCGACTTGGCGGGCGATGACGCCTTCATCCACCAGGCGTCGCACCCGGCGCAGACACGTGGGGGGCGATGCATGCACCCGCGCGGCCAGGTCCTGATTCGTCAGTGAACTGTCCAGTTGAAGCTGCTCAAGAATACGCAGGTCCAGGTCGTCCAGCTCCGGCTGCGGCAAAGCGGGGTTCGGCGGTTGATTTTGCATGATTAATTCAAAAACATCGTTTTGACGAAAGATAATTTAATCACAAATACGTAAGTAAATTAAATTCCAAACGGTGGCCTATTAAGAAATCATATTTCTTCGCGCCTCGCGCACAATGCGTCGGTACCCGAACTTAAGTGGAGTTTTCCTATGTGCGGCATTGTTGGCGCCGTCGCCCAGCGCGACATCACCCCGATCCTGGTTGAAGGCCTGAAGCGGCTGGAATATCGCGGCTACGACTCTTGCGGCGTCGCCGTGTATGCGGACGGCCACCTGCGCCGCACGCGCAGCACGCAGCGCGTTGCCGAGCTGGCCGACCAGGTTGCCCAGGACAAGGTCCAGGGCTTTACCGGTATTGCGCACACGCGCTGGGCAACGCACGGCGTGCCCGCCACGCACAACGCCCACCCGCACTTTTCGCACCTGGGCAACGAAGAGCCCCGTATTGCGCTGGTGCACAACGGCATCATCGAAAACCACGACGAACTGCGAGCCGAACTGCAAGCCGTCGGCTATGTGTTCGAAAGCCAGACCGACACCGAAGTCATCGCGCACCTGGTGAACCACCTGTACGCGGGCGACCTGTTCGAAGCCGTGCAAAATGCCGTGCGCCGCCTGCATGGCGCCTACGCCATTGCCGTGTTCTGCCGCGACGAACCGCATCGCGTCGTGGGCGCTCGCCAGGGCTCGCCGCTGGTGGTGGGCGTGGGCCAGAACGAGAACTTCCTGGCGTCCGACGCGCTGGCGCTGGCCGGCACCACGGACCAGATCATCTATCTGGAAGATGGAGACGTTGTCGACCTGCAACTGTCGCGCGTGTGGATTGTGGACGCCAACGGCAAGAACGTGGACCGCGAGGTGCACACCGTGCACGTGCACACGGGCGCCGCCGAACTCGGCCCGTACCGCCACTACATGCAAAAGGAGATCTTCGAACAGCCGCGCGCCGTGGGCGATACGCTGCAAGACATCGAATCGATCACGCCCGAGCTGTTTGGCGACGATGCCTACAAGATCTTCAAAGACATCGATTCGCTGCTGATCCTGGCTTGCGGCACCAGCTACTACGCCGGCCTGACCGCCAAGTACTGGATCGAGTCCATTGCCAAGATCCCGGTGGCCGTGGAAATCGCCAGCGAATACCGCTACCGCGACAGCGTGCCGAACCCGCGTTCGCTGGTCGTCACGATTTCGCAGTCGGGCGAAACCGCCGACACGCTGGCCGCGCTCAAGCACGCGCGATCGCTGGGCATGGACAAGACGCTGACCATCTGCAACGTGTCCACCAGCGCCATGGTGCGCGAGTGCAAGCTGTCGTACATCACGCGCGCCGGTGTTGAAATCGGCGTGGCCTCGACCAAGGCCTTCACCACGCAGCTGACCGCGCTGTTCCTGTTGACGCTGGCGCTGGCGCAAGTGCGCGGCCACCTCAGCGACGAGCAAGAAGCCGACCACCTGAAGGCGCTGCGTCACCTGCCGGTGGCCATCGGTTCGGTGCTGGCGCTGGAACCGCAAATCATGGCGTGGGCCGACCGCTTTGCGTCCAAGGAAAACGCCTTGTTCCTGGGCCGCGGCATGCACTATCCGATCGCGCTGGAAGGCGCGTTGAAGCTCAAGGAAATCAGCTACATCCACGCCGAAGCCTACCCGGCCGGCGAACTCAAGCACGGCCCGCTGGCCCTGGTGACCGAGCACATGCCCGTCGTCACTATCGCGCCCAAGGACGAGCTGCTTGAAAAGCTGAAGTCCAACATGCAGGAAGTGCGGGCGCGTGGCGGCGAGCTGTATGTGTTCGCCGATGCCGACAGCAAGATCCAAAGCGCCGAAGGCATGCACGTGATCCGCATGCCGGAAAACTACGGCAAGCTGTCGCCCATCCTGCACACGATCCCGCTGCAACTGCTGTCGTACCACACGGCATGCGCGCGCGGCACCGACGTGGACAAGCCGCGTAACCTGGCCAAGAGCGTCACGGTGGAATAACCGGTCGGGTCGTCTTTCAGGTTCGTCTTTCAGATCAAGCACTTGGCCCACCGTATGCGGTGGGCCAAGTGCTTTTGATCAGGGTGATTTCAGGGGCATTATCCAGGCGATTATGACAGGCATGTACACCACGATTTTGCAATATGGAATTATTGCTTTAGGCTATTAATAAATCCCGGCTGAACGGGTATTATGTTTTTCAGTATGGTTAAACAAGAATAAGAAATACGCTTTTTAATATTCATTAACAAGTGCCCGACCATCCTGTGTTGCGGTTTGTGTAATGAATGTAATTATTTGAGGGAAATCCCGGGGTTTATTACGGGCACCCTGACTCATTTCCACAGCAATAAAAATTTTTAGAAAGAATATTGCTGTCGGCCGCATCTACGATTCGTTGGCTCATCAAGAAACGGGTATGTATACGTTTCGAGCCGTAACTTTCCTTAAGCAATAAGTCCGCCCAGTGGGGACAGTCGTATATCGATTTTGAATCGAATACGTGTCCTCGGGCGTCGATTTCTAGTGTCCACGACACGACGAAAACAGTGAGGCCCCCGTGGTAAAGAGAATCGCAGTGTGTGGCCTTGGATATGTCGGCCTGCCCGTAGCAGTCGCATTTTCCAAGCGCTTTGATGTCATCGGCTTTGATGTGGATAAGCGGAGAATCGCACGACTGAAAGAGGGACACGACTGGACCGGCGAGATAGAAGACGACGCCCTGCGTGCCTCTGCCATGACCTTTACCGACCAGATCTCTGAACTGGAAGGGTGCGACTTTTTCGTGGTTGCCGTTCCCACGCCCGTCGACGAAAAGAACAACCCCGATTTTTCCTTGCTGGTGCGCGCATGCCAGTCCATCGGACCCGTGCTGCGCCCGGGCTGCATCGTGGTGTTTGAATCCACCGTCCACCCCGGCGCCACCGAGGAAATCTGCGGCCCCGAGCTGGAAAAAGTGTCCGGCCTGCGCTGCGGCATCGATTTCAAGCTGGGCTACAGCCCCGAACGCATCAACCCGGGCGACCGCGAGCATCCGCTGGAAAAGATCGTCAAGATCGTGTCCGGCCAGGATGAAGCGTCGCTGGAAATCATTGCCGGCGTGTACGAGAAGATCATTGACGCCGGCGTGCACCGCGCCTCGTCCATCAAAGTGGCCGAAGCCGCGAAGGTGCTGGAAAACACCCAGCGCGACATCAACATCGCGTTGATGAACGAGATGTCCAAGATCTGCGATCTGGTCGGCATCCGTACCTCGGAAGTCTTGAACGCCGCCGGCACCAAGTGGAACTTCCTGAAGTTCTCGCCCGGTCTGGTGGGCGGGCACTGCATCGGCGTGGATCCGTACTACCTGACGTCCAAGGCGCAGGAACTGGGTTACCACCCCGAAGTGATCCTGTCGGGCCGCCGCATCAACGACGGCATGGCCAACCACGTCGCGCAACGCATCGTGCAGACGCTGGCCCGCAATGGTCGCCTGAATGCGTCCACCCGCGTTGGCATCCTGGGCATGACGTTCAAGGAAAACGTGCCCGACATCCGGAACTCGAAGGTCGTCGATCTGTACAAGGCGCTGGGCAGCTACGGCATCACGCCGGTGGCCTGCGACCCGATGGTCGACCCCGAGCAGATGGAACATGAATACGGCATCAAGCTCGTCCCCCGCGCGGAATTCGGCGGCATGGACGTGTTGATTCTCGCGGTGCCCCACCGCGAAACCATGGAGACCATCTGGGAAGACATCCCCGGCCTGGTCAACAGCGGAGGCATGGTGTGCGACTTGAAGTCGGTGCTGGATAGCAAACGCCTTGCCCCCGACCTCTTGTACTGGACTCTTTAAGTTCAGGCTCGCTATCCATCACTACAGGAGAGACCCTGGATGACTGCATTTACTATCGCTCCGATCGGCACCTGCCGGATCCATACGCCGCTGCGCGATGCCGTGGGACGCTACCCGATCAAGCTGCAACTCGGGCGCAACTACGGTTTTGTGCACACCAGCGCCGAGGCGCTGCAACAGGCGCGCTTCATGTTCGGCCAGGCCGACATTCCGGCCGACGTACAGCGCCTGATCTTCCGCCCGTCCAATGGCGAGCAAGCTCGCCGTGGCACGCATAAGCCGGCTGACCTGTACATGGTTGAGCTGTCTTCGCGCAAGCTGCTGACCATCGACGGCCATCCCATTCAATCGAACTACCTGGTTCGCTACTTCAGCGAGTTCTTCGCCGACCGCGCGCGCACCCGGATGTTCTGGCAGCTTGCCAGCACCGATCGGCTTGCCGAACGCCGTGCGCAGCTGGACCAGGACGCGGTCTTCAAGAGCCTGTCGCGCGAAGACCAGGAACTGTTGTCGCGCATCGTCAAGCGCGACCAGACCGATGAAGAAATCGAAGCCGAAATGCGCGAGCTGGTCGCGCTGCTGGGCCATGAAAAGGTGGTGTTCGTCACCCACGTCAACGCGCTTACGCCGGACAACGTGCCGATCGAACAACGCGCGCAGCTGATCGCCACGGTGGCCGCCGGCGCGCAGCACATCGGCGTGCCGTGCTACGACCCCACGCCGCTGATGAGCAAGATCGGCCAGGCCGAGGCGATGGAAGACGGTGGGCTGGACCTGACGCACTACACGCAGGTCTTCGCAGAACGCCTGTGCCACGAATGGTTCAAGAACTACATGCGTCCGCGCATGAGCGCGTCCACCACGCAGGTGGCCGTGCCCAAGCTGGGCGCCGACGACAGCGCCGAACGCATCGAAAAGATCTGGGACGCCGGCGACCTGCGCGAAGCATCGCGCCGCGTGCGCGACGTGCTGCGTCGCCACCCCGGCCTGCCCGAGCACACGCTGCTGTTTGCACGCATCCAGGAAGAACTGGGCGACTACGAAGGCTCGCTCGCACTGCTGGGCAGCGCCGACGGCGCCCTGGCCACCGGCAGCAAGGCCGAACAGATCCTGATGCGCAACCACTTCAAGCTGGGCCGTCACGACTTGGCGTACTCGCTTGCCGCCGGCCTGCTGGGCGACGAAATCGAAACCCCTGAAATCGTGCGCATCGCGGCGGTTTCCGCCGGCCAGCTGGGTTACGTGGACGAGTCGCTGGGCAACTGGAAGCAGCTGTTCCGCATCTCCTCGCCCACCGACGCCACCGCGGTGGAAGCGGCCGACACGGTGCTGTCGCTGTTGCAGACCAGCGGCGACATGGAAGCCGTGATTCGCTGGGTCAATGAAGTGCGCGAAGCCATCCCGACGTATGGCCGAGGCTTTGCCGTGCTGTGGCGTGACCGCCTGTTGGCTGGTGACCGCGCCGGCCTGCGCGCCCTGGCAGCCGAATCGCCCGCGTTGGAAGACGTGGACGCGCTGGAACTGGTCAAGGAAGCCTCGTGGCGCGGCTGCATCATGGCCGCCGCCGCGCTGGCCGCCTCTTGCGGCCTGGCTCACAGCCAGCACGAAGACATCAGCGCCTGGCTGCAATCGCAGTCCACCGCATGGGCCGAGGAAGGTACTCGCGCACTGGAAGACGGTCGTCTGCGTGACGCCGCCGAACGCATCTGCGCACACCGCCTGCTCAACCCCGACGCCCTGACCGCCGTGCGCGCGCAGCGCGCGTTCGAACGGGCGATGCGTCTTGGCGTGCGCGCCGCGCTGCTGGCCGGCAACCACAAAGAAGTGATTGACCTGACCGACGTCGCGTTGGACACGCAGCTTGATTTCCCCGAGCTGGACACGATGCGTGGCCGCGCCGCCGATGCGCTGGGCGACAAGCAAACCGCCATGCGCCATCTGGAACAGGCCGCCGCCGACAAGGCCGCGCCCTTGAGCACGCAGCTGTACTTTGCCCGCGTGGCCTTCAACGGCGGCTGGTTCGGTGAAGCCATCGACGCCTACCAGGCGGTGCTGGCCAACGCCTCGGCCGACCAAGGCGCCAAGGACGAAGCCGAACGCCAACTGGGCAGGCTCGGCCCGCGCGCCATTCGCGGCGCCCGCGAACTGCTGGCCGCCGGCGATCATCGCGCCGCGTGGAACCTGCTGGAACGCGTCGCCCAGTCGTGGCCGCAGATGACGGAAGTCGAGCACGAAAAGCGCCGCATCATCGCCGTGCTGTACGCCGAAGCGCGCGCGCTGGATCCGGCCAGCACCACCGAGCGCCTGGCGCTGGGCGAACGCATCGTGGAACTGGTGCCCACCGACGCCATCGGCCTGCGCCTGGCCGCCGTCGGCGCCATGCGTTTGCATCGTTTCGAACAGGCCCTGCCGTACTGGCGCCGCCTTCGCGAACTGTCCGATAACCCCACGCAATTCGATCACTACATCGATCGTTGCCTGGTGTGGATCGAAAAGGCTAATCGAAGGAAGGCAGCATGAACCCACCACTGACTACCGAACGGGCGGACGTTTCGTCCGATCTCCAATGGGTGCATGCCCAGTTGGAGGAGATCGTCACGGCGTCGGTGCGGGTCCAGGTCGCACAAGAAAACCTGGCGCGCGCCGAAGCGTTGGCGCGCGATCATCTGGAAGATTCCAAGGTCCGCTTCCTGTTGCTTCGGCTGAAGGAATCGGCGGGCTTGAACGAAGGCATGGCCGAGCAGTGGGCAACCTTGCTTCAAGAATGCCCCGACGACCTTCAGATCGTGCGTTATTGCGCGACGCGACTGGTCAAGGAACGGCATCTGGACGAGGCCCTGTCCCTGGTCGACCGGCATCTGCCGGCCTCGTCCGAGAATCCGTCGCGGCTGTTCTCGCGCGCCAAGCTGCTTAGCGACATCCGCGCGCACGAGCAGTCTGACCAGTTGTTCCGTCGGCTGATCCTTGAGCACACGGATCGCAATATCCGCGTCGAATTCGCCAAGCGGCTGCGCAAGCGCGGCTTGCTGGCGGACGCGTATGAAGCCATCCGCCCTGTCGCCGCGCACCTGGCGCCCGGCAGCAAGGCGGCGGAACTGGCCACCGCGCTGGCGGCCGATTACGCCTTCTTCAAGGGCTTGGAGCCCGAAGGCGGCCTGGCGGGCAAGGACGTGCGCATCGTGTCGATGAAGCATGCCATCCTGCACTTTCGCAACCGCAAGATTGCCGAGCAACCGCCGGAAAAGCCCGTGTCCGTCGCCCTGGTGACGGGCAGCCTGGGCCCCGGCGGCGCCGAGCGTCAGTTGACCCGTCTTGCCGGCGAGTTGACGCGCATGGCGGCACAGCCGGATCGGCAACTGCCTGACGTCGTGATGCGGCCCGAGAAGGTCGAGGTCATGGTCAAGCAGCACACCGAACCGGCGGGCTCGACCAAGAAGAAGCAAGGGCTGGACTTTTTCCTGCCGGTTTTGGTGCAAGCGCAGATCCCGGTGACCGAGATCAACAAGCTGCCCGCCATTTCGGTGGCGCACCAGTCCGTGCCCGACGGCCGCCTGGGCCGCATGCTGGAACAGCTGCCCCCGCCCGTGCACTACGGTGTGACGCGCTTGGCCCCGGTGCTGCGCGCCAACCCCTTCGACGTCGTCAGCCTGTGGCAGGACGGTACGTGCCTGTTCGGTGCCCTGGCCGCTTTGCTTGCCGGTGTTCCGACCATCCACCTGGTGTTTCGCGGTCTGCCGCCCAACATCCGCAAGGACCGCTTCCGCGAAGAGTATCCCGAGCTGTTCCAGGCGCTGGCACAAGTGCCGGGTGTGTACTTCGTCAGCAACAGCCGCACCGCCGCCGAGGCGTACGCGCAGTGGCTGGGCATTCCCGTCGTGCGTTTCCACGTGCTGTACAACGGCGTGCCCGACCTGGCCACCAACGCCTCGCCCACCGACGAGCAGAAGTGGGAGTCCTTCAAGCAAGCCACCGCCGATGCCACCGAGACGGTCGGCGGCGTGTTCCGGCTGGAGCCGGACAAGCGGCCGCAGCTATGGATCAAGATGGCCGCGATGTACCTGAAGCGACGACCCCAGGCACGCTTTGTCATCGTGGGCGATGGACGCCTGCACGACAACATCGTCGCGCTGGCGGAAGAGCTGCGCGTGGTCGACCGGCTGCTGCTGGTGGGCTTGTCCAATCACGTGGGCTACTGGTATTCGCAGATGGACGCCAGTGTGCTGCTGTCGCGCTATGAAGGCTTGCCGAACGTGTTGATCGAAGCGCAGCTGTTGGGCGTTCCGGTGATTTCAACACCCGCCGGTGGCGCAGGAGAGTGCTTCGTTGAAAACGAAACGGGGCATCTGCTCAGCGACGTCGAACATCCCGACATGACAGAAGCCTGCGACAAGGTGGAGTCGATGGTTGACCTGGTGCGCAGTAACGAGTCATTGAAGGCGCAGAGCCGCAAACGGGCACAAGACCTGTTTTCGCTCGACGCGATGCTGTCCAAGTTCCTGAGCCTGTGCGTGCCCGTCATGCCCGTCTCGGAGAACGACGAACGCATCGACTTCCCGCAGATGCAGCGCATGCTTGCGTGATCGGCGGCAAGTCTTTCCGAAGTCCAATAGATTGAAGGGTTTTATGCACATGAACGTCCCGGCTTTCGGCCTGCGGCGCAACGCGGCCTTCGCCATGCTGGTGTTGGCCGCTCTTTCACTTTCGGGATGCCAGCTGCCGCGTTCCGGTCCGATGTTGAGCGAAATGACGGGGGCACACGACGACAAGGACGTCATCGTGATGCCCGCCTCGCGTGAACTGGTGCAGGCCAGCAGGGTACCTGACGTGGCCGACTTTCCCGTGCGCTATCGCGACCTGACGCAAGCGGGATTCGACCGCCTGGTGCCCGGTGACGGCATCAACGTGCGCGTGTGGGAACGCGGTGGGCTGGGCGTGTTCGCGGCGGACCCGTCTGGTGTCAGCGACCTGGGCAACCAGGAGATCGACCGTTCGGGCAACGTCTATTTTCCCATCCTGGGCAAGTTCCGCGCCGAAGGCCTGACGCTGGCGCAGCTGCATGATTCCGTCGTCGGCCGCCTGGCCAAGCTGGTCGTGGGCGCCGACGTGAGCGTCACCCGCGTGACGGACGCGCGCGGCCAGATGGTGACGGTGCAGGGCAACCTGACCAAGCCCGGCATGTACCCGATCACGCAGACCGCCCAGCGCCTGAGCAGCGCGCTGGCGCAGGCCGCGCCGGTGCAGACCAACCCCGAACAGCTTGTCATCAGCCTGCGCCGCGACAACCAGGTGGCGTCGGTGCGCCTGTCGGACATCTACCGCAATCAGAACAACGACATCCTGCTGCGGCCGGGTGACGTCATCACCGCCTACGACTCGCGCGAATACCTGACCGTGCTGGGCGCGGCGGGCAACCAGGGGCGCGTGGCGATCAGCAAGCGCAATTACTCGGTGCTGGACGCGCTGGCCGATTCGCGCGGCCTGGACGACAAGCTGGCCGACCCGCGTTCCGTATTCCTGTTCACGCCGGCCAAGGCCGGTGTCGCCGGCAAGCCGGACATGCTGCCGGTGGTGTATCAGTTTGACCTGACGCGGCCCGAGCAGGTGGCGTTGGCGCGTGAATTCACCGTGCATGAAGGGCAGGCCATCTACATCTCCGATGCGCCGTTCACGCAGGTGCAGAAGGTGTTGTCAGCCTTCCGCGTCACCATGAGCGCCGGCTTCAGCGCCACGCGTGCGATCGACAGCGATTCGGGCTCCAGCTCTTCCGGCGTGACCCAATAGCGTGTCGATGAGTAACGAGGATCGGATCAAAGGGTGGCGTAACCGCCGCAAGGACAGTAACTACGCGGTAGGGTCGGGCGTCGATGCGTGGCGCCTGGACCCGGCCGCGCTGTTTGAAGCCCAGGCCACGCCCAGCGTGCTGCTCAAGCCATTGCTTGCGCGGCTGCTGGGCGAGCCGCACGACTCCGTTGCCGCCCGCCGGGCAGTGTACGAAGCGGTGCAGGCCGAGCTGGATGCGGAGATTGCGCGTAGCAAGGTCGATGAGACGCTGGCCGATTTTTCACGGCGGCGGCTGCGCCTGATCGTGCGTCTGCTGGAAACGGACATCCGCGCGGGCGTGGACGTCTTCGCGTCGGGCTACATGCCCGCCAAGTTGATCGCGGAAGACGAACGGCTGGCGGCGGCGCATGCGCGGCGCGTCGAACGCCGCAAGCAGGACGAGGCGCGCGATGCGCGCCGCCATGCGTCGCGCAACGACATCGCGCTGGAAATCGAATTGCCGCAGGGCGAAGCCGCGGATCTTGCGATCTTGCGGCAACGCTTGCAGGTGCTGCATGAAGGACACCACCCGGGCAGCGCCGGCCGTGGGCAGCCCGTGGGGCGCACGCTGATGGCGCTGTTCGTGTATCAGCTGCGCGTGATCCACGGCGAAAGCCGCATCGCGCTGCTGTGGGCGCTGGTCGGCCCCGTCGTACTGCTGACGTTGATTTCGTCGCTGTACATCCTGATGGGCACGCACTTCATTCTTGGCATGGACGTGCAAACGTTTTCGCTGTTGGGAGCCACCACATGGATCATGTTCCGGCAGATCGTTTTCCGAAGCAGCACGGCCTATATTTCGGCCCGGGGGCTGTTGAACTTTCAGGGCGTCACACCGCTGATGTGCGCGCTGGTGCAGGCGATGATCTACGTATCGGTGTACCTGGTGGTGTTCGCCGTGCTGATCAGCGCGGGTCACGCGCTGGGGATGATCACGCTGCCGGAAAGTTGGGCGGGCTTTATTCTGTTCGTGGTGCTGATGGGCTGCTGCGGGTCGGCAATGGGTGTGCTGTTCGGGTCGATTGCGACCTTCTGGCACTTCTTCCTGCGGCTGGCGCCCGTCATCGAACGGGGCTTGCAGATCTTCTCCAGCGTGTTCTTCGTGTCGGAACAGCTGCCCGAGCATCTGCGCCCGTGGATCTTGTGGTCGCCATTCGCGCACGGCATGCAATTGCTACGTTCGGCTTACTTCGCGGCCTACGATTCGCACGATGCCAGCCTGGGCTATTTCCTGACGGCATTGGTGTTCATGATGGTGGTTGCCCTGGCGGCCGAACGTCTTGCACGCCCCAATGTCCAGCCGATGTAAGGGGGCCAGATGATTCACCTGAACGGCGTCACTGACGAACCCTATGCCTTTGGCAGCCGGCAACCGCTGCTGGCCAACGCCACGCTCGACATACCCGTCGGGCGCTATGCCCTGCTGTCGCATACGCCCGAGATGCACCGCCAGATTGTCGACGTGTTGTGCAACCTGCGGCCGCCGCGCCAGGGCTTCGTCAAACACGACGGCAATGTCTCGTGGGCGATCGGCCGGCAGGGCTTTATCCGTGGCAAGGCCGATGGCCTGGCCGTCATCGATTTCGTCTGCGAGATGTACGAGATCGATGTCGAGGCCACGCACGAATTGGTCGCCGACCTGATCAGCGATCCCAAGGTGCTGGCCAAACCCATGGAACATTGGCCGCTTTACGCACGGCAGGAGTTCTCGTTCGCCCTGGCGCTGGCGCCGGCGTTCGACGTTTACGTGATCGAAGGGGCCATCCCTTTCGAACCCTGCCGGTTTACCCGGCTCTGGCTGGCCCTGTTCGAAGAGCGGTTGATCGGCCGGACCCTAATTCTCTCTAGTTACCGCCAGAACCAGATGGCGGACTACTGCCTCAAAGGCTTGATTTATGAACGAAGCGCTCTCAGCATCGAAGACGACCTCGACCAATGCCTCAGCAAATACCCCCCGCGACGATCTCGAAGCGACTCCGGCACCGGCGATGACGTCTTCGGAGGCGGCTTCGAGGACAGCCAGCTCGGGATCTGAGGGCGGCTCTGAAATCGAACGCCGCCGTCGCGAACGGCAGGCCGCGCTGCGCGAGCGCCGGCGCCATCGCTGGATCAACGCGTTCATCGTCATCGTGCCGGTGGCGCTGGCGCTGGTCTATGTAATGTTCGTCGCCACCCCGCGCTACGAAGCGGAATCGCGTTTCTTCGTGCAGTCCGGCTCCGGCCAGCAAGGCGGCGGAGGCGGCGCGGCAAGCCTGCTGACCACGGGCAACATGGGCGGCATGCTGGGCGGCTTTGTCGACGGCTGGGCGGTCAGCGATTTCCTGAAATCGCGCGATGCCATGCAACAGCTGGACAAGAAAGTCGGGCTGCGCCAGTACCTGATCCACACGGGCATCGACCCCTTCAACCATCTTGCCGAGGACTCCAGCGAAGACGACCTGTACCGCGCCTATCAGTCGGCGGTGCACGTGTCGTTCAACGCGTTGGAGCAGATTGACGTGCTGCGCGTCAGCGCGTTCTCGCCGGAAGACGCGGCGATGCTGTCCAAGGCGTTGATCGGCCTGGCCGAGGAATTCGTCAGTTCGATGAACGAAAAGGGCGTGGCCGACAAGCTGAAGGTCAGCGAAGAATCGGTCAGGTTGGCCGAGCAAAAGGCGCTGGCCGCGCGCGAAGCCTTGACGGCCTGGCGCACCACGCACGGCAACATCGACCCCACGGCCACGGTGGCCATGCTGTTGAACCTGTCCAGCCAGCTGGAAACCGAGCTGAGCAGTGCGCAGATCAATCTGGACAAGATCCGCGCGTTGGAAAACAAGGATCACTTCATGCTCAAGCCCGCCCAGATGCAAGTGGTGGCATTGCAAAAGCGCATTGCGTCGGTGCGCCGCCGCTTGAGCGGCGACGGCAATGCCGAAGCCAAGCAGCTCAAATCCTATGAAGCGTTGCGCAACACCCAGGCGTTCGCCGATTCCAACCTGACACTGGCGCAGCAGTCGTACCAACAGGCAATGACGGACGCGCTGCGCTTGCAACGCTATCTGTCCATCATCGCGCAGCCGGTGCCCACCGACCGCCCCAGCAGCCCACGCACCGCCATCCTGTTGCTGCAAGCGCTGGCGCTGGGCTTTGTGCTGATGTTTGTTTCGCGCGTGGCGATGGCATTGTTGAGGGGGCTGCGTCATGGTTGATACCGCCGTTGATGAACGTCGCGCCCAGGCCGACGCCACCACGCAGCTGCGCGAAGTCATCCGCGATATTCTGGCGGCGGACGAACCCGCCGGCCAGATGGCCCGGCTGGGCCCGGCGCTGGCAAAGACGAACGAGGGCTGGCGCGATGTGCGTCGCCTGCTGGTCGCGCCCTGGATGCGCGAAGCGAAGCTCACGCCGGCCATCGCCGCGCTGGAAACGCTGATTGCGGCGTACCCGGCCCGCGCCGATGACCGCCGTCTGCTGGCCAGCCTGCTGGGACGCACCAAGCAGTGGGACCGCGCGATTGCCGAAGCCGACGCCGCGGCCGGCATCGAGCCCGCCAACGCGTCCTTGCACGCCGCGCGCATCCAGTTGCGCGTGCAGGCCGGCCGCGTGGCGGAAGCCGCCGTGGTCGCACGCGCCACGGTGTCCCTGGCGCGAGACGAGCCCGCCGAAGCGTATGCCTGGATGATGGCCTTTGCGCGTAACGGCGACACGGCCGAAGCGGCGGGCATCGCGGCCAGCCTGGACCCGGACCAGTTGCAAAATGAACGCGTCGCCACGATGGCGGTGCGCGCCTTGCTGGAAGACGAGCGCGCCGAGGCGGCCATCCAGTTGGGTGACAAGGCATTGAGCGCGGGCCACGACTGCCCGCCGTTGCGCGCGTCGCTGGGCATGGCGCACCTGCGGCGTGCGACCGAGGATGACCGCAAGGTGCACGCGTTGACGCATTTTGAAGCCGGCCTGGCGGCCGCGCCGACGGACGTGCGCCTGTTGACGCTGTACGGCGAAACCCTGCTGCGAGCCGGCCGCTACAAGGAAGCCGCGGCCCCGTTGGCGCAGGCCATCGAACTGGCGCCCGAGCTGGAGCAGACGCGGGCCTTGTATGCGCGTGCGCTGCGCTACACCTTGCAGTACGACGATGCCGCCGCGCAGATGTTGAAGCTGGTCGAAAAGTCTCCCGACAAGCTGATCTGGCAGCGCTCGGCCATCGGCGCGCTGTCGCAGGCGGGCCGCAAGCAAGAGGCCGAGGCGCTGTACACGCAGTACGTCGCCACGCGCAGCGCAAACCTGCCCAAGACCTTCCAGGAAGCCATGGCGCAGATGGAACAGCGCCTGCACATGGCGCCGATTCCGCAGGCGCGGCTGGACTGGGCCTGGTCGCTGCGTGGCGACGCCAACGCGGATCGCGCGGACTGGGAACGCCGCGCGCGCTGGGGCCACATGATCGACCATCTGCTGTTCGACTGGCTGGAATGCCGCGAAGACGATGTCGAAGAGGCCATGCAGTTGCTGGGTGAACTGGATACCGGTGAACGCTTTTTCGCGCCGCTGCTGGCGGCCGGCAAGGGCGTGGTGGTGGCGACGGCGCACGTCGGGCCGATGTATGCGGGCTTGATGGCGCTGGAGCTTCTGGGCATCCCGTCCCGCTGGCTTGCCACCGCGCCCACGGTGGCCCAAAGCAGCTATGCCACGGCCTTGATTTCCACCGCCGATCAAACCGAGGCGCAAGTGGCCAAGGCCTGCATGCGCGCCATCAACTCGGGCTACGTGCTGTGCCTGGCCATCGACGGCGCGGCGAATCCCGCCGCGCCTCGCACCACCTTCGAAGGTCAGGAAGTGACGTATTCCAGCTTTGCGTCGCACCTGGCGCATCGCATGGGCGTGCCGTCGGTGTTCTACGCGCCGCGCTGGGAAAACGGGCAGGTGACGTACACGCTGGCCATGTTGCCGGCCGCCAATCCTGGCGAAGACGCCGACGCCTACGCGCTGCGATGGCAGAAGGCGTATTTCGAACGGCTGCGCGAACACGTGGCCGGCCCCCCTGAAAATCTGCGCTTGAGCGGCGGCATCTGGCGTCATGTGCAGTCCGCGGATCGCTCCGCGCAGCAATAGGAACAAGCCTTGATGAAGTCTGCAATGAAAACGATGCGTTGGCTGCTTGCCGTGGCCCTGTTGCAAGGCGGGGTGGCGGCCGCGAATCAAGCGTGCCCCAGCCCCGACGAACACTGCCCGCTCGTTTCATCGCTGCTGTCTCAACGCGAAGGCTACGGCGCCAAGGCCACGGGCGGCCTGGGCGGCAAGTTCATCGAGGTGACCTCCGACAAGGATTCGGGACCGGGCACCTTGCGCGCCGCGCTGGCGCAAGCCAAGAAGGGCCCGACCTGGATTCGCTTCGCATCCGACATGACGATCGTGCTGGACAAGCAGTTGCGCGTGCCATCCAACGTGACCATCGACGGGCGCGGCAAGCGCGTCACCTTGATCGACGACGGGCTGGGCGTGTATGGCGTGCAGAACGTCATCCTGACGCACCTGACCATCGACGGCCGCCTGAACCGGCTGACGCAGGCCGTAAACGTGGCCAATGGCAGCCGCGATGTATGGGTCGACCACATGGACCTGTCGCGCATGTCGGACCGCTTGCTGAATGTGAAGAACGGTTCGACGGACGTCACGATTTCATGGACCAAGTTCCATAACTCGAACAAGGTCATGCTGCTGAACAACATTACGTCCAAGAACCTGTTCCAGAACTACGAACGTGATTCGATCGCCCGCGTGACGCTACATCACAATTATTTCTTCAACACCGTGCAGCGCAATCCGCGCGGGCAGTTCGGCACGTTCCACCTGTTCAACAACCTGCTTGAAGACTGGGATTTCTACGGCATGAGCTTCAGCCTGGAAGCCAAGGCGCTGGTCGAAGGCAACATCTTCAACAACACGACGCAGCGCAAGTGCGTCGAACCCGAGTTCTTTCCCACGGTGGAAGGCGTCAACGTCAACTACTGTCATTACATTCCCATTGCCGCCAAGCGCAGCGCGCTGGACAACGGGGAATCGGATCGCGGCGCCTACGAGAAATTGAAGTCTCGGCACGGCTACACGCGCGATTACAAGGCGTTCCTGCGCCTGAAAGACAACCTGTACCTGGGCGATGCCAAACCGGTGTTGCAGGACTATCGACCCGATGCCGCGCCGACGCCACCGTATTGCTACGGCTACGAGCACCCCACGCCGGAATTGGCCGACAAGATCCGCAAGTTCGCCGGCAATACCGGTGGCGATACGCCCTTGCCTGCATCAAGAACCGGCGCCGGCTGCGGCGGCTAGGCGTCAAGGCCCCGCGACAAAAAACTGTCCACCCTGAGATACACCTGGGTTGTTGTCCCCCTGAAATTGCGACGCAACGTGTTGCAATAAGCGTAACAACGTTTACAAATTCGTCCCGCCAAGGACGAGGGGACAGTGACCATGAGTCAAACACCACGATACCTGCGCCGCCCGCAGGGTTCGAACTGGGGCGATTTCGGCCACGACGACCAGTTGGGCACGCTGAACCATCTGGATAGCCAGGCCCGCCTGGCCGCCGTCGCGGAAATCAAAACCGGGCTTTCGTTTTCGCTCAGCCTGCCGCTGACGGTGCCGCGCGCGCCCGTGCTCAACCCGCGCCGCAAGGGGCCGTCGATCCAGCCCGCCGAGAAAAACGGCGTGCCGGTATATCGATACCCGCTGGGCCTGGACGTGCCCGGCGCCACCGACGTCGTCAGCGACGACCGCGTCACGCTGTCGCCGCAGTACTCCACGCAATGGGACGCGCTGGGCCATGTGGGGTCGATGTACGACGCCCACGGTACGGGCCAGCCGCAGCCCACCGGCTACAACGGCTTTACCGTCAGCGAGCCTGCCACCGACAACTTCACGGGTACCCGCGACCTGTCCATTGCGCCGATGGCGCGCCATGGCATCCAGGGGCGCGGCGTGATGGTCGACCTGCGCGCCCGCTTCGGCGATGAACACCGCAAGGTGTCGTACCGCGACCTCATGGACGTGATCCAGGCCGATGGGGTGCAAGTGCGGCCCGGCGACGTGCTGTGCCTGCACACCGGCCTGGCCGACCTGGCGTTGACGCTGGGCGATCACGAACAGGAACGGCTCAAGACCAGCTGCTGCGTGCTGGACGGCGCGGACGCGCAACTGCTGGCCTGGATCAAGGACAGCCGCATCGCCGCCATCGCGGCGGACAACCACGCCGTGGAACTGCGCAACCATCAGCTGGACGCAGGCCCCGGGCCGCTGTTGCCCCTGCACGAACAATGCCTCTTCAAGCTCGGCCTGCCGCTGGGCGAGCTCTGGCATCTGACCCCGCTGGCGCACTGGTTGCGCCAGCATGGCCGACACGCTTTCTTCCTGACCGCCGCACCCATGTACGTGCCCGGTCTGGTCGGCGCGCCGGTCAACCCCATCGCGACCGTCTGACCCTGTCAGGCGGATCGCGCAACGATTCATCATCAATCGAATATCCCCTTCGGGGAGTTGTGAGGAGCACACATGAAGAAGACCCGTTTCGCGGCCTTGGCCGCCTTGCGCCCGCTGGTTGCCGCCATTGGCCTGGTCGGCGCTGTTGGCGCGGCCAACGCCGCCGGTTATCCCGAACAGCCCATCACGATGGTCGTGCCGTATTCCGCCGGCGGCGGCGCTGACAACGCCGCGCGCATCATCGCGCAGGGCATGAGCGAAGTGGCCGGCCAAAGCGTCGTGATTGAAAACAAGGGCGGCGCCAGCGGCTCGATCGGTGCGGCCTTCGTGGCGCGCGCCAAGCCGGACGGCTACACGGTGCTGTTCGACGCGTCCGCGTTCTCGATCAACCCGGTGCTGCGCAAGCTGCCCTACGACGCGAAGAAGGACTTCGTGCCGGTCTCGCAGGCTGTCAGCGTGCCTAACATCCTGGTGGCGGCGCCGGGCTCGGCGTTCAATAACCTGCCCGACTTCATCAAGGCCGCGCGCGCCAATCCGGGCAAGTACACCTTTGCTTCGTACGGCCCCGGCAGCCTGGCGCAGATGGCCGCAGAACTGCTCAAGAAGGACGCGGACGTGAACGTCGTGCACGTGCCCTACAAGGGCGGCGCGCCGGCCATCGTGGACGTCATGGGCGGACAGGTGGACGTGTACTTCGCCAACGCGGCATCCAGCCTGAACTACGTCAGCGGCGGCAAGCTCAAGGCGCTGGCGGTGTCGTCGGCCAAGCGCATGCCGGAACTGCCCAACGTGGCTACGGTCGGCGAAGCCGGCATCAAGAATTTCGACGTGGTCGAATGGAACGGCCTGTTCCTGCCGGCCGGCGCCAGCCCGGAAGTGGTCGCCAAGCTGCAAGAGCTGGTGCAAAAGGCGCTGGCGCGTCCCGAAACGCGCGACAAGCTGGCCAAGTTGGGCCTGACGCCCGTGGGCAGCAGCGCCGCCGACTTCGCCAAGTTCGTCGACGCCGAGCAAGTGCGTTGGGCCGAGGTCGTGAAAGCCAATAACATCACGGTGAACTGATCCACCGACGGGAACGGGCGCTGTGTCGGCCCGTTCCCTGGTCAACCCGTTGCAGGGAGAAGCACACGATGAGCCGAGAAGAGGACTTCGAACGCGGCCTGGCGAACCGCCGCGCCGTGTTGGGTGACGAATGGGTGCAGCGTTCGCTGGACCGCGCCACCACGTTCACCGCCGATTACCAAAACATGATCACGCGTTACGCGTGGCACGATATCTGGAGCCGTCCGGGCTTGCCGCACAAGGCGCGCCGGATGATGGTGCTGGCCGTGACGCTGTCGCTGGGCCGCTGGGAAGAGTTCGAGCTGCACGTGCGTGCCGCGCTGACGGCGCCCGACGAATCGCGCCTGACGCCCGACGAGTTAAAAGAAGTGCTGTTGCAGAACGCCATCTACGCCGGCGTGCCGGCGGCCAATACGGCGTTCAATCTGGCGCAGAATATCCTGCGCGAGGTGGCTGTGCAGATCGGCTATGACCTGGCAGCGGCGGATCCCCGGCAAGCGGATCTGTTTGGGGCGGGCTCGCAGCCGTAGCCCGCGAGGCGAGCTGGTCGCTGTCGGCGCCTGGTGGCGTGGCTGCTTGCGTTGCGGCTTGCGTTGCGGCTTGCGTAGCCGTGGGAATTGGTGCAACCGCCTCAAACCGTCCGCCCAGCGCCAGATGCAGGTTCACGCGCTGCACCAGCCTTTCGGCGCGGATGTGCAACAGGTCGCTCTGCACGCGCAACGCGTCGCGCTTGCGCTGCAATACATCAAAGTCGTCGAACTGGCCGATCTGCCGCTGCACCTGGGCCAACGTCAACGCGCGTCGGCTTTCGGAATATTGGCGTTGTATCGCTTGCTCGCGCATCGCCAGCTGCTGCTCGCCCGTCAAGCCATTTTCCACTTCGGCCATTGCGCCCAGGATGGCGCGCGCGTACAGCGCCAACGCTTCACGCTGTTGCTCGGTGCGCAATTGCAGCGTGATCTGGCGGCGGCCCGCATCGAATAGCGGCCACGCCAGAGAGGCTCCCACCGGGAACACCCAGCTTTGCATGCTGGTCGCCAAGCCCGAATAGTCTTTGGTGAAACGCCCCGCGCCGGCAAATATCGCAATCGTGGGCAGGCGCGCCGCCTTCGCTTCCTCGGCGCCGAAGTACGCCGCCACCAGGCGTTCGCGCGCGGCCACCAGATCGGGCCTGCGGTCCAGCAGGGCCAGGGGCAAGCCGGGCGCAAGGGGCGCGGGCGAATCCGGCATGGCTTCGTCGGCCTGCGCCGCGCCCGCGGGGTAGCGTCCCAGAATCAGTTCCAACGCGCGCAGCGCCTGCACTCGCGCCAGTTCGCGCTGGGCCACCACGTCCGCCGCCGCCGCCACTTGCTCGGACCACTGCGCCACTTCCAATTCGCCGACCCTGCCGATGCGGCGGCGGTACTCGATCAGCTTTAGCTGGTCGCCGGCAGTGTTCTCCAGCTCGCGCGCCAAGGCAAGCTGGCCGCCGGCTTCCAGCGCCGCGATCCAGCTTCGGGCGGTCAGGGCGCCGATGGATTGGCGGGCGTAGGCGTAGTCGGCTTCCGATGACCGGTAGCCCGCCTCGCCGGACAGCTTCTCGGCGCGGGCCCTGCCCCATAGGTCCAATTCCCAGTTCATCAGCACGGCATAGCCGTTGGCCGAGAACGCACTGCCGGGCGTCGGATCGGTGGCGGTGCGCGCGCCGATGCCGACCGTGGGCAGCAGCGATGCCCCCGCCAGCCGGGCCTGGTGCGCGGCCTGTTGCATCCGGCTGGCCGCGATGCGCAGGTCTACATTGTTGGCCAGCGCTTCGTCGATCAACGTTTGCAGCGTGCCGGTCTGCGCAAACCCCGCCCACGCGGGCTCGAATGCGGCAGCCTGCGCGCTGGTTGTCCACGCGGCCGGCACATCGGTGCCGGCCATGGCGTCCTTGATCATGGCATCGTCCGCGGGCCGGTTCAGGTTGGCGCAGCCGGCCATCAGCATGGCCATGCATGCCAGGGGCAGCGCGCGGGGAAGGAGAGGCAGGGGCGCGGACATGGGCGGGCCGGTCAGTGCAGCTTGAGAACCAGATAGTCCAGCTTGGACGACACGCGGAAGATGACTTTGCGCACCATATGCAGCGCGGGCAGGCTTTCCGTGTAGATGGCCGCGTTGCCCCGGGCGCCCATGGCAAACACCACGTCCTCGGGCGCTTGCAGGTCTATGCGCACCGCGTATTGCATCGGCGCGGCGGCGCTGGCGCCTTCCGCCGTGGTGCCCGGCAAGGCGCCGGACGCCTGGAACTGGCCTTGCGATGTGGCCCACACAATTGAATCGACGCTGCCTTTGAACACGTGGCCGGGCACGGTGCGCAAAGACACCTCGACCTCGTCGCCCGGCTTGACCTTGGTCAGCTGGTTCTGATCGAAGAACGCGATGACCTGCTGCGAGGTTTCAACAAAAGACATGATGGGGCGCAAGGGTATCGCGGCAGCATAGGAGCCCACGCGCGCTTGCAGGTTGATGGCGTATCCGTCCGCCGGCGCATACAGCGTGGTTTGCGCCAGCTCCCATTTGGCCGTGTCCAATTCGGCCTTCACCTGCGCTACGGCGGCCTGGTCGCCTTCGTACATGGCGCCGATGTTCAGCCGGATCTTCTGTTCCGCTTCGCGCGCGGCTTCCCAGTTGGCCTGCCGTACCTTCAGTTCGCTTTGAAAGCTCTGCACGTCGTATTGGCTGCCGGCGCCGCGCGCGGCCAGCGCGGTGCTTTGGCGCAGCCGCATGCGGGCCAGATCGACCTGAGCCAACGCCGCCGCCGTCATCGCCCTGGCCGAGGATAAATCCCGGTCCAACGATTGCTGCGTGGCCTGCGCATCGATCAATTTGGCTTCCAGTTGCCGCAGCTTCAAACGATAGGGCTCGTCGTCCAGGCGCAGCAGCACGTCGCCCTTCTTGATCAGCCGATTGCCTTCCACGGCGATCTCAACCACGCGTCCGGTCACGCGGGGAACGACTTCCACGACGTAGTTGGTCACGCGCAGTTCGGCGGACGAAGGCGTGACGACGTTGATGATGAAAATAAGCGCGGTCAGGCCCGCCGCGCCGACCGCCACCACGCCCACCTGCGATTGGATATTCCAGGGCAGCAGCTTCAGCTTGATGAAGATCAGCCACACCAGCACGCCGTAGAAGAGAGCAATGAGTTCAAGCATGCGAACCTCCTTGACCCGTGCGGCATATTCCAGTCGCGCGAACGCGGCGACGCGACATGTACACCAGCGGCGCGCCGGCCATCAATCGTCCGGTCTGGATGGAGGGGGCGGTATATCGGCGGCGGTCGCCGCGCCAGGCGGCTCATCGTGCGTGTCGCGGCCATACGCCATCTGATACCCGATGGGTTTGGTATGGGCCCACAGCCACGCAAAGGGCCACAGCATGCCGCCGAACGCCAACGACAAAAGACACAGCGATTTGATGGCTTCGGCTTGCGGGTGGTGGCGCTTTTCGGCGATGACTTCCGGCAGGACGTGCAGCTTCCAGAATATCCAGACGGCCAGGACGGGCACCAGAACCAGCACCACCCAGACCAGCACATCGGCGATGGCGTCTTCCCAATGGCCCGCTGCGGCGTGCGCCGTGCCCGGCACCATCGCGGCTGGGACGGCCATGGCCAAGGCCACGGCAAATCCATGTCGTGAACGGGCTAAAGACATTTCGCGCCCCTTTTCCCAATGGGATACCGATAACTCAACGCGTTGCCGGGGTGGCTTATTGCGAAACAGCACATTGATTTTCGCCAGTGACCCAAGGATGTGTCTATGCTAATTTCGGCAATATGTTGTCAGATCCACGTCGTGGGTACCTTGCGCGGGGAAACAGATGGATCTTCATCATTTCAAGTCGCTCGATTCTTACGCCGACGCCATCTTCGACGCCCAGGCACGCGTATTTCTCTTGGGTCGCGGTGGCGGGGGATGGCATATCAGCCGTTTCGACATTGACGGCTTCGATCTCCAGCAGGGCAGTGCCGCCGTTTCAAACGTGTGCGAAGCGGTGTGCCGGTCTACTCACCTGACGTTGCTGTTGTCGCAGCCTTCACCCGCACAGGCCTGGCTGAATGGCGCGCCATTGAATGCGGCGGCGCTGGGCATATTGGCGCCGGGCAAGGGATATGTCTTTCGCGCGGCGGGCCCCAACGAATGGATCAGTATCGCGTTGCCGCTGGATGCCGATCGGTTCACAGGCGATGGCCTGATGGCGCAGACGTTCAGGCGGTGGCGTAGTGCGGGCGGCATGGAGAAAACAGACCCCCTGCAATGGGGCGCCCTGCGCGAAGCGGCCCTGATGGCGATGACGCCCGCCTGTCCTGCCGCCATCGGCCGCCGCTTAATTGAACGCAGGCTGTTCGACCTGATGGCCTGCCGCTTCCCGAACGACCCGTGCAAGGGCCGCCCTTCGTCATCCCTGGCATTGCTGTGCGATGCCACGCTGACCGTGTTTCGCGAGCGTAATCAGAATGCCCACGTCGAAGACATCCGTCGCGGCCTGAAAATCAGCGAGCGTAGTTTGCGCGACTTCTTCCAGACATGTTTTGGCATCGGCCCGGGGCATTATCTTTGCCTGCGCAAGCTGCACGACGTGTATTGGGACCTGGCATCCGGCAAGGACACGCGGATGACGGTGGCTGACTGCTTCTTGCAGCACGGCTATTCCTATTCGACGCATTCCGCCGCGCAATACCGCGCGCTGTTCCTGGAAACCCCTTCGGCGACGCGCCTTCGGTTTCATCCGCAATAGCGGTGCACCTTTCACGATTCGAACCTGACGATTTTTCGCCGGAATCATCATGGACCTTGAATTGCGACTCGGCTCACAATGTCCGATGGGCCGATCAAGGAGCGAGATGATGAAAACCGAAAAAGGAATCGCAAAGGACGAACCCGTCGGCGCCGCTATTGAAAACGGCGCGCCCGGTGTCGCGGGGTTGTCGGCAAAGAAATACGAGCGCGAGTTGGCCAGGCTGCATGTCGAACTGGTCAAGCTTCAGCAATGGGTCGTGCATAGCGGAGCAAAGGTCTGCATCCTGTTCGAAGGGCGCGACGGCGCGGGCAAGGGCGGCACCATCAAGGCCATTACCGAACGAGTCAGTCCACGGGTATTTCGCGTAGTGGCGCTGCCGTCGCCCACCGACCGCGAAAAAACGCAGATGTACGTGCAGCGCTATCTGCCGCATTTGCCGGCGGCCGGCGAAATCGTGATATTTGACCGCAGTTGGTACAACCGCGCCGGCGTGGAACGCGTCATGGGGTTTTGCACCAAAAGCCAGGCCAAGGCATTTTTGAAAGCCGTGCCGCTGGTCGAGCGCGCGATCATCGATTCCGGCGTGATCCTGATCAAGTACTGGCTGGAAGTCAGTGAAGCCGAGCAGACGCGGCGGCTACAGGCGCGGATTCATGACGAGCGAAAAATCTGGAAGCTGTCCAAGCTGGATCTGGATTCGTACAGCCACTGGTATGACTATTCGCGCGCGCGCGACGACATGTTTGCGCAAACCGATACCGACTACGCGCCTTGGTTCGTGGCCGATTCCAATAACAAAAGACGGGTGCGCCTCAATATCATCAGCCACCTTCTGCAGAGCATTCCGTACAAGGCGCTGCCCCGGGCGAAGATAACGCTGCCCAAGCGGCAAAAGCCCCAGGGCTACCGCGAGCCGGACCGCCCGGTGCGCAACGTACCGACGGTGTTCTAGAAATCTGGCGGCCCCCAAACCGGGCGCCCCGGGGCGAGTGGTATCTTGTGTCTGTTTTTATGTAGATGCATTGGCAGACGCCACCCGCCCCATGTCCGACCACGTAACACCCGCGCCGCCCAACCCGCCCACCGCGTCCGATGAACCCCAGGCCATTCACCGGCCCTTCGTGCAGAACGTGGGCACGCGGCGCATGCTGCATTTCACTCAGAAAGAAATCCAAAGCAGCATGTCGCTGCTGAATCCCGACGCGCTGGAAATCGAGTACACGCGCATGATGATGGGTTTCGTGCTGTTCAACCCCGAGCCCGCGCGTATTCTGATGGTGGGCCTGGGCGGCGGCTCGCTGCCCAAGTTCTGTTATCGCTACCTGGCTGGCGCGGACATTGAAGTGGTCGAGATCGACCCCGCCGTCATTGCCCTGCGCGAGGCCTTCATGGTGCCGCCCGACAACGCCCGTTTTCGCGTGATCCAGGCCGATGCGGCCGACCACCTGCGCGGGCTGTCGGACCATGCCGACGTGATTTTCCTGGACGGCTATGGCGTGGGCGGCATTCCGGACGCGCTGTGTTCCGAAGCGTTCTACGGCGACTGCCACCGCGCGCTACGCGAGAACGGCATCCTGGTCATCAACTACCACGTGAACCATCCGATGCATCACGAGTACCTGGCGCGTGTGCGGGCGTCGTTCGGGTCGTCGATGTTTGAAGTGGTGGATGACGACATGACCAACAGCGTGGTGTTCGCCTGCAAGGGCGACTTGCTGAACGATCCGGCCGCCGCCGAACTGAAGCGCCCGGCCGCCATCCCGCGCGACGCGTGGCGTCAGCTGATGCCGACGCTGCGCGTCATCGGGGCTACGCTGGAACTTCGATAGCCTTGCGGATCCGCACGGGGATGGACTTGTAGCTGGGCGTGCCGCTTTGCTTGTCCTGGTAGTCCAGCGGGCAAAGGTTGTTGGCTTCGGGGTAGTACGCGCCGACGGACCCGGGCGCGATGTCGTAGGCAATGGCGGTCAGCCGCAGATGGCGATGCGATTCGCCCGGCAGGCCGGTGTTGATGTCGACGTCGTCGCCATGTTCCAGGCCGTGACGGGCCATGTCGGCGGCGTTCATGAACAGCACGTCGCGTCGGCCGAACACGCCGCGATAGCGGTCGTCCAGCCCATAGATCGTGGTGTTGTATTGATCGTGGCTGCGCAACGTGGTCAGCGTCAGCGTGTCGGACGGCGCGGCCGGGTCCTCGCGCAGGCCCTTGAACGGAAGGAATTGCGCCTTGCCGGTCGGGGTCTTCCAGATGCGTTCCGTGGGCGGCAGCGACAAGCGAAAACCGCCCGGCTTCAGGATGCGTTCGTTGTAGCCCCGAAAGTCCGGGTAGACCTGTTCGATCAGGTCGCGGATGCGGCCATAGTCTTCCACCAGATGCAGCCATGGCACGCGGGTGTGCGGCAACGTGGCAGCGGCCATGGCGGCGATGATGGCCGGTTCGGATCGCAGGTGTTCGGAGGCCGGCGCCAGCTTGCCGCGCGAGGCATGCACCATCGACATGGAGTCCTCGACGGTGATGGACTGCGCGCCAGCGGCCTGCACATCGCTTTCCGTGCGGCCCAGCACCGGCAGGATGATCGACTCGCGGCCGATCAGCAGGTGCGATCGATTCAGCTTTGTGTTCATGTGCACCGCCAGGTCCAGCCGGCGCATGCCGGCTTCGCACTGATCAGTGTCGGACAGGGCCATCGCCAGGTTTCCGCCCAGGCAGATCAGCGCGCGCGCCGAACCGTCGACCATTGCTTTCATGGCGTCCACGGCGTCGTGGCCGTGGCGCTCGGGCGGGCGGAAACCGAACGTCTTTTCAAAGTTGTCGAACATCACCGGATCGATCTTTTCCGTGATGCCTACCGTGCGATTGCCCTGCACGTTGGAATGCCCGCGCAGCGGGCAGATGCCGGCGCCCGGCTTGCCGAAGTTGCCGCGCATGAGCAGCAGCGCGGCAATCTGCTGCACGTTGTGGGTGCCGCGCGCGTGCTGGGTGATGCCCATGCCGTAAGTAACGATGGTGGCATTGGACTTGGCGTACGCGGCCGCCACGGCTTCAAGGTCCGCGCGGGACAGGCCGCTGGCGGCTTCGATGTCGTGCCAGGGGGTGTCGTTAAGGTCCTGCACATAGGCGTCAAAGCCCTCGGTGTGCTGGGTGATGAATTCATGGTCCAGCACGCCGCGCGCGTCACGGTCCGCCGCCACTAGCGCCTTCATGATCCCCTTGAGCGCGGCCGCGTCGCCGCCGACCTTCACCTGGTAATACGTGGACGCAATGCGGGTGGACCCCAGCGTGCCCATCTCGACCGGATTCTGGGGGTCGGCAAAGCGTTCCAGCGCGCGTTCTCGCAAGGGGTTGAACACAATGATGGGCACGCCGCGCCGCGCGCATTCGTGCAAGGTGCCCATCATGCGCGGGTGGTTGGTGCCGGGGTTGTGACCCATCGAGATGATCAGGTCGCAGGTGTCGAAGTCGTCCAGCGAAACCGTGCCTTTGCCGATGCCGATGGCTTGCGGCAGGCCGACGCTGGTGGCCTCGTGGCACATGTTCGAGCAATCGGGAAAATTGTTGGTGCCCAGCTCGCGCGCGAACACGCTGAAGAGAAAGGCGGCTTCGTTCGAGGCGCGGCCCGAGGTATAGAACTCGACCATGTCGGGGTCGGGCAATGCCGACAACGTGGCGCCGATGCGGGCGAACGCGGCGTCCCAGCCGATGGCTTGGTACGTGTCGCTGGCGGCGTCGTACGCCATGGGGTGCGTCAGCCGGCCGGCGTCTTCCAGGTCGTGGTCGCTCCAGGTCAGCAGTTCGGTGACGGTATGCGCGGCAAAGAACTCGGGCGGGACGCGCTTCTTGGTGGCTTCCCACGTCACGGCCTTGGCGCCGTTTTCACAAAACTGGAAGGTGGACGTGTGCGCCTTGTCGGGCCACGCGCAGCCAGGGCAGTCAAAGCCGTCGGGCTTGTTGGTGCGCAGCAGCAGCACGGGCGCTTCGGCAATGCGCATCTGGTCGGCGACGGCCTGCGCGGTGGCCTTGAGCGCGCCCCACCCCCCCGCGGGAGCGTCATAGCGATGGATGCCGGTCAGGTTGCGTGACTTCATGAATTCTCTTTTCTCAGTACAACGGCCACGTTTTTAAACGTTTTTTGCTGAATACCGCATGTCGCCCGAAAAGTCTCGTTATTTCAATTTGTGACAAAACTATTCATTTGCTTATAATGCCGGCTCGATTCAATAACGATTAGAGGCTTGCCCGCCGCGGGTGCGGTGGCGCCGGCAGGAGAAGAAGATGTTGAACAAGGTCGTAAAGATGGGCGCGCTGGCCGTATTGGCGGCGGCGATTTCCGGTTGCGCCACCGAGCGTTCGCAAGCGCTGGTGGTGCCGGCCACGCAGGCGGCGGCCAAGCCGTATCAAGGCGTGCGCAGCCCGATCTCGGTGGGTAAATTCGATAACCGCACCAACTATCTGCGTGGCGTGTTCTCGGACGGCGTGGACCGCCTGGGCGGCCAGGCCAAGACGATCGTGGTCAGCCATCTTCAGCGCAGCGGCCGCTTCCAGGTCATGGATCGCGACAACCTCTCCGAAATCAAGCAGGAAGCCGGCTTCAACAAAAAGGCCAACCAGATCAAGGGCGCCCGCTACGTCGTGACGGGCGACGTCACCGCCTTCGGCCGCAAGGTCACTGGCGACCAGCAGCTGTTCGGCATCCTGGGTCGCGGCAAGGAACAAGTGGCGTACGCCAAGGTGGACCTGAACGTGGTGGACGTGACGACGTCCGAAGTGGTGTATTCCGCGTCGGGCGCGGGCGAGTACAGCCTGTCGAACCGCGAAGTCATCGGCTTTGGCGGCACCGCCAGCTACGACTCCACCCTGAACGGCAAGGTCCTGGACCTGGCCATCCGCGAAGCGGTTGACCGCCTGGTCGACGGCATCGAGCAAGGCGCCTGGCAGCCTTCGGCCAACTAAGGAGAACTTCCATGTTGAAACGACAGGCGATGCGTCGCCCGGGTGCGCTTGCGCGCGCCGGACGCGGCTTGGCGGTTGCCGCCACGGTGGGCCTCTTGAGTGCATGCGTGCAGCAGCCCAAGTCGATGTACAGCTGGCAGGCTTATCAGCCTTCCGTCTATGCCTATCTGAAGGAAGACGGGTCGGATAACGCGGTGCAGGCTCAAGCCCTGGAAAAGAACATTGAAACCGCGCGTGCGGCCAATGTTGAGTTGCCGCCGGGCTTTCGCGCGCATCTGGGCATGCTGTATCTGAAGATGGGTGATGGCGACAAGGGCGTGGAACAGCTGCAAAGCGAGAAGGCGGCTTTCCCGGAATCCACGCCGTTCATGGACTTCCTGATGCGCAACGTCGGCAAGCCCGCGGCGTCCGCTGACGCCGCATCCGCCACCCCGGCATCCGCCGATGCGGCAGCCTTGAAGAAGGGATCGTGATGATGAACCGATTGTTCCGAATCGGCCTGTTGGCCGCCGTCGCCATGCTGGCCGGTTGCGTCGCGCCGCAACAGCATGTGGATTACACCGCCTTCCGCGAAAGCAAGCCGGCGTCGATCCTGGTGCTGCCGCCGCTGAACACGTCCGTGGACGTGGCCGCGACGGCCGCCGTGCTGTCGCAAGCCACGCGGCCCCTGGCGGAATCGGGCTACTACGTGATCCCGGTGGGCGTCATGGACGAGACCTTCAAGCAGAACGGCCTGAGCTCCCCGGATGAAATCCACGGCTTGCCCGGCGCCAAGCTGCGCGAGATCTTCGGTGCCGACGCCGCCTTGTACATGACGGTCAAGCAGTACGGCGCCAGCTATGCCGTGGTGTCCAGCAACGTCACGGTGGCCATCGACGCCGAACTGATCGACCTGCGCAACGGCGCCAAGCTGTGGTCGGGCAGCAAGCAGGTAGTGCAGGCCAGCAACAGCAGCGGCGGCCTGATCGGCATGCTGGTGCAGGCGATGGTGGACCAGATCGTCAACACACTGTCGGATCGCAGCTATGGCGTGGCCGGCACCACCAACCACATGCTGCTCAGCGCGGGGCAACCCGGCGGTATCTTGTACGGGCCACGTTCCCCGCGCTACGACACGCAGTAATCCTGCCCGACGTATCAGTCCCAGGCCGCGGCCAGCCCTTCGGGGCTGACTTCGCGGCCGTTTCTTTCCAGCGTCGCGATTTGCGCCATGTCCGCGTCGGTCAAACGCAGGTCCCTGGCCAGCAGGTTGCTGGCCAGGTTGTCGCGCTTGGTCGATGACGGGATCACCGAATAGCCCAGCTGTAGCGCCCAGGCCAACGTCACCTGCGCGGGCGTGGCGTTGTGGCGGTCGGCGATTTCCCGGATGACCGGGTCGTTCAGCACCCGGCCATACGCCAGCGTCATGTACGACGTGACGTGGATGCCCTGCTCTTTCAGGAACGCCGTCAGCGTGGCGTTCTGCAAGTAGGGGCTGAGTTCGATCTGATTGGTGGCGATGGCCTCGCGGCCCACGGCGGCGATGGCGGCGCGGGTTTGCGCAATGGGAAAGTTCGAGATACCGATCTGGCGCGTCAGCCCTTGCACGCGGGCCTCGGCCAGCGCGGTCATGCATTCATCGATGGACACGCCGTTACTCGGCGCGGGCCAGTGGATCAAGGTCAGGTCCACATAGTCGGTTCGCAGCTTGGCCAGGCTGTCCTTCAAGCTGGGCACCAGCTTGTCGCGCCCGGTGTTGGGCACCCAGATCTTGGTGGTGATGAACAAGTCATCGCGCGCCACGCCTGATTGCGCAATGGCCTGGCCCACGTCCGCTTCGTTCTCGTAGATCTGCGCCGTGTCGATGGCGCGATAACCGACGTCCAGCGCGTTGCGCACCGAATCAATGACGACTTGTCCTTGCAGCCGGAACGTGCCGACGCCGAAACTGGGAATGCTCATGTAAAACTCCGAAAGGGGGGGATGATCCAGGCGCCGATGGCCCGGGAATGCAGCCAGTGTGCCCGCCGTATCCTTGCCAAAAAAGCCCCATATCGGCGAAATACTTTTGATATAACGTCAAGTATGAAAACGACGCTAGATGAAATGCAGGTCTTTATCGCCGTGGTGGACAGCGGGTCCATCACCGCTGCCGCCGACGTGCTGGGCCAGACCATCTCGGCCACCAGCCGCACCATGAGCCGGCTGGAAGAAAAGCTGCAAACCACGCTGATGCGCCGCACCACGCGCAGGCTGGCCCTGACCGAAGAAGGCCGCGCGTATCTTGAGCAGGTGCGCCGCATCGTCGCGGCGGTCGAAGAAACCGAAGACCTGATGAATGTGCGGCGCAATCAACCCGCCGGGCTGTTGCGTGTGGATGCGGCCTCGCCCTTCATGCTGCACGTGATCGCGCCGCTGGTGCCCGGCTACCGCAAGCGGTATCCGCAAGTCGAGCTGGAATTGAATAGCAACGAAGGCAATATCGATTTGCTGGAACGCCGCACCGACCTGGCGATCCGCATCGGGCGGTTGAAGGATTCGTCGCTGCACGCCGTGCCGCTGGGCCAGAGCCGCGTGCGCGTGCTGGCCAGCCCGGCGTATCTGGCGCAGCAGGGCACGCCCAAGCGCGTGGCCGACCTGGCCAAGCACATTCTGCTGGGGTTCAGCCAGCTGGAATCGTTGAACGAATGGCCGCTGCTGGATGCCGACGGCCAACCTCTGCACATCAAGCCCGGCGTGCGCGCCCACAGCGGCGAGACGTTGCGGCAGCTGGCGCTGAACCAGGGCGGCATTGTCTGCCTGTCGGATTTCATGACGCGGGCCGATCGAGAATCGGGCGCGTTGCAGCAGGTGTTGCCGCGCCAGACGCAAGACGTCAGGCAGCCGATCAACGCGGTGTACTACCGCAACACCGCGATTTCATCGCGCATCAAATCGTTCATCGACTATGTGCTTGAAACGGTAGGGCCGGACGGATTCTCCGAGCCGCCGGGTCGGTGAGAGATGTGTCCAATGGAGACATCGCCCTCGGGCGCGCGGGGGGCAACCGTATACTGCCCCCGTTTTAAACCTGGATAGCCCCAACCCCATGAGCATCTTCTCCCGCTTCTTCGGCCGCAAGGAAGAATCCGCCGACGCCCGCGCGCTGGCCGCCAACCCCGCCATCGAAAACCCGCTGAGCTTGCAGGTGCTGTTCGCCGAGCCCCTGGCGCTGGACGAGGACGGCTTGCGGGCGGCGTTGTGCGCGTATCACCCGTCGATGAGCGATGCCCGCGTCGAGATCGCACCCGACATGCCGGAAGTGCTGGGCCTGGCGGGCTGGGGCGACCACGTGGTGCGGCTGGTGGGTTTTGACGCGCCCTATCCCAAGGATGCAATGGAAGCCTGCGTGGCGCCGGCGCACTATCCCGGCACGGTCAAGGATGAAGTGCGCGCGCACGCCAGCCACATCATTTTGTACTACGCGGGTTTTTCGCAGGATCCGCTGGAGCAATACGTGGCGCTGGCCGCCGTGGCCGGCGCGTTGACCGGCTTTGGCGCGGTGGCGGTGTTGAACGAACATGCCCATACCTCGTTGCCGGCCGGCGTGTTCGATGCCGAGTCGTTGGGTGAAGAAAGCCTGGACCTGCTGCGCACGCTGCCGCTGAACATGCTGTATTGCGGCTTTGTTAAGTATGAAGTGGATGGCGTGGCCGGCGTGTGGATGCGCACCTATGGCGCCGACCTGTTCAGCCTGCCCGACTTCGCCGCGCTGGCCCGTGGCCATGATGAAGGCGAGTACTACTCGAATATCTTCAACAACATCATGGGTTACATGCTGGAAAGCGGTGCTGAACTGGCCGCCGGGCACACCATGCAGATCGGCGAGAACGCCTACATGAAATTGCGCGAGCCCACCCAGGAAGAGTACTTCCTGGACGGGCCCGCGCAGGTTCTCGTTGCCGAGATCATCACGGCGGACGAGATCAACGCGCCGCAATAATCGCGCGACCCCCGGCAGCCGGCCAGACCCGCAGGCCCAGCGCCAGGGCGGCCGCGCCTGCCGCCACCACCGTCACACCCGTCCAGCCCCAGTGCGCCAGCGCCAGGCTGCCCAGCGCGCCACCGGCGGCCATGCCGATGAACACGCCGGTCATCAGGATGGCGTTCAGGCGGCTGCGGGCGGCCGGGTCAATGCCGTAGACGATGCTTTGATGCGCAATCAGCGAGGTCTGGATGCCCAGATCAAAGCCGATGGCGGCGCCCGCGATCAGCCACAGCGCGGCGTGCGGCGACAGGAAGGGCAGAAAGATCATGGCGGCAAACGACACCATCGTCAGCCCGGCGCCCAGGCTGGCCACGGCAAGCGGACCCCGGGTGTCGGCCACGCGGCCGGCCAGCGGCGCGGCCAGCGCGCCGGCGGCGCCCGCCAGCCCGAACGCACCCGCCGCACCGGCACCCAGGTGAAACGGCGCGCCATGCAACATCACCGCCAAGGTCGACCAGAACGCACTGAAGCCCAGCGACAGCAAGCCCTGCGCGGTGGCGGCGCGGCGCAGGCCGGGGTGCTGGCGCCACAAGGTCGCCAAGGAGCCCAGCAACGCGGCGTACGACAGCTGCGCGGTCGGCACGAAGCGCGGCAGGCCACGCCACAGCGCCGCGCCCAGCGCCACGATGGTGACGGCGGCCGCCACGAACATGGCGCGCCAGCCGAACTGCTCGGCAACAAATCCGCTGACCACGCGTGACAACAGGATGCCCAGCAATAGCCCCGTCATGACGGTGCCGACGATCTTGCCGCGTTGCTCTACCGGCGCCAGATGCGCGGCGGCCGGCACGATGTCCTGCGCCAGCGTGGCGGACAGGCCGACCACGAAGCTGGCGGCCAGCAACATGCCGATGGAGGGCGCGACGGCGGCGGCCAGCAATGCCAGGCTGAGCACGGCGGCCTTGATGAGGATGATGCGCTTTCGGTCGTGGCGGTCGCCCAAGGGCGCCAGCATCAGGATGCCGAAGGCATAACCCAGCTGCGTCAGGGTGGGGATCCAGCCCAGCGTCTCGGCGCTGGCGTGGATGTCCGCGCCCAGTACGCCCAGCATCGGCTGGCTGTAATACAGGGACGCTACCGACAGGCCGGCGCCGATCGCCAGAAGGAAAACGAGTCCGCGCGACAAGGCGGCGGTGGAGGTGGGGGTTTGGGATGACATGGTGAGGTGTCCGAAGGATCGTGTACGGGGCAGATTCTGGGCGCGCGCGCCTTGTTTTGGTAGCCGACTTGCGGGTACATCGGTTATACGATTGGCGTATGACCACCCCTGCCCCGCCCTCCGCGGCCGCCACCGCCGCCGCCACCGACCGCCTGCTGCTGATCGAAACTTTCGTGCGCATTGTCGAAGCCGGCAGCCTCTCGGCCGCCGCCGCGCAACTGGGCGGCACGCAGCCCACGGTCAGCCGCCGCCTGCAACTGCTTGAACGCACCATGGGAGTGCGGCTGCTGCAACGTTCCACCCACGCGATCCGGCTGACCGAAGACGGCCAGCGCTGTTATGAACGCGCCAAGGAATTGATTGCCACGTGGCAATCGTTTGAAAGCGAGGTGCGCGGCGCGGGCGACGAGCCCATCGGTACGCTGCGCGTGGTGGCGCCGCACGCGTTCGGCCAGGACCAGTTCGTCGATCCGCTGGCCAGCTATCTGCGCCAGTATCCGAACATGCGGGTGGAATGGCTGCTGCACGACCGCATGCCCGACCTGATCGCCGAGAACGTGGACTGCGCCATACGCGTGGGGGCGGTGACCGATCCGTCGGTGATCGCCATCAAGCTGGGTGAAGTGCCACGCATCGTCATCGCGTCGCCTGACTTGCTGCAAGGCGAGCCCGTCCCGCAACATCCCGAAGCGCTGGCGCGCCTGCCGTGGCTGGCGCTGCGCACGTTCTATCGCACCGAGGTCAGCCTGACGCATTGCGCCACGGGGGCGACAGAACGCTTCGGCATCCAGCCGCGTCTGTCTACCGATGGTCTGTATGCGCTGCGCAAGTCCGCGTTGCTGGGGCTGGGCGTGGCGTTGGGCTCGGCCTGGGCGATGCAGGACGATCTTGCCGCCGGCCGGCTGGTGCATCTGGCGCCCGATTGGCGCGCGGATCCGCTGCCGGTGTTCCTGGTGTACGCGCCATCGCGCTATCAGCCCGCGCGCCTGCGCCGCTTCATCGAGATCATGCGTGAGCACCTGCCGGTGGAGTTGGGCGGCGGCTGATGCAAGGCCGTCGATGCCCGCACGGCTACCGTAGCGGCCCAACGCAAGATGCCGACTCCTCGGCCGTCTTGCCCCTGGCCGTCTTGCGCTGGGCCGTCTTGCACCAGGCCGTCTAGTACTACGCCGTCGCCGCCTCAACCACCAGCGTGGCCAGCGTCAGGTCTTCCAGCGCGCTGCCCACCGCCTTGAACACCGTGATCTCTTCATCGTTGCGCCGCCCAGGCCGCTGTCCGGTGGTGAGCTGATGCAGATCGCCCTGGATGGCGTCGCGTGTCAGGACACCGGCCTCGAAGGCGGACAACAGGTCGCCGGATTTGGTCGGGGCTTCGTCGGTGTCCACGTAGACCGTCGTGCCATCAAAGCAGGCCGGGTCGGTTTCACGCATCTCGGGCTTGAAGCTGCCGATCAAATCCAGGTGCACGCCGGGCCGCAGCCACGCGCCGCGTATCAGCGGCACGGTCGACAGCGTGGCGCAGCTGATGATGTCGGCCTGGCGCGTGGCCGCTTCCAGGTCGGTGGTGGCGCTTGCGTCAAAACCTTGCTCCCGCAGGCGTTGCGCCAACACTTCGGCGCCGGCCGCGCGCACGTTCCAGACCATGACGCGTTCAATCGGGCGCACCTGACGCATGGCTTGCGCCACCAGGCCCGCGATGCGGCCCGAGCCGACGATCAACAAGGTGCGCGCATCTTTTCGGGCCAGATAATCCGCGCCCAGCGCCGCCGCGCCCGCCGTTCGAAATACCGTGATGACATCGCCGTCCACCTGCGCCACCGGCACGCCCGTGGTGGCGCTGTACAGGTTGTAGGTCGCATGCAGCCCGGGCAGGCCCAGGTGCGTGTTGTCGGGAAAGATGTTGATGATCTTCACGCCGAAATATCCTCGGTCGCTCCAGGCCGGCATGATCAGCGAGGTGCCGCGCGACGAGCCGGATTCAATGGCGTGGACATGGCGCGGGGGCACCGTCGCGCCGTCGCGAAAGGCCGTGCGCAGGGCGTCGATGACGGCGTCGAAGGACAGCGCGGCACGGGTTTGGTCGGTGTCGATAAAGCGCATGGAAGGCTGCCTGAAAAGAAAGATCGATGTGTAGGGCAGCAGGCAGTCTAGCAGCGTGCGGGCGGCCATCGCCTCGCAGACGCGCGCCGTAAAGGAAAAGAGCCGGCGCTATCAGGCGACATGGCCGGTGGGGGCGCGATGACGCTGCGTGGCGGCAAGCGCCGCCGGGCAAAAGCCGGGGGTAACCGGTGTACCTGCCGGCGTACCCACCGACTCGTCCAGCGAGGCATCGGCCGCGCGCGAGGCCAGCACCGGCAGCAGCTCGGCCCGGCAAGGGCGCCCGTACAGCCAACCCTGGCCGGTAGCCTCGGGCGCGCGTTCCAGCACATAGCGCGCCTGTTCCTCGGTTTCAATGCCTTCGACAATGATGTAGATGTTCATGCGGCGCGTCATCTCGAACACCGACTCCAGCACGGTCGCGGCCCACTCGTTGGCGCTAACCCAACGGATCAGCGTGCGATCCAGCTTCAGGCCGCTGACGCCCCACGTCAGCAGATTGCTAAGGTTGGCGTAGCCGGTGCCGAAATCGTCTATGACCACACGAAAACCCGCATGCAGGTATTGCGCGATCAGCGTGCGCGGATCGTCCACCACGAACGCAAGCGACTCCGTGATCTCAAGCACGATTCTGTCGGGCGATATGCCAAACTCGCGTGTCGTTTCAAGCATGAACCGCGCGAAGGAGATGTCCTCGATATCGCGCGGCGTCACGTTGATGCTGCAATAAAAATTGCCGGGCTCGCGCAGCGCGACGCACAGATCCGTCAACGTAGCGCGCACCACGTGTCGCGTCAGCTGACGACCAAGCCCCGTCGTTTCCGCCCACGCAAAAAAAGTCTCGGGGGCAATTGCGCCCAGCGTTTCGTGGGTCCAGCGCGCCAGCGCCTCAACGCCCACCTCGTGGCCCGACGACATGTTCACCAGCGGTTGGTAAACCATGTGGATGTGGCCGCGGCGGATAGCGCGTTTGATACGGCGCCGAACACCGGGCGCCCCGCCTGACCAGCGGTACAACAGCAGGCTCAACAGCACGCCGCCAAAGGCGCCCGCCAACGCGGGCAGCAGCACGTCGCCGGCGCGCTGCGCGGTGGCGTCAACGACCGGCGCACCGGGGGGAAGGCTGCTTGCGCCGATTGTCACGCCCACGACAACGCCCGCCAGGATGAGCAATAAAAAGTACGGCAGGCAGGGGCGCATAAAACGATGTGAAATTGTCATGGTGCCAAACAAGCAATGTGAAGTGTCGGGGCGATGTTCAGGACATCCGTGAAATCCCTGACGAAGAAGTGTCTGCGCGGTGACCATCCGGACACGTTTTCAAAACCGCGCCGAAGGATGGGACACGCATTAACTAATACGTCTCGAACCGCGCGCTTGTTGCACCGTTGACGTTAATTTGCATTTGATGTGTGCGCATATTTGCGAGCATTGGCGGTTGCGCAACGGACGGTAATAAGCGCGCTGAATATTTGTGTATCCGTCTGTTTTTCCGCGCGTATACTCCGCTGCATGGTCAGCCCCCGAGTGCCGTCTTTGCGGCAAGGCTGCTGACCAGAATGGCGCATGACATGCCAAGAGAATTCTCCGCCCGTTTGGGGACTGTGGAATCCGAACTCAGAGCGCTGTGGCTAGACGCTCAGGCGGGAGACGAAACAGCGTATCGCGATGTCTTGGGGCGCATCGCGCGATTACTGCGAGCCTATTTGCGTCGTCGCATGGGTGGCTGGCAGGACGATGTTGAAGACCTGGTTCAAGAATGTCTGTTGGCACTGCATTTGCAGCGCGCAAGCTATGACCCTGCCCAGCCGCTATCGGCTTGGGTGTACGCAATTTCTCGTCACAAGCTGATCGATTTCTGGCGCCGTAATCGACGCTATGGTGCGCTTAACGATTCGATTGATGACGTGGATGAATCGCTGTTGGTCGGAGAGGTCGGAGAAGCAACGTCGCATGTGGATCTGGCGCGCTTGTTGGGGGTATTGCCCGACGCGCAAAGGCGTGCCATCGAACTGACAAAGCTGGAGGGCTTGAGCGTGGCGGAGGCCGCCACCCGAATAGGAATGACCGAGGGCGCCATAAGGGTTCAGGTGCACCGCGGGTTAAAAAAATTGAGCCTGCTCGTCAAGGTAGTCCTATAGTGAAAACGAAAGACTTCATCGACTTTATTGCCACTGGCGCCGGCCCCGCGCCTGTCTTCAACGTCACCAAGAAGCTGCGCAACGCCATGCTGACCGGCCTTGCCGCCAGCCTGGGAATCGGCCTCTTGGTGCATGGCATCGTGGTCAATCCCGCCGCGCTTGTCAGCCGCTGGTTCAAGCTGGCTTACGCCTTGGCGGTCCTCACGGCAGGATGGATCTTGCTCAAGCAGCTTGCGCGCCCGCTATCACGCGTCAGCAAGCCGTTGTGGGGTCTGGTGCTGGCAGTGCTGGTGATGACCGGATGCGGTTTCTCTGAACTGATAAGCGCGCCGGCCGATCAGTATGACGAGCTGCTGCTGGGCAAGACCTGGATATTTTGTCCGCTGTTGATCTTGCTTATATCCTTGCCCGCATTAGCCGCCGCGCTGTGGACCATGCGCACGCTGGCGCCGACTCGGCTGCGGCTGGCGGGCTTTTCCGCCGGCATCTTCGCGGGCGCGCAAGGGGCGCTGGGCTATTTCCTGATCTGCCCCGAGGATTCATCGCTGTTCGTGGCGGTCTGGTACACGCTGGGTATGGCGCTTAGCGGTCTGCTTGGCTTGTTGCTGGGGCCGCGCGTGCTGCGCTGGTAAACGCCAGGCTGCGGCCGAATGCGTGTCATCACGGACCCTGTCGGGTCCGTTGTTGTTTGGAAGGTCGGTAACGAAACGGGTCGCCGCGTCGAATAAGAAGACATGCCGCTGCCTAAGAGCTTCCCATGACCGCAAGAGAATTCTTCGATGTATTGACTCAACATGCGGCAAGCACGTATCGGCCCGCGTTGATCGGATCACGGGCGTCGCTGTCCTACAGCACGTTCTGCTCCTATGTGCAGGAGCGCCGCGCCCTGTACGAGAAATTATCGGTCAAGGTGTTGTTGACGCTTCAGGACAATGCACCCTGGACGGTCGTGGACGATGTGGCGGCGTTGATGGCGAACATTGCCCACGTGCCGTTGCCGCCGCTTGCGTCGGACCGCATGTTGACGCGTGCGCTGGAACGCTGCGCGGTGGACACGGTGATAGCGCCGGGCACCATGGCCGCCAGGCTGCTCAGGCTGGGCATGCTGCAAGCCGTGACGCTGCCCGGTGGCGATGGCCTGTTCATCCGGCAAGTCGCGCCGTCGCCGCGCACCCTGCCGCCCGGCACCGCAAGAATCCTGTTCGACACCGAAGGCGACGACATGGGCCGCGGCATCTGCCTGAGCGCAACGGCGTTGCTGTCCACCGCGAAGTCCGTGGCGGGCGCGTTGGCGGATCGGGGCATCAAGCGGCACCTGATGACGCGGCCGCTGGCCACGTTGCAGGAGTGCGTCGTCGGCGCCTATGCCAGTTTGATCGCGGGCGCCACCTGCGTCGCCTTGCCCGGCAGCCACCTGGGCATGGACGCGATGGGCGTAGACCCCCTGGTCTTGCACGACGAGCTTGAGCATTACGGTGCGCAAAGCTTCCTGGCCACGCCACAGGCAATGGTTGATTACGCGACCTTCCTGCAGGACCGCCGCGCGCGCGCACCCGTGACCTTGCGCTGTGCATTGATCGACGGCCCCGCGCAAGAGCTTGGCGTACGGCGTCTGTTCGAGGCGGCCGGCCTGCCGGTCGTGCCGACGTTCTCGGTGCCGCAGGCGGGCTCGGTTGTCACGATGAACACCGACGGCGTGCGCCACGCAGGCTCGGCGGGCAAGACCCTGCCACACCTGCGCATGCGCGTGTGCGTCGGCGGCGAACTGGAAATTGAAGGCTCCGGATTTTTGGGTTATCTCGATGATGCCGCCACGAATCAATGGCTGCAAACGGGCAAGCATGGCGAGATCGATGTGGACGGCTACGTGACGCTGCTCGATCGCATGGGGCCCAGCATTGTGGCCACGCCGCGCATCGGCCCCGTGCAGGCGAATGCCGAACGCGCATTGATGGACACGTCGCTGTTCATGCGCGCCGTCGTGTTTCTCAAGCCCCGTGTCGGATGCTGCGCGGTGTTGTGGCTGTTGGGGCCCGCCTTGTCCGACGCGGAAATTCAGGCAGCCGTTGACCGCTGCAACGCGCGCCTGGACAAGCGCTCGAAGCTGGTGCGCTGGACGCTGGCCAAGGCGCCGTTCTCTTTCGTGTCGGGATTGGCAACGTCACGCGGACGGCCGCGCCGTTCGATGATCCTGCGCCTGCACGATCACGAGTTCAACGAAGCGATTGCCGAAGACGCTCGGCATGACGCGTTGATCTCGAACGCGTGATGGGCCTATCCGCCTTGCGCGGAGAGCGCCGCATCAATCCCGCAAATTCCTGACGCATTTGCCAAGCGGCGCAAGACTGTTGCGCCGTTTGGCATCCCGCGCACGCGCGCCATCGGCATTCCAAATCCCGCCCAAATTGCAGACCGTATCGAGCAAGCGAGAAGTTGTGTCGATTGCCGCAAAGTTATTTCCTTAATTTACCGTCCTTAACTATTGAGTCCGTAACCGGATGCTGCCGCCGCTCGTATTTACAGCTATGGGCCGCTCGTGCAGATGTTTCCGAGTCGGTTTCATACGAGTGATCTTTACGGTTCGGGAAGTTCAACCAGGCGGGTGAGCGCGGCGACTTCGTGCCGTGGCACAGGCGGATTCAGTCAGGGACGCACGCGATCGTGCGCGACAAGGGTAAGAACATGAGCACCATCGTAAGCCACTGCATCGGCGGCACGCGCCGGCAACATCTGGACAAGAAGGCCCGGCTGCGCGCCGTGGCAGCCTGCGTGTCGGCGGTATTGCTTGCCGGCTGCTCGGTACAGCCCAAGCAATTCGAAGCCGCCGAAAACCGCGACCGCGCCATGGACCTGATCGCGCGATCAACCGCCGACCAGGAACCCATCATGGGGCCGGTGGACCTGTATGAAGCGATGGCCCGCGCCATCAAATACAACCTGGACGTGCGGGTGGAACTGATGGGCGTCGCGCTGGCGCAGCGCGAGCTGGACGTCAAGCACTACGACATGCTGCCCAAGTTTGTGGCGTCGCTGGACTACTCGGGCCGCGATAACTATTCGGGTGGCGCCAGCCAGTCCTTGCTGACCGGGCAAACCTCCCTGGAACCGTCCACCTCGTCCGAGAAAAACGTTCTGCAAAGCAACCTGCAACTGAGCTGGGACGTGCTGGACTTTGGGCTGTCATACGTGCGTGCAAAACAAGCCGCCGACCGCGTCAACATGGCCGAAGAGCGCAAGCGCAAGGTGATGAACCGGCTGATTGAAGATGTGCGCACCGCTTACTGGCGCGCCGTCAGCGCCGAACGACTGCTGGGCAAGATCCGCGAACTGGAAGCCGCCACGCAGACCGCGCTGGACCTGGCTGCCGAGCAAGACAAGCTGGGCCTGACCGCGCCGTTGGCGCCGTTAAGTTACCAACGTGAAATGCTGGGCATCCGGCGCGACGTGCAGGCGCTGGGCCGCGAGCTCGGCGTTGCCAAGCAGCAGTTGGGCGCCTTGATGAACCTGCCTCCCACGACGCAATACACCATCGCGATGCCGCCGGCCATGGAAACCAACAAGCCGCTTGCGCTGCCCGGCATTGCGGACGAGCCGGCGGCATGGCTGCAAGTGGCCATCGAGAACCGCCCCGAACTGCGCGAGGTCGCGTATCAGCTGCGCGCCAACGATCAGGAGAACACCGCCGCGTTGTTGCGAGCGCTGCCCAGCCTGAAGCTGTTCGGCGGCTTGAACGCCAGCACCAACGACCTGCTCTACAACAGCAACTGGATCGGCTGGGGCGCGGTGGCCAGCTGGAACCTGCTGAATGTGTTCCGCCTGCCCGCCGAAAAGGCGCAGATCAAGGCCGAAGGCGATCTGCTGGACCAACGCCAGCTGGCGCTGACCACCGCCGTGGCGACGCAGGTGGAAGTCAGCCGCGCGCGTTACGCCTTGCGCCAGGACGAGTTGAACACGGCGCAGCGCTTCTACGACGTGCAGGCGCGCATTGAAGGGCAGATCGATTCGGGCTTCAAGGCCGAAAAACTCAGCCGTCAGACCTTGATCCGAGAGCAGATGAACACGCTGGTCGCGCGCGTGCGTTACGACCTGGCGCTGGCCGATCTGCAAAACGCCTATGCCAACGTGTTTGCGTCGCTGGGTATCGACCCCGTCGATACGACGATGAGCACGGCCGATCCGGTGCCGGCGCTGGCGAACAAGCTGCGCGCCATGTGGACGGCACGCAATGGCTACGCCGGCAACGAGCAGGACACGCGCGTGGCGGTTGCCGCGCCTGCACGCTAACCCACTACGCGGGAACCATCATGAAGAATCAAAGAACTTTTGCGCCGCGTACCGGCTGGCGCCGCCGTGTCTGGATGATGCCTTTGGTGGTGGCGTGCGCCACGGCCTGGGGCGCCGACCCGCCTGCCGACGGCGGATCGGCGCGCGGGGTGCTGCGCGCCACGGCCGAGGCGACGCTGTCGTCTTCCGTGTCCGAAAAAATCCTCAGCATGCCGCTGCGGGAAGGTGAACGGTTCAAGCAGGGCGATGTACTTGTCGCCTTCGACTGCCGCCGCCTGGAAGCCGAACTGCGCGCCGCGCGTGCCGGCGCCGCCGTGGAAGCGCGCAACGCCAAGGTGCAGACCGAACTGCTGCGCATGGCGGCCACGGGCCGCGCCGACGCCGATATCGCGCGCTTCAAGCAGCAGGAGCGCCAGGCGCAGGCCGACGTCATCCAGCAACGCATGGTGGATTGCAAAGTGGTCGCGCCCTATGCGGGCAGCGTTGTCGAAACGCTGGCGCGCTTGGACGAGACGCCGCCGCCCAACGAAAAGCTGATCTCTATCGTCAGTGATGGCCCGATGGAACTGCACATGGTCGTGCCGTCCAAGTGGCTGGCGTGGCTGAAGGAAGGGTCCAGCCTGGACTTCATCGTCGATGAGACGGGCGACGTGATGCCGGCCAAGGTCACGCGTGTGTCCGCTGCCGTGGACGCGGTCAGCCAGACGGTCAAGGTCGTGGCGCGAGTCGACCAGGCGCCGGTAGGCGTGCGGCCGGGCATGAGCGGACGCGCCACGCTGGAAGGCATCGCTGCCCCGCTGGCATCGTCACCCGCCGCCGGTACGCCGGGAGCCGGTATGCCCGCAGCCGGTATGCCCGCCGCCGGTACGCCCGGAGCCGGTATGCCCGGAGCCGGTATGCCCGCCGCCGGTATGCCCGCAGCCGGTATGCCCGGAGCCGGTACGCCGAAGAAGTCGCCCGTGCAAGCTGTCTATCAGGTGCCTGCCGGCAGTGGCGGGATGCCCGCCATCACGCCCATCCCGTCGGCGCAAGCCGACAGAGCGCCGAAAGCGTCGCTGCGTGTCGGCGCGCCGTCGGCTTCGCCGCTGTTCAGCGTCATCCAGGCCAGTGATTCGCCGATGAGCGGCCTGTCACGTTGAGGTTCCTGCCGGGGCATGCCCGCGTGGCGAGGTCGCCGCGCAACCAGCCCCGGCGATTGCGGTACCCGGTAAGGAGTGGTTTTCATGGCCCTTCATGTGGCGAGTTCCCGTAGCGGGCCGGCTGAACCGGCGACGGCAGGCGAAGCCGCGCGGCCCCGTCCCGCCGCGAATGCGCCGTCGGTGGCGGCGGCCGATCCGCAAAGCAGCACCAGCGCGCAGTTGATCCGTCTTGAAGGCGAGTTGCGCCGTTGCACCACGGCCGAGGCATTGTGGCAGCACCTGGCCAACGAGCCCGTGGCGTTGTTGCCCTTTGGGCAGGCGCTGGTGTTTGAAGGCGCGCCGGCTGGCCGCTGGCGCGTGGCGGCCATTTCCGGGTTGGCCAGTGTGAACCGCGACGCGCCGCTGGTGCGCTGGTACGAGAACATGGTGACCGAGTTGTGTCGGCCCCATCCGGACGCACCCGACCCGGTGGCGCTGCGGACCTTCGACGTGCAGGCCTACGCCGATCCCGACGACCCCTGTTCCGCTGACGCGGTGTTGACGTCGCTGCTGTGGGTGCCGCTGGCCGACGTGGGTCAGGCGCCGCGCGCGGGCTGGCTGTTGGCGCGCGACCAACCTTGGGATGACGCGCACCTGCGCCTGGCGGGACGCCTGGGCGGCGCCTACGCCCATGGGCTGTCCGCCATCGCGGGCCGGGCGCGGCCCGTCGCCGGCTTGCGCCGCCATCGTTCCAAGCTGATGGTGGGCGTGGCGCTACTGGCCGCCGTGCTTGCTTTTGTGCACGTGCCGCTGACAACGCTGGCGCCGGTGGAGGTCACGCCGCAGGATCCGTTCGTGGTGACGGCGGCGTTGCCCGCCGTCGTCGAACGCATCCTGGTGCCGCCGGGTGCGCAGGTGGCCGCGGGCACGCCGCTGGTGCAACTGGTGGACACGCAGCTGCGCAGCGACTACGAGGTGGCCATCCAGAAGGTGGAGGTGGCCCGCGCCAAGGTGCTTCGGCTGCAACAGGCGGCGGTATCCGACCCCACCGCCAAGCGCGAACTGGCCGTTGCTCAAAGTGAAGAATCGGTGGCGACGGCCGAACGGGATTACGCGCGCGCCATGTTGGCCAAGGCGGTGCTGCGCGCGCCGCAGGACGGCGTGGCGCTGTATGGCGACCCGCGCGACTGGCTGGGCCGTCCGGTGGCCGTGGGCGAAGCCATCATGCGCGTGGCCGATCCCAGCCGCGTGCAGTATCAACTGAAGGTGCCGGTAGCCGATTCGGTCAACCTGCAAGAAGGCGCTGCCGTGCGCGTGTTCCTGGATGCCGCGCCGCTGGACCCCCTGGACGCGCGAGTGGTGCGCGTGGCTTACCGCGCCGATGCCGACGCGGCCGGCGTGTCCAGCTACACCGTGCTGGCGCGTGTCAACGACCCCACCATCGCGCCCGAACGCCTGGGCCTGCGCGGCACCGCGCGCATCTATGGCGAACCGGTGTCCTTGTTCTACTACCTGCTGCGGCGGCCGATCACGGCGTTGCGCCAATGGACCGGAGTTTGACGCCATGGACGCCACCGCCCTGCTTATCGACGACCCTGAAGCCAGCCTGGACGCCCGCGTGCTGCCACCGCTGCGCCAGGACTTGCGGCTGATCCGCGACCAAGGCGGCACGCGTGCCGGTGAATGGGGCGGCAATTGGCGCATCCATGACCCGGCCGCGCACCGGTTCTTCGCCATCGACCAGGACACGGTGGGCATGCTGGCCCAATGGCATCAGGGCACGCTGGGCGCGCTGCGTTCCGCGGTGGCACGCAGCACCGGCCGCGCGCCCGACGATCAAAAGATCCTTGGCCTGATCGAATTCCTGCAACGCCACGAACTGGTGGCGCCAGCGGCCGGCGAAACCTATGCGCGCGTGCGTCAGCAGCGCGGCGCGCAAAAGCGTTCGCTGGCCACGCGCATGCTGCACGGCTACCTGTTCTTCAAGGTGCCGCTGGCGCGCCCCGATGCCTTTCTGCGCAGCACGCTGCCGCTGGTGACGCCCTTCTTTTCCCGCACCTTCTGGATATTGGCGCTGCTGCTGGGCTCGTTCAGCCTGTACCTGGTGTCGCGCCAGTGGGATGCCTTTCTGCATACGTTTCCGGACATGATTTCGGCCACCGGCCTGATCGCCTTCGGCCTGAGCCTGGCCTTTGTCAAAACCCTGCACGAACTTGGCCACGGGTATACGGCCGTGCGCCTGGGCTCGCGCGTTACCACAATGGGCGTGGCGTTCGTGGTGATGACGCCCATCCTGTACACCGACACCACGGACGCATGGCGCCTGCCGCGCCGCCAGCGCGTGCTGATCGACGGCGCGGGCATGGCCGTTGAATTGCTGGTGGCCGTATTCGCGACGCTGGCGTGGGTGTTCGTGCCAGACGGCCCCTGGCGCAACGTCGCGTTCGCTTTGGCCACCACGGGCTGGGTGCTGAGCCTGGCGGTCAACCTGAATCCGCTGATGCGCTTTGATGGCTATTACCTGTTCAGCGACCTGATCGGCATTCCCGGCCTGCAAGACCGTTCGTTCGCGATGGCACGCTGGTGGATGCGCGAACGGCTGTTCGGCTACGGCGATGAGCAGCCTGAACCCACCTACGGCCGCACACGCGCGCTTCTCATCGGCTTCGCCTACGCCACCTGGGTCTACCGCTTTTTCCTGTTCCTGGGCATCGCGCTGCTGGTCTATCACTACTTCTTCAAGATCCTAGGCATCTTCCTGTTTGCCGTTGAGATCGGCTGGTTCATCGCGCTGCCGATCTGGCGCGAGATGAAGGTCTGGGTCAAGCGTCGCCACGAAGTCGGCCGGCAGGCCTTCATCACGCTGGGCGTGTTGGTGCTGCTGGCGGCCCTGCTGCTGGTGCCGCTGCCCTACACCGTGCGCATCCCGGCCGTGCTGACCGCCACCGAACAGGCGCCCGCCTTCGCGCCGCGCCCCGCACGTCTGGAAGCGGTACGCGTGCGCCAGGGTGAAACCGTACGCGCCGGGCAGATCCTGATGGCGTTGAGCGCTTCGGAAATCGAACAGCAGCTGGTGGCCATCCGCGAACGCGAACGCCTGTTGAACGAAAGGCTGGACCGGCGCAGCGCCGACCGTAAGGACTTGTCCGAAACCCTGACGCTGGCGCGCGAAGTGCAGCTGGAACGCGACCGCGCCACCGGTCTGGAACGCGAACGATCACGGCTGGCGGTGCGCGCGCCGATCGACGGCGTGGTGGTCGAGCTGGCGCTGGAGCTTTCGCCGGGGCGGTGGGTGGACGAGAAGACGCGGCTGGCGATCATCGCCGCGCCGGGCAGCCTGGAAGCGCGCGGTTACGTCAACGCCGATGACTTGCGTCGCATCCGCGAGGGCGACAGCGGCGAATTCGTGGACGAACAGCGCCTGATGCCGGCGCGCGCCATCCAGATCGCGCGCGTCGGCGCGGCGGCCCATGACACGCTGGAAAACTGGATCCTGACATCGGCGCATGGCGGCGACGTCCCCGCGCGCCAGTTCGAAGGCCGGCTGCGCGCGGAACAGGCCGTGTTTGAAGTGGCCGCCAACGTCACCGACGCGTCGCGCGACGATCGTCCGCTGACCGAGTTTCGCGGCGAAATGCAGGTCCGAGGCGAACCCATCAGTCTGGCCAGCCGCGTCGTGCGGCGCGTGGTCAGCGTGCTGTTGCGGGAGGCCGGCGCATGACCCGCCTGAAATCTGTTCAACGCGCCGGTGGCGCGTGGCATGAATGTGGGGCGTTGCCGTCGGCAACGCCTGCCCTGTTCGTAGCAAGAAATTTGGCGGGCGCATCGACGCGCCCCGCTTCAGCGATCTCTGTGAGAGGTGTATTTTGAAAAAATCGTCCGCTTCGCGTTTCGGCAAGAAGACCTCGCAAGCCCTCGGCGCTCGCACGCTGACGTCGCGCCTCTTCCTCCAGGCTTTGGAACCTCGTGTCTTGCTGGACGCCGCGGTCGCCAAGACCGCGCAGGAGGCGGCGCACGCCGTCCCGGACGCGCCGCCCGCGGCCGAAACGCAAGAGCACGCGCAGCTGATCGCCGCCCTGGGCGCGGTGGAGCAGCACAAGGCCGCGCCGGCCGAGCCGCTGGTCGAGCGTAGCGAGGTCTACTTCATCGATCGCTCGGTGGAGCAGGCGGATGCGTTGGCGAAGGCGCTGCCGCCAGGGGCCGAGGTGCACTTCATTGAGTCCGGCGTGGACGGCCTGCGCTTCATCGCCGACACGCTGAACGGCCGTCACGACGTGGACGCCGTCCATATCCTTAGCCACGGTGAAGAGGGAACCCTGCAACTGGGCACGGCGACGCTGACGTTGGAATCCATGCAAGGCGAATACCGCGCTGAGCTGATGCAGATCGGCTCGGTTTTGAGCGCCGACGCCGACGTGCTGCTTTACGGTTGCGACTTCGGCAAGGGCGACCTGGGCGCGGCGGCGGTGCAGACGCTGGGCGTCATCACCGGGGCGGACGTGGCCGCGTCCACTGACTACACCGGCGCGGCGTCGTTGGGTGGCGACTGGACGCTGGAACGCACAAGCGGGTCGATCGAAGCCATGGCGGTGGCGGCACAGGACTGGAACCATGTGTTGCTGCCGCCGGTATTGGACCCGCTGCAGAACCTGGTCTACACCGGCTCGGAAGACTCCGGCGCGCCCGTCGGCGCGGTAGGCGTCACCGTTTCGACCTACACGGTGGGCCTGACCGACCTGGATCCGGGCGCGGTCAAGGGCATCGCGGTGATCGGCGCCACGACCACAAACGGTACGTGGTGGTATTCGTTGGACGGCGGCGCCAACTGGACCTCGGTGGGCACCGTCGGCACGACCAGCGCGTTGCTGCTGGCCGACACGCCGAACGCGCGGCTCTACTATCAGCCCAACCTGAATTTCAACGGCAGCGCCGGCAATGCGCTGACGCTGCGCGGCTGGGATCAGACGGCGGGCACGGTGGGCACCAAGGTAAATCCCGCCACGATTTCCGGCGCGGTGTCGACCGCCTCGGATACGGTGGCGATGTCGGTCACGGCCGTCAATGACGCGCCGGTGCTCAACGCGGCCACGCGTACCTTGTCGGCCATCAACGAAGACCTGAACGCCGGTGTGCCCGCGCCCGTGCCGACCGGCGCGGTCGGCTCGTCCGTCAACAACTTCATCGGCTCCACCTCGGATGTCGATGCCGGCCCGTTGACGGGCGTGGCCATCGTGGGCGCCGACACGGCCAACGGCACGTGGTGGTATTCGGCCAACAACGGCACGAACTGGACCCAGATGGGCACCGTGTCCGACAGCAGCGCGGTGCTGCTGGCCAACAGCGCCAACTCGCGCGTGTACTTCCGCCCCAACGCGGACTTCAACGGCACGGCCGCGCTGACGATCCGCGCCTGGGACCAGACCAGCGGCACCAATGGCGCGACGGCGGACGCCAGTGTCAACGGCGGCATCACGGCATTCTCGTCCGCCACCAGCGCGGTCACGATCACCGTCAGCGCCGTTGCGGACATCGTGGCGGACACCGCCACCACCGCCGAAGAAACGCCCGTCGTCATCAACGTGCTGGGCAACGATACGTTCGAGAACAGCGGGCGCGTCGTCACGGCCATCAATGGCGCGGCGATCACCGTGGGCGGGCCGGCGGTCAGCGTCAGCAACGGAGCCGTCGTGTTGAACGCCGACGGCACGATCACCTTCACCCCGTCACCGGATTATCCGGGCGCGGCGGCGTCGGCCAATACCGTCTTCAGCTACACGGCCACGTCGGGCGGCGTGACCGAGACGGCGAACGTCACCGTTACGGTGACGCAGGTGCAGGACGCGCCGCGCATCGATCTGGATGGATCGGCCGCGGGCGCGAACTACAGCACCCCCTACGACCAGATCACGGTCGCCATCGGCAAGCAAGTGACGGTCACCGACCCCGAAGGCAACAACCTGGCGTCGATGACCATCACCCTGGCGGGCGCAACCGCCGCGGACACCTTGTCGCTGGGCGGCACCGTCAATGGCATCACGGCCAGCTACAACAGCGGCACGGGCGTGTTGACGCTGACGGGTAACGCCGCGCTGGCCACGTACCAAACCGCGCTTGGCCAGGTCTATTTCACGACCACGTCGGGCTCGACCGCCGCGCGAACCATTTCGGTACAGGCCACGTCGGCCATTGCCCCCACGGCATCCAATGTGGCGGTCGCCACGATCACCGCCATCGACACGGACAGCGATGGCGTGGCCAATGTGGCGGATCTGGACGACGACAACGACGGCATCCTGGACACGGCCGAGACGCAGGTCATTCCGCCGTCGCTGATCGATGGTTCCATGGAGGGCGCCTCGGGCGTCGCGGGCACCGAGAACGACAGTCTGAACTTCAATATCAACGGCACCGGGTTTACCGAAGCCCAGGCCACGCCCGACACCTGGAAGGGAAGCTTCTCGTTGGCGGGGTCGGGCCAGTGGGCCGGCGCCATGAACGGCGTGCCCGGCGCGGCAGAGGGCCAGGTGTTCATGGGGATCTATAGCGGCTTCGTGGAAGAAGCCGCGCAAGTGATCATTCCCGTGTCGGCCGGCATACAAGTGGGCGACGTGGTGCGCATTTCGTTCCAGGAGATCTTTGGCGGCGTCAACGGCCTGACCCTGACCGGGATGCAGGCGTACTTCGTGGTCACCGTGGACGGGGTGTCGTATAACGCCGATACGCTGACCTACAACGGCAACAACTTCAAGACCTGGTCCAAGGGCGAAATCACGTTCACCGCCACGTCGAACGCGCCGGTCGTGGTGTTCTCCATTGCCCGTCCGGCCGGCGGCGACGGCGCCTATCTGGGTTTGGACGATGTGCAGGTCTACAAGGTCAGTTCGTTCAACACCGCCAACGATCACGACGGCGACGGGCTGATCGACCGGCTGGATCTGGATAGCGACAACGACGGCATCACCGACAACGTCGAAGCCCAGAGCACGGCCGGCTACAAGCCGCCCAGCGGCCAGGGCCTGGCCATGATCGACGTAGACGCTGACGGGCTGGATGATCGCTATGACGCCGACACTACCGGCGTCAACAAGACGACCGGGGCAGCCAGCCTGGGCCTGACGCCGGTGGACTCCGATGGCGACGGCACCAAGGACTTCTACGACGCGGACAGCGACAACGATGGCACGGCCGACGTAGCCGAGCGTGGCGACGGCCAGGCGACCTCGGTGACCAGCACGACGGACACCGACCAGGACGGCCTGCTGAACATCTTCGAACACGGTACCGTCAACGACGGCTTTGCCGTGCAGGACGGCAACGTCATCACCAGCGGCAGCGGCCTGACGGCCACCGTTACCGGCTTCACCCTGGCCGATGGCGACGGCGACATCCTGGCCAATGGCAGCAACGCCCAGGCCCTGAGCGCCGACCTGAACTGGCGTGACAACTTCGTCGGCATCGCCCCGCCCGTGGCGCAAGCAGATACCGCGACCGCCGTGGAAGACACGCCGCTGTCGGTATCGGCGGCGGCGGGTCTGCTGGCCAACGACACCTTCAACCGCAACGGCAGCGTTACCGCCGCCAGCTATGACAGCAACGCCGACGGCACGCCGGACACGGCGATCACGCTTGGCGTTGCGACCACGCTCATGCGCAACGGCGTCCCCACGGGCACATTCACGCTGAACGCCGATGGCTCCTACACCTTCAACCCGGCATCCAACTACGACGGCCCGGTGCCCGTGGTGCGCTACACCATCACCACACCGGGCGGCGCCTCCAGCGCAGACTTGTCGCTTGCCATCACGCCGGTCAACGATGCGCCGGTGCTGGCGGATACGAGCCTTACGGTCGTGGCGGTCATGCCGACCAACGGGGCGCCGAACAACCAGGTGGGCATCCTGGTGTCAGACCTGGTAGGCGGTATCACGGACGCCGACACGGGCGCGCTCAAGGGCGTTGCCGTGACGGCGATAAACAGCTCCGGCACGCTGTACTACTCGCTGGACAACGGAGACAACTGGACGCAGGTCACCACGTTGACCGAAGGTACGGCCCGCCTGCTGGCGGCCGACGGCGCGACGCGGCTGTACTTCCGGCCCAACTCCGGCGTCCTGGGCAATGTGGCCAGCGCGCTGACCATCCGCGCCTGGGACCGAACCAGCGGCACCAACGGCGGTACGGGCGACGCGACGGTCAACGGCGGCTCGACCGCATTCTCGACCGCGACCGACACGATAGCCATGCGGGCGAACACCGCGCCCGTGCTCAATACCTCGTTGGATCTGCTTTACACCGGCAACGAGGACGCACCCGCACCGGTCGGCGCCGTGGGGGTGCTGGTTTCCCACTTCACGGCCGGCCTGACAGATGCGGACGCAGGCGCCCTCAAAGGGGTTGCGATCATCAGCATCACCGGCACGCACGGCGACTGGTGGTTTTCGCTGGATGGTGGCGCCACGTGGGCGGCGATGGGCGCCGTGTCGAGCAGTAACGCGCTGCTGTTGCCCGACTCGCCGGACGCGCGCATCTACTACGTGCCGGATGCCGGCTTCACGGGCGATGCGACCATTGAAATGTCCTTGCGCGGTTGGGACCAAAGTTCCGGCACGGCGGGCACCAAAGTCAGTATCGGTACGTCAAACGCGTTCTCAAGCGTCAGTGACTCCGTCGTCGTCTTCATCACGGACATCAATGATGCGCCGGTGTTGAACGTGGCCACGCGCACGCTGGCGACGATCAACGAAGACTTGAATGCCAGCGTGCCCGCGCCCGTGCCCACGGGCGCGGTCGGCACGTCAGTCAACAACTTCATCGGCTCGACGTCCGACGACGACAGTGGCGCGCTGAGCGGCGTGGCCATCGTGGGCGCCGACACCACCAACGGCACGTGGTGGTATTCGACCAACAACGGGGCCAACTGGACCCAGATGAGCGCGGTGTCCAACACCAGCGCCCTGCTGCTGGCCAACAGCGCTAATTCCCGCGTGTACTTCCGCCCGAACGCGGACTACAACGGCACGGCCTCGCTGACGATCCGTGCCTGGGATCAGACCAGCGGTACGAACGGCGGCACCGCGGACGCCAGCGTCAACGGCGGCGCCAGCGCCTTCTCCGGCGCGACGGGTTCGGTCGGCCTGACCATCAACGCCATTGCCGACATCACGGCGGACACGGCCACCACCGCCGAAGACACGGCGGTGATCATCAATGTGCTGGGCAACGATACCTTCGAGAACAGCGGCCGTGTGGTGTCGGCCATCAACGGCTCCCCGATCACCGCAGGCGGCGCGGCAGTGGCCGTCACCAACGGCTCGGTGGTGTTGAACGCCGACGGCACGCTGACCTTCACGCCAGCCGCCGATTATCCGGGCACGGCGGCCTCGGGCAACGTCGTATTCTCGTATACGGTCACCACCGGAACCATGACCGAGACCGCCAACGTCACGGTCACGGTGACGCAGGTGCAGGACGCGGCGCGCATCGACCTGAATGGCGCGACCGCCGGTTCGAACCACAGCGCGACGTACGACCAAACCACCGTCGCTATCGGCAACCTGGTGTCGGTCACCGACCCCGAGGGCAATAACCTGGCCTCGATGACGATCACCTTGTCGGGCGCCACGGCGGCCGACACGCTGGCGCTGGGTAGTGCCGTGGCCGGCATCACGGCCAGCTACAACAGCGGCACCGGCGTGCTGACGTTAAGCGGCAACACCACGCTGGCCAACTACCAGACCGCGCTGGGTCTGGTCACGTTTACCACCACGTCCGGCTCGACCGCCGCGCGCACCATCTCGGTACAAGCCACGTCGGTCGCGGCGCCTACCGCGTCCAACGTGGCGGTTGCCACCATCACACCGCTGGATACCGATGGCGATAGCGTGGCCAATGTGGCCGACATCGACGACGACAACGACGGCATCCTGGACATCAACGAAACCAACAGTACCGACGCCGATGGCATCGTTGACCGCCTGGATCTGGACAGCGACAACGACGGCATTACCGACAATGTGGAAGCGCAGACCACGGCGGCCTACAAGCCGCCCAGCGGCCAGGGCGTGTCGATCGTTGACGTGGACCAGGACGGCCTGGACGACCGCTATGACGCCGACACCGTCAGCGGCAGCAGAAAAACGGCCGCCGCCAGCCTGGGCCTGACTCCGGTTAACACCGACGGCGACGCCCTGGCCGACTATCGGGATACCGACAGCGACAACGATGGCACGGCCGATGTGGCCGAACGCGGCGATGGCCAAGCGACCTCGGTGACCATTACCACGGACACCGACCAGGATGGTCTGCTGGACATCTTTGAACACGGCACCGTCAACGATGGCTACGCGGTGCAGGACGGCATTGTCAACACCAGCGGATCGGGTCTGACGGCCACCGTCGTGTCGTTCAACCTGGCCGATACCGACCTGGACACGGCGGTCAACGGCAGCAACGCCGTACCGCTGACGCGCAACTTCAACTGGCGCGACAGCGTCAACGCACCCGTCATCGATCTGAATTCGACGGTGGGCGCGGCGGACGGCACGCTGACGTACAGCGGCACCCAAACGGGCGCCGGCGCCGCCGTGAACGTTGCGACGGGCACGGCCGACGTCACGGATTTTGGCGACAACGACATCCAGCAGCTGGCCATCACCGTATCCGGCGTGCAGGACGGCGCCAACGAGGTCATCACCCTGGGCGGCGCCAGCTTCGCGCTGAACGCGTCGTCGTCGAACACGGTGACCGTCAATAGCGTGGTCCTGCTGGTGAACTACACCGTCGCCGGTGGCTTTGTGATCACGCGCAACGGCGGCGGCGTCATCGCCGATACGGTGCTGGACACCCTGGTGCGCGGCGCGACCTACCGCGATACCTTGTTGTCCGCTACGGCCGGCGCGCGGCTGCTCACCTTCACCGTGACCGACACGGGCGGATCCGTGTCGGCCTCGGCGGTATCGACCATCGTGGTGGCGCCGGGCAACCGCCCGCCCGTGCCCGCCGACCCGGCGGTCCCGGGCCAGACCTTCAACGCGGGCACCGGCAACTATGCCGTCAGCGCCACGGAAGACACGGCCTTCACCGGCCGCGTGTCGGCCACCGACCCGGACAACGACACTCTTGCCTATGCGGTGTCGACGCAACCGACCCACGGCCTGGTCATCATCAACACCTCGACGGGCGTCTACACGTACACGCCGTCCGTCGACTACAACGGCAGCGACAGCTTCGTGGTCACGGTGTCGGACGGCCACGGCGGCACGGTGCAGTCCACGGTGAGCTTCACCGTGGCGGCGGTAGCGGACATCGCCAACGACACGATCACGACCAATGAAGACACCCCGGTCAACATCGCCGTCAACGCCAACGATACCTTCGAGGACGCCACGCATGCGATCACCGCCATCAACGGCGGCGCGGTGGTGGTCGGTACGCCGGTGACGGTCAGCAACGGTTCGGTGACGCTGAAGGCGGATGGCACCCTGGACTTCGCGCCCGCCGCCAACTACAACGGCGTGGCCAGCTTCACCTACACGGTGACATCGGGCGGCGTTACGGAAACCGCCACGGTGAACGTCACCGTGACGGCGGTCAACGACCTTCCGGTCCTGGTCGACCCGGCGGTCGCGGGCCAGGTATTCAACCCCGCCACCGGCGGCTACGCCGTCAGCACCCTGGAAGACGCGCCCGTCAGCGGCCGGGTATCGGCAACCGATGTGGACGGCAACACCCTGGCCTACACGGTGTCCACGCAGCCCGCGCATGGTTTGGTGACGATCGACGCGGCAACGGGCGCCTACACCTACACGCCCACCGGCGACTACAACGGCAGCGACAGCTTCGTGGTGAGCGTCAGCGACGGCAATGGCGGCCTGCTGCAAAGCACCGTCTCGGTGACCGTCTCGGCGGTGGTGGACATCGCCGGCGACTCGGTCACCACCGACGAAGACACGGCCATCAACATTGCCGTACTGGCCAACGACTCGTTCGAAGGTTCCAGCCCGGCGATCACCGCCATCAACGGCACGTCCGCCGTGGTGGGCACGCCGATCGGCGTCGCCAATGGATCGGTGACCTTGCTGGCCAACGGCACCTTGAACTTCCTGCCGTCGGGCAACTACAACGGCACCACCAGTTTCACCTACACGGTCAGTTCGGGCGGCGTGACGGAGACTGCAACGGTGACGGTCAACGTTACCCCGGTCAACGATCCGCCAGTGCTGCTGGACCCGCGCGTTGGCAATCAAGCGTACGACCCGCTGACGGGCAACTACCAGAACTCCACGCAGGAAGACGTGGCCATCATCGGCCAGATCTCGGCGCTGGACACCGACGGCAACCCGGTGACCTACACCGTCAGCACGACACCAACCCATGGCGCGCTGGTCATCAACGCCACGTCGGGCGCCTACACCTATACGCCGACGGCGGATTTCTACGGCACCGACAGTTTTGTTGTCACGGTGTCGGACGGCTTTGGCGGCGTCTTGCAAACGACGGTCACCATGACGGTGTCGGCGGTGGTGGATATCGCGGGCGATACGATCACGACTAACGAAGACACGACGGTGAATATCGCCGTCAATACAAACGACACCTTTGAGAATGCCGGCCACGCCATCACGGCAATCAATGGCAGCGCGGTTGTTGTGGGGACGCCGATTGCGGTGAGCAACGGTTCGGTGACCTTGAAGGCCGACGGAACCTTAGACTTTGCGCCGGCGGCCAACTACAACGGCTCGACCAGCTTCACGTACACAGTGACGTCGGGCGGCGCGGTGGAAACGGCAACGGTCACCATCACGGTAACGCCCGTGGCGGATGCGCCGATGGTGGTGGACCCTGCTGTTCCCGGCCAGACCTTCAACCCGGCGACGGGCAACTACGCGACCTCCACCGTTGAAGATACGGCCGTCATTGGCCAGGTGTCGGCGGTGGATGGCGACGGCGACACGTTGGCCTACAGCGTTGGGACTGCTCCCGCGCATGGCACGGTGACGGTGAACCCGGCGACGGGTGCCTATACCTACACGCCGACTGCCGACTACTACGGTAGCGACAGCTTCGTCGTCGCGATCTCCGATGGCACAGGCAACGTCAGCCTGTCCACGGTCAGCGTCACGGTGTCGGCAGTGGCGGATATTGCCAACGATTCCGTCACTACGAACGAAGACACGGCGGTCAATATCGCCGTCAATGCCAACGACACCTTCGAAAACGCCGGGCACGCCATCACGGCGATCAATGGCAGCGCGGTGGTCGTCGGTATCCCGATTGCGGTATCCAACGGTTCGGTGACGTTGAAGGCTGACGGCACGTTAGACTTCGTACCCGCAGCCAACTACAACGGCTCGACCAGCTTCACCTACACCGTCACTTCCGGCGGTGTCACCGAGACGGCCACGGTCAATGTCACGGTGACCGCCGTGGCGGATGTACCCATGACGGTGGACCCGGCCGTTCCGGGTCAAACCTTCGACCCGGCCACGGGCAACTACGCGACCACCACCGTGGAAGACGCGGCCGTCGTTGGCCAGGTGTCGGCGGTGGACGGCGACGGCGACACGTTGGCCTACAGCGTTGGGACTGCCCCCGCGCATGGCTCGGTCACCGTCAACGCCACGACGGGCGCCTACACCTACACCCCGACGGCCGATTACTACGGCAGCGACAGCTTCGTTGTCGCGATTTCCGATGGCAACGGCAACATCACGTTGTCCACGGTCAGTGTCACCGTCTCCGCGGTGGTGGATATTGCCAACGACACGGTTACGACTAACGAAGACACGACGGTGAATATCGCCGTCAATGCCAACGACACCTTCGAGAATGGCGGCCACGCCATTACGGCAATCAATGGCAGCGCAATGGTGGTCGGAACGCCGATCGTGGTGAGCAACGGTTCCGTGACGCTCAAAGCCGACGGCACCTTGGACTTCGCACCCGCAGCCAACTACAACGGCTCGACCAGCTTCACCTACACGGTCACTTCCGGTGGTGTCACCGAGACGGCCACGGTCAATGTCACGGTGACCGCCGTGGCGGATGTACCCATGACGGTGGACCCGGCCGTTCCGGGTCAAACGTTCAATCCGGCCACGGGCAACTACGCGACCACCACCGTGGAAGACATGGCCGTCGTTGGCCAGGTGTCGGCGGTGGATGGCGACGGCGACACGTTGGCCTACAGCGTTGGGACTGCCCCCGCGCATGGCTCGGTCACCGTCAACGCCACGACGGGTGCGTATACCTACACGCCGACGGCCGACTACTACGGCACCGACAGCTTCGTCGTCGCGATCTCCGATGGCACCGGCAACATCAGCCTGTCGACGGTCAGCGTCATGGTGTCGGCGGTGGTGGATATTGCCAACGATTCCGTCACCACGAACGAAGACACGACGGTCAATATCGCCGTCAACACCAACGACACGTTCGAAAATCCTGGCCACGCCATCACGGCGATCAACGGTAGTGCAGTGGTGGTCGGTACCCCGATTGCGGTGACCAATGGTTCGGTCACCTTGAAGGCCGACGGCACCTTGGACTTCGCTCCGGCTGCGAACTACAACGGCTCGACCAGTTTCACCTACACCGTCACTTCCGGTGGTGTCACCGAGACGGCCACGGTCAATGTCACGGTGACCACCGTGGCGGATGTACCCATGACGGTGGACCCGGCCGTTCCGGGTCAAACGTTCAATCCGGCCACGGGCAACTACGCGACCACTACCGTGGAAGACACGGCCGTCGTTGGCCGCGTGTCGGCGGTGGATGGCGACGGCGACACGCTGGCCTACAGCGTGGGAACGGCGCCCGCACATGGTTCCGTGACCGTCAACGCCACGACGGGGGCTTACACGTACACGCCGACTGCCGACTACTACGGCAGTGACAGCTTCGTCGTCAGCATCAGCGACGGCACGGGCAACGTCACGCTGTCCACGATCAGCGTGACCGTGTCGGCGGTGGTGGATATCGCCAACGACTCGGTCACCACGAACGAGGACACGACGGTCAACATCGCCGTCAATGCCAACGACACGTTCGAAAATCCTGGCCACGCCATCACGGCGATCAACGGCAGTGCAGTGGTGGTCGGGACGCCGGTCGCGGTGACCAATGGTTCGGTGACCTTGAAGGCCGATGGCACGCTGGACTTCGCGCCGACCGCCAACGACAACGGCTCGGCCAGCTTCACCTACACCGTCACTTCCGGTGGTGTCACGGAGACCGCCACGGTCAACGTCACGGTCACCGCCGTGGCGGATGCGCCGATGACGGTGGACCCCGCCGTGCCGGGTCAGACGTTCAATCCGGCCACGGGCAACTACGCGACCAGCACCACCGAGGACACGGCCGTCATTGGCCGGGTGTCGGCGCTGGATGCCGACGGCGACACGTTGGCCTACAGCGTTGGGACCGCGCCCGCGCACGGCACGGTAACGGTCAATGCCACGACGGGTGCTTACACGTACACGCCGACGGCGGACTACTACGGCAGCGACAGCTTCGTTGTCGCGATCTCCGATGGCAACGGCAACATCACGTTGTCCACGGTCAGTGTCACGGTAACGGCGGTGGTGGATATTGCCAACGACACGGTGACCACCAATGAAGACACGACGGTGAATATCGCGGTCAACGGCAACGACACCTTCGAGAACGCGGGCCATGCCATCACGGCTATCAATGGCAGCGCGGTTGTTGTGGGGACGCCGATTGCGGTGACCAACGGCTCGGTCACGTTGAAGGCCGATGGCACCTTGGACTTCGCACCCGCTGCGAACTACAACGGCGCCACCAGCTTCACCTACACGGTCACATCCGGGGGAGTGACGGAGACGGCAACCGTTACGGTCACGGTCACCGCCGTGGCGGATGCGCCGATGACGGTGGACCCTGCGGTTCCGGGCCAAACCTTCGACCCGGCTACCGGCAACTACGCCACCAGCACTACTGAGGACACGGCCGTAACGGGTCAAGTCTCGGCGGTGGACGGCGACGGTGACACGCTGGCCTACAGCGTCAGCACGACTGCCGCTCACGGCACGGTGACGGTCAACACCACAACCGGCGCCTACACCTACACGCCGACGGCGGATTACTACGGCGGCGACAGCTTCGTGGTGTCGATCTCGGACGGCAACGGCAACATCAGCCTGTCCACGGTCAGCGTTACGGTCTCGGCGGTGGTGGACATTGCCAACGACACGGTAACGACCAACGAGGACACGACGGTCAACATCGCGGTCAACGGCAACGACACCTTCGAGAACGCAAGCCATGCCATCACGGCGATCAATGGCAGCACGGTTGTTGTGGGGACGCCGATTGCGGTATCCAACGGTTCGGTGACGTTGAAGGCCGACGGCACGTTGGACTTCGCACCCGCAGCCAACTACAACGGATCGACCAGCTTTACCTACACGGTGACCTCGGGCGGTGTCACCGAGACGGCCACGGTCAATGTCACGGTGACCGCCGTGGCGGATGTACCCATGACGGTGGACCCGGCCGTTCCGGGTCAAACCTTCGACCCGGCCACGGGCAACTACGCGACCACCACCGTGGAAGACACGGCCGTCATTGGCCGGGTATCGGCGGTGGATGGCGACGGCGACACGTTGGCCTACAGCGTTGGGACTGCCCCCGCGCATGGCACGGTCACGGTGAATTCAGCAACGGGCGCCTACACCTACACCCCGACGGCCGATTACTACGGCAGCGACAGCTTCGTGGTGTCGATCTCGGACGGCAACGGCAACATCAGCCTGTCCACGGTCAGCGTCACGGTGTCGGCCGTGGTGGACATTGCCAACGACACGATCACCACAAACGAGGACACGACGGTCAATATCGCCGTCAACACGAACGACACGTTCGAAAACGCCGGGCACGTCATTACGGCGGTCAATGGCAGCGCGGTGGTGGTCGGTACCCCGATTGCGGTGACCAATGGTTCGGTCACCTTGAAGGCCGACGGCACCTTGGACTTCGCTCCGGCTGCGAACTACAACGGATCGACCGGCTTTACCTACACGGTGACGTCGGGCGGCGCGGTTGAGACGGCAACGGTTACCGTCACCGTGGCGGCGGTCGCGGATGCGCCGATGACGGTGGACCCGGCCGTACCAGGTCAGACCTTCGACCCGGCTACCGGCAACTACGCCACCAGCACCACCGAGGACACGGCCGTCATGGGACGGGTCTCGGCGGTGGACGGCGACGGCGACACGCTGACCTACGGCGTATCGACCACCGCCGCACGCGGCACGGTTACGGTGAATTCAGCAACGGGCGCCTACACGTACACGCCGACGGCCGACTACTATGGCGCCGACAGCTTCGTCATCAGCATCAGCGATGGCACCGGCAACATCAGCCTGTCGACGGTCAGTGTGACGGTGTCGGCGGTCGTGGATATTGCCAACGACACGGTGACCACCAATGAAGACACGACGGTCAACATCGCTGTCAATGCCAACGACACCTTTGAAAACTCCGGCCACGCCATCACAGCCATCAATGGCAGCGCGGTGGTGGTCGGCACGCCGATTGCGGTGGCCAACGGCTTGGTCACGTTGAAGGCCGATGGCACCTTGGACTTCGCACCCGCTGCGAACTACAACGGCGCCACCAGCTTCACCTACACGGTCACTTCTGGTGGTGTGACGGAGACCGCCACGGTCAACGTCACGGTCACCGCCGTGGCGGATGCGCCGATGACAGTGGACCCCGCGGTTCCTGGTCAGACCTTTAACCCAGCCACGGGCAACTACGCGACGACCACAACTGAAGACACGGCCGTCATTGGCCGGGTGTCGGCGCTGGATGCCGACGGCGACACGTTGGCCTACAGCGTTGGGACCGCGCCCGCGCACGGCACGGTAACGGTCAATGCCACGACGGGTGCTTACACGTACACGCCGACGGCGGACTACTACGGCAGCGACAGCTTCGTTGTCGCGATCTCCGATGGCAACGGCAACATCACGTTGTCCACGGTCAGTGTCACGGTAACGGCGGTGGTGGATATTGCCAACGACACGGTGACCACCAATGAAGACACGACGGTGAATATCGCGGTCAACGGCAACGACACCTTCGAGAGCGCGGGCCATGCCATCACGGCTATCAATGGCAGCGCGGTTGTTGTGGGGACGCCGATTGCGGTGACCAACGGCTCGGTCACGTTGAAGGCCGATGGCACCTTGGACTTCGCACCCGCTGCGAACTACAACGGCTCCACCAGCTTCACCTACACGGTCACATCCGGGGGAGTGACGGAGACGGCAACCGTTACGGTCACGGTCACCGCCGTGGCGGATGCGCCGATGACAGTGGACCCGGCCGTACCAGGTCAGACCTTCGACCCGGCTACCGGCAACTACGCCACCAGCACTGCTGAGGACACGGCTGTCACCGGACGGGTATCGGCAGTGGACGGCGACGGCGACACGCTGACCTATGGCGTATCGACCACGGCCGCGCACGGCACGGTGACGGTGAACCCGGCAACCGGTGCCTATACCTACACGCCGACGGCCGACTACTACGGCGCCGACAGCTTCGTCATCAGCATCAGCGATGGCACCGGCAACATCAGCCTGTCGACGGTTAGCGTTACGGTCTCGGCGGTGGTGGACATTGCCAACGACACGATCACGACCAACGAGGATACGACGGTCAACATCGCGGTCAACACCAACGACACCTTTGAAAACGCGGGCCACGCCATCGCAGCCATCAACGGCAGCGCGGTGGTGGTCGGTACGCCGATTGTCGTGAGCAACGGTTCGGTGACGCTCAAAGCCGACGGCACCTTGGACTTTGCGCCGACGGCCAATTACAACGGCTCGACCAGCTTCACTTACACCGTCACATCCGGTGGTGTGACGGAGACGGCCACGGTCAATGTCACGGTGACCGCCGTGGCGGATACGCCGATGACAGTGGACCCGGCCGTACCAGGTCAGACCTTCGATCCGGCTACCGGCAACTATGCCACCAGCACCGTTGAAGACACGGCCGTCACCGGCCAGGTCTCGGCGGTGGACGGCGACGGCGATACGTTGACCTACAGCGTATCGACCACGGCCGCGCATGGCACGGTGACGGTGAACCCGGCAACCGGTGCCTATACCTACACGCCGACGGCCGACTACTACGGCGTCGACAGCTTCGTCATCAGCATCAGCGATGGCACGGGCAACGTCAGCCTGTCCACGGTCAGCGTTACGGTCTCGGCGGTGGTGGACATTGCCAACGACACAGTAACGACCAACGAGGACACGACGGTCAATATCGCCGTCAATACGAACGACACCTTTGAAAACACCGGCCACGCCATCACGGCGATTAATGGCAGCGCGGTTGTTGTGGGGGCGCCGATTGCGGTATCCAACGGTTCGGTGACGTTGAAGGCGGACGGCACGTTGGACTTCGCACCGGCTCCGAACTACAACGGTTCCACCAGTTTTACCTACACGGTGACCTCGGGCGGGGCTTCCGAGACGGCCACGGTCAATGTCACGGTGACCGCCGTGGCGGATACGCCGATGACGGTGGATCCCGCTGTTCCGGGTCAGAGCTTCGACCCGGCCACGGGCAATTACGCGACGACCACGACTGAAGACACGGCTGTCATTGGCCGGGTGTCGGCGGTAGATGGCGACGGCGACACGCTGGCCTATAGCGTGGGGACGGCGCCCGCGCATGGCTCCGTGACGGTCAACGCCACGACCGGCGCCTACACCTACACCCCGACCGCCGACTACTACGGTAGCGACAGCTTCGTTGTCGCGATCTCCGATGGCAACGGCAACATCACGTTGTCCACGGTCAGTGTCAGCGTCTCCGCGGTGGTGGATATCGCCACCGATTCGGTGACGACCAACGAGGACACGACGGTCAACATTGCCGTCAATACGAACGACACCTTCGAAAACGCGGGCCATGCCGTCACGGCGATCAACGGCAGCTCGGTTGTTGTGGGGACGCCGATTGCGGTATCCAACGGTTCGGTGACGTTGAAGGCTGACGGCACGTTGGACTTCGCACCCGCAGCCAACTACAACGGATCGACCAGCTTTACCTACACGGTGACCTCGGGCGGTGTGACGGAGACGGCAACCGTCACTGTCACAGTCACCGCCGTGGCGGATGCGCCGATGACGGTGGACCCGGCCGTACCAGGTCAGACCTTCGATCCGGCGACGGGCAACTACGCCACCAGCACTACTGAGGACACGGCCGTCACGGGCCAGGTCTCGGCGGTGGATGGGGACGGAGACACGCTGACCTACAGCCTTGGCACCTCACCCGCGCACGGCACGGTGACGGTGAACCCAGCGACGGGTGCCTACACCTACACGCCGACGGCCGACTACTACGGCGGCGACAGCTTCGTGGTGTCGATCTCGGACGGCAACGGCAACATCAGCCTGTCCACGGTCAGCGTTACGGTCTCGGCGGTGGTGGACATTGTCAACGACACGGTAACGACCAACGAGGACACGACGGTCAACATTGCCGTCAATACGAACGACACCTTTGAAAACGCCAGCCACGCCATCACAGCCATCAACGGCAGCGCGGTTGTTGTGGGCACGCCGATCGCCGTGGCCAACGGTTCGGTGACGTTGAAGGCCGATGGCACCTTGGACTTCGCACCCGCTGCGAACTACAACGGCGCCACCAGCTTCACCTACACGGTCACTTCTGGGGGCGTGACGGAGACGGCGACGGTCACTGTCACGGTCACCGCTGTGGCGGATGCGCCGATGACAGTGGACCCGGCCGTACCAGGTCAGACCTTCGATCCGGCTACCGGCAACTATGCCACCAGCACCACCGAGGACGTGGCTGTTACCGGCCAGGTCTCGGCGGTGGACGGCGACGGCGATACGTTGGCCTACAGCGTTGGGACTGCTCCCGCGCATGGCACGGTGACGGTGAACCCGGCAACCGGTGCCTATACCTACACGCCGACGGCCGACTACTACGGCGGCGACAGCTTCGTGGTGTCGATCTCGGACGGCAACGGCAACATCAGCCTGTCCACGGTCAGCGTCACGGTCTCGGCGGTGGTGGATATTGCCAACGACACGATCACGACCAACGAGGATACGACGGTCAACATCGCGGTCAACGGCAACGATACTTTCGAGAACGCAAGCCACGCCATCACAGCCATCAACGGCAGCGCGGTTGTTGTGGGCACGCCGATCGCCGTGACCAACGG